>CAVXBH010000016.1:0-334531 GCA_963759945.1 uncultured Solirubrobacteraceae bacterium | reverse complement strand
GACGGCGTTGTGCCCGACGTAGATCCCGCGCCCGTACTTGAGCTCGGCGGTCACGCGCATCGCGCCGTAGGTGCCGCCGGACTCCTGGTGCACGTCGGCGATCTCGCCGGCCAGCCAGATCCGCCGCAGCGTCCTGGGCGCGTCGGGGCGATCCTTCCAGCCTGATTCCAGATCCCCGACTCCACCGAAACCGGGTCAGATCAAAGTCTCCGTCAAACCCAGCCTGGCTCACCCGGCCCTCCGCAGACGGTTCAGGAGCACAGAAGCAATGCCGGACATAGGAGCCAAACATCGTCCATAAGCAGGGAATGGAGCGCTTCCGCCCAGCACCGCATGCGCTGAGAGTCCGGCACCGCATCGCAACCAGAAGTGTGCGGCCAGAGCGCAGCCCATGCCGAGCGGCCATGCTCGCGTTGACGCGAGCGGCGCTGCTCGTGGGCCTGGCTGTCTTGGCAGCGTCCTGTGGCACAAACGGCTGCACAGAAGTGGCTTGCCGGTCTGGTGTCTACGTCGATATCAGCCGCATCGAAGCTGCCCTTCCCGAAGCACGGACGGTGACGGTCTGCATCGAGGACCGCTGCCGACGTTCGACGACGGGATCGGACGTGGCCGAGATTGGGGAGCGATCTCAATCCTCGGCTGGCCCAGTACGAGTGCGAGTGGTCATTCGCGATCGCCGGGGGTCGGTGATCAAGCGGCTCTCGCGCGAAGTCGAACTCACGCGCTCGCAGCCAAACGGCCCTGACTGCTCTCCAGTCTGCTGGCTCGCTGCGTTTCGGGTTGCATCCGATGGAAGGATCTTCCGTACTGCGTAACAGGGACGAGTGCACCCTGACGTGTCCTGAGCAGCTCGCCGGCCACAATCATTGACGTCTCCCCGCCGCCTGTAGACGCCTAGTCTCGGCCCAGATTTCGCCCTAGGTTGACGTAAGCGCAATTGTCGAGCGCAGAAGGAGCGTTCGGGTAGAGAGTCGGCAATGCCGCACGATTATGTCGGCCAAGTGACACGCGATGGCACTGCTCGAGGACACACTCAGCGAGCTGAAGGCTCGACGCGATGAACTCGCTCATTTGGCGGCTGAGCACGCGCGCCTCGAGAAGGCCATCCGCTCGATAGAAGGGCATCGTCGGCGGGGAAATGCAGGGTTCCACGAAGATGCGCAACTGGGCGTCGGGATGTCCTGGATCGCTTGCGCTCCGAAGAGTTGGCCCTCGGCGCCAAACGCCGTTATCTCGATGCGCCTCGATGCCACCGACGTGCCGGACGGGACCCGAGCTCATCGCCTACGGGACGGCAGTCGTTGTAACTGGAGACGCTGCGCCACCCCCATCGCCACCCGCATGACAGCGCTCGACACCATGGCGTGTGTTGGGCCACCGTGGTGAGGGCCGTCGTCGCGGCGGCGAACAGTGGCGAGCGCGGACCGAGCTACCCATGGCGCCTGAAGGGGCGGTCCTGCGATGACGCGTGGGGCGCCGTTCTCGCTGCGCGCCGCTGGCGCCCGAAGGCGCCGTCGGCGGTGACGGGTCGGGCACTGGTTTCGCTGCGCGCCACTGACGCCTAAAGGCGCCGCCCTGCGGTGACGCGTCGGACACCGGTCCCGCTGCGCGCCACCGGACGCCCGCAGGCTTGCACGCGCTGACGCGCGTGCCCTACTGGGCTACCGGGCCGCGCAACGGAGCGCGACCCTCGTACAGGAGACATCGCTTGCCCTTGGAGCGCTTCGGAGCGGTTCACAACTGTCACTGGCCGCCCCGTGCATTAACCGGTATGTCCGCATCACGGCGAGACGGGGTCTCCTCCCCGATGGCAGCGCTCGTCGAGCACCTTGACGAGGTCACTCTGGAGCTGCTCGCGGCGCGGCTGAGACCGCTGCTCCGCGAGCCGTCCTCGGTTCAGCTGCTAGATCCGAAGGAAGCTGGCAGCCGACTCGGCTTCAGCGAGCGAACGATCGCCAAGATGGCACGTGAAGGCCGCCTTCCAGGAGCCATCAAAGTAGGACGCAGCTGGCGGATCCCAGAAGATCAACTCAGGCCCAAGCCGGTTCGAGCGGACTCGATTAGGTCAGTCGCCACGGGCCGTGGGGCGCACAGACCCCGGACGGCGGTCCGCGCGATCCGCGAAGCCGCATGAGTGCGTACGGCTGCGCCTCTTCACCCGGCGTCCTGGCTCCCGGCCGACACGAATGGAAGCTTGATCGGCCGTCCAAGCTGAACGGGACACACGCCCATCTCCTCGGTCGGGGGCACGGATGAGCGTCCACCGGCGAGGCGACGGATGGCGGGTCGTGTGGCGCGAGGACGGACGTCAGCGTTCACGCCAGTTTGACCGGAAGCGTGACGCGGACGCATGGGACGCCGAGGTGAAGCGCCGAGCGCAACTCGGTCCTTTGGCAATGCGCCAGTTGACCGATCGCGGACCCACACTCGGTGAGTGGATCACAGATCACTGGGCACCCGAGCACGGTGCCACGCTTGCTCGACGCACGCTTGACAGATACGCCAGCAGCTACGAGCTGCATATCGCGCCGTGGCTCGACAACGTTCTCCTCAGGGATCTCAGCGTTGGACGTCTCCGAGCTTGGCAGGCCGACCGGATCGCAGACGGCGCAACTCCAGACGTCATTCACAAGGCACGGACGTTCCTCTCCAGTGTTCTGCGGCACGCCGCGGAATCGGAAGCAATCCCGAGTAATCCGCTCGCACTCGTCCGAGCACCACGCGCCGGCCAGCGCGACGAGGTCGAGCCGCTCGCTCCTGGGGTCATCGAAGCTATCCGCCTGATCCTGTCCGAGGAAATGCCGATCGCGATCGGGGAGGGGCGGGCAGGTCAGAGGCGACGGCGCGCTCATCTGCAGCCCGACAGACGAAGCGACGCGACACGCATGCGAGACCGCACCCTGGTGGCTCTTCTCGCGTATGCGGGAGTGCGTCCCAGTGAGGCGAGCGCACTCCGCTGGAGAGACGTCAAGGAGCGGACACTGCTCGTCCAGCGAGCGACCGAAGAGAACGGCGAGATCAAGACCACCAAGGGAAGGCAGAGTCGTTCGGTCCGGTTGCTAGCGCCACTGGCCAGCGACCTTCAGGAGTGGCGGCTCGCCGTCGGCCGAACCTCCGCAGACGCGCTCATCATCCCCCGGGGCGACGGGTCTGCCTGGACGAAGAACGACTGGGACAACTGGCGAAGCCGGACGTGGAAGACCGCTTGCGGACGGGCCTCACTGGAGGATGTGCCGCGACCGTACGACCTGAGGCACAGCTTCGCTTCGCTGCTCCTCGCTGAAGGCAAGACGATCCACTACGTCGCCAAGCAGCTCGGCCATTCCCCGGCCCTCACGCTCCAGACCTACGGACATGTCATGGACGAGTTCGAGGAAGCCGATCGGATTGATGCTGCTAACGAGATCCTTCGAGCGCGCGAACGGGCATGTTGCCGAGAAGTTGCCGCCGACGCTATTCGAGGCGCGTTTCGACTACCTGCGTCTGGCGGGATTTCGCTTGACAGTGCGGGACGGGAGCGACGGGACTCGAACCCGCGACCTCCGGCGTGACAGGCCGGCGCTCTAACCAACTGAGCTACGCCCCCTGAGGGGCCGGGAAACGATAGCGATGCCCCGCCGGGCTCCTGAGACTTCTCTAAGACGGAGGCAGTTTCGCGCTCGCACAGGGGATTCCTAGGACATGGAATTCAACCCTGGAGGTAGGAGCATGATCGGACGTACGAAGGTGATCGGTGCTCGCGGCGATCGCGCTGCTGGCCGTGACGGCGGCGACGGCGCTCGCCGCGACGGTGATCGGCACGCCCGGCGACGACCGGATCGTCGGCTCGCGCGGTGACGACGTGATCAACGGGCTCGCAGGCAACGACCGGATCTTCGCCCGCGCGGGCAATGACGTCGCCGACGGTGGCGATGGCGCCGACCGCATGCGCGGCGGCCCGGGCAACGACGACTTCGTCGGGCGCAAGGGTGACGACGTCCTGATCGGCCTCGCGGGCGACGACAAGCTCAACGGCCTCTACGACGACGACCTCATCCGCGGCGGCGTCGGCAACGACACGCTGATCGGCGACTACCCCGAGGTCGGGGACCTCCAGAGCGAGGACCGCGTCTTCGGCGGCGCGGGCGACGACGCGATCGCCGGCGGCGACGCCAACGACATGCTCGTCGGCGGTCCCGGCAACGACGCGATCAACGGCCAGGACGGCAACGACCGCCTGCACGGCAACGCCGGCGTGGACACGCTGCTCGGCGGCCCCGGCGACGACTACCTCGGTGCGCATGCGCGGGCCGACGTCGGTCCCGCCGCGACGGACACCATCCGTGGCGAGGACGGCAACGACTTCATCAGCGCTGCCGATGGCGCGCCGGACGTCATCAACTGCGGCCCCGGCATCGACCGCGCGCGGATCGACCAGTTCGACGTGATCGAGGACGCAAGCGACGCCGGCTCGCTGAACGGCTCCTGCGAGACGGTCGTGCGGCGCACCGTCACCCGCTAGCCGCGAACGAGTGTCCAGGAGGCCCGGCCCCACGGGAACACCTCGACGTTCGATGGTTAGCGCCGATTGTGCGTATCGGCGTGCTCACCGGCGGCGGCGACTGTCCCGGCCTCAACGCGGTCATCCGCGCGATCGTGCGCAAGGGCATCGACGTCCACGGGCACGAGTTCTTCGGCTTCACCTACGGCTGGGCGGGCGTGCTCACCGGCGAGGGGATCGAGCTCGACACGCAGTCGACGCGCGGCATCCTGCACCGCGGCGGCACGATCCTCGGCACCACCCGGACCAACCCGTTCAAGGCGGACGGGCCGGGCGTCGACGGCGTCCGCGAGGGCATGGCGAAGGCCGGGGTCGAGGCGCTGATCCCGATCGGCGGCGAGGACACCCTCGGCGTCGCCGGCAAGCTGGCCGAGGCCGGCATCCCGGTGGTCGGCGTTCCGAAGACGATCGACAACGACCTGGCCGGCACGGACTTCACCTTCGGCTTCCAGACCGCCGTGCAGATCGCGACGGACGCGATCGACCGCCTGCACACGACCGCCGAGTCGCACAACCGCGTGATCGTCGTCGAGGTGATGGGCCGCCACGCCGGGCTGGATCGCCGCCTACTCCGGCCTCGCCGGCGGCGCGGACGCGATCCTCGTCCCCGAGCGCCCGTTCGACATCGAGAGCGTGTGCGACCACCTGCGCCGCCGCCACGAGAAGGGCCGGCGCTTCTCGATCGTCGTGGTCAGCGAGGGCGCGCACCCGATCGATCAGGCCGAGGCGATGAACACCGGGCAGGTCGACGCCTTCGGGCACGCGCGGCTCGCGGGCGTCGCGGTGATGCTCGAGGGCGAGATCGAGCGGCGGACGGGCTTCGAGACGCGCATGACGATCCTCGGCCACGTCCAGCGCGGCGGCACGCCGAACGCCTACGACCGCGTGCTGGGCACGCGCTTCGGCGTGGCCGCCGTCGACGCGGTCACGCGCGGGGACACCGGCAAGATGGTCGCCCTGCGCGGAACCGAGGTCCTGACCGTGCCCCTCGCGGAAGCGCTCGCCGAGCCGAAGCTGCTCGACACCGAGCTCTTCGAGACCGCCGAAGTCTTCTTCGGCTGCTCTTCAGCTCAGCGGTCGAGCTCGAACCAGACGCGCGTCGGGCGCCCGGTGGCGATGCCCCAGCGCGAGGCGAGGCGGTCCACGATCAGCAGTCCGCGGCCGCCGAGGGCGTCCGGCGGCGGCTCGCCGACGCGCGGGCGGTCGAAGCCCGAGCCCGGGTCGGTGACCTCGATGCGGACGCGGCGGCGGCCGACGTCGACGGCGAGCTCGATCGGACCCGTGTCGCGCGGGTGGCGGACGGCGTTGGTGACGAGCTCCGAGACGAGCAGCTTCACGTCCTCGAGCGCGGCCCGGTCCAGGCTCTCGGCGAGCCAGCTCGGCGACCGCGGTGCGCGCCAGGGCAGGCGCCTCCGCACTGCGCTCGAGACGCTCGCGCTCAGCCATCGGCGTCCTCGAACGGAAGGACCTCCTCGAGACCGGCGATCTCGAAGACGCGCTGGACCGACTGTGGCGCGCGGACGATCCGCAGGTTGAAGTCGTCGTCCCGCGCGGACCGGAAGGCCTCGACGACCACCTGGATGCCCGACGTGTCCATGAACTCGAGCCCGCTGAGATCGAGCACCAGACGCCTCGGCAGTCGTGCGCTCGCCAGCCCGGCGCGCAGCCTGTCGGCGGCAGCGATGTCCAGCTCGCCCATCGGCCTGACCCGCAGCAGGCCGTCCTGACGCTCGGTGGTGACGTCGAAGTGCGACACGCGAGGCCGCACCCTACGCGAGCAGAGCGGCGACGAGCGACCCAGCGTCGAAGGAACCCTCGACCTTGCGCCCGTTCGCGAAGAAGCCCGGGCGTGCCGGTCACACCGGAAGCCTGCGCGGAGGCGCGATCGCGTTCGATCCGCGGGCGGTGGGTCCCGGCCTCGAGCTCGGCGCGCACGCGATCGGCGTCGAGGCCGAGAGCGCCCGCATGGCGCACCAGGTCCGCGTCCTCGAGCCGCCCGCCGGCCGCGTAGAGCGCGTCGTGCATCTCCCAGAACTTCGCCCTGCGCGGCCGCCGCCTCGGCGACCTGCGCCGCGCTGAGGGCGTGCGGATGGACCGCCTCGAGCGGGAAGTGCCGGAAGACGAGCCGCAGCCGGCCCTCCAGCCGCTTCTCGACCCGCGCCAGCACCCGCTGCGAGGCGGCGCAGTACGGGCACTCGAAGTCGCCGTACATGACGAGCTCGAGATCAGCGCCGGGCTCGCGCCGCGGACGTGGTCGCCCGGGCCGACCGGCTCGCTCAGGTCCGCCATCGAAGCGAGCCTAGGATTCCAAGCCGTCTTGGATGAGCTCGAGTTCCTGTTCGTGCTGCTCGTGGCGGCGGCGGGGCTCGTCCGGATCGCCGACCTGATCCGCGTCCCGTACCCGATCGTGCTGGTCCTCGGCGGGCTGGCGATCGGCTTCATCCCGGGGCTGCCCGACATCGAGCTGCCGCCCGACGTCATCTTCCTCGTCTTCCTGCCGCCGCTGCTCGTCGCCGCCGGCCTACTACGCCTCGCCCGCAGGAGCTGCGGGCCGAGAAGGCGCGCGCTCGCACATCTGTCGATCGTGCTCGTGCTGGCGACGATGGTGCGCCGTCGCGGTCGTCGCGCACGCGCTGGTGGACGGCCTGCCGTGGGCGGGCGCCTTCGTGCTCGGCGCGGTCGTCGCGCCCGACCGACCCCGTCGCCGCGCTCGCCACCTTCCGCCGGCGCACGGGTGCCCGAGCGCGTGCAGCTCGTCGCCGAGGGCGAGGCGATGATCAACGACGCCACGGCGCTCGTCGCCTTCCGGGTCGCCCTCGGCGTCGCGACGGGCACGACCTTCGACGCCGCGGACGCCGCGCTCGAGTTCGTCTGTCCGGCCGCCGGCGGCATCGCCATCGGCCTGGCCGTCGGCTGGCTGGAGGTCCTGCTGGTGCAGCCGGCTGTCGGACCGGCCGCTGCGCGATCCTGACGACGCTGCTCAGCGCGTACGTCGCCTACATCGCCGGCGAGGAGGCGCACGTCTCCGGCGTGCTCGCCGCCGTGATGGCCGGCCTCTACTTCGGCTGGCACGCGCCGCGCACGTTCGACGCCGACGTCCGCCTCAGCGCGCTGGCGTTCTGGGAGGTGCTCGAGTTCACCCTCAACGCGCTGATCTTCATCCTGCTCGGCCTGCAGTTCCCGGCGCTGCAGCGACGAGCTGCCGGTGGACGAGGTCCTCGTGTCCGGGCTCGCGATCGCGGCGACGGTGATCGTGGTGCGGATCGCCGCGCAGTTCGCGCCGTGGGTGTCGACGGCGGACGGCTGGCGGGAGCGCATCGTGCTCGGCTGGAGCGGGATGCGCGGCGCGATCTCGCTGGCCGCCGCGCTTTCCATTCCGCTCGACGTTCCCGCGCGCGAGCAGATCATCGTCCTCACCTTCGTGGTGATCGGCCTGACGCTGGTCGGCCAGGGGCTGACGCTCGGCCCGCTGATCCGCATGCTCGGCATCCGCGACCAGCGCATCTGGTCGCCGGAGGAGGCGATGGCGCGTCTGGAGGCCGCCCAGTCGGCGCTGGACCGCCTCGACGAGCTCGAGGACGAGCACGGCGGCGAGCTGCCCGAGGCCGCCGCCCGGCTGCGCGACCTCTACCGCGCGCGCTTCCGCATGTGCCAGGACGTGCTGGCCGGTGAGCAGGAGGCGCGTCACCGGGTGCGCGACCAACGGACGCGCTACTCCGATCTGCGCCGCGAGCTGATCGGCATCGAGCGCGAGGCGCTGCTCGGCCTGCGCGGCGAGGGAGCGCTGCGGCCGGACACCCTGCGCGTCATCCAGCGCGAGCTCGACCTCGAGGAGGCGCGGCTGACATGACGCGCTTCGCCCGGTTGGCGGAGACCAGTGACGCGGTGGCGGCGGCGGCCGCGCGCAACGCCAAGGTCGCGCTGCTCAGCGACGTCGTCCGCGACCTCGCGCCGGACGAGGTCGCGGCCGCGGTCGCCTTCCTGGCGGGCGACTTGCTCCAGCGGCAGATCGGCGTCGGCTGGGCGTCGCTGAAGACGGTCCCCGCCCCCGCCGCCGAGCCGACGCTCGAGATCGACGAGGTCGCCGCGACCTTCGAGCGGATCGGCGCGCTCGGCGGCGCCGGCTCGGTCGACGGCGCGCCGCGCTGAGCTCGAAGCGCTGTTCGCGCGTGCGACGGAATCCGAGCAGCGACTTCTGCGCGGCCTGCTCACCGGCAACCTGCGCCAGGGCGCGCTCGAGGGCGTGGTCACGACGGCGATCGCGCAGGCGGCGAGCGAGCCGGTGGCCAAGGTCCGCCGGGCGCTGATGCTCCTCGGCACCCTGCCCGCCGTCGCCGAGGCTGCCCGCGCGGGCACGCTGGAAGAAGCGCGGCTCGAGGTCGGGCGACCGGTCCAGCCGATGCTCGCCGGAACCGCGAAGACCGTCGAGGAGGCGCTCGCGAAGGTCGGCGGCGAGGCGGCCGTCGAGTTCAAGCTCGACGGCGCCCGCATCCAGACCCACAAGGACGGCGACGACGTCGCGATCTTCACGCGCTCGCTCGACGACATCACTGCGCGGGTGCCCGAGCTCGTCGCGGCGACCCGCGCGCTGCCGGCGCGTTCGCTCGTGCTCGACGGCGAGGCGATCGCCCTGCGCGAGGACGGGCGCCCGCACCCGTTCCAGGTCACCGCCAGCCGCTTCGGTAGCCGCGGCCGGACCGACGTACCGCTCACCGGTCTCTACTTCGACGTCCTCCACGTCGATGGGCAGGACCTGCTCGACGCACCGCTGTCAGAGCGCGGAGCCGCGCTCGACGCCATCGGTGCGCCACGGGTCCCCGAGGGCAGCCTCGAGGATGCGCTCGCGGCCGGCCACGAGGGCGTGATCGTCAAGGCGCTCGACACGCCCTACGCCGCCGGCCGGCGCGGCGCGGGCTGGCTGAAGGTCAAGCCGGTGCACACGCTCGACCTCGTCGTCCTCGGCGTCGAGCACGGGTCGGGCCGCCGCCGCGGCTGGCTCTCGAACCTCCACCTCGGAACGCGCGAGCTCGTGATGCTCGGCAAGACGTTCAAAGGCCTAACCGACGACCTATTGCGCTGGCAGACCGAGCGCCTGCGCGAGCTCGCGATCGAGGACAACGGGTGGGTGGTCACCGTGCGTCCCGAGCTCGTCGTCGAGATCGCCTTCGACGGCGTCCAGGTCTCGACCCGCTACCCGGGAGGCGTCGCCCTGCGCTTCGCGCGCGTCCTGCGCTACCGCGACGACAAGACACCCGCCGAAGCGGACACGCTGGACACGGTCCGCGCCTTTCTCGAGAGGTGAACCACCGGGCCAGGCCCTGTGGTTCAGATGGTTCGCCAAGGCAACTAGGTGCCAGGCACTTTTCTGAGGGTGATTGAGGGTTAGCCGAGCGGCTCGGTGGACGAAGAGGACCTACGGCGCTACGGGCTCCCGACGGAGTTCGACGTCTCCGGTGAGCTTTCTGCGTTCGCCGACCGGCGCCTACGGCTGAACCAAGCGGGCAGGCCGTCTGTTTCAGCGGGGCTCGGTGTGGACGATGACGTCCACGACCGTGGGGGCGCGGCGGATGACCTCGGCCTCGATCTCGGAGGCGAGGGCGTGGGCCTCGCGCAGGCCGATGTCGGCGTCGAGGCAGACGGTGAGCAGGGCGACGACACGGTCGCCCTCCGTTGCGCGCAGGCGCAGCTGCTCCGGTGGCGCGGCCGATCAGGGTGCGGACGACGTCCGTGATCACCGCGCGCTCGTCGACGTCCTCGAGCTTGGACGCCTCACGCACGACCGACAGCGGCTCGATGTGCGTGTGCACGCCCGGACAGCTCGGGCGCGGCGGCGCGGATCGCGGACTCCATCTCGGTCGCGACGGTGTGGGCCTGCTCGAGCGGCAGTCCCGCCGGGAGCTTGAGGTGCAACGAGAGTTCGGGGCTGCCGTCGACCGTGACCAACCGGACGTTGTGGATCTCGCGGACGTTGCGCACGCCGGACGCCGCGGCGTGGATGCGTTCGCGCAGGTCGCGTGCCTCCCCGGGCTCGACGTGGACCACCACGTCCGAGCGCGGCAGCGCGCGGCGTACCGAGGCCTCGACCGCGTCGGCGAGCGCGTGGCCCTGGCCGACCGCCGCGTCCGGGCGCACGCCGACGACGACGTCGACGAAGTAGGCGCCGGCCGCCTCGCGGGCGCGCAGGCGCTTGACCTCGACGGACGGCTCGTCGCGGGCGATCGCGTCGCGCGCCGCGGTTGCCGCCGCCTCGGGGGCGCGGTCCATCAGCACGTCGACGTTCCCGCGAGCCAGGCGGATGGCGGCGATGATCACCAGCACGGCGACGACGAGCGCGGCGATCGCGTCACCCTCCGGATAGCCGCGCTCGACGAAGACCAGCCCGATCAGGACCGCCACCGAGCCGACGAGGTCGCTTCCGAAGTGCAGCGCGTTGGACGCCAGCGCGGGCGAGTCGTAGCGGCGCGCGGCTCGATGAGAAGCGATCGTGCGCGTGGCGTCGATCGCGATCACGAAACCGAGGACGACGAACGCGTACCAGGCCGGTTCGACCTCAGGCAGCCCACCCGCATCGGAGAGCTTGAGCAGCGCGAGCGCCGCCAGCAGCAGCGAGAGCAGGACGAGCGCGGCGGCCTCGGCCAGGGCGGCCAGGTGCTCGGCCTTGCCGTGCCCGAAGGGGTGGTCGCGGTCGGCGGGCCGCACCGCCACCCGCACGGCGTAGAGCGTCAGCAGGGCGGCGATGAGATCGGTGCCCGAGTGCAGTGCCTCGGCGAGCAGGCCGAGAGAGCCGGTGGCCAGGCCCGTGACGAGCTTGACCGTGACCAGCACGATGGCCGCAAGGACCGACAGGCGTGCGGTCCGCTCATGGCCCTCCACCGGTGCGGAGAGTACTGTCATTCGGATGGTCCAACGTCCCGTGATCGGTCTCTGCGCGACCCACACGAGGGCTCGATTCGGCCCCTGGGACCAGGACTCGGTGCTGCTGCCGCGCGACTACGTGCGGGCGGTCCACCGCGCCGGCGCGCTCGCGCTCGTGCTCGTCCCCGATCCGGTGTCCACCGAGGATCCCGACGAGGTGCTCGACCGCGTCGACGGGCTGGTGCTCGCCGGCGGCGTCGACATCGGCGACGACCCGGAGCGCGACGCCTTCGAGATGGCGCTGGGCCGCCGCGCCTTGGAGCGCGACCTCCCGCTGCTGGGCATCTGCCGCGGCATGCAGGTGATGAACGTCGCCGCCGGCGGCACGCTGATCGAGCACGTCCCGGATGTCGTCGGCCATGAGAACCACCGGCACACCGAGGGCGCCTACACCGACCACGCCGTGCACATGGACCCTGACTCGCTGGCGGCACGTGCCGCGGGCGCCGCGACCACGGCCGTCAAGTCGCACCACCACCAGGCCGTCGACCGTGTGGCCGAGGGCTTCACCGTCACCGGCTGGGCCGACGACGACGAGCTGCCGGAGGCGATGGAGTCGGCCGGCCACCGCTTCGCGCTCGCCGTGCAGTGGCACCCCGAGGCCGACGAGAACTCGCGCCTGATCGCGGCCCTGGTGGACGAGGTCCGCAGCCGTTGACGCCCGCCGCGGTCCCGGACTCACCCCACGTCACCCTGCGGATCGGATCGCTACGGCCACGAGCACGTGGTCTTCGCCTTCCCCTACAAGCCCGACGTCGTCGACAGCGTGCGGGCGATCCCGGGCCGGCGCTTCGACTGGGAGGCGCGCGAGTGGTGGGTGCCGCGCGCCGACGCGACCGCGCCCTTCGTCAAGGGCGTGCTCGAACGCCACGACTGGCTCACCGCCTCAGACGACGCCGAGCAGTGGCTCGCGCGCGCCGTCACGGGCTGGGTCGGCCGCGTATCGGCCGGTCGCCGCGCAGGGCGGCGGCGCCTTCGTGCTCGACACGATCGCCGGCACGATCCCCGAGACGCTCGACGTCCGCGACGACAGCTGGGTCCCCTTCTCGCGCCGAGGCCGCGAAGATCCTCGACGACGAGCCGGGCGCTCGCCTGGACCAGCGCGCCGCACGCAGCGTGCAGCGGCTGCAGGTCGGCATCACCCCCGCGCCCGCGACGCTCTCCTACTCGCAGAGCGTCGGTGAGCCGCGCCTGAAGCTCGAGGTCAACTGGGACCCCGACACGATCCCGGCCTTCCTCGCGCTGCCGGCCGCCGACGCGCACAGCCGCTCGGTGCCGATCGACCCGTACCTGCTCGAGCCGCTCGAGCACTACCTGCGCAAGTTCGACATCGACGTCGCGCCGAACGCGCTCGTCGCGCTGCAGGACCTGCGCAAGGAGCATGCGCGCGCGGTCGAGGAGGTCCGGCACTCGCGCGCTCACGACGCGCCGCCGCTGGCGTGCGAGCCGCGGCTCGGCGGCGAGCTGCGCCCCTTCCAGCGCGCCGGAGTGCGCTATGCGCTCGACGCCCGTCGCACCTTCATCGCCGACGAGCAGGGCCTCGGCAAGACCGTCGAGGCGCTGGCGGCGCTCGAGGAGGACGACGCCTACCCCGCCGTGGTCATCTGCCCGGCGAGCCTCAAGCTCAACTGGCAGCGGGAGGCCGCGCGCCTGGCTGCCACATCGCGAGGTCCGCGTCGTCTCGGGCACCGGGGTCGCGAGCTACGAGGCCGAGATCACGATCCTCAACTACGAGATAGTCCACGCCCACAGCGCGCGGCTGGGGCTCACGCGCCCGCGCGCCCTCGTGCTCGACGAGTCCCACTACGTCAAGAACCCGCGCGCCAAGCGCACGCAGGCGGTGCGCAAGCTGGCCTCCGCGCTGGCGCCCGACGCCCTGCGGCTGGCGCTCACCGGCACGCCGGTGATGAACCATCCCGAGGAGCTGATCGCCCAGCTGCGCATCATCGGCCGCCTCGAGGACTTCGGCTCCGGCGCGAAGTTCGCCCGGCGCTTCCAGGGCCAGGGCGCCGAGGAGCGCATCCACTGGCACCTGCGGCGCTCGTGCTTCGTGCGGCGGCTGAAGGTCGACGTCCTCCCCCAGCTGCCGGCCAAGCGGCAGGTGACGGTCCCCGTCGCTCTCGACAACGAGCGCGAGTACCGCATGGCGGAGGAGGACATCATCGCCTGGCTGCGCGAGCAGCCGCTCGAGCTGTCAGAGCTCGAGGCCCGCGTCGCCGCGACGCTGCGCGCGGAGCGCCTCGCGCAGCTCAACGCGCTGCGCCAGCTCGCGGCGCGCGGCAAGCTCGGCGCCGCGATCGTCTGGATCCACGACTTCCTCGAGTCCGAGGAGCCGCTGGTCGTGTTCACCGGCTCGCGCGAGGTCCAGCAGCGCCTGATCCAGCGCTTCCCCGAGGCGCTGCACATCGTCGGGGACGACAGCGTCGCCCAGCGCGAGGAGGCCGTCCAGCGGTTCCAGCAGGAGGGCGGCCTGATCGTCTGCGCGACTCGCGTCGCCGGCCAGGGCATCACGCTCACGCGCGCGTCCAACGTCGCCTTCCTCGACCTCGAGTGGACGCCCGCGATGCACGACCAGGCGGAGGACCGGCTGCACCGCATCGGCCAGGAGGAGTCCGTGACCGCCTGGTACCTGCTGGCGGCTCAGACGATCGACGAGACGATGCTCGAGCTGATCGCGCGCAAGCGCGGCATCGTCGGCGCCGTCACCGACGGCCGCGCCGACGACTCCGAGAACCTCATCCAGTCCGTGGTGAAGGAGCTGCGCTCTCAGCCTGCGCGTCAGCGTCTTCGCGTCGCTTAGACAGCCACGCGGAGATCGCCAGCACGGCCACGACGACGAGCGGGTTGACCCACTCGGCCCAGTGCGACGACGTCCTCCAGCAGGAGCTTCACCGCGACGTACGCGAGGATCACCGCCAGGCCCTGCTGCAGGTAGCGGAAGCGCTCCAGCAGGCTGTCGAGCAGGAAGTACAGCGAGACCATGCCGAGCAGCGAGAAGGCGTTGGCCGCGAACACGATGTACGTGTCGCGCGTGATCGCGAAGATCGCCGGGAATCGAGTCGATCGCGAACATCACGTCGAAGGCGGCGATCGCCACGAAGCAGAGGACGAGGTTGGACGCGCTCGCGGGCGTGACCTTGCGGACGATCTTCATGACGCGCGTGTTCTCGGGGTCCATCTCCTCGTCGCCGTGCTTCCAGACCCCGTAGGCCGTGAAGGCCAGCAGCGCGCCGAGGACGTAGGTGAACCAGTCGAACGTGTCGAGGATCGCGACGCCCGCGAGGATGAAGGCGGTGCGCAGGATGATCGCGCCGATGATGCCCAGCACGAGCACGCGCTGGCGCTGCTCCTCCGGCACGGAGAAGAACGTGAACAGGATCGCGAAGACGAACAGGTTGTCCAGCGACAGCGACTTCTCGATCAGGAAGCCCGACAGGTAGTCGCCGGCCTCGTTGGCCCCGAGATCGACCAGCAGGAAGATCGCGAAGAGGAGACCGAGACCGGTCCAGATGATCGACCAGATGGCCGCGGATCGCATCGACGGGGCGGCCTTCGCGTTCGGCCGGAGGTCGAACGCAAGTGCCACCAGGACGAAGGCGATCAAGATGATCCATTCGAACCCCACTTACGCGGAGTAAGCGTACTAGGTCGTCGTGAGGACGCCGACCGAGAGCAACTGCGCCGCGGTGGCGGCATCCAGCGGCCGGGCGAGCAGATAGCCCTGCGCGTATTCGCAGTCCAGCCCGCGCAGCAGCTCGAGCTGCCACTCGCGTCTCCACGCCCTCGGCCACCACGCACATGCCGAGCTCGTGGGCGAGACCGACCACCGAGCGCACGATCTGCAGCGCGCCGCTGTCCGAGCCCATCGAGTCCACGAAGGACCTGTCGATCTTGAGCGCGTCGCCCGGGAAGCCGCGCAGCACGGTGAGCGACGCCGCGCCCGTGCCGAAGTCGTCCAGGTGCGCGCGCACGCCGGTCTGGGCGAACAGCGCCTCGAGCGCATCGCGCACCGCCGCTGCGTCGGCCGAGGCCGCCGTCTCGGTGATCTCGAGGCGCACCGCGTCGGGCTCGATGCCGTGATCGGTCAGCGCCTCGGTGACGACGCGCGCGAAGACCGGCTCGAGCAGCTGCCGGCCCGAGATGTTGACGGCCATCGTCAGGCCGTCCGCCTGGCCGAGCGCGCGCCACTCGGCCAGCTGGCGGCAGGCCTCGCGCAGCACGAGTCGCCCGAGCGTCGCGATCAGCCCGGTCTCCTCGGCGACGGGGATGAACTCGTCGGGCGTCATCACGTGCCCGTCGGCGTCGCGCCAGCGGGCCAGCGCCTCGAAGCCGTGCAGGCGGCCGTCGGCCGCGTGCGCGATCGGCTGGTAGGCGACGCCGAGGCCGACGCCGTTGATCGCCGGCTTGTTGAGCCCGCGCCGCAGGCGCGTCTCGACGTCCAGGCGCGCCAGTGCAGCCTCGTGCAGCGTCGCGTCGAACATCGCGTGCCGGCCGCGGCCCTCGTTCTTGGCGCGGTACATCGCGGCGTCGGCGTCGCGGATGATCGCCTCTGCCGTGGCGTCACTGCCGATCACCGCGATGCCGATCGACGCGTTCAGATAGACGTCCTGCTCGCCGATCGTGAACGGGAGCTGCAGGCTCTCGAGCACGCGATCGGCAACGGCCTGCGCCTCGTGCTCGTCGTGCAGGCCCTCGAGCAGGAGCGTGAACTCGTCGCCGCCGAGCCGGGCGACGGTGTCGCCTGGTCGCAGGCACTCCGACAGCCGCTCCGCCGCCGCCAACAGGATCTGGTCGCCGACGAGATGGCCGAGCGAGTCGTTGACGATCTTGAAGCGGTCGAGGTCGAGGAAGAGGACGGCGCTCGTCGCCGCCGAGCGCGCGCCGCGGCGGATGGAGTGCTCGAGGCGGTCCTGGAAGAGCACCCGGTTCGGCAGCCCGGTGAGCGAGTCGTGCAGCGCGTCGTGCTGGAGTTGCAGCTCGGCCGCCTTGCGGTCAGAGACGTCGGTCTGGGAGCCCGCGAGGCGGCGGGGACGCCCGTCGGCGCCGCGCACGGCCTGGGCGCGCGAGAGCATCCAGCGCCAGCTGCCGTCGAGCGCCCGCATGCGGTACTCGGCCTCGAAGTGCTCGGTCTTGCCGACGAGGTGGTCCTGCACGGCCTGCTCGACCTGCGGCCGGTCCTCAGGGTGCACCCGCCCGAGCCAGTCGTGTGCGATCTGCGCCGAGCCGGTTGTCGTGGTCGCCGAGCATCGCCCGGTAGCGGGGCGAGAGGTAGATGCTGTCCGTCTTGAGGTCCCAGTCCCACAGGCCGTCGTTGGCGCCGGCGAGGGCGAGCGCGTAGCGCTCCTCGGATTCGGCGAGGCGACGCAGCGCGTGCTGATGGCGAATGGCGTAGCGCAGCGCGCGTTCGAGCGTGCGCGGGTCGAGCTGGCCCTTGACGAGGTAGTCGGCGATGCCCAGCTCGGCCGCACGGACGTCGATCGAGCGTTCGTCCATGCCCGTGAGCATGATCACCGGCGCGTGGGGATACCGCTCGAGGATCGCCTGGGCGACGTCGAAGCCCGTGTGCCGGCCCATCCGGTAGTCGACCAGGTAGGCGTCGTGCGCCGTTGCGGTCCAGATGCGCGAAGACGGACTCGAAGTCGCATGCAGCGTCGGACTCGTAGGACTACGGGCTCTCGATCGCGTGCAGCATCGTCTGCGCGAGGAAGACGTCGTCCTCGTCGTCGTCGACGATCAGGACGCGCACGTCAACTGCTCGAGCCGTCATCCGGGAGGTCGACGATCTCGAGCCAGTAGCGCGAGAACACCTTCATCACCTCCACGAGACCGAGGAAGGTGACGGGCTTCGTGATGAACGAGTTCACCCCGAGGTCGTAGGTCCGGATCACATCCTCTTCGGCCTTGCTGGTCGTGAGCACGACCACCGGGATCGAGCGCAGCTCGGGGTCCTGCTTGATCGCCGCCAGCGCCTCACGACCGTCCATGCGCGGCATGTTGAGATCGAGCAGGATCAGCCCGGGGCGCGGCGACTGGCCGGGGTCGGCGAAGTCCCCCTCATGACGCAGGTAGGCCATCAGCTGGACACCGTCGTTGACGGTCTTCAGCGGGTTGTGCAGCCGTGCGTCGCGGAGGGCGTCACGGGTCATCATCCGGTCGTCCTCGTCGTCGTCGGCGAGCAGGATGGTGATCGGTTCAGGCATGCGCGGGCTCCGGGGCTTCGACGGCGGGCTGCTCGGCCCCCGCGTCGCGGGCGGCCGGCAGCACGACGGTAAAGGTCGCACCTTCTCCGGGCACGCCCTCCCCGGTGATGGTCCCGCCGTGGCGCTCGGCGATCTTGCGGCACAGAGCGAGCCCGATGCCCGTGCCGGCGTAGACGTCGCGCGGATGCAGCCGCTCGAAGACGCGGAAGATGCGCTCCTCGTAGTCGTTCTCGAAGCCGATGCCGTTGTCGGAAACGGTGAAGGACACCATGTCCGGCTCGGACGGTCTTCGCGCGGTCGAGGCGCACGACGGGCGGTACGCCCTCCCGATGGAACTTGAGCGCGTTGCCGATCAGGTTCTGCAGCAGCTGACGCATCTGCGTCGCGTCCGCCTGCGCGGACGGGAGCGTCCCGATGTGGACCTCACCGCCCGTATCGGCCACACGCGCCTCGAGGTCCGACAGGACGTCCGTGGCGATGCGCCGCAGATCCACGGCAACGTGGGGCTTGGCGTGCGTCGTGACACGACTGAAGCGCAGCAGGTCGTCGATCAGCACCGACATGCGCGCCGATGCGTTGCGCATGCGGCGCAGAAAGTCCTTGCCCTCCTCGTCGAGCACGTCGCCGTGGCGGCGCTCGAGCTGGTCCCCGAACGTCTGCACCTTGCGCAGCGGCTCCTGGAGATCGTGCGAGGCGACGGAGGCGAACTGCTCGAGCTCGGAGTTGGAGCGCTGCAGCTCGAGGTTGGTCCGTGCGAGGTTGGCGTTGGAGCGCTCGAGCTCGGCGTAGGCGGATTCGAGCTTCCGCGACTGGCGCAGCGCTCGCATCAGCAGCAGGATGGCGAAGCCGCCGGCCAGGGCGAGCGCGACGAGCACGAGCCATTGGGCGAGCGTGTCGACGCCGGCGAAAAGGTCCTCGCTCGACGCAGTCAGGACGACGGTCCAGTCCGTCTGGCCGATCGCGGCCACGGTCTGCCGGGCGTCGTCGGGCGCATCTGGCGCAGTCACGCCGGGCTTGACGTCCTGATCGGCAGCGGCGATCACCTGACTGTTGTCGTCGACGACGAACGCCGCCTCGCGCGCAGCGCTCGGCAGCTGCGCGAGCGTGCCTCCGACGAAGCCGGAGATCAGCTGGACGGGGAAGCCCTGGACGAGGAGGCGCGTGCTGCCATCGGCGGCGGGGAACGGCGACACGTACTCGGCGTTGGCGCCGCGCACGATCCCCGACATGCGCCACGGAGCGCCCTGGACCACGTCGGCGATATGACGAGGGCCTTCCTCGATCGCCGCGCGGACACCGGGATCGAGCCCCTTCGTGGCAGCCACGAAGTTCCCGCCTTGGTCGAGCACGATCACGTAGGCGACCTGGGACTTGCGTTTCTGTGCCTCGAGGCGTGCCGGGCTGACCTCGGCGTCGCCGAACGCCTTCGCGTACTCCTCGGTCTGCGCGGGGACGCCGGAGCCGAAGGCGGACTCGATCACCGAGGCGGTGATCTGGGCCTCGTCGGTGAAGCGCTGCATGGCCGCGTCGCGGCGATCGTCGCGTGCGTTGAGCAGGGCAACGGCGAACGCGGCGAGCACGGCCCCGACGAGGGCGGCTGCCACGAGCAGGACGATGCGGGTCTTACCGGTGGTCAAAAGGTGCCTGGCGGGGCGGTCTTTGCGTTGTCTCGGCCGTGCGGCTACTGCACTTGACTGCCCGTTGAGTCCGTTTCGGCCGAGTGGACGGATGTCCTACTTGGAACGCCGCGGCGCGACGATATCCGTGACGGTGCCCTCAGCGACCTCGGCCGCGAAGCCGAGCGTCTCCGAGAGCGTCGGATGGGGATGGATCGTGAGCGCGAGATCCTCGGCGACCGCACCCATCTCGATCGCCAGCGCGGCCTCCGCGATCAGCTCCCCCGCGCCGACCCCGGTGATGCCCGCGCCGAGCACGTGGCGGGTCTCCGGGTCGACGAGCAGCTTCGTGGTCCCCTCCGGACGTCCGACGCCCAGCGCGCGACCGGACGCGGCCCACGGGAACGCGGCCTTCTCGTAGGCGATGCCCTCCGCCTTGGCGCGGGTCTCGGTCAGCCCGGTCCAGGCGATCTCAGGATCGGTGTAGGCGACGCTCGGGATCGAGCGCGCGTCGAAGACGGAGTCGTGCCCGGCGATGTTCTCCGCCGCCACAACGCCTTCGTGCGTGGCCTTGTGGGCGAGCATCGGCTCCCCGACGACGTCGCCGATCGCGTAGATGTGCGGCACGTTCGTGCGCTGGCGCTCGTCGACCTCGATGAACCCGCGCTCGGTCACCGCGACGCCCGCGGCGTCCGCGCCGATGTCCGCGCCGTTGGGTCTGCGGCCGACGGCGACCAGCACGCGGTCGAAGACCTCGTCCCCCACGTGGAGCCCGTCCTCCTCCGCGGTGACCGACTCGATCGCGGTGCCGGTCCGGACCGCGGCGTAGCGACCTTCGATGCGCTTGGCGAGCGGCTTGACGAGATCCGGGTCGCAGCCGGGGATGAGCTGGTCGGCGAGCTCGACGACCGTGACCTGCGCGCCGAGCGCGTCGTAGACCGTCGCCATCTCCAGGCCGATGATGCCGCCGCCGATGACCAGCAGCCGGCCGGGGACGTCGGCGAGCTCGAGCGCGCCGGTGGAGTCGATGACCCGCGGGTCGTCGGGGAGGAACGGCAGCGAGGCCGCGCGACTGCCCGCGGCGATGATCGCATGGTCGAAGGCGATGTCGTCTGAGCCCTCGACGGCGAGCGTGTTCGGTCCCGTGAACTGGGCGCGGCCGTGGACGACCGCCACCTTGCGGCGCTTGGCGAGGCCGACCAGGCCGTCCGTCAGCTTGGTGACCGCACCGTCCTTGAACGAGCGCACACCGTCGAGGTCGATCTGCGGCTCGCCGAAGCCGATGCCCTCCGCCTCCTCGGCTTCCGCGAGCACCTTGGCGAGGTGCAGCAGCGCCTTGGAGGGAATGCAGCCGACGTTCAGGCAGACGCCGCCGAGGCGCTCGTAGCGCTCGACGAGCGTGACCTCGAGGCCGAGGTCGGCGGCGCGGAACGCGGCGGTGTACCCGCCGGGGCCGGCGCCGAGGACCACCACGCGGCTCATAGGAGCACGCGGCGCAGATCCTTCAGCACGCCGCTGAGGTGCGTCGTGAAGCGCGCGGCGAGCGCGCCGTCGATCACCCGGTGGTCGTAGGACAGCGACAGCGGCACGAGCAGCCGCGGGACGAACGCGCCGCCGTCCCACACGGGCTTCATGGCCGATCGCGACACGCCGAGGATCGCGACCTGCGGCGGGTTGATGATCGGCGTGAAGAACGTGCCACCGATCCCGCCCAGGGACGAGATCGTGAACGTCGCGTCGCGCATCTCCTCGGCCTTGATCTTGCCACTGCGCGCCCTGCCGGAGAGCTCCATCAGCTCGTCGGCGACGTCGAGCAGGCCCTTGCGGTCGACGTCGCGGATGACCGGCACGAGCAGGCCCTGCGGCGTGTCCGCGGCGAAGCCGACGTGGTAGTCGCGATGGAGCAGCAGGTCGTCCCCGTCCAGGCTCGCGTTGACCTGCGGGTACGCCTTCAGCGAGGCGACGCACGCCTTCATCATCAGCGCGACCATCGTCACCTTCACGTCTGACTGCTCCGCGTTGACCTGCTTGCGGAACGCCTCGAGATCGGTGATGTCGGCCTCGTCGTGCTGCGTGACGTGCGGGATCTCCTGCCACGCCCGCTGCAGGTGCGGCCCCGAGATCTTCTGAACGCGCGTCAGCGGCACCCGCTCCGTCCCGCCCGACTGCGCTGTTGCCAAGGGGGCCTGGCCCCTTGGACGGCCGAGGTCGTCGTTGGTGACGCGGCCGCCGCGGCCTGAGCCTTCGACGGTCGAAAGGTCGATGCCCTGCTCGCGGGCCTGGCGGCGCACGGACGGCGAGGCGTAGATGGGGTCGCCGTCCTTGAGGGCTCCGCCCGGACTCGGACTTCTCCTCGGCGGCCGGCGGTTGGTGGTGGCGGGGGAGCCTCGGTCGTCGGCTCCTCCTGCGCGGCGACCGGGTCCGCGCCTTCGCCGGCGGGCTCGAGCAGCAGGACGACCGTGCCCTCGGAGACCTTGTCGCCGACGGCGACCTTGACCTCGGTGACGACGCCGGCGCGTGGCGACGGCACCTCCATCGTCGCCTTGTCGGACTCCAGCGCGACGAGCGGGTCCTCCTCCTGCACCGTCTGGCCGACCTCGACCAGCACCTCGATCACGGGTACGTCCGTGAAGTCCCCGATGTCGGGGACCGCGACTTCCATCACCGCTGCCACGGTGCCTCCAGTTCGGGGTCGATGTCGTATTTCTCGATCGCCTTGCTCGGCGGCGTCGTGCTCGCCGAGCGCGCGCAGGGCGGCGAGGACGACGTGGTGCCGGTCGACCTCGAAGAAGGAGCGCAGCGCGGCGCGGTAGTCCGACCGCCCGAAGCCGTCGGTGCCGAGGGTGACCATCGGCCGGTCCGACGTAGCGGGCGGATCTGGTCGGGGTACGCGCGGATGTAGTCCGTCGCCGCGACGATCGGGCCCTCGCGACCCTCGAGACACCGTGCGACGTAGGGCGTGGTCGTCTCGCCGGTCAGGCGGCTCGTGCGCTCGGCGGCCATGCCGTCGCGGCGCAGTTCGTTGAAGCTGGTCGCGCTCCACACGTCGGCGGCCACGCCGAAGTCCTCCTGAGCAGCAGTTCCGCGCCGGCCATCACCTCGCGCAGGATCGTCCCCGAACCCATCAGTTGCACGCGTGCAGCGTCCGTCGGCCGCTTCGCTCAGCGGATACAGCCCGCGCAGGATCCCCTCCGCCGCACCCCTCGGGCATCGCCGGGTGGCCGTAGTTCTCGTTCATCAGCGTGATGTAGAAGAACACGTCCTCCTGCTCGGCGTACATCCGCCGCAGGCCGTCCTGGATGATCACCGCGAGCTCGTAGTTGAAGGTCGGGTCGTAGGAGACGCAGTTGGGGATCAGGCCGGCCTGGATGTGGCTGTGGCCGTCCTCGTGCTGGAGGCCCTCGCCGTTGAGCGTCGTGCGCCCGGCGGTGCCGCCGAGCAGGAAGCCGCGCGTCCGGCTGTCGCCCGCCGCCCACGCGAGGTCGCCGACGCGCTGGAAGCCGAACATCGAGTAGTAGATGTAGAACGGCACCATCTCGAGGCCGTGGTTGGCGTAGGACGTCCCGGCGGCGATCCAGCTCGAGAAGGCGCCCGGCTCGTTGATGCCCTCCTGCAGGATCTGGCCGCGCTTGTCCTCGCGGTAGTACATGAGCTGGTCGCGGTCCTGCGGCTGGTAGAGCTGGCCGACCTGGCTGAAGATGCCGAGCTGGCGGAACATCCCCTCCATGCCGAACGTGCGCGACTCGTCGGGAACGATCGGGACGATGCGCGGGCCGAGCTCCTTGTCGCGCAGCAGCGCGGCGAGCATCCGCACGAAGGCCATCGTCGTCGAGATCTCGCGGTCGCCGGTGCCGGTCAGCTGCGCCTCGAAGACCTCGAGGCCGGGCACCTGGATCGGCGTGGCGTCGACGCGCCGCTGCGGGAGCCCGCCGCCGAGGGCCTCGCGGCGCTCCTTGAGGTAGACGATCTCGCGCGAGTCGTCCGGCGGCTTGAAGAACTCCGTCGCCCGCACCTGGTCGTCGGTCAGGTCGAGCTCGAAACGGTCGCGGAAGCGCAGCAGCGCGTCCTCGTCCATCTTCTTGGCCTGGTGGGCGATGTTCTGGCCCTCGCCGGAGGCGCCCATGCCGTAGCCCTTGATCGTCTTGGCGAGGATCACCGTGGGCTGGCCCTTGTGCTGGGAGGCGGCGGCGTAGGCGGCGTAGACCTTCTGGCCGTCATGGCCGCCGCGGTTGAGCTGCCAGACCTGATCGTCGGAGAGGTGCTCGACCATCTTCAGCAGCTCGGGCGACTTCCCGAAGAAGTGCTCGCGGACGAAGGCGCCGTTGCGCGACTTGTAGGTCTGGTAGTCGCCGTCGACCGCCTCCTCCATGCGCTCGGCGAGCAGGCCCTTGTCGTCGGCCTCGAGCAGCGGGTCCCAGCGGTCGCCCCAGATCACCTTGATGACGTTCCAGCCCGCGCCGCGGAAGTCGGACTCGAGCTCCTGGATGATCTTGCCGTTGCCGCGCACCGGGCCGTCGAGGCGCTGCAGGTTGCAGTTGACGACGAAGACGAGGTTGTCGAGGTGCTCGCGCCCGGCCAGCGAGATCGCGCCGAGCGACTCCGGCTCGTCCGTCTCGCCGTCGCCGAGGAAGCACCAGACCTTGCGCCCGGCCGTCTCGGCGAGGTTGCGGCCCTGCAGGTACTTCATGAAGCGCGCCTGGTAGATCGCCATCAGCGGGCCGAGGCCCATCGACACGGTGGGGAACTGCCAGGTGTCCGGCATCAGCCACGGGTGCGGATAGGAGGAGAGGCCGTTCGGCGCCGGCGCTGACCTCCTGGCGGAAGCCGCGCAGCTGCTCCTCCGTCAGCCGTCCCTCGAGGAACATGCGCGCGTAGATGCCGGGCGACGAGTGGCCCTGGATGTAGACGAGGTCGCCGGCGCGTTCGGCGGTCGGCGCGCGCCAGAAGTGGTTGAAGCCGACCTCGTAGAGCGTCGCGGCCGACTGGTAGCTGGCGATGTGCCCGCCGAGCTCGGAGGACTCCCTGTTGGCGTTGAGCACGAGCGCGATCGCGTTCCAGCGGATGATCGCGCGGATGCGGTGCTCGAGCTCGAGGTCGCCCGGGCACTGCTCCTCGCGGTGCGTCGGGATGGTGTTGACGTAGGGCGTGTTGAGCCCGACCTCGAGGGGCACGCCGCGCAGCCGGGCCTGGCGGAGCAGCTCGGCGAGCAGCTCGTTCGCGCGCTCGGGGCCATCGGCCCGGATGACGTCGTCAAGCGCCTCGAGCCACTCGCGGGTCTCCTGCGGGTCGATGTCGTCTCGGATCGACACCCGACTCGGCAGACTATCCGGGGTGGACAGTCGGCCGATAGTCGTGGCGGGGGAAGCCCTCGCCGATCTCGTTCCCAAAGGTGACGACGGATTCACCGCACACCTCGGCGGCGGGCCCTTCACGGCGGCCCGGACGCTGGCCCGCCTCGGCCGGCCCGTGTGGTTCGCGGGGGCGCTCTCGACGGACGGGCTGGGCAAGCGGATGCGGGCGGCGCTGGTCGCCGACGGCGTGCGCCTGGATGCGGTCGAGCTCGTCGAGGCGCCGACGACTCTGGCGGTGGTCGACGTCGGCCCGGACGGCGGTGCCGCCTACCGCTTCTACGTGGATGGCACTTCGGCGCCGGCCCTGACGGCCGTCACGCTGCCCTCGGGGACCGGCGCGCTGCACGTCGGCACGCTCGGTCTCGTGCTCGAGCCGATGGCGACGCGTGATCGAGGACCTCGTCACCGGCGCGCCGCTCGACGTGCTCGTGATGGTCGACCCCAACTGCCGTCCGGGACTGATCGCGGACCGGAAGGCGTACCGGGCGCGGCTCGACCGCGTGCTCGCGCGGGCCGACCTGCTGAAGGCCTCCGTGGAGGACCTCGCCTACCTCGAGCCGGACGCGCGCCCGGCCGAGGCCGCGCGGCGGCTCGGCGCCCCGGCGATCGTCACCGCCGGGGCCGAGGGCGCGCTCGCCGTCACCCGCGACGACGTCATCGAGGTGCCCGCCCGGCGGGTGCGCGTGGCGGACACGATCGGCGCGGGTGACTCGTTCGGCGGCGGCGTGCTCGCGTGGTGGACGGAGCGCGGGCTGACGCAGTCGGCGCTTCGGGGACGTCGCTGCTCTGGCCCAGGCCGCCGCGTTCGGCACTCGCGTCGCCGCGCACGTCGTCGTCCCGTCCGGGAGCCGACCCACCATGGAAGGGATCGCTGTGAGACTCGCCCTGTTGCTCGTGTCTGCTCCTGCCGGCCGTCGCGTCGGCGGACCCGCTGGTCCTCGCCCACCGCGGCGGCTCGCTGCAGCGCGCCGCGCACGTCTACGAGGAGAACACGCTGCCGGCCTTCCGGGATGCGGCGCGGCGCGGCTTCGTCCTCGAGCTCGACGTGCACGTCACCAGCGACGGCGTCCCGGTCGTCATCCACGACGACACGCTCGACCGCACGGCGGCGGAGAACTGCCCGCACCGCGGCGTGGCGATCGGCCAGCTGACGCTGGCGGAGATTCGCGAGTGCCAGCCGGCGCCGACGCTCGATGAGGTCCTCGCGGTCGCCAAGCGGTACGGCTCGACGATCAGTCCCGGAGATCAAGAACAACCCGCCGTTCGAGGCGGTGCCGAGCGACTTCGACCCGACGCCGGCCTTCGCCACGGCGGTGGCATCCGCGCTGCTCGACAGCGGCTTCCCGCAGGAGCGCATGATCGTGCAGAGCTTCTGTCCGCCGAACCTCGACGTCGCGAAGTCGCTGCTGCCCGACGCCCAGATGCTCTACCTCACGCTCGGGTTCCTCAACTCGGCCGGCCCTCGGCTGGCGTCGGCCAACTTGGCTACGACTGGATCGGCCCCGAGTACGGCGACGGGTTGCCGGCCGGCTACGTCGAGGATGCGCACGCGCTCGGCCTGAAGGTCGCGCCGTACACGCCCGACGACGTCGCCGGCTTCGAGGACGTCGTCGCGCGAGGGCGTGGACGCCGTCTTCACCGACGACCCGCTGCTGCTCGAGGACACGCTGACGCTCGCGCCGCTCAGCCGGACGGGCACGTTCCGGAAGGTCTCCGTCGCGCGTCGCTCGGGTGGCCGCTGCGACTTCGTCCGCGCCGACGGGACGCTCGCTCCGCCGCGACCGTGCCGGAAGCGGCTCGTGCTGCGGTCCCTCACCCTCCCCGCCGCGCTGCCGCGGGCCGCTACGTGATCCGCACTCAGCGCAAGCGCCTGAAGCTTCAGGCCAGGCGGTCCACGAGCCGCGAGTAGCGGCGGCTGGTGTCCGCGCGGGCGGCCGCGGCGGCGACGACGCTCGCGCTGCCGACGATGATCGTGGCCACCCGGGCGCGGGTCATCGCCGTGTAGAGCATCTCGCGCCGCAGGAAGAACGCCCCGGCGGCGGGGTGGGCGACGACGATCGCGACCGGCAGCTCGATGCCCTGGCCCTTGTGCACGGAGCAGGCGTAGGCGAGCCGCAGCGCACCCGCGTCCTCCTCCGGCAGGTCGACCGCGAGCCCGTCCCCCTCGACGGAGACGAGATCGTCGTGCGCGCCGAGCAGCCGCAGCACCGTCCCGTTCATGAGGCCGAGGTCGTGCAGGTTGCGCCCGGCGAGCATCACCTTGTCGCCCTCGCGCAGGCGGCCCGAGAGCACGGGCGGGCCATGCGGGTTGAGCGCGTCGCGCAGCCGCGTGTTGAGCGCGTCGATGCCGAGCGGGCCGCGGTAGACGGGCGCGAAGACCTGGACGTCGGCGACGGGATCGACCCCGTAGTGCGCGGGAACCGGGTCTGAACCAGCGAGACGATCTCCTCGAGCGCGGCGGCGGGATCCGCGCGCTCGATCATGAACAGGTCGCGCTGCAGGCCGTCCTCGGCGATGAACGACGGCGGCTGCCCGGTCCGCACGGCGTGAGCGCCGCGGACGATCATCGAGCCCGGCGGCCTGGCGGAAGATGTGGGTCAGCGCGACGGTCGGCACGCGCCCCGATGTCACGAGCTCGGCGAACGGCTTGCCCGCGCCGACGGGGGCGAGCTGGTCCGCGTCGCCGACGAGCACGACATGGGTCTTGGGGCCGACGGCGCGCAGCAGCGTGACCAGGAGCTCGAGGTTGGCCATCGAGGTCTCGTCCACGACGAGCAGGTCGGTGCGCAGCGGCTGTTCCTCCGTGCGCTGCGGGTCCCTCCCCCGGGATCCAGCCGAGCGCCGAGTGCACCGTCGATGCCTCGAGGCCGGTCGACTCCGACACGCGGCGGGCGGCGCGGCCGGTGGGGGCGAGCAGCACGACGCTCGCGTCCTGGGCCTGCGCGGCGGCGCACAGCAGCTTGATCGTCGCCGTCTTGCCGGTGCCCGGGCCGCCGGTGACGATCGAGAAGCGATGGGCGAAGGCGTTGGCGACCGCGGCGGACTGCTCCGGCGCCGGCACGAGCTCCCCGTCCGGCGGCTCGGCCTCCTCCAGCGACGCCTCGCTAGTCGAGCAGCCCGGCGATGCGCTCGGCCAGCTCGGCCTCGAGCGCCGCCGTCGCAGGCCGGTAGACGAAGCCGTCCTCGATGACGACCCGGTCGAATGTCGAGATGCCGGGACCCGACCAGTGCGCTGGTCTTCTGGGTGGCGAGCTCGAGCGGGAGGCAGGTGGAGCCGTCGCGTTCGGCCTCGGCGAGGACGTGCAGGAGAGCGGCCTCGGCGCGGGCGGGGTCGTCGGCGGGCACGCCGGCGGCGCGCGCGATGCGTGTCCGCCGTCGGGAAGCCGACGCCGAAGACGGCCGTCAGCTCGTAGGGCTGCTCGCGCACGACGCGGTGCGCGGCCGGGCCGTAGTGCTTGGCGATCCGCGGGACGAGCCACGCGAGGCCGTGGGGCGCCAGCAGCAGGTGCAGCGCGCGGGTCGAGCGCAGGGTGTCCCACGACGCGACGGCCTCGCCGGCCTGGCGCGCGTTGAGGCCGGCGGCCTTGAACGCGGCGCGGGGGTCGGCATCGATCACGTCGAGCACGTCGTCCCCGTGGGTGTCGAGCAGCCGCTTGGCGCGCTTGCCGCCGATGTGGCGCACGCGTTCGAGGTAGGAGCGCAGCGCCGCCCCGCCGGCAGGCGCGAGCGGCTGCGCCGACTCGACCTTGACCTGCATGCCGAAGCGCTTGTCGTCCTGCCAGACGCCGCCGACCGCGACGCGCTCGCCCGCCTCCAGGTGACCGATCAGCCCGATCAGGATGATCTCGTCGCCGTCACGGTCGGCCTCGACGACGCCGAAGCCTGTCTCCTCGGCCGCGAAGCGCACGCGCTCGATCGTGACCGTGTCCTCGAAACGGGTGCCGGGTTCGCCCTCCACACTCCTAATAGTCGCGGGCGGGGCGGTCTTACACAGCGGATTGCACTTCGGCGCGGACCTCACCCAGTGACACGTCACCGGCCCGGCCGCGGATGACGACCTCGTCGCCGTCGGCGAGGTACGGCCCGCCCGTCTCCAGCCGGCAGCCGGGATTGCCGGGGGCAGAGATGGTGCCGGTGCCGATCAGGTCGCCCGGGCGCAGCTCCGCGCCGCCGCTGGTGAGGTGAGCGAGCATCTGGGCGACGGTCCAGTACAGCTCGCGCGCGTTGACCTGGCTGACGACCGTTCCGTTGACCTCGACCTCGAGATCGACGTCGAGCGCCCACGGCTCGTCGAAGCTGCAGGTGCTCGGGCGGGGGCGGGTCCTGCGGCGGCGGCTCGACGAGCGGCAGCGCCTCGAGCGGGACGACCCACGGCGAGATCGAGGTCGCGAACGCCTTGCCCAGGAACGGGCCGAGCGGCACGTACTCGAAGCGCTGGATCTCGCGCGCCGACCAGTCGTTGAGCAGGACGACGCCGAAGGGCTCGCGGTCGCCGGTGACGATCGCCGAGCTCGACCTCGTAGTCGAGCTCGCGCTCCGGGCCGAAGTCGCCCGGCCCGCGGAGGCCCGACGGCCGCGCGACCGGCGTCCCGCTGACGACCACCGAGCCGGCTCGGCCGTGGTAGCCGGCGGGCAGGTGGCGCCAGTTGGCGGGCAGCGGATCGCCGTCTGGCCGGAAGCGCCGGCCGACCGCGCTCGCGTGCTCGAGCGACGCGTAGAAGTCGACGAAGTCGCCAGGCTCGATCGGCAGCAGCACCTCGAGCGTCGAGAGCGGGACGAGCAGCGCCTCGGCGGCCGAGCGGTCGGTGAGCAGACCGACGATCCGGCGCCGCACGTCGGCCCAGCCGTGCGCGCCGAGCGCGAGGAACGCGTTGAGGTTCGGCGCCTGCGTGAAGGGCTCGCCGTCGAGCGCGTGGCGCAGCTCGAGCGCGAAGTCGCCGATCCGCACCGCCGGCCGCGGCGGCTCGCCCGGCCGGCGGACGACGCCGTACGGGAGGTTCGTGAGCCCGAAGCCGGACGCGTCCGCGCCCGCGACCCAGGTCTGCACGCTGCGCTAGGCGGTGGCGGTGGTCGGCACGGCGGCGCGCAGCGCGCGCACCTCGGCCCACGTCAGCAGCCGGCCGTGCTCGGCGCTCCACACCTTCAGCCGCGATGCCTTCAGGCCGTCCCAGAACGTCAGCACCGGGACGTCGTCGAAGAGCCTCACGTTGTCGACCGCGGCCTGCAGGTTGTAGTTCGGAACGCGCGCCGAGAGGTGGTGCACGTGGTGCAGGCCGATGTTGCCCGTGAAGAACTGGAACGGCTGCGGGAGCTTGAGGTAGGACGAGCCGCGCAGCGCGGCGTCCGTGTAGCTCCAGGTCGCGTTGTTCTCCCAGTACGTGTCCTCGAACGGTGCTGCACGTAGAAGAGGAAGACGCCCGTGGCGCCGGCGAGCGCGGCGGCCGGGCCCTGGACGAGGAAGAAGGTGCCGGGGCCGACCAGCAGGCACATCGCCGCGATCACCGCGAGCATGAGCACGAGGTTCGTGACGTGCGTCGAGCGCTTCAGGCGCGGGCGCGCATCCTTGGAGACCAGCCGCGGCTGGATGACGAGGCCCCACAGCCAGCCGAGGCCGAACATGACGATCGGGTTGCGGAAGAGGCGGTAGCCGAGGCGCATCGGCCAGTCGTGCGCCTGGTACTCCTCGAGCGTCATCGTCGGCACGTCGCCGTGGCCGCGGCGGTCGAGGTCGCCCGCGGTCGCGTGGTGCATCGCGTGGCTGTGGCGCCAGGTCTGGAAGGGCGTGAAGACGAGCAGCCCGACGAGCGGCGCCGAGCACGTGGTTGCCGCGCTTGGTCGGCATGAACGAGCCGTGCGTGCAGTCGTGGAAGACGATGAACGTCCGCAGCAGGAAGCCGGCGGTCGGGATCGCGATCGGCAGCACGACCCAGAACGAGGTGCCGCTCTCGAGCATCCAGATCTGCAGCGCCATCAGCGCCAGGTACGGGACCACCGAGGTCAGCAGGTCGAGCATGCTGCGGGGCACGCTCGCCTGGGCGTACGGCGCGATGTCGGCCTTCCAGTTGGTTACGGCGCTCATTGGGCGGGCGATCCTAGTCAGATTCTCCGTCGCTTTCGCCGGACATTCGCCGCGCCGAGACTCGTCCCGCGACGAAAAGTCCGCCGAACAGCAGGACCGCGGGAGCGACGTACAGGATCGGCGAGGTGCCACCGCCGTCCGCTTCGGCGGACTTCGCGGCGAGCTCTAGATCGGCCTCGGGTGGCGTCGGCACGGCGTGACCGTTGACGGTGGCCAGGCGCGCGACGCCCTCGACCGCCGCCTTCGCCAGCCCGTCCGAACTCGCCTCGGCGTCGATGTCGATCGGATCCCAGCGCCTCGTCGACCTTCTCCCCCAGGTTGTTGCCGCCGAAGCCGCCCGGCATCACCACCAGCACGTGCGCGTTCTTGACCGCGTCGCCGTGCGGATTGAGGATCGCGAGGTTCTGCGTGAGCAGGTCCGCGTACTCCTGCGCCTTGTTGAAGAGCTGCGGGTAGGCGCCGAGGTCGCGCTCGGTCGCGACCAGCGCCACCTTCATCGGGTAGCCGGCCGCGTCGGCGTCCTCGAGCACGCCTTCGAGCGCGGTCTTCAGGCGGTCCTGCACCTCGGGCGCGTAGGGCAGGTAGGAGTCCTGGCTGAGCAGGACGTCGGACGCGGGGTCGCCGTTGGCGCTGCGCGGCGGGCGCGAAGGCGAGGAGCAGGACGAGGGCGAGAACGGCGATCACGCCGGGAAAGTGTACTCGGCGTGGGGCTCGACGGGCGGGCCGCCGGCCTGGACGACGATCTGCGCCTCGTCCGTGAGCGGGACCGCGCGCGGGTCCCGGTCCCAGCGCTCGCCGTCGACGTGGACCTGCACGGGGGCGCGAAAGCTCAGGAGGCGGTCGGTGGCGAGCGGCCGGTCCCATATGTCGAACAGGTCGCCCAGCGTCTGCCTGGGCCGCGCGACGTCGACGACACCGGTCGGCTCGGTCGTGAAGAGCGCGTGACGGCAGCGACCGCCGCGGGCGTAGGCGCCGTCGATGCGCGGGTCCGCGATGCCGATGCCGGCCGGGAGGATCATCACCTTGCCGGCGGCGAAGAGCTCGACGTGGACGCGGCCCGTCGCCGAGCGGTCGGCGCACCCCGGACCGGTCGCGTCGGGATCGGGCCGGTAGCGCGGCCCGGCGCCGTACGGAGCGACTCCGGTGAGCTCGGACGCGCCGCAGCCGGTCAGCGACAGGACGACGGCTCCGAGGACGGCGAGGCGCACCCGCTTCACTATGGCGGACGGTGCTGCGGATCCTGCTGGTCATGAGCGCGTTCTTGCTGCTGCGCGTGCGGAGGGAACGGGCAGGCGGCGCCGGCGCGCGAGCCCCTGTCGGCAGCGAGGGCGACACCCGCCGACGAATCTCGACCGTTTTGACGCGGAGGCCGCGTTCGCGCTGATCCGCAAGCAGGTCTCCTACGGCCAGCGTCCTGCCGGCTCGCCGCAGCTGCGCGCGCTGGCCAAGGTGCTGCGCAAGCGCCTGCCGGGAGGTCGCTTCGAGGCGATCCCGGCGAACCCGGCCTGCGCAACGTGTCGCCGTCGTGCCGGGACGCAAGCCGGCGCTGGTGGTCGGCGCGCACTACGACACGCTGGTCAAGCCCGAGGGCTTCGTCGGCGCCAACAACGGCGCCGCCGGGACGGCGATCGTCGTCCAGCTCGCGCGCGAGCTCGCCGCTGTCCAAGCGAGGCAAGCGCGCTCCCGAGATCCGCTTCGTGCTCTTCGACGGCGAGGAGCCGGCGGAGGGCCTGCCCGAGGAGCAGGTCGACTTCTACTCGGTCGGCCTCCGCGGCTCGCGCGCCTACGTCGACGCCCACGGCGAGCGACGTCGGCGCGATGGTCCTCCTCGACTACGTCGCCAACGCCGACCTCCAGCTCCCGCGCGAGGCGACCTCGACCCCGTCGCTGTGGCGCCAGGTCCGCTCCGCGTCCCGCCGGGCCGGCAAGGCGACCTTCTTCCCCGCCGGCACCGGCCCGGCGATCACCGACGACCACACGCCCTTCCTGCGCGCCGGCATCCCCGCGGTCGACCTCATCGACTGGTCCTACGAACGAGGGCCACACGCTCGAGGACGGCCTCGACAAGCTGTCCGTGCGCGCCGTCGACGGCGTCGGCGAGACCGTCCGCCGCTTCATCGACGCCTGGCGACGTTGAGCTGACCTGATGGGCAGTCCCGGGCTCGAACCGGGGACCTCCTGCTTGTAAGGCAGGCGCTCTGACCAGCTGAGCTAACCGCCCGCGTGCTGCGCTGCGAAGGCTAGGGCTGAGTCGAGCGCCTCCGCGATCCGCTCCGGATCCTCGAGCTGGGGGTAGTGGCCGAGGCCGGGTTGCTCCTCGACAGGGGCGTGCGGGCGCAGCTCGCGCAGCCCTTCGAGCACCGCGGTCGTGGCGACGGGGTCCTCGAGGCCCCACGTGAAGCTGAGCGGACCGGGCCAGTCGCGGACCGCGCCGTGCCAGCGGTCCGTGTAGCGCTCGCGCTCGTTCATGTAGTTGATCGTCTCCGGCATCCGCCGGTGCCCCTCGTGGTAGGCGATCAGCGCCCACTGGTCGGCGCGCTTCCTCGGGGTCGAGCGGATGGTCCTTGGAGAAGATCCGCGCGAACTGGGCGGTGAAGGTGCGCTCGGAGCTCAGCCGGGCGAAGAGCGGCCCGACCGGCGAGCGCAGGATCTTCTGCCCGATCGTCGGGCTCGCCTTGTGCAGCAGGATGCTGCCGTTGAAGAGCAGCACGCCGGCGAGCTTCATCCGCAGCTCGCCGCGCAGGTCCCGCGCCATCAGCTCCGTCGCGACGGACGTCCCCATGTCGTGGGCGACGATGAAGACCTCGCGCCCGGCGACCAGCGTCTCCGCCGCGTCGGCCTGCCAGCCGAGCGTGTACTCGAAGCCGGCGGGCTTGTCCGAGAGCCCGAAGCCGAGGCAGTCGAACGCCAGCGCCGCGCGCGACGGCCGCGCGGCCAGGAGCCGGCGCCAGTCGTACGAGCTCGAGGGGAAGCCGTGCAGGAGCAGGAGCAGCGGCCCGTCGCCGCCGCGCTCGTAGACCCACAGCCGGTGGTCGCCGATCTTCACGTGGCGGCCGTCGGCCGCCCACACCCGAACCCGATCAGTCAGCACGCAGCGGATCTTCGGGCATCGCGCCGCCGAGATCCAGCCACTCCGGCCGCTCGAACCCGCCGATCTCCTGGATCGCGCCGTAGATGCTCTGCACCAGGAAGGTCGAATTGATGCGGACCTGCGCCGTGCCGTACAGCAGCGGCGAACGCACGGCGTTCGATGCCCGCGATGGGCGGTTGACGATCGCCTTCTGAAGCTGTGAGTGCTTCATCTCGAGACGCTCGAGCCACCACCCCTCGATCTCGTCCAGCGACAGACCATTGTTCAGGAAGCAATTCACTACGAGCTTGATGCGCTCCTCCGGGATGTCGTGCCACTCCCTCACCCAGTTCAACCACATCCTGAGGAGCTCGGGATCGGCGTTGGAGAGGTTCGCGCTGTTGCGAGCCTTCCCGCCCTCGGCCCAGTAGAGCATCACGCCGGCGTGGTAGCGAGCGTCGCCGGAGCCCGCCAAACACCGGCCGGCGAGCTGAGCATTTCGGCGCCGACCACGGCACTGGCGGCTCCAAGTGAGCTGTCCCAGTCGACTCTTCGCTTTCACGGGATCCGCGGCCTCGAGCCGCGCCCGGGCCTCGTCGGTCAGTGGCACCTCACGGACCAGCAGGGACACCGTGGACTTCGCCATGCCGGTCACGGACACGATCTGATTCAGCGACGCGCCCTCGGCTCGGAGTCGCAGAGCCAACTCTTTCGTCTCGCCGGAATCAGCTTTGGCACGAACACATGTTCGCATCCTGATCGGACGTACTCCGCTCTGAAATTCCCGATACCCCCAGCGGGGCTCGAACCCGCGATCTCCGCCTTGAAAGGGCGGCGTCATAACCACTAGACCATGGGGGCCAGGGAGGTCACGATACGCCACCCGTTCGCGCTATTCGTTTCGAACCCCGGATGCCCCCGCCAAGGCTCGAACCCGCATTTCAACGCTTAAAAGGCGACTGTGTTGCCATTACACCACGGGGGCGACCGGCGACAAGCTAGCCGCCTCGCGGACCAGGCCGGGGCGTCGCGCCAGGTGCCGCCGCGGCGCGCGTAGGTGACAAGGCGGTGGCAGTTGCAGCAACGCACCTCGCACTCCGCGATCTCCGCCTTGAGACGCTGGAGGGATGCGGACATAGCGAGCTGCCCGACTTTCGCCTTCTTCGGTCCGATGTGATCGAACTCGAGGAGGACTGGATCGCGTTCACCGCAGTCGACGCATCCGGTCCGGGTGAGCACCTCGAGCACGTACGCGTGGTTGCGGCGCCGAACTGCCGTCCAGTTCTCCCGGGTACGCCGGTGGCGCGCGCCCACCCGGCCCTCGTCGCGGTTCGGCGTCGATGGCAGCTCGCACAGACGACTTCGCACTTGGCCAGCTCTGCCTCGATCTCTTCCAGCTCGGCTCCTTCGTGAGCCATCCGCGCCAGATCACCCCGCTTGTCTCGGACATGGTCGAACTCGAGCACGGCGATCTCATCCTCCCCGCAGTCAACACACGCCTCCGCGATCAGCCGGGCGCGGACTAGCGCGCAGGCGGCCGCGGTCCGCCTCCGTGTCGACTCCTCGACCTGCCGAAGATGCAACTCGCCACGCGCCCGGAAGTACTCACGGAAGCAGTCTCTGCACCAGTGTTGAAGGCCGTCGCCGGCTCGATTGAAGTGCGAGAGCGAGCGCTCGCGGCGGCACCGACCGCAGGTCTTGCTTCTCGGATCGAGAACCGTGCGGCGGCGGCTCGACGGGCGGCGGGAGTGGCACATCCCGCACCCAGACGCTGACACTTGACTTCGCAACGCCGAGCTCGCGCGCGATGCGTCCAAGGCTCCATCCTTCGGCCCGCAGGGCGCGAGCCTGCCGCTGTTCGATGCGCTTCGATAACACGAACGTATGTTCGCATATGGCCAGGACGGCTGACAAGGAGTACATTGCGGACGAGTGCCCGCGCGGGGGGAAACGACTCGACGCAGACGCTCGCCGGAGGAGGCGCAGCGGGAGATCGTCGGGGCTGCAGAGGCGTTGCTCCGGGAGCGGCCGTTCCGGGAGCTGACGGTTGACGAGGTGATGCGGCGGACGGGTCTGTCGCGGCCGTCGTTCTACGTCTACTTCAAGGATCGCCATGAACTCGTGCTGCGGGTGGTGGCGCACCTGGAGGAGCAGTTGCTCGGGGTGGCAAACCGGTGGTACGAGTCGATCGGTGGCGGGTCCGTGGTGCTGCGCGAGGCGATGGAGGCGCTCGTCAACGTCTATGCCGAACACAGCGCCGTGATGCGCGCGCTCGCCGACGCGGCGGCGGACGACAACGACGTCGAGGAGGCGTACACCGGCCTGCTCAACACGTTCGTGGCGGCGACGGCCGAGCACATCGAGCAGGAGGTCGCGGCCGGGACGATCGATCCGCTCGACGCGGCCGAGGCGGCGAAGGCGCTCGTGTGGATGGGCGAGCGCTACCTGTACCACTCGTTCGGGCCCGGACCGGGTGCCCGCCGGGCCGGGTCGTGGCGACGCTCGCGACGCTGTGGTCGCGAGCGCTGTACGGGACCGAGTAGCGGTTCAGTCGTTCTGCGTGAGGGCGTAGACGCCGGCGATCGCCGCGCCGCCCGCCACCACGACCGTGCCGGCGACCGCGCCGCCGGGCAGGTCCTTGGCGGAGCGCAGGGTCGAGACGAGGTCCAGCAGGTCCGCCACGACGCTGCCGAGCAGCCAGGGCTTGGCTGAGTCGCCGCCCGCGTTGAGGGCGGCGAGCGTGCCCGGCCCCGATGACGACGTCGCGCGCGCCGAGGCCGCCGGCCATCACCCGCGTGCCGGCGCGATCGCCCTCGTCGGCGCCCACCCAGTGCGTCGTCACGGCGGTCGGCTTGACGAACAGCACCAGTCCGATGAGGACGCGGCCGGCGGCGATCAACTGGGCGAGGAGGCGCGGGGTCATGCGCCGATGATGACATCGTTCGCCGCATGCCCCACGCTGAAGTGAACGGTCTTCGCCTCTTCCACGATGAACGTGGCGCGGGCGACCCCTTGCTCTGCGTGATGGGGCTCGCGTCCGACCACCGCGCGTGGGGCCTCCAGCAGGAGGCGTTCGCCGAGGAGTTCCGGACGATCGTCTTCGACAACCGCGACGTGGGCGACTCGACGCTCGCCGAGGACGACTACGAGATCGCCGACCTCGCGCAGGACACCGATCGCGCTCGCCGACCACCTCGGCCTGGAGCGCTTCCACCTGCTCGGGATCTCGCTCGGCTCGTGCGTCGCGCAGCACGTCGCGCTGGCCATCCCCGACCGCATCCACAGCCTCACCCTCGCCGCCGACCTGGGCCGGCACGGCGAAGGCCTACTCCGAGATGCGCGCCCGCGTGTGGGAGCGCGAGGTCCGCCGCTGCACCCAGGAGGAGTGGCTCGAGGAGATGATGCTCCTCACGCTCTCCGAGAAGCTGTTCGAGAGCGAGGAGGCGATCGCGACGGTCAAGCAGATGACCATGGACAACCCGAACCCGCAGCCGACGGAAGGGCTGATCCGCCAGATCCGAGCGACGGCGCGCCACGACGTCCGCCATCGCCTCAGCGAGCTCCAGATGCCCGTCCACGTGATCGCCGGCGACCGCGACCTGCTGATCCCGCCGTGGAAGTCCGAGGAGGTGGCGGAGTACGTCGACGACGCGACGCTGACGATCCTCAAGGGCATCGGCCACGGCATGAATCTCGAACGCGCCGAGGAGTTCAACGAGGCGGTGCTGAGCTGGTTGCGCGAACACCCGTTCAGTAGCTGACGCGGTCTGCCGAAGACCAGTCGCGAAGGCGCGGCGTCAGCCGTTCGGCTGGCGCCGGCTGACGTGCGATCGGCAGCGCGTGGCGGCCTCTGGGCCGCGAGCGCTCGACGATTCGGCGTCAGCCGCGGTGATCAGCCGGGCGCGTGCGGCGTGCCTAGTGCTTGAAGTGGCGGCGGTGCGTGAAGACCATCGAGATGCCGGCGGCGTCCGCGGCCTCGACGACCTCGGGGTCGCGCATCGAGCCGCCGGGCTGGATGACGCAGCGGACGCCGGCGTCGATGGCCAGCTGCGGGCCGTCGGCGAACGGGAAGAAGGCGTCTGAGGCGATCGCGCCGCCGGCGAGGTCGACGCCGGCTTCCTGAGCCTTCTCGACCGCGATGCGCACGGAGTCGACGCGGCTCATCTGACCGGCGCCGATGCCGACCGTGGCGAGGTCGCGGGAGAGCACGATCGCGTTGGAGCGGACGTGCTTGCAGACCTTCCAGGCGAACAGCATCTCGCCCCATTCGGCCTCGGTCGGCTTGCGCTCGGTCACGATCTCCATCGCCGAGCGGTCCTCGAGGTCGATGTCGCGGTCCTGCACGAGCAGGCCGCCGAGCACGCGCTTGAGGTCGCGCTCGCGGATGTTCGGCCGGCGGCGCTCGTTGTCCTCGAGAATGCGCAGCTTGGGCTTGGTCGCCAGCACCTCGAGCGCCTCTTCGGTGAACTTGGGGGCGAAGAGGATCTCGGCGAACTGGCCGACGATCGCCTCCGCGACCTCCTTGTCGACCGTCCGATTGAGGCAGATGACGCCGCCGAAGGCCGACGTCGGGTCGCCCGCGAAGGCGCGCTGGTAGGCCTCCACGGCGGTCGAGCCCACGGCGCAGCCGCAGGGGTTGTTGTGCTTGATGATCGCGCAGGCGGGGATGTCGAACTCGTCCACCAGGCTGCGCGCGCCGTTGAGGTCGAGCAGGTTGTTGAACGACAGCTCCTTGCCGCCGAGCTGGCGGACCATGGAGAGGACGTGCATCCGCGAGCCGACCTCGGCGTAGTAGGCCGCGCGCTGATGCGGGTTCTCGCCGTAGGAGAGGTCGAGCACCTTCTCGTAGGCGCCCATGGTCAGGTTGGGGAAGTCCTCGCGGCGCTCGCCGAACCAGCGCGAGATGGCGAGGTCGTAGCGCGCGGTGTAGGAGAACGCCTCCGCGGCGAGCGACTCGCGCGTGGTCATCGACAGCTTGCCGTCGGCGTCGCGCAGCTCCTGCAGCACCGCGTCGTAGGACTCGGGCGAGGAGACGACGGCGCTGAAGGCGAGGTTCTTCGCGGCCGCGCGCAGCATCGTCGGCCCGCCGATGTCGATGTTCTCGATGATCTCCGCCTCGGAGACTCCGCGCCGGGCGGCGACGGCCTCGAACGGGTACAGGTTCACGCACACGAGGTCGACGAACTCGATCTCCTGCTCGGAGGCGGCGACCATGTGCTCGGGCTCGTCGCGGCGGGCGAGCAGGCCGGCATAGAGCTTCGGATGAAGCGTCTTGACCCGGCCGTCCATGATCTCTGGAAAGCCGGTGAGGTCCGAGATCGAGCGGACCTCGATCCCCGCCTCGGCGAGTGTGGAGGCGGTCCCGCCGGTCGAGATCAGCTCGACGCCGAGGTCGGCCAGGCCGCGCGCGAAGTCGACGATCCCTGTCTTGTCCGACACGCTCAACAGCGCGCGCCGGATGCGGACCTCCCCTGGCTGAGTCACGTTGCGGACCCTACTCAGAACGACCGCACGACCGCCGTCAGGAGCTCGTGCTCCAGCGGGCGGATCGCGGCCATGACCTCGTCGGGCGTCCGCGCGTCGGGCAGCTCGACGGCGCGCTGGGCGATGATCCGGCCCGAGTCGACGCCCTCGTCGACGTGGTGGACGGTCACGCCGAAGACCTTGACGCCGTACTCGAGTGCCTGCTCGACCGCCCGTAGGCCGGGAAAGGCCGGCAGCAGCGACGGGTGGACGTTGATGACGCGCTCCGGAAAGCGGCCGAGAAACGCTGGGCTGACCAGCTGCATGTAGCCGGCCAGCACCACGAGCTCGACGCCGTGGCCAGCGAGCCAGGCGGCCATCGCCGTGTCGCGCTCGGCGCGGTCGGCGATCGGGAACACCTGCGCCGGCACGCCGGCGGCGCGCGCCCGCTGGAGGGCGTGGGCCTCCTCCTTGTCGGACCCGACCGCGACCACGTCGACGTCGGCGTCGAGCAGCGCGCCGAGGTTCGAGCCGTAGCCCGAGGCGAGGACGCCTACCCGCACCGTTGTCCTCGGGTCAGCCCGGCGCCAGCCGGGAAAGCTGACCACGTCATACGACCGCGAGCTTCGGGAAGCGCCCGCCCGTCGAGCGCAGCGTGCCGGCCGTCATCAGCGCATCGACGCGGCCGAGGACCTCGGCGCCGCAAGATGCCCGTAGGTCCCGTACTCGGGCATCCCGTCGTAGGCGTACTTGACGATGACCTTCGAGCGGCCTCCGCGCAGGATCTCGACGGCACGGGTGCGGCCGACCGGCGGGCTCGGCGGACTCGACGACGGACAGGATCGCGTCGTCGAGCGCGTCGGCATCGAGCGGCCGCGCGGACAACTGGCGCGCGCGACGGGCGGCGGCCCGCGCGGGTGGCGGTGGCGGCGCGGGCCGAACCTCCGGGTTGCAGACGTCGCAGCAGGGGACGCCGGGGTCGGTCGTGGGCGCGGCGTGGTCGCCGAAGTGGCGCAGGATGCCCTAGCGCCGGCAGCTGGAGCCCTCGACCCAGCCCCACACGCTGCGGTACTGGCGCCAGCGCGCCTTCGTCCCCTCGGTCGCGGAGGTGCGCGCGAGTGCCTTGGCCGCACCGTCCCACGTCGCCGATCACCCGGCCGAACGCGCGGTCCGGCGGCGAGGGCGCCGGCTGCAGCACGCCCGCTCGGGCGAGGTGGCCGAGGATCGCGCGGACCTGCTCGCCGTCCCCGTCGCCCGCGGCGTGACACAGCTCGTCCATCCCGACGTCGTACCGGCCGTCGGCGGCGCGCCCGAGCACCCGCCGGGCGACCGCCGCGATCTTGCCCTCGTCGACCGTCGCCCGCTCGATGAAGAAGACGTGCAGTCCCTTGTCGCGCGAGGAGGCGAAGAGCAGGCAGCGGGCGGGCCGCCCGTCACGGCCGGCGCGGCCGGCCTCCTGGTAGTAGGCCTCGATCGACCCCGGCACGGACTCGTGGCAGACCGTCCGCACGTCGGCCTTGTCGACGCCCATGCCGAACGCGTTGGTCGCGACGACGGCCTTGATCTCGCCGGACATGAACTTGCGCTGGGTCTCCGCGCGGACGTCGCGCGGCAGACCCGCGTGGTAGGGCAGCACCTTCGTGTCCAGCGCCGTCGACAGCCGCCCGGACAGCTTCTCGCACTCCGCGCGCGTGCCGGCGTAGACGATGGCCGGCAGCGCGTCCGGCTCCCCGAGCGCGGCCGCGATCCCGCGGTGCCCGGCCTCCTTGTTCTGCGCCGGCACGACGCAGAACGTCAGGTTCGGCCGGTCGAAGCCCGTCGCGACGTGGACGGGATCCCGCAGCCCGAGACGGTCGACGATGTCGCGCGCCACCTCTGGCGTCGCCGTCGCGGTGGACGCCACGATCGACCGCGACCCGAGCCAGCGCGCCGCGTCCGCGAGCCGGAAGTAGTCCGGCCGGAAGTCGTGCCCCCACTGGGACACACAGTGCGCCTCGTCGACCACGAACAGCCCGACCGACGCGCCGCGCAGCTTCTCCACGAACCCGGGCGAGCTGAACCGCTCCGGCGCGACGTAGAGCAGCCGCAGGTCCCCGCGCACCGCGGCGTCCAGGGCGCGGCGGTTGGTCTGCGAGTCCTGCTGGGAGTTGATCAGCGCCACCCGGCCGGGCGCGATGCGCTTCAGCGCGTCCACCTGGTCCTGCATCAGCGACACGAGCGGCGACACCACGAGCGTCAGGTCGTGCCGCATCAGCGCCGGCAGCTGGTAGCAGAGCGACTTGCCCGAGCCCGTCGGCATGACGACCAGCACGTCGCGGTCGGCCAGCGCGGCGCCGACGGCCTCGCGCTGACCGGGCCGGAACGCGTCGAACCCGAACGCCTCGTGCAGCGCCCCGTCGGGGTCGGAGGCCCGCAGGAACGGCGCCTGTGCGGGGTCGTCCAGGCCGGGAAGGGTCAGCGTCGATCACAGCCGATCGCAAGCTACCGGCGCGATCCGGTCGGACCCGAACGGTTGTGCGTGACTTGTCGCAAAGGTGGGCAGGTCCGCAACGTGACTGACGGCGACTACATGAAGGACCGCGAGCTGAAGTCGGGTGCGGCGGGCTGGGTCCTGCTCGCCGGCCTCGGCGTCGCCTACGTCATCTCCGGCGACTTCGCCGGCTGGAACTTCGGCCTCGCCGAGGGCGGCTGGGGCGGCCTCCTGATCGCCACGATCCTGATGGCGACCATGTACACGTGCATGGTCTTCGGCCTTGCCGAGCTCTCGTCGGCGATCCCGGTCACCGGCGGCGGCTACGGCTTCGCGCGCCGCGCCCTCGGCCCGCTCGGCGGCATGGCCACCGGCACCGCCATCCTGATCGAGTACGCCATCGCGCCCGCCGCGATCGTCACCTTCATCGGGGGCTACGTCGAGTCGCTCGACATCCTCGGCATCACGAACGGCTGGCCGGTCTACCTCTTCTTCTACGCCGTGTTCATCGGTGTGCACCTCTACGGCGTCGGCGAGGCGCTCAAGCTGATGTTCGTCATCACCGCGCTGGCGGTCGTCGCCCTGGTCGTCTTCGTGGTCGGGATGATCGGCGAGTTCGACACGAGCAACCTGACGGACATCGCGCCGCGGCTACGCCGCCGGCGCCAGCGACTTCATCCCGTTCGGCTACGCCGGGATCCTGTCCGCCTTCGTCTACGGCATCTGGTTCTTTCTCGCCGTCGAGGGCGTGCCGATGGCGGCGGAGGAGACGCGCGACCCCAAGCGCGACCTGCCGCGCGGCCTGATCGCCGCGATCTGCATCCTGCTCGTCTTCGCCGCGGCGATCCTGTTCACCGCGCCGGGCGGCGCGGGCGCGAAGGCGATCATGGAGTCCGACAACCCCCTGCCGGCCGCCGTCGCCGCGGCCAAGGGCGACAGCTCGCTGCTCGGCGACTTCGTCAACTACGTCGGCCTTGCCGGCCTGATCGCCAGCTTCTTCTCGATCATCTTCGGCTACTCGCGCCAGCTGTTCGCGCTCTCGCGCGCCGGCTACCTGCCGACTGCCCTGTCCGTCACCGGCTCCCGTCAGACGCCCTACCTCGCGCTGCTGATCCCGGGCGCGATCGGGTTCGCGCTCGCCGCCATCACCGAGGACGGCGCGACGCTCATCAACATCGCGGTCTTCGGCGCCGCCGTCTCCTACGTCCTGATGCTCGCGTCGCACATCAAGCTGCGCCGCACCGAGCCCGACCTCGAGCGCCCCTACCGGACCCCGGGCGGCATCGTGACCACGGGCGTCGGCCTCGTCCTGGCCTGTGCCGCGGTGATCGCGACGTTCTTCGTCGACAAGCAGGCGGCCGGCATCACCGCCGGCATCTTCCTCGTGCTGCTGGCGTACTTCTGGTTCTACTCGCGCCACCACCTCGTCGCCTCCGCGCCCGAGGAGGAGTTCGACTCGGTCAACCAGGCCGAGTCCGAGCTGTCGTAGCACGTCAGCGTGCGCCCTTCGGAGCGTGATCACCCCCGAAAAGTGCACAAGCAACGGCTGATCCCGCTCCCTACCTGCCCATTGGCGACGGCTCGACCCGGGACCGAGCGGCCGCGCTGAAACGTGCAGCGTGCCTACGCCTTGACGAGCGGGAGCGCGTTCTCGAACGCGTCCTTGCGCTGGGCGGAGGCCTCGGTGTCCGCGAGCGGGTACTCGCCGGAGAAGCACGCGTCGCAGTGGGTCTCGCGCTCGTGCTCGATCGCTTCGTACACGCCCTCCAGCGAGAGGTAGGCGAGCGAGTCGCAGCCGATCTCGGCGGCGATCTCGGCCTCCGTGCGCTCGTGGGCGATCATCTCCTCGCGCGTGGACATGTCGACGCCGTAGTGGCAGGGGTTGCGGATCGGCGGCGCGCTGATGCGGAGGTGGACCTCGAGCGCGCCGGCGTCGCGGAGCATCTGGACGATCTGGCGGGTGGTGTTGCCGCGGACGATCGAGTCGTCCACGACGACGAGGCGCTTGCCGCGCGACGACGTCGGGCAGCGGGTTGAACTTCAGGCGCAGGCCCTGCTTGCGCAGCTCCTGGCCGGGCTGGATGAACGTGCGGGCGACGTAGCGGTTCTTGACGAAGCCGTCGTCCTGGGTGATGCCGGACGCGCGGGCGTAGCCGCGGGCGGCGGCGTTGCCGGAGTCGGGCACGGCGATGACGAGGTCGGCGTCGACCGGCGCCTCGCGGGCCAGGATCTCGCCCATCCGCGAGCGCGACGTGTGGACGACGCGGCCCTCGAGCTGCGAGTCCGGCCGGGCGAAGTAGATGTGCTCGAAGACGCAGAACGCGCGGCGGTCGGACTCGGCGACCTGGCGGGTGCGGATGCCCGTCTCGGTGAGCGTGACGAGCTCGCCCGGAGAGACGTCGCGGAGGAACTTCGCGCCGATGATGTCGAGCGCCGCCGTCTCCGAGGCCACGCAAGGGTGGTCCTCGAGCATGCCGAGCGAGAGCGGCCGCAGACCGGCGGGGTCGCGGAACGCGCACACGCGGTCGCGCGTCATGACGACGGTCGAGAAGGCGCCGTGCAGCCGGGGGACCACGTCGGCGATCGCGTCCTCGATGTTGTCGGCGGGATGGGTCGAGAGCAGCGCGGCGATGATCTCGGAGTCAGAGGTGGAGCGGAAGGAGACGCCGCTGGCGGCGAGCTCGGCGTGCAGCTCGACGGCGTTGATGAGGTTGCCGTTGTGGGCGAGGGCGACCTCGCGCACGTCGGAGCGCCAGACGGGCTGCGAGTTCTCCCACGAGCTGGCGCCCGTGGTCGAGTAGCGGACGTGGCCGAGCGCCATGTCGCCCTGCAGGGCGCGCAGCTTCTGCTCGTCGAAGACCTGCGACACGAGGCCCTGGTCGCGGACCGTGAGGATGCGGCCGTCCGAGGCGGCGGCGATGCCGGCAGACTCCTGCCCGCGGTGCTGCAGTGCGTAGAGCGCGAAGTAGGCGAGCCGCGACACCTCGCGGCCGGGCGCGACTAGGCCGAAGACGCCGCACTCGTCGCGCGGTCCTTCGCGAAGGTCGAAGACGTCTGAGGAAGCCACAGGACCGCTGTCGCGAGGCTAGCACCGGACGCGGCGAACGGGTGGGCTATTCGCGGTGCGTATACCCAGTGTGTATAGTCACCGGCCATGTCGATCGCCACCACCTTCCTCGGGCTGCTCGAGGGCGGCCCGAGTTACGGGTACGACCTCAAGCGCTCCTACGACGAGCGCTTCGGCCGGGACAAGCCGCTCGCCTACGGCCAGGTCTACGCCACGCTCGCGCGGATGCTCAAGCAGGGCCTGATCACCGTCGACGCCGTCGAGCCGGGCGAGGGCCCCGAGCGCAAGCGCTACGCGATCACCTCAGACGGCGTCGCCGACGTCGACCGCTGGCTGACGGAGCCCGAGCCGCCCGACGCCTACCTGCACTCGACACTCTTTCAGAAGGTGGTGCTGGCGATGCTCACCGGCCGCCCCGCGCACGAGGTGCTCGACACGCAGCGCACCGAGCACCTGCGGGTGATGCGCGAGCTGACCCAGCGCAAGCTCGCCGGCGACCTTGCCGACCAGCTGATCTGCGACCACGCCCTCTTCCATCTCGAGGCCGACCTGCGCTGGCTCGAGACCACCACGAGCCGCCTCGACGATCTCGCCGCGACGGTGGCCGCATGACCGTCATGGCTGAGGTGCCCACCACGACCGCGACGGTGCTCGAGGCCAGCGACATCCACAAGTCGTTCGGCTCGACACAGGCGCTGGGCGGCGCGAGCCTGGCCGTCGCCGCGGGCGAGGTGCTCGCCGTGATGGGCCCCTCGGGCTCGGGCAAGTCGACGCTGCTGCACTGCGCCGCCGGCATCCTCGTCCCCGACGCGGGGACCGTTCGCTTCGACGGCCAGGACGTGGGCCGGATGGGTGACGCGGCCCGCAGCGGGCTGCGCCGGTCGGCCTTCGGCTTCGTCTTCCAGTTCGGCCAGCTCGTCCCCGAGCTCACCTGCCTGGAGAACGTCGCGATGCCGCTGCGCCTCGCCGGAACCAAGCGCCGGGAGGCCGACCGCCGCGCTGCGGAATGGCTCGACACGGCTCGAGGTCGCCGACGTCGCCAGTCACACGCCCGGCCGCGTGTCGGGCGGCCAGGGCCAGCGCGTGGCGATCGCCCGCGCGCTCGTCACTCGGCCGCGGGTGATCTTCGCCGACGAGCCGACGGGCGCGCTGGACTCGCTCAACGGCGAGCGCGTGATGGGACTGCTGATCGGCGCCGCGCGCGAGACGAGCGCGGCGGTCGTGCTGGTGACCCACGAGGCGCGCGTCGCCGCCTATGCGGACCGCGAGATCGTCGTCCGCGACGGGCGGACGGCGTAGTGGAATGAATGCCTTGCTGATCGGGCTGCGGCTCGCCGTCACGGGCGGGCGCAGCGCCAGGCTGCGTGCCGTACTGACCGCCGGCGGGGTGGCGCTCGGCATGATCGTGCTGCTGGTCGCGGCGAGCGTCCCGTCGGCGATCAACGCCATCGACAACCGCCAGGCGGCCCGCTCGGCCCTTCAGGGCGGGTCGGGCAAGGCGAAGCTGCTCGTCGCCGACGCGTACACGCGGTTCCGCGACGACGACATCCGCGGCCAGCGGATGCAGCCGCTCGTGGCGGACCCGCCGGCGCCGCCCGGCCTGCGCGAGCTGCCGGAGCCCGGCACGATGGCCGTCTCCCCCGCGCTGCGCGACCTGCTCAACGCCGAGCCGCTGTTGCGCGAGCGCCTCGACCAGGAGATCGTGGAGACGATCGGGCCGGAGGGCCTGACCGGCCCGCGCGAGCTCGTCTTCTACGCGGGCGCCGAGGGCTTGGACCGCACCGTGGCCTACCCCTCGACCGGCTTCGGCTACGAGGAGCCATCCGAGCCCATGCCCGGCTTCCTCGTCCTGATCGTCGCGGTCGGCGTCGTCGTGCTGCTGCTGCCCGGTCGGTGTCTTCATCGCGACCGCCGTGCGCTTCGGCTCGGAGGAGCGCGACCGCCGCCTGGCGGCTCTGCGGCTCGTCGGCGCCGACCGCGCGATGGCCGTGCGCATCGCCGCCGGCGAGGCGATGGCGGGCGCCGTGGCGGGCATGCTGCTCGGTTTCGGGCTCTTCTACGGCCTGCGACCGCTCGCAGAGCGCGTGCACTTCCAGGACCTCAGCATCTACGCGACGGACCTGCGCCCCGCAACGGTCCTCCTGATCCTCGTCGCCATCGCCGTTCCGCTGGCGACGCTCGTGGCGTCGATCTTCGCGCTGCGGCGTGTCGTGGTCGAGCCGCTCGGCGTGACCCGGCAGGGTGACCGTGTGGAGCGTCACCTGGCCTGGCGCCTCGCCCCGCTGGGGTTCGGCGGGGTCCTGCTCGGCTCCCGGGCGGGTGACCTCGTCAGCAACCCGAACGACCCGGCAGTGGCGCCGATCGCGCTCGGCGTCGGCCTGATGCTGCTGGGCATCGTCGTGTTGCTGCCGTGGCTGGTCGACCAGGTCGTCTTGAGGCTGGGCGGCGGTGGCGTCCCGCGCCTGCTCGCGCTGCGGCGCCTGCAGATGGACGGCGGGACCGCTGCGCGAGCGGTCACCGGCGTCGCCGTTGCCGTCGCCGGCGCCATCGCGCTGCAGACCGTGCTCGCCGAGGGCCAGCGCGCCTCCACCTTCGCGACCGGCGCCGACACCGCGCGGGCCGACGCGCGCGCCGGCCTGCCCGCGAGTGACGCCGACGCGGCCCGGGCGACCGCGCTGCTGGAGGCGACGCCGGGCGTGAAGGACGTCACCGCGACGAGCTCGAACTACCGGCGCCGCGTCCGGCTTCCACGTCGGCTCCTGCGACGCGCTGCGCGAGTACGCGCAGATCGGCGCGTGCGCGGACGGCGACACGTTCGTGACCGGCCACCCGGCCGGCAGCAAGCGCTTCCCGGACGCGCAGCGCGTGCCGATCCGATCCGCCCCGGACGGCTACGAGTCGCCCGGCTTCCTCCTGACCCCGATCGCGGCGCGCGGGCTCCCGCTCGAGTCCACCGACGCGTTCATCACCCTCGATCCGGCCGTGCCGGACGCCATCGACCGTGTGCGCAACGCGCTCGCCGATCTGTCCCCCAACGCCAACGCCTACGTGCTCAGCGAGACCATGGAGATCTCCGCGTACAAGACCGTTCGCCGCGGCATCTACCTCGGCGTCTTCGCGGTGCTCGCGCTGATCGCGGCCAGCCTGTTCGTCGGCGCGCTCGAGCAACTCCGCGAGCGCCGGCCGGTGCTCGCCCAGCTGTCGGCCTTCGGCGTCCCCCGCGCCGTCCTCGCCCGGTCGGTGCTGTGGCAGGCGGCGGTGCCGATCGTGCTCGCGCTGATCGTCTCGGTGACGGTCGGCCTCGCGCTCGCGGCGCTTCTGCTGCGCGTCGGCAATCAGGCCTTCGAGGTCGACTGGGCCGCGGTGGCGCTGACGTCATCCGCGGGCGCCGCGGTGATCGCGATCGTCACGGTGGCGACGCTGCCGGCGCTGCGCAGGCTGATGCAGCCCGAGGGTCTACGGACCGAGTAGGTCCCGCGAGGCCGTCGGCGTGCACGGCGGCGAGGTCGGTGACCGCCCAGGCGGTCCCGTTGATGTCGAGCTGCGTCGCCGCCGACGGTGCCGATCACCAGGGCGGCGTCGCCGAAGGCGCGCAGCGACTCGGGGTCGCCCGAGACGAGGAACGCGCCGGGCCCCTCGCCGAAGAGCGAGGCCTCGTCGGCGTCGAGCTCGACGGTGGCGCCGCGGCCGGAGGCGAGGCAGCACTCTGCGAGCGCGATGGCGACGCCGCCCTCGGCGACGTCGTGCGCGGAGTGCAGGGCGCCGGAGCGCACGCCGCGGCGGACGGCGGCGTGCAGGGCGCGCAGCTCGCCGAGGTCGGCCTCGGGCAGCGTGGTCGCGAGCTCCTCGCCGCGCAGCTTGGACAGCTCGGAGCCGGCCAGCGACGGAGCCCAGCCGCTCGCGCGCAGGATCGCGACCGCATCGCCGTCCCGTCGCCCAGCCGAGCTGACCGGCGGCACGCGCGTCGGGTAGCTCGCCGACCATGCCGACGACCGGGCGTCGGGTAGATCGGGCCTCCGCCGGGTTGGTGGGATTCGTTGTAGAGCGAGACGTTGCCGCCGACCACGGGGACGTCGAGCGCGCGACACGCGTCGGCGATGCCGTTGACGGCACGCGTGAGCTGCCAGGCGATGTGCGGCTTCTCCGGGTTGCCGAAGTTCAGGCAGTTGGTCAGCCCGAGCGGCTCGGCGCCGGCGCACGCGAGGTTGGCGGCGCACTCGATCACCGCCTCGACCGCGCCGCGATACGGGTCGCAGGCGACGCGGCGGCCGTTGCCGTCGATGGAGACGGCGATGCCGGGGCGCGGCACCGTCCGTCGGCGCCGGTCCAGCGCCAGCACGGCGGCGTCGCACGCCTCGGGGCGGCGCACCGTGCGCGAGCCGACGAGCCAGTCGTACTGGGAGAAGGCCCAGCGGCGCGAGGCGAGGTTGGCCGAGCCGAGCAGCCCCGGCAGGACGTCGGCGAGCTCGGTCGCCTCCAGCGTGCGCGGCGGCGCCGGGTACAGCGGCGTGGTCGGCGCGGCGGGCTCGAGGTCGTAGACCGGGCAGTCGTCCACCAGCGCGACGACCGGGATCTCGCCGACCATCTCGCCGTCCTCGAGGATGCGCATCGTCCGGCTGTCGGTCACCTCGCCGACGACCGTGCCGTTGACCTCCCACTTCGCGGCACACGGCGAGCACCTCGTCGACGCGCTCGGGCTCGACGACGCACAGCATGCGCTCCTGCGACTCGGAGACCATGATCTCGAACGGCTCCATGTCGGCCTCGCGCAGCGGAACGCGAGCGACGTCGATGTCGATGCCGACCTCGCCCTTGGAGGCCATCTCGGAGGCGCTCGAAGTCAGACCAGCCGCGCCGAGGTCCTGCAGCGAGACGAGCAGGCCGAGCTCGAGCAGCTCCAGCGAGCACTCGAGCAGCTTCTTCTCCTCGAACGGGTCGCCGATCTGGACCGTCGGCCGCTTCGCGCCGTCCGCCTCGCCGAGCTCCGCGCTCGCGAGAACGGACGCGCCGCCGATGCCGTCGCGGCCGGTGCGCGCGCCGAACAAGACGAGCTGGTTGCCGACGCCGGCGGCGGCCGAGCGGATCAGCCGCTCCGTCTCGATCAGGCCGAGGCACATCGCGTTGACGAGGCAGTTGTGCTCGTAGGGGCCCTCGAAGTAGATCTCGCCGCCGACGGTCGCCACGCCGATCGAGTTGCCGTAGTGGCCGATGCCGGCGACGGCGTGCTCGAGCAGGTAACGCGAGCGCGGCGAGTCGAGCTCGCCGAAGCGCAGGGAGTCGAGGATCGCGATCGGCCGCGCGCCGACGGCGAAGACGTCGCGCAGGATCCCGCCGACGCCGGTCGCCGCGCCCTGGAAGGGCTCCACCGCGCTCGGGTGGTTGTGCGACTCGACCTTGAACGCGCACGACATGCCGTTGCCGACGTCCACCGCGCCGGCGTTCTCCCCCGGCCCCATGACGAGCTTGGGACCCTCGACCGGCAGCAGGCGCAGCAGCTTCTTGGAGTGCTTGTACGCGCAGTGCTCGCTCCACATCAGGCTGAACATCGCCAGCTCGACGGTGTTCGGCTCGCGCTCGAGCTTGTCGACGATCAGCTCGTACTCCGGGTCCGTCAGACCCGAGGTCGCGCCAGGGCGCGGCGGCCGCCGTCATCCGACGGCCTCGAACAGCCGCAGCCCGTCCGCGCTGCCGCGCAGCACGTCGACGGCGTGCTCGGGGTGGGGCATCATCCCGAGCACGTTGCCCGCCGGGTTGCAGACGCCGGCGATGGCCGTCCTGCGAGCCGTTGGGGATCGGGTCGTGCGTGTAGCGCAGGACGACGTCCACCGGGTCGGGCGAGTAGAAGCGGCCCGTGAAGTGCTTGGCGGGGATCGAGAGACGGGTCGCCGGGCTCCACGCCGCGCGTCCACACGCACGGGCTGTCGACGACCTCGAGCTCGACCTGGCGCATGTCGAACTTCATCGACGTGTTCGTCGAGCAGCGCGCCGGGCAGCAGGCCGGCCTCGCAGAGGATCTGGAAGCCGTTGCAGATGCCGAGCACCGGGCCGCCCTCGTTCGCGAAGCGGATGACCTCCGCCATGACCGGCGAGAAGCGCGCGACGGCTCCGGCGCGCAGGTGGTCGCCGTAGGAGAAGCCGCCGGGACGACGACGGCGTCGACGCCCTTGAGGTCGGCGTCGCCGTGCCAGAGCTGGACGGCGTCGCCGGCGAGCGAGCACGCGAGCCGCGCGTCGGCGTCGTCACACGTGCCGGGGAAAGTGACGACCCCGAACTTCACACTCGACGATCTCGTAGTCCTCGATCAGCGGATTGGCGAGCAGCTGCTCGCACATGGCCGGCAGCAGTGCCGGATCCTCGATGTCGAGTTCGACGAGGCGACCGACGTGGACGTTCGAGACCCCGCCGAAGCCGAGCGCCGGAAGCGCGCGCTCCACCGTCTGGCCCTGCGGATCGAGGATGCCCTCCTTCGGGCGGATCAGGACCCGGGCGCGCATCGGGCCTCCCACTCGGCGAACGACTCTCCGGTCAGCTTCTCGTAGGCCTCGACGTAGCGCTGGCGCGTGCCGGCGACGACGTCGTCGGGGATGGCGGGCGCGGGCGGCGACTTGTCCCAACCGGTGCCGGACGCCCAGTCGCGCACGAACTGCTTGTCGAAGCTGGGCTGCCCACGGCCCGGGGCGTAGGAGTCGGCCGGCCAGAAGCGCGAGGAGTCCGGCGTGCAGACCTCGTCACCGAGCACCAGCGCGCCCGTCTCGTCGAGGCCGAACTCGAGCTTCGTGTCGGCCAGGATCACGCCGCGCTCGCGGGCGTGGTCGGCGACGCGCTGGTAGACGGCGATCGTGACGTCGCGCAGCTTCTCGGCCAACGCGCGATCGCCGATCAGCTCGACGGTCTGCTCGAAGTCGATCGCCTCGTCGTGGCCGACCTCGGCCTTCGTCGACGGCGTGTACAGCGGCTCGGGGAGCTGCTCGGACTCCGACAGGCCCTCCGGCAGCTCGAGGCCCGAGACCTTGCCGGTCGCCAGGTAGTCCTTCCAGCCCGAACCGGTGATGTAGCCGCGCACGATGCACTCGACCGGCAGCATCTTGAGCTTCTTCACGCGCACGCCGCGGCCGCGGACGTCCTCTGGAACGCCCTCCGTGTACGAGAGGACGTGGTGCTCGACCAGATCGTTGGTCAGGTCGAACCAGAACGCCGAGATGCCCGTCAGCACCTTTCCCTTGTCGGGGATCGGCGTCGGGTGGACCACGTCGTACGTGGAGATCCGGTCGGAGGCGACGAGCAGGAGCTCGTCCCCGAGGTCGTAGAGCTCCCGGACCTTTCCGGAGGCGAGGAGGGGGAGGTCGGCGACGCTGGTCACCTACCTCAAGCTACCGCTCCTTCGACGGACGCTTTTCGAGAGCGAAATCCGCAACGAGCGAGGCCAAGATGGTCCGGCTGGTCGATCATCGAGAAGCTCCGGCTGTCGGTGATCGTCTCGATGCGCGCGTCGGGCAGCAGCGCGGCGAGGCGCTCGGCGTCGCTGCGCGGGAACAGGCGGTCGTCCGTCGCCCACGCGAACAGCACGGGCCGGTCGAAGGCCGGCAGCCGCTCGGCGGCGTCGAGGGTCAGCTCCTTGCGCAGGGTGAGGGTGAACTGCCGCAGGTTCTCGAAGACGGCGTCGTTGTCGAGCGCGTTGCGGACCCACGGCCCGGCGAGGTGGTCGACGTCGTGGTGGGAGAGCAGCCCGAAGCCGAGTGGCGAGCGACGCGCCGTGGCTGTCCGCATCGGCGCCAGCGCCGCCTTGAACGCCGCCGGCACCCTGGCCGCCTGCACGAGCGCCTTGAAGAAGCTCGGCGGGAAGTTCTCGAAGGCGTCGCAGTTGGTGAGGACCATCGCCCCGAGCCGTTCCGGGTGCTCCACCGCGACGAGCTGGCACAGCGCGCCGCCCGAGTCGTTGCCGAGCAGGACCAGGTCCTCGAGTTCGAGGGCGTCGAGGAAGGCGCCGATAGTGCGCACGACCCCCGGCACCGTCGGGTCGTTCACCGGCTCGGGGTGCGCCCCCATGGGCCACGTCGGCGCCAGCACGCGCAGCCCGCGGGCCGCCAGCCGCTCGGCCAGCCCCGCCCAGAGTTCACGGCCCATCAGGTAGCCGTGCACGCAGACGACAGGTCGGCCGTCGGCGGGCCCGACCTCGTCGTAGTGGATAGTCCCCGCCGGAAGTGAGATGGTGGCCATGCGAATAACATACATGCAGCCTGTATGAAACAGGTGGAACGTTCATCACACACGCGCGCCGCGCTCGTCTCGAGTGCGCGGTCGCTCTGGGCCGACCGCGGCTACGCAGCCGTCGGCACTCCCGAGATCGCCCGCGCCGCGGGGGTGACGCGTGGCGCGCTGTACCACCAGTTCGCCGACAAGCGCGACCTCTTCGCCGCAGTCGCTGAGGCGGTCGAAGTCGACGTCACGCAGCGGATCGCCGACCGGGTGGCGGCCGCGGGCGGGACCGATCCCGCCGGGGCCCTACGGACTGCATCGCGCGCATGGCTCGACGCCTGCGAGGAGCCCGAAGTCCGCCAGGTGATCCTGCTCGACGGCCCCGTGATCCTCGGTTGGGAGGGAATGCGCGACCTGACCCTTCGGCACGGGCTCGGCCTCACCGAGGCGATGCTCGCCACCGTGGTGGCGGGGCCGACGCGTGGCCTCGCCCACGTCCTGATCGGCGCGCTGAATGAAGCCGCCATGTACGCCCTCTCAGGGCCGGACGAGCGGGCGGAGGCCGAGGCGGTGCTCGACGATCTGCTCGCGGGCTTGCTTTCCGCTCGAACTACAGGTCGTACGGGAAGTCCGTGAGGACCTCGTAGCCGTCCTCGGTCACGAGGAGGAGGTCCTCGAGGCGGACGCCGCCGTAGCCCTGCCGGTAGCAGCCGGGCTCGAGGGTGATGACGTCGCCGGCGATCAGTTCGTCGCCGGAGAGGCCGAGGCCCGGCGGCTCGTGGATGTCGAGGCCGACGCCGTGGCCGAGGCCGTGGAAGAAGCCGTCGATGACGCCGCCTGGCGCCGAACGGCGCGGTCGACTTGCCCGCCGCCTCGTAGACGGCCGAGGCGATGCCGTTGATGTCCTTGCCGTGGGCGCCGGCGCGCGTCGCGGCCGTCGTCTCCTCCAGCGCCTGGCGGGTGAGCTCCCAGTACTCGAGCAGCTCGGCGTCCGGCTCGACGCCGCCCGCGACGAACGTCCGGGTCATGTCCGCCCAGCAGCGCGAGGCGCGATCCTGCGGCCAGATGTCGACGATCACGCCGTCGCCGGGCCGGATCGGGCCCTCGCCGATGTCGTGCCCGGCGGCGCCCTGCTCGTTGGGACCGACGATGACGTCGTCGGGAAGCACCGTGTCCATCTCAGCGCAGCGGGCCTGCATCGCCTCGCGCACGGCCTCGCAGGTCAGCCCGTTCGCGCACTCGTGGATGAGGCTGTATGCGACCCGCATCGCGGCGTCGGCCGCCTTCTGGGCGCGGCGGATGCCGTCCAGCTGCGCGGGAGTCTTGACCCGGCGGCGCAGGCCGAAGGCGTGCGGGTCCATGCGCAGCTGACGCCGTCCTCGCGCAGCCGGTCGGCGAGCGAGAGCGGGAAGTTCCAGGGCACGAGCGCCTCGCGCACGCCGAGCGCCTCGAACGCGCGGCGCGACACCTCGAGGCCGACGTCGAAGCGGTTCATGCCGCTCTGCATGAGCTCCTTGCGCCCGTACTCCTCGGGATCGATCACCTCGACGGCCGGGTCGGCGGCCTGCACGGTGCCCTTGTCGAGCGAGGAGATGACGGCGATCCGGCGGCGGCCGTGCCGTCTCCAGGTAGAGGAACGGGTCGACGATGTTCGCGGGGATGGCGGCGAACAGGTCCGTCGACGTCGGCGGGGTCGGCGTACATCGCAACGTTCAAGGGAGCCTTCCGATCACTTCGGGGACGTGGCGCAGGTAGGCGGAGTAGTCGAAGATCGCGTCGAGGTCGAGGTCCTGGTCGTCGAGCAGTTCGCGCAGCGGCACCTGCTCGTCCCACGCCTTCTGCGCGCGCTCCTGGACGATCCGGTAGGCGTCGTCGCGGACCATGCCGCCCGCCACCAGCGCGAGCAGGACGCGTTGGGAGAAGAGCGCGCCGCAGGTGATCTCGAGGTTGGCCTGCATGCGGTCGGAGTGGACGACCATGCCCTTGACGACGCGCAGCGCGAGCGACTGCATGTAGTCGATGAGGATCGTCGCGTCGGGCAGGATCACCCGCTCGGCGCCGGAGTGCGAGATGTCGCGCTCGTGCCAGAGTGCGACGTTCTCCACCGCCGCCTGGCCGTAGCCGCGCAGGACGCGGGCGAGGCCGGTGATGCGCTCGGTGGTGATCGGGTTGCGCTTGTGCGGCATCGCGCTCGAGCCCTTCTGACCGGCGCGGAACGGCTCCTCGACCTCGCGCACCTCGGTGCGCTGGAGGTGGCGGATCTCGGTGGCGAAGCGCTCGAGGCCGGCGCCCGCGAGCGCGATCGCCTGCAGCAGCTCGGCGTGCCGGTCGCGCGGGACGACCTGGGTGGAGACGGGCTCGGCGGCCAGGCCGATGCGCTCGAGCACCTTCGCCTCGTAGGCCGGCGAGTGCGACGCGTAGGTGCCGACCGCGCCGGAGATCGCGCCGACCGACGCCTGCGCGAACGCGCGCTCCAGGCGCTCGACGTTGCGGTAGGCCTCGAAGGCGTAGCCGGCGAGCTTGAGGCCGAAGGAGGTCGGCTCGGCGTGGACGCCGTGCGTGCGCCCGACGCAGACCGTCGCGGCGTGCTCGCGCGCCCGCTCGGCCAGGGCGTCGGCCAGCTCCCGCGCGCCCGGCAGGATCAGCTCTCCCGCCCGCTTGATCTGCAGCCCCAGCGCGGTGTCGAGCACGTCCGACGACGTCAGCCCGAAGTGGATCCAGCGCCCGGCCGGCCCCGCCGACGCGCTCAGCACGTCCACGAACGCGGCGACGTCGTGATCGGTGATCGCCTCGCGCTCCTTGACCGCCTCGACGGTGAAGGTCGCGCCGCGGATCGCCTCGAGCTCCTCCTCCGTGGGCTCGTCCAGCGCCTCGGCGGCCGCCACCTCGACGTCCCGCCACGCGGTCATCCGCGCCTCGTCGGTCCAGACGGCGCCGAGCTCGGGACGGGTGTAGCGGCCGATCACCGCCCGCAGGCTACGCGCCCCAACCCTCAACCAACCTCAGGCGTACCTGGTACTTCGTTGCCTTGGCTAACTAGGTGCCTGGCACTTGGTTAGCTTGGCTAAGCACCGCCAGGAACGCCTCGACCACGGCGGGGTCGAACTGCGTTCCGGCGCAGGCGCGCAGCTCCTCCTGTGCGGCCGCCTCGGTGAGGGGCGCGGGCCGGTAGGGCCGCGAAGCGGTCATCGCCTCGTAGGCGTCGGCGACGGAGAGGATGCGGGCCTCGAGCGGGATGGCGTCGCCGGCGGTGCCGTGCGGGTAGCCGCCGCCGGCCCAGCGCTCGTGGTGGGCGAGCACCCAGGCGGCGATGTCGCGCAGGCCGGCGTGCGAGCAGATGCGAGCGCCGACCTCGGCGTGGCGGCGGATCTCCGCCCACTCGTCGGGCTCGAGGGCGGCCGGCTTGTGCAGGATCGCGTCGGAGACGGCGAGCTTGCCGATGTCGTGCAGGACGCCCGCGACCTTGACGCGCTCGATGCGCTCGTACTCGAAGCCGAGGCGTTCGGCGATGCGCTGGGCGTAGCGGCCGACGGTCTGGGAGTGGCGGGCCGTGCCCGCGTCGCGCAGGTCGAGCGTCTCGGCGAGCAGCAGCACCGCGGACAGCTGGTCGGCGCTGCGGCCGTCGGAGTCCTCGAGCGAGCTGAGCAGCGAATCCAGGGTGACCGGGTCGTAGACGACGACGCGATCGCGGCCGAGCTTCTTGGCGACGAACAGCGCGCGGGTGGCGGCGCGCAGGAGCGCGTCGGCGTCCTGGAGGTCCGGCCCGGTGGAGGCCAGGCCGGCGGAGACGGTCAGCCCCCACGGGATCTCGATGGTCTCGGCGGCGCGGCGGCGCATCGCCTCCGCGGCGAGCCGGGCCCCGGCGGCGCCGGTGCGCGGCAGGACGAAGGCGAACTCCTCGCCGCCGAGGCGCGCGGCGAAGCCCGTGGGTGGCAGCGTCTCGCCGATCACCTGCGCGAGGCTCTTGGAGCACGTCGTCGCCGGCCTCGTAGCCGAGCTCGTCGTTGACGCGCTTGAAGGCGTCGGCGTCGGCCACGACCAGGGAGACGCCGTCCGGGCCGGCTGCGGCGATCGCCTCGTCGATCGAGCGGTGCAGGTCGCGCCGGTTGCGCAGGCCGGTGAGCGGGTCGTGCCCGGCGAGGTAGTGCAGGCGCTCGCGGGTGGCCGTGGCCTCCAGCGCGCTGGCGGTCTGATTGGCGAAGGCGCGCAGTGTCCGCAGCCGCTCGAGCGTCGGGACCAGCCGGTCGGCCGGATCCTCGGGCCAGATCATCCCGAGCAGCTGACCGTCCTCGTCGTGCATCGGGACCAGCAGCCAGTGGTGATCCCACGCGTGCGGGCCGCGCCCGTTGCGCCGCGAGGAGTAGATGCTGTGCATGTAGGCGGGCGTGCGCGCCTCCGCCTCCTTGCGCGTCAGCAGGACGCAGCCGTGCTCCGGGTCCTCCTCCGCGAGCAGCCGCCGCAGATCGGATTCCTGCTCTGCACCGCGGGCGGGTCGCCTTCCCAGCCGGTCACGATCATCTCCGTGAAGAGCTCCGGAGTCGCGGTCGCGCAGGACGACCGCGACACGCTCGAAGCCGAGCGCGGTGCGGATGCCCTCGCACGCGGCGCGGGCGATGCCCTCGCGTGAGCGCTCGACGGTCATGCGGCTGGCGACGCGCAGCAGCTCCTGCACGTCGGCGCGGTGCTGGCGGGCGGCCTCGGCCTGCTGGGCCGCCTCGATCGCGAATCCGGCCTGGGTGGCGACGCCGACGAGGACGTCGAAGTCGCGCTCGTCGGGGCGACGTCCGGCCGCCGGCTCGTCGACGGAGAGGACGCCGAGGATCGCCCCGGCGCTCGAGCGCAGCGGGACGAAGAGCGCGTCCCCGGGAAGCCACGCGTCGGGAGCGTCCGCCGGCTCGAGCTGCGGGATGTAGGAGACCGTCGAGTCGGCCTCCCAGTCGAAGCTGCCATCCGGGATGAAGTAGGCGCCGCGGCGCTCGAAGCGCTCGTCGATGAGCCGCGACCACTCCTCCGCGGGCGACCGGGACGCCGAGCAGGGTGGCGCGCGCCTCCTCGGCGCCGTGCACGGCGACCGTCTCGAAGTCGTGCATCGCCGGCCGGTAGACGTTGATGGCCACCGTCGCCACGCCGAGCGTCTCCGCCACGGACTGGGCGACGGCGTGCAGCGTCGGCTCGAGGTCCGGCCCTGTGCGCAGGGCGGCGCTGATGGCGAGGAGCCCGTCGAGCGGGGATGTCGTTGCAGGGGAGGTGCTGAGAGCCAAGTCCGTAACCGGAATCGGCGCCTCCACGCGCGCCCTTGAATCTAGCTGACGCCGTGTCAGGCTGTCAGGATGCGTGCGGCGAGGTGCGCGGCGTTGCGCGGGTTGTCCAACCCGACGGCCGCGACGGGCACGCCCGGGGGCATCTGCACGATCGAGAGGATCGCGTCGAGCCCGCCGGCGGCGGTGAGGCTCGAGGTGAGCGGCACGCCGATCACCGGCAGGTCGGTGTGGGCCGCGGCGACGCCCGGCAGCGCGGCGGAGATGCCGGCGCCGGCGATGATGACCCGCAGGCCGCGCATCCGCGCGTTCTTGCAGTAGTCGGCGACCATCTCGGGGTCGCGGTGGGCCGACATGACGCGGATCTCCCAGCGGATCCGGTACTCGTCGAGCACCGCGCCGGCCTTCTCCATCGTCCTCCATGTCGGACTTGGAGCCCATGATGATCCCGACGCGCGGCGAGTCGGCCTCGAGGTCGGCCAGCTCCTCCACCGCCGTCTCCGTCTGCTGCTCAGACACCGATGTCTCGCCGTAGCTGGCGGCCGTCGAAAGTGATCATGTCGGCGGCAGCATAAGCCGCGCGTCCGGGCGGAAGCGAGATCGTCGCCGAGCGCGGTCACGTTGAGCACGCGCCCGCCCGCCGTGACGATCGCTCCGTCGCGCTCCGCGGTGCCCGCGTGGACGACCTCGGCCGCACCGCCGGCGGCGTCGAGGCCCTCGATGACGTCGCCCGACGAGGAGGACTCGGGATAGCCGCCCGACGCGAGCACGACGGTCACCGCCGTCCGCGGGTCCCACTCGGGCTGCGCGCCCTCGAGGCCGCCCGGCTCGCACGCGCGAACGAGCAGATCGAGCAGGTCCGAGCGCAGGCGCGGCAGCACGACCTGCGTCTCCGGGTCGCCGAAGCGCACGTTGAACTCCAGCACGCGCGTCCCGGCGTCCGTGAGCATCAGCCCCGCGTACAGGACGCCGTGGAACGGGGTCCCCGCACGCGCGAGCTCGTCGACGACCGGCTGGTGGACGGTCGCGATCGTCTCCTCGACGAAGCCCTCGGGCAGCGGCACCGGCGAGAAGCAGCCCATGCCGCCGGTGTTCGGGCCCGTGTCGCCTTCGCCGATGCGCTTGTAGTCACGGGCCGGCGCGAGCGGGACCGCGCGCACGCCGTCGCACAGAGCGAGCAGCGAGACCTCCTTCGCCGACCAGGTGCTCCTCGATGAGTACCGGGTAATCGCCGAAGCGACGCTCGACGAGCATCGCCTCGAGCGCCTCGCCGGCCTCCATCTCGTCGGCGGCGATGACGACGCCCTTGCCCGCGGCCAGGCCGTCCGCCTTCAGGACGACGGGGTACTCGCGGATCGCCGCGAGCCCGGTCTCGACGTCCTCGACGACGGCGAAGTCGCCCGTCGGCACGCCCGATGCGCGCATCACCTGCTTGGCGAACGCCTTGGACCCCTCCAGCGCCGCGACGGCACGGCGCGGCCCGAAGGCGCGCACCCCGAGCTCCTCGCAGCGGTCGACCAGGCCGTCGACGAGCGGGACCTCGGGACCGACGACGACGAGGTCGACTCCGCGTCCTTCGCCGCCTGCGCGATGTCGTCGCCTTCGAGGACGGCGGCGTCGGCTCGTGTCCCGGCGTTGCCGGGAGAGCACAGGACTTCTGGTTGCTGTGGAGAGCGCAGCAGCGCCCGGACGAGCGCGTGCTCGCGCCCGCCACCGCCGACGACGAGGACCTTCACGGAGGCCGAAGGCTAGATCGCGTCGATGAAGTCGTCGATCGGGATCGCCGTCATCGACTCGTATTTGCTCGTTCCGCGCGAGCCGAGCTCGAGCGACACCCGGGCCATGGTCACCTCATCGGGGACCTCGACGACGCTGACGAAGTCGTAGCGGCCGATCGTCGCCCACTGAGCCTTGACCTTCGCCCCGAGCTGCTCGACCTCGGTGGCCACCTCCTTGATGCGGCTGGGGTTGTTCTTGACGGTCTGGACGCCCTCGGAGGACAGCGACGCGAGCATGATGTAGGTCGGCATGCAGCGAAGCTCTACCCCATCCCACGTGTTCGTGCTCAGTGACTGACATGTCCCGCCTCTTCTTCGCGACCCTCCTGATCGCATCGACCAGCACCGCATCGGCCGTCGCCGCCCCCACGCTGTCGCCGCTGAAGCCCTGCTACGTCACCGTGCAGACCAACTCCGACACCTACGCGGCCGAGCCCGTGATGGTCTCCGGGACGGGGTTCACGCCCGGTGCGGTGGTGACGCTGACCGTCGACGACGAGGTGCGCGAGTCGAGCCTGCTGGCCGACGACTACGGCCGCCTGCCGACGATCTGGACCGACTCGCCCTTCGCCCTCGACCGCGAACGGCCGTTCCGCCTCACCGTCACCGAGCGCGACAATCCGGCGCAGACCGTCAGCCTCGGGGCGCTGGTGTCACCGCTCGAGGTCCGGGTGACCCCGCGCCGCGCCGCGCCGTCGGACCTCGTGCGCTTCCGTGGCCGCGGCTTCACCGAGACGGGCGGCGTCTACGCGCACTACCTGCGGCGCGGCAAGCTGCGCAAGACCGTGCGGCTGGCGAAGGCGACGCTCGGCGAATGCGGGACCTTCGACGCCCAGGCCAAGCAGTTCCCGTTCAAGCCGCCCAAAGGCGTGTGGCGCGTGCAGATCGATCAGCACCGCAAGCTCACGGGCGCCGGCCCGCTGATCAACCTGACCATCGACGTCCGCCGGCGGGTCCGCACGCGAGCGACGGCGACGGCGGTCACGCCCAGCAGGACAACGGCGGTGCACGGCCCGGAGTTCGGGACCTCCGGCGGCGACGAGCCGTACCTGGTCGACCTGGAGCCTCGGCGCGGCGGCGGTGCGGTGGCGGCGCTCGTCACCCGTCAGAACCTGACCGACACCCCGCCCGGTGACTTCATCCTGCGTTCGCTCGGCGCCAACGGCGTCCCATCCGGGCCCGAGGTGGTCTTCGCCGACAAGGCCAATGTGCAGAGCGCGGCGATGGCCCTCGGCAGGACGGGCAACGACGGGCTCGCCGCCTGGGACTCCTGGGAGGACGGCGACGGTCGCGAGGTCGGCCCGCTCTTCATCCGGCCGTTCGACGCGGCCACCGCGAAGCCGAGCGGGCCGCGGACGAAGGCGGCCGGCGGCACGCGACTGCTCGACCTCAAGGCGCTGGGTGACGGCTACGCGCTCCTGCACTACCCGGGGGGTGGTGACCTGGAGCTGCAGGCGCTCGACGCCGACGGCAATCCTTCCGGTGAGCCGCTCGATCTCGGCGACTTCTCCGCACCGGACGTCTACGCCTCACCGGATCGCGACCAGCTGCTTCTGGCCGAGAGCTACGAGGGCCGCGTCGCGATCGTCGGCTCTGACGGCTTCGTGCTCGAGCCGACCAAGCCGACGGCGCTCGAAAAGCAGATCGTCGTCGACGCGGCTCGCACTCCGACGGGCGACTGGCTGCTCACGACCACGAACGACGGCAAGAGCGCCCGGCCCAAGCTGCGCACGCTCAGCGAGGACGGCGAGCTCGGCGCGGCGCAGAACGTGCCGGCCGCCGGGCAGATCGCGTTCTCCGGCCGCCGCGGCCTGCTCGTCTACGCGGGCGCCAAGCGCTGCGACGGCCTTCTGGGCCTACCGCTGACCGCGAGCGGCGCCGTGGTCTCGAAGGCGAAGCCCAGGCTGCTGACCACCCCGGCGAACTGCGCGAACTCATTCGCCTACGACCTCGAGCTCTCGGGTGCGGGCGGCCGGCGGTTCGTCATGGGCTGGACGCACTCAAACGGCGACGCCGGGCACTACGTCTACGCCACTGGCGTCAAACGCTAGCTCGCCGTCCACGGCGTCCACGCGGATGTGGTCGCCGATGGCGAAGCGCCCGTCGAGCAGCCCCCGCGCGAGCCCGTCGATGAGGTGCCGCTGGATCACCCGCTTCAGCGGGCGGGCGCCGTAGGTCGGGTCGTAGCCGAGGTTGCCGAGCAAGGTCTTCGCGTCGTCGGTCAGCTCGATGGTCACGCCGCGCTCGGCGACGCGGGCCACCAGCTGCGCGACCTGCAGATCGACGATCGAGGTCAGCTGCTCGCGTGAGAGCTGCGCGAACTCGACGATGTCGTCGAGGCGGTTGATGAACTCCGGCCGGAAGAAGGACTCCGCGCCAGCGCGGCCTCCAGGAATGTTCGAGGTCATGATCAGCACGGTGTTCTTGAAGTCCACGGTGCGGCCCTGACCATCGGTGAGCCGCCCGTCGTCGAGCACCTGCAGCAGCACGTTGAAGACGTCGGCGTGCGCCTTCTCGATCTCGTCGAGCAGGACCACCGCGTACGGCCGGCGGCGGATCGCCTCCGTCAGCTGGCCGCCCTCGTCGTATCCGACGTAGCCGGGCGGCGCACCTACGAGCCGCGAGACGGCGTGCTTCTCCATGTACTCCGACATGTCGATGCGGACCATCGCGCGCTCGTCGTCGAACATGAACGCGGCCAGCGCGCGGGCCAGCTCCGTCTTGCCGACACCGGTCGGGCCGAGGAACAGGAACGAGCCGATGGGCCGGTCGGGATCGGCAAGCCCGGCGCGCGAGCGGCGCAGCGCGTTGGCGACGGCCTCGACGGCCTCCCCCTGACCGACGACCCGCTCGTGCAGGCGGTCCTCCATGTGGATGAGCTTCTGCAGCTCGGACTCGAGCAGGCGTGAGACCGGGATCCCCGTCCAGCGCGCGACCACCTCGGCGATCTCGTCCGCCCCGACGCGGTCCGACAGGTAGACGTTCGGCTCGGCCGGCGTCAGCGGCGTCCTCGGCCTCCGCGAGTTGACGCTCGAGGCTCGGGATCTCTCCGTGGCGCAGCTCGGCGGCGCGCTCGAGGTCGGCGAGACGCTCCGCGCGCTCGAGTTCGGCGCGCGCCTCGTTGAGGCGCTTCTGCACCTCGCCGTGCCCGGTCGCGCGCTCCTTCTCGGCCTCCCACTGGGCGACCATGCCGGCGAGCTGCTCGTTGACCTGGGCCAGTTCACGCTCGATCTCCTCGTTGCGAGCGGCAGCGGTCTCGTCCTTGGCGACGGCGACCTGCTCGATCTCGAGCTGGATCTTGCGGCGCTTGACCTCGTCGATCTCGGTCGGCATCGAGGTCAGCTCGATGCCGACGCGCGAGGCGGCCTCGTCCATGAGGTCGATGGCCTTGTCGGGCAGGAAGCGATCGGCGATGTAGCGGTGCGAGAGCGTGGCGGCCGCGATCAGGGCGGCGTCCTCGATGACGACGCCATGGTGCTCCTGGTAGCGGTCCTTGAGGCCGCGCAGGATCGCGATCGTCGCCTCCACGGACGGCTCGCCGACGGTTACGGGCTGGAAGCGGCGGGCGAGCGCCGCGTCCTTCTCGACGTGCTTGCGGTACTCGTCGAGCGTGGTGGCCCCGACGGCGCGCAGCTCACCGCGCGCGAGCATCGGCTTGAGCAGATTGGCGGCGTCGACGGCGCCCTCGGAAGCGCCCGCGCCGACGATCGTGTGGAGCTCGTCCAGGAACAGGACGACCTCGCCGCCCGCGTCCTGGATCTCCTTCAGGACGGCCTTCAGCCGCTCCTCGAACTCGCCGCGGTACTTCGAGCCGGCCAGCAGCGCACCGATGTCCAGCGCGATCACCTTGCGGTCGCGCAGCGACTCAGGCACGTCCTCGGAGACGATCCGCTGGGCGAGGCCCTCGACGATCGCGGTCTTGCCGACGCCGGGCTCGCCGATCAGCACGGGGTTGTTCTTCGTGCGGCGTGAGAGCACCTGGATCACGCGGCGGATCTCGTCGTCGCGGCCGATCACCGGGTCGAGCTTGCCGTCGCGCGCCGCCTGCGTGAGGTCGCGGCCGAAGCGCTCGAGGGCCATGTAGCGCTCCTCGGGCGACTGGTCGGTGACGCGGTGCGAGCCGCGCAATTCGGGCAGCGCCGCGAGGATGCCCTCGGCGTCGGCGCCGTTGCGGCGCAGCGCCTCGCCGGCAGGCCCCTCGGCACGCGCGAGCGCGAGCAGGAGATGCTCGACGGAGATGTACTCGTCGCCGAGTGGCTTGAGCTCGTTCTCGGCGGCGCGCATGATCGCGATCAGCTCGCGCGAGGTGCTCGGCTCGTCGGCGCTCGCAAGGGTCGGCAGTGCGGCGACCGCCGCGGCGACGTCCGCGCGGAGCCCGTCGACGGTGACGCCCAGCTTGCGGAGGACGGGCGTGACGAGCCCCTCGGGCTGGCCGAGCAGGGCCTCGAGCAGGTGCTCCGGGAGCACCTGGCTGTTGCGGCGCTGGGCGGCCAGGGAGAGCGCTGCGCTGAGCGCCTCTTGCGACTTGATGGTGAAGCGGTCCGAGCTGCATGCGCAGATCTTAGTCGTAGTCGACTGAGATCTTGCTCGCTTGAGCATCGGGTTAAAGACTGACGGCCCCCTCGCGTCGAGCGAGGGGGCCGTCGATCAACTCATGATGCTCGGAAGCCCTACGGCTTCTTCGACACGGCCTTGCAGACCGTCTTGACGTTGCCCTTTAGGACGACCCTGCGCTGCACCTTCACGGTGAGCGCGCCCTTCTTGGCCTTCTTGGACTTCAGCTTGAAGGCGCCGCTGCCGCTGGTCTTGGCAGTGGCGATCTTCTTGCCCTTCTTGAGCAGCTTCACGCTGCGTCCGGCCTTGCAGGGGTTGTTCGCCCTGACCTGACCCCGAATGAGACCGTTCTTCAGCCGCTTGAGGCCTCGGATGTTGGACCGGACCCTCTTCGTCTTCGTGCCGTTGGGCGGCGTCGCCGTCGGCGTCGGCGTCACGACCGGGGGAGTGGTCGCCGTCGGCGTCGGGGTGACCGAAGCCGTACCCGTCTGCGGGTTCAGCAGGCCCAGGCCGACGTTGCCGGAGACCGAGGCGTTGATGTCGCCAGTGGCGTCATCCGTCACTGCGTTCGGGTTGAGCGCGACGCCAACGGCGCCGGAGCCGGAACCGGAGAACTGCACGGTGGCAGTCGTCTGGTCGCCGGAGACGGTCACACCGTTCGCGTTGCCAGCCGTGGTCGACCCGTCCTTGTTGAGGAGCAGGAAGTTGAGGCCGCTCGGCGTGGTGCCGTCCTGCAGGGCCTCATCGAACACGAAGGTGGCGCGGTTGGTGTTGTCGTCGATCGTGGTACTGAGCAGGTCCGGCGCGTCCGTCAGACCCGGGAGGGTGTTGTCGGTATCGATCGCAGCGGAGCTGTAGGCAACCGTGCGATCGCCCGCCTGGTTGTTGACCGCACCCGGCGCAAAACCGATCCGGACAAGCGAGGTCGGGTCGTCCTTGGCGGCAACCGGGAACGTGACCGGCAGGGTGCCGTTGGCGTTCGTGGTGCCGACCGACGCTGCGGTCAGCAGCGTGCCGTCGGTGCGGTAGGCGACGATGCGGGTGGGGTCCGCTGCGGCCGCAGTCACGGCCTCATCGAACTTCACGTCGACGATCTGGAGGTTGCCCGACTGCTTCGTGGCCGAGACGACCAGCGGCGGAGCGGAAATGGCCGGCGCCGCGCCGTTGACCCCGACGAGTCCGATGGGGGCCGGGTGAGACGGACCCGCGCTCAGCGGAACGTCCCGCGGAGTGCCGTTGGCGCCATTGCCCTGACCCTTGACGAAGAACGCCACCGCGGACAGCAGGCTGCCCGGGGCGAAGTTCACGACAGCGAAGTTCGAGCCCTGGGAGGCGATCGACGCGCCGTTACGGACGGCCGTGTCGCCGGCAGAGCCGTTGTCCTGGTTGTTGTAGAAGCCGAAGTTCGTGGCGGTAGGAGCCGCTGGACCGATGTTCTCGTCGAACGTGTAGGTCACCTGGTTGTTCGGCGCGTCGACCGTGGCCGAGACGAGCTCGGGACCTTCGGTTGACCCCGCAACCCGAGCGACCTTCGAGCCCTCGAGCGGAACGGTTCCGAACGGGTTCTGGCGGGCCGCGACGTCACGGACCGTGTCGGTGCCCACACCAAAGACCGTGGTGCGCTCGATGTCCTGCCCGTTCGGGAAGGTCGCGATCGCGCACAGCTGGTTGTTGGGATCGATGCCGATGGCGACCGTGTTGGTGAACGACGCCGAGTCATAGGCGTCGACAAAAGCACTGCCGCCCACGCCCAGCGCCGAAATGGCCTGGTCGAAGCAGAACTGGACCTGTGGAGCAGGACCCGAGGACGGGGTCTGCGAGACGCGAATGATCTTCGCCGACACGAGGTCGGGCGCATCGGACTTCGGCAGATTGCCGCTGCCCGCCGTACCGGTGAAGGCGGCTGCCGGGCCGATGGCGACGACGGCCGCCGCTCCCGAGACGGCCAAAAGCGCTGCGCCTTGGCGCAGCCGCTTGGAGTTGAACTTCAAGACGAACTACCTCCTAGAGATGTTTTGACCCGCATATCAACTCCTACCCGAGCGGGACGATCGGGCCGAACTTACAGCAACGCTAACTCCTGAGACAACCGAAAGGTTCGTTGATCGCTTATCTTTCGGCGACTGCAGGATGCCGGTCAGCGGACTTGGATCGACGAGGCTTTCTCGCCGACCCGGACCGTGAGGCTACCGGGCTGCAGATCGTTGAGCACGACGAAGACGTCCGCGTCGCTGAGGATCGCGACGGCGATGTCCTCGCCGCCCTGCGCGAAGTCGACGCGCGTATCCGGCTCGAGGCCCTTGGGCTCGAGCTTCACGAGCAGCGAGGTCTTCGCCGGAAGCGGCTCGGACTCCACCGTCTCGGGGGTGACTCGCATGGTGACGCGCTTCTCCTGCGCGATGGGGCCACCGGCCGGACTCTGCGTGATGGCAGGCGCCACGGGGCTGTTGTCAGAGTCGTCGCCGCCACACGCCGACAGAGCGCCGCAGGCGAGGACGAGGCCAATAACGATCACGGGCTTCATATCGCCGAGCCACCCTAGAAGCTGCCGGCACGGTCGCGGAGCCGTCAGACTGCCTCGCGCGTGAACCCTCTCCTCGGCTGGATTCTCGTGCCGCTCGTCCTGCTCCTGCTGTGCGGCGGCATAGGCCTGCTCGCAGAGCAGCTCGCGCGCACGGAGGTGCCCGGGCCGCTGATCCCCGGCCTCGGCCTCGCCGGGCTGATCGCCATCGCCGGCATCGTGACCCTCGACGCGCGGACCGCACCCGCGGCGCCGGCGGCCTGCGCGCTGGCCGCGGTCGCCGGTTTCGCGGTCGGAAGGCCGTGGCGCGACGAGCGGTGCTCCGGCCTGCTCTGGCCGGTCGCCTGCGGCGCGGTGGCCTTCGCCGTCGCCGCGGCGCCCTCGGTGATGAGCGGCCAGGCCTCCGTGCTCGGCTTCGGCAAGCTCGACGACTCCGGCATCTGGCTCGGCCTCACCGACCACCTGCTGCGCGACGCGCGCGACTTCAGCGGCGTCCCGCCGTCGTCATACGAGATCGGCCTGCAGAACTGGGCGGGCGCCGGCTACCCGCTCGGCTCCTTCACGCCCTTCGGGATCGCCGGTCGCCTGACGGGCCAGGACCTCGCAAACGCCTATCAACCGACCATCGCCGTCTACGTCGCGATCTGCGCGCTCGCCCTTTCCGTGTGTGTACGCCCGCTCGTCGCGAGCCCGCGCCGCTCCGCGCTCGTCGGCGTCATCGGAGTGCAGGCGTCCCTGTTCAGCGGCTTCGTGGCCTGGGGTTCCATAAAGGAGATCTGCCTGGCGGCGCTGATCGCGACGCTGGCAGCGTTGCGCCCGGTCGCGCTCATCGCCCTCGCGGCCGGCGCGGTGATCGTGACGTTCGGCGCCGGTGGGCTGGTCTTCGCCGTCCCGGCGGCCGCTGCCGGGCTCTTGACCTTCGTGCGGAGCAGCAGCCGGCGCACGCTGCTCGCAGGGGCCGCAGTGCTGGTGGTCGCCGTCGCGCCGGTGCTGGCGGTCCTCGGCGAGAACCTCAGGCAGCTGATCGAGGGCGCGCCGTCGGACCAGCGGGAGCTGGGCACCCTTGTTGACCCGCTCTCGCTCCTGCAGGGCGCCGGTCTGTGGCCGTTGGGCGACTTCCGCAGTACGCCCGAATCGCACACCGCCCAAACGGTCATCGCCGTGGCGTGCCTCGTGCTCGCCCTTGCCGGGATGGTGCTGGCGGCGCGCCGGCGGACCTGGCCGGTCCTGAGCCTGATGGCCACCGCCCTGATCGGCGGCGGAGTGGCGGTCGCGCGGGGCGCGCCGTGGATCGACGCGAAGGCGCTCGCCGTCGCGTCCGTGCTGCTGCTCGCCTGCGCGGCAGCAGCCGTCGCGGCCGGGCCGCGGCGTGTAGCCGTGGCCGGACTTGGGTCTGCTCGCCGCCGGCTGCGCGGTCTCCACGGCCCTCGTCTTCCGCGACGTGCAGGTCGCGCCACGCGCGACCCTGGCCGAGTTGAGGGGGCTCGGCGACGCGCTCGCCGGCCGCGGCCCGACGCTCGTGCTGAGCTACGAGGGCTATGGGACCCGATATTTCCTCGACGAAGCGCAACCCGAGGGCGCGCGGGAGCTGCGCACGCTGCCGGTCCCCGACCGCGAGGGAGACACGGGACCGGTGAACGCCACGCTCGAGATGGGTGACGTGGCGCCGGACGCATTCGCCGACTTCGGCGCCATCCTGCGTCGGGCGACACCGCTCGGCAGCGAGCCCCCCTCCGCCTTCCGTTCCTTCGCCGAGACCCGCGCCTACGAAACCTGGGTGCGTGAACCCGGTAGGCCGAAGGCGCTCCAGGACCTCTCGCTCAGCGGCACGGACCCTCTTACCCCGGGCGTCGCGCTGCCCGCGGCGGTACCGAAGTGCGGGGATGTCGACGAACTCGGATCCAGGGGCAGCACGCTCATCGCCGCCCCGCGGCTGAATCCCGTCCTCGGAGATCTGACCGTGGCGGACCATCCGGCGGGATGGGATCGATATCCGACCCGCCCAACGTCGGACGGCGCAATCACGGTCTCCATGGAGCTGCCGGCAGCCGGCGTCTGGGAACCGTGGGTACAGGGAGAGGCGCTCGGCGAGCTCTCGGTGCGAGTCGACGGAAGACCAGCCGGGCGCTATCGACATGAGGTGACCGACCCTGGTTCGTGGCTGCGGTTCGACGCTCTCGAGCTTTCGGCAGGGACGCACTCCTTCGAACTCTCCTACCGCCGCGGACCGTTCTGGCGTGCCGGTCGAGGGAGCGACGCCCGCCAGCCACCCCTCGCACTAGTAGCGCTGGCGCCCGCGACCCAGGCGCCGCAGGAGCGGCTGCCCGCCTCACGCGCGTCAGATTTGTGCGACGGACGCACCTACGACTGGATCGAGGCCTTTTAGTTAGTGGATCAGCGGACGCGGACGACCGCAGCACCGGGGCCGCGCTCGTAGCGCACGACCTCGTGGGGCCGCCGGTTGAGTGCTGCCTCGAGTTCCGCGGCGTGGCGCTCGAGCCGCGCGATGCGGCGGTGGGCGCGCTCGAGCTGCTCCTCGAGGGCGAGCACTCGCTCGACGCCGGCGAGGTTCATCCCGAGCTCGACCGTCATCTGCTGGATGCGGCGCAGACGCTCGACGTCATCGGAGGAGTACAGGCGCGTGCCCTTCGGCGAGCGCTCCGGTGTGATCAACCCGCGCTGCTCGTACATGCGCAGCGTCTGGGGGTGCATCTCGGCCAGCTCGGCGGCGACCGAGATCATGAAGACGCCACGTCCCGCAGCCACCGTCGCGGTGATCGTCCGGCGGGCCACTACGACCCTCCGCCGGTCCCGGTCGACGCGGCGGCCTTGCGCAGGATGTCTGCGCGCGGGTCGCCGTTCATGACGCGGCCGAGGTCGTCGATGATCTCGCGCTGCTCCGGACTCAGCGTTGCCGGCACGTCGATCGCGAAGCGGTAGTGGATGTCCCCGCGGCCGGAGCCGTCCAGGCGCGGTGGGCCCTCCCCACGCACGCGCTGCACCGTCCCGTGAGCGGTGCCGGGGCCGACGCGCAGCGTCTTGGTGCCGCTGAGGGTCGGGACCTGGACGTCGCCGCCGCGCAGCGCCTCCACGATCGTGATCGGGATCTCGACCTCGAGGTTGGCGTCCCCCTTGCGCTTGAAGACCGGGGACTCGCTGACGCGCGTGATGACGTACAGGTCGCCGGGCGGGCCCCCGCGCATGCCCGCCTCGCCCTTGCCGGCGAGCCGGATGCGCGAGCCGTCGCGCACGCCGGCGGGGATGTTGACCTTGTAGCGCTTGAGCTCGCGCTGGCGCCCGTCGCCGTGGCAGGTGTGGCAGGGGCGCTCGATGACCGTCCCGGCGCCGTTGCACCGCTCGCATGGGCGGGTGATGGAGAAGAGGCCCTGACCCTGTGACTCCACGCCCCGACCTTGGCAGACGGGGCAGACGATCGGCTCGGTTCCCGGCTCGGCGCCGGTGCCGCGGCACGTGGGGCAGGGCGTGTGGGTGGTGACGCCGACGGGGATCTGCGCGCCGGTCACGGCCTGGGCGAAGGCGATCGAGACCTCCGTCTCGAGGTCGCGGCCCTTCTCCGTCGCCGGCTTGGTCCGCGTGCCGCCGCCGAAGCGACCGCCCGTCGCCGAGCCGAAGAGATCGGAGAGGATGTCGGAGAAGCCGCCCGGGTCGCCGGCGCCCGTCGGCCCCGAGCCGGCGACGCCGCCGAACATCGAGCCGCCGCGGTCGTACTTCTTGCGCTTCTCGGGGTCCGAGAGGACGTCGTAGGCCTCCGAGATCTCCTTGAAGCGCTCCTCCTTCTGCGCGTCCCCCGGATTGCGATCCGGGTGGTACTGGCGCGCGAGCTTGCGGTACGCCTTCTTGATCTCCTCCTGCGAGGCCTTCTTGTCGACCCCGAGGGTCTTGTAGAAGTCGCCTGAGCGGGCCATGACGCGCTCCTTAGGCCGCCACGACCACGCGTGCGGGCCGCAGGATCGTCTCGCCCGACCGATAGCCGGCCTGGTAGACCTCGGTCACGGTGCCGGACTCGGCGCCCTCGACCGGGTGCCTGGGCCATCGCCTCGTGCTGGTTGGGGTCGAAGACCTCGCCCAGCGGCGCGAACGACTCGACGCCGACGCGCGACAGCGCGTTCAGGAACTCCTGCAGCGTCGCCTCGAGCGGCCCGCGGGTCGCCTCGTCGGAGTGATCGATGGCCAGCCGCAGGTGGTCCAGCGGGGCGAACAGCTCCTTCGCCAGCCGCGCGACGCCACGCAACTCGGACTGGGCCGACTGCGCGCTCATGCGCTTGCGGAAGTTCTCGAACTCCGCCTGCTTGCGTTGCGCGAGCTCCAGGTACTCCTGGGCGCGCGCCTCGGCCACGGCGAGCGGATCCGGCCTCGGAGACCGCCTCCTCAGGGGCGGTCTCCTCCTCCGGCTGCTCGTCGGTGACGACGGGCTCGTCGCTCACTTGTCGTCGACCACCTCAGCGTCGACGACCTCGTCCTCCGCGGACGAGTCGGTCGAGGCGCCGTTGGGCGATGCGGCCTGCTGCTCGGCCTGGGCCTTCTCGTACATCGCCTCGGAGACGCGATGGAAGGCCTGCTGCAGGCGATCGGTCTTCGCGCGGATCTCCTCGGCGTCCTCGGAGGTGACGACCTCGTTGACCTCCTTGATCGCCGCCTCGATCTCCTCGCGGGACTGCGCGTCGACGGCCTCGCCGAGGTCCTTGAGCTGCTTCTCGGCGTTGTAGGCGGCGGACTCCGCGTTGTTGCGGGCCTCGACGAGCTCGCGCAGGCGCTTGTCCTCCTCGGCGTGCGACTCGGCGTCGGAGACCATGTTCTTGATCTCGGCGTCCGACAGGCCGGAACCGGCCTTGATCTCGATCTTCTGCTCCTTGCCCGTGCCGAGGTCCTTCGCGGTCACGTTGAGGATGCCGTTGGCGTCGATGTCGAAGCCGACCTCGACCTGCGGGATGCCGCGCGGCGCCGGCGGGATGCCGGTGAGCTGGAACTTGCCCAGCGACTTGTTGTAGGTCGCCATCTCGCGCTCGCCCTGCAGCACGTGGATCTCCACGGACGGCTGGTTGTCCTCCGCCGTCGAGAAGACCTCGGCCTTGCGGGTCGGGATCGTCGTGTTGCGCTCGATGAGCTTGGTCATGACGCCGCCCTTGGTCTCGATGCCCAGCGTCAGCGGGGTCACGTCGAGCAGCAGGACGTCCTTGACCTCGCCGCCGAGCACGCCGGCCTGGATGGCGGCGCCGACGGCGACGACCTCGTCCGGGTTGACGCCGCGGTGCGGCTCCTTGCCCGTGAGCTCCTTGACCTTCTCCTGCACGGCGGGCATGCGGGTCATGCCGCCGACCATCACGACGTGGTCGATGTCGGCCGCGCCCTTGTCCTTGGCGTCCTCGAGCGCCTGGCGGACCGGCGGGACGACGCGGTCGAGCAGATCCGAGACCAGCTCGGTCAGCTTGGAGCGCGTGAGGCGCAGGTCGAGGTGCTTCGGGCCGGACGCGTCCGCCGTGATGAACGGCAGGTTGATCTGCGTCTCCTGGGCGCTCGACAGCTCGATCTTGGCCTTCTCCGCCGCCTCGTAGAGGCGCTGGAGGGCCATCTTGTCCTGGGTCAGGTCGATGGCCTGGTCGCGCTTGAACTCGCCGGCGAGGTAGTCGACGACCGCCTTGTCGAAGTTGTCGCCGCCGAGGTGGTTGTCACCCGCGGTCGACTTGACCTCGAAGACACCCTCGCCGATCTCGAGCACCGACACGTCGAACGTGCCGCCGCCGAGGTCGAAGACGAGGATCGTCTGGTCGGACTCCTTGTCGAGCCCGTAGGCCAGCGAGGCGGCCGTCGGCTCGTTGATGATGCGCTTGACCTCGAGGCCGGCGATCTGGCCGGCGTCCTTGGTCGCCTGGCGCTGGTCGTCGTTGAAGTACGCGGGAACGGTGATGACCGCCGCGTCGACGGACTCGCCGAGGTAGGCCTCGGCGTCGGCCTTGAGCTTCTGGAGGATCATCGCGGAGATCTCCGGCGGCGGGTAGTTCTTGCCGCCGGCCTCGACGCGGGCGTCGCCGCCCGGGCCGGAGACGACCTTGTACGGGACCATCGACTCCTCTTCGTGGACCTCGGCCTCCTTGCGGCCCATGAAGCGCTTGATGGAGAAGACGGTGTTCTCGGGGTTGGTCACGGCCTGGCGCTTGGCGACCGTGCCGACGAGACGCTCGCCGGAGGCGGTGAACGCGACGACGGACGGCGTGGTGCGGCCGCCTTCGGCGTTCTCGATGACCGTGGGCTCGCCACCCTCGAGCACAGCCATGCACGAGTTGGTGGTGCCGAGGTCGATGCCGATCGTTCTACCCATTGTTGTTCTGGCTCCTCGGTTTGACGTGGCCCACTCTCCCGCTTCGCGGGTGGGCCCGATGATGTTGGAAAATCTCAGTGGGGATGACGCAGATTGTAGCGACTTCAACCAGGGGCCCGTCCCTTTTGTGAAGCAGCTTCAACCAGGGGTCCGTCCCTTTTGTGAAGCGGCTCGCCTGTGCTCCTCGCGGGCTAGCCCTCGGGCAACGGGCGCCGCGGTCGCAGCCGCGGTGCCAGATCGACCGCGACGATCGCCACGACGATCAGCACGGCGCCGAGCAGCCCGAGGGCGCCGATGGTGTCGCCGGCCAGCAACCAACCGAACAGCCCGGCGAAGGCGGGCTCGGTGGCGAGGATCAGCGCGACCCGGGCCGGTGGCGCGTACTGCTGCGCGTAGGTCTGGGCGAAGAAGCCGGCCGCGCTCGCGAACACCGTCGTCACGATCAGCGCGCTCCACACCGTCCCGCCGGCAGGCACCGCGAGGTCACCGCCGCCGATTGCGATGGCCAGGCAGATCGCCCCGACGACCGCCAGCTGGACGGTGAGCAGCGCGCCAACGTCACGGCCGCGGACGCCCCGGTCGGTGGCGAGGATGTGGGCCGCGAAGCACAGCGCGCAGGCGACGGCGAGCGAGTCGCCCAGCGGATGCAGCTCGTCCCCCGACGCCGGAGAGGAGGGCCACGCCCGCGGAGGCCAGCGCGGCGGCGCCCAACGTCAGCCGCGTCAGCGGATGCGCAGGACGAGCGCGCCCAGCAGCGGCGTCAGCGGGGTGAAGAGGCCGGTCAAAAAGCCCACGTTGGAGGCCGTGGTGCGCTCGAGCGCGTAGGTCTGCAGCAGGTAGCCGGCAGCAAGGAAGGCGCCCATCAGCGCCCCAGCCCGGACCCCGGCGGCGTCGAGCCGGCGCACGGCGGCGCGGAAGACGACCCCGACCAGCAGCGCCGCGGCCAGGAACCGGTAGGCGAGGAACGTCGCCACGGCAGGCTCGCGACCGCGTCCTGGACCATCGCGAAGGTGAGTCCCCACACCGCGCAGGTCGCGACGAGCGCGACCTCGCTCCAGCGCTCCCGGGTCACGCGTCCGCGACGCCGACCCGCGGGCAGGAGCGCCGCAGGAGGCAGGCGTCGCACTGCGGGCGCCGGGCGTGGCAGATGCGGCGGCCGTGGCGCAGGACGTTGAGGTGGAACTCGAGGCCCTCGCCCGGCCGGAGCATCGCCAGCAGGTCGTCGTGGAGCTCCTCGAACGGCGCGCCGGGCCGGAACAGCCCCAGTCGGGTCCCGACACGTGACACGTGGGTGTCGACCGGGATGTCGTCCATCCCAAGCGCGAACAGCAGGACGCAGGCGGCGGTCTTGCGCCCGACGCCGGGCAGGGCGATCAGCTCGGCGCGGGCCGCGTCCACCCCGATCCCGGCGAGGTGGTCCAGCGAGGGGTCGCCCGAGGGCGTCTCCGGCAGCGCGCGGAGGATCTCCTGGATGCGCGCGGACTTCTGGCGGTGCAGGCCGCCGGGCGCGATCGCCAGCTCGACCTCCTCGCGCGGCGCGTCGCGCACGGCGGTCCAGGTCGGCAGTCGTTCGATGAGCCGCAGATAGGCCACGTCGCGGTTGCGATCGTTGGTCGACTGGCTGAGCACCGTGAGGATCAGCTCGGCGATCGGATCGCCGTGGGGCGGCGCGGCCGGGATCCCGTACACCGATGCGCAGCCGGTCCCGCAGCGCCAGAACCCGGCGGCGGGTGGGCCGTGACCCACTCCGAGCGGGGAATGGGCCGACGTTTGACCAATGCGCCGCCGACGGTATCGCTAGGTTGCTCGACTTCGTGTCGGGCTCGTAGTCAACCTGGGGGCAGACTGATGAAGGGGCAGACGAAGCGCACGCTGGTTGCGGCGTGCCTGATGGCCATGTGCGTACTTTGCGCGCCTTCGCAGGCGGCGGCGATGACCGCTGGCGAGCGGGCCGTCGTCAAGCGCATCAACGGCCTGCGCGCCTCCTACGGGATCGGCGCGTTGCGGGGCGACAGCAAGCTGGCGCGCGCGGCAGACGTGCACAGCAAGGACATGCTGAAGGCCGACTTCTTCGCCCACACGTCATCCAACGGCACGAGCCCCTCCGACCGCATCCGGCGCTTCCGCAACTCGCGAGCCGTCGGCGAGACGCTGGCCTACATGCCCAAGGGCGGCCGGACCTCGGCAAAAGCCGTCGTCGACCTGTGGATCAACTCGCAGCCCCACCTCAACGTGATGATCACCAGGAAGTTCCGCCGGGTCGGCATCTCCAAGCGCCGTGGCAGGTTGTACGGCCAGCGCGTCACCATCTGGACCGCGGACTTCTCTTCCCGCCGATAGCGGCGGATAGGCTCAGCGCGCCTTGGCGCGTAACAGCCCGCTCACCAACCGGCTCATCGAGTCGCGCCTCACCCCGAACGCGATCTCGCTGACGGGCTTCGCGCTGTGCCTGGTCGCCGCGGTGCTGGTCTGGCAGGACGAGTACCTGGCCGGCGGCATCGCCTTCGCGGTCGGCTCGATCTGCGACGCGCTCGACGGCCGCTACGCACGCGCATCGGGCAAGGGCACGCCCTTCGGCGCCTTCCTGGACTCGACGCTCGATCGCATGGAGGAGGGCGTCGTCCTGGCGGCCGTCGCGGCCAACTTCGCCGAGGCCGGCGACGACCGGACGGTCGGCGTCGTGGTCGTCGCCGTGATCGCCTCGCTGATGGTCTCCTACACCCGCGCCCGGGCCGAGGCGCTCGGCGTCGAGTGCAAGGTCGGCATCGCCGACCGCGCCGTGCGCGTCGTGATCCTGTCCGCCGGACTGATCCTCCAGGGCCCGCTCGACATCATCGAGCCGGCCGTCTACGTGCTCGCCGGACTGGCGCTGATCACCGTCGGTCAGCGCATCTGGCACGTGCGCGCGCAGCTCAAAGCGGCGTAACTCCGGCGATCCCGCCGGGATACTTCGGGGCAAGACCTTTTCTCCAAGGAGACCTTTCGCTTGTCTGAACACAGCACAAACGGCGGCCCCCGCCGCTCACCCGACAAGGTGCGCGTCGCCATCATCGGCGTCGGCAACTGCGCCTCGTCGCTCGTCCAGGGCGTCCAGTACTACCGCGACCACCCGGCCGACGGCCAGGTCCCGGGCCTCATGCACGTCGACCTCGGCGGCTACCACGTGCCGGACATCGAGTTCTCGGCGGCGTTCGACATCGACGCGGACAAGGTCGGCAAGGACCTCTCCGAGGCCATCTTCTCCGGCCAGAACAACACGCTCAAGCTCGGCGACGACATCCCGAACCTCGGCGTCCCGGTCCACCGGGGGATGACCCACGACGGCCTCGGCAAGTACCTCAAGCAGAAGATCACCAAGGCGCCCGGCGAGACGGCCGACATCGTCCAGATCCTCAAGGACACCAAGACCGACGTCGTCGTCAGCTACCTGCCGGTCGGGTCCGAGACCGCGACCAAGTGGTACGTCGAGCAGATCCTCGAGGCCGGCTGCGGCTTCGTCAACTGCATCCCCGTCTTCATCGCCCGCGAGCACTACTGGTCCGAGCGCTTCAAGAAGGCCGGCCTGCCGATCATCGGCGACGACATCAAGTCGCAGGTCGGCGCCACGATCGTCCACCGCCAGCTCGCCCGCCTCTTCCACGAGCGCGGCGTGAAGATGCTGCGCACGTCGCAGCTCAACGTCGGCGGCAACATGGACTTCTACAACATGCTCGAGCGCGACCGGCTCGAGTCCAAGAAGATCTCGAAGACCAACGCGGTCACGTCGATCATGGGCCACGAGCTGCCCGCCGACGACGTCCACGTCGGCCCCTCGGACTACGTGCCGTGGCTGACCGACCGCAAGTGGGCGCACATCCGCATCGAGGGCCAGGCCTTCGGCGACGTGCCGCTCAACATGGAGGTCAAGCTCGAGGTCTGGGACTCCCCGAACTCGGCCGGCATCGTCATCGACGCCGTGCGCCTGTGCAAGCTGGCGCTCGACAACGGCCTCTCCGGTCAGCTCGACGGACCGTCGTCCTACCTCATGAAGTCGCCGCAGAACCAGCGCCCCGACGACAAGGCGCGGGAGCTCACGGAGCGCTTCATCGCCGAGAACGCCCGCACCAAGGAGGCCGGTCAGGCCGCCCGCGACCGGCTCGCCGAGTCCGAGGAGATCAAGGCGGAGGCCTAACCCCCGCCGTATTGTTCCGCGCGTGCTCCGCGTCGCCCAGGTCACGCCCTACCCCTGGGAGGACGAGCACGACGTCAACGGCCACGTGGCCGCGCTGTCCGCCGAGTTGCGGGCACGCGGCCACCGCGTGACCGTCGTCGCACCCAGCCACTCACCGGACCTGGTCCGTGAGTCGCGCCGCGCGCTGCGCGCCGACGCCGAGCCGGCGGACCTGATCGCGATCGGGGAGCTGCTGCCGACGCTGTCGCCGCGGCGGGCGATCCCGTCGCTGCCCGTCGACGTGTCGCGCACGGTCGAGGAGCTCTTCGACCGCGGCGGCTTCGACGTCGTCCATGTGCACGAGCCGTGGGCGCCGAGCGCATCCTCGGCCGCGCTGCGCCACTCGCGCGGCCTCAACGTCGCGACCTTCCACGCGCCCATCGAGCGCGTGCTGTCCACGCAGGTGGCGCGCCGCTTCGTCGACACGTTCTTCGGCCGCATCGACGCGCGGCTGGCCACCTTCCAGGCCACCGCCGACCTGGTCAACCGCTTCTTCCCCGGCAACTACGAGGTCGTGCTCCCCGGCACCGAGACGACGGAGCCGGTCGCCGACGACGGGCCGGTGCACATCGTCTTCCGGGCGGTGGAGGAGCGCGCCGCGCTGCGGGTGTTCCTGCGCGCGCTGCGGCGGCTGCCGGAGGACCTGGACTGGCGGGCGACGGTGTACGCGCCGGGAGGCGTCGTCCCGTCCAGCGCGACCCGGGTCAAGCTGCGCGACCGCGTCCGGATCATCGAGGAGGACGCGATCGAGGGCGGCGACGTCGTCGTGGCCGCGTCGTCGGGCGTCGCGCCCGCGCCGGGCGTGCTGCTGCGCGCGCTGGGCGGAGGCGCCGTCCCGATCGTCTCGCGCATCCCCGTCCACGAGGAGATCGTCGAGGAAGGCCTGATGTTCGAGCCGGGCGACGTGGAGGTGCTCGCCGCGCAGCTCGAGCGGGTCATCCGGGACGCTGCGCTGCGCGATCAGCTGCGCGGCGGCTTCACCACGCGGACCTGGTCGCAGGTCGACCGACGACGTCGAGGCGGCCTACGAACGGCTCGTCGCGCGGCGCCACGACGACCGCGGCGACGTCACCGTCGCCAAGCGCCTCGCAGGGCGCCCGGAGATCGACGTCGACCTCCACATGCACACGGATCACTCGTTCGACTGCGCAACGCCCGTAGAAGCCCTCCTGGGCGCCGCACGCGACCGTGGCCTGGGCGCGATCGCCGTCACCGACCACAACGTCATCACCGGCGCGCTCGACGCCGCCGCCAAGGCCGCGGACTTCGGCGTCAAGGTGATCGTCGCCGAGGAGGTCAAGACCGCGTCGCAGGGCGAGGTCATCGGCCTCTTCATCAAGGAGCACATCCCGCGCGGGCTGACGCTGCAGGAGACGATCGCCGACATCAAGCGCCAGGGCGGCCTCGTCTTCGTCCCCCACCCCTTCGACAGGCTGCACTCGATCCCCGACTACGAGCACCTGCTCGACGTGCTCGAGGACATCGACATCATCGAGGTCTTCAACCCGCGCGTCGCCCTGCCCGCCTTCAACGACGAGGCCGCCCGCTTCGCCGCCAAGTACCGGATCGTGGGCGGCGCCGGCTCGGACTCCCACGTCGCGCAGGGCCTCGGCAGCGTCCGGATCCGGATGCGCGACTTCGACGGACCCGAGGAATTCCTCGAATCCCTGCGCGAGGCGGACATCGTCGGACGGCCTTCTGCGCTCTACTACGCAGGCGTGCAGGCCCTCAAATTCCTCCAGACGAAGGCGACGCCGGCGGCCGGTCGGAGGGCCGCACGCGAGCGCGCCGTCCGGAAGGCAACGCGCAACCTCTGATGCAGCGAGAGGAGAAGTCGGCCACCGGGGTGAACTCGCTTGGCGGAATGCCCGTCACTGATGATGAGATCCGGGAGAAGTACCTCGAGCGCGCGATCCGCGAGCTCAACCACTTCACCCGTGACCTGCAGGGCTGCTCGGCGTGTCCGCGCGGCGACCACATGCCCGTGCTGGGCTCCGGCCACCCACAGGCGGACGTCTTCCTCCTGAAGTACGCGCCGTCGCACGCGGAGATCGAGGAGGGCGTCGCCTTCTACGGCCGCGCCGGCACCGCGGTCATGAAGTCGCTGAAGCGACTCGGGATCGATCCGCTGCTCGTCTACGGGACGGTCTGCGTCAAGTGCCCGGTCCCCGACACGGCCATGGCCGCCCCCGAATGCCTGGCCCGGCTCGTCGAGGAGCTGGCCATCGTCCAGCCCAAGATGGTCGTCGTCATGGGCGACGAGGCCCTCGGCGTCCTGAACGAGGTCGCCCTGCCGCTGGGCCGCGCCGTCGAGCCGATCGTCGGCGAGCCCCAGCCCTTGACGCCGTCCATCGAGGCCCTGTACGTGCCGGACATCGACAGCGCGCTGGACGAGGAGGACGCCAAGCGCGAGTGGTGGTCCGCCTTCCGCGTCCTCGGCGACTGGTACGCCGACTTCCCGCCTTACTAAGGGCGGCGGCCAGCGAGGGTCCTGAGTGGTGTCATGACCACAGCGAGGACCCACGCTGGGTCAGAGCGTGATGACGACCTTGCCGAGCTTGCCCGGCTCCTGGAAGAACGCGTAGGCGTCGGCGGCCTCGTCCAATGAGAAGGTCCTGGCGACCGGGACGGAGAGGTCGCCGACGGCGAAGCCCGGGAGGACGTTCTTCTCCACGAGGCGGGCGGCGGCGGCCTTGTCCTCGAGCGAGCGGGCTCGCAGGGTGGAGGCGTGGATCGCTCCGCGCTTGGCCATCAGCAGGAGGAGGTTGACCTCCGCCTTGGGGCCGGCGCCGACGCCGATGACGCAGATGCGACCGCGGGAGGCGAGGGCGTTCAGGTTGCCCGGCATGTTGGGGGCGCCGACGAGCTCGAGGATGACGTCGTAGGGGCCGGTCGACTCGAAGTCCTCGGGGGCGATGGTGTTGACGCCGAGGGCGGCGATGCGCTCGCGGGAGCCCTCGTTGCGAACGCTGGCGGTGACGCGGGCGCCGGCCATCGCGCCCAGCTGCACGGCGGCGGTGCCGACGCCTCCGGCCGCGCCGTGGACGAGCAGGCGCTCGCCTGCGGTGAGGCCGCCCTGGGTGAAGAGCGCGTCGTGAGCGGTGGTGAAGACCTCGGGGACGCCGCCGGCCGCGTCCCAGTCGAGCTCCTCGGGGACGGGCATGACGAGACGCTCGTGGACGGCGATCAGCTCGGCCTGGCCGCCGCCGCCGACCACGGCCATCACGCGGTCGCCGACTTCGAAGCGATGGACGCCGGGGCCGCACTCGGCGACCTCGCCGGCGAACTCGAGGCCCGGGATGTCGGGCGGGGAGCCCGGAGGGCGCCGGATAGTGGCCCTTCATCTGCAGCACGTCGGCCCCGTTGAGGCCGGCGGCGCGGACGCGGACGAGGATCTCGCCGGCCTCCGGACGGGGATCGGGGTGTTCTTCGACGACGACGGCGCCGTCGCGGACGGTTACGGCACGCATACGAGCGAGCCTATTTCACGTTGATGCGCACACGCGTGACGCGGCCCGGACCGGCCGCGGTGACCGCGCGCACGCGCACCGCGTAGCGGCCCGGAGCGACCCGCAGCTTGCGCTTGCTGCGCCACTTGGCGACGCCCTTGGCGCGGACGTAGATCGCGTCGCGGCAGCGGCGGACCTTCGCGAGGCGGCCGTTGCGCCTGACGTGGCGGCAGGCGCCCTCGATGCGCCGGCTGATGGCCACCTCGACGCGCTTGACCTTCGCGCACAGCGGGCCGGCGGTGCCGCGGATCTTCGCGCGGCGGCGATTGGCCTTCGCGCTGGTGATGGTCACGGAGGGCAGCGCGGCGCAGACAATGGGCCCGGCCGTGGGGGCCGTGGGCGTGGGCGTGGGCGTGGCGGGTGGGTGGAGCGGTCGCCGTCGGGGTCGGCGTCGGGCGGTCCCCGTGCCGCCGCCACTGGTGCTGCGCGTCACGGTCGCGGCACGGCCGACGTTGCCCTGCTCGTCGACAGCGCGCACGCTGATCTTCTTGCCGGCGAGGGTGATCGACTCCGCCGTGCCGGCCGCCTGCGGCGCGGCGCCCACCGTGGTGAACGGCCCGTCGTCGACGGACGCCTCGTAGCGCGTCGCCGTCCCGCACAGCAGGTCGTCGCCCGGTGCCTTGAAGGTGACCTTGGTGTCGTCGGCGGCGATCTCGGTCGGGAAGCCGGGCGACACGGCATCGCGGCGTGCGTCACCCGAGTTGGCCGGGTCGTGGTGGAACTGCGGCCAGTCGGCGGCGGCGCAGGAGCCGCCGGCGGTCTCGTAGGCGAGCAGCCGCCCGCTGCGCGTGCCGGTCACGAGCACCTTGTTCGCGCCGTCGCCCCAGGTGCCGAGCACCGGGTTCATCACGAGCCAGTCGCCCGTCAGCTTCGGCCACGTCGAGTCGATCGGGGCGCCGAGCCCGGTCACCCCGTAGAGATCGAGATTGGCGCTGCCGCCCACGACCTCCTGGCCGGGCAGCCCACCGAGGTCGGCCACGGACGGCCCGGTGAGGAACTGCAGGTCATTGACCGCCACCGGCCAGCCCTGTGCGATCTGGCCCGTCCCGGTGTTCCAGGCGGCGAGGTAGTCGCGGCCGCCCTGGTACTCGGGCAGCACGACGTCGGATGCGCGCAGGACGCCCGCCGCCGGCGCGAGGAAGCTGGGCTGGCCGGCCAGCGTGCCGAACGCGGGATGGCCGACGGCGGCGAGGAAGACCGGGTCGGCCGCGAGGCCGCCGGAGGACGGCAGCGCGATGTCCTTGCCGTTGGTGCGGCCGTAACAGGACTGGCCGTCCGGATTGACGAGGTACGCGAGCCCCGCCGCCGGGACCGTGCCGACGCGCACGGACGACGTGACGCCGTTGCACGGCACCGCCCCGATGATCGGCGAGCCGGTCACGCCCTCGCCGACGAGCGGCAGCAGGCCGCGCTGGAGGATGCCGACCTTGAACGGCCAGCCCGCGACGTAGCCGTCGTTGGTGAGCGCGAGGTTGTCGGCGAGTCCGGTCGGCTTGAGCGCGTAGAGACGGCCGTTGCCGGGCGACAGCGCGGCGCCCAGCGGCGCGTACTCGGCCTCGTTGTAGCTGCCGGCGTTGATCGTCTCCTCGTAGGACTCGTTGGTCCCGACGACGACCTCCGGCTCACCGTCGCCCGTGAGATCGCCGACGGCGGGCGTGTCGACGATCGCGCCCTGGTCGTCGTTGGCCGCCGAGTCCGGCTTGAAGGTGACCGCGTGCGTGGCCGGATCGATCGCCGCGACCTTGGACCGGTCGACGACGAGCGCGGGCCAGCCGGCCACCGCCGTCCCGTCGGCGTGCCAGGCGTAGACGTGGCGGTCCATGGCGGCGGCGACGATCTCGAGGTCGTCGTCTGCCCGCGATGTCCGCCAGCACCGGCGCGCCGATGAAGCCCGGCTGGACGCGCTGCAGATGGCCCTTGCGGATGTTGACGAACGGCTGCGCGGGGATGCCCGCGTAGCGCGGGTTGCTCTGCAGGTCCAGCCGCACGTCGCCATCGGAGTCGAAGACGCGGATGTGGCGATCGAGGTCGGCCACGACCACCTCCAGCGCCCCGTCGTGATCGAGGTCGGCGACGGCGGGCGTCGCGAGCACCGCCTCGTGACCGGGGTCGACCACGTGGCCGGCCAGGTGGTTCGGCCGGACGGCCCCGGTGGTGCGCGGCCAGCCCGGCGACTCGCCGCCCGAGCGCTCGAAGACGTGCACCACGCCGTCGGAGTTGGCGACGACGAGCTCGTTCTGGTTGTCGCCGTCGACGTCGGCGAGGACGGGCGAGGCCTCCGCGTCCCCCGTCGAGCTGGCGCGGGAAGCCCGACAGGAGGGCGGGGTCGTGGTGCAGGTACGCCTGGCGGCGGTCCTGACCGCGCAGCGTGCCGGCGGTGACGATCGCCTTGACGATGAACCCGTGCGGCTCGTTGGCCGGTCGACCGCCGTAGGCCTGCGGCGTCGCGCCCGGCTCGCGGCCGCCGAAGTCGGTCCCCGGCGGGAACAGCGCCTCGACGTCGTCGAGCGCGATCGAGGCGAGGAGGCCGTTGAAGGCGCCGGTTCGGGACGCACCGTTGCAGTGACCGGACGGCAGCTCGACGAAGTCCGACTCGCCCGCGTAGGAGCCCGGCGCGACGTAGACGCGGCACGTGTAACCGCCCCCGCGGTTGTTGACCGTGCCCTTGACCTCGAGCTGCGCCGCGGCGGGGTCGACCATGTCGTACCAGCCCGGGGACTCGACCTCGACCTCGGGCGGGATCCGCGCCGACGGCCCGTTCGCGATCAGACCGAGCGTGCGGAACATGTTCACGCGGCCGTAGCCGTAGAACTGGTCGTGACCCTTGCGCGCGGGATAGGAGAGCCCCGGCGTTCCGGGGCGCAGCGTGGGCGCGGCCAGGAACGGATCGGTGCATCCGGGCAGCGGGCAGGACAACTCGGTCGAGACGCCGCCCAGCGGCGTCTGCGCAAAGTTGACGTCGTCGGCGACCGGGGTGGAGCCGTCCAACGCGGAGGCCATCAACTGGCGCACCTCGTTGGGCGACACCGGGCACGGCGTCTCGTCGACGCGGCGGCAGGTCGGGTGCGGGCTCATGCGCCCGGACGCGATCGCGTTGAGCGCGGTCGCGTAGACGAGGCCGGCCATGCCCGCAGCGCGGCCGGTCGCGTCCGACGAGCACGAGACGGAAGGGATCGAGAGGGTGACCCGCGACGAGAAGTTCGTGCAGCCGTTGAACTGCAAGTAGGAGACGGGCGAGGGTCCCGGCAGCGCATCTGCTTCGTCGAAGTGCGTCACCGAGTTGACGACGATCGAGTACGGCAGCGACGAGGGCTGATTGTGGTGCTGGGCGGCCTCGTCGGCGGCCGACGCGATCACCGTCGTCCCGTGGTCGTAGGCGTACTTGACCGCGCTCGCGGCGAACGCCGACTTGTTCAGCGTGCCCAGCGCGTCCTGCACGACGGAGACGTTGTTGTCCGTCGCGTAGACGGCGGCCTCGGCGAAGCGGTTGACGTCGGCGATGAACGAGGTCCCGACGCGCAGGTGCTCCACCATGCAGTTCGGGCAGCTGGCCAGCTCGCCGCCGTTGTTTGCCTCCGCGTTGGAGTCGCGCGCCTCGCCGGTGCCGTGGCCGTACTGGACGTCGTCGTAGGGATCGTTGTCGTCGTCGAGGAAGTCCCAGCCGACGATGTCGTCGACGTAGCCGTTGGCGTCGCCGTCCGTGCCGTCGGAGAACGCGATCAGGATGTCCTGCGGCTCGTAGACGTCGGGGTTGACGTTGCGCGGGTCGTCGATCCTCACGCGGGTGTCGCACGCGTAGTCGACGATGTTGAAGACGCCGTCCGCGTTGCGGTCGTAGCCCTGGCCGGTGAACGTCGCGCAGTTCGCGCCGGGCTCGAGCGCGGGCCCCGCGACCGACCTGCGGCACCGGCAGCTCGCCTCGGTTGAGGTGGGTCTTGCGGCGCAGGTCGGCCATCGCGCCGTCGTCGTCCCACTTGATGCCGGAGTCCGTGACCCCGATGACGACGTCCGGCCGGCCGGTGGAGATGTGGAAGGCCTGGCCGGCGCCCGTGTTCGCGTCGACGAGGTGCGCCCCGCGGATGCCGTTCAGCTCGCGCGCGTCGAGGGCGAAGGGCGAGCCCGCCTCGGCCGTCGCGGCGTACATCCATTCGAGCTTGCCCGTGAGGTCGTTCGGACGCTGGTCAGCAGGGGTCAGGCGGTACTTCGTGTAGTCCGCCGGGTCGGCTCCTGGGCGGTACGGGAAGTCCGCTTGTGCCAATGATGGACACAAAGCAACCAGCGCCAACGCGCCCAAAACAGACCCGAATCCTCCCCATCCGCGCGCGAAAAGTTACGCATTTGTGGTCCTCGAGGCGCCGGTCACCCACGGCTGACGGGCCTAAATGACCGATAATGAGGGCAGCGCCACCGCCATGCGCGTGCCCGTCCCTCATATCCCGCCGCTGTGGCGCGAGACGCTCGTCCCGTTCGAGGCTGCGCACCTGCGCACGAGCCCCGAGTGGCGAGGCGTCGGTCAGGCCGCGGGCGACGGTCGCGCCGTCCTGCTGATTCCGGGGTACCTCGCGGGTGACGCCTCCCTCGGCGTGATGACGCGCTGGCTGCGCGGCCTGGGCTACCGGACGCGCAAGGCGGGCATCCGCGCGAACGTGGACTGCTCGACCGCCGTCTGCAACGCCCTTGAGGATCGGCTCGAGCGCATGGCGGACGTCAGCGGCGACCGCGTCGCGATCATCGGCCAGAGCCGCGGCGGCGTGATCGCCCGCTCACTCGCCAAGCGCCGCCCCGACCTGGTTTCCGGCATCGTCACCCTCGGCTCGCCCAACGGCAAGATGCTCGACGTACATCCGCTCGTGATCGGCTCGATCGGCGTCGTCGGCGCGCTCGGCAGCCTCAAGGTGCCGCATCTCTTCACGCTCGCCTGCCTGCGCGGCGACTGCTGTCGCGAGTTCCGCGCCTCGCAGGAGGAGCAGGACTTCCCGGAGGACGTCGGCTACAAGGCCCTCTACTCCAAGCACGACGGCATCGTCTCCTGGCGCGCCTGCCTGGACCCCGCCGCCGACGAGCTGATCGAGGTCGAGTCCTCGCATTGCGGCATGGCCGTCAACTCCCGCGTCTACGGCATCGTCGGCCGCTCGCTGGCCGAGTATTTCGACTTCGCCGACGAGCCCGTGTGGACCCCCTGGGTGCAGGCCGCGTAGCCTCGCGGTCATGCCACGTCACCGTCCGATCGACCGCGAGGAGCCGGGTGAGGTCATCCGCTCGATGAAGGTGACGATGCGCCGGGACGCCGAGGGCAAGCTCGTGCCGGTCGTCCCGGAGAAACAGACGAAGGAGACGACGGAGTCCAAGCCGGACCCGCGCGACGCGCCGGACCCCCGCTCGGGTCTGATGCGCAACGTGCCGCCCTACGGCGGCGGCATCTAGTCGCGGTCGGGGTTGCGCACGCCGTCCGGGCCGGCGGTGAAGCGCGCGACGCACTCGATGTGCGGCGTCTGTGGGAAGAGGTCGACAGGGCGAACCCGGTCGAGCGTGTAGCCGGCCTCGACGAGCTGGGCGGCGTTCGGCGCCAGCGTCGTCGGGTTGCAGGAGACGTAGACGATCCGCTGCGGCCCGGCCTCGACGATCCGGCGGACGATCTTCTGCGAGAGGCCGGCACGCGGCGGGTCGATCACGACGACGTCAGGCTTGCCGGCCTGCTCGACGAGCTCGCGCATGCTCGTGCGCACGTCGCCCGCGTAGAAGGACGCGTTGGAGACCTCGTTGAGCTTCGCGTTCTCGGCGGCGTCCTGCACGGCGTCGTTGATGAGCTCGAGCCCGTGCACGGTTCGGGCGCGTGGCGCGAGCGTCAGGCCGATCGTGCCGATGCCGCAGAAGAGATCGAAGACGCGCTCGGTGCCCTTCAGGTCGGCGTAGTCGGCTTGCGATGCCGTAGAGGACACCGGCCATCTCGGTGTTCGTCTGGAAGAAGGCCTCAGGCGAGATCAGGAAGCGGAGCTCGCCGATGTGGTCCTCCAGCTGCGGCGCTGCCCGCCAGCACCTGGGACTTGCCGCCGGTGGTCGCTTCGCTCAGACCGTCGGTCTGGGTCCACCACAGGCTGTCGGCGTCGACCTGCTCGCGTAGCGCCTCCACGGGCAGCGTGCCCGGGCTCGTGATGATGCGGACCTGGAACTTGCCGGTGGCGCGGCCCTCGCGGACGACGAGGTTGCGCAGGAAGCCCTTCTGCGTGCGACGGTCCCAGGACTTCAGGCCGGCATCGCGACAGACGGCGAGCACGGTCTTCTCGCGCAGCTCGTTGCCCCGCTCGGACGCGAGCTTGTTGTCCGTGACGGAGACGATCTGGTCGAAACGCCCGGGCGCGTGGAAGCCGCAGATCAGCTCGCCGTCGGCGCCCTCGCCGAAGGAGTACTCGAGCTTGTTGCGGTAGCGCCACTGCTGCACGGCCGGGACGATGTCCTCGAGCACGAAGCCGTCGAGCTTGCCGAGGCGGCGCAGCGCCTCGTCGACCTGCTCGGCCTTGGTCTGCAACTGCTTCTCGTACGGCAGCACCTGCCACGGCGCGCCGGGATGGTCGGCGACCGCCTCGACGCGGTCCGGGCTCGGCTCGACGACCTCGAGTGCGCGAGCGTCCGCGTAGGCGCGCTTGGACTTCTCGATGCGCGCGCGGACGGTGTCCCCCGGCAGCGCGCCCGCGACGAAGACGACGAAGCCGTCGTTGCGCGCAACGCCCTTCCCGCCGTAGGCGAGGCGGTCGATCGTGAGGGTGAGCTCGTCGCCGGCCTTCGGCCGGGAGGAACTCACGGAAGTTTCGCTTCTATGGCCGCGAGGACCGTCTTGCGGTTGCCGTTGCGGCGCTCGTAGTCGCGCACCTTGCGCAGCTCGGCGGGGCTGAGCTTGTCCAGGCGCGACTGCACCTCCGCCGCCGTCATGTCCTCGTAGTTGGTGATCGGGAACGACGGGCCGAGGCCGGTCGCTCGGCGGGCGCGATCGACGATGTCCTCGGTGGTGCTGCGACTGCGGGAGAGGATCTCCGTGATCAGGTCGGTCGCGTCCGAACGGGTCATCCGACCACGCGTGACGGCGTCGTCGACGATCTCCTGAAGGCGCTCGCGCGTGACGGTGACGACATCGTTCGAGCGGCGTTTGCCCTTGGGCTGTGGCACGCGCCGCAGACTAGTCAGTGCGCGTCAACAGGCGCTCGAGGAGCGCCTTCTGCGCGTGCCGCCGATTCTCGGCCTGATCCCAGATGCGCTGGCGGTCGCCGTAGAGCACCTCGGCCGAGATCTCCTCGCCCGGGTGGGCGGGCAGGCAGTGCAGTGCGATGGCGCCGTCGGCGGCCTGGTCGAGCAGCGCGTCGTCGAGGCGGTACGGGCCGAGCGCGCGCTTGCGCTCGGCGGCGGTGAACTCGTCGTCGGACATCGACAGCCACACGTCGGCGTAGATCGCGTCGGCGCCCTCGACGGCCGCGGCCGGCTCGGAGTACATCTCCGCGCCGAGGCCGTCCTCGAGCTGATAGGCGCCGGGCGCGGCGATGGCGATCTCCAGGCCCGCGATGCGACCCATGATCGCCAGCGAGCGGGCCATGTTGTTCTTGCCGTCCCCGACGTAGGCGAGGCGGCGGCCCTCGAGGTCGCCCAGGGCCTCGCGCAGGGTGAGCAGGTCGGCGAGCACCTGGCACGGGTGGTGGCTCGGCGAGAGCATGTTGACCACCGGCACCTCGCTGTGGGCAGCCATCTCCTCAAGCGCCTCGTCGGAGGCGGTGCGGTAGCCGATCACGGCCGCCTGACGCGACAGCACGCGGGCCACGTCGCCGACGGACTCGCCGCGCTTGAGCTGAAGCTCCTCGGCGCGCAGGATCATCGGGTGGCCGCCGAGCTCGAACACGCCGGCCTCGAAGCTCGAGCGCGTCCGGGTGGACGGCTGTTCGAAGATCAGGGCGACCGTCCTGCCGGCCAGCACGTCCGAGGAGAGCGGCGCCGCCTTGAGTTCGAGCGCGCGGTCGAGCAGCGCGTCGAGCTGCGGCTTGTCGAACTCGTCCCCGACCAGGAAATGCAAGCGGCGAGCCTACTTCTCGCGCTTGAAGCCGAAGCCGCGCAGCATCAGCAGGGCCTTCTCGCCCATCGTGCCCGGCCGGGGCAGGATGCCGAGCTGCGTCGCGGACTCGTAGAGATCGAAGAACGCGCGCACGCGGTGCAGGCGCCCGTCGCGCAGCTCTGCGTAGACGACGGCGTGCACGATGATGAAGCGGTTGGTCGCGGCCAGGCCGTACAGCTCGCGGGTGTGGGTGGCCAGCAGCTTCATGGGTGCCGCCGCGAAGTCGCCGTCGACGAGCCGCGGCCCTGTCTTCTGGAGACGAGCGTCGGGGAAGCCGGACCACAGCTTCTGCGCGTGGGCGGCGATGGCGGCCGCGGACTCGAGCGGCTCGGTCGTCAGCGGGTCCTCGTAGTGGACGTCCTCCGGGTCGCAGACGGGCTCGAACGCGGCCGGATCGCGACCGGACCACGCACGCTCCCACGCGTCGAAGAGCTCGTCAGGCGTCATCGTGGGGGAGCGTATGCGCCGCGCCCTCGCTCACCGCGACTTCCGACTGCTTTGGATCAGCCAGGCCTTCTCGACGCTGGGCGACCACCTGGTGCTGGTGGTGCTCGCGTTGTATGTCAACGACATCGGCACGCCGACCGATGTGGGAATCGTGCTCGCGGCGAACGGGATCCCGTTCGCGGGACTGCTGCTGCTCGGCGGCGTGTGGGCCGATCGGCTGCCGCGTCACCGGCTCATGGTCGCCACGGACCTCACCCGCGGCGTGCTGCATGCCCTGCTGGCCATGCTGATCATCGTGGGGGACGTCCCGATCTGGGCGATCGCGGTGATCGAGGCGCTCTTCGGCGCGGCGCACGCCTTCTTCCAGCCCGCCTACACCGGCCTGCTGCCGCAGACCGTCCCGGACGATCTCTTCCAGGAGGCTCAGGCGGTCACCAACCTTACGCAGAGCGTCTCGAACTTCGTCGGCCCGGCGTTCGGTAGCGCCCTGTTCCTGACGGTCGGGGCAGGGGTTGCCTTCGCGGTCGACGCGGCCACCTTCTTCATCGGCGCGGCGCTTCTGTTGCGCATCCGCCCGCGCGAGCGCGCGGCGCCCGTCGTGCGCGAACGGCTGCGCGTGGAGCTCGCCGGCGGCTGGCACGAGCTGCGCTCGCGACCGTGGGCGCTCATGGGTATCTCGTACTTCAGCCTTTTGCTGCTGGTCGCGATAGCGCCGTTCCTCGCGCTCGGACCCGCCATCGCCGAGCAGGGTTACGACGAGGCTGCAGTGTTCGGCATCGCCAGCGCGCTCTCCGGGGCCGGCGCGATCGCCGGGTCGCTCACCGCCCTGCGCTGGCGCGTGCGGCGAACGCTGTTCTGGGGCTGGCTGCTGATGCTCCTTGAGCCGCTCGCCTACATGGGCTTTGCCGGCGAGCTGCCGCTGTGGTCGATCGTCCCGCTGTTCTTCGCCGGCGGCGCGGGCTTCAGCCTGCTCATCTTCACGTGGGACACCGCGCTGATGACGGAGATCCCGCCGGCCGCGTTGTCGCGCGTGTCCTCCTACGACTGGATGGGCTCCCTCGGCCTGTTCCCGTTCGGCTTCCTGCTGGCCGGACCCATCTCGGAATTGATCGGTGTGCAGGAGACGCTGCTCGGGGGAGCGTCCATCGCGCTGCTCCTCGGGATCCTGGTCGCCTTCGCGCCCCCGATCCGGAACTTTCAGTCGAAGATGGGCTTGTCGGACTCGGTGGTCGACGCCTCGGCGTAGAGGCGGCGGGGGATGCGGCCGGCGTGGCGCGCGAGGTGCCCGGCCTCGACCGCGAGACGGATCGCGCGCGCCATGGCGACGGGATCCTCGGCACGGCTGATGGCGCTCGCGCACAGAACGGCGTCGCAGCCGATCTCGAGGGCGAGCGTCGCATCGGACGCGGTGCCGACGCCGGCGTCGAGGATCACCGGGACGTTCGCGCGCTCGATGATCAGGCGCAGGTTGTACGGGTTCAGGATGCCCTGGCCGGAACCGATCGGCGAGCCGAGTGGCATCACCGCCGCACAGCCGACGTCCTCCAGGCGACGGGCGAGGATCGGGTCGTCGTTCGTGTACGGAAGGACGGTGAAGCCGTCGTCGACGAGCTCCTCGGCGGCCTCGAGCAGCGCAGGCGCGTCGGGCAGCAACGTGCGGTCGTCGCCGATCACCTCGAGCTTCACCCAGTCGGTCTGGAACGCCTCGCGGGCGAGCTTGGCGGTGAGCACCGCGTCACGCGCCGTGTAGCAACCAGCGGTGTTCGGCAACAGGCGGACGCCCTTCGCGTCGAGCAGCTCGACCAGCGCCCCTTGCTCCCCCGCGTCCACGCGCCGCAGCGCGACGGTGACCATCTGCGTGCCCGACGCCTCGATGGCCGCGCCGAGCACCTCGAGCGAGCGGAAGCCCCCCGTGCCCAGGATGAGCCGGCTGTCATCCGCCTTGAACTGCACGGACCACCTCCAGCCGGCAGCCGTCGCCGAGGACCGTTCGGTTCCACTCGCCGCGCGGGACGACCTCGCGGTCGAGCGCGACGGCGATCCCTCGCTCGGGCAGGTCGAGCTGGGCCAGCGCCCGCGCGACCGTCGCGCCCTCGGGCATCGCGCGCAGCTCGCCGTTGACGAAGACGTCCATTACGCGTGCACCGGGGCGAGCAGATCGGCAGTCATTCGTGCGGTGATCGGGGCGAGCAGGACGCCGTTGCGCCAGTGGCCGGTGGCGACGATCACGCCGTCCTCCCGGCGCTCGACGATCGGCCGGTTGTCGGGGGTCGCGGGCCGGAAGCCGACGCCGACCTCCTCGAGCTCGAGCTCGAGCACGCCGGGGACGACCTCGCTCATGTCGCGGATCAGCTCGAAGACGCCGCCCGCGGTCGGCTGATCGTCCCAGCCCTTGTCCTCGACGGTGCCGCCGAGCACGTAGCGGCCGTCGCCGCGCGGGACGAGATAGGCGTCCAGCGTGCGGATGGTGCGTTCGACGAGGGCGGGTGGGGACGATCTCCGCGGATCGCGCAGGCGCAGGATCTGGCCCTTGACCGGTCGCACCGGGACGTCGGCGAGCGACGCCGACCAGGCTCCGGCGGCGAGGACGATCTGCGATGCGGCGCCCAGATCCGCAAGCGAGGTGACCCGCTCGGTGCGAACCGGGACGCGAGCGCGCAGCGCCGCGAGGAGCGCGCGCGGGTCGACGGAGGCGTCGCCCGGCGACTCGAGGGCGAGCCGCACGCTCGGCGCGAGCCCCGGCTCCAGGCGCCGCGCCTGGCTCGGTCGCAGCCGGTCCGCATCGAGCCCGAGGCTCGTGCGGTACGCGTGGAGGCGGTCGATGGCCTGCGCGTCGTCGGCGTCACGCGCGACGACGAGGCTGCCGGTGCGGTGCATCTCGACGCCGAGCCCCGCCACCCACTCCGGGTAGAGCGCGAGGCTCTCGAGGCCGAGGCGCGCCGTCTCCTCCTCGCCGAACTCCGCCTCGGTGACCGGTGCGAGCATCCCGGCCGCCACGTGCGCCGCGGGCTGCTCGCCGGCGTCGAGCACCAGCACCTCGGCCCCGCGCCGCGAGGCCTCGTGGGCGATGGCGAGACCGATGATCCCGCCGCCGACGATCAGGACATCTGGCACGGCTCTGAGGGTACGCGCGCCGTAGCCTCGGCGGAGTGCTGTACCTCTGCGCACCGGCGTCCGCCGAGCCCGCCGTCCGCGCGGCGCTGAGCGGCGGCATCGACCTGCTGCAGCTGCGCGACCCGGCGGCGGACCTCGAGACGGCGGTGCGCTGGCGCGAGCTCGCGCACGTGGCGGGCGCGAAGTTCGTCGTCAACGACGACCCGGCGCTCGCGGTCGCCTCCGGCGCCGACGGCCTCCACCTCGGGCAGGACGACGGCGACCGCGGCGACTTCGAGGGCTTCGTCGGGCGCTCGACGCACGCGCCGGAGCAGGCCGTCCGAGTCACGGACGACTACCTCTCGATCGGGCCGGTGTGGGCGACGCCGACGAAGCCCGGGCGGCCCGGGACCGGCCTCGACTACGTGCGCTGGGCGGCGGCGAACGTCGACAAGCAGTGGTTCGCCATCGGCGGCATCGACGCCGGCAACATCGGCGAGGTGGTCGAAGCGGGCGCGCGCAACGTCGTCGTCGTCCGCGCGATCCTCGAGGCGGACGATCCCGCCGCGGCGACCCGCGAGCTCAAGGCGGCCCTCGGTGAGTGAGCGCGGCGAGGCGCGCAACGAGGCGCTCCGCGCGCAGCTCGAGCCGCTCGCGCCCGGTGAGCGGCCGACCCCGGCGCTGGCCGGCGCGCTCGTCTGCGGCGGCCTCGCGGTCGCGAACATCGTGCTCGCCGCGACCGGCCGGGAGATCGAGGGCGGCGTCGCCTACCTGCCGGTCTTCGCGCTGCTGCTGGCGGGCCTCGCCGTTGGGCTCTGGCGCGTGCAGTACTGGGCGGCGCTCGGATTGCAGGGGGTCTGCGCGATCACGGCGATCTACGCCTTCCTCTCGCTGCTCGTCTCCGCGAATCTGGCCGGTGCCGCGCTGAGCCTGGCGATCCTCGTCGCCAGCGGCGCGCTGTTCTGGTCGATGGTGCGAGTGATGGGCCGCATCCAGGCGCCCGGCGCGCGAATAGGATCGAAGGTATGGCTGACTCCTTCGACTGCATCGTCATCGGCTCGGGCCCCGGCGGCTACGTAACGGCGATCCGCGCCGCCCAGCTGGGCATGAAGACGGCGGTCGTGGAGAAGGACATCGTCGGCGGGCGCTGCCTCAACTACGCGTGCATCCCGGCGAAGGCCGTCCTGCGCGTCGCCGACATCCTCTCCGAGGTCGACGAGGCCGGCGAGTTCGGCATCGACGTCCCCTCGCGCACCGTCGACTTCAGCCGCGTCTCCGACCGCCGCAAGAAGGTCATCACGACGCTCACCGGCGGCGTGGCCGGTCTCTTCAAGAAGAACGAGATCGAGTACATCGAGGGCGAGGCGACCCTCACCGGCGGCAAGGCCGTCAAGGTCGGCGACCGCGAGCTCGAGGCGACCAAGTGCATCGTGCTGGCGACGGGCTCGATCCCGCTGCCGATTCCCGGCACCGAGTTCGGCGGGCGCGTGATCGGCACGGAGGAGGCCTGGGCGTTCGAGGAGCTGCCCGGCTCGCTGGCCGTCGTCGGCGCCGGCGCGTCCGGCTCCGAGATCGCCTCCGCGTACGCGCGTCTCGGTACCAACGTGTCGCTGTTCGAGGCGGTCGACCGCGTGCTCCCGCTCGAGGACGCCGACATCTCCAAGGCAGCCGGCCGCGCACTCTCCAAGCAGGGCATCGCCATCGAGACCGGCACGCTGGTCAAGGACGTCAAGTCCGCCGGCGACAAGGTCACCTTCACCCACGGCGACACGCCAGCCGAGGCGGACTACCTGGTCATTGCCGCGGGTCGCGGCCCCGACGTCGAGGCGCTCGGCCTGGAAGCCGCCGGCGTCAAGGTCGGCGAGCGCGGCCTGATCGAGGTCGACGGTCGCATGCGCACGAGCGCGGACGGCATCTACGCGATCGGCGACATCGTCCCCGGCCCCGCGCTCGCGCACAAGGCATCCGACGAGGGCGTCATCGCCGTCGAGGACGCCGCCGGCCTGACGACCCATCCGATCACCTACGTCGACATCCCGCGCGCCACCTTCTGCACGCCGAACGTCTCGAGCTTCGGCCTCACCGAGCAGCAGGCGCGTGACGAGGGCTACGACGTCGTCGTCGGCAAGGTCCAGTACGGCGCGGTCGGCGCCGGCACCGTCTACGGCGACCGCCAGGGCGTCATCAAGATCGTCGGCGAGAAGAAGTACGGCGAGCTGCTGGGCGGCCACATCGTGGGCGCCAAGGCGACCGAACTCATCCAGGAGCTCGTCAACGTCCGCGCGCTCGAGGGAGGCTTCGCCGAGGTAGCCCGCATCGTGCACGGCCATCCGACCCTCGCCGAGGGCGTCATGGAAGCCGCCCGCGCCGCCGACGGTTGGCTGATCCACGGCTAGATGCCGGATGGGCTCGGGCGCTCGAGCCCGTCGCCGGCCGGATCAAGGCGATGGGCGACTTCCTGCGCGCCGAGCAAGCGGCGGGACGGCGCTTCCTGCCGCGCGGCGACCAGGTGCTGCGCGCGTTCCAGCAGCCGTTCGAAGACATCCGCGTCCTGATCGTCGGGCAGGACCCGTACCCCACGCCCGGCCACGCGGTCGGGCTGTGCTTCTCCGTCGCGCCCGACGTCCGGCCGATCCCCAAGAGCCTCGTGAACATCTACCGCGAGTACGCGGAGGATCTCGGCCACCCAACACCGGCCAACGGCGACCTCTCGGCGTGGACCGAGCAGGGCGTCCTGCTCCTCAACCGGTCGCTGACCGTCGCGCCCGGCCAGCCGAACTCGCACCGGGGCAAGGGCTGGGAGGAGATCACCGAGGCGGCCGTCCGCGCCCTCGCGGCCCGCGGTGGTCCCCTCGTCGCCATCCTCTGGGGCCGCAACGCGCGCGACCTCAAGCCGCTGCTCGGCGAGACGCCCGCGATCGAGTCCGCACACCCGAGCCCGCTCTCGGCGCACAACGGCTTCTTCGGCTCGCGGCCCTTCAGCCGCGCGAACGCTCTCCTGGTGGAGCAGGGCGCCAAGCCGGTCGACTGGCGTCTCCCTTAGGCGTTCCAAGGGGCCTGCCCCCTTGGAACGGGGTGAACGTCGCGGCGGTGACACAACGACTGTCGCGTCAGCGCACGACGCGGCGGCCGAACGAGCGGAGCATGCTTCTCATGAACCGCATCCCCCGCATCCTCATCGCCGCAACCGTCGCTCTCGGCGTCTGCGCACCCAACGCTCTCGCCGCTCCGACGGCTGTCATCGACACCAGCGCAACGCCCGTCACCTGTGGCCCGCTTGCGCTGTGTGTCGGCTACGTCACCTCGCCCGGGGTGAGCGTCGGCTTCGGCGCCCTCTACTCCGATCCGGGTCCCGGCTCGGACAACATCAAGAAGGTCGAGTTCGACCTCAACGGCAACGGCATCTACGACTACACGAGCACGGACGTGCTGAAGGTCGCCCGCTGGACCTTCCAGGCGCCGGCGCGTGACGTGGTCATCAAGCTGCGCGTCACCAACACAGCCGGTCAGACGGACGAGGCCACGCTGCCGCTGCGCATCAACACGCCACCGCAGGCCAAGCTCGACATGCCCGACAGCGTTGTGGCCGGCACGCCGTTCACGGTCGACGCCTCCGGCTCGACGGACGACCAGTCCGGCCTCACGTACGCGTTCGACGTGCTCGGCGGTGGCTTCGGCACGCCGTCGACGCTGGCCACCCAGAAGTCGACGATCTTCGTCCCCGGCACCTACGCCATCGGGCTGAAGGTCTACGACCGGCACGGCTCCTCGCAGCAGATGGCGCGCACGCTGACCGTGCTCCCCGCGCCGACCGCCCAGGTCCAGACCGGTCCGGCGAAGCTGACCGGCAAGAAGGTCGGCGTCCGCGTCGCCTGCCCGCGCGCCCGCGACGAGCTGCACCGGTTGCCGTCGCCGTCGCGCGGCCGGGCTTCACGCCCGCGTCGCTTCTCGATCGCCGGCGGCACCACCACGACCGTCGGCGTGAAGGCCAGCAAGGCCGCCCGCAAGGAGATCAAGCGACTGGGCAGCATCGCCACCACCGCCACGGCCGGTGACTCCACCGCCGCGATCACCCTGGTGCGCTAGCGCGTCCTCGGAACGCGACCCCGACCACCACGAGCAGCACGCCGGCGGCCTCCTTGGCCGCCGGCGGCACGATGGCGGGATCCCGAGATGCCGGCGCCGCTGACCAGGACGCAGGGAGGCCCGTCAGCCGGCGGAGGCCGACGCTGCCCGCAGCCTGAGCCAGACGGACTTGACGCCCGCTGCGTCCATCGCGTCCTGAAGGCGCGCGGCGTCGTTGCCGGTGCGCGGGAGCACGCGGCGGCAGTCGCGCGGCGGGCGGGTCCACTTCTTCGGCCGACGGCGGATGAAGACGGCGCCGCGCACCTCGCAGGCGGACGCCCGGTGGCCGGAGCACGGCACGCTGCGCCAGCCCGACGCGCGCTGGATCGCGCAGCCGGCTCGGGAAGGCTCATTGTCCTCCCAGCTCCACACGAGCGCGGCGAGGCGGCCGTCGCCCGGGGTCAGCTGGTCGAAGCCGAAGAGGTCGACGCCGCAGCGGGTCATCTCGCGGGTGACCTGCGGGCGTCAGGCCACCATCGTCCTGCAGGCCGCCGGTGCCGAAGGAGAGCGCCGTCGAGTCCTCGAAGAAGCGCTGGAAACGGCCCGAGTAGCTGCAGGCCGGATACCCCTCGAAGTCGCTGGGACCGCCCTCGTTCTCGGCGCGGGCGGCGTCGTCGAAGACGAGCGAGCTCCATGCCGATCCCTCGCCGCAGCTGGAGATGACGAGGACCTGCTTGCCCGCACGCAGGATGTCGCGCCGCGAGAGGCCGAGCGGCATCGGCTCGCACTTGCCCACCGGCGGCCGGTACAGGAACGGGCCCAGCCCCTCCTCGAGCTGCGCGGCGCCCTCGTCGTAGCCACCGCGCAGATGGTCCTCGACGTAGAGCAGGACGACCTCGCGCGGGTGTGCCCGCAGCCAGTCGCGGATCTCCGGGAGCCGCTCGGCGAAGGTGCGCTCGGTGGTGCAGCCGAAGTGCAGCTCTTCCGCGCTGCGGCCATGACAGACGACGGCGCGGCCGGAGACGAAGTGCACGTCGATCTCCAGGCTGCGGACGTCGAGGCGCAGCTGATCGGTCAGCGACAGCTGCTGATTGGCGTCGCCGCCGGACAGCGTCGGGGCCTCCGAAGTCGAGTTGGCGGAGTTGTGCGTGCCGACGTAGGTGGTGTCGACGAGCGGCAGCGGATCGCCGAGGCGCGACTGAAAAGCGAGGGTCCGGTGCAGCCAGGAGCCCTCGTAGGCGTCGATGGCCGCCGGGTCGGTCGGCGAGGCGCAGACGATCTGCGGCAGCAATCCGGGACAATCCTCCGCAGCACGTGCCGGCGCCACCGCCATGGCGACAAATAGAGCTGCCACAGCCAGGCTTAAGCGCACCACGCGATAGTGACAGTCCTGTCCGCTCATCAGACCCGTTTCTACTACGACCTGCGTTCCCCTACCGCCTGGCTGGCGGCCGAGCGCGTCATCGAGCTCGCCGGCGGGGTGCCGGAGTTCGTCCCGGTGGAGCTGGCGGGCCTCGCCGCCGGCGATGTGGGGCCCTACCGCTGCGCCGCGGAGGCCGACGCGCACCTGGAGGACATCAGCCGCCGCGCCCGCGAGCACGACCTGCTGCCGATGCGCGCGCCGGCCACGTTCCCGCTGGAGGACACCCGCTTCGCCATGCTCGCGGCGACCTACGCCAAGCAGATCGGGAAGGTCGTCGCCTACAGCCTCGCCGCCTTCCGCCAGACCTTCGCCGCGCGGCCGCGACCTCGCTGATCGCGAGACCGTCTTCCTCGCCGGGGCGGCGGCGGAGATCCATCCGAATGCCCTCGCGAAGGGCGCCGAGCTTCGCGGCACGGCCGAACGCCTGCGTGTCGCGACCGCAGAAGCGGCTGAGCTGGGCGTGCTCGACGTCCCGAGCTTCGTGCGCGACGGACGCGTCGAGGTGATCGACCCGTGAAGGCCAACCGGGCCTACGAGCTGCGCGTCAGTCGCGGCGTGCCCACGGCCATGATCGAGGTGATCGAGATCGACACGGGGAGATCGCCCTGTTCTGGGACGTGCGGTCCGATCAGACCCGGCGCCTGGCCAGTGCGCTGCGCACCGATCTCGCGCAGCTGGAAGCCGCGGACTTCCTGGACAAATGGGCGAGATGGCAGCAATCGTGAAAGCGTCCAGACACGATTCAGGTCAGGACCCCATATGCCGAAGCGACCGGTAGGCATGGAAGCCGGTCCAAATGACCTCCAGTCCGCACGATCGCCCCACGGGATCTGAGTCCGGCATCCTGCGCCTGAACGCTGGCTCTACGCCCCGAGGCGCGCTACAAGGCGCTCGTCGGGGTCCTGCCGGATGTCCTGATCGCCCTGTTCGATCGCGACCTGCGGATCTTCGCCCTCGAGGGCGGCGCCACGGAGCACCTGGAGCACCCGCCGGAGTGGTATCGGGGCCGGCACCTGGACGAATTTCTCAGCCCGCACCTCCTGAGGCAGATCGAGCCGGCCTACCGAGCCGCCCTGGAGGGCGAGACGCTGAGCTTCGATCTCGACGGTGACCACGGCGATGCGTGGTGGGTGCACGTCATCCCGATGTTCGACGACGACGGCAACGTCAGCGGCGGCATGGCCAAGTGGCGCGACATCACCGCGCGCAAGGCGGCGGAGCGCGAACTGGCCGCCCACGCGCGCGACCTGGAGCGCTCCAACGCCGAGCTCGAGCAGTTCGCCTACGTGGCGTCGCACGACCTCAACGAGCCGCTGCGGATGATCACGGGCTACCTGAAGCTGCTGGAGCGCCGCTACGGCGACCAGCTCGACGCGGACGCCCACCAGTTCATGGAGTTCGCCGTCGACGGCGCGCAGCGCATGCGCAGCCTGATCGAGGACCTGCTGACCTACTCGCGCGTCGGCAGCGGGGACCAGCCGTCCGCGCTCGTGGACACCCAGGCGCTGGTGGAATCGACGTGGAAGACGGTGACCGCGGAGCTCGAGGGCGCCGAGGCGACGCTGATCGCCACCGGACTCCCGCCGATCCAGGGCGACCCGCACCAGCTCGGCCAGCTCTTCCAGAACCTCCTCGCCAACGCGGTCAAGTTCGTCCGGCCCGGCGTGCCGCCGGTCGTGGAGATGCGTGCCGACCCGCTGCCGGACGGCGGCTGGACGTTCGCGGTGACCGACGAGGGCATCGGCCTCGAGAACGCCGACACCGACCGGATCTTCAGGGTCTTCCAGCGACTGCACACCCGCGACGAGTACTCCGGCACGGGGATCGGGCTGGCGATCGCGCGCAAGGTCGTCGAGGGTCACGGCGGGCGCATCTGGGCGGAACCCCGCCCGGGCGGCGGGGCACGCTTCGTCTTCGACCTGCCCGCCCGGTGACCTGGGCGGCGATCCTCGACGAGCTGGCGGAGGGCGAGGATGCCGTCCGCGTGCTGCTCGTGGAAGACCATCCGGGCGACCGGCGGCTGGTGGAGGAGATGCTCGCCGAGACGTCGGCAGGCAGCCGTGGTCACCAGCTTCACGCGGCTCGGCGACGCGATCGAGCCGGTCACCCGCGGGCTGGCCGACCTCGTCCTGCTCGACCTGTCGCTGCCCGACTCCGCACGGCGTGGAGGGCGTACGCCGGCTGCGCGACGCGGCACCCGAGGTTCCCGTCGTCGTCCTCTCCGGCCTCAACGACAAGCAGGTCGCCCTCGAGGCGGTCCAGGCCGGCGCGCAGTACTTCCTCAACAAGGACGACGTCGACTCGGAGACCCTCACCAAGGCGATGCGCTTCGCGGTGGAGCGCCAGCGCGCCGAGCGGCGGCTGCTGCGCCTGGCGCTGACCGACCCGCTGACCGGCCTGCCGAACCGCGCGCTCTTCGCCGACCGCCTCGAGCAGGCCCTGGCCCGGGCCGCGCGGTCGGGCGGCCGCGGGAAGAAGGCGCCCAAGCTCGTCCTGATGTTCATGGACCTCGACGGCTTCAAGGCCGTCAACGACGAACTGGGCCACCAGGCCGGCGACGAGGTGCTGACCGAGGTCGCGCGGCGGCTGCTCGAGCAGGTGCGCGGCGCCGACACCGTCGCCCGGCTCGGCGGCGACGAGTTCACCGTGCTGCTCGAGGGCGTGCAGAGCACCGACGGCGGCGTGGCGCTCGCCGCGCCGCCTGGCGCAGCGTGCTGTCCGAGCCCTACGCGGTGACCGGAGGCGAGGCGCGGGTCAGCGCGGCCATCGGGATCGCAGTCGCCTCGCCGTTGGTGGAGGATGCCGGTGCTTTGCTGAGACGTGCGGATGCCGCGATGTACGCGGCCAAGCGTGAAGGACCCGGTCGCGTGGCCATGGCCGCGGCGCCTGGCGTGAGCTGTACGCGGCTGCAGGAGTCCTGGGCGCGACGGGCGGCCGAGGCGGCGGCGACGATGCCGCGCTTCAGCGTGTCGCGTCGATCGCCGGGCCGAGACCGATGCGAGCTGCTCTCGATGGACTAACTGCAGCATTGAGTGGGAGCCCGGTGAACGCGGCCTGGCGCGACGGGGCGGTGGTGGCCGCCGATGACGTTGCGGTGGCCGTGGTGCTGCCGGGACCCGTCGCCCCCGTCGTTCGCGACGTGCGCGTCGCTCGGCGACGCTGCGCGAGCGGGACCCCGAGTCCTTCACCGCCGCCGAGCTCGCAGGCGCGACCTTCACGGTCGTCTTCGCGGAGGTCGACGCGATCGAGCCGCTGCTCGTCCCGCGCCAGGCCGGCGTCCTCGGCGTCGGCCGGTCGCGGCTCACCCTCGCCTGCGACGCCCGCGCGGTCTCCTACGCCGACGCGGCCGCCTTCCTCGCCGGGTCTCACTCCCGGTAGTTAGGCGTCTGGTCCGGGTCCCGGGTGACGCCCGGGGGTGACTGGTCCGTGTTGACGAACAGGCACAGCGGGCGCTCGGGGCCGGGCACGCAGCTGCGGTAGATGTCGACCTCCAGGCGCACGATGTCGGCGCCGGTGAGGAACTCCGCGTAGGCGGGCGCCTGCGCGTGCACGTACTTGGACGTCGCGGCGTAGGACGCGGCGCGGGCGCGCTCGTCGGCCTGGACGGCCGAGCGGTTGACCAGGCCCGCGGCCACCAGCGCCGCGAAGAGGACGGCGAGCAGGACCGTGCCGCGACTGTCCGCGGCGATCGCCCGTCGGAAGGTCGGGGCGGCGACGGCGCAGGAGCATCCCGGCGAGCGGCGCGAGCGCGGCGACGACGACGAGGTTCAGACCCGGCGGCGAGCAGCAGCGACCCCACGAACCCGTCCGGCCCGTTGCCGGAGAAGGGGAGCGCATCGAACACGCACTCCTTCGATGACGAGGAGCAGCACGAACGCCGGCCACATGGTGGCCCCACGCAGCCGCCAGCGCCAACGGGTCACGACGGGCCAGCGTAGAGTCGATGACACCGTGGAAGTCCGCCAACTCGGCCTGATCGACTACCGCGAAGCGCTCGCCCTCCAGGAGGCCGAACGCGAGCGCGTCTGGGCGGGCGAGTCCGACGGCACGCTGTTCCTCTGCGAGCACCCGCCGGTCTACACGCTCGGCCGCCGCGCCGAGCCCTCCGACCTCCCGATGGGCGAGGACTGGTACCGCGGCCAGGGCTTCGACATCGTCCGCGTCAACCGCGGCGGCAAGCTCACCTACCACGGGCCCGGCCAGCTGGTCGGCTACCCGGTCGTGCGGGTGGCGCGGATCCCGCGATCACATCTGCGCGATGGAGACCGCGATCGTCGACGCGCTGGCCGAGGAGGGCATCGAGGCGCGCGGCCGCGACTGCGACGAGGGGCCGGAGTACACCGGGCGTCTGGGTGGAGGACCGCAAGATCGCGTCGATCGGCATCCACGTCTCCCGCGGCGTCGCGATCCACGGCTTCGCCGTCAACGTCGACAACGACCTGCAGCCGTTCGAGTGGGCCGTCGCCTGCGGTCTCCCCGACACGCGCATGACGTCCGTGCTCAAGGAGACCGGGCGGCGCGTGGAGCTGTCCGTAGCCTTGGAAGCGGCATGACGGCGACGCGATCGCGCTCCAACCCCGGCGGGGGCGACGTGCTCGACATCCTCGGGCCGGATGTGCTGCCGTTCCGCTCGCGCAAGCCGGCCTGGTTCAAGGTCCCGGCGCCAGGTGGCGAGCGCTACCGCCGTCTGCGCGCCGACATCGCCTCGGAGGACCTCCACACGGTCTGCCAGGAGGCCGCCTGCCCCAACATCGGCGACTGCTGGGAGCGCGGCACCGCCACCTTCATGATCCTCGGCGACACCTGCACGCGCCGCTGCGGCTTCTGCAACGTCAAGACGGGCAAGCCGACCTGGAACGACCCGCTCGAGCCGGCGCGCGTGGCGCGCTCGGTCGCGCGCATGGGCCTGCGCCACGCCGTCATCACGAGCGTCGACCGCGACGACCTGCCCGACCTCGGCGCGGGCGTCTGGTGCGGGGTCATCCGCTCCATCCGCGCGCAGGCTCCCGACTGCAAGGTCGAGTGCCTGACGCCGGACTTCCGCGGTGAGGAGGTGCCGCTCGCCCGTGTGATCGCCGAGCGGCCGGACGTCTTCAACCACAACGTCGAGGTCGCGCCGCGGCTGTATCCCGTCGCGCGCCGCGGGTCGCGCTGGGAGCGCTCGCTGCGCGTCCTGCGCAACGCGCACGAGCTCGGCGAGGGCGAGGTCGCTACGAAGTCCGGCTTCATGGTCGGCCTCGGCGAGTCCTTCGACGAGATGGTCGACGCGCTCGGGCAGCTGCGCGAGCAGCACGTCTCGATCATCACGGTCGGCCAGTACCTGCGCCCGACCGAGCGCCACCTGCCCGTCGTCCGCTACTGGGAGCCGGAGGAGTTCGAGGCGCTGCGGGTCGAGGGGGAGCCGGATGGGCTTCGCGCACGTCGCGTCCGGCCCGCTCGTGCGCTCGAGCTACCACGCCGACGAGCACGTGCAGCAGGACCGGCCGGGCGTCGGTCCGCTGGCTGCGGCCAGCGCGTAGTGCTTCCGTTAGGGGACCGCAACCCGACCACGACGTTCCCGGCGGTCACGCTCACGCTGATCGCGCTCAACGTCGCCGCGTACTTCCTCTTCCAGCACGGCACGCTGTCGCTCGGGGACCCGTCCTCCAACGAGTACCTGTGCAACCTCGGCGAGTACGCCGCCGTCCCGCGCGAGCTGACGGACTCATCGTTCGAGCTCGGCAGCTGCGGCGGCGACCCGCCGTCGCGCTGGCTGACCGTCTTCACGTCGATGTTCATGCACGGCGGGCTGCTGCACCTCGGCGGCAACATGCTCTTCCTGTGGGTCTTCGGCAACAACATCGAGGACGCCATGGGCCGGGTGCGCTTCGTCGCCTTCTACCTGCTCGGCGGAGTCGCGGCGCTGGCGCTGCAGGTGCTCGTCGACCCGGACTCCGCGGTGCCGACGATCGGCGCGTCCGGAGCGGTCGCGGCCGTGCTCGGCGGCTACATCCTGCTCTATCCCCGCGCCCGCGTCTGGACCGTGATCGTCTTCGTCGTGCTGCCGATCCCGGCGGTGATCGTGCTCGGCCTGTGGTTCCTCCAGCAGCTGTTCCTCAGTGCCAGCGACGTGGGCGGCGAGGTCGCCTACTTCGCCCACATCGGCGGATTCGTCTTCGGGCTGCTGACCGTCCGGGCGTGGGTGCGGCGGCAGCGTCCGAGACCCTCGACACGCTTGGGCCTGTGAACGTTCGCACGGTGATCATGGTGGTGGCGGCAACGCTCTGGCTGACGATCACCGGGCTGACGCTCTACGTGCTGATCGAGGAGGGCCCCGACATCCTCATCCTCGTGTCGCTGATCGTGCTCGCCACGCTCGGCATCGGGATCTTCGGGGCGCTGAACGAACGGCGCGGCGGACCGCGGTGAAGCGCGGTCTGGTGCTCCTGGCCGTCGTGGCGGCCGGGTGCGGCGGGCCGTCCGCCGCCACCACCCCACGGGCACCGCAGGCCGACCTCCGATCCGGGCGCGGCGCTCGACCTCGGCGCCGGCCCGGTCCCACTCGCCGTCCGGCTCGAGGACCCGCGCGACACCGTCCGCGTGCGCTTCAAGCAGCCGCCGGCCGCCGGCCTGCTCTTCGACGTCGACACGGGCCGGGTCCTGTGGCGCCTGCACCCGCTGCGGCAGCGGCCGATCGCCTCCCTGACCAAGATGCTGACCGCGATCGTGGTCGACGACCGGATCGAGGCCGGGCGTCGCGTGGAGGTGACCCGGCGCGCGCTGAACACCACGGGCTCGGCGGTGGGCATGTTCAAGCCCGGCCAGCGGATCGGGGTGTCGGCGCTGCTGCACGGCCTGCTGCTGCCCTCGGGCAACGACGCCGCCCGCGTGCTGGCCGAAGGGCGCCGCCGACGGGTCGCTCAACCGCTTCGTCCGGCTGATGAACGAGACCGCATCCGAGCTCGGGCTGCGCTGCTCGCAGTTCTCGACGCCGAGCGGCCTGGAGGATGCCGGCAACCACTCGTGCGCCGCCGACCTCGCCGCGCTGGCCCGTGCGCTGCTGCGGCGTCCGCGGCTGTCGGTGATCGTCGCGCGAGAGCGCGCCGTCCTCGCCTATCCCGGCAAGGGCGGGAAGCTCTACCTCTACAACCACAACCCGTTGCTGCTCGACCGCTACCGCGGCGTCACGGGCGTCAAGACGGGCTACACCGACGCGGCGGGCGCATGCTTCGTCGCCACCGCGAAGCGCGGCTCGGTCGAGCTCGGGGTGGTCCTGCTCGACTCGCCGGACATCGACCGCCAGGCGCGCAAGCTGCTCGACGCCGGCTTCGCCGCGGAAGCGTGAAGCGGCTGATCGCAGCCGCGGCGGTCCTCTGCGCCGGCTGCGGCGGCGGGGACGGCGACGCCCGAAGCCCGGACGCCGGTGCCGACGCCGACGGCGGTGGAGCTGCCCGGCGGGGGCCGCGAGATCATCCCGGCGCAAGCGCGTGGTCGCCTTCTACGGCTCCCCGGACGACGCGGCGCTCGGGACGCTCGGCATCGGGACGCCGCAGGAGGCCGGCGCGCCGCCTGCTCGACATCGCCGCCGCCCTACGACCGGCCGGCGCGACCCGTCCTGCCGGCCTTCGAGCTGATCGCCACGATCGCGACCTTCGATCCGGGTCCGGACGGCGAGTACCGCCGGCACGCCCGCCCGGCGGTGATCGACCGCTACCTCGCGGCGGCACGGGAGATCGACGCCCTGCTCATCCTCGACATCCAGCCCGGGCGCGGAGGGTTCCTCCCCGAGGCCCGGCGGCTCGAGCGCTGGCTGCTCGAGCCCGACGTGTCGCTCGCGCTCGACCCGGAGTGGCACGTCAGCGACACGGAGGTGCCCGGGCAGGTGATCGGCTCCGTCGACGCGGAGGACGTCGTCTTCGTCTCGACGCTACCTCGACGGGCTCGTCGAGCGCGCCGATCTGCCGCAGAAGCTGCTCGTCGTCCATCAGTTCACCGAGGGGATGATCCGCGACCGCGAGCGGCTGCGCGCCGACCCCAACGTGGCGCTGGTGCTCAACGTCGACGGCTTCGGCGACGCCGCGGTCAAGGAGGCCAAGTACGACGAGCTCAGCGGGCGGACCGACTTCGCCTACGACGGCTTCAAGCTCTTCTTCGAGGAGGACCTCGGCCTGATGTCCCCGGGCGCCGTCCTGAAGCTCCGGCCGACGCCGGACCTCGTGGTCTACGAGTAGGCAGTAGCGCTTCCTACTTCCGGTACCGTGCGCCCCCATGGACCTGAATGACACTCCGGAGCTGGCGGAACACCGCGCCAAGGTCCGGGCCTGGCTCGAGGAGCACAAGGACGAGGCGCCCGACAACGCGGGCGCCGCGCAGCTGGACGAGGACGACGCCATCGCCGCTCGGCGCGCCTGGCAGGCGCGGCTGACCGAGGGCGGTCTCAACGGCACGACCTGGCCGGCCGAGTTCGGCGGTCAGGGGCTCGGGCCGCTGCATCAGGTCGTCACCAACCAGGAGATCGGCGCCGCCGGCGTCCCCGGCATCCTCGACGTCATCGGCGTCGGCATGCTCGGCCCGACGATCATCGCCCACGGCGCGCAGGAGCAGAAGGAGCGCTACCTGCTCCCGATGCTGCGCGGCGACGAGGTCTGGTGCCAGCTCTTCTCCGAGCCGGCCGCCGGCTCGGACCTCGCCGCCGTCCAGACGCGTGCCAAGCGCACCGAGAACGGCTGGGTGCTCAACGGCCAGAAGGTGTGGACCACCAACGCGCAGTTCGCCCAGTACGGGCTGATCCTCGCGCGCACCGACGCCGACGTGCCCAAGCACAAGGGCCTGACGATGTTCATCGTGCCCATGGACGCCGAGGGCGTGACCGTGCGGCCGCTTGCGCCAGATCTCCGGTGACGCGCACTTCAACGAGGTCTTCTTCGACGACGTGGTGGTGGAGGAGGACGCGACGGTCGGCCCGGTCGACGGCGGCTGGGGCGTCGCGCTGACGACGCTGATGTTCGAGCGTGTGACGATCGGCCTCGGCGGCGAGGGCTTCGGCTGGCGCGCCGACCGCTTCGCCGGCTCGCTGCTGGCCGCGCCGGGAGCGGAGAAGGACCGCGAGGTCCGCCACCGCTTCGGCGAGCTGGCGGCCGACTTCATCGCGCTGCGCTTCACGGGCTACCGGATGCTCACCACGCTGCAGCAGGGCCGCATCCCCGGTCCCGAGGGCGGCCTGGCGAAGGTGACGACGATCAAGGCCGCGATCGAGGCCGGCGAGCTGCTGGCCGACACGCTCGGGCCGGACGCGCTGTCGATGGAGGCGGGCGCCTGGGGCAAGCTGATCGCCGACCTGCCGGGCCTGAAGTCCGCGGGCGGCACCGAGGAGATCCTGCGCAACATGGTCGGCGAGCGCGTGCTCGGGCTGCCGCCCGAGCCGCGTCTGGACAAGGGCCTGCCGTTCAGCGAGCTGCGCGCCAAGGAGAAGCGGAGCGCCGGCGAGCCGGCCGCGTGGCGAGCGAAGCGCCGGAGCAGCAGCATGAACTTCACACTGACCGAGGAGCAGGAGTTCCTCCAGGAGGCCGCGCGCAACGCGCTCGGCCGCGTCAAGACCGTCGAGGCCGCGCGTGACGCGCTCGAGGGCTCGGAGCTGCCGGACCTGTGGCCCGCGGCGACCGAGGCCGGCTGGCCCGGGCTGCTGATCTCCGAGGCCAACGAGGGCGCGGGCCTCGAGCCGATCGACGCCATGCTCGTGTTCGTCGAGCTCGGCAAGGTGCTCGCCTCCGTGCCGCTGCTCGGGCATCTGCCTGCGACGTTCGTGCTCGACCGCGGCGGCGCGGACACCGGGCTGCTCAGCGAGCTGGCCGCGGGTTCGAAGCGCGCGTGCTTCGTGGGCGCCGAGCCGCCGAGCGGGATCGAGGACACTGGATCGTCGCCGCCGAGCAGCGGCTCCGTGCCCGCTTGCCGCCGGCACCGAGGCCTACTGGGTTCCCGGACGCGCCGGGCGCCGACGTCTACGTGGTCGTCGGCCAGGGCACGGCGACGCTCTACGAGGCGTCAGCCGTCGAGGTCGAGTCGGTCATGCGCTACGACGCGACGCGGTCACTCGGGCACGTGAAGGTGACCGGCGAGGGCACGGCGCTCGACGCGGACGCCGACGTGCTGGCCAACGCCTGGTACCTCGAGTCGACGCTGCTCGCCGCCGAGTCGCTCGGCGCGGTCGAGCGGGCGCTCGAGGTCTCCGTCGCCTACGCGAAGGAGCGCTTCACGTTCGGGCGCGCCATCGGCTCCTACCAGGCGATGAAGCACCAGCTCGTCGAGATCCTGCGACTGCTCGACAACGGGCGCTCGCTGATGATGTACGCCGGCTGGGCCGGGTCCGACAAGCCGGAGGAGTTCGCGCTCGCCGCGTCCGCCTTCCGGGCGAAGGCCGGCAAGGCGCTCGAGGAGGCGTCGCGCATCCAGATCTCCGTCCACGGCGGGATCGGCGCGACGTTCGAGCACGACGCGCCGCTGTACTTCCGCAAGGCGCAGCTGTCGCGGCGCCTGCTCGGCGGCACGGCCGGAGCGTCCGACCGCGTCGCCGACGAGCTGTTCAAGCAGGCGACTTTGGAAGGCGCGCTCTAGCGACGAAGGCCGTGTAGGGCTCGATGCGCAGGGTGCGTGCCTTCCCCGTCCTGAGGGGGACGCGCACTCGGCGCGCGCCTTCGGCGAAGGCGAACGGCTTCGTCCGGCCCGCGGCCTTGACGGTCCCGGCGCAGCGGGCGTCGAATTCGTCGCGGCGGGCGAGGACGACGGCGCCCTTCGTGCGCTTGGTCGGGACGACCGTGCACGCGACCGACGCCTTCGGCTTGCAGCCGCCGCGGGCGATGCCGCGCTCGCACAGGATCTGCTCGAGCCGGATCGGCTCGGCGGTCATGATCCCGTCGGCGCCCCAGTCGAGCAGCTGCCGCATCTCGGCCGGGTCGTTGATCGTCCACACGTGGACGCCGTAGCCGTCGGCGTGCGCACGCGTCGATGAACGGCTCGTCCACGACGGCGACGCCGCCGAAGGACGAGCGGCACCTGGAAGGCCCTCACGCCCTCCGGCGGCGCGACGCCACGCGAACTTGTAGCCGGCGACGCGCGCCGATCGCCGGCGCCAGGTCGATCTGCGGCGCCGCAGCTCGTGGAAGCGCTGGATGCGCCAGGTCGTTGAAGGAGGCGACCATGATCCCGTCGCGTGCGGCCCAGCTCGTTCAGATAGGCGGCGAGCGCCTCGGCGTTGCGGAGGAACGAGTCGACGTCCTCGTCCGACGCACCCTTGATCTCGATGTTGATCGGGACGTTCGGGTACCTGCGCATGACCTGGTCGAGCGTCGGGATGCGGAAGTCGTCGGGCGTGAAGCCGGGCGGCGGCTTCTTCTTGCCCAGGCGGACGCCGCGGTAGGGGTACTGGCCGGCGTCGAGACCCGACTCGGTGCCCTCGCCGGGCACGAGGTTGTGGCCGGCGTCGAGCTTCTGCAGCTCTTCCAGCGTCATGTCGTAGACGCGGCCCGTGCCGTTCGTGGTCCGGTCGACGGTCGCGTCGTGCATCGCGACGAGCACGCCGTCCGCGTCGGTGTGCACGTCGAGCTCGAGCATGTCGGCGCCGATGCGCAGCGAGCGCTCGTAGGCGTACATCGTGTTGGACGGCGCTTCGTCCTCGCCGCCCTGGTGGGCGATGTTGAGGACGCGCAGCTGCGTCCAGTCGGTCGCCTGTGCGGGCGCGGCGACGGCCAGCGTGAGGAGGGCGGTGAGAAGGAGGCGCATCATCAGTAGCCGAACCGCTTCATCAAGGGAAGTTGCACCGTGCGCGGAGCGAAGCGCCCGGCCATCGCGGCGCCCTTCCACTTGAGCGTCGGGATCACCGTGCGGCGGCCGTGCACCATCCCCTCGACCGCCTGCTTGGCGACCTCGTGCGCCGGCACGAACGCGACGCCCGGGTTGGACCCCTTGTCGCCCGACAGCTCCCAGAACTCCGTCTTCACCGGGCCGGGCTGCAGCGCAGTGCACGAGACGCCCGTGCCGCTGAGCTCCTGGTGCAGGCCCTCGCTGAAGAACAGGACGAACGACTTCGACGCCGCGTAGGCGGCCATGTTCGGGATCGGCTGGCACGCGGCCAGCGACGCGACGTTGAGCACGGCGCCCTCGCCCGCGTCGACCATCGGCGGCAGCAGCAGCCCGGTCATGTGCAGCAGCGCCTGGCAGTTGAGCTGCACCATGTTCTGCTGCCAGTCGAGGTCGGCCTCGACGAACGCGCCGGTTGACCCGTAGCCCGCGTTGTTGACCAGCCCGACCACGTGGCGGGAGCTGAGCGTCTTCGCCAGGCGCTCGCGCTCGGCGGACTCCTGCAGGTCGGCCGACTCGACCGTGGCGGTGACGCCGCACTGCACGTGGATCTCGTTGGCGAGCTCGGCGAGCTTCTCCTTGCGGCGCGCGACCAGCGTCACCCCGTAGCCCCGGCGCGCCAGCTCGCGCGCGAGTTCTGCCCCGATGCCCGAGGATGCCCCGGTCACGACGACGGTGGAGTTCTTCTCAGCCGGAGGGAGCGCCATATCCGTAAGGGTGACAGCCGATGAAGGTCTGGACCCACGATCGCTTCCTCTTTCCGCTCCCGGAGCGACACAAGTTCCCCCTGGGCAAGTACGCGCGGTTGCGGCGAGCGGCTGGTCGACGAGGGGGTCGTCGACGAGGTGCTCGAGTCCGAGCCGGCGCCGTGGGAGGCGCTCGAGCGCGTGCACGACGCGGACCTGCTGGAACGAATTCGCTCCGGGACCCTCGGCGTCCGCGAGGAGCGGGGACTCGGGCTGCCCTGGTCGCCTGAGCTGGTCGAACGCGGACGCCGCTCGTCGTGGTCGACCGTCTCCGTCGCCCGCGAGGCACTGCGCGTCGGCGTCGCCATGAACATCGGCGGCGGCACCCACCACGCCGGCCGCGCCTTCGCCCGCGGCTACTGCCTCTTCAACGACGTCGCACTGGCCGTCTCCGAGCTCCGGTTGGCGGGCGAGGCGCGGCGGGCGCTGGTCGTCGACTGCGACGTCCACCAGGGCGACGGCACCGCCGACCTCCTCGGGCCGGACCCCGACGCGTTCTGCCTCTCCCTGCACGGCGCGCGCAACTACCCCTTCAAGCGCATCCCGTCCGACCTCGACGTCGACCTCCCGACGGGCACGGACGACGCCGGCTACCTCTCCGCGCTGGCGCCTGCACTCGAGACTGCGCTCGCAGCGGGTCCATTCGACCTCGCCTTCTACCTCGCCGGCGCCGACCCCTGGGAGGGCGACCGCCTCGGCCGCCTGTCGCTGACCAAGCCCGGCCTGCGCGCCCGCGACGCGCTCGTCCTCGACGCGTTCCGCGGTCCGCCGGAATTCCCGTCGCCGTCGTCCTCGCCGGCGGCTACGCCCCGGACATCGAGGACACGGTCGACATCAACTTCGCCACCGCGCTCGAGGTCGGGGCGCGAGTGGAGCCAGCCGGGATCGAACCGGCGACCTCCGCCTTGCAAAGGCGGCGCTCTGCCAGCTGAGCTATGGCCCCTGGCGGGTCTCAGGGTAGGCGGGCCCACCGAACGTCGGTGATCGCACCACTAAGAGGGGGGCTCACCGACGTTCGCTGGCTCACCTGATGAGGCGCGCGAGGTAGGTCGACGTCTCCTCGGGCGTGCGGCCGCCGTGGTGGCCGCGGAAGTGCGAGGAGATGTCGGTGGCGCTCCGGAGCCAGGCCATGCGGCCGGGCGGGGGGAGGACGCAGACCGGGGCGAGGCGCTCGCGTAAGCGGGGACCCGCCGCGGCGAACTCGGGCATATCGGCTGTCGCAAGGGTCTCGACGTGTGGCGACAGCGCGGCAATCGTGCCCTCGATGTCGTCGACGTGGAGGAAGACGTCGCGGGCCGAGCCCGCCGGGCGCAGGCGCATGGCGCGCAGCGGCGGGTGGAGGTCGTCGAGCCAGATCATCTGCTCGGGGTCGACGTCGACCTGGCCGTGGTCGGCGGTGAGGAGGACGAGGACGTCGTCGGGCGGACTCGCCGCCACCAGTGCGGCCTCGACCGCGTCGAGCGCGTAGCGGACCGCGGAGGCGAAGTCGTCGGAGGACGGGCCGCTGACGTGGCCAGTGAGGTCGATGCCGTGGAAGTAGACGTAGGCGTAGCCGCGCTCCAGGGCGGACACCGAGCGCAGCGCGTCGGTGAGGCCTTCGGTCAGGTCCCGGTACGGGCGGATGTCGGCCGCGCGGACGACCGCGCTGTCGTAGGTCGACGGGCTGAAGGCGTCCGGCTGGTAGACGAGGGAGACGACGCCGTGGGCGGCGAGGCGCTCGTAGAGGCACGGGTCGGACGGGACGAGGTCGCGCGGGTCGACGCCCGCGGCGCGCAACGTGTCCCCATCCCGATCGCCGGCGAAGGAGAAACGCAGGGGCGTGATGACGCGGTCCAGCGACGGCTCGTAGACGTTCCACTCGTAGACGCCGTGCTCGAGCACGGGCAGCCCGGTGTGCATCGTCGTGACGTGCGCAGCCGTCGTGGACGGGAACTGGCTCGACAGCGGGCAGACGGCGATGTCGCGCAACAGCGGGTGGTCGCCGAAGCGCTCGAGGAAGACGCTGCCGAACGCGTCGAGCAGGATGACCACGACGCGGTCGGCGCGGTCGGGCAACCCGGGCAGGTCGGGGGCGTCGCCGGCGGTCAGCACGCGCTCGACGTAGCGGGGGATGGCAGCGAAGTCCACCCGGGCTTGATATCGCTTTGGGGACCATGCCCGCTGAGATCTCCGCGATCGACCTCGTCAACCACTGGTTCGACGTCGCCGCAGACCACCTGGAACTGCGCGACGACGTGCGGGCGGTGCTGCGCACCTCCTACCGGGAGGTGCAGGTCCAGATCCCGCTGCGCATGGACGACGGATCCGTGCGCGTGCACCGCGGCTACCGCGTCCAGCACAACGGCGCGCGCGGCCCGTACAAGGGCGGCGTCCGCTACCACCCGGAGGTCGACCTGGACGAGGTCCGGGCGCTCGCCACGCTGATGAGCTGGAAGACGGCGGTCGTCGACATTCCCTTCGGCGGTGCCAAGGGCGGCGTCGACATCGACGCCGGCGAGGCGACGCCGGCACAGCTGGAGGCGGTCACCCGGTCGTTCATGGACAAGATCAACAAGGTGCTCGGCCCGAGCCGCGACATCCCCGCGCCGGACGTCGGCACGAACGCGCAGGTGATGGCCTGGATGATGGACGAGTACGGGAAGCTCCACGGCTACACGCCGGCCTGCGTGACCGGCAAGCCGATCTCGCTCGAGGGCTCGAAGGGGCGCGAGGCGGCGACGGGCCGCGGCGTCGTCCACGTGTTCGCGGAGGCCTACAAGGACGCCGACCGCGACCCGGCCGAGGCCCGCGTCGTCGTGCAGGGCTTCGGCAACGTCGGCAGCTGGGCCGCGCGCCTGGCGGCAGAGCTCGGCGCGACGATCGTCGGCGTGTCCGACGTGCACGGCGCCGTGGTCAACGACAGGCGGCATCGACGTCGAGGCGCTGGCCGCGCACGTCCGCGACGGCGGCGCGCTCGCCGACTTCGACGGCGTCGAGACGGCCAGCCACGACGAGCTGCTCGAGCTCGAGTGCGACGTGCTGATCCCAGCCGCGCTCGGCGGCGCGATCCACGAGGGCAACGCCGACGGCATCCGCGCGAAGATGATCGTCGAGGGCGCCAACGCGCCGACGACCCCCGCCGCCGACCAGGTCCTCACCGACAAGGGCGTGCAGGTGCTGCCCGACGTCCTGGCCAACGCGGGCGGCGTCGTCGTCTCCTACTTCGAGTGGGTCCAGAACCTCCAGCACTTCACGTGGGAGGAGGACGAGATCGAGGCCAAGCTCGCCAAGATCATGTCCCGCGCCTACGGCGAGGTGTCGTCCCGGGCGGCCGACGACGACGTGCCGCTGCGCGTCGCCGCGTACTCGCTCGGCATCGAGCGGGTGCTCGGCGCGGCGCGCATGCGCGGGTACCTGCCGAGCTGATCGTCCACCCCGTCTGGACGGTCGTTGGACATTTCGCGCGGATCGCACAGGTCCGGGACGCATCCCGCCGAGAGTGACCTCAGGCCACCTGATCCAGCGAGGGTGACGGAAGGCCCGCCCGGAAGGTTTTTCCTTCACGGGCGCCGGCGATCACGCAGCACAAGCCCATCTGCCCCGGGCGTGTGCAGCACGGAAGCCGGCCCCATGAGCTCAGGGTCGCGCGGAAGGGACGCCGCGCGGCCCTCGAGCGCTCCCTGCTGTCGGCAGCGACCTACTGATCGAAGTCGAAGTCGCGCGGAGGCTTCTGCTCGAACCAGAGACGATCATGCTCCGGCGTCTCCTGCAGGAAGTCCGGCGTCTCCTCGAGGAGGTCCTCGCCCTCCTCGTCCGGCGCCACGTAGTCCGAAGCCGGCGGCATGACGCCGCCTGCCTCCTGAACGTCCTCGGCAGTGAACTCGCGCGTGGGCTGCGACGGGACCTCCGGCGCCTGCCTCTGGCTCGTCCTGCAGCCAGCTCTCCTCGGCCACCGGTGCCGGTTCGGTCACGGCCGGCTCGGCGACGGGTTCGGGCGCCGCGGCCTCGACCGGCGGCGGCGGCGGTGGTGGCGCGGCCTCCTCGGCGACCGGCTGCTCCTCCGGACGGAGGCGGCGGTGCTGCGGCCGGCTCCCGCCGCGCGGGACCGAAGGCCTCGGATTCGAGCCTTTCGACCTCGGAGTCCGCTGCGCCGCTGCGGCGCTTGAGCTCGAGGTGCTGACGGATGGCGTCGTCGAGCGTGCCCATACCCAGAAAGGCTACCCGGCCCTCACAACGCGATTCTTCCCGAGCCGCTTGGCGCGGTAGAGCGCGGAGTCCGCTGCCTGGACGAGCGCGTCCTTGTCCTGAGCGGCGGAATCGGGCAGCGCGGCGACGCCGACCGAGGCCGTGATCTTCACGACCCCTTCGCCGCTCAGCACGGGCACCTCGAGCGCGCCGATGCGTTCGTTGAGCCGCTCGGCGAACTCCGTCGCACCCGCGAGATCGGTCTGCGGCAGGACGATGGCCATCTCCTCGCCGCCGTAGCGCGCCGGCTCGTCGATCTCCCGAGCGGTGTCGAGCACGACCCGCGCCACCTCGCGCAGGACCTGGTCACCCTGCAGATGGCCGTAGCGGTCGTTGACCTGCTTGAAGTCGTCGAGGTCGAGCATCACCAGACCGAGGGGCTGGTCGAAGCGCTTGGCCCGCTCCACCTCGATCGTCATGACCTCCTGGAAGCGACGGTGGTTGAACAGGCCCGTGAGCCCGTCGGTGATCGCCTGACGCTGGACCGTCTCCTGCAGGCCGACGTTCTCGATCGACACCGCCGCCTGGCCGGCGAGGTAGTGGAAGAGGTCGCGGTCGGCCGAGGTGAACGGGCGGCCGGAGCGCGCCACCGAAACGAGGCCGACGACCTTTGACCCGTTGTCGGACTGGTGCAGCGGGTGCGACATGGCGTAGCGGTCGCCGAGGCGACCTCGGAGCTCTCGTGCGTCTCGAGCACCTCGTCCTCGGCGGCGTCGAGGACGTCGGCGAGGCCGTCGAGGTCGCCGACCGTCGCCTGGCGCTGAAGCGGCCCGGTCGGCGTCTCGCGCACGCTCGCGCGGCCCACGCTGGCCGCGACGCCGTCGACGGCGGACTGCACCACGATGCGGATCAGGGCGGCGCGATCGGTTCCGGTCGCGACGATCGAGTCGCCCGTGCGGCGGATGGCGGTCTGCAGCCGCTCGCGCTCGGACTCGAGCTCGTCCATGCGGCCCTTGAGCTGGCGCGCCATGTGGTTGAACTCGGAGCCCAGCGCGGCGAACTCGTCGTCGCCCTCGGTCGGCACCTCGGCGTCCAGATCGCCACGGCCGAGGCGGCGCGCCGCCTGCAGCAGGCGGGCGATCTGCGCCTGCAGGGAGCGCGACACCGCCGCGCCGAAGACGAACGCCAGGAGGATGAAGGCGAGCAGCAGCGCGACGAGTGCGAGCCGGTCGTCGCCCGCGTCGGCGCCACTGTCCTTCGCGTCGACCAGCAGCGTGATGCGCAGGCGGTCCTCGAGGTTGGGCGCGGTGAAGCTCGTCACGCGGTAGTCGCGGTCACCCACGGTCACCTCGCCCTGATCGGGCAGGTCCGCCTGCCGCGCCGCCGGCAGCGTCCCAGCGATCGGCTGGTCCGGCGCCTCCACGATCACGTCCACCCCGGTGAGCTCGCGCACGGCGGTCGCGAAGCCGTCTGCGCTCGTCACCGCCGTGTCCAGCTGCCCGTCGTCACCGAGGCTCGTGCGCGCGGCGGCCACCACGTCCGGGCCGCCGGCGCGCAGGACGGACCCGTCGGCCAGCCTCAGCGTCGCCGCGACCGCGCTCGCAGGACTCAGCGCTCGAACGAGCGTCAGCCGGATGCGCGTCTCCTCGCCCGAGGCGATCGCCTCCGCGAGGTCACGCGATTCCGCAAGGCGACGGGCGGCTGCCGCGGCCCGTTCCTGCGTGGCGCTGTAGAGATTGGCGGCGGACGTCTGCGCCTGCGCGAGCCGCGCGTCGACCCGTCCGGTCTCCGAATCCGACACCAGCCGGAACAGGACGACCGTGACCATCACGATCGGCAGGATCACGATGATCACGAAGAACCAGCTGAGCCTGGCGCGGAAGCTTCTGAAGAACATGAGTTTGCGGGGTGGGGGCATCAACGGTTACGACTGCCTGCCCCACAGCGTTACAATCGGCCACTCCCGGCCCATGCAGAAGCCTTGCATGTCCGCCGCCTCGGGGCTATAGCTCAGTTGGGAGAGCGCCTGGATCGCACCCAGGAGGCCGCCGGTTCGAGTCCGGCTAGCTCCATCACCCGACCGCGTCATACTCCGCTGCGTGAGGTTGCGAGCCGCAGCGCTGGCCACGGGAGCGCTCTTCGCCGGCGTGGCGGCCGGCAGCGCGCCGTCCCCGCAGGCGGCCGGCACGGCACGGCCCGCCGGCTGCGCGAGCAAGGGCGACTCGGTCATCACCCATGGCCCGCGCGGACGCAAGCTCGTCGCCCTCACGTTCGACGACGGTCCCTCCGGCGGCACCAGGAACCTCCTCTCGATCCTGAAGGCGGCCAACGCGACGGCGACGTTCTTCCCGCAGGCCGACAAGATCGCCGGCCGCCTCTCCGTGGTCAGGCGCGCGGTCGCCGCCGGTCACGAGTTCCAGAATCACAGCCTCACGCACGCCGACCTCGGCAGCGGCGGCCCCGCGGCGACGGAGGAGATGCGCGCGGCGACGGAGGCCATCCGCGAGGCGACCGGATTCACGCCGTGCGTCTTCCGGCCGCCCTTCGACTCCTACGGCGACGACCTCATCGCGCGTGCCCGTGCGGAGGGGATGAGCTTCGTGATGGCGGACGTCAATCCAGCCGACTACGACGAGCCGCCGGCGAGCGACATCGTCCAGCGCGTCGTCGACGGGACCAGGCCGGGGTCGATCGTCGTGATGCACGACGGCGAGGCCATGGGCCAGAGCACCCGCCCGCAGACGCGCAAGGCGGTCCCGACGATCATCAAGACGCTGCGCAGGCGCGGCTACAAGTTCGTCACCGTGTCGAAGCTGCTCGGCTACAAGCCGACCTTCTAGGCCGGCCGCTCAGCAGATCTGCTGGGCCGTCGCGGTGTTGTTGGACTCGTTTGACTCGAACACCTCGTTGGAGGAGTCGACCGTCGCGTTGAGGTTGCCCTCCGCGCAGCCGTGCCCGGAGTTGAAGGTCTGCGAGGCGCCTGCGGCCAGGCCGCCCGTCGCGCGCCGTACCGGATAGCCCGTCGCGGTGATGTTGAACGGGCCGGCGGCGCCGTTGCCCTGGTTCTTGACGGTGATGGTGACGGAGCCGAACTCCGTGATGATCAGGTCGGCCCGCGTCGGCACGGGGGTCGGTGTCGGCACGACGGTCGACGTCGGGGTCGGCGTCGGGGTCGGCATGATCGGGGTCGGCGAGACCGTCGGCGTCGGGCGTGGGGGTCGCGTCCACCGGCACCTCGGGCGTGATCGTCGAGATCCGGACGTTGACCTGGCCCTTCTCGCCGTTCTGGAGACTCAGACGGCCGGAGAGCTTGTCGTCGCCGGTGTACTGCTCCTCGAACGGAGGATCGGGGCCGGGCACGTAGCCGAGTGAGATCGCCGTGTTGCGGTCGAAGGAGTTGATGTCGCCATCGTCGTCGCCGCCGTAGAGGTAGTCGTCCTCCTCGAGCGAGAACCAGACGGGCACGATGTCGCTCGTGCGGTGGTCGCGGACCGTGCCCACGCGGACCTTGCGCCGGTCGTCCTCCAGCCAGCGGTTGACGGTCTGTGAGGCGACCACGCGGTGGTTCAGGCGGACCTCGAAGGAGCGCAGGTACCAGCCGCCGCCCGCACCGTCGCCGGACTTCTCGATCTGCGCGTAGTCGATGTCCTCGATCGACAGGCCCGCGCGGGTGACGTCATCCGAGCGCGACGGCGTAGGTGTCGTCGTCGTCGCGCTCGAAGTCGTCGTAGAGCTTCTTGTCGAGACCGAAGCGCAGGTTGTCGTTGACGCGCAGGTAGACGTCGTCGTCGGTGCCCGCGAAGCGCTTGTCGCCGGTGCGCACGCGGACGCGTGAGCTGCTCGACCGGGGCGCTCGCGCGCTGACCGACCGGCACCGAGCGGATCCAGGTGAACGGCCCGTAGGGCTTCGGGAAGCTGAAGCGGTCGTGGTCGTGCAGGACCGTCGACGTGAACCGCTGCCCGCGGATGCGCGCGTTCGCATAGAGGTCCGCGTCGTCAGGGCCGGGGTCGCCGAGCGCCCAGTCGTACCCGCGCATCTTCGTCACCTCGAGCTTGACGAACCGCGTCTGGCGCTGGAGCGCGGCGGTGGACAGCGGCTCCGGCACCGGATCGCCCTGCGGGTATTCGTAGAAGGCGGGCGCGATCTGTCTCGAAGCGCACGCCGCGACCTCGAGTAGCCCACGTCCTCGTGGTAGGTCTTGATCGCGGAGCGCAGGCTGAAGATGCTGCCGGCCCAGCCGTAGCGGTCGCCGCACGCGGCGACGACCTTCTTGCAGGGTTCGCCGGCTGCCCTGCCAGTGGCCGGCGTACTCGGAGATGCCCAGCGACCCATTGAGGTCGCCCTGCAGCTTCGGTGGCGCTGCGAGCTGCTGCGCCCGACGCCACAGCGCGTCGTTGCCGAGCCATCCGCGCGCGGCGCGGATCCACTGGCGCGTACCGAAGTAGGCGCTCAGATAGGCCTTCTGGTAGAGCGCCCGGCCCGGCCAGTCCTTGTTCATCCCGCCCGCCAGCGAGTCCTCGTTGCGGTTGCTGTTCCAGTCGCCGTGGCCACGGTGGTCGCCGACGGCGGAGTAGACGATCTTGGCCATGTCGTCGCGGGCGGCCTTCGGCACGTCGAAGTAGGTCGGGTAGCTGCCGAAGGTCGTGCTCCAGCCCGGACCATCAGGAGAGCCCTGCTGGCCCGCGGTCTCGACCCAGTTCGAGTGCGCGTAGAAGTCCTGCACGCCGTGCAGGCTGATCCCGAGGATCGAGAGGACGGTGAGCGGGTCGCGCGCCTGCTGCAGCTGACCGCGCGTGACCTTCATCAGGCGCTGCCACTCCTCGTCGACGCCCGCGGTCGTGCCGAGATCGGGGAACCCCGGTTCCGCGGAATCGAAGTGCAGGTGATTGGTCCCGGCGATGACCTCGTCCGGCCAGTCCTCGACCTCGACCACCAGCTTCACGAGGAAGTCGACCAGGCCCGCGCTCGACAGCAGCGTCCGGAACAGCGATCCGTGGCCCGAAAACGGGTTGTCGTCGGCGTTCCAGTAGTAGTCGACGAACCAGTTCTCGACGACGGCGACGTCTGCCGCCTTCGTGCCGAAGCCCTCCGCCGTGAACGCGTCGCGCGTCATGTCGGTGTGGGGCCCCGCGTCGAACGCCTGAGCGGGAACGACGACGAACGCCGCAAGAGCGACGGCTACAGCCGCGATCGAGCGGCAACGCGCCATCGGGTTCGACACTACGGCGGCCGCTGGCGCGCGTCAACCGTAATCTCGGCCGTGTGCGCTGAGCACGCCACGGACCGCGCAGGCCGAGCTCGCGGCACGACTGGGTCCTCGAAGGCGCACCCGCCGCCGGATGGGCCGGATCATCGTGCTGCCCGAATACAGGAACATGACGATCCGCAGCTGGTCGACCGTGAAGAAGCTCTGCGCAATGATTGACGCCGATGCGTAGATGGCTCCTCCCGATGCTGGTCGCAATCGGCGTGGCCGCACCGGCGGCACACGCCGATGTGGTCTGGCTCTGCCAGCCCGGCATGGCGGACGATCCGTGCGAGATCGACCTCGACACGACGGTCCGCTCGCAGGACGGGAAGGAGACGGTCACCACTCCGAGGCGCCGGCCCGCCGCGCGGCGCCCTGTCGACTGCTTCTACGTCTACCCCACTGTCTCCAACCAGCCGACGCCGGCGGCCACGAAGGCGCGTGACCCGGAGCTCGAGTCGATCGCGAAATACCAGGCCGCGCGGTTCTCGAGCGTGTGCCGGATGTACGCGCCGATCTACCGCCAGGGGACCGTCCCCGGGCTCACGGCCGGCCTGCTCACCGGAGGCACCTCCGACGACGTGCGGCGCACGGCGTACGCAGACGTCGAGGAGGCGTGGAAGGACTACCTCGCGCATGACAACAAGGGTCGTGGCTTCGTGCTGATCGGGCACTCGCAGGGCACTCGGATGCTGCGGGCGCTGCTCGCAAAGCAGATCGACCCGAAGCCCAAGCTGCGCAAGCGGTTGGTCGGCGCGGTGCTCCTGGGCGGGAACGTGACGGTCGCGAAGGGCCGGACGACCGGCGGCGATTTCAAGCACACACCGGTATGCACGCGGCGCGGGCAGTTCGGCTGCGTCGTCGCCTTCTCCTCGTACGCGCACGACCCGCCGGAAGCGAGCCGCTTCGGCGAGACCACGGAGGGCGACGACGCGCTCGGGCTTCCCGGCGGCGAGGGCTACGAGGTCGCCTGCACCGATCCGGGCAAGCTCAGCGGCATCACGAAGCCGTTCGGGATCACCGTGCCGACCGAGCCGTTCGCGCCCGGGTTCATCAACGCGGTCATCCTCGGGACCGCCGGAACGCCGCCGAGTGCTCCGACCACCTGGGTGACGCCCGCCGATCGCTATGAGGGCACCTGCCAGACGATCGGCGGCGCGAATGTCCTGCGTTACGAGCCGGTCGGCGACTCGCGACGGCCCAACCACGCCCCGACCGACGACTGGGGCACGCATGTCATCGACATGAACCTCGGGCTGGCGCGGCAGGTCCGGATCGTCGCGATCCAGACCCGACGGTGGCTCAGGCGCGCCGCTCGATGAGCTCGATGCGGTAGCCGTCCGGGTCGCGGACGAAACAGATCCGCGTGCCCGAGCTGCCGACCTCGTAGGGCGGCTTCTCGGGATCGATGCCCTGCTCGGCGAGGCCGGACAGGGTGTCGTCGAGGCCCTCGACGACGAGGGCGATGTGGTTGTAGCCCGTGCCGAGGTCGTAGGACTCGACGCCGGGGTTCCAGGTCAGCTCGAGGCGGTCGCCGTCGTCGGGCAGGCCCATGAAGACGTTGACGGCGCCGTCGGGAGGTCCATGCGGCGGCGCTCCTCGAAGCCGAGCTTGCCGTAGAAGTCGACGGAGCGGTCGATCTCCCCGATGCGGTAACAGGTGTGAATGAACTCGGCCATGGAGTCAGTCTGCCCGATCAGCCCGCTTCGAGACCCTCGTAGTAGGCCTTCTGCGCCGGGTAGTAGTCGTCGAAGCTGATCGAGGACGGATCGGCGCCGTTGCCGGCCGGTTGGTGCGGCGTCATCGGAGCCGCTTGACGATCGCCGTCGCCTTGGCGCCGGCGCCGATCTTGTCCGCCCCGATCGCGCGTCCACAGCACCGGCCGCCTTGAGCTCGACCACGGCGGTCAGCGCGCTCTTGGGCTTGCGGCGGTTCTCGCACGCGATCGCGTTGTCGGCGGTCGGCTTCGGCCCGGAGAAGACGGTCACGGAGCCGGCGTCGGTGCCGCGGACCTTCACGCGGTAGCGGCCGGGCTTCGGTGATCGGCGTGCGGCGCCACACCGTCGCGGGGGCCGGGCAGGCGGGCTGGGCCGGATCCTCCGCGGTGACCGTCGCGCCGGCGAGGACGAGTTTCGAGCGCTTGCCCACCTCGAGCGACGGTGACCGGTGCGCGATGTCGCCGCGCGGCGTGCGCGGGGCGTCCTTGATCGGCTCGGCGAGCAGCGAGGCGATCACGCGCTGCTCCATCTGCCCGCCGCCGCGGCCGACCTGCACGAGCAGCGTCTTGCCGCGCGGGACGACCGCCTCGACGGCGGCCGCCGACGTCGCGAGGCTTCCGACCGCGGCGCCGTCGCAGGACTGGGCGCGCTTGTGCTGGCCACCGACGTAGAGCGCGACGTCCGGGACCTCGCTGGTGCCGCCACTCGGCGACGAGACCTCCACGGCCACGCGCTGAGCGGTCTCGGAGGCCGGCACCTCGAGCCACACCGTGCGGGCGAAGGACGCGCCGCCCAGGCAGCGCGGGACACCCTTGTCCGGCGTGGCCTCCGTGAGGTCGATCAGCGCCTGACGCTCGTCGGCCGGCGTGCCCTGCGGCAGGTTGTCGGCGCCGTAGGTCTCGAAGTCGACCGCGCCGCCGGGCGCGTCGTTGGCGGGCGGCGCGGCCAGGCGGCGCCGGGGAGGAGCAGGCTGAGGACGACCGCGAGCCGGATCATCGGACCCAGGCGCTCCTGATCGCGCTCGACGTAGCGCTCCCAGCGCGAGCGGCGGCGGCGCAGCGCCTCGTTGGGCGCGCGCTCCGAGGTCGGACGGCGGCGGGTCGGCTCGGGGCCGCTGCGGAACGACCGGCGCGCGCCCGCCTCCTGCACGGGCGTGTTGCTGCCGGCCGGCTGGCGCCAGCGCGAGAGCGTGCGGCTCTCTGCGCCCTCCGTGCTGGATGTCGGACACCCGGTAGGTGACGGTCGCCTCGTGCGGCCGTCGCGGTCAACTGCGCGTAGCCGTGCTCGACGCCGTCGAAGTTCTTGATCCACGGGTTGGCGGCGCTGACCGCCGCCGCCGGCATGCGGCAGCCCGCCGGAGGTGACCGACCCGCCGATGTACTCCGAGGCGACGGGCGTGTAGACCGGTCCGGCGTCGCTGCGGCACCTCGTTGGCCATGTAGGTGTGGATGTCGCCGGTGAGGAAGACGACGTTCTGGATGCCCTCGGCGGTGATGTAATCGAGCAGCTCGTTGCGCTCGGCGTCGTAGCCGTCCCACTGGTCGGGGTTGACCTCCTGCCCGCACCCGCCGCCCCGGCCTGCAGCGGCGCGATCATCACCTGGTTGCCGACCAGCTTCCACGTCGACGGCGACGCCTTCAGGCGCGCCTTGAGGTAGTCCATCTGCGGACGGCCGAGCAGCGAGCGCGGCTGCCCGTCGTTGTCGCCGGTCCGGTACTGACGCTGGTCGAGCAGGATCACGTCGGCCGTGCGGCCGTGCTGGAAGCGGTTGTAGATGCGGAACTGCTCAGCCGGGGAACTGCATCCGCGGCAGCCACTCGAAGGACACGCTGTAGCCCGCGGTCCGCTGCAGGTCGCTCGGTCGAGGGTCGTTCTCCGTGTAGTTGTTGGCGACCTCGTGGTCGTCCCAGATGTGGACGATCGGTTGCGTGCGGTGCAGCTCGCGCAGGCGCCGGGTCGGCGCGGTAGAGCCGGTAGCGGTCGCGGTAGGACTTCAGGTCCACGGTCGCGCGCGCCGTGCTTGCGGGCGCCCGAGCCCGCGCCCGCTCGTACTGGTAGTCGCCGAGGAACAGGTAGAGGTCGAGCGGATCCAGCGTGCGCCGCCTCCTTGTGGCCGTTGAAGAACCCGACGGGATAGTTCTGGCAGCTCGAGAACGCCATGGCCACCGCGGCTTCCGAGTCCGCCGGCTTGGCGGTCTTGGTGCGCCCCACCGGGCTCGAGCCCTCCGACGACTCCCAGCCGTAGTAGTAGACGGTGTCGGGCTCCAGGCCCGCGACGCGCACCTTCAGCGAGCTGTCGATCGCGCGGCGCGTCGGTACGACCGTGGTCGCCACCGTCTTGGTCAGTCCCTCGTCGGTCGCGACGATGAGCCGCGCGCCCGACACCGGCCGGTCGGTCGTCAACCGGCCCCAGAAGGTGATGGCGTCCGGCGCCGGCTCGCCCGACGCGACGCCGTCGAGGAAGCGGCCGGGCCCGACCGCGGCCTTCGCCGGTGATCAGCCGGCCCCAGGCGGAGGGGACGAACGCGAGCGAGGCTCCGGCGGCGGTGCCGTGCACCAGCAGGCGGCGGCGCGTGAGAACGGTGGGGCGCGGCATGGATCCACGATGACATTCACGTGCCGGACGCGCCAGCTCGCGGTCGATCGCGAGATGTTCACAGGTAGGGTCCGCCGCATGGAAGCGGGGGACATTCGCCCGCAGGTCTACCGCGACGAGCGGCCGGCGGAGGCGCTGGCGCCGTTTCACGAATGGGCGCGCACGCACGAGCCCGGCTGGACCTACACGCTCGTGCGCATCCTGCTGACGCCCGTCGCCCTTGGTCTCTACCGCGCCCGCCAGACCGGCAGGGCCAACATCCCCGCCGACGGGCCCGTGATCCTCGCGCCCGAACCACTTCTCCAACATGGACCACTTCTTCTGCGGCGTCTTCCTGCGCCGCCGCATCCGGTTCATGTCGAAGTCGCAGTTCTTCGGCAACCACCCGGTCCTCAGCTACCTGTTCCGCGTGTCGGGCCACTTCCCCGTGCGGCGTGGCTTCGCCGACGACGAGGCGTTCACCACCGCGCACTCGATCCTCGAGCGCGGCGGCATGGTCGGCATGTACGCGGAGGGCGGGCGCTCGCGCAGCGGCGGCCTCGGCGAGCCGCGCCCCGGCATCGGCCGGCTCGCCGTCGAGTCCGGCGTGCCCGTGGTGCCCGTCGCGATCCACGGGTCGGCCGAGGTGCGCGGCTGGCGCAAGGGTCGCTTCCCCCGCATCCACGTCAGCTACGGCGAGCCCATCGCGTTCGAGCGCGTCGAGGAGCCGGACCGCGACCTGCAGCAGGCGACCGCCGAGCAGATCTTCGACCGCGTACGCACGCTGTACGCGGCGCTGTCGGAGAGATAGGGTCGAACCATGAAGCGTTCGCTGCTTGCGGCCGCCACCGCACTGCTGACCCTCGCCGCGGTCGCCTTGGCCGCCACCGGTTCACTGACCTTCGTCGAGACGGACAAGGGCTTCGACGGGGCGATCGATGTCGCCGCCGCGCCGGACGGCGCGCACGTCTACCTCGCTGCGTCGACGGCGGTGACCACATTCACCCGCAACCAGACCACGGGCGCACTCACGCCAGTCCGACCAGGACGGCGGCATCGTCGGCGCCCGCGGCGTCGTCGTGTCGCCCGACAACAAGCACGTCTACGTGGCCCTCAACAGCGAGGGCGCGATCAACACCTACAGCCGGGACGCCGGGACGGGTGCCCTCACGTTCGTCGAGCAGGACAAAGACGGAGTCAGCGGTGTCGACGGCCTCGCGTTCGCCTGGGGCGTCGCGATCTCCCCGGACGGCAAGCAGGTCTACGTCGCGTCGAACGGCGACAACGCGATCACCACGTTCTCACGCGACGCGGGGACCGGCGCGCTCACCTTCGTAGGGACGATCAAGGACGGCACGGGTGGCGCGGACGGACTCGGCACCGCAACCGGTGTCGCCGTTTCGCCTGACGGCAAGAGCGTCTATGTCGGCAGTTGCACCGACAACGCCGTGGCGGTCTTCTCGCGCGATGCGACCACCGGTGCGCTGACCTTCGTCGAGCAGCAGAAGGAGGGCGTCGGGGGCATCGACGGGCTGGCCTGCGCGCGCGGGGTGGCGGTCGATCCGAGCGGGCCTCCGTCTACGCCGTCGGTGAGTCCGACGATGCCGTCGTGACCTTCGCGCGCAACGCGACGACGGGCGCGCTCACGTACGTCAAGACGGAGAAGGACGGCGTAGGCGGCGTGGACGGCCTCGACGGTGCGCGCGACGTCAGCGGTCGCGCGGATTGCCGGAGTGTGTACGTCGCCGCCGCGGTCGACGACGCAGTCACGTCGTTCTCGCGCGGGCCGACCGGTCCGCTCGCCTTCGTCGAGATGGACAAGGACGGCCAGGGCGGCATCGATGGTGTCGACCAGGCGGTTGGCGTGACCGTCGCGCCGAGCGGCGCCCACGTGTACGTCGCGGCCGAGTTCGACGACGCCGCCACGACGTTCAGTCGCGAGGTCTCGGCCACGAGCGCCTGCGCCGGTGCGACGCCGACTGCGACGCCCGACTGCGACCACGGTGCCCACGCCGACACCGACGCCGACCGTGCAGCCGGACCCCAGCTACCGGCCGGTGATCGGAAAGGTCGCGAAGCGGCTCGACAAGAAGAAGCGGCTCAAGGTCAAGCTGCGGTGCGTCCTGGTCAGCGTTGGGCCGGGAGGCCCGTGCCGCGGGACGCTCGAGGGCAAAGAAGGGCGGTTCCAAGAAGTTCACGTTCTCCGGTTCGTCGGGTGGCACCGTGGCGGTCAAAGTGAAGCTGGGGCGCAAGAAGGCGGCGAGGGTGAAGCTCACAGCGACAGTCGGTGCGCGCAAGGCCACGAGGACCGTCAAGGTCAAACGCGCTAAGAAGCGTTAGTGCGGCGCACGAAGATCCTTGCCACGCTCGGTCCCGCGACCGAGACGCCCGAAACGCTCGACCGGCTGCTGGCCGCCGGCGTCGACTGCGTGCGCATCAACTGCTCGCACGGCACGCAGGACGAGCAGCGGGCGCGCTGCGAGGCCGCGCGCGCGGCCGGCGAGCGGGCGGGCCGGCCACTCGGCGTCCTCTTCGACCTGCAGGGTCCGAAGCTGCGCCTGAGCGGCGACACCGAGGAGCGCACCGTCCAGCCGGGCGAGACGCTGACCTTCGGCGCCGAGGGCGCCGACCTGATCGTCTCCTTCCCGGGCTTCGCCGACCTCGCGACGGAGCACTCCGAGGTCGTCGTGGGCGACGGCCTGCCGCGCTTCGCCGTCGCCGCGGTCGAGGACGGCCTGATCCGGGCGACGGTCACCCGTGGCGGCACGATCGGTCCGCGCAAGGGCGTCAACGTCACCTACGCGCGCCCGCACCTGCCCGCGCTGACCGACAAGGACCTCGAGGATCTCGCCCTGGCCGCCGAGATGGAGGCCGACTTCGTCGCGCTGTCCTTCGTGCGCTCGGCGACCGACGTCAACGACCTGCGCGACCGCCTCCGCGAGCACGGGTCGCACGCCCGCACCGTCGCCAAGATCGAGAAGGTCGAGGCCTACGAGCACCTCGACGACATCATCCACGTCGCCGACGCGATCATGGTCGCGCGCGGCGACTACGGCGTCGAGGCGGGCGTCGCGCGTGTCCCGCTGATGCAGAAGGACGCGATCTACCGCGCGACCCAGCAGGGCAAGCTGGTGATCACCGCCACGCAGATGCTGGAGTCGATGATCCACGCCGCCGAGCCGACGCGCGCCGAGGCCGCCGACGTCGCCAACGCGGTGATCGACGGCACGTCGGCCGTGATGCTGTCGGCGGAGACCGGCGTCGGCGACTACCCGATCGAGGCCGTCCGCGCGATGGCGGAGATCGCCGAGGCCGCCGAGGCCCATCCCGTCATCCACGGGCGCTGCGTGACGGTCGACCACGACAGCGACGCCGCCGCCGTCCTGCACGCCGCCGTCGACCTCGCCGACGACCTGGACGTGGCCGCGCTCGTGATCCCGAGCGCGACCGGCGGCGGCGCGCGGGCGTGCGCGAAGTACCGCACGAGCCGTCCGATCGTCGCGCTCGTGCACGACACGCAGGTCGCCAATCAGCTGATGCTCGAGTGGGGCGTGCGGGTCGGGATGATGGACGTCGCCGACAACGTGGACGACCTCGTCGAGGACGCCCTGGTGTGCGCGCGCGAGGTCGCCGGTCTTGCAGAGCGGGGCGAGCGTCGTCCTGACCGCCGGCCGTCGCACCGGCACGCCGGGCGCGACCAGCCTGATCATGGTGCGGGAGGTGCCGTAGTGGCCGCGAAGAAGGGCTTCTGGGGCAAGGTGACGACGAGCCTGGAGCCGCCGCCGGAGGGCTCACTGCGCCGGCGCGCCTTCCATCAGATCGCCAAGCTCAACGTGGTCGCCTACCGCGTCACCGGCGGTCGCGTCGGCGGGACGTTCGACCGCGCGCCGGTGTGCATCCTGCACCACCGCGGCGCGAAGTCGGGCGAGCCGCGCGAGACGCCGCTCGTCTTCGGTACGGATGGCGACAGCGTCGTGCTGATCGCCTCCATGGGCGGCCAGCCGAAGAACCCCGCCTGGTATCACAACCTCGTCGCCCATCCCGAGGTCGAGGTCGAGCGCAGGGGCGAGCGCAAGCCGATGCGCGCCCGTCAGGTCGAGGGCACCGAGCGCGAGCGGATGTGGAAGCTGATGACCGGCGTGTATCCGGGCTTCGACGACTACCAGGCGCGCACGCGACGGCAGATCCCCGTCATGGTGTGCGAGCCTCGTTGAGCTTGAAGTAGCCGACCATCGCGTCGACGTACTCCGCGAAGCGCGGCGGGACGACGCCGAGGTCGGCGGCGTTGCGGGTGTCGAACGTGACGGAGTGGTTGAGGTAGGCGACGGACTCGCGCGGAGTGCCCCCGAAGTAGTCGCGCAGCTTCTTCGAGCGCAGCCCCGCTGCGACCAGGCCGGGCGGGACCCGGCCCTGGGGATCGCGATCGGCATAGGCGCGCGACAGCGTGGTGATGAGCTCCTCGGCCGACAACGGGTCGGGGTCGACGAGGTGCAGCGTCTTGTCGACCGAGTCCTCGAGGAAGGCGGCCCGCATGATCGCGTCGACCACGAAGTCGACGGGCACGACGTTGAACTTCGCGTCGGGGTCGCCGAACTGCACGACGGCGCGGCCGAGTGACCCCGCCCGCGCGATGGTGCGCAGGATGTAGTACGGCCCGTCGAACTTCTCCGTCTCGCCCGTCTTGGAGTCGCCGACGACGATCGCCGGACGCAGGATGGTCGTCGGGATCTCCGGCATCGTCTCGCGCACCCAGACCTCGGCCTGGAACTTGGTCGACTCGTAGTGGTTCTTGAAGTCCTGGCCGAGGTTCAGCTCGTGCTCGTAGACGACGCCGTGGCGGCGGCCCGCGACGTAGGCGGTGCTGATGTACGCATGGCGCTCGAGCCGCTTCGCGGCGCGGCACAGCTCGAGCACGTTGCCCGTGCCGTCGACGTTGACGCGCTGGGCGATCTCGAGCGGCACCGCGAGGTCGTAGACCGCGGCGAGGTGGAAGACGTGCGTGACGCGCTCGCTCAGGTCGTCCCACGCGGCGTCGTCCAGGCCGAGCCGCCGCTTCGTGATGTCACCCGTGACGATCTCGAGGCCGTCGATCGCCAGTCCCTTCGCGGCGTCGAGCATGCGTGGCTCCACCAGCGCGACGACCTCGTGGCCGTCGGCGTCGCAGCGACGGCGACGAGCCGGCGCCCGATGAAGCCCGGGAAACCGGTCAGGAACGCTACGCGCGTTCCAGGATCACCACCGGGATCTGGCGATCGGTCTTCTGCTGATAGTCGGCGTAGTCGGGCCATTCGCCCACCATCATCTCCCATAGACGCTCTCGCTCGTCGCCTTCCGCGTCGCGGTGGGTCGCCTGGAAGCGATCGCCGAGCACCTGCACGTCGACCTGACCCTGCTCCTGCATGTTCAGGTACCAGGCTGGATGCTGCGCGGCGCCGCCCTTGGAGGCGACGATCACGTAGCGACCGTCGTCCTCTCCGAAGATCAGCGCCATGGGGCGTGGCTCACCGGACTTGCGGCCGACGGTCTCGAGGATCAGGATCTTCGAACCCTTCCTCCAGTGGTACCCGCGCTCGCCACTGGTCTCGCGATAGACCCGCACGTGCTCGTCGCCGAATAGCTGCTCGTCTTCGTCCGTCATGGGGCGCCACACTAGAACCGCATGACCGTCGATCAGGTGCTGGCCTTCCACCGCTCGCTGCCGGGCTACGCGCCGACGCCGGTGCACGATCTGGGCGGTGGGATCTTCCTCAAGGACGAATCGTCGCGGCTCGGTCTGCCGGCCTTCAAGATCCTCGGCGCGTCGTGGGCGACGGAGCGAGCGGTCGACGCCCGCACCCGCACGCTGGTCGCGGCGAGCGCCGGCAATCACGGCCGTGCGGTGGCGCGCGTCGCGCGCTGGCGCGGGCTCGACTGCCGCGTCTACCTCCCGGCGCGTGCCCTGCCGAAGCGGCGGGAGGCGATCGAGTCCGAGGGCGCCGAGGTCGTGATGGTCGACGGCACCTACGAGGACGCCGTCGAGCAGGCCGAGGCGGTGGGTCGCGAGCCGGGGTGCGTCGAGATCGCCGACGTCGGCGCTTCGCAGACCGCCTATGACGTGATCGACGGCTACGCGACGCTCTTCGGCGAGTTGCCCGAGCGCTACGACACGCTGCTCGTCCCCGTCGGCGTCGGCTCTCTGGCGGCGGCTGCCGCTCGATACGGACGGACGACGGGCACCCGGGTCATCGGCGTGGAGCCGGTGACGGCTGCCTGTCTGACCGCCGCGCTCGACGCCGGGACGCCCGTCCGCATCGACACGCCGGGCACGACGATGGCCGGGATGGACTGCGCCGAGGTCTCCGTGGCGGCATGGCCGGACCTGCGTGACGGGATCGCGGGGACGGTGCTCGTCGACGACGCGGCGACGGACGCTGCGATGGGGGCGCTCGAGGAGCGGGGCATCGTCGTCGGCGAGTGCGGCGCCGCGCCGTTTGCGGCCCTGGCCCAGACTGGAAGATCCGGGTCGGACCGTGTTGATCGCAACGGAAGGCCGGATCTAGAATGGAGCGCATGCCCGAGACCCGCGACTACGCGCTCGGCGGCTACGCCGAGGCCCGCCCGACCATCTCCACCGCGCAGCTGCTGGGGCAGGTGATGTTCCTGGTCGCCATCGCCATCGGCTTCCTCGTCGCCGGCTCGGTGATCGGCAAGGACATCGAGCTCTCGACGGCGCGGATCTGCTCCTTCGCCGGCTTCGGCATGTTGCTCGTCGCGTCCTTCGTCGGCGCGCTGCGCACGGGCCCCATCGCGATGCTCTGGCTGTTCGCCACCGCGCTGGTGATCGGCGTCGGCCTCGGTCCCGTGCTCGCCTACTACGCGGAGGCCGACAAGTCCGCCCTCACGAACGCCGCGGGCGGCACCGCCCTGATCGTCGCCGGCATGGGCGCCCTCGGCTTCACGATGTCCAAGGACCTCAAGAGCTGGATGCGCCCGCTGAGCTTCATCGTGCTCGGCCTCGTCGGCGTCTCGCTCGTGATGCTCCTGGTCGGCAGCGGCGGCAGTCCGCTGATCTCACTTGCGATCGGCGGCGTCTCCGCCGTCCTGATCGTGGTCGACTTCAACTACCTGCGCAAGCACGGCGGCGAGGACGACGCGATCTGGCTCGCGACCGGGATCTTCGTCTCGATCATCAACATCTTCCTCGCGCTGCTGAACATCTTCTCCAGCGACTGACTCGGGCTCAGTCGAGCCCGGCTTCCTTGAGCTCCTCGGGGTCTATCTCCGGGTAGGCGGGCTCGAGGCTCTCCAGGCACTCGACGATCGCCCGGCCGGCGGCGACGGGAATGAACCACTTGTGGTCGGCCGGCACGACCGTCCAGGGCGCGGCGGCGGTGTCCGTCGCGCCCAGCACGTCCTGGTAGGCCTGCTGGTAGCGGTTCCAGTGCTTGCGTTCGAGCACGTCCTTCGCCGAGAACTCGTGGCGCTCCTCCGGCACCTCGATGCGCGCCTCGATGCGCTCGCCCTGCACCTTGCGCGAGACGTGCAGCAGCAGCTTGACGATCCGGGTCCCCTCGCGGTGCAACATGCGCTCGAAGTCGTTGATCGATTCCAGGCGCGCCTGCCACTGGTCGTCGTCGAGCAGCCGGTGCACGCGCGGATAGACGACCTCCTCGTAGTGCGACCTGTCGAAGACGTGCACCATGCCGCGGGCGGGCGTGTGCGGATGGAAGCGCCACAGGAAGTCGTGCGCCTCCTCCTCCTCGGAGGGCGCGGTGAAGTTGTAGACGCGCAGGCACGCCGGGTCGCACGCCCGCAGCAGCTGGGCGATCACCTGGTCCTTGCCGGAGCCGTCCATCCCCTGCATGACGATCAGGAACGCGTTGGACGCCTGTGCGGAGAAGCGGCTCTGCACGTCGGTCAGCCGCTCCTTGAGCTCTGTCAGCTCGCCCTGGGCGTGCATCTCCTCGAGCCCGTCGGTGTCGGCGGGGTCGATCTCCTTCAGCGTGTGGACCATCTCCGGCCCAATCTACGTGGCGCGGGCGTCAGGACGCAGCGGCGAGGTCACGCACGGCCGCGGCGGCTTCGCCGGTCGCGCCGGCGTGCAGCGGCTTGGAGAACGCGAGCTGCATGACGGAGATCCGGCGCTCGGCGAAGCCCGCCTCGCAGTAGCTCAGATAGAGCCGCCAGATGCGCTGGAAGCGGTCGTCGTAGCCGGCGGAGGCGAGCTCGTCGGCGTGCGCGTCGAAGTTCTCGCGCCAGCGGCGCAGCGTCTCGGGGTAGTGCGCGGTGAGGTCCTGCAGCGCGGTCATCCGGAGGTCCGTGCGGCGCGCGATGTTGCGGCTGATGATCTCCATCGACGGCAGGCAGCCGTTGGGGAAGATGAACGTGCGGATGAAGGACCGCGACGCCTTCTCGACGTGGTAGGCGCGGTCGTCCATCGTGATCGCCTGGATCAGCGCGGCGCCGTCGGGCTCCAGCAGGTCGGAGCACTTGGCGAAGAAGGTGCCGAAGTCGCGCCAGCCGACGGCCTCGATCATCTCGATCGAGACGAGCTTGTCGTAGCGCCCGGTGAGCAGGCGGTAGTCCTGGTCGAGCACGGTGACGAGGTGCTCGACGCCGGCCTCGCGCACGCGCTCGCGGGCGAGCGCGAACTGCTCGCGGGAGATGGTCGTGGTGGTGACGCGGCAGCCGCGGGTGCGGGCGGCGTGGATGGCGAAGCCGCCCCAGCCCGTCCCGATCTCGATGACGTGATCGCTCGGCCCGAGCTCGAGCCGGTCGCAGACGAGATCGAGCTTCGCCGCCGAGGCCTGCTCGAGCGACATGTCCGGATGCGCGAAGAACGCGGACGAGTACGACATCGTCGGGTCGAGCATCCGCTCGTAGAGGTCGTTGCCGAGGTCGTAGTGCGCCGAGATGTCGTGCTTGGACTGCTGCACGGTGTTGCGTACGGAGCGCAGGCGCTGGAAGGGCGCGCGCACCGGCGTCAGGCGCTGGCGCCAGGCGTCGAGCTCGGCGGTGTTGCGCGCGGCGATGCGGATCAGCGACGTGAGGTCCGGGCTGTCCCAGTACCCCGCCGCATAGGCCTCGCCCATGCCGCTCGAGCCCTTCAGCAGCAGCGGCCATGCCCGCGAGTCGTTGACGGTCACGTGCGCGTGGGGAGCGTCCCCATTGCCGAAGCGCTTGGTGCGGCCGTTCTCCGTGACGGCAAGGGTGCCGACGAAGATGCGGCGGAGCAGGCCGTGGACGATGGCGCGGGCGATCATGCGCGGGTGGGGGTGGCCGGGGACGCCGCGCAGGCGCAGCGCGAGCGCGTGGACGTAGATGAGCGGCAGGGTGCGCAGTGCGCTGCCGCGCAGCAGCGGGGCGACCGCAAACGGGCGGCGGCGCAGGTTGAGCGTCGCGTCGAAGGCCTTTCCCTCGTCGCTCGTGCTCTCGATGTGGACCGACAGCGTCGGCCCGGGAACCGGTGCGCGGAAGTGGTAGCGCTGGTCCATCGGCATGAGGGGAGACACGTGCAGCTCCTTTGGCAGGTCGTCACCGGCGAGGTAGGTGTGGCGCTCGCCCCACGGCGTGTTCGTGACCTCGGCGAGGACGCCCGCAAGCGACTTTCCGTCCGGTTCGAACGCGTAGTAGAACGAGACCGGGTTGAAGATCAGGCCCGCGATCCGCGGCATGGTGAGCAGACGGATCGGGCCCGTCGCGCCCGTGCGCTCGCGGACCTCGACGGGATGCAGGTAGTCCGTCGCGCGGAAGGAGACGAGCCCGTCGCGCGCCGGCAGCGCCTCGAGGTCGACGAGGGCGTAGGCGACCTTGTGCAGCATCTCGTTGTCGCGCACCGTGAAGCGGCGGTGGCGCACCGTGCCGACGTAGATGTCGGTCATGCCGGCACTCCTTCCCGCTCGAGGGCCTGCGCCACGCGCAGTCCGCTCTGCAGGCCGTCCTCGTGAAAGCCCCAGCCCCAGTAGGCGCCGCAGAAGTGGATGCGGTCGGCGCCGGAGACCTCGGCGTGCCGCGCCTGCGCGCGCATCCCCTCGCGCGTGAAGACAGGGTGCGCGTAGTCGATCGTGCGGATCACCTTCGCGGGGTCGATCGCCTCGGTGCGGTTGAGCGTGACGAAGTAGTCCGTGTCGCTCGACAGGCGCTGCAGACGGTTCATCCAGTACGTCACGGTCGAGGGACCGGCCTGGCCGAGGTGGTAGTTCCAGCTCGCCCAGGCGCGGCGCCGGCGCGGCATCACCGACGCGTCCGTGTGCAGCACGGCCTGGTTGGCCTGGTACGGGATCGCGCCGAGCACCTCGCGCTCGACGTCCGTCGGCTCGGCAATCAGCGACAGCGCCTGGTCGGAGTGCGTCGCAAGCACGACCTCGTCGAACGCCTCGCCGTCGACCTCGACGCGGTCCACGAAGCGCTCGACGCGAGCGACGGGCGTGGCGAGCCGCACGTCGAGGTCGCGGATGAGGGCGCGCACGTACTCACGCGAACCGCCCGTGACCGTCCGCCACTGGGGCCGGGCGCGAAAGCCGAGCATCCCGTGGTTGTCGAAGAACTCGACCAGGAAGCGCGCGGGGAACGTCCACATCTGCTCGGGGTCGGCCGACCAGACCGCGGCGGCCTGGGGCACGATCAGCTTCTCGACGAACGCGGCGCTGAAGCGCTGCTCCTGCAGCCACTCGTTCAGCGAAGGATCGGCGTCGGAGGCCATCAGCTCGCGGGCGGCGCGGTTGAAGCGCACGTACTCGCCGACCATGCGCTGGAAGCCGGGGGAGACCAGATGCCGCGGGTTCGCGTACAGCGCGGCGGGGGAGTGCGCGGCGTACTCGAAGTCGGCCCCGTCGGAGACCCCGAAGCTCATGTCCGACGGCTGGCTCGCGACGCCGAGCTCGGCCAGCAGCGCCTGGAAGCCCGGGTAGTTGCGGTCGTTGTGGACGATGAAGCCGGTGTCGACGGCGAGGCCGTCCACGTCGACCGTGTTGGTGTGGCCGCCGGCGTACGCGTTGGCCTCGAGCACGACGACGTCGTGAGTGCGCGCAAGCGAGCGTGCGGCGACTGAGGCCCGAGATCCCGGCTCCGATGACAGCAATTCGCATGATCCGTAATAGGTTCGCGTCACGAAGAAGCATGGATCATGCGCTACCGGCTCCTCGACATCGCCCTTCAGTACCGACTGCTACCTGATCTCGGTCCTTCGGGCGGGCTCGCGCTGGGGCGCCCGCGCCCGGATTCGCAGGGAATCCCGGGGTGGCGTGGAGGCGCAGGAGCAGCGGTTCGATGCCCTGCTCGAGCGCATGTCCACCGGCCCGATCGCGGAGGCGACCGCTGAGGCCAATGAGCAGCACTACGAGCTGCCGGAGGCCTTCTTCGGGCTCGTGCTGGGCCCGCGGCGGAAGTACTCGGGCTGTCTCTGGGAGGAGGGCGTCACCGACCTCGCCCAGGCCGAGGAGGCGATGCTCGCGCTCACCTGCGAGCGGGCCGGGGTGCAGGACGGCATGCGCATCCTCGACCTCGGTTGCGGCTGGGGCTCGCTGTCCTTGTGGCTCGCGGAGAAGTACCCGAACGCCTCGATCCTCGGCGTCTCCAACTCGAACGGGCAGCGCGAGTACATCGAGGGTCAGGCCCGCGAGCGCGGCTTCACCAACCTCGAGATCCGCACCTGCGACGTCAACGACCTCGAGCTCGAGCGAGTCCTTCGACCGCGTGATGTCGATCGAGATGTTCGAGCACATGCGCAACTGGACCGAGCTGCTGCGCCGCATCTCCACCTGGCTCAAGCCCGACGGCAAGCTGTTCGTCCACGTCTTCTCCCAGCGACGGCACCCGTACCTGTTCGAGAACTCCTGGGCCGCCGAGCGCTTCTTCACCGCCGGCCTGATGCCGTCACACGAGCTGATGCACCACTTCCAGCGCGACCTCGTGGTCGAGCGGCGTTGGGTGGTCAACGGCACCCACTACGCCCGCACGCTGCAGGCCTGGCTCGCCCGGCTCGACGCGCGGCGCGACGAGGCGAAGCGGATCCTCGGCCCCAAGGGTGTCGGCGCGCTGGCGGCTCTTCTTCCTCTCGACAGACGAGATCTGGAAGTACCGCGGCGGCGACGAGTGGCTCGTGAGCCACTACCTGCTCTCGCCCCGCTGACCTCCGGAAAAGAGCTATGTTCCCGCGGCTCGGATCGCAGCATCGAAGACGGGAGCAGCCATGCTGCGCAGCACACGGAAGTGCACGACCATCGGCCTGCTCGCCGCCCTCGCGATAGGCGCCGGGGCAACCGATGCCGCGGCGCAGGACGTCGCCTTCGAGCGCGTGCTCCCCGACGTCAGCGTCGGAGGGGTCCCGTTCACGGTCGCGATCGGCGACCTCAACGCGGACGGGGACGCCGACCTGGTCACGGCCAGCCTCAACGGCAACACGGTCAGCGTGCGCCTCGGGAACGGCGACGGGACCTTCACCCCCGCCTCCATCCCCGAGCTCAACGTCGGAAGCGCACCGAGGTCGGTGGCGATCGGCGACTTCGCCGGCAGCGACGCGCCCGATCTGGTCGTGGCCAATTCAGGCTCCACCACGGTGAGCCTCCGCATCGGAGTCGGCGACGGCACCTTCACGACCGGGTCCGAGATCAGCGTTGGACCCGGGCCGCAATCGATCGCGATCGGCGATCTGAACGGAGACGACGAGCTCGACTTCGCGACTGCGAACGGTTCTGGCTCGCTCAGCGTGCGCTTCGGCGACGGCGCGGGCACCTTCGCCAGCCCTCCTGACATCGCCCTCAGCTCCATGCCCACAGACGTGCAGGTCGGCGACATCGACGGCGACGACGATCTCGACCTCGCCACCGTCAACATCTTCGTCAACACTGCCAGCGTCCTCCTCAACGATGGCAGCGGTACCTTCCTGCCGGCGGCCGATGTCAGCGTCGGACCCAACCCGCTGTACCTGGGCTTCGGAGACTTCAACTCCGACGACGACCTGGACTTCGCAACCTCCAACTCGTCGAACAGCACCGTCAGCGTCCGCCTGGGCAGCGGCAACGGCCAGTTCGCGGCCGCGCCGGACGTCCCGGTCGGGTCCAACCCGCAGACGGTGGGTGTCGAGGACTTCGACGGCGACGGCGAGCTCGATCTGGCCGTCGTCAACGGGAACGCCAGCACCGTGAGCGTGCGCTTCGGCCGAGGCGACGGGACGTTCGCGACGTTCCCCGACGTTCCCGTCGGACCGAGCCCGCGTGACGTGGCGGTGGGCGACATCGACGGGGACGGCGTTCCCGACCTCGCCACGGCGAACCCGAGCGACAACACGGCGAGCGTGCTCCTCACCCGGCTTCCAGGACGAACGGTTGCGCCGGCCGGCCCACTGGACTTCGGCACGCAAGCGCTCGGCACCCTGTCAGCTGCCCAGACGCTGACGGTCACGAGCACCGGGGACGTCGATCTGCGGCCCTCGCGCGTGTTCGTCGTGGGTCCCGACGCCTCGGACTTCATCGTCGCCCAGGACACCTGCAGTGGTGCCAGCCTCGCTGCGACGGAGACGTGCACCATCAAGGTCCGCTTCGCGCCGGAAACGGCCGGGGTCGGCAAGTCGGCGACGCTCGTGATCGTCGACAACACGGGCGACGACACCGCGATCGCGCTGACCGGCGCAGGCGGCTCGGCGCCCAGCGGTCCCACAGGACCGACCGGGCCATCGGGACCGAGCGGCACGACCGGTCCGCAGGGCACCGACCGGCGACCCGGGACCACCGGTCCGGCCGGGTCTCGCAGGACCGATCGGACCCACCGGCGCGACCGGCGCCAACGGAGCGAACGGCTCCAACGGCGGCACCGGCGCGGCCGGGCCCAGCGGCCCGACCGGTCCGAGCGGCATCAGGGCGGGCCGCAGGGACCCGCCGGCCGTAGCGGCGCCGCAGGGCGCGCCCGGACCTCGTGGACGCCGCGGCGCTCACGCCTGCGTCGTCCGGCGTAGCCGCGCGAACGTCATCACCGTCCGATGCAGCGTGAAGACCAAGACCGCAGTTGTCGCGCGCCTCAAGCGCAACGGTCGCATCGTCGCCCGTAAGCGCGTCGCCGGCGGCGCCAAGCGCATCACTTTCCGTCTGCCCGGCGGCTCCGCCGGTGGCCGTTATCGGTTGGTGCTGCGCGGGTAGCACCCCGCGCCATGGAGGAGGAGAAGGGCGCCACCGCCAACGGTGGCGTCCACCGCCAGCTGTGGTTCTGGGTGATCGTCGCCATCGTCGCGGGCATCGCCTTCGGGCTGCTGTTCGAGGACGCGGCGTCCAAGTCGCAGTGGCTCGCCGACTCCTTCATCAGCCTCGTCAAGACGATCACCGGGCCGGTGATCTTCCTGACGGTCGTCATCGGGATCGCGTCGCTGGGCGACCTCGGTCGCGCCGGCGGGCTCGCGGTGCGCGCGCTGGGCTACTTCTTCGTCGCCACGATCATCGCGCTGACGCTGGGCCTGACCGCGGCCAATCTGGTCAAGCCCGGCTCCGGCTTCTCGGCTGAGCCGACGCAGAGCCAGTCGGACGCCGCGAAGGAGTCGATCGACGAGGCCGGCTCCACCGATACCGGCATCGTCAGCTTCATCACCGACGACCTCGTCCCGTCGAGCGTCGTTGCAGCCGTTCGTGGAGAACGAGATCCTCAAGGTGCTCGTGCTGGCGATCCTGTTCGCCGTCGCCATCAGCCGGCTGCCCGGGGGCGAAGCGCGAGGCGGTGGTCGGCGGGCTTCGAAACGGCCGCGCAGGTCGTCTTCCGGCGTCGTGCGGATCATCATGTGGGCCGCGCCGATCGGCGCATTCGGTGGCATGGCCTTCACCGTCGCCGAGTTCGGGACGGACACGCTGACGAACCTCCCCAAGCTGATGCTGACCTTCTGGGTGCGTGTGCGGTCTGTTCGTCTTCGTCGTGCTCGGTTCCGTCGCGCGCTTCCTCGGCGGCTTCAACATCTTCAAGTTGATCCGGTACATCAAGGACGAGCTGCTGATCATCCTCGGCACGTCGTCGTCGGAGACGGTGCTCCCGCGCCTGCTCAACAAGCTCGAGGACGCGGGCGCGCACGAAGTCGACGGTCGGAGTGGTGCTGCCGACGGGCTACTCGTTCAACCTCGACGGCACCTGCATCTACCTGACGCTGGGCGCGCTGTTCATCGTCCAGGCGACCGGGCAGGACATGGCGATCGGCGAGCAGATCGCGCTCGCCGGCGCTGATGGTCCTGACCTCCAAGGGCGCCGCGGGCATCACCGGCGCCGGCCTGATCACGCTGACGGCGTCACTGCAGGCGTTCGGCGGTGAGTTCTTCTCGGAGGAGTCGATCGCCGTCGGCATCGCGCTGGTCGTCGGTATCGACCGCGTGATGTCCGAGGGCCGCGCGATCACCAACGCGATCGGCAACAGCGTGGCGACGCTCGTCATCGCCCGCTGGCAGGGCGAGCTCGACGAGGAGCGCCTGGATCAGGTGCTCGACCGAGGCGGCAGAGGGAAGAAGCCCGAGGTCCTCGCGACGTACTCCGCGTAGCCGGGACGCTTGGACATCGACTTCTCGAGCAGTCCCTTCCCGGACACGCGGATCAGCAGGATCGACATGATCACCGGGCCGGGGAAGGACCACCAGGCGCCGGCGTCCACCGCGACGAGGTAGAGGCCCCACCAGACGGCGAAGTCGCCGAAGTAGTTCGGGTGGCGCGTATAGCGCCAGAAGCCCTGGTCCATGACCTTGCCCTTGTTCTCGGGGTCCGCCTTGAAACGCTCGAGCTGGAGGTCGCCGCCCGCCTCGAACGCGAAGCCGACGATCCAGAAAGCGACGCCGACGAAGGCGAGCGGACCGAGGGTCGGGTCGTCGCCGGCGGCGATGCCCTGCAGCGGCAGGGCGACGATGAAGCTCAGAACCGCCTGGAGACCGAAGATCGTGAAGGCGCTGACGAGCGGGAACCGGTCGCCGTGGCGCTCGCGCATCGTCCCGTACCGCGGGTCCTCACCGGGGTGCTTGGCCTTGCGGATCGCGATGTGGATCGCCAGCCGCAGGCCCCAGAGAGTGACCAGCACGAGCATCAGCACGGTGCGCCCGGCGTCGCCACCGGCGACGGCGGCCGCGACCCAGCCGATGGTGACGAACGCCAGTCCCCAGGCGACATCGACGATCGAGACGTCGCGCAGCGGGAGCGAGCCGGCGAACGTGAGCGCCATCAGCGCGAGCACGGCCAGTCCGGAGACGAATAGTGAGGCGCCGAGGTCGATCATTCCAGCAGTATCGGGCCTGCCGGCGGCGGCCGGGGAGCAGGCCACGTCACTTCATTACCGTGGAGGGATGGAGCCGCACGCGGTGTTGGGCGTATCCGCGGACGCGGACGACGAGGCGATCGCCGCCGCGTATCGCAAGCTGGCCAAGCGCTTCCACCCCGACGCGCGCCCCGACGACGAGGGCGCGGTCATCAAGATGGCGGAGATCAACATCGCCTACGCGCTGCTGCGCGACTCGCAGGCCGAGATGCACGCCCGCACCGCTCCGGTGGCGGCCGCCCCGCCTGGTCCACCTCGGGAGGCGAGCGCCGCACTGGGCCGCGAGCTGGCGGCCGCGCTCGACCCCGGCGAGGAGGTCGTGGTCGCCACGGACGCGGCCACCTGGGATGCGTTCCGCGTACGGCTCGCAGTGACGGACCGGCGGCTGCTGTGGCTGCGCGCAGACGCACCGACCGACCGCGTCCGCTCCCTGCCGTGGAACAAGGTGGCCTCGATCGACGGACGGCTGAAGCGCCCGCGACGCCGCATCGGCGAGCTCCTGGTGCAGCCGCGCCACGGCAAGCGGCTGTCGTTCTCCGAACTCGACCCGACCGCACTGCAGTTGGTCGTCCTGGCGGCGAAGCGGCAGCTGTGATCGGTATCGACGATGTGCACGCCGCCGCCGCGCGGCTGGAGGGCGTCGCGCTGAACACGCCCGTCTTCGAGCTGGGCGACGCGCGGCTGAAGGCCGAGAACCTGCAGCGCACCGGGTCCTTCAAGTTCCGCGGCGCCTACAACGCGATCGCTCAGCTCGGCGACGTGCGTGGCGTGGTCACCGCGTCGTCGGGCAACCACGCGCAGGCCGTCGCCCTCGCGGCCCAGCTGCATGGCCTGCCCGCCACCATCGTCATGCCGCTCGACGCGCCCGCGGTCAAGCGCGCCGGCACGCTCGCGCTGGGCGCCGAGATCATCGACTACGACCGCTACGTCGAGGACCGGCAGGCGCTGCTGTTCGAGTACGCGGCCGAGCGCGGCCTCGAGCCCGTGCACCCGTTCGAGGACCCGCACGTCCAGGCCGGGCAGGGGACGGCGGCGCTCGAGCTGCTCGCGGACTGTCCGGACATCGACGTGTTGATCGTGCCCGTGGGCGGCGGCGGGTTGATCGCGGGCTGCGCGACGGTCGCCGCCGCGGCGGGCGTCCGTGTCGTCGGCGTCGAGCCGGAAGCCGGGGACGACACGCGCCAGTCCCTGGCAGCAGGCGAGATCGTGACGATCGAGGTGCCGCGCACGATCGCCGACGGCATGCAGTCGCCGGCGCCGGGCACGAACACCTTCCCGGTCATCCAGCGTCTGGTCTCCGAGATCGTCACGGTCTCGGACGATGAGATCCGCGAGGCGATGGCCGCGGCGCTCGAGCTCGGCCTCAAGCTCGAACCCAGCGGCGCGACCGGGCTCGCCGCCCTCCTTCAGGGCCGCGTCGAAGGGGCCCGTCCCGGCGTCATCCTCACCGGCGGCAACGTCGATCCGTGATTGGCCGACTGGTCGTACTGGCGGCGGCCGTCGTGCTGACCGTCGTGGTGATCCTGCTCGCCACCCGCGGCGAGGGGACGCCGGTCGCCGTCCAGCCCGACTTCGTCGCCACGCCGCCCCCGGCCACGGCGGTGCCGGGCGAGCCCGCGCCCGAGCCGCCCTCGGAGAACGAGACCGAGCCCTTCGAGGACCCGTTCAGCTACGAGCCTGACAAGCGCACGGACTTCGAGGCGCGGGCGGCGGCCGGCAACGCCCACGTCCTTTACGCACTGTCTCCTGACGGCGTGCTCGCCACCGCCGCGCGCGTCGCGGAGTTCCGTCCCGCGATCGACGCGGCGGCCGACGAGGCCGGCATCGACCCCGACCTGCTCGAGGGCCTCGTCTTCCTGGAGAGCGCCGGGCGGCAGGACATCGTCGCGCCCCAGGGGCTCGAGGGCGCGGCCGGCCTCACCCAGATCCTCGCCGAGACCGGACAGAACCTGCTCGGCATGGACATCGACCTGGCGGAGTCGGCACGCCTCACGCGCAAGCTCGAGCGCGCGAAGGGTCCCAAGGAGTCCCGTGAGATCAGCGCGCAGCGCGCGAAGGTCGACCAGCGCTTCGACCCCGAGCAGGCGCTGGCCGCCACAGGACGCTACCTGCAGATCGCCAAGGAGGAGTTCGACTCAGAGGAGCTCGCCCTCGTCTCGTACCACATGGGAATCGGGAACCTGGGCGACGTGCTGGAGGCCTACGCGGGCGGGGTGGGTGGGGACGAGTACGCGGGGCTGCGCTACGCGCAGGTGTACTTCGACTCCACGCCGGTGAGCCACACGGCGGCGTGGCGCAAGCTGATCGCGCTCGGCGACGACTCCTCCAACTACCTGTGGAAGGTCCACGCGGCGCGCGACATCATGGCGCTCTACCGGACCGATCCGGACGGGCTCGCGGCCACCGCCGCGCTCCAGCTCGAGAAGAACTCCGCGGAGGAAGTGCTCCATCCCCGCGACCAGACCGAGGTCTTCCCCGGGCCGAACGCGATCCGTTCGGCCTACGAGGACGGCGAGATCGTCGGGCTGCCGCTGGACACGCGCATCACCGGCCTGCGCATCGACCGCGGCATGGGCGCACAGGCCAAGCGCGTCGGCGTTGAGCGCTTTCTCTACTGGGGGCTGCGGCCGGACGCACTCGCCGCAGCGCTCTACATCGGCGCGCAGGTGCGGGCCGGCTCGGGCGACCCGGAGGCGTTCCTGACGGTCACCTCCACGGTGCGCGACCAGGAGTACCAGGCCGAGCTCGTGCAGCGCAACTCGCAGGCCACCCCGGACTACTCCCTGCACACGACGGGCTGGGCGTTCGACGTGCTGCGCCGCTACCGCTCCGAGGACCAGGCGCTCGCCTTCCAGGCCACGCTCGACCGACTGCGCTCGCTCAACCTGATCGCCTACGTGTACGAGCCGTCCGCGATCCACATCACCGTCTCGGGGGACGCCGCGGCCTTCCGGCCCCTGCTCGATAGGGTTCGCTGATGGACGCCATCCGCACGCCCGACGAGGTTCTCGAGGGCCTGCCCGACTTCCCTTTCGAGCCGCACTACCGGGAGGTCGACGGCCTGCGCCTGGCGCACATCGACGAGGGTGACGGGCCGCCGGTGGTCATGTGGCACGGCGAGCCGACGTGGTCGTTCCTGTGGCGGCACGTGCTGCCGGTCGTGCGCGACGCGGGCTTCCGCGTCATCTGCCCGGACCTCGTGGGCTTCGGGCGCTCCGACAAGCCGACTGACCGCGACTGGTACACGTACGACCGCCACTGCGAGATGGCCGCGACGCTGCTCACCGACCTCGACCTGACGGGCGCGACCTTCGTCGTGCACGACTGGGGCGGGCCGATCGGGCTACGTCTCGCGCATGAGCACGCCGAACGCGTCGACCGGATCGTGATGATGGACACCGGCCCGATGGTCGGCGTCCCGATGGGCGACGAGTGGCACCGCTTCAAGGACTTCGTCGATCGCATCGAGGACGTGCCGATGGCGCCGATGCTGCAGGGCGGGACGGAGACGGAGCTGTCGCCCGAGATCCTCGCCGGCTACGAGAAGCCGTTCCCCAACGCCGCTTCGAAGGCTGGCATGCGCGCCTTTCCCGGGCTGATCCCGCAGACGCCGGAGCACCCGACGGCGCGCCTCGGCCAGCAGATGGTGCAGTCGCCTTGCGGCGGACGGACGGCCCAAGCTCGTGCTCTGGGGCGAGAAGGACTTCGTGCTGCCGCCGCAGGTCGCCGACGCGCTCGCCGGCGCGCTGGGAGCGGACGGGCCGATCATCCTCGAGGGCGCCGGCCACTTCCTGCAGGAGGACAAGGGCGCCGAGATCGGGGCCCACATCGTCGACTGGCTCCAGGCTCAGGCTTAGGCCGCAAGCTCCTTCTCGGCGATCTTCTCCTCGGCGGCGGGCGTCGACGCCGCGGCGCGCGCCTCATAGGCCTGGCGGCCCTCGCCGTGCGCAGCGTCCATCAGGACGCGGTCGGCCTTCAGCCAGCGGGCGACGGCCTCGCGCGCGCTGCGCGGGAAGACGGCCATGACCTGGCCGATGTAGCCGGTCGCCTTCGGGACGAAGACGTCGAAGTAGGGGCGCTCGAGCGTGCCGACGATCGCGTTCGCGACGTCCTCCGGCGTGATCTTCTTGACCAGGCGGGCGTCCTTGAGGCCGGAGGCGAGCTCCGTGTTGACGATGCCCGGCATCACGCACGAGACGTCGACGCCGGTCTCGCGCAGCTCGAAGCGCACCGCCTCGGAGTAGCCGACGACCGCGTGCTTGGTCGCGCAGTAGGTGGCGCCGCCGGGGAAGCCACCCTTGCCGGCGACCGAGGCGATGTTCACGATGTGGCCGGAGCGGCGCGGCTTGAAGCGGACCATCCCCTCCTTGGTGCCATGGATGACGGCGTGGAGGTTGAGCTCCAGCTGGCGGGTGATGGAGGCGTCCGACTCCTCGTCAGCGGGCACCAGCGGCATGATCCCCGCGTTGTTGACGATCACGTCGAGCGGGCCGAGCTCGGCCTCGACCTCGTCGAGGAAGGCGGTGAAGGCGGGCCGGTCCGTGACGTCCAGCCGACGCGCGATGGTGCCGCCGCCGAGCTGCTTCGCGGTGCGCTCGGCCGTCTCGAGGTCGACGTCCCCGATCGCGACCCGAGCACCCTTGGCGACCAGCGCCTTCGCCGTCGCCGCCCCGATGCCACGCCCCCCTCCGGTGATGACGACGACTTTTCCATTGAGCGAGCGTGCGGGTGCCTTGGCCATGCGGCCAATCATAAGTGACACCACCGTCAACCTAAAGGGATGGAGTCTCGGCACCGGACACGATGTCCGGTGCCGAGACTCCATCCCTTTATCTCCCTTTCGATGTCCGGTGCCGGGACTCCATCCCTTTATCTTTAGAGGTAGGCGCCGCTCGGGAGGTAGGGGCGCATGGGGCCGAGCTCGCCGCGGACGCAGGTGGCTCCCTCGGGGATGAGGCGGAGGCCGGCTTCGAGGACGACGTCGATCGCCCAGTCCTGGCGGGCGTCGATGAAGTCGATCTCGGCGGTTGGCAGGTCGTGGAGGATCGTCTCGAGCAGGGTGCGGGCTACGCGCTCGTCCGTGGCGGCCAGCATCCGGACGCGCCCGTCCGGGGCGTGGATCGCGAAACCGCCATCGTCGTGGACGCGCAGGCGCAGGCCCGAGACCAGGTACGGCTCGAGGTCGTTCCCGTGCGCGGCGCCGCGGACCGCGCGACCGACGGCGTCGGTGAGGTCGCGGTCGGTGGGCCAACGGCCCTCGCGCACGGCGGCGGACGCCGGCGGGGGATTGCGCACGGCACCGCGCACGTCGAAGGCCGGCAGCAGCTTGAAGCCCGCCCGCCAATAGGTGCGCAATGCGCGGGCGTCGCTCGAGGCCAGGATGATTCCGCCGTGCGCCTCGGCCCCGTAGCCCGTTGCGGCGGCCATCAGGTCGCGGCCGATGCCCTCCGACTGGCGGCCCGGGTGGACGATCAGCAGCGAGAGGCCCCAGATGCCCTCGCGCAGGATCGCCAGCGCGACGCCATCGACGACGCCGTCGGCGCCCGTGTGCACCCAGGCTCCGCCGGGGTCGGTCGTGGTCAGGTGGTGCATGCGCCGCACGCCGTAGGCGCGGTCGGTCGCCGGTATGCCCCAGACGATGTCCATGAGGTCGACTGCCGCGTCGGCGTCGTCGAGGGTCATCGGCCTTAACACAGCCGCCTATCCTGACGCGCGAGATGAGCAGCCGCCAGGAAGAGAAAGAAGCCCGCCGCCAGGAGCGCATCGCGCAGGAGGAGCAGGACCGCAAGTCCGCTGCTCGCATCAAGCGCGTGCAGTACGTGGTCGGCGGCGTGCTGGTGATCGGCATCATCGCCGCGGTCGTCGTGGTCCTGATGTCCGGCGGCGACGGTGGCGGCGGCGGGACGGACGAGCCCGGGACGGCGACCACCGCCAGCGGCGAGTCCATCACGCTTCCCGAGCCGGCGATCCTCGACGAGACACAGGCCGTGGAGGCCGCGGGCTGCGAGCTCGAGCAGATTCCCAACGAAGGCCGCGGTCACGAGAACAAGGAGTTCACGATCGAGGACTACGACAACAACCCGCCGACCAGCGGGACGCACTTCCCGCAGTGGGCCGACGACGGCATCTACGACCCCGGCAACACGCCGGAGCTCGGCATGCTCGTCCACACCCTCGAGCACGGCCGCATCAACGTGCAGTACAAGCCGGGCACCGACGCCAACACCATCTCGAAGCTCGAGGCCTTCCTCGGCGAGAACGAGGGCTACCACATGCTCCTCTACGAGAACCAGACGGACATGGAACCGGCCCTTGTTGCCACGGCGTGGGACTTCGAGCTCAGCTGCCCCGACGCCAACGACAAGGTGTGGGACGCGCTACGGACCTTCAGGGACGCGCACCTGGATCGCGCGCCCGAGAAGGTCGCATAGCGGTTCGGCCCGGCGCTCAGCTCTAGCTCAGCGCCTTCACCAGGTTCACGCGGCCGAAGCCGAATGACGTGTCGCGGCCTGCTGCGCCGAGGTCATCGACCCCTGCGTCCAGCCGCGCGCGGAGCCCGGCTGCGTTGAGCGTCGGGTAGCGGTAGGCGATCATCGCCACCACGCCCGCAACGTGCGGCGTGGCCATCGATGTGCCCGACAGCGTGCCGTAGGTGGAGCCGGGCAGCGTCGAGAGCACGTCCACGCCGGCCGCCGCGACCTCGACGTCGGCGTTGGCGTTGGAGAACGAGGCGCGCGCGTCGTTGCGGTCGGTCGCCGCCACGGAGACGACCTCCGGGTACGCCGCCGGATAGTTGAGCGTCGCGTTGCCGTCGTTGCCGGCCGCGGCCACGATCAGCGTGCCGTTGCCGCCCGCCCAGGCGTTCTGGACCGCGCTCTGCAGCGTGGTCGAGGAGCCGCCGCCGAGCGACATCGAGATGACCTTGACGTTCTGCGCCGCCGCCCAGGTGATGCAGTTGGCGACGCCGGTGGTCGAGCCGCTGCCCGAGGACGACAGCGCCTTGCAGGACGCGATCTGCGCGGGCGGCGCCACACCGGCCACGCCGACGCCGTTGTTGGCCGTCGCCGCGATCGTGCCCGACACGTGCGTGCCGTGCTGGTTGTCGTCGTCGCACTTGTTGGCGACGATCGTCGGATCGCCGCCGAAGAGGCCGAGGAACCCGAAGTTGTTGACGCCGGCGCAGGCGACCGTCTTGCCCGCGAGGTCCGGATGGTTCTGCTGGATGCCGGTGTCGACGACGCCGACGCGCACGCCGGTGCCCGGGAAGACGCCGGCACCGAAGGCGATGTCCCAGCCCTCCGGGGCGTTGAGATCCGCGCCGTTGGCATTGTTGAGCCCGTAGAGCTCGCCGAAGCGCGGGTCGTTCGGGACCGACGTCGCCGTGAGGATGTAGTCGGGCTCGGCGTACAGCACGTCCCCGGAGCGGTTGAGTTTGGCGGCGGCCTTCGCGGCGTTGCCCTCGACCTTCAGCACCGTGGCGCCCGTCGCGTCGACCTTGTCGATGCGGCCCTTGGAATCGACCGAGCGCTCCGCTGCGGCGCGTTCGGCCTGTGACGCGTCGGACGCGTACTTGACGATGACCTGCCCTTCGACGTAATCGGCGGCGTTGGCGGCCGGCGCGCACGCCATGACCGTCAGCGCGGCGACGAACGCTGTTCTTGCGGACTTCATGAGACCTCTCCCCTGTCGTGAACTGCCGCGCCGGATACCCGGCGGGCGAGGGGACTAACCGCGAGCGGTTCGGACCCGCGGTTCTGCGCCGCGCAGGATGTCCAGGACGTTGGCGGTCAGCTGCTCCACCGCGGCGGATCCCTCGGACAGGCGCTGACCCCACTCCGGCAGCCCGACGCGGATGACGAGACCGTCCCCGGTCTCGACGGCGCTCAGGGCCGGCAGCAGGTCCGTCGTCTCCTCGCCGACGCCGGCCACCACCTGGCCGCCACCCGTCGCCTCGAGCTCCTCGACCCTGGTGAAGCCATCGAGCCGGCCGGAGAAGCCTTCGAGCAGCCCGAGCGAAGGGTCGTCCGCCGTCACGCTCAAGGGCGTGCCCGGCTCGAGCAGCCGTACGGCGCCGAGGCGTCCGCCGAACGCGTCGACGTCGGTGGACGGCGTCGGGCGAGAGAGCACGGAATCGGCGACGGTCACGGTTGCCGTGAGCGCCTCGGGACCGAAGACGGCGACCCGTCCGCCGCCGTCGACGAACTCCCGCAGCCGCTTCGCCAGCGTCCGGGTCGTCCAGCGTGCGGAACCGGGCAGGAGGACGCCCTGGCCGTTCGTCAGTGGCGCGTCGAAAGCGAGGTCGACGTCCGTCGCGAGGTCGTAGTCGATCTCGAGTTCGTCGAGGCGCTCGAGCAGGGGCGCGACGTCCCGCGCGAGCGAGGGCGGCGACCCCGCGGGATAGGCGAACGGGCGCGGGAAGCGCACAACGCCACCGCGGCCGAAGACGTCGGGCACGCCGTCACCCGACTGGTCGATCGGGTCCTGGCCCGAGCCACGTGATCATCGGCAGCACGACGAGCAGGTCGTTGTCGGCACGCGACCGGACCGCGATCGGCGCCCGGGCCACCTGCTCGCCGACGCGGACCTCGAACAAGTAGACGCCGGAGGCTCCGTTGGGCGCATCGAAGAGCACGTTCGTCTTGCCGGCCGCGCGGCGAGCCCTCCGCGACCTTCTCGGGCTCCCCGAGCCGGCGCACGGACCAGTCGAAGGCGCTGCCCCGCGCGTCGACGCGGATGTTGATCGGGCCGCCTGTCGGGCACCGACCGCGCGGGCGGCTGGACCGCCAGCGTGCGCACGGTGACGCCGGTGCGGCTGTCGACCGGGCCGTCGATGGGCAGCTCTGGGACCTGCGCCGGGTTCTGCGCGCGGTCGTAGGCCGTGACCTGGATCAGGTAGGTGCCCGGCGGCGCCGGTATGCCCGCGTCCGTGTCACCGTCCCACGTGTAGTCGGACCGGCCGAGCTCCCCCGGCACGGTGGCGACCGGTCGCGCCGGCGTGACGTCCGTGCGAAGGATCTTGAACTCCGCCGGCAGCCGGACCTCCTCCTCGTCGGTGTGAGAGAAGTCGACCGAGGTCCCCGGGGTGACGATCGTGTTCGGCGCCTCACCCGCGATCGTGAGCTCGGGATCGGGCGGCTTCGTGTCCAGGAAGAACGGCCGGGGCGCCAGCAGCGAGCGGCCCTCGCCCAGGATCAGCCGCATCTGGTACTCGCCGTCGGGTGCGACGTCACCGTCGTCCTGCAAGCCGTCCCACACGACTCGCTTGCGCTTGCCCTCGCGCAGGGAGATGTCCTCGTGGATGCGGCGGACGGCGGTGCCGTCGGCGTCGACGATGTCCACCGCCGCAGAGCCCTTCTGGTCGATCGTGAAGATGATCGGCTCCGTGTCGCGACGCCCATCCCCGTTGGGCGAGAAGAACTGGTTGCGCTTGATGACCTTGATCTCGGCCGGCGCGGACTTGAGCTGGTTGGCGAAGAGGAAGGCAGCTCCTGTGGCAAGGACCAGGACGGCGAACCCGATGGCCGCGGGCCGCTGCACGCGGCCGGGTGTGGTTCCCACTAGGGAGTCTGGTCCGCGCCGACGAGGACGACGACGTTCGCGTTCGGCGCGAGCGACAGGGCCGTGTCGTCGATCGGCTGGCGATCTGCGATCTCGAGTTGGTCGGCGATCTCGATCGCCTGCTCGCGGTACTCCGAGCTGGCGTAGAAGACGATCGACGCCGAGCGGGTCTGGTCGACCCAGTTGGTCGGCGCCTGGGCCTCGGTGTATCCGGCTTCGACGAGTTCCGTGTTCAGGCCGCCCGCGAGACCGGAGACGGCCGTGCCGTTGAGAACGGCCACCGTGGTGTCCCCGCGAGCGGGACCGGAGGGCTCGGGCGTCTCCTCCTCGTTGCCGCCGTTGCCGTTGCCGCCGGTGCTGGCTTCCGTCGTCGCGGCGGCGGTCGCCACCGGATCCTCCGTGGAGGCGGTCGGAGAGTCGTCTCCACCGCCCACGAGGGCGATGATCCCGACGACGATCAGGGTGACGCCGGCGAGCGCTCCGGCGGCGATGATGCCGGTGCGGCGGCCGCCGGGCGGAGAGGCCTCATCGCGCTTGAGCGGCGGCGGCGGGCCCGGACGGCGCGGCGGCGGCACGGGACGCCGGGTGGCTGGAGCAGTGCTGCGCAGCGGGGACGCGGCCTGGCCGGGACGGCGGATGGGTGACGCAGGGGAGGGCGGCGAGGTGGATGGGCCTTGCGTAGCGCGCGGGGGAAGCACTGAGCCGGTGCCCGGCGTGGCGGGCGTCACGGTGGTCGGGGCGTCGGTCGTCGCCTCTCGGGCGGCGACGCCGGCGGGCACCACGGCCGGGTCCGCGTCGTCCGTGGTCTCCTCCTCGGCCTCGGCGTCCGTCTCGTCCTCGGAGACGACCTCGTCGCCTGCCCCGACCTCGCTGGGGGCGCCTGCCGAGGGCTTGACGATGTCATGTTCGGTCGCCGAGCCCTCCTCGGCCTCCGGAGCCGGAGCCTCGCCCTCCGCGGTGACCTGGGTCTCGCCCTCCGCCGGGGCGACCACCGGCGTTTCCGGTGGCGCAACCGAAGCTGCGGCAGCGGCCTTCGCGGCGACGGTCGCGGGCTGCCCGGGCCTGCGGATCGGCTGCGCCTTGACCTCGCGCCGTGCCTCCGCCTGGGCGACCACGCGCTCCTCGAGTTCCTGCGCGCGCTCCGGCGACCGTCCGGCCCAATCGCGCAGGCGTCTGATTTCGCGCGCCTGGGCGAAGTAGAGGATCGACATGACGGCGAGGCCGAAGAAGGCGGCGAGGCCCGCGTAGGCACCGCCGCGCTCGATCAGATCCGACAACGTGAGCGCGAACACAACCATCGAACGAAGGGCCGGAGTCTAGGTGGCCAGCCGGACCTCGCCGGCATCCGCGGGCGCGTCGGCAGCATCAGCGGCAACCACCGCTGCCGCCTGCGCGGGCACGCGTACAAGCGCCAGCTCGGCGACAAGGGCCGCGAGGCGGGTTGCGTCACCCTCGAGGACGAGCAGACCGAGCTCGTCGAAGGTGCGGTTCACGAAGGCCGGGTTCAGCGCCGGCCGATCGGCCCGCTGGATCCGCGAGGCGCCAGTCGCGACGGGCGTCTCGTAGGTGTTGAAGAGGTCCTCATGGAGCTTCTCGCCCGGCCGGGCGCCGACGATGTCGATGGCGATGTCGCGTCCGGGCTCGAGGCCGGAAAGGCGGATCATCTGCTCCGCGAGGTCATAGATCCGCACCGGTTCGCCCATCTCGAGTACGAACGTCTCACCGCCGCGCGCAAGTGACCCCGCCTGCACGATCAGCTGGACCGCCTCCGGAATCGTCATGAAATAGCGCGTCATGTGGGAATCGGTGACCGTCACGGGACCCCCCGCCGCGATCTGGCGACGGAAGATCGGGACGACCGAACCCGAGGACCCGAGCACGTTCCCGAAGCGCACGGAGGCGTAGCGCGTGTTGGGGTACTCGTGGCCGACGGCCTCCACCTGCCACTCGGCCAGCGCCTTCGAGGCACCCATCACGGTCGCGGGCGCGACCGCCTTGTCCGTCGAGACGAGGATGAAGGTCTCCACCCCCAGGTCGCCCGCGGCGCGGGTCATCACGCGGGTGCCGATCGAGTTGTTGCGGACGGCCTCGACGGCGTTGGCCTCCATCATCGCCACGTGCTTGTAGGCCGCGGCATGGAAGATCACGTCGGGCTTGTGCTGGGCGATCACCTCGCGCATCCGCTCCTCCTCCTTGCAGTCCGCGATCACGGCGACGCAGTTGAGGACGTGGCGGTCGTGCAGGAGCTCCTGCTCGATCGTGAAGAGGTTGTCCTCGGCGTGATCGAGGAGGACGAGGCGGCTCGGGCGCACACGTGCGATCTGCCGGCACAGCTCGGAGCCGATCGAGCCGCCCGCGCCGGTCACGAGCACGCAGCGGCCGGTCATGTACTCGCCGACCGTTTCGATCTCCATCCGGACGGGGTCGCGTCCGAGGACGTCCTCGACGCGCACCTCGCGCACCTGGCGGACCATGCGCCCGCCCGCCTGCAGCAGCTCGAACACCGTCGGCAGCGTGCGCACCTGGACGCCGCGGTCGCGGCACTCCTTGACCACCTTCGCGCGCAGCTGACCCGACGCGGAGGGGATGGCGATGATGACCTCGTCGGGCTCGACGTCGTCGAGCACGCGGCCGAGGAGGTCCGTCGTCCCGTGCACGCGCGCGCCCTGGATGCGCATGTTCGCCTTCGCCGGGTCGTCGTCGACGAAACCGACGGGGCGCAGCCCGAGGTCCGGGTTGCGGATGATCTCGCGCTGTACGAGGCGGCCGCCGTCGCCGGCGCCGACGATCAACACCGAGCGCGCGTTGCGCGCGACGCGTCCGCCCACCGGACGCTCGAAGAACATCGTCACGAACACGCGCGCGGTGAGCGTCAGGACCAGCGCGACGAGGAAGAACAGGCCGATGACGCCGGTCGGCGGGCTCAGACCGGCGAGGCCGTCGTCCGTCGTCACGTACGCGGGGTTGAGGACCGCGATGCCGCCGACCATCACGAGCGTGGCGACGAGGACCGCCTGCGGGACGCGCACGAGTTCGGAGCGGTCGGCGTAGCGCCACCAGTGCCGGTAGAGGCCGAAGGCCCAGAAGACGATGATCGAGCCGGCGACCGTGATCGTCAGCGAGTTGTCTCGCAGCATCTCGTAGCGCTCGGGCATGCCGTCGTCGAACCGCAGCTGATACGCGAGGTAGTGGGCGAGCGCGACGAGCCCCGCGTCCAGCGCGATCTGCGGCAGCGCATGGCGGTGGATCGGGACGGCCACGGACCGGAGCCGGCGGCGCATCACGCAGATGTTATGGGAGACAGGAGCAGGTCCACAAAGGCGGCCGGGTCCCGGCGGATGCGCTCCGGCACGGCCTGCGGTGCGGCCGGCGCCGTGTCGATGTCCGCCGCGTTCCTGAGATGACGGAGCCGGCCCTCGGCGATCAGCTTCTCGTCGACCGCGCCCAGACGGCCCTCGAAGGTCGTGTAAACGGGGGTGCCGAGCGCGACCGCCTCCCGGTTCATGGTGCCGCCGGCGGAGATGACGAGATCCGCGCGGGCGACCAGGGTCTGGGCGTCCACGGCACCCTCAGGCACGATGAACGGGGGCTTCAGCTCCGCTCTCTGTTCGGCGGTACGGGGCAGCACTACGACCTGCCCGGCCTCCCGCAGCCGTTCCAAGACGTCTCGGAAGAGCGGGTTCTCGAAGCGGTGGTAAAGGCTCACGTCGGGAGGTGTGCGCACCACGAACAACGGTTTCGCCGCGTCGAGGCCGAGCTCCTGTAGCACGGCGTCGTCGGGCTCGAAGTCCGAGAGGTAGTACTCCTCCTTGAGGCCGGGATAGCCGTGCAGTTTGGCGGGCGTCGCGCCGTAGGGGGCCAGGCGGTCGGCGGGGATCACGTCCGGAACGACCACGGCCTTCGCCAGGCGGCAGTTGACGGTGTGCTGCACGCGCGCGAACTCGTAATCGAAGGTCGTGGTCGCAGGTATGCCCCGTAGCCGCGCGGCGACCGTGACGTCGTTGGAGCCATGGCCGAGCGCGATGTCGAACCTGACGGCCCTTCGCCCAGCGAGCGAGCACGAACGAGCGGTCGAACAGGCCGACGGCCTTGGCGGCGAGGCGGCCGCCGCGGTGGCGGCCGATCGGCGTGTGCTCGATCCCGAAGCGCTCGCACAGGGCGAGCGTCTGCGCGAAGTCGCGCGCCGTGACCTCGACCTCGGCCCCGCGGCGGCGCAGGTCCTCGATCACGGGTCGCATGACGAGGACATGCGGGGAGTTGGTCAGGTCGATCCAGACGCGCACTAGTGCTTCGCCTTCCGGCACCCGGCGTCCAGCGACCCGGCGCCGGCGGCGAATGGCGAGGACGCAGTGGTGACGGTGTGCTTTTGGCACATCGAGCCGCGAGGACGAAGCCAGTCGTTGATCGGCGTCCGTCGGTGGGCGTTGGGTGTCGGGAGGAGGAGCACTTGCAGTGCCGGAAGCTAGCCTCGCGCGCTCGTGCCCGTCTTAAACGCCTCCATCACCGAGCCGATCGTCAACTTCGCCGTCGACGTCATCGACGCGATCGGCCTGGTCGGGATCTTCGTGCTGATGGTTGCCGAGAGCGCCTGCATCCCGATCCCGTCGGAGACGACGTTCCTGTTCGCGGGCTTCAACGTCGACGCGGGCGAGTACTCCTTCCTGGCGGTGGTCGCAGTCGGCACGGCGGCGAACGTCGTCGGTTCGTGGATCGCCTACGCCGTCGGCTACTACGGCCGCGTCGACATCCTCGAAAAGCACGGCAAGAAGCTGCACATCACGCCGAAGCACCTGGCGTGGGCGGACCGCTGGTTCGAGCGCTACGGCGACGCGACCGTCTTCTTCTCGCGCATGCTGCCGATCATCCGCACCTTCATCTCGCTCCCGGCCGGTGTCGCGCGGATGCCGTTCTGGCGCTTCACGCTGCTCACCACCCTCGGCTGCATCCCGTGGATCTCGATGCTGACCTTCATCGGGCTGAAGGCCGGCTCGAAGTGGGAGGACTGGAAGGACGGCCTGCACTACGTCGACTACGCGGTCGCCGCGGCGATCGTGATCGGCGCCATCTACCTCTTCTTCCGGTGGCGACGCAACCGCACGGACGGCCCGGCCGAGGTCGAGGCCTCCTCCTCGGCCTGATCCAGGGCCCCGCGGAGTTGCTGCCGGTCTCCTCGTCGGGACACGTGGAGGCGGCACGGGCGCTGTGGGGACTGGAGGGGGACGAGGTGGCACTGCACGCGGGTTCGCTGGCGGCGCTGGTGATCGGCTGCCGGGGCGAGGCGGTCGAGATCCTTCGGCGGCTGTCGGTGCGGCGGGTCGGCATGCACCTCTTCGCGGGCGGCGATCCCCGCCGTAGCCGGCTTCGCGCTGGAGAAGCGCGCGGAACGCTTACCGGTGGTGCCCGGACTGCTCGCCGGTTCGCTCCTTCTTCTGGCTGGTGAGGGAGGGAAGGGCGAGCGGTCGCGGTGGGACGCCGGGGTCGTGGACGGCGTGTGGCTCGGGCGTCGCGCAGTCCTTGGCGCTGTGGCCGGGCGTGTCGCGCAACGGCGCGACGCTGGCGGTCGCCCGCCGGCGGGGGTTCGCGCCGGGATGAGGCGAACCCGTTGTCGCGCGAAGTCGGAGTCCCGGTCACCCTCGGTGCCGTCACGCTGCGCGCGGGCGCAGTCGGCGGGGTCATGACCCCGCCAGGTGCGCTCGCTGCGTCGTTCGCCGGCGCGCTGGCGGCGTTTCCGGCGATGCGATGGGTCGACCGCGGGGCGCCGCTGTGGCCGTTCGCGGTCGAGCGGGCTGGGCTGGCGCTGCTCCTCCTGCGAAACTCCCGCGCCTGATGTCCGACGCCTACGCCGCTGCCGGGGTCGACACGCGCCAGGCCGACGCCGGCGTGGCCGCGATCGTGCGCGCGCTGGGCGCGATCGAGACGGGCTCGCCGTCGCGCTCGCTGGCACCGGCCGGGCACTACGCCGCGGTCCTGAAGGTCGCCGACAACCTCGGCATCGCGATCGGGACGGACTCGGCCGGCTCGAAGGTGATCGTCGCCGAGCAGACCGGCCGCTTCGACACGATCGGCATCGACTGCGTCGCGATGAACGTCAACGACGTGGTCTGCATCGGCGCCGAGCCGATCGCTCTCGTCGACTACCTGGCCGTCGAGCAGTCCGACCCGGAGATCCTGGGCGCGATCGCCGCCGGCCTGGCCCGCGGAGCCACCGACGCCGGCGTCGAGATCCCGGGCGGCGAGCTCGCCGTTCTGCCGGACGTCGTGAAGGGCCACCCGTCGCCCTACGGCTTCGACATCGTCGGCACGTGCTTCGGCACCGTCGCCCTCGACGCGATGGTCACCGGCGAGGCCCGCCGGCCTGGCGACGCGGTCATCGGCCTGCCGTCCAGCGGCATCCACTCCAACGGCTACACGCTCGCCCGCCGCGCCCTTCTCGAGGACTCGGGCTGGTCACTCGACGACACGCCGGAGGAGCTGGACGGCGACTCGGTGGCCGACGTCCTGCTCGAGCCGACCGTCATCTACGTGCGCGCTGCGCTGGACCTGCTGCGCTCGGAGATCGACGTCCGCGCGCTCGCCCACATCACCGGCGGCGGCGTGATGAACCTCTTGCGCTTCCCTGGCGACAGCGGCTGGTCGATCGAAGCACCGCTGCCGGCGCAACCCGTCTTCTCGGCGATCGCCCGCGTCGCCTCCGTCCCGCCCGAGGAGATGTACGACGTCTTCAACATGGGCTGCGGCTTCGTCGCCGTCGTCCCGGACACCGACGCCGACGCCGCGGTCGAGCTCCTCGCTGCCCGGCACCCCGGCACGGCGCGCATCGGCACGATCACGGACCGCGCCGGCCTCGTCGAGCTCCCCTCGCTCGGCCTCGCCGCGACCGCCGGCCGCGGCGTGCACCGCACGAGCTAGGCCTTCGGCGCCGCCGGTTCGTCCGCGTCCTCCGTAGGCGGGTCGGCTTCACGGTCGTTCGGGTTGTCCTCGGAGTCCTCGTCGGTCATTCCCAGGCGGCCGGCCCTCATGTCGTCCGCCTCGGTGCGCAGGCGGTCGTCGACCTTCTCGCCGGGCGTCGACGGGGGCGGGGGCTGGTTGGCCTGCTCCTCGGCGGCCTTGCGCTCAGCCTCCGACGGCTCGCGGTAGGCCGGGTCGTCCTCGCCGAGCGGCGCGGGTGTGTACTCGTCCTGCTGCGCCTGCTCGACCGCCGAGCGGGCGGATTCACCCTGCTGCTCCAGCCGGTCGCTTTCGTGTTGAAGGCGTTCGGCGTCCTGCTCGAGTCGGTCAGCCAGCTCGTCGTGGTCGCTCATGTGGACCGCCTACCCGTGATGAGCCGTAGTCCCACGTCGAACTCCTCGAGTTCGCGCAGGTGGCCGTGGCGGGAGTCCCAGGTGCCATCGGAGAGATCGCGCTCGACCGCGGCGACCACGCGGTCCACGACGGCCGGGTCCATGCGGGCGAAGCCGGAGGTGGCGGCGCGCGCGGCCGTGTCCAGCACGCGTTCCGGGTGAGCCCAGAACGAACCGAGCATCCAGTCGGGCGTGTCGCGGTGCAGTGGGATCGTCTCGATCTCGCCGCCCAGGGATTCCGGTGGCGGGAAGATTCTCCGGTCGAGCGCGGCGACCTCCGGCAGGTAGTCGGCCATCAGCCACATGCGGGCGCTGACCGCAGGGTCGTAGGTGAGGATGACCACACGGTCGCGGGCGACGCGGCGCAGCTCGGCCAAACCGGCTTCCAGATCGTCATCCCAGTGGTGGATGGTGAGGATGGCCATCGCCGCGTCGACGCTGTCGTCGGTGAGCGGCAGCGAGGCGCAGCCGGCCTGGATCGCCGGCGTGGTCCGCTGGGCGATCATCACCTCGCTCGGCTCGATGGCCATCACCTCGCGGTCGGTCGGCTCGTAGGAGCCGGTGCCGGCACCGACGTTGACGACGGTGCGGGCTTCACCCAGCGCAGCGTGGATGCGGGCCGCGATCCGCGGGCACTCGCGCCGGGTCAGCGCGTAGCCGGCGCCGATCCGGTCGTAGTCCGTCAACCCTGCCCTTTATTCGGACTACCTACTTGGTAGCGCGCCACTAGTTCGACTGCGTGAGCGCGAGGAGCTCCGCGCGGGTGCGGGCGTCGTCGCGGACGCGTCCTCGCAACGCGGAGGTGGTGGTGCGTGCGCCGGGCTTCTGCACCCCGCGGAGCGACATGCAGAAGTGCTCGGCGTCGAGCACGACGCCGACGCCCTTGGGCTGCAGTTCGGCCTCGAGCCAGTCGGCGATCTGCACCGTCATCCGCTCCTGGACCTGCAGCCGACGCGCGAAGTGCTCGACGATGCGCGCCAGTTTGGAGAGGCCGACGATCCGGTCGCCGGGCAGGTAGGCGACGTGGGCGACGCCCACGAACGGGATCAGGTGGTGCTCGCAGAGCGAGTGGAAGGGGATGGAACGAGCCACGACCATCTCGTCGTAGCCCTCTTCGTTGGGGAAGGTGGTCGCCGTGAACGGCTGGGGCGTCAGCAGCTCGGCGTAGGCCGCGGCGACGCGGCGCGGGGTGTCGCGCAATCCCTCGGCCTCGGTGTCGATGTCGAGGGCGAGCAGGAGGTCGTGTGCGGCGCGGGCGGCGGCATCGAGGTCCATCGCCCCTAGAAGGTTAGGAACAGACGCTCGACAGTCCGCGTCCGGCTCGGCCGGCGGCCCGGGCCGCGGCGCGGTAGTCGTCGACGCGGGCGAACTCGTCGGCGTAGACGTAGACCCGCGCCCAGCCACGGCGGAGCACCTCCTCGCCCGCGTCCTGGTCATTCACTTCCACGTAACGCAGCAGTCGCCCGTAGCGGTCCCGCTCGTCCTGGCTCGAGTCCGTCACGAGTTCCACGTAACGGCCATCGGCCAGATCGGTGAGCGCGCGCGTGGCGGCGCGGTTACCGCACTCCGGCGGCGAGGCCTCCGGCGTGTCGATGCCGATCAGCCGGACCGTCTCCTCGCGGTCGCCGATCCGTACCACCAGCGTGTCGCCGTCCACGACACGCTCGACACGCGCCTCGCGTGACTCGGGCGCGAGCAGCTCGCGACCGCCGGTGACTGCCAGCGCGACGACCGCGAGCAGGATCAGGAGTCGGATCACGACCGATCATCGTCGCGTTGCACTCGGACGGTGCCGAGAGCCGCCGGATGGGTAGGTTGCCGGTCATGGCCAGACTCTTCAACGCGCGCACCCTGATCCTCGGCGGCCTGGCCGCGGGCGCCGCCTACGCCCTCCGCAACAACCCGACCGTCAAGGGTCTCCTCGGAGGCGGCGGCTCGCCCGCGCCCGAGCCGTACACCCCCTCCGGTCCGACGCCCGCCCCGCCGGTCGCCAATGCCGACGTCGCCGGCCCGCCGGAGAACACCGCCACCGCACGTCCCCGCTCCGGAGCCCGTGGTCCACGACCCGTCCGGCGGCATCGACGAGGCGGCCGAGGAAGCCGCGGCAGCCGCCGAGGCGGCGAACATCGGCGGCATCCCCGAGGAGTATCCGAGCGAGGAGGACCCGACGCAGCCCGCCGACGAGGCGCTGCGCCCGCTCGAGGAAGCCGGTGGGGGCTACTCGGAGGGCCAGGAGCTCGCCGAGGCTGACCTCATCGACAACGCCGAGTCCGCCGCCGGCGATCCGATCGAGGGCGAGCGCGCCCTCGATGACGTCATCGAGGCCCAGGACGACCCGTTCAGCGGTGAGTCCGGCGAGGCCATCGAGCAGCTCGGCCTAGCCGACGCTCCGCCGCCCGCGGGCGACCCGATCGACGTCCCGCCGCCCGAGGACACGGGCCTGTCGGCGGAGCAGAAGAGCACCAATGTGTGGCGTCTCGACGACCAGCCGACGGAGGAGCAGCCGGCTGTGGAGGACGAAGAGTCGCGCTAGAAGCGCAAGGCATGGGACGATAAGCGCGCAAATCGCATGAGCGCGCTCGTCGGCACCCTTCTCTCCAACCGCTACCGGCTCGACGCGCAGATCGGGCACGGCGGCATGTCGACGGTCTACCGCGCGTTCGACACGACGCTCGAACGCACGGTCGCCGTCAAGGTGATGCACCGCGAGATCGCGTCCGATTCGGACCAGCTCGAGCGCTTCCGGCGCGAGGCGCGCGCCGTCGCCCAGTTCAGCCACCCGCACATCGTCGGCGTGATCGACGCGGGCGAGGACGACCAGCGCCCCTACATCGTCTTCGAGTACGTCGAGGGGGAGACGCTCAAGGACCGCATCCGCCGGTCGGGCTCGCTGCCCGTCGACGAGGCGCTCGCCTACGCGATCGAGATCACCCGCGCGCTCGGCGCCGCGCACAGCCGCGGCATCGTCCACCGCGACATCAAGCCGCAGAACGTCCTCATCGACGAGGAGGGCATGGCCAAGGTCACCGACTTCGGCATCGCGCGCTCGCTGGACGAGGAGGGCCTCACCGCTGACGGCCGCGTCCTCGGCACGACGGACTACGTCGCCCCTGAGCAGGCCCTCGGCCACGCCGTCAACGGCCAGTCGGACATCTACTCGCTCGGCATCGTCCTCTACGAGATGCTCGCCGGCGACGTCCCCTTCCACGGGGAGAACCAGGTCGCGGTGGCGATGAAGCACGTCCGCGAGGACGTTCCCGGACATCATGCACGGCCGGCCCGAGGTGACCGCGAGCGTCGCCGCCGTGCTGGACCGCATGACCGACAAGGCGCTCGACCGGCGCTACCCCGACACGGTCACGCTCGAGGACGACCTCGAGGATGCGCTCGCCCACGAGGCCGCCCGCCGCGGCCACGCCACCGGCGAGGCGACGGCCGTCCTGCAGACCCTGCCGGCCTCGGCGCGGCGCTCCGTCCCGCTGCTGCTGCGCGGGCGGCGCGCCGTGTTCGGCACGCTCCTCGCGATCCTGGCCGTCGCCGTGGTGCTGACGCTGGTCCTGGTCGAGGGCCGCGACCGCATCCAGCGCGGCACCGGCGGCCCCCGCGAGGCCGCGCCCGCGGACACGGAGGCGGTCTCCGTCAAGAGCACCTCGGCCGTCGACTACGACCCCGAGGGCGACGAGGAGGAGGGCTCGGACGAGACCACCCGCGCCACCGACCCCGACCCCGACACCGCCTGGACCACGGAGAGCTACGACGACCCGGAGCCGTTCGGGCCCAACGGCCTGAAGTCGGGCGTCGGCCTCTACATCGACGCCGAGCCGGAGGTGGTCGCCAGCCAGATCCGCATCAAGACCCCCGACCCCGGCTGGGAGATGACGCTCTACGCCGCCCCGAACGGCGAGCCGCCCGCGGACCTGACCGGCTGGACCGAGGTCGGCGGCGGCACCATGGACTCCAAGACCGAGGACTTCGAGCTCGACACCGGCGGCGAGCCCTACCGCTACTACCTCGTCTGGATCACCTCGCTGCCGCCCGACAGCGACGAGGTCGCGATCGGCCAGCTCACGCTGTTCCGCGAAGCGTCCCGCTAGCGAACATCGGTCGGACTGTTGCCTAGAGGCGTTTGCGACGGCGTCGGCCTCTGCGATTTGAGCTGGTGAGGGAGGGGGTGTCGCAGGAGATGCCGCGAGCTACCTCAGGCTCCCACCGCAGCGCTCCGTGTTCTGTGCGTGAGCCCCGTTTGCGCTAACCGGAAAGCCGCAGTCCGCGTCCCGGTACCGCGCCGGTCGGCGTCGAACCAGTCAGCTCGGACCCGTAGTCCGCAGGCCGATCCGAACGGCGCCGCGCGGCCGGGCTAGCGCTCGAGGGCGAGCGCGAGCAGGCGGTCGCAGAGCTCGGCGAAGCCGACGCCGCTGGCGGCCCAGAGCGATGCGTAGACCGAGGTGGGCGTGAAGCCCGGGAGGGTGTTGAGCTCGTTGACGAGGACGCGGTCGCCCTCGACGAAGAAGTCGACGCGGGCGAGGCCGGCGCAGTCGACGCGGAGGAACGTCTCGACGGCGAGGCGGCGGACCTCGGCGAGCGCGGCGTCGGAGATCCGCGCGGGGATCTGGAGCTCCATGCCGCCCTCGGTGTACTTGGCCTCGTAGTCGTACCAGTCGGCGTCGCCGGTGAGGACGATCTCGCCGGGCACGCTTGCCTCGGGCGATGCATTGCCCAGGACGGCGCACTCGACCTCGAGGCCGGGCGACATCGCCTCGGCGATGACGAGCGTGTCGAAGCCGAACGCCGTCTCGAGCGCGGCCGGCAGCTCGTCGGCGGAGAGGACCTTGACGATCCCGATCGAGGAGCCCGCGCGAGCGGGCTTGACGAACTGCGGGAAGCCCGAGCGACTCGCAGACGGAAGGATCGTCGCCCGGGCGGACCGCCACGTAGTCGACCTGCGGCACGCCGGAGGCCGACAGGACCTCCTTGAAGACGACCTTGTCCATGCACAGCGACGAGCCGAGCACGCCGGCGCCGACGTACGGCACGCCGAGCAGCTCGAGCAGGCCCTGGACCGTGCCGTCCTCGCCGTAGGGGCCGTGCAGCACCGGGAAGACCGCGTCGGCGCCCAGCAGGCCCTCACCCGGGCGCAGGTCGACCGGGGCGCCCTCGTACAGCCAGGCGCCCTCGCGGGTCAGCAGGACGTCGAGCACCTCGTGGCCCGCCTCGGCGACGGCGGTGCGCACGGCGGCCCCCGACGCGAGCGAGACCTCGTGCTCGGAGGACCGGCCGCCGGAGAGGACCGCGACCCTCACGGCGCGTCGGGCGTCTCGGTCGCCTCCGGCGTCTCCGTCGGCTCGGCGCTCGGCGTCGGGTCTGGGTCGAGCTGCGAGTCGTCGAAGTCGCCGATGATCAAGCGTGACGGTCGAGCCCTTCTCCAGCCGGCCGCCGCCCGGGCGTTGCGCGAGGACCAGGCCCTCACCGTCGGGGTTCGGGACCAGGCGCGTCTCCGTGGCGACAGACAGGCCGGCGGCCCGCAGCGTCGCCGTCGCGGCGTCGACCTGCTGGCCGCGTACGTTGGGCACCGGGACGTCGGACGGCTCCTCGGCGACCGTGACGGTGACGTTCGAGCCCGTGGTCAGCTGGGTGCCCGCGCCCGGATCGGTCCGGATCACCTCGCCCGCGTCGACGTCGTCCGACTCCTCGCGGGTGATCACGGGGCTGAAGCCCGCCTCTTGGAGCTGTGCGCGCGCCTCGGACTCCTGAAGACCGGTGACGTCGGGCACCGCCTCCTTCTCCGGCCCGCGCGAGACCACCAGGATCACGGTCGAGCCGATGTCGAGCTGGCTGCCGACCTCCGGCCGCGTGCCGAGCGCCTGCCCCTTCGGGACGCCTTCGGAGAACTCCTCCTCCTCGGTGACCTTGAAGCCCTTGTCCTCGAGCAGCTTCACCGCGGCGTCACGCGGTTTGCCGAGCACCTCCGGGATCGTCTCCTCACCCGGGCCGCTGGACACGGTGATCGTGACGGTCGAGCCGACCTCGATCTCCTCGTCGGGACCGGGGCGCTGGCGGGTGACCTTGTCCTCGGGGACGTCGGCGCTCTGGACCTGCTCGATCTCCGGATCTGAAGCCCTCGTTGATGAGGCGCTGGGAGGCTGCGCCGGACGCCTGGCCGATCACGTTGGGAACGGTCCGCAGCTCGGGGCGGGTCAGCAGGTAGGCCGCCACCGCACCGCCGGCGATCAGCAGCAGGAGTGCGATCAGCGCGATCCAGAAGCGCCGGCCGCGGCCGCGCTCCTCCTCGTACACATCCACACCCAGCGCCGGGTAGACCCCGGTGAGGGAGCCCGTGCGCTGAGCGACGTCGGGCCGTGCCGGCGCCTCGCGCACCATCTCGAGCGCACCGATGAAATCGTCCGCGTCGGTGAAGCGCCGCGCAGGGTCCTTCTGCAGCGCGCGGAGGACGACTTCCTCGAGCTCGGGCGACACGGCCTGGTTGACCGTGCGCGGCGGGACCGGTTCCTCGGAGACCTGCTTGAGCGCGATCGTCACCGCCGACTCGGCGTCGAACGGCACCTGGCCCGTGAGCAGCTCGTAGAGCAGGATGCCGACGGAGTAGAGGTCCGACGAAGCCGACACCGCGTGGCCCTGCGCCTGCTCGGGCGACAGGTACTGCGCGGTGCCCATGATCGCCCCGGTCTCCGTCATGTCCGACGCGCCGGCGCGGGCGATGCCGAAGTCCGTCACCTTGACGCGGCCGTCGGCATCGATGATCACGTTGTGGGGCTTGATGTCGCGGTGGATGATCCCGCGCTTGTGCGCGAAGCGGGCGGCGCGCAGGATCTGGATCGTGATGTCGATCGCGCGACTCGGGTCGAGCGGCCCTTCCTCGCGGACCAGCTGCTTGAGCGAGCGGCCCTCGAGGAACTCCATCGCGATGTAGTAGGTGCCGTCGAGCTCGCCGCGGTCGAAGACCTGGACGACGTTCGGGTGCTGGAGACCGGCGGCGGCGGACGCCTCGCGGCGGAAGCGCTCGACGAACTCCGTATCCGAGGCGAAGCGCCGGTGCAGGACCTTCAACGCGACCTTCCGGCCGAGCTGCGAGTCCTGGGCGCAGTAGACGTCGGCCATCCCGCCGCTGCCGATCCGCGACTCGACCGTGTAGCGCTCGTCGACGACCTCCCCGCTGCCGAGGGTCTCGCGGAGGGGGTGGGGTGCCGGAGGCCGATCGTTCGCGCCCTCGCCGGCCGGAGGTGGGCCCCCTGGGCTTGTCGGTTCAGCCACCGAGGGACTCCAGGATCGACTTCGCGATCGGGGCGGCGGCGATGCCGCCCTGGCTCTGGACGCTGCTCGACCACCACTGCGACAGCGGTCTGGTCGTCGAAGCCGATGAACCAGGCGTCGTTGATCCCGGCGGCGATGTCGCGCTCCGCGGTGCCGGTCTTGCCGGCCACGTCGACGCCCTCGAGCGCAGCCGCCGTGCCTGTGCCTTCGTTGACCACGTTGCGCATCATCTCCGTCAGAGCGGCGGCCGTCTCGTCGGAGATCACCCGCTCGGCGCGTTCGGGGTCGGCCTCGAAGGTGGTGCGTCCATCCTGGTCGATCGCCTGCTCGACGAGGTAGGGCTCCATCCGCACGCCGTAGTTGCCGATCGTCTGGGCGACCGTGGCCATCTGCAGCGGCGTCACGAGCAGGTCGCCCTGGCCGATCGACATGCGCCCGATGTCCACCTGCGATCGAGCTTGCCTTGACGAGTTCGTCGCCCGCCTTGCGGACGCCGCTGCGCGGCAGCTGGGACGCGGGCAGGTCGATGGGCGGCGCGGCGTTGAAGCCGAAGCGCTCCATGTAATCGGTCATCCGTCTCGCCGCCGAGCTCCTCCCCGACCTCCGCCCACACCGTGTTGACCGAGTTGGTCAGCGCGGCGGTCAGGGTGATCGTCGCCGTAGTCAGCGCCGCCGGAGTTCTGCAGCGGCACGCCGGAGATGACCTTGCTGTTCTCCCCCGAGACGACGGAGTCCGGCGTGTAGGTGCCAGTGTCGAGCGCGGCGGCGGCAGTCACCGTCTTGAAGGTCGACCCGGGCGGGAAACGGCCCTGCGTCGCCCGGTTGAACGAGCGGCGTGTCGTCGCTGTCGGTGGAGAGCCGCGAGAACGTGTCGCCCTTGTCGAGGTCGTTCGGGTCGTACCCCGGAACGGAGACCATCGCCCGTACCGCACCCGTCTCGAGGTCCATCGCGACTGCGGCGCCCGTCCCCGTGTCGCTGGCCTTCAGCGCTTCGGTGGCCACCTGCTGCGCGTCCTTGTCCAGGGTGGTGACGAGGTCCTCGCCCACCTGCTGGCGGCCGAGCAGCGAGTCGAACGTACTCACGAGCTCGCTGCGGCGGCCGACCAGGCGATCGTCGTACTCGGCCTCGACGCCCGAGGCGCCGAGGTTCGCGAACGAGTAGCCGACCGGATGGCCGAACAGCTCGCCGAGCGGGTACTGACGCCGGTAGGTGTCGTCGGAGCGCTTGATCGAGCGGGCGATCAGCGTGTCGTCCGACGTGCGGATCGTGCCGCGCTCTATGCGCTGGTCCTGCAGCTCGTCGCGCTTGTTGAGCGGATCGTCGCGCAGCTTCTCCGCCGCGAACACCGACCAGTAGGACGAGAAGCCGATCAGCACGGCGAAGAGCACGACGATGAAGCCGTAGAGCCGGAGGATCGGCTGCTTCATACCGTCTGCATCGCCTCGCGCCGGGCGCGGTCGGAGACGAGCAGCAGCAGCGCCATCAGAACGAAGTTCGCAAGGATCGACGAGCCGCCGTAGGAGACGAAGGGCAGCGTCACGCCGGTCAGCGGGATCACGCGGGTGACGCCGCCGATGATCACGAACACCTGCAACGCGAGCACCGCCGTCAGGCCCGTCGCCAACAGGGTCGAGAACGAGTCACGGGCGATCACCGCCGTCTTGAAGCCGCGCGCGATCAGCAGCAGGTAGACGAGGATCAGCCCGCATGCGCCGGCGAGGCCGAGCTCGTTGACGATCACCGCGTAGATCAGGTCCGTGTCGGCGAGCGGCGTGAGGATCAGCGAACCGCCGAAGCCGCGGCCGAAGAGCCCACCGTCGGCCTGCGCGAACAGGCCCTGGGCGATCTGGTAGCTGCCGCCGTCCTGTTCGTAGAGGCCCTGGCGCAGCGGGTCCAGCCAGATCTCGACGCGGTCCTGGATGTGCCCGACCTGCGAGTGCACCACGATCGCGCCGACGACGAACAGCGCGAGCCCGACGAGCACGAAGCCGAAGCGGTTCGTGGCCACGTAGAGGATCGCCAGGAAGGCGCCGTAGAACATCAGCGACGAGCCGATGTCACGGATCACCAGCAGCGACACCATGGCCGCCGCCCACACCACGAGCAGCGGGCCGAAGTGCTTCAGCGGCGGCAGCGTCAGGCCGAGAAAGCGCCGCGCCGAGAGGATCATCACGTCGCGGTGCTCGCGCAGGTAGGCGGCGAGGAAGACGACGATCCCGAGCTTGGCGAACTCGGTCGGCTGGAAAGCGATCGGCCCGACGTCGATGCCCAGGTACGCGCCGTTGACCGGAGCGGAGATGCCGGGCATGCGCGGCAGCAGCAGCAGGAGCACCGCCGCGAACGCGATCGTGTACCGGTACTGCTCCAGGATCCTGAAGTCGCGCCGCAGCGCGATGATCGTCGCGCTGAAGAGCACGAGGCCGGCGACGAACCAGCCCGCCTGGCTGATCGCCTTGTCCGCGTCGATCCGGTAGATGACGACCAGGCCGAAGCAGGCCAGCACCGCAACCAGCGGGAACAGATACGGGTCGGCGTCGGGCAGCGTGAAGCGGATCACCACGTGGGTGGCGATGCACAGGCCGAGAAACATCAGGCCGTAGGTCACCGACGCGTCGTCGATGACGGCCGACCGCTGCATGAAGATCGCCGTGAACCCGGCGGTAACGAGCAGCGACGCCGGGATCAGGGCCAGCAGCTCGCGATTGCGGGCGCTCACCTGTTGCTCACTCCTTGATGCCGCCCGTTTCCAGCTGGCGGACGAGATCCTCGACGTCGTCGAGCGAGCGCCACTTGTGGTCGGTGAAGGTCTCGCGGCGGGCCTCGGGCACCTGGTCGATGCGCACGCCGCTCGTGTAGTGGCGGGTGTAGAGGTCGATCCCGAACGGGCCCTCGTAGGGCACGCCGCGGTAGATCGTCACGATGCGGTCGCCGTCGAGCCCGACGAAGAAGACACCGCGGATCGCCACGAACGCCGCCGTCGCGAAGAACGCGAGCACGATGGCGAAGACGAGCAGCGGCTTCCACAGGCGCCGCAGGCGGCCGGGCGGCTTGACAGCGGCGTTGGTCGCCGTCCTCGGGCCCGCATCGACCGGCAGCGGAGCCGTACGCCGCGGCGGCGGGGCGCTCTGTGCCGGCTCGACGGCCACTGCGGCCTGTTCCGTGGTGCGGCCGTCGTCCTCTGCAGTCGCTGCCGGTGCCCTCGCCGATCTCCTCGAGGCGGAACAGGATCACGGTGATGTTGTCGCGGCCGCCCGCCGCGTTGGCGGCGGCGATCAGGTTGCGCCCGGCGCGCTCGAGGTCATCGACCGCGGTCAGGATCCGCTGCAGATCGCGGTCGCGCACCATGTCGGTGAGCCCGTCCGAGCACAGCAGGACGACGTCCCCCGGCCGCGCGGCGATGCGCTCGATGTCGACCTTGACCGTCGGCTCGGGCCCGACGGCGCGCGTGATCACGGAGCGCTGGGGGTGCGTCAGCGCCTCCTCCTCGGTGATCTTGCCGTTGCGGATCAGCTCGTCGACCAGCGAGTGGTCGTTGGTGAGGCGGGTCAGCTCGGCGTCGCGCAGCAGGTAGGCGCGCGAGTCGCCGACGTGCGCGAGCACGATCTCCTGGTCGGCCACGTAGGCGACCGTGCAGGTCGTGCCCATCCCGTGGTACTCCGTGACGGTGGTCGCCTGCTCGTGGACGCGGGCGTTGGCCGTGAGGATCGTCGTCACGAGGCCCTTCTCCACGGCGCCGTCGGGCAGCCCCTCGCGGAACGCCTCGATCGTCAGCTCGGAGGCGACCTCGCCGGCCTGCGCGCCGCCCATCCCGTCCGCGAGCACGAAGAGGGGCGAGCGGACGAGGTAGCTGTCCTCGTTGCCCTCGCGTTGCCGGCCCACGTCGGAGCCCTGCCACTTGTCGCTTACGCGCAGCACTTATCTCTCGAAAGTGAACTCGGAGTCGCCGATCCGGATGCGGTCCCCGTCGTGGAGCGGCTGCGGACCGCTGAGCGGTTCGCCATTGAGGTACGTCCCGTTGGTCGAGCCTAGGTCTTCGATCACGACGACGTCGCCCTGCGGATACAGGCGCGCGTGGCGGGACGAGCTGAACGTGTCCTCGAGCACGATGTCGACGTCCGAGCCGCGGCCGAGCGTGGCGCCCTTGGTGATGTCGTAGGCCGCGCCCTCGCGCAGGCCGGCGGCTGACCCGACGCGCAGCTTCGGCATGCCATCAGGAGCGTCGGGAGCGACGCCGGCCTGGTGCATGGCCGTCCCCTGCTCGTAAGGCCCTCCCCGCCCGCCCTCGCGCGGTCCACCTCTTCCGCGCCCGTGCGCCGCAGATCGCGCAGCGCCGAGCGCGCCACCCACAGCAGGAAGACGTAGAGCACGATCAGGAAGCCGAACTTGAGCGCGACGGCGAGCGGATCGAGTTCCATCAGCTCTCCTCGAACGTGACGGCGCTCTGGCCGAGCTCGATGGTGTCGCCCGGACGCAGCGGCTGGGCGCCGTTGACGCGCGTGCCGTTGACGCGGATGCCGTTGGTGGACCCGAGGTCGCGGACGACCCAGGCGCCGCCGTGCGGGCGGACCTCGGCGTGCCGGCGCGAGACGTTCTCGTCGCTGACGACGACGTCGCACTCCCGCGAGCGGCCGAGCACGACGCCCTCGCCGGTGAGCAGGATCGCGCGGCCCTCGTGGCGCAGCTGTGCGCGGGTACGGCTGACGTTGGGCTGCTGGAGCGGCTCCGACAGCCGCTCGGCGACGGAGTAGACCGAGGTGTGACCGGCCTCGGCGCGCACCGCACCCTGCTGGTCGGCGCGCACGAGGCGGGCCTGGATGCCGAACTCGCCCAGGCGAAGGCGCTCGTCGGTCTCGAAGCTGATCTCCGGCCGCGACATGAAGGCGACGCGCTCGCGGCGGGCGTGCTCGAGCAGATAGGCGCTCAGCTCATCGCGCAGGTCGTCCTCGTAGCCGTCGAACTGCGCACGGTCGCGGACGGACAGCCACACCGTGTACTCGTTGGGGACGTAGGTCCGCGAGACCGACACGACCTTGTGCTGGTCGAGCTCGCGGGCCAGCTTGCGCGCGATCTCCACCGGACGGACCTCGGACTTGAAGGCGCGCGAGAACGTGCCCTCGACGAGGCCGGCCAGCTTGGATTCCAGGCTGCGCAGAACGTTCACTCGGTCCAGTATCGCGGCATCAGCACGGCGATCGTTCCCGCTGCCAGGGCTGCGGCAACCAGACCTGTGGGCTCCGGCACGTCGCGCCAGGCGGCCAGCGAGGCGGTTGCCGACGCAAGCGCCGCGCTCCACGCGGCCGCTGCAGCCACGTCCAGCACGAGATAGCGCCCCCGGACGAGCCACGGCAGCACGGCCGCGGCAGCGGCCCAGATCAGGAGCGTCAGCGCCTGACCGCCGGTGAAGAAGGCCGCGATCGCGTCGGCGGATCGGTTGAGTCCCGACCGATCGGGGTCTGCGAGTTCGATCCACCATGCCCCAAGGGCACCCAGTGCCGCCCGTTCCCAAACCGTCGCCAGTCGCCCGGCCACCGCCGGGAAGGCGCCGCCGACGCCGGCCAACCCGAGCGCGGGAGCCATTGCGGCCAGCGACCATGCACGCGGCGCACGCCACAGACAGCAGGGGACGGGAAGCGCGGCGGCGGCGACCGCGAGGGCCGTTCCGGACGCCGGCGTGCCCTCCGGCGCGAAGAGGATCGCGCCCGTCACGCCGGCGAGGGTGACGAGCCAGCCCAGGCGCGGGAGCAGGACGGTGACCGCGAAGGCGGCCGCGGCTGCGATGGGCCAGGGGATCTGCGCGGCGGGCGCAAGCCAGCCCGTGACGCCGCCGGCGACGGCCGCGGTGGCGAGAGCGTGCAGGGCCCGGGTGGTCCCGCGCGGGATCCGCACCGGCGCTTCGACGGGGTGACGGGTGACGACGCCGCCCTCGTCGTCGACCTCGGTGAGGGCGAACTCGAGCGCGTCGGCGAGGTCGGCGACGGTCTCGCGCTGGGCCGGGCGCGAGCGCGAGCGCGGTGTCGATCGCCGCCACGAGGTCCTCCGGCAGGTCGCGGCGGGCCTTGCCCAGGCTCGGGACCGGCTTGCCGAGGTTGCGCGCCGTCGCGGCCGGCGAGGCGCCGCGCACCGGGTTGGTCCCTGCGAACGCCTCGTAGAGCACGAGCGCGAGCGAGAAGAGGTCGGCGCGGTGGTCGACCCGCTTGCCGGCCGCCTGCTCCGGCGCCATGTAGGCCAGCGTCCCGACGATGTCGCCCGTGACGGTCAGCGGCTCGTCCACGAGGGTCGCGACCCCGAAGTCGGCGAGCTTCGCGGCTCCCTTCCAGGAGCGCGGCTTGTCCGGGAACGAGGACGTTCTGCGGCTTGACGTCGCGGTGCACGACGCCGCGCTCGTGCGCGTGATCGAGCGCGTCGGCCAGGGCCAGGCCGATCCGCAGGACGTCGCGGTCGGTCAGCTCGTCGTCTGCCTCGAGCTGTGCGAGGGTGCGCCCCTCGACCAGCTCGGAGACCAGGTAGCGGGCGCCGTCCTCCTGCCCGGCGTCGTAGATCGCGACGATCCCCGGGTGCTCCAGGCGGGCGGCGGCCACCGCCTCGCGCCGCGCCCGCAGCGGCGTGGCGCCGTCGGCGGGGATCACCTTGACCGCCACATAGCGGTCCAGCGTCTCGTCGAAGGCCTCGTGGACCGTGCCGAAGCCACCCGCGCCGAGCCGGCGGCCCAGGCGGTAGCGGCCCAACACGAGGCCTGCGGTTTCCTCGATCAACGTCACCGCTCGGTAGGTTCGTCCTGCAGCGGCGCGAACCTTGCAGGCGACGGCGGAGTTATGGCGAATGCCGGGAAGCCGCCGGGTAGCGCGGCATACTCAGCGTTAACACCGAAAGGCGACGTTTACCGCGTGTCCTTCTTCGACGAGGATGACGAGCCAACACGCCGGGCCCCCAGGCCGCGGCGTGCATCACCAGCGGGCGGGTCCCGCATGGATCCACAGACCCTGTGGACGCGTCGCGCTGTCGCGATTGGCGTCGGCCTGCTCGTGCTCGTGTTCCTGGTGGTCGTCGTCAACGCCTGCCAGGACTCGCGCCGCAAGAACGCGCTGCGTGACTACAACAACGGCGTCTCGGACATCCTGACCGCCTCCGACGGCGAGGTCGGCGCCCCGTTCTTCGAGACCCTGGCCCAGGGCGCGAGCCAGTCCCCCGAGGATCTGCAGTCCCAGGTCTCCACGCTGCGCTCGGCGGCGGACACCGACCTCGACCGCGCGCAGGACCTCTCCGTGCCGGGCGATCTCAAGAACGCTCAGGAGTCGCTGCTGATCGCGCTCGAGCTGCGTCGCGACGGGCTCCAGGTCATTTCCGAACGCATCGCGGAGGCGACGGCCGAGCCTGGCGATGCCTCCGACGCGGCCATCGAGTCGATGACCGGCCAGATGCAGGCCTTCCTCGCCTCGGACGTGATCGTCCGCTCGCGCGTGACGCCGGAGATCCGCGACAACCTCGAGTCCAGCGACGTAGTAGCCGACCCGGCCGCCACCAGCGGCTTCATGACCGATCTCGCATGGCTGGCACCAGAGTTCGTGGCCGAGAAGCTCGGCACGCGGATCGCCGGCGGCGGAACGGGCGGCGGCAACGGCAATTCCGGCGCCGTCACGCCGGGCCTGCACGGCAACGGGCTGGTCAGCACGACGATCGACGGCGCGGATCTCTCGCCGGGCGCGGAGGGCACGAACACCATCCCGGTGGGCGCCGACTCCGTCACGGTCACCTTCGAGAACCAGGGCGAGAACACCGAGTTCGACGTCGAGGTGCTCGTGACGCTGCAGAGCACCACCGGCGCCGAGGACATCACGGGCGCCGAGACCGTCGACACGATCGCCGAAGGCGAGTCGGCCGAGGTCGAGATCCCGCTCTCGCGCCCGCCCGAGGCCGACCTCTACACGATGGACGTCGAGGTCTCCACGGTCCCGGGCGAGAAGAAGGCCGACAACAACTCGTCGACCTACAACGTCCTGGTCGAGTAGTGCCGCGGCTGCGGCGCTAGCCTCGCGCCCGGAATGAGCGAGTTCTCCGACGCGCCAGGGATCGTCGCCCTGGCGGCCGCCGGGGTCGCCGTCGTCGCGCTGATCGGCGTCCTCGTCCTGGCCCTGCGGCTGCGGCGCGTGCGCGCGGACCAGCGCGTCGTCCTCGGCCCCGACCGCACCGACGACCTGGTGTCCCACGCCTCCGCGCTGCACAACGCGTTCGAGACGCTGCGCGCGGAGGTCCAGCAGACCGCCGCCCTCCTCGACGGGCGCATGGGGGACGCGGAGACGCGGCTCGACGGTGCGCTCGCCTATCGCTCGCTGGTGCGCTACGACGCCTACGGCGAGCTCTCCGGGCACCAGTCCACGACGGTCGCGCTGCTGGACGCCGAGCGCAACGGCGTCGTGCTGTCCTCCATCGCCCACCGCGAGTCCGCGCGCCTGTACTGCAAGCAGGTGGTCGACGGGGTCGGCGAGCTCGAGCTGTCGCCAGAAGAGGCGGAGGCGGTGCGCATCGCGCTGGCCGGCGAGGTCGGCACCCGCGTACTGAGCGCCGAGTGAGCGAGCCGCTGCGAGCCGCGTTCCTCGGGCCCGCAGGGACCTTCAGCCACGCAGCGCTGTTGATGGACGAGCGGGCCGGTGACTGGGAGGCGCTCGAGGCGCCGACGGTCTTCGACGCGGTGGTCGCGGTGGAGGACGGCATCGCCGACCGTGCGCTCGTGCCGATCGAGAACTCCACGGAAGGTGCCGTCGGGCCGACGCTCGACGCCCTGGCGGTGGAGACGGAGAGCGTGCGCATCATCGGCGAGCTCGTGCTCCCGATCCGGCACGCGCTGATCGCCCGCGAGCCGCTCGAGCTGACCGAGGTCACGGCCGTCCTGTCCCATCCGCAGGCCAACGCGCAGTGCGCGCGCTTCGTGCGCTCGGAGATGCCCAACGCCCAGGTGCTCGCGGTCGCCTCGACCGCGGAGGCGGTCCGCATCGTCGTCTCGAACGATGAGCCGGCCGTCGCGCTCGGCCCGGCGCTCGCGGCCGAGCTGCACGGGGGCGTGGTGCTGCGCGACGGCGTCGAGGACACCGCCGAGAACGCGACCCGCTTCGTGTGGCTGGCGCCGGCCGGCACGCCGCCGCTCGGTTCGCCGACCAAGACGAGCGTCGTCTGGTGGGGGGACGGGGACGAGGCCGCGGGCTGGCTGGCCCAGTGCCTGGCGGAGTTCGCCGCGCGTGACGTCAACCTCACCCGCATCGAGTCGCGCCCGCGCCGGCTGGGTCTCGGGCACTACATGTTCTTCGCCGATCTCGACGGTGCCGCGGCGCCGGGCGACGGCAGCCCGGTCACCGAAGCGATCGAGGCGCTTGCCTCGCAGGCCGAGACCGTGCGCGTGCTGGGCTCGTATCCAGGCGGTTAGTGGGCGCCGATCAGCGCCGTTTGTGTGGGTACACTGCGCGGCCTCGCGGCTATGAGCCTCGCCACACCCCCAGGCCCACTGGGGTCCGTGTCGCTTCTCGACGATCACCGGCGACTCGGACCTATGACCGGCGGCTCTCGCTGGTCAGGTGGTCGCGTGCTGGTTCTCAACGCAACGTACGAGCCGATCAACGTCTGCACCGTGCGCCGCGCCACCGTGCTGCTGCTCAAGGAGAAGGCTGAAGTCGTCGAGCGCGGCGACACCGAGCTGCACTGGGCACGGGGCGCCCTGCCGCGCCCGCACGTCATCCGGCTCGTCTCCTACGTGCGGGTCCCCCGCGACCCGCACCGGCGCAAGATCACCCGCCGCGCCGTCTTCGCCCGCGACGAGTGGACCTGTCAGTACTGCGGCGAGCGGACCGCCCTGACCGTGGACCACGTCATCCCGCGCTCGAAGGGCGGCGGCTCGACCTGGGACAACATCGTCGCCTCCTGCGCGCCGTGCAACCGGCGCAAGGGCGACCGGCTGCCGCACCAGATCAACATGCACCCGCGCAACCGGCCGCGGGCGCCGCACTCCCATGTCTTCATCCAGCTCGCGTCGCCGACGATCCCGTCGACCTGGCGGCCGTATCTGGAAGCTGCATAGTCCTGAGTTCATCGATCGCGGCCACGAGCTCGAGCCAGCCCGTGAACGGCCGCGTCGCGCCGTCCGAGGCGCGGACGACCCCGAGGATGGGGTCGTCCGCTACCTCGAGCTCCACTTGGAGCGTGTGGGTCACTTGATCTCCGAGACCCGGGTCGCGACGACGACGCGGTCGGTGACGGAGAACTCGCCGTTGGCGGCCGGCAGGCAGCGCAGCTCGACCGAGCTCGCATCGATGTCGGCGTTGGCCGTGGCGAGGAGGCTGACGCTCTGCGTGTCGCCCGGCTCGGTCGTGACGGCGAGCGAGACGCCGGACACCGTGTCGATGTCCTCGGCCTTCTGGCCGCGGATCAGGCGCAGACTGCAGGTGGTGAGGCTGGCCTTGCCGGTGTTGTGGATCGTCGCCTTGCCCTGCACGACGTAGAGGCCCTTCGGCAGCGCGACGCTCTGGACGACGCTCGTCGCCTCGTCATTGACGGCCTTGGCGGCGGAGTCGGCCTTGGCGTAGACCGTGCTCGGACCGGCGGGGCCCGTGACGCCGGGCTGTCCCTGCGGGCCGGCGGGGCCCTGGAGGTTCGCCTTGGCGGCGGACGAGAGCTGCTTGGGCCCGACGGCGCCGGGCTTGAGGTCCTTGCCGGTGATCGAGGCGTTCTTGATCTGCTTGCCCGTGATGAGCTTGGCGGCCGCCGTGGCCGTGCCCGCGCCGACGACCGCGAGGGCGGCGAAGAGCGCGAAGTACTTGCTGAGTGAGGTGAGTCGGTGCATGATCGGCAGCCTGCCGACCCGTGGCCCCCAGGTCATGGGGGGGACCCCCCTGTCTTCACACCCCTAGGTGGGAGCGAGGGCGCCGGCGAGTTCCCGACGGCCCTTGACGCCCAGCTTCGCGTAGGCGCGGATCAGGTGGTTCTCGACCGTCTTGGGCGCGACGAACAGCTCCTGCGCGATCTCCCGGTTGGTCAGCCCGCCGGCGGCCAGCTGGGCAACCCGGCGCTCGGAGGCGGTGAGCTCGTCCACGCCGTAGTCCATCAGGCGCTTCGGCCGGTCACCGAGGCTCGCGAGCGCGTCGCCGATCCGCTGCACGAGCGGCCTCGCGCCGCAGGCCGAGGCGAGCTCAGCGGCCTCCGTGAGCAACTCGCGCGCGGCGGTCCGCTGCCGGCCGACCCCGAGAGCCTCGCCGCGATCGGCCAGGGCCAGGGCGTAGTCCAGGCGGGCGGGCGAGTCCGCGAGCACCGCCACCGCCTCCTCGAGCAGGTCCGCCCGCGCGGCGCGGTCGAAGCGAGCAGCGAGCCGCAGCGCCATCCCGACTTCGGAGGGCGCGCCGAACGCCTGCGCGATCTCGAGCTGGTCGGCCGCCAGTGCGCGCGCGTCGTCTGCGTGGCCCAGGCGATCGTGCGCGAGTGCGGCGAGCGGCCGCCAACCGACGAAGGCGTTGCGAATCCCGGCGCGATCCTCCTCGTCGCCCACCTGCAGGGCGAGCGTGAGTGCCGAACCCGGATCGTCGCGCACCAGCAGGAGCGCGGCGCGCGCGAGGCGGACCCGGACGACGGGAACGCTCGTCTGCGCCTCCGGCGTCAGCGCCGCATCGTGCGCGGCGAGGGTGGCAGCCGCGTCCTCCGGGCGGCCCTGGTCGAGCTGCGCCGTCGCAACGCCGCGGGTCAGCACCGCACGGATCGAAGCCTGCTGCACGCCCGGATCGATCAGCGCGAGCGCTTCGAGCGCGGCCGTGCCCTCGTCCTCGCAGCGACGCAGATCGCCCCTGCGGCGCGCGGCCACGCAAAGGGCCGTCCCGATGAAGGCGAAGTCGCGCGGCGAGCCCGCCGGCAGCAGGCGCGAGCGAGCGAGCGCCGCCTCCTCGTCGAGGACGTCGGCCCTGTCTGTCTGCAGGACCGCGTGAGCGGCCAGTGCCCATGACTGCAGATCGCCCTGGCCGTCGGCGGCCAGCGCGCCGTCGCGCAGGGCGCGCAGCGCGATCGACTCGACGACGTCGGCCTGCCCGCCGAATACACGCGGCGCTGGGCGAGCATCGCCAGCAGGACGCGCTCGTGCGGCGTGTCGCCCGGGAGGTCGGCGAAGCGCTCGAGGCGCTCGGCCGAGCCGGCGATCGCGTCCAGCGCGTAGGACTCCGTCACCGCGAGCTGAGCCTCCAGCGCGAGGCGGTCTGAGGCGTTGCCGTCCCAGCGCGCGATCGCGGCGCGCAGCTCGTCCGTCGCGGCGACGAGTCCATCGACCGCGAAGGTGGCCTGCGCTGCGAGGCCGAGCAGGTCCGCGCGTTCTGCGTCTGTCACTGCGCCGGCGGCCGCGCTCACCAGAGGCGGCCGTGCAGCCTCCGGCGCACCGGCGCGCAGCAGCGCCTTGCCCAGTTCGGCGTCGAAGTCAGGCCCCGACTCGCCCTCCGTGGCGGCCCGTCGCAGATGCGCGGCGGCGGTCGCGGCGTCCCCGGTAGCGAGGGCGCGGGAGGCGGCGGTGCGCAGGCAGGGTCCCGCGTCGGCGAGCGTTCCCGGCGGCGCGTGCAGCAGATGACCCGCGACGCGGTCCTCCGAGGCGCCCGTGTCGCGCAACGCCTGGGCTGCGGCTGCGTGCAGCTCGGAGCGCCAGCCCGCGGGGATCCCGGCGAGCACGGACTCACGCAGCACCGGGTGGACGAAGGCCAGCCGGTTCGGATCCGCGGTGAGGACGTGGTCGCGGCGCAGCGTGTCGGCCGCGACACGGGCGGCGTCGGCGTCGAGGCCGGCCAGGCGTGCCGCCAGCGCGGGATCGCCGGAGGTGCCGAGGACCGCTGCGGCACCGGCCAGTCGCGTTTCCGCCAGGGCGTGCCGGCCGAGGACGCTGCGCGCGATCGTGTCCGGCGCGAGCCCGGCGACGACGGTCGCGGTGGACGGATCCTGCAGCGACCGGGATTGGCGCTCGAGCTCGGCGATGAGCTGCGCGCAGAGGAAGGGGTTGCCGCCGGACGCCGCGTGCAGAGCAGAGGCCACCGGCGTGGCGACGCGGCCGCTCAGTGCGCGGACCCCGTCGACCGACAGCGGCGACGGCGTGAGCCGGTCACCCACACGACCGCCGGCCAGCTCGGCGAGCGGCCCGTCGGCAACCGCGACGGGCCGCGTCCCGACCACGAGCGCGACCGACAGGTCGGCCAAGCGGCGGGAGAGATAGGCCAGGAATCGCAGCGACGGCTGGTCGGCCCACTGCGCGTCGTCGACGGAGATCAGCAGCGGCCGGTCGGCCGAGAGGTCGGCGGCGACCCACCAGAGCTTGTGGAGCGTCCGTGCCATGACCACGTCGTCGGCGCCGGCCTCGGCCCCCTCCTCGATCGCGCGCAGGGCGGCGCCCGCCGGGCCGGCGAGGATCGCCGCGCGGGTGTCGCCGCTGTAGCGCAGCGTCGAACGTTCCACGAGCTGCCCGACGACGCCCCAGGGCAGCGACTGCTCCGGCTCGTCCCCGACCGCCTTCAGGCGGCCGAAGCCCATCGCCTTGGCCTCTTCTCGGGCGGCGGCGACGAGCTCCGTCTTCCCGATGCCGGCCGGGCCCTCGATGACGACAAGGCGACCTTCACCGCCCGCCGCCGACTCGAGCGCGGCTCGGATGCTGCGGAGCTCCGCCTCGCGCTCGACCATCAGTCCTCCCCGGTCACCCCGGCGAGCTGCTCTTCCAGACCGTCGTCGGGCACGCCTGCGCGGACGCGGCCGAGCACGACCTCGCGCCACTGCAGCTCGACGTCCGCCATGAACTCGGCCGAGAAGGCCTGCACCGCGGCGCAGAACGCGCGGACGTCGTCCCCGTCGGCGGGCGCGTGCTCGATGCGCAGGAAGCCGCCGGTCGTGCGCGGCGACGCCGGCGACGGCTCGGGGTCGTCGAAGTAGCCAGGCGGCTGATCGCGCCACGCCCGCGAGCCGCCGAGCAGCTGCATCCGCGTCCGGACGTGCTCGGAGAGCTCGTCATCGACCGGCCCGGTGATGAAGAAGACGAGGTAGTCGCGCACGGTCGACAAGGGTCACAGAAAACACGAAGGGCGGGCTCGACAAGCCCGCCCTTCGCAATTTTTCGCTGGAAACACCACGCCGGTCTCGCGCTTTCGCGCCGCCGGTGGGACGAGTCCCGGCACCGACGAAGCGGGTGTCTCGGTTGGGATTCCGCTGGCCTTACCAGCGGATGAAGCCTGTTGTCAGGCTTCACTCCGGCTAGCGGCCGGACACCTCCAGGGTCCCGCAAGAACTGTCACTCAACTTTGGACCACCTCCTTTCTCTGGTCAGCAGAGAATACATCTCCGGGAGGCGCGTTAGGGCGCCGGGTGATCGCCCGGCGCCGGCTCATCGCCCTCGACGACGGGCTCCTCGCTCTCGGGGAGCTCGAGCTCCTCCTGCTCGCCGGCTCCAGGCGAGCCCTCCATGATCGAGGGCGACGGCGGAGACGCGGTCGTCGTCCTTGATGTTGACGACGCGGACGCCGGTGGCGTCGCGGCCCTGTTTGGAGATGCCGCGGACGCTCTGGCGCACGACCATCCCGCCCTCGGAGATGAAGACGAGCTCCTCGTGCTCGCGGACGACGAGGGCGCCGGCGAGGTCGCCCTTGTGTCCGGCGGCCTTGATGGCGCGGACGCCCATGGCGCCGCGCTTGGTCTTGCGGAAGCTCTCGATGCTGGTGCGCTTGCCGTAGCCGGCGTCCGTGATGACGAAGAGGTCCTGCTCGTCGCGGGCGACGTCCATCGCGAGGACGTAGTTGTCCTTCGCGGAGACGTTCATGCCGGCGACGCCGGTCGTGTCGCGGCCCATGGAGCGGACGTCGGACTCGTTGAAGCGCACGGCCTGGCCGGCGCGGGAGACCATCAGGACGTCGTCGTCGCCCGAGGTGACGCGGACCTGCAGGAGCTCGTCGTCGTCGCGGACCTTGATGGCGATGATGCCGTCCGCCTTGATCGGCGTGTTGTAGGCGATGAACTCCGTCTTCTTCACGATGCCCTGGCGGGTCGCGAAGATCAGGAACTCGCCCTCCTTGAAGTCGCGCGTGGCGAGGACGGACTGCACCCGTTCGCCCTCGCGCAGCGGCAGCATGTTGCCGAGGTAGCGGCCCTTGGCCTGGCGCGAGTCCGGCGCCGGCAGCTCGTGGACCTTCTTGCGGTAGACCTTGCCGCGGTTCGTGAAGAACAGCAGGAAGTCGTGGGTCGAGCGACACGAAGAGGTGCTCGATGAAGTCGTCGTCCTTCATCCCCATGCCGGTCACGCCCATGCCGCCGCGGCGCTGCGAGCGGTAGGTGTCCAGCGGCAGCGCCTTGATGTAGGACGACTGCGTGATGGTGATGACCATCTGGCGCTCGGCGATCAGGTCCTCGATGTCGAGGTCCGTGTCCGACGGCGGCGATCACGGAGCGGCGGTCGTCGCCGTAGCGCTCGGCGATCTCGGCGAGCTCCTCCTTGATGAGCTCGAGCACCTTCTTCTCGTCGCCGAGCAGCGCGCGCAGCTCGCCGATGCGCTCGACCTTGTCGGCGTGCTCGCGGCGGATCGTGTCGGCCTCCAGCGCGGTCAGCTGCTGCAGGCGCAGCTCGAGGATCGCCTGGGCCTGGATCTGCGTCAGGCCGAAGCTCGACATCAGGCCCTCGCGGGCGGCGTCGCGATCCGTCGACGCGCGGATCAGCTCGATGACCGCGTCGAGGTTGTCGAGCGCGATGAGCAGGCCCTCGAGGCGGTGGACCTGGGCCTCGAGCGTGCGCAGCTCGTGCTTGGAGCGGCGGACGATGATCTCGCGCTGGTGCTGGACGTAGTTGTGCAGCACCGAGCGCAGCGGCAGCGTGCGCGGCACGTTGTCGACGAGCGCGACCATGTTCACGCCGAACGTGTTCTGCAGCGACGTGTGCTTGTAGAGCTTGTTGAGGACGACGTCCGGGTTCGAGCCGCGCTTGAGCTCGATCACCAGGCGCATGCCGGTCCGGCCGTCGGACTCGTCGCGCAGGTCGGAGATCTCGGAGATCTTCTTGTCGTTGACGAGGTCGACCATCTTGGAGATGACCCCGCTCTCGCCGCCCTTCTTCACCTGGAAGGGGAGCTCGGTGACGATGATCGCCTCCTTGCCCTGGCCGATGTCCTCGATGCCGGCCTTGCAGCGGACGCGGACGCGGCCGCGGCCCGTCTCGTAGGCGTCGCGGATGCCGGCGTTGCCGAGGATGATGCCGCCCGTCGGGAAGTCCGGCCCCGGCAGGTGCTTCATCAGCTCGTCGACCGAGATGTCCGGGTCGTCGATGAAGGCGATGGTGGCGGCGATCGTCTCCCGCAGGTTGTGCGGCGGGATGTTCGTGGCCATGCCGACCGCGATGCCGCTGGAGCCGTTGACGAGCAGGTTCGGGAACCGCGACGGCAGGACCGTCGGCTCCGCTCGTCTCGTTGGAGTAGTTCGGGACGAAGTCGACGGTGTCGGCGTCGAGGTCGCGCAGCATCTCGCGCGCGAGCGGCGCGAGCCGCGCCTCCGTGTACCGCATGGCGGCGGCCGGATCGTCGTCGACGGAGCCGAAGTTGCCCTGGCCGTCGACCAGGACGTTGCGCATGGAGAAGTCCTGCGCGAGGCGGACCAGCGTGTCGTAGATCGCCGAGTCGCCGTGGGGGTGATAGTTGCCCATCACCTCGCCGACGATCTTCGCGCACTTCGAGTAGGGCCGGTTCGGGTTGAGGCCCAGCTCGTTCATCGCGTACAGGACGCGGCGATGGACGGGCTTCAGGCCGTCGCGGACGTCGGGCAGCGCGCGCCCGACGATGACCGACATGGCGTAGTCGAGATACGACGAGCGCATCTCCTCCTCGAGCCCGCGGGGCTCGATGTTGCCGCCGGAGATGATGTCTGAAGTAGCCCATCGGTCTAGACGTCCAGGGAGGCGGCGCGGGCGTTCTCTTCGATGAACTCGCGCCGCGGCTCCACCTTGTCGCCCATCAGCATCGTGAACAGCGTGTCGGCCGTCGCGGCGTCGTCCATCGTGACCTGCGCGAGCGTGCGCGAGGTCGGGTCCATCGTCGTCTCGCGCAGCTGCTCGGCGTTCATCTCGCCGAGGCCCTTGAAGCGCTGGAGGCGCACGCGGCGGCCGGCGACCTCGAGCACCTTGCGGCGCAGCTCCTCGAAGGACAGCGCCTCCTCGGAGTCCTCGCCGAGCTGGATGGTGAACGGCGGCTCGCCGGCCAGGCCGATCAGCTCGCCGTGTGCACGCGCAGCAACTGGCGGTACTCGTTGGAGCTCGAGCATCGCCTCGCGGATCGAGTACGTGCGAGCCATGCTCGATCTTGCGCTCGGTGGCGCGGATGCGGACGACGCCGTCGACGTGATCGACCATCTCCGTCAGGTACGGCTCGTCCTCCGGGTCCTCGCGTCTCCGTGAGCGTCACGAGGTCGTCGATCGTGAGTGATCCAGCGGTCGAGCACCTGCGACTCCTCGAAGAAGGTCGACGACGTCGTTGCCGAAGTCCGCGCGCAGCGCCGACGCCCAGCCCTCGTACTGCTTGAGCAGCCGGGAGTAGCGCTGCCAGCGCGCCTCGGTCATCTTGAAGGTCTGGTCCGTCGGTCGCGATGACCACGAACTTCTCGAGCTTGTCGCCGAGCAGGATCTCCTCGAGCTCTGAGTCCTTCTCGATGTAGCGCTCGCGCTTGCCCTGGGTGAGCTTGTACAGCGGCGGCTTGGCGATGTAGATGTAACCCGCCTCGATCAGCGGCTGCATCTCACGGAAAAGGAGCGTGAGGATAAGCGTGCGGATGTGCGCGCCGTCGACGTCGGCGTCCGTCATGATCACGATTTTGTGGTAGCGGGCGCGCTCGAGGTCGAACTCCTCGCGCACACCCGTGCCGAGCGCGGTGATCAGCGCCTGGATCTCCGTGTTCTGCAGCACCTTGTCGATGCGTGCCTTCTCGACGTTGAGGATCTTGCCGCGCAGCGGCAGGATCGCCTGGGTGAAGCGATCGCGGCCCTGCTTGGCCGAACCGCCGGCGGAGTCGCCCTCGACGATGAAGAGCTCCGACAGGGCGGGATCGCGCACGGAGCAGTCGGCGAGCTTGCCCGGCAGCGCCGAGTTCTCGAGCGCGCTCTTGCGGCGCGTGAGGTCGCGCGCCTTGCGAGCGGCGGCCCGCGCCTGTGCAGCGGAAACGGACTTGCGGATGACTCGTACGGCGTCCTTGGGGTTCTCCTCGAAGAACTCCGCCAGGCGGGCGTTGACGATGGACTCGACGAAGCCCTGGAAGCCGGGGTTGCCCAGCTTGGTCTTGGTCTGGCCCTCGAACTGGGGCTCGGCGAGCTTGGCCGAGATGATCGCCGTCAGCCCCTCGCGGACGTCCTCGCCTGAGAGCGCGGGGTCCTTTTCCCTCAGCTCGCCCTTGTCGCGGGCGTACTTGTTCAGCGTGCGCGTCAGCGCGCCGCGGAAGCCGGAGAGGTGGGAGCCACCCTCGTGGGTGTTGATGTTGTTCGCGAACGAGAAGATGGACTCCTGGTAGGTGGAGTTCCACTGCATCGCGACCTCGACCGAACCCTCCTCACCCTCTGACTCGAAGTAGATGATCTTGTCCTGAATCGGGTCCTTGTTCTGATTCAGGTAATCGACGAAGTCGCGGATGCCGCCCTCGTAGTGGAACTCGGCCTTGTGCCCCTCGGCGCGCTCGTCCTCGATGTTGATGCGCAGCCCCTTGGTGAGGTACGCGGTCTCGCGGAGGCGCTGCTCGAGCGTGGCCCATTCGAAGTCGAGGGTCTCGAAGACCTCGGCGTCCGGGAGGAAGTGGATCTCCGTGCCGGTCTCGTCCGTCGGCTCGCCCTTGACGAGCGGTCCTTGCGGTGCGCCGCGCATGTAGTCCTGCGACCACACGAAGCCGTCGCGGCGGACGGTGACCGTGAGCTTCTCGGAGAGCGCGTTGACGACGGAGACGCCGACCCCGTGCAGGCCGCCGGACACCTTGTAGCCGCCGCCTTCACCGAACTTGCCGCCGGCGTGGAGAACGGTCAGCACGACCTCGACGGCCGGCTTGCCCTCCTTCTCCATGATCGTGACCGGGATACCACGGCCGTTGTCGCGACAGGTGATCGAGTTGTCCGGATGCACCTTGACGTCGACGGTGTCGGCCTCGCCGGCCAGCGCCTCGTCCACGGAGTTGTCGACGACTTCCCACACCAGGTGGTGCAGGCCGCGCGGACCCGTCGACCCGATGTACATGCCGGGTCGTTTGCGGACCGCCTCGAGACCCTCGAGCACGGTGATGTCCTGCGCGTCATAACTGCCCCGCTCGGGGCTGTCGCCGTTCGGCTTGTCAGCCACGAGCTCCTCTTCCGTTGACGGCAGTCATTCTAGCAGGCAGACCCCCCGGAAAGGCCTGCTCAACCGCTACGAAAGTGCTGCAAAACGCAGGAAAATCACGTAGGCCTGGCATCTGCTCGCAGACCCGTCACCGCTTGGCGGCCGAGTTCGCGGTTGAGCGCCTCCACAACCTGCGGCGAGAGGAGGTCGAGTTGCTGTGCCCAGACCCCCGATCCGCAGCGCACGCGGACCACTCCGGCGTGCTCGGAAACCGGTGTCGCGGCGGCGGCGAGCGCCGGTCCCGCGGCAGCCGGCCAGACCCGCTGGACCTCCGCGATCAGGGTCTTGGGCATGACCGCGGCGGCGGCTCGCTCAACCGCCGGGCCGAAGGCGCGGGGAGCGCGGCGGCGCTTCATGCGGCCCTCGTCTCCTGCACGACCGCGCCGTCGACGATCGCGATCCGCTCGACGTCTGCCGCGTCCGCGCCGGGCACGAGCCCGAGCTCCGTCGCGGCGATCACGCTCTGCCCGCCGCCACGCAGGACGTCGACGAGCCGCTCCCGCCGGCCGGCGTCGAGCTCCGACATCGGGTCGTCGAGCAGCATCAGCGGCGGCTCGCCGCGTACCTCGGCCAGCTCCTCGCGCTCCGCCAGCAGCAGGGCGAGGAGCGCCAGCCGCTGCTGGCCCCGGGAGCCGTAGGAACGCAGGTCGCGCCTGTCGAGGACGAAGGCGATGTCGTCGCGGTGCGGCCCGTGGCCCGTGAACCCGCGTTGCAGGTCGCCCTCGATCCGCTCGCTGAGCTCAGCGGTCAGCTCCTCGACCGTCGTGGCCTTCGAGCGCGGCTTGTAGACGAGCTGCGCGTCCCCCTCGAGGCCGAGCCCGTCGGCATGATCGGCGAAGCGCGGCCGCAGCCTGTCGATCGTCGCCGTCCGGTCGGCCATCAGCGCGATGCCGTGGCGGGCGAGCTCGGCGTCCCAGGCCGCCAGCGAGCCCCGGCCCGCGCGTCCGCTGCGGATCGCGCCGACGAGCGCGTTGCGCTGGGCCAACGCCGACGAGTAGGCCTTGCGTGTGCCGGACCGGGCCGGCCAGAGGGCGGCGACCACCTGGTCGAGGTGCGCCCGCCGCAGCGAGGGCGTCCCGGCGACCAGCTCGAGCCGGTCGGGCAGGAAGACGGAGACCAGCGGCCGGGCCGTGGAATCCGCAAGCCGCTCGACGGGCGCCCCGTCGACCGTGAAGCGCTTGGACTCCCCGGGCTGGAAGCCGACGGTCAGCTCGTGCTCGGCGGTCGACATCTCCAGGCGCAGCACGCCGGCGCCGAAGCGCACGCACTCGCGCTCGTTGGAGGTCCGGCACGAGCGGCCCGTGCAGGCGAAGTAGATCGCCTCCAGCAGGTTCGACTTCCCCGCCCCGTTGCGGCCGGCCACGACCGTGATCTGGGATCCGAGCCGCACCTCCGCCCGTTCGTAGGAGCGGAAGTTGCGCAGCGACAGCCGCGCGACGGTGGTCACACGTTGAGACGAATGGGCATCAGGAGGTACTGGAAGCCCGAGTCGTCCGCCGAGCTCAGCAGTCCTGGCCGCAGCGGCGAGATGAGCTTCAGCAGCACGTCCGCGCCCTCCATCGACTCCAGGCCGTCCCGCAGGAAGTCCGGGTTGAAGCCGATCTCCATCGCCTCGCCGCTGAACGGCACCGGCACGGTCTCCGACGCCTCGCCGATGTCCGGCGTGCGCGCCGACACCGTCAGCTCGCCCTCCGCGAACGCGAGCCGCAGCGGGGCGTTCTTCTGCGCCAGCAGCGAGATGCGCCGCACCACGTCGCCGACCTCGCCGGCGGCCAGGCGCAGCTCGTGCTCGTAGGCGTCGGGCAGCAGCTGGCGGTAGTTGGGGAACTGCCCGTCGATCAGGCGCGAGCTGAGCACGGTGCCGCCGGCCTCGAAGACGACCTGGTTGGTGCGCACGGACACGGCCATCGTCTCGGCCTCCGCGGCGCCGAGGATGCGGGTGAGCTCCGCCAGCGCGCGGGCCGGCACGTTGGCCTCGAGGGTGCCGTCGAGCGGCGCCTCGAGCTTGGTCTCCTTGACGGCCAGGCGGTAGGAGTCCGTGGCGACCATCCGCAGCTCGTCGCCGTCCGCCGAGACGTAGATGCCGGTGAGGACCGGGCGCGTCTCGTCACGCGACGCGGAGCGCTGGACCTTGGCGACCGTCTCCACGAAGGCGGCGGCGGGCACCTCCACGCGGGCACCGTCGTCGATCTCCGGGAACGGCGGGAAGTCCTCCAGGCGCAGCGTGCGGATGTGGAACGTCGCGTTGCCGCCCTTGAGCTCCACGTCCTGCTCGGCGGAGCGCAGCTCCAGCGACACGTCCGAGCCCGGCAGAGCGCGGACGACATCGACGAGCAGTCGCGCGGGCAGGACCACTGCGCCCTCGCGGACCACCTCGCCGGCGAGCGGGACGCGCAGGCCGATCTCCATGTCCGTGGCGCGCAACTCGATGCCGTTCGAGCCGGCCAGCACCTGGACGCCGGAGAGCGCCTGGATGGCCGAGCGCGTCGATGCGGCCCGGGTGACCGTCTGCAGTTGGGTGAAGAGCGCGTCGCGCGGAGTTGTCAGCTTCATCTCGTCAAATCCTTCCTCTCCTAGAGAAAGCTAGGAGAAGCAGGGTGTGTGGATAGGTGCATAAGACTGCGTTTGTCCCGCTCCGTGCGGAAAAACCGGGTGGGCACAGCCTGTGCACGAAGCCCCCGGAGGCTGCCATGGCGGCCGGACGTGAACAACTCAACCCCCGAGCTCGAGGGTGAGGTAGCGGACGGCCTCGTGGGCCGCCGGGTCCTCGGCGATGCGCTGGGCGGTGCGCTTGCAGGCGTGCATGACCGTCGTGTGGTTGCGCCCGAACGCCTTGCCGATCGCCGGCAGCGTGGCCCCGGTGAGCTCGCGCGAGAGGTACATGGCGACCTGGCGGGCCCAGTTGACGCGAGCGGCGCGCGAGCTCGAGCGCAGGTCGTCGACGGTGAGGTCGAACGCCGCGGCCGTGCGCTCCTGGATCTCCTCGACGGTCCGCGGCTTGACGCCAGGGACATCCAGCTCGGGGTAGAGCGTCCCCAGCACGTCGTCGACGAGCTCGGTGGTGACGGGCTTGCCGGTGAGGGAAGCGAAGGCGACGACGCGGATCAGCGCGCCCTCGAGGACGCGGATGCTCTCGGAGACCCGCGCGGCGACCCGGTCCAGCGCGGCAGGGTCGATGCCCTCGAGGCCGTCCTGGAAGACGCGCGTGCGGAGAACGGCGAGGCGCGTGGCGAGGTCGGGCGGTTCGAGTTCGGTGACCAGGCCCGCCTCGAAGCGCGCGCGCAGACGGTCCTCGAAGCCCGCGAGGTCGCGTGGCGGCCGGTCGGAGGTCAGGACGATCTGGGCGCCGGCCGCGTGCACGGCGTTGAAGGTGTGGAAGAACTCCTCGAGTGTCCGGGCCTTGGCCTCCAGGAACTGGACGTCGTCGACGAGCAGCAGGTCCACGCCGCGGTGCGCGGCCTTGAAGGCGGTCAGGTCCCCGCCGTGGCGGCTGAGGCCGACGAACGCGTTGGTGAATGCCTCGGCGGTCGTGTAGCGGACGGTCACGTCGGGCGAGCAGGCCCGCGCGTAGTTGCCGATGGAGTGCAGGAGGTGCGTCTTGCCGAGTCCCGGGCGCCCGCAGATGAACAGCGGGTTGTAGGCGAGCCCGGGAAGTTCAGCGACGGCCAGGGCGGCCGCGTGGGCGAGCCGGTTGCCGTCGCCGATCACGAACTGGTCGAAGGTCAGGCGCGGGTTCAGCGCCGGGCCGTCGTCGGCTTCCGCCGCCGCGGCGGGAGTCACGGCGGCGCCGGGCGCGACGAGCTCGACGCTCACGTTCGCGCCGAGGATCGCGGCCGTGCAGGCCTGCAGCAGCCGGCCGAAGCGGTCCCCCACGTAGCCACGGACCTTGTCCGGCGCCTCGACGACGAGCGTGTCGCCGACAAGCTCGCGGGCGCGCAGATTGTCCAGCCACAGGTGCCAGATCGGCTCGGCGACGGCACTCCGCAGCTCGGAGCGGATGGCGTTCCAGGGCTGGTCGATCGGGGCGCTCGTCACAGGGGGTCGCGACCATAACGCGGCCCGGGAGCCCCACCCCGCCGGTCCCCGCAAAGCGCAGACAAATCCTCTTGACCGCTACAGTTCTGCGCCGTCATGAAGCGGACCTACCAGCCCAAGAAACGCAAGCGTGCCCGCACGCACGGGTTCCGCAAGCGCATGAGCACCCGCGCCGGTCGCGACGTCCTCAAGCGGCGCCGCGACAAGGGCCGCAAGCGCCTCACCGTCTGAGAGTGCACTGACGCCATGGCTCCGAAGCGCCGGCGCCTGTCGCGCAGCGCGGAGTTCGACCGCGTCTATCGGCAGGGCCGCTCGAAGGGCAACCGCTTCCTGGTGCTCTACGCGTTCCCGCGCGACGCCGAGGCCGAGGCCGATGGCGCGCGCCTCGGGCTCTCCGTTTCACGCAAGGTCGGCGGCGCCGTCGACCGGGCCCGCGTGAAGCGCTGCCTGCGTGAGGCGTTCTGGGCCGAGGCCGAGCGCCTGCCGGAGGGCTCGGACTACGTCGTCGTCGCCCGACCCGACGCCCGCGAGCTGGCCGAGCGCGACGGGATGGACGGCATCCGCACCGCCCTGGCGGAACTCGTCGACCAGGTCGCGGAGTGAATCACGTGCTGCTGGCCCCGCTGCGCTTCTACCGGCGCTTCATCTCGCCGGGACTGCCGCCGCGTTGCCGCTATCACCCGAGCTGTTCGGCCTACGCGATCGGGGTAGTCGAGCGGTACGGCATACTGCGCGGCGTCATTCTCGCGGTCTGGCGTGTGCTGCGCTGCAATCCGTGGAGCCACGGCGGGTATGACCCGCCCGAGTCCCAGACCCTCTTCTCACACTCGTGAACCCGATCTTCGCCGCCAACCCGCTGCAGCCCCTGATCGATCTCTTCGAGACGGTCCTCGTCGCGTTCCACGACGTGATCGGCGACTGGGGCGTCGCGATCATCCTGCTGACGCTGCTGATCCGCATCCTGCTGCTGCCGCTGACGCTCAAGCAGTTCCGGTCGATGCAGTCGATGGCGCGCCACCAGCCCGAGCTCAAGAAGCTGCAGGCGAAGTACAAGGGCGACAAGGACCGGATGAACCAGGAGTTGATGAAGTTCTACCGGGAGAACAAGATCAACCCGCTGGCCTCGTGCCTGCCGCTGCTCGCGCAGATCCCGGTCTTCATCTCGCTCTTCTACATGCTGCGCAAGGACCTCCGGCTCGACATCTGCCCGGAGATCAACCCGGCCGGCACGGCCAATCCCAAGCCCTGCGGCTCCACGCCCGAGTCCGACTTCCTCTTCATCCCGGACCTGACGAGCAAGGCGACGGGCGCCGTCCTGGTGGTCCTGATCGTCCTCTACGTGGGCTCGCAGCTGGTCTCGACCGTCATGTCGACGGTGAGCGCGGACAAGACGCAGCGGTACATCATGTACGGCCTCCCGTTCTTCTTCGTCGTCTTCGTCTTCAACTTCCCGGCAGGCCTGCTCGTCTACTGGATCACGACGAACCTCTGGACGATCGTGCAGCAGTTGATCGTTCGCAAGCGGTTGGGTCCGCTCCGACCTCCGCGCAACCCGGACGACCCGCCGGAGCCGAGCTTGATCGAGCAGATCCGCGGAATGGGTGGCGGAGGCGGTGCCGCCGCAACCGCGACCGCGGGCGCCGCGCCGCCCAAGGGACGGCCGACCGGCCCGCCGCCGTCACCACCGCGCAAGAAGAAGAAACGATCGGGGAGACGCCGATGAGCGCCGTTGAGCGTGTGCAGGACCTGGTCGAGGAGATCCTCGATGCCCTTGACCTCGACGCCGAGGTGGAGGTCACCGAGGACGACGAGGAGATCAACGTCAACATCGACGGGGACGACCTCGGCGCCTTCATCGGCCGCCACGGCTCGACGATCGACGCCGTCCAGCACCTCGCCTTCAAGGTCGCGGGCGGTGGCCGCTCGGCCGGCCCGCGCGTGAACATCGATGCCGCGGGCTACCGGGAGCGCCGCCGGCTGGTGCTCGAGCGCCAGGCCGAGGAGGCCGCGGAGCGCGTGGAGCGGACGGGTGAGCCGGTCGCGCTGGACGCCATGAGCGCCATCGAGCGCAAGGTCGTGCACGAGCACCTCAAGGAGCGCGGCGGCGTGGAGACGTTCTCCGAGGGCACCGAGCCCGACCGCCACCTCGTCGTCGCACCGCTCTGAGCGACGCCCTCACGAAGCTGGCCGAGGCGCTGGCCGAGCCGGCCGCGCCGATCTCCGTGCACACCCGTGCACAGGTTGTCGACACCCACATCAACGACTCGCTGGCGGGACTGGAGGCCGTCGGGTCACGCGGCGTCGATCGCCGACCTCGGCTCGGGCGCCGGCCTCCCGGGCTCGTGCTGGCGGCTTCCCTGCCTGACGCCAGGGTCGTGTGCATAGAAGCGGCGCGGCGCAAGGCGGAGTGGATCGCGACCACCGCCGCGCGCTGCGGCCTCGAGAACGTGGAGGTCGCCTGGGCCCGCGCGGAGGAATGGGACGGGGAACCCGTCGAGGTCGTCACCGCCCGCGCGCTGGCGGCCCTCCCCGTGTTGTGCGAGTACGCGGCGCCGTTGCTGGCCGCGGAGGGCCGAGCCGTCTTCTGGAAGGGAGCGGTCGACGAAACCGAGCAGGCCGACGGTCGCCACGCCGCTGACGAACTCGGTCTCTCCGCTCCGGAGGTCGTCCCGGTGCCGGGCACGCAGCGCCGCACGCTGTGGATCTTTCGCAAGATCGCGCCGACGCCGGAGCGTTATCCGCGCCGTGCGGGAATCGCGCTGAAGCGTCCGTTGCGCGCGATAGCTTCGGACCCGAAATGAGTGTCTACGCGATCGCGAACCAGAAGGGCGGGGTCGGCAAGACCACGACCGCGGTGAACGTCGCGGCGTGCATCGCCGAGGCGGGGTACCGGACGTTGCTGGTCGACGTGGACCCGCAGGGCAACGCCACCACGGGCCTCGGGCTCGAACGGACGGGGCCCGGGCTCTATGACGTGCTCGGCGGGTCGATCACGGCGGCCGAGGCGGTGCGACCGTCCGAGATCGGGCGCCTTGACCTGCTCGTCTCCACGCCCGACCTGGCCGGAGCGAACATGGAGCTGCCGCGGCTTGCCGGCTCGGAGAACCGGCTGCGCGACGCGCTCACCGACGTGCGCGATGCCTACGCGTACGTGATCCTCGACTGCCCGCCCTCGCTCGGTCCGCTCACCGTCAACGCGCTCGTGGCTGCGGATCGCGTGATCGTGCCGGTGCAGACGGAGTACTTCGCGCTGGAGGGCCTCGCCGGGCTGCTCGACACGCTCGACCTGGTGCAGCGCGAGCTCAACCCGCGGCTCACGGTCGCGGGGATGCTGCTGACGATGCACGACTCGCGCACGAAGCTCGCCCAGGACGTGGAGGCCGAGGTGCGCAAGCACTTCCCGGCGCTCGTCTTCGACACGGTGATCCCGCGCAACGTCAGGCTCGGCGAGGCGCCGTCCTTCGGTCGCGCCGTCATCCACCACGACCCGCACTGCGCCGGCTCCGAGGCCTACTTCGAGCTGGCGAAGGAGGTGGCGGCCCGTGGCTGAACCGCGCCGAGGTATGGGCCGCGGCCTCGCCGCGATCCTCACCGCAACGGCCCCCGCCGATCACGAGCCAGGAGCGAACGGAGGGGACCTCACGGACCTCCGGCAGGTTCCGGTCGATCTGATCGCCCCGAATCCGAACCAGCCGCGCCGCCACTTCGATGACGAGGCGCTCGTCGCCCTGTCGACGTCGTTGCAGGACCGCGGCGTGCTGCAGCCCGTGCTGGTGCGCCCCGTCGCCGGCGGGACCTACGAGCTGATCGCCGGCGAGCGCCGCTGGCGCGCCGCCCAGCTCGCGGGCCTCGAGACCGTGCCGGCCGTCGTGCGCCCGCACGACGACGCCGAATCGCTCGAGCTCGCGCTGATCGAGAACATGGCCCGCGAGGACCTGAACCCGGTGGAGGAGGCACGCGCCTGCGTCCTGCTCACCGATGAGCTCGGCCTCACCCGCGAGGAACTGGGGCGCCGCGTGGGCCGGTCGCGCGTTGCCGTCTCGAATCTTGTGCGCCTGCTGGACCTGCCCGACGAGGTGCTCGACCTGCTGTCCGATGGCACGCTCTCGCAGGGCCACGGCCGCGCCGTCCTGATGGCGTCCGACCACGACGTCCGCCGCCGGCTGGCCCGCCGTGCCGCCGCGCAGGGCTGGTCCGTCCGCCGCACCGAGGCCGAGGCCCGGGCGGTCAACGAGAGCACCGAGTCGATCCGCGTGAGCCGCGGTCCCGTGGTGGACGCCGATCACGCCGCGGCCGCCGCGGACCTCGCAGACCAGCTCGAACGCGCCCTGGGCTCTGCGGTACGCGTCACGCCGCGCGGTGAGGGGTACACGGTCACCATGACCCTGGATTCCCACGCCGACGCCGAGGCCCTGGCCCGACGTTTCGAACAGCCGTGATCGGTTTCATCGTCTTCGGCCTGGTGGTCGGGATGCTCGCCCGCCTGCTCCGGCCCGGCCGGCAGCGCATCGGCCTCCTCTGGACGCTGATCATCGGCGTCGCGGGCTCCGTCATCGGCGGCACGATCGCCAACCTTCTCGACACGGGCGACATCATGGAGCTCAACGTCATCGGTGCCATCTGCGCAATCGTCGCCTCCGTGATCCTGCTCGGCGCGGCCGAAGGCGCGGGCCTCGGTCGGGGCAGTGACCCGAAGCGCCTCGGGCACTGATCCCGCGGCTATCATCCGGCGTCCTCCGGGCGATTAGCTCAGTCGGTTAGAGCGCTTCTCTGATAAGGAAGAGGTCCCAGGTTCGAGTCCTGGATCGCCCATTCTCCCAGCCGCTCGGCGGTCATGCGGCACAGCTGCTGCGTGGTGGTGTCGTCGAGATCATGTGTGATCGCCCCTTCGAGGGCATAGGTCGCCATGGCCACTTCTGCGGCGCGGCGCTCGGCGGGGATAGGCCCCGGGAGCTGGCGCTCGAAGAGGTCCTCGAAGGTCTGATGAAAACCCGCGTGCCAGCTGTCGATGGTTCTGGAGACCGCGAGGCGGCTGTGGATGGTGGCGACCAGATGCTTGACCGGTCTCAGTCGTTCCACGAGCCACGCGAGTTGTTCGGCGAGCGGCCGGTGGACGAGGGTGGCGTGCTCCTTCAGAAGAACGGTGAGGTAGCGATCGGCGACGGCGACGAGCAGATCGTCCTTGTCGCGGAAGTACCAATACAGCGTGTTCGGAGTCACGCCGGCGTGCTTGGCGATGCGACCCATGGACGTGGCCTCATAGCCGTCGACCACGAACAGTTCAGCCGCCGCGGCGATGAGCTCGTCCTGGCGCTGCTCTTTCGGGACGGGGCGGCGATTGCGGGGCACGCGCCCATCTTGACAGGCGTTCAAGATGATGGCAATCTTCTTGAACATGGATCAAGAGTCGGTCGACATCATTCCCGTTTCGTTGCCGCCTCGTCGAGACGTCTGGTTCACGTCCGGCGATGCTCGTTGCCATGCCTGGTTGTACCTGCCCGAGCCCGGCCCGGATCCAGCCCCCGTGATCGTCATGGGACACGGGCTGGGAGCGATCAAGGCGCTTCGGCTCGGTGCTTTCGCCGAGCGCTTTCAAGCCGCCGGCTATGGATGCCTGGTCTTCGACTACCGCCACTTCGGCGACAGCGAAGGAGAACCCCGCGAGCTACTGAGCATCCGTCGGCAGCGCCAGGACTGGCGCGCAGCCGTGGCGTTCGCTCGCTCGCTCGCCGAGTGCGACGAGCGCCGCGTCGTGCTCTGGGGCACGTCGTTCGGTGGAGGGCACGCGATCGTCACCGCAGCCGACGATCCGACCGTCGTCGCAGCGATCGCACAGTGCCCTTTCACCGACGGCTTCGCCTCCGCGCGGCGGGTCTCACTCCGCGGCTCCGCACGCCTGTCGGTGGCGGCGGTCAACGATCAGATCGCGCGCCTGCTGGGACGTCCGCCAGTCCGGGTCAAAGTCGCTGCCCGCCCGGGCGAGGTCGGGCTGATGGACGCGCAAGACGTCATCGACGGCGTGCTCGGATTGCTGGAGGCGTCCGGCCTCACCGAGGAGGAGTACCGCAACGACGTACCGGCTCGCGTCGCGTTCGAGATCCCGCTCGCCGCTCCCGGTCGGCGCGCCAAGGACGTGCAGTGCCCGATCTTGTTCTGTGTAGCAAACGATGACAGCGTCGCCCCCGCCACAGCCACGTTGCGTCACGCCGCAAAGGCCCCGCGCGGCGAAATACGACGCTACGACGCCGGCCACTTCGACATCTACGTCGAGGACCACTTCGAGCGGCTCATCAGCGACCAGCTCACTTTCCTGAGGGCGCACGTCCCGACGGCGACCGTGGTTCCAGGGGAGATGTCGCGGATCTAGAGGTCGCGCTCGTAGTAGTGCGCGGTGCGCTTGAGGCCGATGCTCTCGTACAGGCGATGGGCGACCGTGTCCTCGGGGTCGGTGTTGAGCTCGAGGTAGGTGGCGCCCTCGGCTCGCGCCAGGGCCAGCACGGCCTCCATCAGCGCGCGGCCGTGACCGTTGGCGCGATGACCGCGCTCGACCCAGAGTTCCGCCAGGTAGCACTCGGGTGCGTCGTCGTACATGGAGCCGCGGAAGCGGATGACGGCGAGCCCGTGAGGCGGGTCGCCCACCACGAGCGCGCGGACGTCGGAAAGGCCGGCCAGGCGCGGCGCGAGCACCTCGGGAGGCGAGCATGGCTCGTCGAACTCAGCGTTGAAGTCGCGCAGCATGCGGGCGACGGTGTCCCAGTCGTCGGTCTCGCGGACGGCGCTCACTTCTTGCGCGGAGTCGGGCGCAGTCGGATGTTCCGGCGCAGGACGCGTTCCGGCGCACCCGGCGTCACCACCCGCACCTCGAGCCTGGCCTTCAGCCCGCCTCTGCGACCGGCGAGCCGCTTGCGCACCGCACGCGACGGCTGCAGCCGGACTGCTTCAGGACCCTTGTCGATCTCGGCCGTCGCCCGGACGAGCGTGATCGTGCGCTTACCGCTCTGGGCCGTCAGCTTGAAGTGGACGGTGGCCGCCGAGTCGAGGGTGAGCGCCACCGGCAGGCCCTTGCGCAGGAAGCGCTTGAGCCTCGCGCGCTTGGCGACGGTCAATCCGATCGGCGCGCCAGGCTCGGGCGTGGTCGGTCGCGACTGGCGGAACGGCCCGGTGACCTCGTAGACGATGCCGAAGCCTGCGCCGCGCTGGGAGCCGAAGTAGAGCCGCGTGCCGCTCGGGTCGAAGCACAGGCCGGCCGTCTCCGACTCGGCCTCGTTGGGCAGGAAGTGCTCCGGCCCGGTCAACTTGAGGAAGCGCGAGATCTCGCGGTCGGGCGTGATGAGGCAGACGTCCATGGCGTCCGGATCGTTCGAGTAGGAGTCCTCGGCGACGAAGAGGTCGCCGGAGCGCGAGACATGGAGGTTGTCGACGCCCCGCAGTGGCGTGTCGGGGACGTCGTCGGCCCGGTAGAGCACTTCGACGCGGCTCTTGACCGTGTCGTAGGCGTGGATCGTGTCGTCGGACGTTGTCGCGAGATACACCGTCCCCGAGTCGAACCAGATGCCCTCACCGCGTTTGAAGACGATCATGCCCTTCACCTGGCTGCGAGTCGGTGCCGAAGCACCCGACGGGTCCGGGACGCGCTTCCACAGGACCTTGCCGTTCCCGCCGTCACAGGCGACCTCGAGCAGACCGGTTGAAAGGTCCGGGTAGTCCTCGGGAGTGAAGCGATAGAGGCCGCCGTCGACGAGGTCCTCGCTCAGGTAGAGCTGTTCACGGTCGGGGTCGACGCAGGCGGCCTCGTGCTTGAAGACGCCCAGTGCCGGTCGCGCGATCGCGGCTTTTGCGCCTGTCGGGTCGCACTCCCAGACCAGGCCCGACTCGGTCTCCTCGCAGGAGAGCCAGGTGCCCCACGGCGTCGGGCCGCCGGCGCAGTTGGTGCTCGTGCCCTCGAGGATCCGATAGGCGTCGACGATCTCTGCCGTCCTTGTCGAAGCGGATGCCGGATGCACCACCGATCACCGGGACCTCGGTGTTGACCGCGAGGATCCAGCCGCCGTCCGGAGTCGCGTAGGTCGCGGAACCGTCCGGAAAGATCGGGAAGAGGTAACCCGTGGTGCCGACCGGGACCTGCCCGCGGGCGATCACCCGCGACGAGAAACCCTGCGGAAGCATGATGCCGTTGGCGTCCGGGTCCAGCAGCGGTCCGTAGGGGCCGACCGCCGTTCTGGAGATAGGACCGCTGGCTAGCGCATTGCGCCAGAAAGTGGTGCCAAAGGAAAGGGCGCCCGCGCCAGCCAAGCCGGTGCGAAGAAACGAACGGCGGGAGAGCACGTGGCAGAGCGTACGCCTGCCGTCGTCGCCGCGCGCCGAACCCGTTACCGAGTGGTTACGGCGTGTCGAAGTTGGCGGGAGTGATCATCGGCTTGTCGCCGTCGTAGAGCCAGTCCTTGAAGAACGCGTCCCAGCGCGCGGCCGGCTTGCTGCTCTTGGCCTTGACCAGGGCGATGAACTGTGGGGTGGTGACGTTTCCGTAGGCGTGGTCGGTCGCCCACGTCTTCATCACGTCGAAGAAGGTGACGTCGCCCAGGATGATGCGGACGGCGGCGAGCGTCGCCGATCCGCGCTCGTACATGGCGTCGGTGTCGAAGATCTCGGCGCCGGTCGCCGGCGCGGCGGGTGGGATCGCCCAGAAGCTCGATGTGGGGCTGGTCGCGTACACGCTGTCGAAGTGCTCTGCGGTGCTCCTGCCACCGGTCTTCTCCGCGAAGTAGAGCGCGGCGAACTCGGCGAAGCCCTCGTTGAGCCAGATGTCCTCCCAGTTGCGCAGGGTGACGCTGTCGCCGAACCACTGGTGACCGAGCTCGTGGGCGACGAGCGGCGCGGACGTCGCTGCGCCCAGCGGGTAGTTGGGCTTCGTCTGGCTCTCGAGCGCGTATCCGACCGTTGGGGCGACGTCGACGATGCTGCCGACGATGCTGAAGGGATAGGGGCCGTAGGCGGTCGAGTGCGTGGAGATGATGTTCGGCTCGGCCGTCACGCCGCTCGGTGCAGTGGCAACGGTGCTGTCGCGGGCGTCGTAGTAGGCGAGCCCGCCGGCGTCCGTGCTCTTTGAGACGGTGAACGAACCGAGGGTCGAGGTCGCGAGGTACGTCGCCATGGGATGGGTCTCGTCCCACACGAAGGTCCGGCTGAGCCCGGTGGTCGTGTTGGACAGGAGCACGCCGTTGCCCACGACGTCGATGAGCGTCGGAACGGTCATGCTCAGCCTCAGGGAGGCCTTGTCGCTGGGATGGTTGTTGTTGGGGAACCAGCCCATGCTTCCCATGGGTTCACCCACGACGAAGGCGCCGTCGCTGGTCGGGAGAAAGCCCTCCGCCGAGCCGTCCGGATCGGTGACCTCCGGCGGGGTCCCGCTGTAAGCGACCGTTACGGTGAAGGGGGCGCCCGAGGCGATCGGCGTCGCCGGGGTGACCCGCAACTTGTGGGCGTCGTACGGGCCCGTCCCGCCATCGAAGCGCGCAAACGTCGCCGGCTGGCCGCCCACGGTGACGGACGTGACCGTGAAACCCTGGAGATCCAGACTGAAGCGACTCAGGTCCTGCGTCGCGGTGGCCGTCATCGTCGCCGTGCCGGCCAGCTGACCCGCAGCGAAGGGAATCGGGGTGTAGCTCAGGGCCAGGGCGTAATGGGTGGCGTCGTAGCCGCCGTTGCCGAGGTTGGGGAACAGGCGGTCGCCGGCGCTCTCGGCGCCGATGCCGCCGGCCGCGGTCGTCGGGGTCGGGGTCGGGGTGGCGCTCGCGGTCGCCGTCGCGGAAGGGCTCGCGGTTGCGGTCGCCGTCGGGCTCGCCGTCGCGGAAGGGCTCGCGGTTGCGGTCGCCGTCGGGCTGGTTGTCGCGGTCGGCGTCGGGCGTCGGAGTCGATGTCGCGGACCCGGTGATCTCGATGGTGTTCCGGCTGCAGCGCGAGTCGCGTCTGCGGCTGAGGGCGCACAGGCGGAGTTGGTGAGCCCCGACCCTGAGCCCACGTGCCGGGATGACGACCGGCACCTTGAACCGTCGCGGCCGGCCGCGCTTAAGGCGGCGCGTGGTCTTGAGCCCAATCACCTGTCGGAAGGTGTTCGAGCGCAGCACCGCGACGAGCGTCACCTTGCGGGCGCCTCTCCGCTGGGCGGTTACGGCGCCGCGGAGCTCGAACGCCTGGCCGGGAGCGGCCGAGGCGGGCTGCCCGGTCAGGGGAGAGAGCCGCAGACCGGGACGCTTGGCGGGTTTCGCCTGCGCCTGCGGGACCGCGACGAGGAGCCCGAACAAGAGCACCACGAGGAGTCCGAGCCGGGCCACGAAACGGGAAAGATAGGGCAGACCCGGACCTATACTGGCCGCCTTGCAGGAGATGGTCATCTACGGGGTGAGCTTCGACATGGTCGGCAAGCAGCCGATCGTGTTGCTCAAAGCGGTCGACACGAACAAGTTCCTGCCGATCTGGATCGGCCACCCCGAGGCGGCGGCGATCCTCATGAAGCTCCAGGGAGCAACCACGCCGCGCCCGATGACGCACGATCTGCTGTTCGACATGCTCGGCGAGCTCGAGGTCAACTGCCAGCGCGTCTCGGTCACCGAGCTGCGCGAGAACACCTTCTACGCCACGATCACCTTGTCCATCAACGGCCGCGACGTCGAGATCGATTCGCGCCCGAGCGACGCCCTCGCGTTGGCCGTTCGCGCAGGCGCCCCGATCTTCGCGGCTGAGGACGTCATGTCCGAGTCCGCAATCGAATTCGAGCACGAGGTCGAGGACCAGGACGAGGTCGTGGACCGGTTCAAGGCGTTTCTCGATGAGGTCTCGCCCGATGACTTCAGCGAGAACCAGTAGCCCGTAAAACGTGAAACGCCCCCTCGAGGGCGCCACGATCATCGGAGCTCCAGGATCCTCGCGACGAGCTCGTCGAAGGAAAGGCCCGCGGCGTCTGCGGCCTGCGGCAGCAGCGATGTGTCGGTGAGCCCGGGAATGGTGTTCGCCTCCAGGACGAAGAACGTGCCGTCCGCGTCGAGCATCAGATCCACGCGGGCAAACCCAGCGCAGCCCAGTGCGCGCCAGGTCGCCACGGCCACCTCGGCAGCCTGCGCGGCGAGGTCGTCGGAAAGTGGAGCCGGACAGACGAACTCGGTCCGGCCGATCTCGTAGCGAGCCTCGAAGTCGTAGGCGCCGCCCTGGGTGAGGATCTCGATGGCCGGCAGCGGTTCTCCGTCGAGCAGCGAGACCGCCAGCTCGCGTCCGTCCACGAAGCGTTCGAGCAACACGCGGGTGTCGTACGCGAACGCGGCGATCAGCGCGCCCGGGACGTCGGCGTCGGCCGCCGCGAACTTGATGCCCAGCGACGACCCGCCGCGGGCGGGCTTGACGACGATCGGAAAGCCCAGCCGCGACTCGATCTCCGGGAGCGCCGCCGCGGCGCCGAGGTCCCGGAACGCGGACTGGTTGAAGGCGCAGTACTCGGGCGTGGCGATGCCGGCATCGCGGAGGACGTCCTTCGCGAGCACCTTGTCCCAGGTACGCGCGCAGGCGCCGGGCCGCGAGCCGGTATACGGAACGTCGAGCAACTCGAGCAGCTCCTGGACGGAGCCGTCCTCCCCGTCCTCGCCGTGCAGAGCCACGAACGCGACGTCTGGCCGCGTCTCGCGAATCCGCGTCACCAGGTCGGCTCCTACGTCGATGGGGAGCACCTCGTGGCCAAGGCGCTCCAGCGCGTCCTCCACACGGGCGGCCGAGCTCAGCGACACCGTGCGCTCCAATGAGCGTCCGCCCTTGAGGACCGCGACTCTACGACTCACGCGGATCGACGGCGCAGCCGGACGACGTCGGCGGACGCCGGCTCAGCCGGGCGCTTGGCGGGCTCGTGCCCCGTCAGCGTCGAGTACAGGCTCACCTGCTCCTGCACGACCTTGCCGATGCGGCGCACGCCCTCGCGGATGGCGTCGTCGTCGACCCCGGAGAAGTTCAGGCGCATCGAAGAGCCGCCGCGGCCGTCGAGGAACGCCGCGCGCCCGGGGATGAAGGCGACGTTCTCGCGCAGGCCGCGCGCCAGGAGGTCGGTGGTGTCGATGTAGTCGGGCAGCGTCACCCACAGGAAGAGGCCGCCACCCGGCTTGGTCCACTCGGCCTCGGCCGGCAGGTGCTCCTCCAGCGCCTCGATCATCACGTCACGCCGGTGGCGGTAGTGGTCGACCAGGTCGGCGACGTAGCGGCGCCAGTCCCCTGCGGCGAAGAACCCGGCCACGAAGTGCTGGGTCAGGGTCGAAGAGCACAGGTCGGCGCCCTGCTTGCCGAGGTTCATCTTGGCCAGCACCGGCCGCGGTGCCGCGGCCCAGCCGACGCGGAGCCCGGCGGAGAGGATCTTCGAGAACGTGCCCAGGTAGATCACGTAGTCGCCGCCGTCGAGCGAGCGCAGCGTCGGCAGAGCCTCCCCCTCGAAGCGCAGCAGGCCGTACGGGTTGTCCTCCAGGACGAGCAGCTCGCGCTCGCGAGCGATCTCCACCGAGCCGCCGCCGCCGCTCGAGCGACATCGTCACGCCGGCCGGGTTCTGAAAGGTCGGGATCGTGTAGATGAACTTCGGCGACCGGCCCTCGCCGTCGAGACGCGCGAGCTCGGCCTCGAGGACGTCGATCCGCATGCCCTCGTCGTCCATCTCGATCTGCACCACGTCGGCCTCGTAGGAGCTGAACGTCGGCACGGCGCCCGGATAGGTGGGGCCCTCGGCGATGACGATGTCGCCCGGGTCGATCAGCGTCTTGCAGACGAGGTCGATGACTTGCTGACCGCCGGTCGTCAGCAGCAGGTCGTCGGCGTCGACGCGCATGTCCCTCCGCCGCCATCACCTCGATCACGCACTCCTTGACCTCGCTGATGCCGTCGGTCGGCCCGTACTGCAGGGCCTGAGCGAGCCGTTCGGTGGCAATCGTCTGCATCGTGCGAGCGAAGGAACCGGGCGGGAACGTGCTCGTGTCCGGCAGCCCGACCGCGAGCGAGATCACCTCCGGGCGCTCGGTCACCGCGATGAGGTCGCGCATCGCGGAGGACTTCATGACCTGGGTGCGCGAGGCGAACAGGCCCGCGTAGCGCTCGAGCTCGTGTTGGGTGGATGGGCGGCGGGTGGGCGGGTCCCCCTCTAAGGTCACGCCTGAAAGGTTATGGACACGGCCCTCGACATCCTGCTCGCGGCCGGCCTCGGCGCGGCGATCGGCATCCGGCCGTTCCTCCCGGCGTTGTTGCTCGGCGCCCTTGCCGCCGGCGACATCCTGATCGACTTCGACGGCAGCGTCTTCGAGGACGCGTGGTTCCTGGCCCTGATGCTGGTCGGCCTCGTTCTGGCCGACCTCGTGCGGCGCCGTGCCGGAGACGCCGCGCTCGAGACCGGCATCGGCGGCGTCCTGGTCGCTGCGGCTGCGGCCGCTGTGGCGGTGTCTGGCCGGGAAGGCGGCCTCCACCGAGCACACCACGACGGAGATCGTCTGCGAGCTCGTCGCGGCGGGCGCTGCGGTGCTGGCCTTCTGGGCCGTCACCCCGGTCTTCTCCCGCGTGCGCGCGCGGCTGGACAAGAGCGCCGCGGCGCTCCTGCCGGTCTACCGCGAGGGTCTGGCGATCGTCGCGGCGGCCCTGTCGGTGATCTTTCCGTTCCTGGCGCTGCTGGTCCTCGGAGCGCTCGTCTTCCTCCTGGCCGGGGGTCGCCGCCGCGAGGGAGAGAAGTACGCCGGCCTGCGGATCCTGAGGTGAGCAATCCCAAACTGGTGCTCGTCGTCGTCGACGCGATGAAGCCGGCGATGCTCGAGCGCGCGATCTCGACGGGCAAGGCGCCCGCCATGAAGGCACTGCGCGAGCGCGGCCACTATCGCCCGGACTGCGTCGCCGCCTTCCCGTCGGTCACGCCCGTGTGCGCCGCCTCGATCGCCACCGGGACGGGACCCGACCGTCATCACATCCCGTCGATGAACTGGTACCACCGCGGCGAGAAGCGCTACGTCGAGTACGGGACGAGCTTCGGCGCCTCGCGGACGTTCGGCTTCCGCAAATCGCTCACGGACACCGTCTACAACATGAACGGCGAGCACCTCTCAGCCGAGACGCCGACCGTGTTCGAGTCCCTGGACGACGCCGGCTTCCGCACCGCCGGCACCACGTATCTCATGTTCCGCGGCCGGCATGAGCACCAGCCCAACGTCGACACCGCCCTGGCCCGCCTCGCCACCCAGGTCTTCCGCAAGCCGGTGCAGGGCCCGCGCGAATTCTTCTACGCGGACCTCTTCGCGTCCCGGCGGACCGGGTGCAAGGCGACGCTCGGCATGCCCGGGCTGCGCGACCGGCATTCGGGCTGCGTCGGCGCCTATCTGCTCGAACACGATCTGTTCGACTTCCTGCTGCTGTCGCTGCCGGACAATGATTCGCACTCCCACCGCAACGGACCGGCCGCGCAGGTCACTTCGCTTGCCGAGGCGGACCGTCAACTCGAGCGTCTGATGCACGCCGGTGGCGGACCGGACAGGTTTCTGGAAGATCACGCGGTGGTGGTCTGTTCGGACCATTCACAGTCTCAGGTAGAGGCCGAGGTCGACCTCTTCACCGCCTTTGAGGGCTTTGAAGTGCTGCCGCCGGACGGCGCGAAGATCGAGGAGCGCGAGATCGCGCTGTGCCCGGCCTCGCGCTCGGCGCAGATCTACATCCTCGACCGCGACGACGAGGAGGACCTGCGCAAGCGCGTCGTCAAGACGGCGCTGGCGCTCGAGGGCGTCGACCTCGTCATCCACCGAACGGACCACCCGGATGGCGAGGCGATCGTCCGCAGCGCGCGCGGCGAGCTGCGGTTCCGGCCCGGCGGCGACCTCGTCGACCTGCGCGGGGAGCGCTGGAGCCTCGAGGGCGACCACGCGACGCTCGATCTGGAGATCGCCGATCACCGAGTGAGCTCTGCCAACTACCCGGACGCTCTCGGCCGCATCTGGTCGTCGCTGCGTTGCCGGCAGTCGGGCACCGTGGTGCTCTCGGCCAAGCCCGGCTACGAGTTCACCGACTGGGGCGGGTCCGATCCACCTCGGCGGCGGATCCCACGGCTCACTGCACGCCAACGACTCCCACGGCGTGCTGCTCTGGGCTGGCACGGGCGCGAGCAGCGAAGATAAGGAGCAGTGGACGCTCAGGGACGTGACCCCGATGGTCCTCGACCACTTCGGAGTGGCGGGATGACCGCCGCTGCTTACGCTCGCGCGCTGCGCGAGCCGCGGCACTGGTTCCAGCTGCTGCGCTTCTGCATCGTCGGCGCCAGCGGCTACGTGGTCAACCTGGCCGTCTTCTACGCGTTCGTCGAGCCTCTCGGCACGGGCCATCGCGCCGCCGCGGTGGCCGCCTTCCTGGTCGCGGTGACCAACAACTTCGGCTGGAACCGGCGCTGGACCTTCAACGCCGGCGAGGGACACGCGGGCTTCCAGGCCGCTCGCTTCCTGGCCGTCTCGGTCGGGGCCTTCCTCTTCTCGCTCGTGGTGCTCGAGCTGCTGGTGGTGGCGGCCGACGTGCCGGAGCTCGCGGCGCAGGCGATCGCGATCGTCTCGGCCACGCCGCTGTCGTTTCTCGGCAATCGCCTCTGGAGCTTCCGCATCTGAGCCTTCGGGCGCTTGCGGTCGGGCTGCTGGCCGCCCTGGCCTTCGCGCCCGCGGCGTTCGCCGCGGCGCCGCCGGAGCTGACGCCGGTCTTCCCGGGCCTGAGGCCTGCCGACCGCGACCTCGCACCGAACGACGTCGTCGACCTCGCCCGCGAGACACCCGAGGTCCGGGGCCTGCGCGGGCCGCTGAGGCCGAGGGTCTTCACCCGTGGGGAGACCGAATGGCAGGTCACCTTCGAGCGCGCCGACGAGCAGGTCGCCCTGGTGATCCTCGACGACGCGGGCAACGTGCTCGAGGCCTGGACCGGGGTGCAGGTCGACTGGTCGATGGCCCGTGGCTACGAGGGCGCTTTCGGACGCCGGGCCACCGCACTCCCGGTGTGGATCGGCTGCCTGCTCCTCTTCATGGCCCCATTCGCGCGGCGGCCCTGGCGCATGCTGCACCTCGACCTGCTCGCGATCGCCTCCCTGTCGATCTCCTTCGCGCTGTTCAGCAAGGGAGAGGTCGATTGGTCCGTCCCGCTCGCCTACCCGCCGCTGCTCTACCTGCTCGGGCGGCTACTGCATGTCGCCCGCCACGGTGCCCGGCCGCGCGTCCCGCTCGCCCTGGCCGGCGCCCAGTTCCTCGGCGCAGGCATCGCGTTCCTGGTCGCCTTCCGGCTGGGTCTGCAGTTCGTCAGCTCCAACGTGATCGACGTCGGCTACGCGGGCGTGATCGGGGCGGACCGTCTCTCCGGCTTCGACGACCTCTACGGCTCCTTCCCGCCCGACAACCCGCGCGGAGACACCTACGGCCCGCTCAACTACCTCGCCTACGTCCCGTTCGAGCTGATCTGGCCCTACACGGGGACCTGGGACGACGTGCCCGCGGCCCACGTCGCCAGCGCGGTCTTCGATCTCGCCTGCGCCGCCGGGCTGTTCCTCGTCGGCCGCCGCCGCTCGCACCAGGTCGGTCTGCTGCTCGCCTACCTGTGGCTCGCCTGTCCCTTCACGCTGATGATCGCCAACTCGGGCGCCAACGACGCGCTCACGGGCGCGCTCGTCCTCGCCGCGCTGGCGGCACCCGCGGCGGGCGGCGCGCTGGGGATGGCGGCAGCGCTGACCAAGTTCGCGCCCGTCGTCCTGCTCCCGCTGCTGATCCGGACGCGACGGCAGCTTCTCGGCGCCGCGGCTGTTCTCGGCGCCGGCCTGCTGATGGTCGCGGGCGATCTGCCGGACTTCCTCGACCGCACCCTTGGCTTCCAGGCCGGGCGCGACTCGCCGTTCTCGGTATGGGGCCTCTATGACCTCCCTGGCCAGACGATCGCCCAGGTTGCCGTTCTCGTGTCGGCTGTCGCCGTCGGCCGCCGTGGCGGCGAGCGCTTCGCCCTGGCCGGCGCGCTCCTCGTCGCGATCCAGCTCACCGCAGGGCACTGGTTCTACCTGTACCTCGGCTGGCTGCTGCCCGTCGCCTTCGTGGCCCTGCTGGATCCTTATGAGATCGGCCGCAGCACAGGCTCGATCGACACCGCCGAGCGCGGCGAGTCACCGCAGCGCACCAGCACGGCGTTGAGCCACGGATCCTCGGTCGCCACGCCGTAGCGCGTCGGCATCTGCGTCCGCATGCGCGCGATCGAGTCCTCCTTGATCACGCCGATGACGCCCGTCCGCGCGCCGGTCATGCCGACGTCGGTGATGTAGGCCGTCCCCTGAGGGAGGACGCGGGCGTCGTTGGTGGGGACGTGCGTGTGCGTCCCGACCACCGCGGTCACGCGGCCGTCGAGGTGCCAGCCGAGCGCGACCTTCTCGCTGGTCGCCTCGGCGTGCATGTCGACGAGCACGTGGTCGGCACCCTTGACCTCGGCGAGCGCGGATTCGATCTCCACGAAGGCGGGACGCGCCGCCTGCATGTAGAGGTTGCCACTGAGGTTGACGACGCCGAGCGTGACCCCGCCGCGTTCCACGAGGCAGGTCCCGTGCCCCGGCTGGGACGGCAGGAAGTTCGCCGGGCGCACGATCCGTGGCTCTGCGTCGAGGTAGGGGTAGGCCTCGCGGTGGCGGTAGGTGTGGTTGCCGAGGGTGATCGCGTCGGCGCCCGCGTCGAAGATCTCGCCCGCCGTCTTGGGCGTGATCCCGATACCGCCGGCCGCGTTCTCGCCGTTGACGACCACGAAGTCGAGCGCGAGCTCCTCGCGCAGGGCGGGGAGCAGTTCGCGGAGCACGCGCCGTCCAGGTGCGGCGACCACGTCACCGACAAAGAGGATGCTTGCGGCCGTCACGACTGGCAACCTATTGGTCGTGAGCGCACCGGAAGAACCCGCGCAGCCCCTCGATCCGCCGCCGCCCCCACCGCCGGCTGCGGTGCATCGGGTCGTGGTCCCGCGCTGGGTGCAGCTCGTGCTGCTGCCGATGGCCGTCCTCGGCGCCTACGGCCTCGCCCGGGCGGCCGGCGCGGTCCTGCTGCTGTTCATCATCGCCGGGCTCATCGCCCTGCTGCTCAACCCGTTCGTGACGGTGCTGCGGCGCCGGGGCCTGCCGCGCGGGGTGTCGGTCCTGCTCGTCTTCCTGATGCTGCTCACGGTGGTGACGGGCATCGGGATCCTGCTGTCGGAACCGATCGCCGACCAGGTGTCGTCCATCCAGCGCAACGTGCCTGGCTACGTCGACGACGCCAACGAGACGCTCGACAACGTCCAGGAGTTCTTCGACGACAACGGCATCGGGGTGCAGATCGCCGAGCAGGGCGAGACCGCGCTGGAGACGCTCGGAGCGCGGCTCTCGGAGGGCTCCGGTGAGGTCGTGTCGTTCACGCGCGAGGTGCTGACGAAGCTCGTCGAGGCGTCGATCGCCCTGATCCTCGTGATCGTGCTTTCGGTCTACCTGCTGCTGTACGGCGAACGGATCGGCGCCGGCGTGCGGGCGATCCTGCCCAGGGGAGACGGCTCGGCCGAGGACGACTTCCCGACCCGCATCCAGCGCGCCGTCCTCGGCTACGTCCGCGGGCAGCTCCTGTTCTCGGTGATCATGGGGACCAGCGCCGGGGTGCTCCTCTTCATCCTCGGCTCGCTCGGGATCTTCCCGGACGGCAAGACGTACGCGCTGGCCTTCGGCGCGTTCTTCGGCTTCGCCGAGCTGATCCCGTACATCGGCCCGGCGATCGGTGCGGCGCCGCCGGTCTTCGCGGCGCTGCTGGGCTCGGACCCGATCGACGGCGTCTGGCTGATCGTCGCCTTCACCGCCCTGCAGCAGCTCGAGGGTCACGTGGTCGCGCCGAACGTCTTCGCGCAGGCGTTGCGCATCAATCCGATCCTGGTGATCTTCGCCCTGCTGATGGGCGGGCAGCTGTACGGGCTCATCGGCGCGTTCATCTCGCTGCCGATCGCGGCGATGGTGCGCGAAACGGTCGTCTACTTCCGTCGCCATCTGGTGCTCGAGCCGTGGCCGACGGCCGCGCTCGCCGGTGTCGGCACGGGCATCGAGATCTCCGGACCGCACCAGTGCCCGGAGTGCGGAGCGCCGGTGCGCGGCGAGGACGTCGTGTGCACGGCGTGCGGGACCGAGCTGCCCGACGACGAGGCGCGGACGGCGGCCAGGTCAGCTGCACCCGGTTAGGTTGGCTGTCGTGAGCACGGACGCCCTGCGCGCCGAAGGCGTGAGCAAGCACTACGGCGCCCGCAAGGCCGTCGACGACGTCTCGTTCTCCGCCGCGCCCGGCGAGCGCGTCGCGATCATCGGGCCCAACGGCGCCGGCAAGACGACCCTTCTGCAGATGCTCGCCGGTGCGCTCGGGCCGACGCGCGGGAAGGTCCACGCGGACGGCGCGGTCGGCTGGGTGCCCCAGCAGGCAGCCGTCTACGGGAAGCTCTCCGTCGCGGAGAACCTGCGCCTGTTCGCACGCCTGGAGAAGGTCGCCGACGTCGAGGGAACGGTCGACCGCATGCTCGAGCAGACCGGTCTCGGGGAGCGCGCGAGCGAGGAGGTCAGCCGGCTCAGCGGCGGCAATCGCCAGCGCGTGAACATCGCCGTCGGCCTGCTGTCGGAGCCGCCCGTCGTGCTGCTCGACGAGCCGTCCTCCTCACTGGACCCGCGCCAGCGCGAGGTGCTCTGGGAGTTCGTCGGCGGGCTCGCCTCGCGCGGGACGACCGTCGTCTACTCGACCCACAACGTCGGTGAGGCCGAGCACTACGCCGACCGCGTGCTCGTGCTCGCGGACGGTGAGCTGCTCTTCACCGGCACGCCCGCCGAGCTGCGCGGCGACGCCGCGCACTTCGAGCACGCCTTCGTCCAGTTCCTCAAGGAACGCGGCCACTGATGGCGGTTCGCTGATGCGCTGGTTGCTGCTCAAGGACCTGCAGATCCTGCGGCGCTCCAAGCTGCTGCTGGCGACGCTCGTGCTCTATCCGCTGCTGCTCGGCGTGGTCGTCGGCATCGTCTCCAACAGCGGCTCGTCAAAGCCCCGCGTGGCGTTCCTCAACGAGGTCCCCGAGGAGGAGAACGAGATCAACCTCGGGGGCGAGACGGTCGACGCGTCCAAGTACGCGAACCAGATCTTCGACGCCATCGATCCCGTGCGCGTGAAGGACCGCGCGGAGGCGAAGGAGCTCGTCGAGTCCGGTCAGGTGGTCGCGGCGCTGATCGTGCCGGCGGACATCACGGACCGCCTGCAGGCGGCGCAGAACCTTGCCGCCGGGGAGGACCCGCCGCAGGTCGAGGTGCTCTACAACGCCGAGAACCCGCTGAAGGAGGGCGAGGTCCGCAACGTCATCACGGCGCAGCTCGCCCGCGCCAATGCGGCGCTCTCGCGGCAGCTGACCGAGGCCTCGGCCGGCTACATCCGGATCATCTCCGAGGGCGGCTCGGTGCCGTTCCTGGGCATCGACATCCTCGGCCTGCGCAATGCCCAGGGCATCATCGAGGACGTCCTCGACACGCTGCCGGCGAACGACCCGACCCGCGCCGGGCTCGAGCGCGTGGCGAAGTTCGCGCAGGTCGCGGCGGACAACCTGGACATCTCCGAGCCGATCCTCAAGTCGATCGCCCAGCCCATCGAGGCCAAGGAGACGATCGTGGACGGCAAGTCCTCGACGCTCAACGAGTTCAGCGTGCCGCTGACCGTCACGGTGGCGCTGATGTTCGTCACCCTGCTGCTGGCCGCCGGCATGCTCGCCCTCGAGCGTGAGGAGCACGCGTTCGGCCGCCTCGTCCGCGGCCTCGTCAGCCGGCTCACCCTGGTGATCGAGAAGGTCCTGCTGGCGGGCCTGTGCGCGTTCGCCGTCTGCCTGGTGATGCTGCTCGTGATGGGCGCGCTCTACGGCGTCGACTTCGGCCGCGCGCCGCTGTGGGTGCCTGCGCTCGTGCTGAGCGCGCTCGCCTTTGCGGCGCTGGGCGTCGCCATCGGCTGCGTGGCCCGGGAGGTGCGCTCCGCGTCACTGCTCGTCTTCGCGCTCAGCATCCCGATGGCCGGCCTCGCGCTGGTGCCGAGTGGGGCCGTCTTCGGCGTGCTCGACGCCGCCGTCGACGTGGCCAACTTCGTGCTGCCGTTCAAGTGGGCACTGCAGGCGCTCGGCGCGGCGGTCAACGACGCCGAGCCGTCGCTGCTCGTGCCGGCACTGCACCTCGCCGGCCTGACGATCGCCTTCGCGGCCGTGGCGCGCCTCGCGCTGCGTCGCTTCGCGTAGCCTCAGGGCGTGAGCTTTCCGGCAACCCGCATGCGCCGGCTGCGCCGTACCGGGGTCCTGCGTGACCTCGTGCGGGAGACCGATCTCGGCGCCCGGCACCTCGTCTACCCGATGTTCGTGCACACGGAGTCCGACCGCGCGCCGGGCCTGCTCGAGCGCATCTCGATCGACGACGCGGTCGTCGAGGCGGGCGAGTGCGCGGCGCTGGGGATCCCCGGGGTGATGCTCTTCGGCATCCCCTCCGCGAAGGACGAGGAGGGCTCGGGGGCGTGGGACGACGAGGGTGTCGTGCAGCTCGCGACGCGCGCCATCAAGGCCGCCCACCCCGACCTGCTCGTGATCCCCGACCTGTGCCTGTGCGAGTACACGAGCCACGGCCACTGCGGTGTGCTGCGCGGCGAGGCGGTCGACAACGACGCGACCCTCGAGCTGCTCGCGCGCACCGCCGTCTCCCAGGCCGAGTCGGGCGCCGACGTGATCGCGCCGAGCGACATGATGGACGGGCGCGTCGGCGTCGTGCGGGAGGCGCTGGACGACCACGGCTTCGCCGACCTGCCGATCATGGCCTACAGCGCCAAGTTCGCCTCCGCCTTCTACGGGCCGTTCCGAGACGTGGCCGACTCCGCGCCGTCGCGCGGCGACCGGCGCGGCTACCAGATGGATCCCGGCAACTCCGACGAGGCGTTGCGTGAGGTCATGCTCGACGTGGCCGAGGGCGCCGACATCGTGATGGTCAAGCCCGCGCTGCCCTATCTGGACGTGATCCGGCGCGTAAAGGACAGAACCGAGATGCCGGTCGCCGCGTACAACGTGAGTGGGGAATACGCGATGATCAAGGCCGCTGCCGCCGCAGGCCATCTGGACGAGCGAGCCGCCGTGCTCGAGACGCTGACCTCCATCCGCCGCGCCGGAGCCGACATCGTGATCACCTACCACGCCAAGGACGCTGCTCAATGGGTGTAGCCAAGGTCCGTTCCCGCAAGGGCGGGTCCGCCGTCCCGCTCGACGACACCGACAAGGCGCTGCTGAACCTGCTGCAGGGCTCGTTTCCGATCGCGCGCCGCCCGTTCGCCGCGATCGCCGAGCTCGCCGGCCTGACCGAGGACGAGGTGCTGGAGCGCACGGCGTATCTCCTCGACAAGCGCATCATCCGCGAGATCACGCCGATCTTCGACACGCGCGCCCTCGGCTACGAGTCGATGCTCGTCGCAGCCAAAGTCGACGCCGAGCACCCGCACCGGGCCGCGAAGATCATCAACTCGCACCCCGGCGTCACCCACAACTACCTGCGCAACCACGAGTTCAACCTGTGGTTCACGCTCGCCGTCGAGCCCGGATCGAAGCTCGGCATGCAGGGGACGCTCAAGGTGCTCCAGGAGGCCACGGGCGCGGAGTCGATCCGGCAGCTGCCGACGCTCAAGCTCTTCAAGATCCGCATGGACCTCGAAATGGTGGGCGGGACGGACGCGCTGTCGAAGGCGGTCACGGCCCAGGAGCCGCTCGAGCTCGACCCGATCGACGTCACCGACGACGACATCGCGGTCATCCGTGCCACGCAGGGCCCGATGGAGCCGGTCGCCGAGCCGTTCGCCCGCGCGGCCGAGCGCCTCGGCACGACCCAGGAGGAGGTCTTCGCCAAGCTGGAGTCGTTGAAGGAGCGCAAGGCGCTGCGCCGCGTCGCCGCGATCCTCTACCACCGGCGCGCGGGCTTCTCCGCCAACGGCATGGGCGTCTGGGAGGTCCCCCAGGACCGCGTGATCGAGATCGGCCGTCAGATGGCCGCGACCCGCGGCATCTCGCACTGCTACGAGCGGCCGACGTACCCCGACTGGCCCTACGCGCTCTTCACGATGGCCCACGGGCGATCCAAGGAGGAGTGCGACGCGGTCCTGGACTCGATCGCCGAGGCCACCGGCATCACCGGACGCGCCACGCTGTACTCGAGTACCGAGTACAAGAAGGTGCGAATGCTCTACTTCACGGACGCCTTCCGGGAGTGGGAGCGCGAGTACGCCAGTGACCGCATCGCTGACTGATACGCGCTCGGCCGCGCTGTTCTCGCGCGCCGTTCGAGTCCTGCCCGGCGGGGTCAACTCGCCCGTGCGCGCGATGAAGTCGATCGGGCGCGACCCGATCTTCGCCGACCGCGCCGAGGGCGCCGAGCTCATCGACGTCGACGGCAACCGCTACGTCGACTACGTCTGCTCGTGGGGCCCGCTGATCCACGGGCACGCGCACCCGGACATCGTCGCGGCGGTCACGGCCGCGGCACGGGCCGGCACCACCTTCGGGGCGCCCACGGAGCGCGAGGTCGAGCTCGCCGAGACGGTGGCGGCCCGGGTGCCGTCCGTCGACATGCTGCGGATGACCTCGAGCGGGACCGAGGCGGCGATGAGCACGATCCGCCTCGCGCGCGCGGCCACCGGGCGCGAGAAGCTCCTGAAGTTCGCCGGCGCCTACCACGGTCACGTCGACGGATTGCTGGCCGAGGCCGGCTCAGGGCTGGCCACGGCGGGCGTCCCGGCGTCGCCCGGCGTTCCCGCGGCGGCGACCGCCAACACGGTGATCGTCCCCTGGAACGACCCCGATGCCGTGCAGGCGGCCCTCGACGCGCACGAGTTCGCGGCCGTCCTGTGTGAGCCGTACCCCGCCAACATGGGTCTGGTCCCGCCGCAGCAGGGCTTCCTCGAGTTCCTGCGCCAGGGAGCGACCGCCAACGGCGCGCTGCTGGTCTTCGACGAGGTCATTTCCGGCTTCCGCGTGGCGCCCGGCGGCGCCCAGGAGCTCACCGGCGTCCTGCCGGACATCACCGTGATGGGCAAGATCGTCGGCGGCGGTCTGCCGGCCGCGGCGTACGGCGGCTCCGTCGATCTGATGGAGCGGATCGCGCCCGCGGGGGACGTCTACCAAGCCGGGACGTTGAGTGGCAACCCCCTCGCGACGGCCGCCGCGCTGGCTTCGCTCGCGCTGCTCGACGAAGCCGCGTACGCCCGTCTGCAGTCGACCACCGCCACGCTCGCGGAGGGCCTCGCCGAGATCGGCCGCGAGCACGGCGTCCAGGTGTGTCACACGACGGGCCTGCTCACCGTCTTCTTCTCCGAGACCCCGGTGACCGACTACGCCTCCGCCCAGGCCTGCGATCTCGAGCGCCATGCACGCTGGTGCCGCGCGCTGCTGGCCCGTGGCGTCTATCCGCCGCCCTCGCAGTTCGAGGCCTGGTTCCCGTCGCTCGCCCACACCCCCGAGCACATCGAGCGCACGCTCGAGGCCGCCGAGGCGGCGTTCCGCGATGCTGGCTGAGCGCCTCCGCGCCGAAGGCGGGCTGCTGGCCGGGGCGACGGTCGCCGCCGACGTCCCGTTCACCGCCGTCGAGGCCATCCGCGAGGGCGAACTCGCGCACTACGGCGAGGCGCGCGTGCTGCGGTCCGACGACGCCGATCTGTCGCTGCTGGCGGGCGACTGGCTGTACTCGCTGGGCCTCGCCGAGCTCGCCGCGCGGGGCGACCTCGAGTCCGTCCGACAGCTCGCGGCGCTCATCGCCCTGTGTGCGAAGGCGCACGCAGAGGACCGACCACAGGATGCCGAGGCCGCCTGGCGCCTCCAAACCGCTTCCAGCGACTAATCTTTCGCACGCTCGATGGCCTCCCGCGCTCGCAGAACTCCCAAGTCCAAGTACACGGCGGATCGTGGCATCCCCGGCGCCTTCGAAGGCGAGACCGTCACGCGACGCCGACTGATGGTCGGCACGGCCCACGGCGCCGGCGCCCTGGCCGCCATGGGCTTCACGCTCCCCGTGCTCGGTTTCGCGGCGGGCTCCTCGCTCTTCGAGCGCCCGCCCGCGGTGTGGACCCCGGTCGGCAAGCCCAAGGACTTCCCCAACGACACGTACATCCCGCGCGTGATCACCACGACCCAGGGCGTGGGTGAGATCGGCAAGACGACCGCCTACGTCCGCGCCCGTAATCCCGACGAGGCGATCGACCCGCCCGAGGCGTTCCCTGACGGCGTCGACTTCCTGGCGATCTCCACGCGCTGCATGCACCTCGGCTGCCCCGTTCGGTACGTGGACGCGGCCAAGCGCTTCATCTGCCCGTGCCACGGCGGCGTCTACGACTTCGCCGGCAAGGTCGCCGGCGGACCGCCGGTGCGTCCGCTGGATCGGTTCCACCTGCGCATCCAGAACGGCCTGCTCGAGGTCGGCCCGCGGTTCTCGGTGAACTCGGAGTTCGAGGTCCACGAGAAGTTCCGCGATCCCGGCCAGGACCTCGACGGTGTCGGTCAGTACCTGTACCCCGGTCGCTTCTCCACCCCCCAGCAGTAACGCCAAATGCCGATTCCCAAGCTTCCCCTCCCGCCCGTCCCCGACAAGCTCCGCACGACGCCCAAGCGTCCGGGCTCCGAGCCGACCCGCGGCCCGCTCGAGCAGGTCAAGGAGGCAGGCATCTCGGCGGCCGACTGGGTCGACGAGCGCACTTCGATCTCCGGCAGCCTGCGCTGGACGCTCTTCCGCAAGGTCCCCAAGGGGACCAACTGGTTCTACACCCTGGGCTCGGCGACGATGTTCGCCTTCCTGTCGCAGGCGATCACCGGCGTCTTCCTGGCCATGTACTACCGGCCGGACGCGGCGGGCGGCGCCTACGAGTCGATCCGCTACCTGACCAACGAGGTCTTTCTCGGCGAGTTCGTGCGCGGCATGCACCGGTGGGGCTCGTCGGTGATGGTGATCCTGATCTTCCTGCACATGGCGCGGACCTTCTTCTTCGGCGCCTACAAGTACCCCCGCGAGCTCAACTGGGTGATCGGCGTCGTGCTGCTGATCCTGACGATGGCCATGTCCTTCACGGGCTACCTGCTGCCGTTCGACCAGCGCTCCTACTGGGCCACGATCGTGGGCGTCAACATCAACGGCACCGGACCGTTCGTCGGCCCGTTCCTGTCTGACTTCCTGCGCGGCGGCTCCGACTTCAACGCCGTCTCGCTGTCGCGGTTCTACGCGATCCACATGATGCTCATACCTGGGCTGATCGCGGCGATGATGGGCTTCCACCTCTTCCTGGTCGCCAAGCTCGGCACCACCGCTCCGCCGTGGCTGAAGCCGCCGCAGGACGATGAGCTCAAGAAGGATTCCGTATGAACCAACGGGAGAAGGAGCAGTACCTCCGCGAGTACGCGCACCACAAGGCGGCGGGCAAGCCGTTCTTCCCGTACGCGGTCGCCAAGGACTCGATCATGGCGGTCGTGGTGGTCTTCGCGATCATCATGATGTCGCTGATCTTCGGCGCCGAGCTCGGCCCGAAGGCGGACCCGACGACGACCACGTACGTCCCGCGTCCGGAGTGGTACTTCTTCTTCCTCTTCGAGCTGCTGCGCGTCATCCAGCCGGCGGTGCTGACCCCGGTCGCGACGATCGGCGTGCCGACGATCTGCATGGTCCTGCTCTTCCTGCTGCCGTTCTATGACCGCGGCCCGGAGCGCCGGCCCGAGCGCCGCCCGGTCGCCACGGCCGCCGGCATCTTCACCATCGCCGCGATGGCCTACCTGACCTACCTCGGGGCCTCCGCCGGTTCGCCGAACGAGATCGACATGCAGGTGCCGGCGCAGTACGAGGCGGGCAAACAGGCCGTCGCCCAATCCGGCTGCCTCGCCTGCCACAAGATCGGCGAGAACGGCGGCGTCCTCGGTCCGGACCTGACCGAGATCGGCGACAGGCTGCTCCCGGACGCGATCCGGCGGACGCTCGAGAACCCGACCGCACCCATGCCCTCCTTCGCGAATCTGTCGGAGGACGACAAGGACGACATCGTCTCCTTCCTCGCGTACCTGCGTGAGGATCGCCCCGACATGGGTGAGGACCCTGACCCCGCGGTCGAGTCCGGCTCGGGCGAGAACAGCCGGTAGCGGTGCCCACCGCAGAGGCCCGCGCGGGAACGCTCCCCGAGGGTCAGGTGGAGGCGATGTTCGACCGCATCGCCGGCGTCTACGACGTCATGAACTCGGTGATGACGGCCGGGCTGCATCACCAGTGGCGCACGCGGGCGGCTGATCTCGCCGAGGTCGGGCCGGGCGACCGTGCCCTCGACGTGGCCACAGGAACCGGTGACCTCGCCATCGAACTCGCCTCACGCGGGGTCGAGGTCGTCGGGTCGGACTTCAGTGCCGGGATGCTGGACCGCGCCCGCGTCAAGGCGCCCGCGCTGCGCTGGGAACAGGCCGATGCCCGCGATCTTCCTTATGAGGACGGAGAGTTCGCGGCCGCGACCGTCGGATTCGGCGCCCGCAACTTCGGTGACCTCGACGCGGGGCTCCGCGAGATGACCCGCGTCGTGAAGCCGGGTGGCAAGGTCGTGGTACTCGAGATCACCGTGCCGCAGCGGCCGCCGCTGTCGACCTTCTTCCGGCTCTGGTTCGACCGCGTCGTCCCGCTGATGGGCCGCTTCGACGACGCCTACACCTACCTGCCGTCGTCCGTGAAGCGGTTTCCGGACCCAGAGGCGCTCGCCGGGCGTCTCGCGGCGGCCGGGCTCGTCGATGTCCGCTGGGTGCTGACGGCGGGCGGGATCATCGCCATGCACCACGGGCGGGTGCCGGCCTAAGTGGCCTCCGCGGAGGCGGTCCTCGCCGTGATCGACGCCGCCGGCGCGCACGTCCCGGGGCTGATGGACGGGTTGGAGACGCGCCTGCAGGAGCTCGCCACGAGCCACGGCGACACGCTCGCCGGCCCTGCGAGCGCGACGATCTCCGCGGGTGGCAAGCGCCTGCGGCCCCTGCTCGTCCTGCTCGCGGCAGGCCCACCCGCCGACGAGGTGGAGGCCGAGCGCCTGCTGCGCGCCGCGGTGGCGGTCGAGCTCGTCCACTCGGCCACGCTGGTGCACGACGATGTGCTCGACGCCGCGCCCCTGCGCCGCGGACGGCCGACCGTGTTCGCCGAGTCCGGCCGCCTGATGGCGACCGCAGTCGGCGACCTGCTCTTCGCGCAGGCCTTCGCCGAGCTCGCCATGGGGGACGACGTCGGCGACGTCCAGGTGCTCTCCGACGCCGCGTCCGCGCTGGCCGCTGGTGAGCTGATGCAGCGCGCCGACGCTTGGGACACCGCGATCACCCGCGAGCGCTACCTCGAGCGGTGCGACCTCAAGACGGCTCGGCTGTTCGAGGCCGCCTGTCGGCTGGGCGCGCGCGAGAACGTGGAGACCCTGGCGGCGTTCGGCCGGCGCATCGGCCTGGCGTTCCAGCTGCTCGACGACGTCCTGGACGTCTCCGGGCCCGCCGAGCGCACCGGCAAGCATCGCGGCACGGATCTGCTCGATGGGACAGTCACCCTCCCCTTCATTCTCGCGGGCATCGACGCGGACCTGCGTGAGGTCCGGACCCCTGAGCAGGCCGAGGCGTTGTGCGACAGGATCGCGGCGACCGGCGCGCTCGAAGAGGCACGTAGCCAGGCCCTGGCGATGGTCACCGAGGCCAAGGCGGCCCTGCCGTCACTGCCAGAGGGCCAGAGCGGCGCGCTCGAGCTCGTGGCTGACGGCGTCGTCGACAGGTATTCCTGACGTCGCCCAGAGGCCGGAGGCCGGCCGGGCGAAACTAAAAATCCTCGGGCAGTAGCGCGTCGCTGTACAGCGCGTTCACGAAACGATCGATCTCGTCTTCCATGTTCGCGCGCGTCAGCTGGCGCAGATCGCGGACGAGCGCCTCGGTGCCGCGGTCGAGTTCCTCGTCGAAGCGGTCCACGACGTCCTGCGAGAAGAGCTCGATCTCCGACCACTCACAGCTCGGGCAGCGCAGAGCGACGAGCCAGTTGACCGAGTCGTGCTCCTCCCAGTCCATGGGGTAGACCAGCCCGCTGTCGCAGTCAGGACAGACGTGCAGCTCACGATCGCCGGGGGCCGGCGCCTGGACGGGCGCGGTCTCGAAGTACACGACCTCGATCGACCGGCCCGAGGGCAGGACGACGCGGCGGACGTAGTGGCTGTTGTCTGGCGGGACAGGCATGGCGGTACCTGCGGGCGTAGTCGGCAATCCACACTCGGAGCTTGAGCGGGCGGCTACGCTTTTCGCGTCAGGCGTCCAAACAACGGTCGCCGACGTAACGTTCTTTTGCATGGGCTCCATCGGACTTCCTGAACTGCTGATCGTCCTCTTCGTGATCCTGCTCGTCCTGGGTCCGAAGCGCCTTCCGGCGCTGGGTCGATCGGTCGGCGGCGGGATCCGCGAGCTGAAGGACTCGATCCGCAAGCGCGACGATGACGACGGCGCCGAGCTGACGGCGGCGACGACGCCGGAGCGCGAGTCGAGCGGGCTCGAAGGCGACTCCGGCCGCTAGGCGGTCACTTCGTGGCCTCGGCCCTCCGAACCGTCCGCCACGACGACCAGCTGAGTCTGGTCGAGCATCTCGACGAGCTGCGCACGCGCATCCTCGTCTGCCTCGCCGTATTCATCACCCTCTTCGGGATCGCCTTCTGGCAGAACGACGTGATCCTCGAGGTCGCCAATCGCCCGTTCATCCAGGCGACCTCCGATCAGGAAGCGACGGGCACTCTCGCGGCGACGCGGAGCCTCAACGAGCGCATCGGAGCCGCCTCCGCGGATCTCGAGGTACTTGTGGACGCCATCGCCGCCGACGAGGATGTCGACCAGACCACCAAGGCGGCGGCGGTCGCCGCTGCGGACTCCCTGAAGGACCTGGCCGAGAACATCCCGTCCTCCGAGCGGCAACCGGTGACGCTCGGGGTGGCGGAACCCTTCACGTCGACGCTGCGGCTCGCCGCGTACGCCGCGTTCCTCGTCGCCCTGCCCTTCCTCCTGTGGCAGGCGTACGCCTTCGTCCTGCCGGCCTTCTCCCCGAAGGAACGAAGAGCCGCGCTGCCGCTGATGATGATGGTCCCGTTCCTGTTCATCGGGGGCGCGGTGTTCGCGTACTTCGTCGTGCTCCCGAGCGCGATCGCGGTGCTGCAGAACTTCAACTCCGACAACTTCGACATCCTCGTCCAGGCCAAGGACCTCTACAAGTTCACGATCCTGACCTGCATCGCGCTGGGCGTCCTGTTCCAGGTGCCCGTGGGGATCCTGGCGCTCACCAGCCTCGACATCGTGACCGTCGCGACCCTGCGCGCGAACCGCCGCTACGCGATCCTGATCATGGCCGTGCTGGCCATGCTGCTGCCCGGCACCGACCCCGTCACGATGCTGCTCTCGATGGCCCCGCTGGTCGTCCTGTTCGAGGGCTCTATCCTCATGGCCGCCTTCCTCGACAGGCGCCGGGCGCGCCAGGTCGACGAGGACGACGAGGACGATGACGAGCTCGGCTCGCTCTCCCGCCAAGGCACCGACTCCGACGACTTAGACGACGACTGACGCATGCTCTTCGACCTCCGCGGCCGCGGCCGCCGCAATGTCATCAAGGTTGTCTACGTCACGCTCGCCTTCCTCATGGGCGGCGGCCTGATCCTGTTCGGGATCGGCGGCGGCACGCCCGGCGGCGGCGGTCTGGTCGACGCCTTCACCGACGGCGGTGGCACCACCGGCGAAGGCGACTACACCAAGCAGATCGCCGACGCCAAGGCCAAGATCGAGGCCAACCCCAACGACGAGGCCGCCTACGGCGATCTGATCCGCGCCCAGGTGTCGCTCGCCTCCACCGACGACAAGTTCGACCCCAACACCGGCGCATACAACGCCGACGGCAAGGCCGATCTCCAGGCGGCCGTCGAGTCCTGGAAGGCCTACCAGGAGATCGACCCCAAGGACACGGACGAGGAGGCCTCGCTGGCCTCCCGCGTCGTCCAGGCCTACACCGGCCTCGAGGACCTCGAAGGCCTGGTCGCCACCCAGGAGGTCGTCGCCGTCAACCGCGAGTCCGTCGGCACCTACGCCGCGCTTGCCCAGTACGCCTACCTGGCCGGCCAGACCCGCAAGGGCGACCTTGCCGCCCAGAAGGCCGTCGAGCTCGAGGATCCCGACCAGCGCGCTTCGCTGAAGTCCGACCTGCAGTCCTACAAGGCCCAGGCGCCGGTCCCCTCCGTCACGGTCTCGCCCGACGTGACCGCCGCGCCCGATGAACAAGCCGGAGACGCCGGCGCCGAGGACAAGAAGTCCGGCGGCAAGCAGGGCAAGCAGGACAAGAAGAAGTAGCCCCCGCGCTACCCTTCTCCGTCGCGCCCTTGTAGCTCAATTGGCAGAGCAGCGGACTCTTAATCCGAAGGTTGGAGGTTCGATTCCTCCCGGGGGCACTCTCAGAATCGCGGCATACAGCGGAACCCGCTAGGGGGCCGCGTTGGTGGGCGAGGCAGCCCCTGAGAGGGCGCTCCGCCTAAAGCCCCATGAATCAAGGTTTTAGGAGTAGTGTCCGGCGACAACGACGGGCGCTCTTGCCGACTGGCTGCATCTGAACCGGCCGACCGATGGTTTCCGCCACGGCACCAACGGATTGGAGCGCTCATGTTCGCCTCGCGGAAGGCATTCCGCTCGCTGGCTCTGTTTCTCCCCCTGGCCGTGCTCGGCGTTCTGCCGGCCGGCGCGGTCGCGAGCCCCATGGGTGTCGGGCGCAGCGCGAAGAACGCCAAGAGCTGCAAGTCGTCCGAAGTCGAGCGGATCTTCGTTTACGCCGAGGGCAAGAGCGGCGGCACGAAGCGGCTCACGGCGTGTGTACCGCGTGCCTACTTCAAACCGCCGGCATCGGTTGAGCAGGCGTTGGCTGCAAGTCGCCCGCTCGCGCTGAAGCTGGCCCCCGGCTCGGTCAGGCGTCTGCTGCGCAGCAAAGCGGGTCGGCGGCTCTCGCGCGCGGATGCCGTGACCGACGCCTCGATGGCGCAGGCTCTAGCGCCTGTGCGTGCCGCGGAGGTCGGGCACGAGAGCACCACCGAGACGCTCCGGAATACTCCGCCTGGCACGACGGCTACGCAGACCGTCGAGGGCACCCGGTTCGACATGGACGAGGCCAATCCCGGCGAGCAGGTGACGGCCACCACCGACACCTCCGCGCCAGGCGCGACCAAGCGAGAGGTCCTCTCGCTCAGCCGGACCATGTCCCGGTGCCCCGACGCGGACGGGATCGGGCGCGGCGTCCTGAAGTTCGCCATGAAGGAGACCAAGGAGATCGCCAAGCCGGGCGGAGGGCGCGTGTTCGTTGAAGTGACGCTCAAGCTCGACGCCACGGTGCTCGTGCACTTCGACGACGAGGCGCACGTGAAGGGCGACACCGAGGTCAAGGGTGACTGGTCGTGGCTGGCGGTCACGCGCTCGTATTCGGGTGCGGGCGGCGCCGGTCAGCAGCTCACCCGCCACGCCGTCGGCGGGACGCACAACGGGACCGTGAGCCCCGACGGGCGCAGCGAGAACATCACCACCGCCACCACCAACGCATCCGCCCCGGGGATGGTCATTCACGGGGAGCTGTTCGGGACGGTCGCGCACATGATGACCGAGAAGATCATCGGGGAGCTGGCTCGAGAGAGCTCTGGCCGTGCCAGCAACGGGACCTGTGCGCACCTCGTCCCTGAACCCGCATCCGTGCACGTCAAGCCCGGTGGCACCGTAGCCATCGGCGCCCGATTGACCGAGAGCCCACGGCCCAAGCCCGTGAAGGCGAGCCAGGGCTCCGCCGGGGGAACGGTGTCGCCCGCCGAGGCGGAGGCCGCCCCCGTCGCGACGTTCACCTACACCGCGCTGTCCTCCAGGCCGGCGGGCGGCAAGGACACCGTCACGTTCACGCACGTGTCCCGGCAGGGCCGCGCGTCCGCCAAGACCATGACGGTCATCTACGACGAGGTGCCGCACCTACCGACCCGCTACGAGGGCGCATGGACGCGGACGTACTACGGGAACGAGTTCGCGTATCCCGGGCTTGTCCTGCAAATCCAGGGCACGGCTCTGTTCGTGCGGCACCCGACATTCGCGGCCGTGCCCGACGGACTGAGTTCGGTGCCCTATCCGGTCGAGAGTGCGAACGTCACCTGGTCGGCATCGGGCTCGGGCTCCTTCGACGGCACGTGCATCCACACCTACTCGGGGTCGGGCTCCGACGCGTGGTCCGCCGGGGACCGCAGCTCGCCGGGCATGACGCTGGAGGACGTCACCAACAACGCGTCCGCTCCCAAGCCGGAGCCCGCTCCGTACTACTACTCGATGACCGCGAGCAACCCTGAGCCCTACGGAGGGACCTTCACCGACTCGCTGTCGGGTCAATGCCATGGCTCCTCACAGATTCCGGCGGACTTCGGGTGGTTTGAGATCGGCCATCGCGGCAACTACAGCGGCCCGTCCACGGACACTGTCCAGAAGAGCGCAGACCCCAAGGTCCTCGAAGGCCAGGTCTCCGAGCCGAAGGCAGACGGACTGGCGAACGACCAGTCATGGCGTTTCACCGGCAGCGGCTGAGCGCACCGCGCAGAGATCGTTGTCTTCCGTGCGGGTCCTTCGACGTGCAACCACCTCGGTTGAGTTCGCAGCGGCGGTACTGAACCCGACGCGCGGCATCATCGGCGTCCCGCCGAGAACACCGGCGAGAGCCTCACGCAGCCGAGCCCTCGAGCTCGAATCGAGCGCCGGCCGGCGCACTCTGCCCGCGCTACCCGGCTTGCCTGTTCTGATCCGCAGCTTGTAGGCCTTCCCGACGATGCGGGCCGGGCTCGGCTTGGTCAGGGTGACGATCGCCGTCACGAGGAGCCCCCTCTCCCGTACATCTACCGTACACTCTCCAGCCGTGGCGACGAGGACGAAACGGATCGAGATGCGCGCGGACGAGGAGAATGAGGCGCGGATCTCTCGCGCGGCCACGTTGCAGCGAGTGTCGGTTTCGGCGTTCGTACTTGGTGCTGCTCGCCGGGAGGCTGATCGAGTGCTCCGTGAAGTGGACGAATCCGTCATGCCCGCGGCGCAGTTCGAAGAGTTGATGGCGTCGTTGGATGTCGCCGACGCCGCCCCGCGGCTGCGTAAGGTCGCGCGGCGCAAGCGCGCCTACACGCGGGCGTGACGTTCAGTTCAGCTCGGCTGTCCGACGAGCATGACGCGGCCGGATTCGATTGCGGCAACCGGGTGCTTGACCTCTGGCTGCAGGACCAGGCGCTACGCGCGGAGCGTGCGGGCGTGTCGGCGACGACGGTGTGGACGCCGGCCGGCGAGCAGCGCGTGGTGGCCTACCACTCGATCGCGCCGACCCTGTTGCGCCGCGAGCAGTTGCCGTCACCTCGCATCGCGGCCGGCTGCAGCGAGGTGCCTGGCTTCCTGCTTGGTCGGCTGGCGCTCGACTCGTCGCTGCAGGGCAAGCGGCTTGGTAGCCAGCTGCTGCTGGATGCACTGGAGGTGGTCGTGGCAGCGGGCGACCGCGGCGGCGGCCGGGTAATCGTCGTGGACGCGATCGACGACGTCGCTCTCGCGTTCTACGAGCACCACGACTTCGTACGCGTCGGCGACAGCCGGCGGCTGGTCATGAAGATCAGCACCGCGCGTCGCGCCCTCGGGCGGATGGACGATCGCTAGCAACGTGTCCCGAATCGTGTCCCGACCGACCAGACCCTGTTCGCCGTCTGGTATCAGCGCCTGCGTGCCGGAGCGCAATCCATCGGCGTGCAATTCGCGCCGGCGACCTAGCGATCGACGACCGGCCCAATCACGGCGGCGTGATTGAAACGGTGTCCCAAGCACGACGAAAATGACCAGGCTCAAGCCGAGCCAACCTCACGAAAGTTTCCGGCCCCCCGTTGTTCGGTCCAGTTCTTCTGTCGTGACGACCGGCATCGGGATCGCCCACGCGTGATACCGCCCGGCCGTGTCCAGCGTGACCATCCGTGAGCTTCCGAACAACTCCGGGCTGACCTGGACGAGCTCCTGGACCGAGGCCTCTAGCCGGCGTCCGAATCGCGGCATCCTCGACGCCTCTACGCCGCGAGCCCGACGACTCCCGTGGGATCGACTCCCTCGACGTCGTCGCCATCACCATTCGACCGGGAGGTCGTGCGCCGTCAACGCGCGGCCTCCGGAGGACCGTCGCCGGCCTTGGGTCGCCCCTGGTGACGCTTGGCGGCGAACATCGCGTGGTCGGCACGGTCGAGCAGGCTCGCGACGTCTTCGAAGCGGTCCCACTCGGCGACGCCGACGGAGATCGAGATGATGTCGGCGGTCGCGCGAACGAGTCGCTGGGCGACCTGGGCGGCGATCGCGGCGTCGGCCCCGAGGATCAGCGCGGCGAACTCGTCGCCGCCCCAGCGGACGATGATGTCCGGCGTGCGCACGATGGTGCGCCACCGTCTGCCGATCTCGCTGAGCCGTGCATCGCCCTCGGCGTGCCCGAGCGCGTCGTTGAGCGCTTTGAACCCGTCGAGGTCGAGCATGATCGCCGACAGCGGCCGATCGTCGCGCTGGGCGAGGGACAGCGTCACCGGCGCCTGCTCGTGCCAGTGACGGCGGTTGGGGAGATCCGTCAGGACATCACGCCGGGCCTCGGCGTGGAGCCTGCCGGCGAGCAGCGTGTCCGCGGACCGGGCGCGCGCGTGGCGCAGCTCGTTCTGTGCGAGCGCCGCGAGGTCGGCCATCGCCAGCAGTTCGGAGCGGCTCCATACGCGCGGAGTCCCGTCGATCGCGCTCAGGCATCCGACCGGTTGATCGTCGGCATCGAGCAGCGGCACCCCGAGGAAGGCGCGGGGGGCAGCGACCGCGCGCACGTCACCTCTCGGCGCCCAGTTGCGGACGTCGCGGATCATGAGCGGCTCGGCGTTGACGACCACCGGCACAGCGAGCGAGCGTCCCAGCGGGATCTCGCGCTGGGACGCGTATGGCTCCGTGAGTGGCCCGGCCTTGGCCACGAAGAACTCCCGCCGGTCGTCCAACAGGCTCACGAGAGCCGGGGCCCGGGCCGTCCGGCTGGCGAGCCGGGCGACCGTCTGGAGTACGGGTGAGCGCGGCCCCCGGAGCAGCTCCGTGGCCCGCACCGCGGCGAGTCGCACGGGGTCCGCGACCCGTGGGACGGTCACGTCGAGCCGCCCCTCAGCTCGATCACAGGCGCTCGGATGCGACCGCGTCGGATGGCACGCCACGCGGACCCCGCGAGGCACACCGCGGCCAGAAAGAGGCCGGCGGCCGTGCTCGAGTACGCGCCGGCCGCCAGCAGCGCCGTGCAGACCAGGCACGCCGTCGCGAAGCTGATCGCCACCGTCGCCGCGACGCCGCCGCGCTCCAGCAGGGCCAGGCCGGGCGCGAGCGCGAAGGCCGTGAACACGATCACCACCCGAATCGGTCCGGAAGCGCCCAGGCCGGCGGCCAGCGTCGCGGACGCGACGAGCGCGGTCGAGACCAGCGGCCGGTTCACCGTGCTGCCTTCGACAGTTCGAGCACGATCGCGTCACGGTTGCGGAAGGCGACCGCGAAGCGCGGCGATCGCAGCAGCGCGCGCGCAACCGCCTCGAGCGCACCCGGAGGCGCTGCGCCGGTCTCGCGCGCCTCGACGAACTGGCTGCGTGTCAACACCACGAACCCGGCCGGCACGTCCGGCGCGCCGAGCCAGTCCGACAGCGTTCCGGCGGGGTTGGAGAAGACGCGGTCCTGCGTGGTCTCGGGCTCGCGCGAAATGGGCACGTGGACCACCTGCTCGTAGTTCTCGAACCGGCTGGGGTAATTCGGCGTGCCCTCGATCACCAGCGTGCCCGGGGTCGAGTGCTCACTGACGAACCGGCCGGCCGCGACCTCGCCGGAGGTGAAGGCGTACTGGTGGTCCTTGCCGAAGTGCGCCAGGACGAAGGCGCAGAGCAGGGCCGCGGTGACGACGCCCAGCGCGGCGTGGGAGCGCGTGGAGCTCCGGAACGCCTGCGCTGCCAGGAAGGCGAGGAACGGCAGCGCGAAGAGGTAGACGCGAAAGACCATCTCGCCGTCGTAATCGCCGGCGCCGAACAGCGCGACCGGGGCCACCGCGAGGAGTGCGGGTGCCTTGCGCAACGTTCCGGAGCGGTGGGCACGAAGGACGCCGAGCGCCGCCAGAGCCACCATGGCGAGCACGATCGCGCGACCGGCTGCGGCGACGATCTGCTGCCCCTCGCTCAGCGTGGCCGCCGAAGTCAGGTTCGCGCCGGCCGTCGACCACGGCAGCGCGATCGAGTCGATCACACCCGCCAGCTCGGCCCGCACGAAGTCGCCGGCGAAGCCGAGATCCCAGGCGACGGTGATGAGCGCGGCCATCACCGCCAGGGCGCGGGTCCGGTGCCCGGCGAGCGCAAGCGCGACGAGTGAGATGGTCGTCATCACCCCGGTCAGCGGATGCGCGACCACCACGGCCGCCGTCATCGCCAGGGCCGGCAGCGTCTGGTCGCGGACGCCGAACCCGAGGACCATCAGCCAGCAGAAGAAGGCGAACGCCTGGGGCGAGAAGTATTCCTGCCCGACCCAGCCGGCCGACGCGAAGAGCACCGCGGCAATGGCGATCACGCGGCGGTCCGGGGTGAACCCGCTGAGGACGAACACCAGCGCGGCGAGGTTGAGCAGGGCGAACACAAGCGGCGCCCACGTTGCCTGCGCTAGTGCGTCCGGGAGGCCGGCAACGCTGGTCAACAGCGCATCGGCCCCGAAGAAGCCGGGCCACTGGTGGTACACCGGCAGCACGTCCGTGGCGCGATCGACTGAGCCGGTGCGCTGGATGAAGTCGACGATTCCGACGTGCTTGTAGGCCCATGAGTAACGCAGTGAGTCATAGATCAGCGGTGCCGCCGCGTGGAGCGCGAAGACGAGCCCGAACGTCATTGCCGTGGCCGAGCGCCAGCGGCCTTTCGCGATCGTGAGCGCCAGGCCCGCAGCGCCGGCGAACAACCCGAGAGCGGCGGTCGGCGGCAGCACCGACGCGAGTCCCAGATCCCCCATCCGGTCCGGCCGTACCACGCTCAGCGAAACCAGCCAGACGACCAGGCCGATGGCGCCGAGCACCGGCCCCGACCACGCCGGAACCGTACGGGACTCTGCGCGAGCGGCAGCCGGCATCCGCCCGGCCGCGTCCGCCTGGCGACCCACGACATCGAGCACGGGCCGGACGTTCGCGCGGCGCCATAGCGGGCTGCGGCGGTAGCGATCCGATTTCGCCAGGTTGCCGGAGACGTGCAACAGCCAGGCGAGCAGGATCTGTGTGCGCATCGGCAGCAGATCGGGATCGAGCGCAGCGACCGGCGCCGGCCGGCGCAGGATGTCGGCGACCACCGCGCCGAGCTCGCGACCTGTGGCGAGCGCCCGGCTGGTGAGCATGAGGTGGACGCGATCCACGCCGGCGAGGCCGGCGGGCGAGGCCGACTCCCAGTCGACGATCCCGGTCACCTCACCGCCCGGACCGAGGAGCACGTTCCCCGGCCACAGGTCGCCGTGGGTGGGGCAGACCACGAGGCGCCGATCGGCGAGTCCTTCGCGGAGCTCGCGGCGCAGTGCGGCCAGCGTCGGCCGATCGCGCGCCGGCGTGTGCGCTTCGAGGATCGACGCCGGGCGGTCGACGAGCTCCTGGAGCAGTTCCTCGCCCACCACCTGCTCGACCCCGTGACCGTGCACCGGAGCGAGAGCGGCGAAGGTGCCCGCGAGCAGCGACTCGATCGGCAGCCCCTCCGCGAGCGCGCGCGCGGCGGGCACACCGGGCAGCGCTCGTTCCACCTCGAAGCGTCGGCCGCGAAGCCGTCCCCCGAACAGCGTCTCAGGCACCACCTGCGACGACGGCAGGCGAGCCAGCGCGGTTCGGCGGCGCTCGATCAGCGCGTCGCCGCGCTCGTCGCGGGCGACGTGGGCGTACGCGGCGATGTCGTCGCGGCCGAAGCCGAGACCGAAGACGCGCGCACCGCCACCGGTCGGAGGGCGTGTGACCACTCGCAGCCCGCCCGCCACGCGCGCGAGCGGGCGCAGCCGCCAGGACCAGAGCGGCCCCACGGCAGGTACCCGTGGCGCCAGGAGCAGCCACCCGGCCACCAGGAGCTGACCCGCGAGCCAGGCGCCGGCCATCCCGTCCCGGCCGAACGCACTCAGCAGCGGCGTGCCCGCGCCGAGCACGATCACGGCCAACGAGGCGTAGATCGTGATCAGCTTCCCCATCTGGCGCCGGACGCGGGCCAGGTTCGCGTGCACGCTCACCACCGCGTACGGGATCGCGGAGCCCGCAAGCAGGCGCAGCGTGTCGGTGTACTGCTCGTAGGCGTCGCCCAGGAGGGACATCAGTGCCGGAGCGATGAGGACGACCGCAACGGTGGCCGGAACGACGATCCGCAGCGACTCCCGCAAGGTCTCGCGGGCGAGTTCGCCTGCGTGCGCCGGCGCGTGTGAGGCCTCGACGAGCAGCGACTGGCCGAGGCCGGAGCACACCAGGTAGAGCCCATAGGCGATCGACCACGCGACGAAGTACCCGGCGCTGGCCTCCGCGCCTTCGACGTGCAGGACCACGAGGGGAACGACGCCGGTCGTGCCCGCCCAGATCGCGTAGCCGATCGTGTCGCCCGCCAGGTAGCCGAGCAGGCTCGCCGGCCGGCGGCGGCCGGGGTGACTCGCCGTGTGGATGGCGAGCAGCCGTCGGAACACGAGCACGTTGACGACGGCGACCGCGACGAGCACGGGGATCGTCCACGAGAGGAAGACGCCGAGCGCAGGGGTCGCCGCGGCCAGCAGGAGGAGCAGGCCGAGCTTGGCCACCGAGTACGCGAGGTTCTCGGTGAGCACGAGCGGAGCTCGGCGGATACCGGTGAGGACGGCGTCCTGGAGCACGAAGATCGTCCACGCCATTGCCGAGATCACGAACCAGACGCCCGTGGCGGGCGCCGCGAGCAAAGGCGCCAGTTCGGCGGATAGGGTGCCCGCGCTGAGCACGAACGCGCCGGCCAGGAGGCCCGCCAGCGTTGCCGAGAACGCGTAGGCCCGGATGACGAGGGTGGTGCCCTGACCGCCGGCCACGGGCAGGAAGCGGGTCAGCGCGCCCTTGAGGTTGAGCTGTGCGATGTCGGCGATGAGCAGCATCGCCGAGAGGAGCGCCGCGGCTCGACCGAGGTCGGCGGCCGAGTAGGACCGCGCGGCGACCAACCAGAAGGCCAGGCCCAGGCCGGAGGTGACCGCGGAGCTTGCGACGAGCGCGTAGCCGTTGCGGTACAGCGGCGCGTCGATCCGTAGGCGAAGCGCGGTGGTCGCGCGCGTGCTCACCGCGTCACCTGCACCCAGTCGATTTGCATCGTCGCCGGGGACGGCGTCGCGCGCGTCGGCGGCGGATCGCCGCTCACGGCGAGGTTCATGACGAGATACATGAGCTCGCGTGGCACCCTCGAGCCACTGACGAGCCACGTGCGCTTGCCGTCGATGAGCCATTCGAGGCGCGCGGGGCGCCAGTCGAGGGTGAAGGTGTGCCAGCCCGGCGCGAGCCCTTGCGACGCCCTCCGGTAGGACCGTTCCTGGCCGGCACGGCTCAGATGCAGGCTGGCGTAGGCCGTATCGGACTCATCGCTCTTGACCTCCAGGATGTCGATCTCGGGCTCCGAACGCCGGTCCGCCGGCAGCATCCAGAGGGCCGGCCACAGGCCGTCGCCGTCCGGCAGCTGCGCCCGGATGCTCACCCGCCCGTAGAGGAATGCGAAGCCCGGAGCGCTCTCGGGACCCGGCCCGGTCGAAAGCATTCCCGACAGAAACCGATGGCGACGGTCTCCTTCGGCCGTGTGGCCCCGGGCCGCGGTCAGTCGCGCGGTCCCGTCCGTGACGCTGACCTGCCCGGGCAGGTACCACTCGAGCTCGTCGTTGGTCTTGATCGTGCAGCCGCGGCTCGCCCACCAGTGGCATGTCCGCCAGTGCTCGCGATCGAGCTGGTCACCGTCGAACCCGTCCGCGAACAGCACGCGGTCGCGCGCGACGGTGGGGGCTCCGGCGCGGCCGGCCAGGCCGACCAGCAGCAGGCCGGCCGCGATCAGGGCGAGACGCATGTGCGAGCCCGTCTCACCGCGCGCCAGGCAGGGCGGGCGACGAACGCGGCGACGTCGCGATGCGACCGCGCAACGAGCAGCCGCTCGAGGTCGGTGTCCGCGTGGATGGTGGTGCGCCGGATCGCGAACGGTCGTCCGACAGGGACGCCGGGCCCTCGCCGACCGCGCAGGCGGAGTCGAAGCCCGCGTCGATCACCTCGCGGCGCACCCGGCGGCTGTGGTAGCCGTGTGGATAGGCGAAAGACCGCACCGGGCCGACCGCCTCGCTCAACACGGCGCGGCTGAGGCGGATCTCGCCCCGAGCCGTCCGGCGGCTGACGACGTCGAGCTGCACGTGGGTGCTCGTGTGGGCCCCGCACTCGATCCCGTCGGCGGCGATCTCCGCTATCTGGTCCCAGCTCATCATCGGACGCTCGCCCTCGCCCACGTCGTCGAGCCAGCGGCTGCATCCTCCGACCAGGCCCGTCGTCAGGTAGACCGTCGCGCCGAAGCCGTGCCGGCGCAGGACCCCGTGGGCGGTTGAGTGGAAGTCGGCGAAGCCGTCGTCGAAGGTGATCAGTACCGTCGGCCGTCGAAGGGGTTGCCCGCCCGCCAGGTGCGCGTCGACGAACTGGCTCACGGTGAGCGCCGAGAACCCGCGGTCGGCCAGCAGCTGCATGTGACGCGCGAACAGCGCCGGCGTGATCGCCCAGGGGGCGAAGCGCGGGTCGACGTCCTCCGCGACCGCGTGGTACAGCAGCGAGGGGATCGCAACCGCGGTCATGAGGACAGCCGGACGCGCCACCGGCTGGCCAGGTACGCGGCGGGGCCGACGAGCATCCCGAGTCGCTCGGCGCGCCGGAGCTCCGCCGGAGGCGCACCTGCGTTCTTGCGCGAGCGGGGGGAGAGGACGTGCCGGACCGCTGCCGGCACGCCGCGTAGGGCGCGAGCGGTCAGGCCGGGGTGGTCGATCAGCGACTTGGTCAGGTATGCGGTCAGGCCGACGCCGTAGCCGAACGCCTGCCGCCGCACCGTCGCGACGTCGTCGGCATGGCGGTGACGGACGATCGCGCGAGGCTCGTAGACGATCCGGTACCCGTGCTGGAGCACTTCGAAGAACGCCGACAGGTCATCGCCGCCGCGGGCCCACGTGCCGGCTCCGAGCGCGGGGTCGAACCCCTGCATCTCCTCGAGCAACGTGCGGTCGAAGGCCATGTTCGCGCCCGAACCGAAGCTGCCGGCGGCGAACGGGAACAGTCGATCGGTCGACGGTTCGTCCCCGATGCCGAAGACGGCTCGCTCGCGTCCCTTGTCGTAACCCGCGAAGCGCTCGTGCAGCAGCTGCGCGGGGCTGGAGAGCTCGAGAGGACGGATGCAGCCGGTGACGCAGCCGACCCGCGAGGCGGCGCCAAATCCGCTCGCGAGCGCTTCGAGCCAGCCCGAATCAGCCACGACATCGTCGTCGGTCAGGGCCACGAGGGGAGCCCGCACATGCCGGAGGCCGATGTTGTGCGCGTCGGCGAGTCCACCGCGCCGGCCGTGCACGTAGCGGACGGGCACACGCCCTGAGCAGATATTCGCCACCGCCGGGACGCGGGGGTCGCCGGGAGCGTCGTCAACGACGACGATCTCCTCCGGCAGAACCGTCTGTGCGGTCATAGAGCGCAGGCACGCCTCGAGCTCGTGCGGGCGGTTGCAGGTCGCGATGACGACGGCGATCGACGGCATCAGCGCGCGGATCCGACGACGTAGCCTGACGACGTGACGAGCAGGCCGGCGACGATGGCCGCCGCGCGGGACCACGCCCCCGCCCGGATCGCGTGCGCGATCCCGGCCGGTAGAACCCGCGCAGCGTGGTGTCGTTCGGACGCCAACCCGCGCTCGCGACCGGCGCGGCGTGTGACCCTTGCCTTCGAGATGCCCTCCGCGTAGCAGCGGCGGAGGAAGTAGCGGACATTCGTGCGGTCCGCAGGCACTGCGTGGTGGACCACCGCCTCCGGGTCATAGACGATCCTCGCCCGCGGCAGCGCGTCAGTGAGCCGCAGGCATAGCTCGGTCTCCTCGCAGCCATGGCCGTTCGCGCCCTGTCGACCGATCCCGGAGACGAAGCCGCCGATCGCCGTGACGGCGTCTCTGCGGAGGAGCATGCTCGCCCCGATCACGTTGCGGACGTCGCTCCGGCCGACCGGTAGGCCGCGATAGGAGCAACCGATCACCCAGTCGAACTCCGGCGGCAACCAGGCCGGACGGCTTTCCTGCCAGGCCGGCAGGATCGCTCCCCCGGCACCGACGACGTCGGCGTCCGCGAACTGCGCGGCGAGGCGCTCCAGCCAGTCCGGGGCCGCAACGGCGTCGTCGTCGAGGAAGCCCACGAGTTCGCCGCTCGCAGCGAGCAGGCCGGTGTTGCGAGCACCCGAGAGCCCGGGAGCGAGTTCGTTCTCGAGGACGATCGCGCGATCGAGTCGGCGACGTGCCCATGCCGCCAACTCCGGCGCCTGGTCGCAGACCACGATCACCTCGAGGGGCGGCAGGCGCTGCTCCAGGGCGGAAGCCACCGCTGCCTCGAGCATCGCGCTGCGGTCTGCCGTGTAGGCGCAGATCACGACGGAGCACCTCACGCCGCCACCGGCCTGAGCTCGTACCGGCGCACGAAATGCGGCGGGAGGCCTGCCAGCCGGAGCCGCCAGGCTGGCGGTGGAGGCTGCTCGACGATGCCGCGTCGAGCGATCAGGCGCTCGTGCTCGACCGGGTTGACGTAGAGGATCCGCAGTCCGCTCCGGCGCCGTTCGACCAGCTCGACGAGGCGGTCGACGACACAGTCGAAGACCAGTCCCTGGAACGGATTGAACGCGTAGACCGTCGTCACGTCGGCGGGCACCGTCTCGCTCGCCGCGTCGGCGTTGATCAGCTCCACGCCGCAACGCAACCTCGGGCGCGCATGCTCGAGGTTCGCGCCGGCGATCGACGCCAGCAGCGGCGAGCGTTCGATCCCGATCACGCGGCGGAAGCGATAGTGGCGCGCGGCCTGGAGCACGACGAGGCCCTTGCCCGAGCCGAGATCGAGCAGGACGTCCTGCGGGCTGACGCTCGACTTCGGCAGCGCCGCCCTCAGGGCGAGACGGTGACTGGCCTGGTAGCCGCGCAACTCGTCGCGCTCGTAGCCGAGCTCCGCGCTCGAGACGGGTGTGCCGGTGTCGACGCCGCTGATTCGGTCGAGCCCGGTCACCACGCGCGCGCGCAGGTCAGGCATCGCGGAAGCCGATCATGCGCTTGACGACACCACGCATGGCCTGGTCGGAGCGGGTCAGCGGGAGTCGCTCCAGCCGGAACTCGGCGTACGGAACGGAGACCGCTCCGAGCTTCTCCTTGAAGCGCGCCAGCGACTGTGACGGCCCGGTCTCCCCGAGGTGGTACCAGCGACACCCGCGCTCGCAGGCCTCCTGGATCGCGAGCCAGTGCAGCAGCTCGTTGGCACGCCACGCGCTTGCCGCCGTCTTGTCCATGGCGCCGCGCGTGTAGCTCGCGTTCGGCCCCATCAGCACGATGATGGCCGCGATCGGCTTGTTGTCGACGTAGGCGCGCCAGCACCCGCATGCCGTCGGGCAGCACGGCGGCGATGTGCATGAACTTCGCGGGCGCGTCGCGGCGGTGGGCCCGCAACTGGGCCAGCGCCTGTGGCTCGTTCTGGCTTTCGGCCCAGCGCCGCACCGACAGGTCGAACAGCCGCCGGAAGTCGCACAGCAGCTCCGGCCCGTTGCCGCTGCGGATCTCGAGGTCTCCCCGCTGCGCCCGCCGTACCGCCTGTCGTGCCGGAGCGGTGAAGCGGTCGTCCCACACCCGAGCGGCACCGCCTTCAAGGTCGAGGAGGTGCGCACGGCGAGGGAGGCGCACGGCGCCGGTGCCGGCCAGCGCGGCGTCCCACAGGGCCGACTGCAGCGGGTTGGGCCGGACGGAGACCTGGACCGCCGTCAAACGCCGCAGGTCGTCCGCCACCTCGGCGACGTCGTCCGCGACGAGCGGACGCTCCGCGAGCAGACCGCCCATTCCCCAGGCGGCGGGCATCGAGGCCAACGGCGCGAAGCGGCCTGAGCCGGACCGTGTGGCCCGGCGTACGAGCGGCAGGACCATGCGGGTTCCCGTCCGCGTGACGTACGTGCGCGTGGCGTCCTCGTAGCCGCTGCGGCACAGTGCGTCGATCCACTGGGGCGACTGCGAGACGATCGCGTCCGGGTCGTTTCTCGCGAGGTCGCTCCAGAGCTCCGCACTGGAGCGGACCGGCGGGGTTCTGAGCACTTCAGTCGCCATGCGCGGTCCTCGGCCGGCCGTACACCGAAGCTCCGAGCAGAGCGCGCTCCCGAACGATCACCCGCAGGACGCGTGCGCCGTCACGGAAGGTCCGGAGGTTGCTCTCGCCGTGCCGGCGCAGTGCCTCGTGACTGGGAACCTCCGCCACCCGCAGCCCCGCCGCGAGCACGCGGACGTTCATGAGCGTCTCGATCTCGAAGCCGTCAGCATCGCCTTCGAGCACCGGCAGGACCCTCCGCCAGAATGCGTTGTAGCCGTAGCAGAGATCCGAGTAGCGGCCTCCGAAGGACGCCCGCACCACGCCGCGCAGGGCCCAGTTCCCCGCGCGCCGAAGATGGCCCATGTCGTCGGTCCCGCCACCCTGCACGAACCGAGAGCCCTTGACGAAGTCCGCGCCGTTGACGAGCGCGGACACGAACAGAGGGATCTCTGCGGGGTCGGTGGACCCGTCGGCGTCGAGCGTGACGACGATGTCTCCCCGTGCGGCTCGGAAGCCCGCCTGGAGCGCCGCGCCCTTGCCCGGGCGCTCCTGGCCGACGATGCGAATGCCCGGCCAGTGCTCCTGGGCGGTGGCCACGGTGGCGTCCCGCGAACCTCCGTCCACCAGGATGACCTCGAGCACCCACGCCGGGATTCGGGGCAGCACGAACGGCAGGTTGCGCGCCTCGTTGAGGGTCGGGATCACGACGCTCACCGACGCTCGGGCGGTGGCTGTGACCTCGGCGTCGGCCGTTTCCATGAGCATGCCGCCGAACGTACCTTCGCGTTCAGTGGTGTCCGGGCGAGAGTGACCGCGATGTCATTCTCAAAATGACGAATCTGTCATTCGGCGCAAGAATTGGTTCGCGTCCGTACCCTTTCGGGGGCAATGATGCGTGTGTTAGTCGTCGAGGATGAGACGAGGATCGTGGCGGTGCTGCGCGATGCCCTCGAATCCGAGGGCATCTCGGTGGAGAGCGCGTTCGATGGCGTCTCAGGACTGGAGTCCGCTCTCAGCGGGACGTACGACCTCGTGATTCTCGACCTGATGCTGCCCCGGCGGGGTGGGGTCTCGGTACTCGAGGCGCTGACCCGGGAGAAGCCGGAGCTCCCGGTCCTGATCCTGTCGGCGCGCGCGGACCTCCAGACCAAGTTGCAGGGATTCGAGCTGGGCGCCGTCGATTATCTGACCAAGCCGTTCTCGGTCGAGGAGTTCCTGGCCCGGGTCAAGGTCCGCTTGAAGCAGACGTCGGACTTCGACAGCGTCATCATGCGGGCCGGCGACATGGAGCTCGATCTGGTGCGGCGCCAGGTCCGGGTGAACGGTGTCGTCTCGAACCTCTCAGACCGGGAGTTCGCGCTCCTGCGCTGCCTGGCCGGCAGCGCCGGCACCGTCGTCACCCGCGAGCGCCTGCTCGCCGACGTCTGGGGTTTCGAGTTCGACCCGGGCACCAACCTCCTCGACGTGTGCATGAAGCGGCTCCGCCAGAAGCTCGGGTCCGGGTCGTCGATCGAAACCGTACGCAACACCGGCTATCGGATTCCCGCGCACGCCGCGGTGATCGCAACCGACGTGGAGGGCAGCCCCGTCCGACCCCTCAGGACATGAAAAACATCCACATCGCACTCCCACTCGCCGTGCTCGGCCTGCTTGCCCCGACCGCGTCCGCGACGGCCTACTGCCCCGACGACTCCCCCACCCAGCGTTTCGCGGACTGGGGCGACGACGCGGCCTACGTCGAGGCTCCCGGCGGCACCTTCGAGGACGGACTGACCTGGGACTCCGTCGGCGCCCCGGAGATCGTCACCGACGCAAACCCGTTCGCCTTCGGGCCTGATGCGCATAGCGCGGTCAGACTCGGTCCTGGTGACGCGATCACCTCACCGGCGCTCTGCGTCAGCCGGCTCCATCCCCACATGCGCTTCGCTGCGCGCTCGGTGGGTCCCAAGACTCGTCTGCGCGTGCGCGTGGAATGGACCGACGACAATGGCAAGCTCAAGAACGAGTCGCTCTCGGACCTCGACCCGAACCACTACGAGCCGTGGAGCCTCACGAAGAACATCAAGCTGGGCAAAGCCCTGCCCAAGGGCGAGGCGATCCGCGACATCCGCCTGATCATCGTCGCCGACGGCGGGACCGGTGGATGGCTGGTCGACAGCGTGTACATCGATCCCATGAAGTCGAGGTGACGCAACTCGACACGCTGCTCGAGACCACTTGGCCGGAACGTCAGCGGGCCATCCGGGGCCGGGAGCTCAACGTCGCGCTGGCGGTGACCGGCGCCTTTGCGGGGATCGCCATCGTGCTGCTCGTCGCGGGCTCGGCGTCCTCGCACTGGCATCCGGTGGCGGCGCCCGTGCTCGTCGCCTATGTCCTCGCCGCCCGCATCGAGTTCCCGATCGGGTCGGCCTATTTCACGCCGACACAGCTGTTCCTCGTCCCGCTGTTCGTCGTTGCGCCCGCCCCGGCGGTCCCGCTCCTGGTCTTCTCGGCGTTCGCAGGCGCCGCCGCCGTGGCGGCGGCCAGCGGAGCCGAGCCACGCGACCGGGTCGCCTTCAGCGCGGGTGACGCGTTCCATTCCCTCGGGCCGGCGATCGTCTTCACGGTGTTCGCCGATGGCGACGCGACGAGTGCCGGCATCCTGATCGTCGCGATCGCGTTCGCCGCGCAGTTCGTGTTCGACCTCGTGGCGTCGGCGCTGCACGAGATCGTGTCGCTCGAGGTCGATCTCCGGGCACACGCCGGGATGCTGATGCAGATCTGGGGCGTCGATCTCGCCCTGGGCACCGTTGGGCTGCTGGCGGCGGTCGTGGCGGCGGAATCGCCCTGGGCGGCTCTGGCGCCGGTGCCGATCGCATTCCTGCTGCACGACCTCGCGGCCGAGCGCACCCGCCGGGTGGACGCGGCTCAGGAGCGGCTCATCGCACTCGAGCAGGAGCGCGGGCGACGGCAGGCCGCGGCCGCGCTCGTCGAGCGCCAGAACCAGTTCCTCCAGGACGTCTCGCACGAGCTCCGCACCCCGGTGACGATCGCGCGGGGTCACCTCGAGAACCTCACACGGGCGGGACTCATCGGTGCGCACGCAGAGGTCCCGATGGACGAGCTCGATCGCATCGAGCGCATCGTCGAGCGCCTGCTCGTCCTGGCTCGAGCGGACGACCCGACGCTCGCTCTGACGGAGGAGGTCGACGCCGAGGCGCTCCTCGAGGATCGCTTCATGCGCTGGGCGGACACCCACCGTCGCGCCTGGCAGCTCGGCGAGCTCGCTCCGGGCACGGTCACCGCCGACTGCGACAGCCTGGTCGCCGCGCTCGATGCGCTGCTCGAGAACGCCGTCAAGCACACGTCGGAGACCGAGGGCATCAAGCTCAGCTCGCGTGCCGCCGCGACCGGGCTCGTCGTGGAGGTCGCCGACCGCGGCACGGGGATTCCGAGCAACGCACTCGAAGTCATCTTCGATCGCTTCGCGCGGGTCGATTCAGCACGCAACCGGAAGCTGGGAGGGCACGGACTCGGACTGCCCCTCGTGCGCGCAGTGGCGCGCGCCCACCGTGGTGAGTGCACCGTGCGCTCCACGCCCGAGGGCACGGTCTTCAGCCTCACGATCGGGACGTTCCGCAGCGCCGGCTAAGGCCTACGCAATCGTGCGTTGAAACTGTGTCCCCAACCGTGTCCCAAGCACGACAGATATGACCCGGCTCAAGCCGAGCCAACCTGACGGAAGCCAGCCGAGACGCCGGTCCTCGGCCTCTATCGGAGGGACTCTTAATCCGAAGGTTGAAGGTTCGATTCCTCCCGAAGCCCGGCATTCGTTGACTTTCATCGTTTCACGGTCGACGCAATTCTTCGCTGCGGCCCGCGAGCAGCTACTAGGCATCTCGACGAACCTGCGCAGTTCCTACGCAGCACGGGCGGACTGCCGAAGCCGATAGAGCAACTCCAGGACGGATGGGGCCGAACCCAACGGTCGTCTACGACCAGCCCGGCACCTACCAGGTTGCCGTTTACATCACCGAAGAGGCTGATCAGCGGGCCCAGGTCACCAAGACCGTGGTCGTCCCGGAGTCGTCCGACGGCTTCTGCGAAGCATGGCGCTCAAGCGGCGCCCGGGCGGCACCCGCCTAGAGCAAATCCCTTAGCCCGTTCGGTCCAGTTCGACGAGGCGACAGCGGTGTCGCTGATCTCTCGCACTTGGTCGGGTTGCAATGCCGTACATCTACCGTACACTCCTCAGCCGTGGCGAGGAGAACGAAACGGATCGAGATGCGCGCCGACGAGGAGAATGAGGCGCGGATCTCTCGCGCGGCCACGTTGCAGCGGGTGTCGGTTTCGGCGTTCGTACTTGGTGCTGCTCGCCGGGAGGCTGATCGAGTGCTCCGTGAAGTGGACGAATCCGTCATGCCCGCGGCGCAGTTCGACGAGTTGATGGCGTCGTTGGATGTCGCCGATGCCGCTCCGCGGCTGCGTAAGGTCGCGCGGCGCAAGCACGCCTACACGCGGGCGTGACGTTCAGTTCGGCTCGGCTGACCGACGAGCACGACGCGGCCGGATTCAATTGCGGCAACCCGGTACTTGACCGCTGGCTGCACGAGCAGGCGCTACGCGCGGAGCGTGCGGGTGTGTCGGCGACGACGGTGTGGACGCCGGCCGGCGAGCAGCGCGTGGTGGCCTACCACTCGATCGCGCCGACTGTGTTGCGCCGAGAGCAGTTGCCGTCCCCTCGCATCGCGGCTGGCTACAGCGAGGTCCCTGGCTTCCTGCTTGGGCGGCTGGCGCTGGACTCGTCGCTGCAGGGCAAGCGGCTTGGCAGCCAGTTGCTCCTGGATGCACTGGAGGTGGTCGTGGCCGCGGGCGACCGCGGCGGCGGCCGGGTAATCCTCGTGGACGCGATCGACGCCGTCGCTCTCGCGTTCTACGAGCACCACGACTTCGTACGCGTCGGCGACAGCCGGCGGCTGGTCATGAAGATCAGCACCGCGCGTCGCGCCCTGGGGCGGACGGAGGATCGCTAGCAATGGTGTCCCAACCGGTGTCCCACGCACGACAAATATGACCTGATCCATAATCCGAAGGTCGGAGGTTCGATTCCTCCCGGGGCATAAGTAGATCGGCGTGCCAGGCGACGAGCTGCTGGCTGAAGCTGCAAGGAGCCTTCGGGACGGGAAAGGTCTCAGCGATGAGGCGCTGCTCGATGGGTGGGTTGCCTACCCGCGGCCTTGCCGGACGGCCGGGTCAATCTTGCCGACCTACCCGATGAGGTGGATCTCGCGGCGCCCACCGGCGATCCCGACGACGAGCACGTTTGCGCCCTGGCAGTCGCGTGCGGACGGGCATCCAACACGGTTCGGCGGCTCTGCTCGGACCGGACGCGTTCAAGTGAGGAGTATCCAGTCGCGCGCCGGGGTAACACCCGCCGTTGAAGGGCATTTCGTGGCGGGGTCTCGCTGATAGACAGGGCGAGGCAGCGCCACCTGACTTTCGGTTTCCAGCCCACCCTTGCATCGCAAGGAAGTCACGATGCCCCTCCCAGCTGCCTCGCCCCGGTGTCTGCGGAGCCCGCTCGGACCGCCCCAACGTGCAGCGACTCCGGCGCCCGAACGCGCCGCGGCGCGGCGAGGAACCATCGACCCCCTCCGGCGGAACTCGACGACGCGCGCCTCATGCGCTGTGTCCAGGCCGACGACGCTTATGCGTTTGAAGCGTTGTATACGCGCTTTGCCAGCCGGGCCTATCGCCTCGCTCTGGGCATCGCTCGCGATGACACGCGCGCCGAGGACATCGTGCAGGAGGCTTTTCTCTCGGTTTGGCGCAGCCGCGCGAAGTTCGCTCCCGAGCGCGGTCCCCTGGTCGGTTGGATCATGGGCACTGTCCGCAACCGCGCCATCGATTCGGTCCGGCGCAATGGTCGCCACGACTTGCGGCGTGCCGCCGGCCACGGCATCCAAGATCATCTTCAAGCGCCGGGAGATCTGGAGCACAGCATCACCGAACGCGACCAAGCCTCCCGGCTGCGCGGCCTGCTGTCCACGTTGCCCGACGCCCAGCGAGACGTCATTGCGCTCGCCTACTTCGGCGAACTAAGCACCAGCGAGATCGCCCGCGAGCTCTCGATTCCCATCGGCACCGTCAAAGGCAGAATGCGGCTCGGACTCAACCGCCTGAGCACGAACCTACGGCGCCACCCCCGACTCGGCGCGTGACCACGTCCTTTTCCCCAACCAGCTCCCGGCCGCGCCCAGAACTGCGCCGCTCGAATCAGGCCGCCGAAAGCTCGCCGCTGTCGACGAGATCGGTTGGGGCAAGTATGAAGGTCTCGCAGATCATGTCGGGGCTCTGCTGGTTGCCACTCATGAACCCGACCACACGGCGGCCAGTCGCTTGCTCGACGACCTCTATGAACCGGCTGCGCATCACCTCTTGGAACTCCATGCGCTGCTGGATAACCGCAGAGCCGCGGCCACCCTCCATCAGAGTCCGCTCCACTCGCGTGAAACCGCCGCGCAGCACGCAGGCGACGAACTCATCGACGTAATAGGTCTTGGCCTGCGTCGGCCCGACGCCGTAGTACTCCTTCAACAGGCCGACGAGCCCGTCGGAGATCTCCGTGCGAACATCGCCGCGGTGCTGCTGAGATTGGTCTTGCAAATTGTCGACCTCCTGAACCGCTTCCCGAACGTGACGGGTTTGGACCGCTCGCAGCCTGCTCTGTGGCTCGAAAGGCGGCGCGCCCGCAGCATAGAAGCTGGCGCACAGGCGCTCTCAACGTGTGACCCTTCGATTTGAGACGGTCAAGCCGTTGCGGGTCAATCAGGGGCATCTCGCCAGAGGCGGTTGCGGCGCGACCGCTTCGTGCAGGCTGACCAAGCGCCGCGCCACCGGTTGTTCGGTGCGGCTTTTGTCGGATACCTCAAAACCGGTATGCAGTCTGCCGGCTCGCCGGACGAACTCATAGGCAAGTGAGAGCGCCCGCCGGGCCGCCCTGCCCAGGGTCCCATCGCTGACAAAGGAGACCCGTGCCTACCTGCTCGTCCCGCTTCGTGTCCCGCCGAGTGGCAATGCTTGTGGCGTTCTTCTCGATCATCCTCGCGACGAGCGCTTCGTCGGCGTTCGCTTCCCATTTGCAGGGCGGGTACTTCGTCGCCAACGTCACCGCGACCGGTCAGCTTCAGGGGACGCTCACCTACCTGCAGCGCACGGCCTGTCCCGTCACCGGGGTCGGTTCTCAGCTGAACCTCAGCATCACTGTCAAGTCACCGACCGGGCAGTCGGTGAGCAAGGCCATCAATACCTACGCCACCCGCTGCCAGCCGGACGGCTCGGTGTACGTCGGGAGCTTCGACTTCCCCCTCACGACCGCGACCTTCTCCGCCGGTGCGCCGGACGGCAACTACCTGCTCACCTTCGCCTCGACCGCTCGTGTGGCCGGCGTCGTCAACCTGGCCAACTCCTCCTCGTACGGCGAGAGCTTCAGCGCCCAGGTGCGCAAGAGCGCCTTCGGTGCCACGGCAGCCCCCAACCTCGGCTCGAACGTTGCCACCGGCATCGGCGTCGGCTCGGCGTACTCCCAGAACCTCAACGCCTCCGACGCCGACGACCCCACGGGCATGACGCCCCTCACCTACGCCACGGTCACAGGCAACGCCAACCTCGGGCCCGACTACGACGTCATCACCCTGTCCCAGACGGGTCAGATCACCATCCCTGCTTCGGCGACGGCGTCGTACAGCGCGGGCCAGTTCTACGTCTACAAGGTGCGGGTCACCGACAGCCAGGGCGACTACGCGGAGCGCGACGTGCTCCTCAAGGTCGGCGCCTCCAACAGCGCCCCCGTGATCTCCGGGCTCGACACCTCCACCCCCTACGACATCAACTCGGGCGAAACGCTCGACCTCCCCTTCAGCGCGACCGACGCAAACAACGGCGACGTCGTCACCATCTCCGGGGCCGGCCTGCCGGCCTGGGCGAGCCTTACCAAGACGAACGGCAACCCCGCGACTGCGACGCTGCACCTCGCCCCGCCCCAGGACATCACCAGCCGGACCTACGGCATGAACTTCGACGCGGTCGACAACAACGCGTCGGTGCCGCTCACCGGCTCGGCGAACATCCAGGTCCGCGTGCACTCCGTCCCGCAGACGACGCTCGATTCGCACCCCGTAGCGGCCACGCAGTCCCACTCTGCGCAGCTCGCCTTCTCGTCGAATGACCCCGACGCGACCTTCGAGTGCAAGCTCGACGACGCTGCCTTCGCCCCCTGCACGAGCCCGCAGAACTTCACGGGGCTCGCCAACGGTAGCCACACCTTCCAGGCGCGCGCCGTCGATGTCAACGCCGTCGCTGACCCGACGCCTGCGAGCTTCATGTGGACGGTCGACGACGTCGCCCCCGACACGACCCTCACCGCGACCCCCGCCGCGCAGTCGGCCTCGTCGTCGGCCACGTTCGACCTCAACTCGGACGAGAGCGGCGTCTCCTACGAGTGCAGCCTCGACGGCGACATGTTCGCGTCATGCTCGGACCCGAAGAATTACACGGGCCTGGCGGACGGCCCGCACACCCTGGAGGTGCGTAGCACCGATGCGGCCGGCAACGTAGATCAGAGCCCAGCCCTGTACGCCTGGACGATCGACACGGCAGCGCCGGACACCTCGATCGAGTCCCGACCGCCGGCCCTGGCGAACTCCGGGACCGTGACGTTCGCGTATGGCAGCACGGACGTCGGGACCGGTGTGCACCATCTCCAGTGCCGCCTCGATGACGGTGACTGGGTCGAGTGCTCGGAGGTCTTCTCAGGACTCTCCGACGGTGACCACACGCTGGACGTCCGCGCGGTTGACCGCGCCGGGAACCCCGTCAGCACGCCCGCCCATCACGAGTGGGCGATCGACACGCACTCGCCGGACACCACGATCAGCGCCGGGCCGGCCGGGTACGCCTCGAGCTCGGAGGCGCTGTTCGTCTTCAGGGCCGACGAGGTGGGCACCTTCGAGTTTCGGCTCGATGACGGCGACTGGACCCCGGCGACGAGCCCACTGACGCTGACCGGCCTCGCCGATGGCGACCACCGCATCGAGGTGCGCGCCATCGACCCGACCGGCAACCTCGACGCCACACCCGCCTCCCGCGAATGGACGGTCGACACGGTCGCCCCCGACGCCCCCGAGCGTCGAGACGGTGTCCCTCCCATTCTCCGCGGACACGGACCCGGCCAGGGCGAACACGACGCGCTTCGCCTGGGAGGACCTCCCCGCCGGCGTTGCGATGGAGTGCCAGATCGACGACGGCGAGTGGGCTACCTGCTCGAGCGTGTACGAGCCCGAGCTCGACGATGGGGCCCACGTCGTCCGCTTGCGCACGGTCGACCGCGCGGGCAACACCTCGGAGGCCTTCGTCGTGCCCTTCGTGCTCGACACCGCCGCCCCCGACGCGCCGACGCCGGACGAGGAGCTCTCAAGCCCATCCGCCGCCGACGCGCTGGCGTTCACCGCGGAGCAGGGCGCCCGCTTCGAGTGTCGCCTCGACGACGGTGAGTGGCACGAGTGCACCAACCCCGTCGACGTCACCGACCTCGAGGACGGCGGGCACACCCTTCATGTCCGCGTCCGCGACGCTGCCGGCAACGCATCGGAGGCGTTCACCCACACCTGGATCCGCGACACGACCAGCCCGGACGCGCCGGTGCTCTCCGAGCAGCCTGCTGGGTACTCCGACACCGACGAGATCTCCTGGACCGGCGAGGAGCACGCGGTCTTCGAGTACCGACTCGACGACGGCGAATGGATCAGGGCTGCTGGCCCGCTCGACCTCTCCGGCCTGCCCGACGGCGCGCACATCTTCGAGGTGCGGCAGACCGACGAGGCCGGCAACGTCTCGGAGGTCGCCCTCCGAAAATGGACCCGCGACACGGTGACCCCGGACGCGCCCGTGCTCTCCGACCGGCCCCTCGGGCACTCGGCCGCCAACGACATCAGCTGGACCGGCGAGGAGCATGCCGTCTTCGAGTACCAGCTCGACAGCGGTGAGTGGACGACGGGCGTCGGTCCGCTCGATCTCTCTGACCTCGCGGACGGCGAGCACACCATCGCGGTGCGGCAGACCGACGAGGCCGGTCACACCAGCCCCGCCGCGATCCGGACGTGGATCCGCGACACGACGGCGGCCGACGCGCCGACGATCGTCGAGCGGCCGGCCGCGTACGCGACGACCACCAGCTTCACCTGGACCGGTGAGGAAGACGCGACGTTCGAGTGCCAGGTTGACGGAGGCGAGTGGGTGGCGTGCGCCAGCCCCTTCGCGCCCGATCTTGCCGACGGGGAGCACACGCTCCGCATCCGCCAGACCGACCCCTCGGGCAACGTGTCGACGACGGCCGAGTACGCGTGGGTGCTCGACACGGCTGCGCCCGAGGCACCGGTAGTGGTGTCCGGCCCGACTGGGACCACCGACGCGCCGAACGTCCGCTTCGAGTGGACCGCCGAGCCCGGTGCCGTGGTCGAATGCCGCTTGGACGGCGGTCCCTGGGTGCCGTGCCCGTCACCCCTGGCGCTGCACGCCCTCGGCCTCGGCGCCCACGCCCTGGAGTTGCGGGCAACCGACGCGGCGGGCAACCTCTCCGCTATCGCGACTGCGCGATGGACGCTCGTGAAGCACACCGACCCACCCATTGGCAACACGCCCGGGACCATTGGCAACACGCCCGGGAGCACTGGCAACACGCCCGGGAGCACTGGCAACACGCCCGGGAGCACTGGCAACACGCCCGGGACCACTGGCAACACGCCCGGGACCATCGCGCTCGAGGCAAGTCTCTCCAGGCAGGTCTCGATGCAGGGCGATCAGGCGACCGTCGGCTGCCTGCTGACCGGCACCAAGATCACCGGCTGCCGGGTGCAGGTCTACGTCAAGGCGTCCGCGCTCGGCCGCAGGACCGCCACGAGCCGGAAGGTGCCGATCGGCACCGGGCACACGCGCGTCGCTGCGACCACGCGCCGGATCGCGGTGCGCATCCGCCTCAATCGGACGGGTCGTCGCTACGTCGACCGCCTCGGGGGCGTGCCGGCGACGTTCCGGGTCCTCGCCACCGACCGTGACGGCCGCCACGTGCGAGCGGTCAAGCGCGCTCGGCATCGTCCCCACCGTCCGGTTGGTCGTGCCCAACGACGGGCTCTTCGCCAGCGGTTCGGCCTGGCTCGGCTCGGCCGGCCGCCGGTACCTGAGCGCGATCGCGGGCACGCTGAATGGCGCGAAGACCGTCCGTTGCGTCGGGCATACGGACGCCATCGGCCCGGCCGCCACTAACCGGGCGCTCGGCCTTGCTCGGGCCAAGGCGGTGTGCGGCTTCCTCCACGGACGAGGCGTGCGGGCTGCGCTCCGAGTCGCGAGCGTCGGGGAGAGCCGGCCCCGCGCGAGCAACGGCACCGTCCGTGGCCGGGCGCTCAATCGCCGCGTCGAGCTCACCGTCCAGTACGGGCGGTAGAGGCGCCGGGTCTCGGCTCGGCGGACGGACATGCTCCCCACCAACCAGCACGACACCTCATCCGGCGGCGGCCCCGGGCTCGGTGGACGGGCGATCCTCGTTCTCGGCGTGATCCTCGCCGCAAGCCTGGCCTTGTCCGTTGCGCTCTTTGGCACCGGCGGAAGCCGGGGGGCGGCTCCGGTGGCCTCCGCAGGCTGCACCGCTTGGTCCCCGCGCTTCGGCATCACCGACGATCCTGCCGAGTTCGATCGCCAGCGGCGCTTCGAGGCGACGAACGCGCCCGTCCCGGCTGCCGGTGTCTACCGGAACACGCCCCCGCTGACGCCCGCACTGCACGCGGCCTCGCACGGCTACGTCCTGATCTTCTATCGGCCTGATCTGAGCCGCAGCGAGCTCACGCCGCTGCGGACCCTGGCCGTTCTGGCTACGCGGACCAAAGTGCCGCTGCTGCTCGCCCCCCGCCGACAGCACAACGCGTTCGAGGCGGTCACGTCCGGCCGTGCACTGCGTTGCGACGGCGACGGAACAGCCCAGGCGGACGCCGTTCGCCGCTTCGCTGCCGAGACGTATCCCTCACTCGCCGGCTGATCGGGCCCGCGCGTGACAACCCGGCGGCAGGATCGGGCGTGACGCGCACGATCTGCGAGTTGGGATCCGAGGGGACGACGGCCGCGATCGCAGCGGCTACGGCATGGGCGCCGCGGCGACCTGGTCGCCGGTCAGTGCGTACCGGTAGACCTCGACCTGGTCGAGCGAAATGCCGAGGAACGCAGCGACACCCGCGCGCCGCGGAAGTTAAGGGTCGACCCCAATGGTGCTCGGTCGCAGACGGCCCTACGTTTCCGGCATCACGATCAGGAGGTCGGGCGGGATGTCGAAGAAGAGCGGGCGGGAAGTAAGGTGGGCGCTGATGGCAGCACTGGTGGCGGCAGGTGCGCTGCAGGCGGGCACGGGCCCGCGGACGCGACGGTCCAGGCGACCGCGAGCGCTGCCGCGGGCGCGTGCGACCTCGGCACGCCCCAGCAGTACGTGTCCGAGTCGCCGAATGCGGCGGTGGGCATGGTGCCTTCGATCGGGCAGGTCGACATGACCATGCTGTTCGTCGACTTCCCGGACGCGCCGGCTGGGTCCGAGTCGGCGCAGGCGCTCTTCGATAAGACCGTGCCGCCTGCGATCCCGTTCTTTCAGGCGATGTCGGACGGCCGCTTCGACCTCCAGGTGCACCCGGCGGCCGTCTGGTTGCGGATGCCGCACCCCTCGACCTCGTACGGGTTTCCGGATCTGTCCGCCGAGCAACATCTCGCCTTCTTCCGCGACGCGATCTCTGTCGCTGATCCGTTCGTGAACTTCGCCGGGCAGGAGGTCGTTGACGTCATTCCCACGCAGTCGGCGACGGCCATCAACACGTCGGTGACGATCGACGCGGGACCCGTCTCCTCGTACTTCGTCGCCGACGGTGCGAAGGTGCGCTACGGCTCGACCTTCGACTCCGCGCTGAAGGACGGGGACTCCGCACCGTATGCGTACGCGCCGCTCGTCTTCGAGCACGAGACCGGTCACGTCCTCGGCCTGCCCGACCTGTACGCCACCGATGACCTGCCGGACTCCTACCGCTACATGGGCGTGTGGGACCCGATGAGTGACACCTACCGCGGGACGGGGTTCAACGCGTGGCACCGGGGCAAACTCGGGTGGCTGGACCCGTCCCAGGTGAAGTGCGTCAGCAAGCCGAAGAAGGTCACGACTTCGCTCACGCCGCTCGATCTGGCCGGAGGACGAAAGCTCTTGGCGATCAAGTACTCCCCGACGAAGGTCATCACCGTCGAGGTCCGCCGACCGGTGGGCACCGACGCCGGATTGTGCGGCCAGGGTGTCCTCATCAGCCGAGTCGACTCCACGAAGGAATCCGGCAACGGACCGATCGTCGTCGCGCGGGCTGCGAAGTCGACCAGCACCGATTACGACTGCGGCTCCACCGCGAACGCGGCCTATCAGACCGGCGGCGTCTTCCGTAGCGGTCCGGTCACGGTGAAGGTGCTCGGCGCCGCTGGGACGGGGTACCGCGTGCAGGCGACGCTCGCGAGGCCGGCGAGCTCGGCCGGGCCAAAGCACCATAGGAAGCGGCCGTCGTAGAGGCTGCCTCAGCTCGTCGGGGGCGACGAGGTGCTTTTCCGTCCGTGAGCGGCAGGAGGAGGTGCGTCCCCACTCCGGCCGTGCATCGACTGGTTGCCGACTGTCTCGTGGCCGGGCACGCCGACAACGACCCAGCGGCACGTCGAGACGCCATGGGTCGAGCTGCGCGGCCTCCACTCCGCGCGTTCCCCGACGCGATCTCGGGCCTGCACCTCACCGACGTCATCCGTCATCGTGACGGAATGCCCGTCTACGCACTGAACCTTTTCGACCTCGCCGACAACGACGACTACCGCGAGTACTCCAAGCGGTCGCTCGGCGCGGTCCAGAAGTACGGCGGCACGGTGCCCGCGCTCGGCAAGCTCATCGGCGCCGCCGAGGGCGGCGACACCGAGCCGCGGCAGGCGCTCGTGCTCGTCGAGTGGCCGTCCCGCGAGGCGTTCGACAGTTCCTCGCCGACCCGGAGAACCAGGACCTGCACCCCCTGCGCGAGAACGGCACCCAGCGCTACCTCTGGTGGCTCTACGAGAAGCTCGACGACCTCCGCCCCCTCCTCGCCACATAAAGGGATGGAGTCTCGGCACCGGACATTCCGTCCGGGGGTTATGCGAACATGTGTTCGTACAATGATCCTCCACGCCGACTTGGATGCGTTCTATGCCTCGGTCGCCCAGCGCGACGACCCGACTCTGCGCGGTAAGCCGGTGGTGGTCGGTGCGGGGGTGGTGCTCGCGGCCAGCTACGAGGCGCGCGCGTTCGGCGTGCGCTCGGGGATGAGCGGGCGCGAGCGGCGGCTGGTCTGCCCGCAGGCGGTGGTCGCCCGCGCGGACTTCGAGGCGTGCCTGAAGGCGAGCCGTGCGGTCCGCCGGGTGCTGGAGAAGACCGGCGCGCGGGTGCGGCCGGCGTCGATCGACGAGGCGTTCCTGGAGATCGGGCACCTCGACGCCTCGCCCGAGGAGATCGGCGCGCAGATCCGGGCCGAGGTCTGGGACAAGGTCGGCCTGCCGATCACGGTCGGCGGCGGCTCGACGCGGCTGATCGCGAAGATGGCCGGGTCGGCGGCGAAGCCCGACGGGCTGCGGATCGTCGCGCCGGGCGAGGAGCTCTCCTTCCTGCGGCCGCTGCCGCTCGCCTCGATCTGGGGACTCGGGCCGAGCAGCGCGGCGAAGCTGCACGCCCGGGGGCTGCGGACGGTCGGCGACCTGGCGGAGCTCGGCGAGGCCGAGGTGATCGCGATCCTGGGGAAGGGGCCCGGTCGCACCGTGTACGGCCTGGCGCGCAACTCCGAGGTCAGGCGCGAGGTCCGCGTGCGCAGTGGCGGCCGCCGGTCGTTCGGCGCGCAGTCGGCGCTCGGGCGCCCGCAGCGCTCGCCGGAGGCGGTCGACCGTGCGCTTGCGCGGGTCGTCGTCCGGGTCAGCGAGCGGATGGAGAAGGCCGGTCGCGTCGGCCGCACCGTGGTGCTGCGCCTGCGCTACGACGACTACACGACGCGCACGACCCGGTCGCTGACCATGCCGATGGCGACGGCCTCGGCGCCGACGCTGCTCGACGCCGCGCGGGACCTGATGGCGGAGGCCATGCCGGACGCGCTGGACCGCGGCCTGACGCTCGTCGGCATCACGGTGACGAACCTCGCCGAGCCCAAGCCGGAGGGCCAGATGGCGCTGGAGCTGGTCGCGGCGTAGCGCGGTGGCTAGCCGCGCGGGCCGTACATGATCAGGCCGACCCCGACCAGGCACACGCCCGCGCCGATCAGGTCGTAGCGGTCGGGGCGGAAGCCGTCGAAGGCCATGCCCCACAGCAGCGACCCGACGATGAAGACGCCACCGTACGCGGCGAGCACGCGGCCGAACTGCGCCTCGGGCTGGAGGGCGGCGATCGCGCCGTAGCCGACGAGGGCGACCGCGCCGGCGAGGCCCCAGAGGATCCCGCGCCCGTCCTTGATCGCCTGCCACATCAGATACGCGCCGCCGATCTCGGCGACGGCGGCCACGACGAAGAGGGCGATCGAGCGGGCGGTCACGGCTCCCGCGAGCGTAGGCTGGCGACCGTGAGCGACATCTACCTCGCGTCCGTCGACGGCGCCATCACGCCCCGGGACGAAGCCATGATCCCGGTGACCGACGAGGGCCTGCTGCGAGGCGACGGCGCCTTCGAGGTCGTCCGCCTCTACGAGGGCCGGCCCTTCGCGATGGAGGACCACCTCAGCCGGCTGCAGCGCAGCTGCCAGGGCATCCGGCTGGAGACCGACATCGTCGCGCTCGAGCGCGAGGTCGCGGCCCTGCTGGAGGAGGTCGGCGCCGCCGACGCGCTGCTGCGGATCGTGGTCACGCGCGGTGGCCGGCGCATCGCGATCGTCGAGCCGCTCCCGCAGACACCGGAGGCGGCGAAGGTCGCCACGATCACCTTCGCACCGGGACGCATCCTCGACACGCTCAAGACGCTCTCCTACGGGGCGAACATGCTCGCCGGCCGGCTGGCGAAGGAGCAGGGCGCGCACGAGGCCCTCTTCGTCACGCCGCACGGCCGCGTGCTCGAGGGGCCGACCTGGACCTTCTTCTGGGTGCGCGACGGCGAGCTGCTCACGCCGCCGCTGAGCGAGCGCATCCTCGCCTCCATCACCCGCGAGCGGATCCTGCGCATCACGCCCGCGCGCGAGCAGCTCACGACGGTCGAGGACTTCGCGACGATGGACGAGGCCTTCATCGCGTCGAGCCTGCGCGAGGCGCTCCCGATCTCGCACATCGACGAGCGCGAGCTTCCGCACGCGCCCGGGCCGGTGACGGAGAGCGTCCAGCGCGCCTTCGCCGAGCACCTCGCGCACGAGCTGTTGAGGGTCCTGACCGTCATCGGGAACCGGCCGCAGTTCGTCAAGGCGGCCGCGGTCTCCACGCACCTGCGGGCGCGGGCGACGGAGATCATGGTCCACACGGGCCAGCACTACGACGACGACATGTCGCGTGTGTTCTTCGACGAGCTCGGGCTGCCGCGGCCCGAGCACCGGCTCGATCTCGGCGGCGGCACGAACACGGACCAGACCGCCGCCATGCTCACCGCGGTCGGCGCACTGCTCACCGCGGAGGCGCCGGACGCCGTCCTCGTCTACGGCGACACGAACTCCACGCTGGCCGGTGCGCTCGCCGCGGCGCAGGCGCGCATCCCGGTCGCCCACGTGGAAGCCGGCATGCGCTCCTTCGACCGCGCGATGCCCGAGGAGCTCAACCGCGTGCTCACCGACCACGCGTCGGACCTGCTGCTGTGCCCGTCGGAGGCGCCCGCGGCGAACCTGCGCGCCGAGCGTGTCGGCGGCCGCATCGAGGTGGTGGGCGACGTGATGGTCGACGTCGCCGAGCTCGTCGGGCCACGCGTGCCCGCGCCGCCCTCCGAGGGCCACCTGCTCGTCACCGCCCACCGCGCCGGCAACGTCGACGACCCGGCCCGGCTCGCGCAGCTCGTCGCCCTGCTGGAGGCGCTTCCCGGCCCTGTCGTCTTCCCGCTGCACCCGCGTACCCGCGCCCGCCTCGCAGGACGGCCGGACCTGCTCGACCGCGCCGCGGCGGCCGCCACGCTGCTGGCCCCGCTCGGCTACCTCGAGTTCACCGGCTACCTGCGCAGCGCCCGCGCGGTGCTGACGGACTCGGGTGGCGTGCAGAAGGAGGCCTACCTCGCCGGCGTGCCGTGCGTGACCCTGCGCAACACGACGGAGTGGACGGAGACCGTCGACGCCGGCTGGAACACGCTGGTCGATCTGGACGCGGCCGCGGCGCTGGCCGCGCTCGAGCAGACGCCGCCGGGCGAGCGGCCGCCGCTCTACGGCGACGGCCGCGCCGGGGAGCGCGTGGTCGAAGCCCTGATTAGGCTGGCGGCATGACCCGCGTCGCCGTTGCCGGCCTCGGCTACTGGGGCCCGAACCTGGCGCGCAACTTCGCCGCCATCGACGGCTGCGAGGTCGCGTGGCTGGTGGACGCCGACGCCGCGACGCTCGCCCGCGTCGGTGCCGCCCACCCGAAGGCGCGCAAGACCACGGACCTTGAGGAGGCGCTCGCAGACGACGAGCTCGACGCCGTCGTGCTCGCCACCCCGGTGCCCACCCACGCCGACCTCGCCGAGCGCGTCCTCGACGCCGGCAAGCACTGCTTCGTGGAGAAGCCCCTCGCCACGACGGTCGCCGACGCCGAGCGCGCCGTCGCCGCCGCCGAGCGGGCGAAGCGCCAGCTGATGGTCGGCCATCTGCTCGAGTACCACCCCGCCGTCTCGACGCTCAAGGAGATCGCCGACTCGGGCCAGCTGGGCGACCTGCACTACGTCTACTCGCACCGGCTGAACCTCGGCAAGCTGCGCGCCGACGAGAACGCGCTGTGGTCGCTCGGCGCCCACGACGTCTCCGTGCTGCTGCACCTGCTCGACGAGGAGCCCTCCGAGGTCCAGGCGCGCGGCGAGGGCTACATGCGCCGCGACGTCGAGGACGTCGTCTTCTGCTTCATGCGCTTCCCGTCCGGCCGCGCCGCGCACATGCACCTCTCGTGGCTGGACCCGCACAAGGCGCGCACGTTCACGGTCGTCGGCTCCAAGCGCATGGCGACCTTCGACGACATGGACGTCGAGCGCAAGGTGACGGTCTACGACAAGGGCTTCGACGAGTCCGCCGACACCTACGGCGAGTACATCACCCGCTCCGGGGACGTCTGGAGCCCGCGCATCCCGAACCGCGAGCCGCTGCGCATCGAGTGCGAGCACTTCATCGAGTGCGTCCGCGAGAACCGCGCACCGCGCTCCGACGGCAAGAGCGGCCTGCGCGTCGTCCGGGTGCTCGAGGCCGCGCAGAACGCGCTGGACGCTTCACGCCGGGACGATGCGCGGGTCTAACGCCGTCGTCTACGAGGGCACGGTGCTCGGCGAGGGCGTCGTGATCCAGGACGGCGCGATCCTCGGCAAGCCGACGCTCCGCGGGAAGGAGACCGCGCCGCTGGTCATCGGCGACGGCGTCGTCATCGGCGCGCAGGCGATCATCTTCGCGGGCGCCGAGATCGGCGACGACTGCATCATCGGCGACCAGTCCTACGTGCGCGAGCGGGCGCGCATCGGCGAGCGCACGCTGATCGGGCGCGGCACCGCCGTCGACAACGACGTCACCATCGGCGCGCGGGTGAGCGTGCAGACCTCCTGCTACATCACCGCCTTCAGCGTCATCGAGGACGACGTCTTCTTCGGCCCCGGCGCCTCGACGACCAACGACGACACGATGAGCCGCCACGGCCCCGACTACGCGCTGCGCGGGGCGACGCTGCGGCGAGCGTGCCGCATCGGCGGCAGTGTGGTGCTCTGTCCGGGCGTCGAGGTCGGCGAGGAGGCGTTCGTCGCCGCCGGCGCGGTCGTCACGAAGGACGTCCCGCCTCGCAGCGTCGTCATGGGCGTGCCCGGCCGCGTCGTCCGTCAGGTCGGCGACGAGGACTTGCTCGAGCGGTGGCGCTGAGCCGCCCGACCCGGACCGAGCTGCTCGGCGCATCCGCCGCTGGGCTCGCGCTCACCGCCATCGCGCTCGAGCTGCGAGCGCTCCGGCACCGCGTGCCGGAGGCCGAGGAGCACCCGATCGAGGCGACCCGAGAGGTGGTCGCGGCCGGCTACAAGGCGTCGCCGACCCGCGAGAACGCGCTGTTCAACCTGCTGGTCGCCTACGCGATCACGGCGCCCGTCGTCCGCTTCAGCACCCACACGATCCGCGTGCGCGGGAGCTTCGGGCCGTTCCGCAACGCCTCGGTGCGCGGTCGGCACATCCACCACTTCATCCCCGGCATCGCGATGGCGTTCCTGGCCGGCGGCGCCGCGATCGTGACGCGCAACGACAAGCTCGAGCCGTGGTTCGCGATCCCGTTCGGCGTCGGCGTGGCGCTGACGCTCGACGAGGCGGCGCTGCTCGTGGAACTGGAGGACGTCTACTGGTCGGAGGAGGGCATCCTGTCGGTGCAGGTCACGCTCGCGACGATCTCGCTGCTCGGCGGGGCCATGCTCGGGTTGCGGGCACTACGGCGCGGAGAGCGCGTGGTGCTCGATGTCGCGCCCGCCTGAGGAACGGGTTTCGTGGTCCACCGTGGCCGGGCTGGCGCTCGGCCCGGCGGTGGCGCTCGGCTTCGCCCGCTTCGCCTACGGGCTCGTCCTGCCGGCGATGCGCGACGACCTCGGCTGGTCGTTCGCCGAAGCCGGGACGGTCAACACCGCCAACGCGATCGGCTACCTCGCCGGCGCGATCGCAGCGTCGGCGGTGAGCGCGCGGCTCGGCCCGCGCACGGGCGTTCCGCGACGGGCTGCTCGTGACCGCACTCGCGGTGCTCGCCTGCATGGCGACGGGCGCCTTCGGCGTCCAGCTCGCCCTGCGTTTCGTCGCCGGCCTCGCCGGGGCGGTCGTCTTCGTCGCCGGCGCCACGCTGGCCGCGGGCGTCGCGCGCGGCAACCGCGGTCCGGCGGTGATCGGCATCTATGTCGGCGGCGCGGCGACGGGCGTCGTCGCGTCCGGCCTCGTCGTGCCGCTGATGCTCGAGGAGAGCTGGCAGCTGGCGTGGATGACCCTCGGCGGCCTCTCGATCGTGGCGTGCGGCGCTGGCGCTGGGCGCCGCCGCGCGGGCGCCGATCCCGGCCGTCGCGCCGACGCTCGACGCCCCCGGCTGGCGCGCGCGGCCGATCGGCGGCGGCGATGGTCTCGTACGGCCTGTTCGGCGCCGGCTACATCGCCTACGCGACCTTCATCGTCGCCTTCCTGCGCGAGCACGGCGCCGGGACGGTCGAGGTGGCCGCGTTCTGGGTCGTCCTCGGCGTCGCGTCGCTGGCGTCCATCCTCGCCTGGGGCGGGGTCCTGCTCGCGGATCGGCTCCGGTCGTGGGCTCGCGCTGACGATCGGGGTGACGGCGGCGGGCGCGGGCCTCCCGCTGCTGTCGGACTCGAGCGCGATGAGCTTCGCCTCGGCGCTGCTGTTCGGCTGCGCCTTCCTCGCCGTCCCGACGGCGGCGACGGCGTTCGGTCGCAGCGCGCACCCACCGCATCACTGGACGGCGGCGATCGCGGCGCTGACGATCGCCTTCGCGCTCGGGCAGTGCCTCGGGCCCGGTGATGGCGGGCGTGCTGGCCGATGGGGAGGCCGGCATCCGGTCCGGCCTCGTGCTGTCAGTGGCGATCCTCGCGGCGAGCGCGCTGGTCGCGCTCGCGCAGCCGCACCGCTCCGCCGCTTAGACCGCGGCGGCGGAGAACAGGTCGCTGGCCCGGCCGGCGTCGGTCCAGATCGTCTGGTCGCGGCCGGGGCCGACGCCGACGAGCGCGATCGGCACGCCGATGAAGTCGGCGACGTAGGCGAGGTAGTCGCGCGCGGCCTGCGGCAGGTCCGCCTCGGTCTCCACGTCGACGATGTCCTCGTCCCAGCCCTCCAGGCGCTCCGTCTGGCCGACGACGTTGTGCAGGACGGACTGGTGGTACGGGAACTCGTCCCACACGCGCTCGTTGCCGCGGTAGGACGTGCAGACCTCGATGTCGCCGATGCCGCTGAGGACGTCGAGCTTGGTGACGGCGAGGTGGGTGAGCGAGTTCAGGCGCGTGGCGTAGCGCAGGGCGACGAGATCGAGCCAGCCGACGCGGCGCCGCCGGCCGGTCGTCGTGCCGAACTCGTGGCCGCGCTCGGTGATCAGGTTGCCGGTCTCGTCGTGCAGCTCGGTCGGGAACGGGCCGGCGCCCACGCGCGTCGTGTAGGCCTTGACGACGCCCCAGATCTCCTTGAGGTCGCGCGGTCCGACGCCGGCGCCCGCGCACGCCGCGCCGGCGACCGGGTTGGAGCTCGTCACGAACGGATACGTGCCGTGGTCGATGTCGAGCAGCGTGCCCTGCGCGCCCTCGAAGAGGACGTTCTGGCCGGCGTCGAGCGCCTCCCAGACGATCTTCGGGGTGTCGGCGATGTACTGCTCGAGCGCGTGGCCGAAGTTCAGGTAGGCCTCGGTCATCCCCTGCAGGTCGAGCTCCGGGCTGCGGGCGAAGGGCCGCAGGCTCAGGCGCTTGGGCTCCATCGCCGCGACGATCTTCTTCTTGAGGATCTTCTCGTCGAGCAGGTCCTGGACGCGGATGCCGAGGCGGCTGGCCTTGTCGGCGTAGCAGGGGCCGATGCCGCGCCGGGTCGTGCCGATCTGCGCGCTGCCCAGCCGCGTCTCGCCGGCCGTGTCGAGCAGCAGGTGGTACGGCATGATCAGGTGGGCGTTGGCGCTGATGCGCAGCCCGGAGAGGTCCACACCGCGGGCGCGCAGGCCGTTGATCTCACCCGTCAGCACCTCGGGGTCGATCACGACGCCGTTGCCGATCGCGCACTTCTTGCCGGGATAGAGGATCCCGCTGGGGATCAGGTGGAACTTCCAGACGTCCTTGCCGCGGACGATCGTGTGGCCGGCGTTGTTGCCGCCCTGGAAGCGGATCACCACGTCGGCCTGCTCGGCCATCAGGTCGGTGACCTTGCCCTTGCCCTCGTCGCCCCACTGGGCGCCGATGATCACGATGCCAGCCATGGCTCAGAGGCTATGAGGGCAGCTGCCCGTAGCGCAGCGGGCCGCTCGCGCTGATCACAGGCACGGCGGCCTCGCGCCGGTGGTCGACCTCGTCGTGGATCGGGATCACGTCGCCGCAGATCTCCATCAGGCGGGAGACGGTGCGGGCGCCGATCTGCTCGGTCAGCACGTCCGTCGGGAGGTTCGTCGTGAGGACGATCGCCTTCTCCTCCTCGTAGCGCGCGTTGATGATCGTGTAGAGCTGCTCGAGCACCCAGTCGCTCTGCTTCTCCGTGCCGAGGTCGTCGAGGTGCAGCAGGTCGACCGACGTGAGCGCGTCCAGCAGCTCGAGGTACGAGACCTCGCTGTCGTCGTCGAACGTCCGCCGCAGCAGGCCGAGCAGCCGCGGGACGGAGTAGATCGCGACCGTCCGCTGACGCTCCAGCGCGGTCTTGGAGATCAGCATCGCCAGCGTCGTCTTGCCCGTGCCCGACTTCTCGCCCTCGAGCCACAGGCCGCGGCCGGCGTCGAGGTTCGCCTCGACCTCGTCGACGTAGCGCCGCACCATGCCGACCACGAACGGGTCCATGTTGATCACGGGTGCGCGATCGAAGGACACGCCCTCGAACTTCGGCGGGATCACCGTCTTGAGCTTGCGCGCGCGCCGCTGGGCGATCTGCTCGGGCCGGCAGCGGCAGGCGCGCGTCTCGAGCCGGACCTCGTCGATCAGGAAGCCCGAGCCGTCGCACTCGCCGTAGCGACAGGGCTTCACGCGTAGCGCTCCGCGTCACGGACGCCGGGCATGAAGCGCGGGTACTGGTTCTGGAAGACGAGCGGCACGTTGCCCAGCGCGCCGTTGCGGTGCTTGGAGATCAGCAGTTCGGCCTCGCCGGTGTGCTCGGACTCGTCGTCGTAGTACTCGTCGCGGTAGATGAACATGACCAGGTCGGCGTCCTGCTCGATCTGGCCCGACGAGCGCAGGTCGGAGAGCATCGGCCGCTTGTCGTGGCGCTGCTCCACCGCACGGCTCAGCTGCGACAGCGCGATCACCGGCACGTGCAGCTCGCGGGCGAGCGTCTTGAGCCCCTTCGAGATCTCGCCGATCTGCTCCACCACGCTGTCGGACCGGCTGTCGGAGCGCATCAGCTGCAGGTAGTCGATGACGATCAGGCCGAGATCCCCGTCGATCTGCTGCGCCAGCCGCCGCGCCTTCGCGCGGATGTCGAGCACGCTCAGGTCGCTGGAGTCGTCGATCCACAGCGGCGCCTTCGACAGCTCGTTCGCCGCCGACGTCACCTTCTGCCAGTTGACCTTGCCGCGCCGCAGGTCGTTGCCGGGCACGGAGCCCTTGCTCGCGATGAACCGCTGCGCGAGCTCCGACTCGCCCATCTCGAGCGAGAACATCACGGCCGGCTTGGAGTACCGCACCGCCGCGTGCTCGAGGAAGTTGGCCGCGAGCGCGCTCTTTCCCATCGACGGCCTGGCCGCCAGGATGATCAGGTTGCCGGGCTGGAAGCCGCCCGTGATCTCGTCGAGGTCCTTGAAGCCCGACGGGGTGCCGGTGATCTCCTGGCCGCCCTCGGCGAGCGCGTGGAGCTTGCCGATCTCGTCCTCGAGGACGTCGAAGATCGGGCGGAAGTCCTTGCGGCGGTCGTCCGAGCCGATCTCGAGGATCGACCGCTCGGCGCGGTCGAGCAGCTCGACCGGGTTGCCGGCGTTCTCGGAGACCTCCTGCTGGATCAGGTGCGTCGCCCGGACGAGGCTGCGCACGAGCGACGCGTCCTTGACGATCTTGCCGTACTGCTTGGCGTTGCCGACGACGGGTGGCGCCGCGGACAGTGCCTCGACCGCGGACGGGCCGCCGGCGGTCTCGAGCTGATTGGACTGCTTCAGCCGGTCCGTGACCGTCAGCGTGTCGATCGGGTTGCCCTGCTCGTAGAGGGCGAGCATCGCCCCGAAGATCGCCCCGTGGGCAGGCCGGTAGAAGTCCTCCGGCTTGAGGTTGACGTCGATCGTCAGCGCGTACATCGTCTGCTCGGAGAGCAGCACGGCGCCGAGCACGGACTGCTCGGCGTCGAGGTTGTGCTGCGCGAGCACGGCGCCGCCCGCTGGGGGTGATCCCGGGCCCGAACCGCTGCCGTTGTATCGCTCCTCGATCGCCATGGAAATCGCGACCCTAGAAGTTGTCAGGCGCCTCGGACGGTTCGGCTCCGAAGGGTCGCCGCTACGAGCGAAAAACGGCTTGTCGGCGTCCGCCTGTCGCAGGCCGGCACTGAGGCCGGCCGCTGCGGTCGCTAGGACTGCTCGACGACCATGGTCTTGACCGTCGCGGTGACGCCTGGGGCGACCTCGACGGTGACCATGTGGGTGCCGACGGCCTTGATGGGGTCGTCGAGCTGGATGTGGCGGCGGTCGATGCGCAGGCCGCGGGCCTCGCGAATCGCGTTCGAGATGTCCTCGGTGGTGACGGACCCGAACAGGCGGCCGTCCTCGCCGGCCTGGTGGGAGATCGTCAGCACGGTCTTGTTGAGCACGGCGGCGTTGTCGGCGGCCTTCTGCTCGGCCTCGGCGACCGCGCGGTCGGCGGCGGCCTGGCGGTGCTTGGCGGCCTCGATCGAGCCGCGTGTGGCGGGCTCGGCGAGCTTGCGCGGAATCAGGTAGTTGCGCAGGTAGCCCTTCGAGACGTCGACGACTGCGCCCTTCTCGCCGAGCTGCTCGACCGTCTGCAGCAGAATCGCTTGCGGCATCTCAGGCGCTACCGGTCGCGGTCGGAGCGGCCGCGGCGGCCGCCCTCTTCACGGTCGGGCCCGGAGGACTCCGCCGCGTAGGGCAGGAGCGCCAGCTCACGCGCACGCTTGACGGCCGTGGCGATCTGGCTCTGGTGGCGGCGGCAGGCGCCGGTGATGCGACGGGACCGGATCTTCCCGCGGTCGGAGATGAACTTCCGCAGGGTCGTGATGTCCTTGTAATCGACGAAGTCGATCTTGTCACGGCAGAAGGGGCACGGCTTGAATCGTGCGCCGCCACCGCTTCTCGTCTTCTCACGCCGACGCGTCGGCTTATTGCGCTGCTTCGCCACGTGGACCTCTGAAGTCGTCTGAACTCACCGGGCGCGGCGCTCGAGAGCGGCCGGCACCCGGTTTTGAGTCAGAGACACTAGCGGCGAGCGCCGCAGCCGCTGCCTAGAACGGGATGTCGTCGTCGGACGGGGTGCTGTGGCCGTTGGCCGTAGCGCCCGCGGGCTGGAAGTCCGACGTGTCCGACGGGACGTCCGACGGGGGCGGAGTGAAGCTCTGCTCGGAGCCGTAGCCGCCGCCACCCTGGCCGCCGCCGCCACCCTCGCCGCCGCCCAGGAACTGCACGGAATCGGCGATGACCTCGACGGCCTGACGCTTCTGGCCCGAGTTCTGGTCCGTCCACTCACGCCACTTCAGGCGGCCGTCGATCGCGACGGGGCGGCCCTTGGAGAGGAAGCGCGAGCAGTTCTCGCCCTGGGCGCCGAAGACGGTGATGTCGAAGTAGTTCGGCTCGTCGATCCACTGGCCGGACTGGTTGTCCTTGCGGCGGCTGTTGACCGCCAGGCGCAGGCTGCAGATCTGAAAACCCGAACCCGTCGAGCGCAGCTCGGGGTCGCGGGTCAGGTTGCCGGTGAGGATCACCCGGTTGATGTTCGTGCCAGCCATGAGACGGGCTCCTTTCGCAAAGTTCGGACTCGAACGACGAGTCTAGATCTGGGACCGGCGGTGAAACCGCGGCGGTCACAGACTTCCCGCACAATCGGCGCGAAGTTGTTGCGAGTTGCGCGTCTAGTCGTCGTCGCGGTCGGGCTCGCCGGCGGCGGCACCGGCGGCGGCAGCGCGCAGGTCCGGCGGGTCCGGCGTGCCAGGGCGCAACTTGATCACGCGGAAGCGGCTGACGCCGTCCGTGATCTTGAGCGTGTGGTCCAGGGCGGCCAGCACTTCGGTGGTCGCGTAGAACTGGATCAGGTGGTAGTCGAGCTCGGCCTTCTTGGCGACCGGGAAGGCCGTCTGCCGGACGCCCCAGTCGTGACGACCGACCAGCGAACCGCCGTGCTTGTCGATCAGCGTCTCGACGTCGACGATGATCTTCGTACGACGCTCGTCGTCCGCCTCGGCGTCGAGGAGGAGGGTCAGGTCGTAGATCGGTGCTTCGCGGGCCATAAGCGACGGACGAGAGTAGCGGAGCCGAATTCGCGTCCCGGGACCTAGGAGGGACATGATCGCTCGCGTGAAGTGGAACAACGTGGCCGCCGCCGTCGGCGTGGTCGCACTGATCGCCCTGTTCGTGGGGTGGCCGTTGGGGTCCGAGGAGCCGGAGGTGCCGCCGCCTGTGGCGGCGGTCGGGACGGTGGCTGCCGGCGCCGACCCCGCGCCCGACGCCTTCGCCTCGCCCGGCAACGCGCGTTCGGGACCGGGCCGTGCAGGGTCCTGGTCAGGTAAGGAGGAAGAAGGAGAAGCGTGTGCGGCGGGTCCGGCAGAAGGTCCGCCCGGCCGTTACGGCGGTGCCGACCGTGGCCAGCGGCGTGACGCCTGCGCCGGTGGTGCCGGCCGCTCCGATCGTCGCGCCGCCGCCGCTCGCGCCGCCCGCGCCAGCCCGGCCGGAGTTCAGCGGGTTCGAGCGGTGAGCGTGTCGCCTAGGTGTCGATATCTGGCGCCTAGGCGACACAGACGGTCGTCAGGAGGCGACTTCGCGGGCGACGGGCGGCGGCTCGACGACGGTGGCGTCCTCGCCGCGGGCCTTGCGGCGGATGTCGGCGACCTGCTCGTCGATCCAGTCGCCCGGGTCGCGCGAGGTCAGGACGTCCTTCAAGGCCGGCGGCGCGGCGGGCGCGCTCCTCGGCGGACATGGTCAGCGCCCTGTGGATCGAGTCCGCGAGCTCCTGGACGTCGAACGGGTTCACGGTCAGGGCGAACTCGCCGAGCTCCTCGTGGGCGCCCGTGTTCTCGGACAGGATCGAGACGCCGTCGCGCTCGTTGACCAGCGCGGCCTCCTTGGCGACGAGGTTCATGCCGTCGAACATGGCGTTGACCATGATCACGTCGTAGTGCTTGTAGGAAGCGACAGCCTCCTCGAGGTCGTCGCGGAGCTTGAGGTCGATCGGCATCCAGTCCGGCGTGCCGTGGCGGTGGTTGACGACGGCGACGAGGGCCTCGATGCGCTCCAGGTACTCGGCGTACTCGGCGACGTCGGTCCGGGACGGCATCAGCTGGGCGGTGAAGGTGATGCGCTCCAGGTACTCCGGGTGCTGCTCGAGGAAGATGTCGAAGCCGGTGAAGCCGCGCAGGATGTTCTTGGAGAGGTCGGCGCGGTCGACGCGCAGGATGGAGAAGTCGCGGCGACGGGCGAGGAGCTTCTCCTCGAACTCGAGCGTGCGCTCGCGGGTGGTGAGCGCGCGGGTGGCCTCGTAGTCGATCGGCAGCGGATAGGCGCGGACCCAGACCTGGCGGTCGTCGACGAAGACGATGCCGCGCTCCATGTCGACCTCGAGACCCATCAGATCGACGCAGCACTGCAGGAAGTTGCGCCGGTAGGACTTCGTGTGGAAGCCGATGATGTCGTTGGCGAGCAGGCCGTTGAAGATCTGCTCGCGGATCGAGTTCGGGAGGACCTTCCAGGCGTCCGACTGCGTCCACGGGATGTGGATGAAGTGGTGCAGGAAGCAGTCCGGCCGCTCGGCGCGGACCATTGCCGGCAGCGTGTAGAGGTGGTAGTCGTGGACCATCACGACGGGCTCGTCCTGGCCGTCGATCTCCTCCAGCACCGCTCGCGCCAGGTCCTGGTTGACCGTGTTGTAACCCGACTCGAAGGCCTCGACCTCGTGCGTGCGGATGTCCGGCGCGTTGCTCTGGTCCCAGAGGTAGTGCTGGATGAACCACAGCATCGGGTTGGCGAAGATGTTGTAGAAGCGGTCGTAGGCGTCGGGGTCTGACTCCACGAGCCGGACGGAGTACGCGCCGCCGTCGGGTGCGTCGATGTGGAACGGGTGCCCGCCGGCCTCGCGGGCCTTCTCGGCGTCCGTGCTCGGTCATGGTCGACGCGATCCACGTCGCGTCGCGGTGGGAGGCGAGACCCGTCAGCGCCGTGACGAGGCCGCCACCGCCGCGCTTGACGGAACCGTCGTCCTGGTAGGTGACCGGGCCGCGGTTTGAGACGAGAACCAGCGGAGGGGAGTCCGACACGATTGAAGACGCTACCCGCCGGGGCGCTGTCCCAAAGTCAACTGAACGGTGCGCCGTTCGCCGTCGCGATAGATGACGACGGGGACCTCCTGACCGGGCTCCAGACGCGCCACCGCCTCGCTGAGATCGTTGGGCGCGACGATGTCGAACTGCCCGACGCCGACGATGATGTCGCCGCCGTCGCGCACCGAAGCGGCCTGGAACTCGACGTCCGGCGGCTGCCCCTGGCGCAGACCCGCCTCGTCGGCCGGCTCGCCGGCGTTGACCGTCTGGATCCAGGCGCCGCGCTCGACCGGCAGGTCGAAGCGCTCGGCCAGCTGCGGATACACCGGCGTCGTGGAAACGCCCAGGTAGGCGTATTCGACCTCGCCGTTCTCGCGGATCTGCCCGATGGACCGCTTGGCCAGGTTGATCGGCACGGCGAAGCCGACGCCTGCGCCCGAGCCCGACTGCGTCTCGATGGACTGGTTGAGCCCGATCACCTCACCGCTCGCGTTCACCAGCGGTCCGCCGGAGTTGCCCGGGTTGATCGCCGCGTCCGTCTGGATGGCGCCGGGAATCACGAAGTCCGAGAGGGACTGGGCGTCCCGGTCGACCGCGGACACGATCCCGACCGACAGCGACTGGCGCTCGCCGAAGGGCGACCCGATGGCGGCCACGGGCTCACCGACCTGGACGGCGTCCGAGTCGCCGAGCGCGAGCGGCTGGAGGTCCAGGCCCTCCGGCTCGATCTTCAGCAGCGCCACGTCGGCGTCACCGTCGTAGCCGCGGATCTCGGCCTCCACCCGGTTGCCGTCGGAGAACTCGACGAACACCTTGTCGACCAACTCGACGGAGTCCCCCTCGCCGCGCGTGACCACGTGGGCGTTGGTGACCACCTCGCCGTCGCCGTTGAGGACGAAGCCCGAGCCGAGCCCGTCGTCGGAGGACAGCAGCCCGTCGGCGACGGAGTAGATCGTCACGACGCCTGGGGCGTCGCGCTCGTAGATGCGCGCCGGGTCGAACTCCCCGGCCGTCTCGGCGATCGCCGGCGCCGGCCGCTCAGTGTCGTCGGGCACGGAGGACTCGACGGTCACGGTCCGCGTCGGCTCGTCCGCATCGTCGCCGCCGCAGCCGGCGAACGCGACCGCAGCCAGGATCAGGCAGCACGCCTCACGCCGGCAGCACCAGGGTGAACGTCGTGGCGCCCGGCCTGGACGTCGCGCTCAGCTTCGCGTCCATGCGCTCGGCGAGCTCGGAGGCGATCGCCAGGCCGAGACCTGCGCCACGGGTGCCGTCGTCTGCGGCGGTGAAGAAGGGTTCGAAGATGTGCGGCATGGTCTTTCGCGCGATGCCCTCGTCCGGCATCGGTCACCGCAAGTCGCGCTTCGCCGTTTACGCGCTCGGCGCTCACTTGGATCGCAGTGCCGGGCGGCGTGTGGACGAGCGCGTTGTCCATCAATATTCGCAGCACCTGCGCGACGCGCTCCGGATCGCACATGACCTCGACCCCCGCGGACGGCAGCCGCGACCTCCACGGGATGCTCGTTCGCGGCCGGCCCGAACTCCGCCACGACCTCGCGCGAGAGCATCGTCAGGTCGGTCGGCTCCGGGCGCATCGTGACCGCGCCGGAGCCCAGCCGGGACAGGTCGAGCAGCTCCGTCGTGAGCTTCGTCAGCCGCTGCACCTGGCCGCGAACCTGCTCGATGAACGCACGCCGCGTCTCCTCGTCGAGCTCCTCGTCCTCGAGCAGCTCGAGGAAGCCGCCGAGGGAGAAGATCGGCGTGCGCAGCTCGTGCGACGCGGTGGCGATGAACTGCTCGCGCGCCGTCTGCAGCGCGGCGAGCTGGCGCTGCATGCGATCGAAGGCGGCCGCCAGACGGCCGAGCTCGTCCAGTGAGTCGACGCGCACCCGCGTGGAGAAGTCACCCTCCGCGACCTGGTGCGCCGCGCGTTCCAGGCGCCGCACGCGCGCCGTGAGCGCGCGTGCCACCAGGTAGCCGGCGAGCACCGCCAGGCCGAAGGCGACGAGCCCGCCGACGAGGATCCGCGAGCGGATGAAGGCGACGTTGTCGTCGACGGCCTCGAGGTCGTCGGTGAAGACCGCGATCTTGTCCACCTCGCCGCCGACCTCGAGCGGGATGGCGACCTCGGCGACCCGGCCGCGCGTCGTGGGCTCGGTGCCCGTCTCGATCACGCCGGAGCGGACCGCGACGTCCGCGAGCACGAAGCGGCTGTCGTCCTCGTTGTCCCCGCAGCCCGGGTTGGGGGTCAGCCCGCGGCCCTCGGAGCCGGAGGACACGTCGAGCAGCACCACGCGCGCGTCGGAGCGGGCGGCCGCGCGCTCAAGCCGGTCGCACAGTTTCGCGACGGGAATGTCGCGGCCGACGGAGCTGCGCAGCGGCTCGACCTCGATCCGTGCCGTCGCCTCGAGCGCATCCACCTTCTGCTGGCGCAACTGCCCCTCCAGCGGCGGCAGCACGAGCATGTAAGCGGTCAGGATGGCGCCGGCGATGATCAGGCCGAAGAGCGCGGCCAGCCGGTTGCGCAGCGACCGCGTGGCGCGCCGGCAGCACCGCCATGCCGCCTAGACCACGTCGCGGAACCGGTACCCGACGCCGCGCACGGTGAAGAGGTACTCCGGGTCCTTGGCGTCGATCTCGAGCTTCTCGCGCAGGTGCCGGATGTGCACGTCGATGGTGCGCGGATCGCGGTAGGCCGAGTCGCCCCAGACCCGCGTGAGCAGCATGTCGCGGGTGAAGACGCGGCCGGGCGAGCACGCGAGCGCGTAGAGGATCTCGAACTCGACGAAGGTGATCGGCACGGACTCATCGCGGATCGTCACCGAGCGCTTCACCGGGTCGATCACCAGCGCGAGCGTCTCGATCGGCGCCTCGTCGCCCGGATCGGTGCGCGCCAGCGCCGCCCGGCGCAGCGCCGCCTTCACCCGCGAGCGGAACTCGCGGACGGAGAACGGCTTGGTGATGTAGTCGTCGGCGCCGAGCTCGAGCCCGAGCACCTTGTCGATCTCCTCCGAGCGAGCGGTGAGCATGATGATCGGCACGGTCTTGCCGTTGCCGGCCTGGGCGCGCAGGCGCCGGCAGACCTCGAGGCCGTCCATCTTGGGCAGCATCAGGTCGAGCACCACGAGATCGAAGTGCTGTTCGGAGAACCGCGCCAGCGCGTTGCGGCCGTCGGCGACCGTGACGACGTCATAGCCGTCGCGCTGCAGCGGGAACGACAGCAGCGTCTGGATGGGTTGCTCGTCGTCGACGAGCAGTATGCGTGGCGAGCGTTCTGTGGCGGCAGGCACTGCTTCTCCTCCCTCCTGAGGGTAGGGATAGACGTGGGCCACTTCCCGCCAGACGCCGGTGGCCCCGAGGACCAGGCGGGGGCGTCACAATGGGGGTGTGTTGGACCACCGTGTGTACCGCGCGGCCTTCCTGCCCGCGCTGGTGGCCGCGCTCGTGCTCGCCTTCTCGCTGGAGGACGTGCCCCGAGGCAGGACGACCACCCAGGCGACGCTGGCGTTCGACACGCAGCGCGCGTTCACCACCATGCGCGACTTCGCGGAACGCTTCCCCAACCGCCGGCCGGGCAGCGCGCAGGACACGGCGCTCGCCGACCGGGTCGCCGCTCGCCTCGATGCCACCGGCTTCGCCGAGGTCAAGCGCTTCAGCACGACGGAGCCCACGATCGACGGGGACGCCGACCTCGAGACCGTCATGGCCAGCCGCGAGGGCCTGTCCGCGCGCACGCTCCTGGTGGTCGCGCATCGCGACTCGGCGGGCGAGGGCGCGGCCGCCGAGCTGTCGGGCACCGCGGTCCTGCTCGAGCTCGCCCGCCTGTTCGCCGACCGCGAGCTCAAGAAGACGATCACGCTCGTGTCGGTCTCCGGCGGCAGCGGCGGCTTCGCGGGGGTGCGCGCCGCGGCGCAGGAGGTCAAAGGCCCGGTCGACGCCGCATTCGTCCTGGGTGACCTGGCCAGCACGCAGGAGCGCAAGCCCATCGTCGTCCCCTGGGCCAATGGCGGCGATCCGGCGCCCGAGTCCCTCTCCCTGACGATGTCCGCCGCGCTGCGCGAGGAGTCAGACCTCGATCCGGGTCGCACCGGGATGCTCGCCCAGTACCTGCGCCGTGCCGTCCCGCTGACGCTCTCCGAACAGGGGGAGGTCAACCGCGAGGGGATTCCCGCCATCCTGCTCTCCGCCTCCTCGGAGCGCCCGCCGGCCGCGAACGCGCCCGTCGACGCCGAGCGGCTGGAGGTCTTCGGCCGCGCCACCCTCCGCGCGCTCTACGCGGGCATCGAGGCGCGCGGCCCGGAGCCGTTCGCAGCCGAGCGACGGCATCGTCGGGCTCGGTCGGCTGCTGCCGACCTGGGCCATCCGGCTGCTCGTCCTCACGCTGCTGCTGCCGGTCCTCGCCACGGGGCTCGACGGCCTGTTCCGCGCGCGCCGGCGCGGCGTGGCGATGGGCCACTGGCTGGCGTGGGCGGCGCTGTGGGCCGCGCCGGTCGCCGCGGCCTGGCTCTTCGCGCGGCTGCTCGGTTTCAGTGGCGCCGTCACCGCCCTGCCCGCCCCGTCGGGAGGCACGGACCCTCCGCTCGAGGCGACGGGCTGGACGGCGATGGTGACCACCGCACTCGTCGCGGCGGGCGTCGCCTTCGTGGTCGGTCGCCGCGCTCCGCGCGGACCACGCCTGGCCACCGGCGCGGCTGCGGCAGCGGTCTGCGTCCTGCTCGGCGCGCTCACGCTCATCGTGTGGCTGTTCGAACCCGTACGCGGCCTCGCTGCTGCTGCCCGCCGCGCACGCCTGGCTGCTGGCCACCGGCACGCGAGCGCGGCCCGCGCCGGGTGATCGGGACCGCCGCGATCGTCGCCGGCCTCGCGCTGCCACTGGTCCTCGTCGCCTACTACGTGCACGCGTGGCAGCTCGATCCCGCCGCCGCGCTGTGGTCGGGCTTCGGCCTCGATCGCGGGCGGTGCGCTCGGTCTGGGCGCCGCCGTCGCGGTCGCCGCCTTCACCGGTGCGCTGATCGCCGTGGTCACGATCCTGCGCGCGCGCCGGACCCTTGCGGATTCCGAGCCGGCGGCCGATGACGACCTGATGACCCGCGGTCCCCGCACGTACGCTGGTCCCGGCTCGCTGGGCGGCACGGAGTCCGCGTTGCGCCGATGAGCACGACCGAGATGACCCTCGAGGAGCGCATGACGCCTCGCACCGCCCAGACGCCGCCCCGCGCCGGTCGCGCATCCGTGGCGCGCTGCACGCGCTGTCGAGCGTCCTGATCGTCTGCGGCGTGCTGCTGCTGGCCGACGCCGGCCTGACCGTCGTCTGGCAGGAGCCGCTCTCGGCCGCCTACAACTCCTTCCAGCAGAGCAAGCTCTCCGGCGAGCTCGAGGATGACGTCGAGCTGCTCGCGCCCGACGCCGCTCGAGCTGCGTGCGCTGCAGTCGCTGCCCGACCCAGCCGCGCGGGTCGCCTTCGCGGCGCGCGCCCTGGATCGCAAGGCCAAGGAGGGGCAGCCGATCGGCCGCATCGTCATCCCGGAGCTCGGCCTGTCGAAGGTGATCGTCCAGGGGACGAACGCAACCGACCTGCAGAAGGGGCCGGGCCACTACCCCGACCAGCCGATGCCGGGCGCACCCGGGACCGTCGCCATCGCCGGCCATCGCACCACCTACGGCGCGCCGTTTCGCACGGTCGACAAGCTCGAGCCGGGCGACCGCATCGAGCTGCGCATGCCCTACGCGCAGATCGTGTACGAGGTGGAGAAGCTCGAGATCGTGGACCCCACCGCGACGGAGGTGGTGAACCGCGTCGGCTACAAACGGCTGGTCCTCACCGCGTGCCACCCGCTGTACTCCGCGGCGCAGCGGATCGTCGTCTTTGCCCGTGAGGTCAAGGCGACGCCCGGGCAGTTCCCTCATCTGAGGACCGTCAAACGGGGTGTTCACCGGATCGACGATCAGTCGATCTGGGCCGATCTTCATCATGTGACCATCACCGTCCGCCGAACACAGGACTGCAGGACCCGTTCAACTCGCCTAGGCAGGGGCGCAGCGCAACGGAGCGATACGGAGGAAGCCAGGAAGGCGCCAATGAAGGGGATCGACGTGAACAGCTACGAAGTGAACGCGCAGAAGGTCGCGGAAGCGATCATCCGCCGGCTTGCGGCAGGCAACGGCCGCTAGCCAGTTCGGGCCATCTAGAAACGGTGCTCGTAGCCGGCCGCGTGCGGCAGGCCCGCGACACCTGACCCCGCCTCGACGCGGCCGATCCAGGTGACGCCCAGATCGGCCGTTTCGGGCATGCACACCAGCAGTTCGTAGTCCTCGCCGCCGGCCACCGCCTGCTCGAGCGTCGCACCCGGCGCGATCGGCAGGGCGTCGGCGTCGATCACCAGGCGCACGCCGGAGGCGCGCGCGACGTGGTCGGCGTCGGTGGCCAGGCCGTCGGACAGGTCGATCATCGCGTGCGCGCCTGCGCGGGCGAGGGACAGTCCCTCCTGCAGGCGCGGCGAGGGTCGGCGGTAGCGCCCGACGTGCGCGGCGACACCCGCCAGCCCGGCCGCCGACGCTCCGAGCTCGCCCGTGACGCCGACCCGGTCGCCCGGCTGCGCGCCGTCGCGCCCGACCACCGCGCCCGCGTCGGCGCGCCCAGCCCGTCACCGTCGCGGTGACCATCAGCACTGGTCCGGTCGCGACGTCGCCACCCGCGATGGTGACGCCGTGCTCGGCCGCGAGCGCCTGCGCCCCGCGCGCCAGGTCCAGGCGCACCCTCGAAGCCGGGCGGCAGGACGACGGCGAGGTAGGCCTCGCCCGGCTCGGCCCCCATCGCGGCGACGTCGGACAGCGCGCCGGCCAGCGCGCGCCAGCCCACGTCGGCCGCGCTGGACTCGCCAAGGCGGAAGTGCGTCCCGTCCACCATCACGTCGGTGGAGACCACCTGCACGCCGTCGGCGCGCACCACCGCGCAGTCGTCACCCACCCAGCGCTCGACGCGCGACCCCGGCGGGCGCTCGAGCACCGCCGCGATGGCGTCGATCAGTTCGCGCTCACCCATGTCCTCGGCCCCGCCCGCGCCAGCGGGGAAGCGGGCCACGTCACCCTCCTAGCCAGGAGAATCTTGGGGCGGCGACTCGTACAGCGACGGGTCGTACGGGTCGACGCCGCCCGTGCCCGCGCCGGTGTCCTCGGGCGTCTCGGTGGTGGTGCCGGGGTCCGTGGTCGTGGTGCCCGGATCCGTTGTGGTGGTGTCTTCCTCGGTCGTCGTCGTCGTCCGTCGTCGTGTCCTCGGGCGCGTACTCGTAGTCGTCGCTGCTCGAGCTGCCGCTCGGACGAGTACGTGCCGTAGAACTTCGTGAAGGTCGCGGGCGTCTCCGGCACCGGGAAGTCCTCGCAGTAGTCGCCCATCACCGCGGCCGTGTAGTCGCCCCAGATCGCGGCGGGGTAGCGTGCCACCGTCGACCGGCGACCGAAGTACTCGGAGGTCATGTAGATCTGCGCGTCCGGATAGCCGACCCAGACGGCGGTGGCCAGGGCCGGGGTGAAGCCCACGAACCAGGCGTCGGAGTTGTTGTCGGTCGTGCCGGTCTTGCCCGCCGCGGGGCAGCCCGTCTGCGCGCCGCGCGCCGGTGCCGCCGCTGTAGACGTTCTGCTCGAGGATCGAGGTCGCCTCGTAGGTGACGCCCTCCTCGAAGCGGCGCTCGGAGAACGGCTGCAGCCGCTTCGGCAGGTCGTCGCCCTTGAGCACCTCGCCGTCGTACTGCTTGATCTTCGTGATCGCGATCGGCTTGTGGTAGACGCCGCCGGAGGCGATCGTCGAGTACGCGGAGGCCATCTCCAGCGGCGAGACGCCGATCGTCAGGCCGCCGAGCGTCTCGGCCGGGTAGCCGTCGAGCTTCGTGGTGATGCCGAGTCGTGCGCGGTCTCGACGATGTTCTCCGGGCCGAGGTCGAGCGCCAGCTGCATGTAGACGGAGTTGTCGGAGGCCAGCGTCGCCGAGCGCAGGTTCATGGAGCCCGAGTAGGTGCCGCTGTAGGTCTTCGTCTCGATGTGCCCGTAGGTCGGGTCGTCGATGTTGATCGGCTTGGACGTGTAGTACGTCGTGTCCGGATCCACGCCACGGCGCAGCGCGGTCATCAGCGCCATCGTCTTGAAGGCGGAGCCGGGCTGGCGGTGGCCCTGGGCGGCGAGGTTGAACTTCGAGACGTTGTAGTCCGACGACGAGGCCATGGTGAGGATCTCGCCGTTGTCGGGGTCGATCGTCACGAGCGCCGAGGACGGACCGACCCCGGACAGGTTCTGCGAGATCGCCGTCCGCGCGGCGTCCTGCTTGTCGACGTCGATCGTCGTGTAGACGCGCAGGCCGCCGCGCTTGACGACACGCTTCGGGAACGACTCCCGAGCAGCAGTCCTACGACGTAGTCGAAGAAGTAGTCCTCCTTGCGCGACTGGAAGTACTCGCGCATGTTGAGCTCGACGTCCTCGGCCTTGGCCACCGCGGCCTGCGACTCGGAGATGAAGTCGCTCCTGGCCATGGCGTCGAGCACCTGGTTGCGGCGCGCCATCGCGGCCTCCGGCAGGCGGATCGGCGAGTACTGCGTGGGCGCCTGCGGCAGGCCGGCCAGCAGCGCCGACTGCGGCGAGCGTGAGGCTCTTCGGGCTCGTGTTGAAGTAGGTCTTCGCGGCCGCCCACACGCCGATCGCGGACTGGCCGCCGTAGGTGCCGTAGGGGACGGAGTTCAGGTACTCGGAGAGGATCCAGTCCTTCGAGTGCTCATCCTCGAGCTCCTCGGCGTTCTTGGCCTCGCGGATCTTGCGCTCGAAGGAGTCCTCGTCGTCGCCGTACATCAGGCGGACGAGCTGCATGGTGATGGTCGAGCCACCCTGCACGTTGGCGCCCGCCTCGAGGTTCTTGAAGGCGGCGCGCACGATGCCCTCGTAGTCGACGCCGTGGTGGTCGTAGAAGCGGGCGTCCTCGATGGCGACTGTGGCGTCCTTGAGCGTCTGCGGGATCTGATCGGACGGGATCGCCTTGCGCAGGTCGCGGGCCTGGATGACGCCGAGCTTGTTGCCGTTTCGGTCGAGCACGACGGAGAATCCACCTTGGTCGCGCGCCTTCAGCGAGTCCAGCGGCGGAGCCGACGAGGCGATCGAGGCGACGTACCCCACGGCCGACAGGCCGGCCACGCCCAGCACGACGAGCACGACCATCAACGCCAGCAGGAACTTGCTGCGCGGCTTCGAGCGGCTTCGACGCCGCATCCGGGTACGTTGCGAGCGGGTCATCGCGCGGCTTCGAGGATAGTTCGCCCCCGGCGCTTCGGTTCCTACTCGATGCGTGGAAGCAGGCCCTCTGCGTGGAGGGCTTTCAGGCAGCGCTCACGCAGCGCGGTCTCGGCCGCTGCGCGCTCGGCCACGGGCACGTGGCCGTCGGCGACGACCAGGCGCATGCCCTCCGGTGTCGCTTCGGCGATCGAGCCTCCCTCGCCGACCGCCGCGAGCGCCCGGGCCGGGTCGGCGTCCGGGGCGATCCAGACACTCGCCTCGACGGCGAGCGGCGCGCCGCCGATCGAGTCGTTGCGCAGCACGCCCGACGCGAGCTTCTCGTTGGGAACGGCGATGCGCTCGCCGCTGAGCGCGCGCAGGTACGTGTAGGAGAGCGTCACGTCCTCGACGGTCCCCGTCGTCTCCTCGAAGACGACGCGATCGCCGAGGCGCAGTGGCTCGTTGACGGCGAGCATCAGGCCGGCGACGAAGTTGGCGAGCACGGGCCGGGCGGCGAAGCCGACGATCGCCGCGGCGATCGCGCTCGAGGTGAGCAGCGCGTTGCCGACCGTGCGGACCGACTCGAACTGCGACAGCGCGATGGCGATGCCGACCGTGAGCACGACGGCGTAGACGAGCCGCTCGACGAGCCGCAGGCGCGTCTCGGCCTCCGCGGGCAGGCCGACCACGTGCCTGCGCGCGAACAGGAAGCGCAGCAGCGTGACGACCGCGATCGCCACCCCGATGCGCGACAACCGCGCCGACCCAATCATCATCTCCACCCATCTCGATGCGAGACCCTAAAGCCGTCCTGCTCGACTGCCTCGGCACGCTGCTCGAGCTGACACCCGCCTGCGCCGCGGCTGGCGCGCGCGCTGCGGCATCGACGAGGCGGAGGCCGACCGCCGCATGCGCGCTGAGATCGCGCACTACCGGGCGCAACATGCACCGAGCCGTCGACGCAGCCTCGCTCGCGGCCCTGCGCGCCGAGTGCGCCGCGCTCGCCGGCTGCGACGTCGACACGCTGCTGCGCCGCCATCGTCTTCGAGCCGTTCGCCGAGGTCCGCGCGGTCCTGACGACGCTGCGCGAGCGCGGCACGCGGCTGGTCGTCGTCTCCAACTGGGACGTGTCGCTGCACGAGGCGCTCGACCGCACCGGCCTCGCGCCGCTGCTCGACGGCGCTATCAGTTCGGCCGAGGTGGGCGCGGCCAAGCCCGACCCGGCGCCGGTGCGAGCTGGTCTCGCCCTCGCCGGCGTCGAGGCCGGGGAGGCGGTGATGGTCGGCGACAGCGCCGAGGACGTCACTGCTGCGGCCGCCGCGGGCGTGACGGCGATCCGCCTGGATCGCCCCCGCACCGACCTCCGCCTCCTAGTTTCACCAAGGTGACTGACGCCGCCACACGTGTCGGATGGTTTCGAGTGGTGGGCGCCCCTCGCGGCGTTCCTCGTCGCCTTCGGCTCAGGGGCGATCGCCTTCGGGATCATCGCCTCGGTCTCGGGTTCCAACGTGGACTCGCCGGGTGTGACGCTCGGCGCGACGTTCGTGCAGAACACCGTGCTCGTCATCGCCATGGTGGTGCTCGCCGGCATGGGCGGCGCGCGCGTGACGCCGGCCACTTTCGGGATCCGTCGCGTACCTCCACTGAAGGTCGCCGGAATCGCCGTCGGGATCTTCATCCTCTTCTACGCCTTCCTGCTGGCCTGGTCGCAACTGGACCCGGGCGCCGAGGACGATCTCGCGACCGACCTGGGTGCCGACAACTCGACGCTCTCGCTGCTCGCCGTGATCTTCCTGACGACGCTCATGGCGCCAGTGGTCGAGGAGCTGTTCTTCCGTGGCTTTCTTTTCGGCTCGCTGCGGCGCCGGATGTCATGGCCGCTCGCCGCGGTGCTGGCCGGCGCGATCTTCGGTGCCGTCCACCTCGGGACACCCGCGATCTTCCTCGTCCCGCTCGGCGTCTTCGGCGCGCTCTTGTGCACGCTTTACCAACGCACGGGATCCTTGATCCCCGGCATGGCCGTGCATGCGTTCAACAACGCGCTCGCGCTCGGCGTGAGCCTGGACTGGACCGCCGGCCAGGTGGTGACCGGGCTCGTTGCCGCGCCGCTGGCCGTCGTCCTGATCGCGAGCGCGGTCGCCGGTCGTGACACGTAAGCCGCGCAGCTGGCTGGACCCCCGGGCGGTGCGCCTCGCGGCCTTCGCCGCCTTTGCGCTGCTGGGCTCGCTGCAGTGGGCGCGCTACGTGGAAGGGTCGTCCAGTGCTCGCGCGATCGCCTGGTCGCTCGCCGCGGTGGTCACCGGCGCGCTCGTGCTCGCCGCGGGCCGGCGCCCGCTCGCGCTGGTGGTCGCGATCCTCGCGGGCGCAGGGTTGGCGGTCGGCGCCGCGGGCCTCGACCTCACCTACCTCGAGCCCAACCACATCGACGAACTGGGCGCCGGGCTCTACCGCGGGATCGAGGCGCTCAACAGCGTGAAGCTGCCGTACACGGGCAAGGAGCGGTGGGTCGAGATCACGCTCGAGCTCAGCGGCGCGGCCATCACCTGGCTGGCGGCCGTGCTCGCGTGCTGGCCCGGCCGCCGCGCCCGCCTCGGTGCCCTCGCGCTGCTGCTGGTCATGGTCGCAGGCGCCGGTCGTGTCGCTCGGCGCCGACAAGCCGATCGCCCTCGGCCTCGGCCTCGCGGTGCTCACCACGGGCTTCGTGTGGGTGGAGCGGCTTGCGCGCCGTCCCGGTCTCGGCCTCGCACTGCTGGTGATCGCCGTCGGCCTCGTGGCCGTCCCGATCGGCCGCGCCGCCGACCGCGAGGTCCCGTGGTTCGACTACAAGGAGTTCTCCGAGGGCCTCACCGGAGCCGACCCCGTCTCCTTCAAATGGGACCACGAGTACGGGCCGATCGACTGGGACCGCGAAGGTGTCGAGCTCTTCCGGGTCGACACCGATCTGCCGCGCTACTGGAAGGTGGAGACGCTCAACACCTTCGACGGCCGGCTGTGGGACTCGGTGCCGGAGGTCGACCTCGGCGAAGAGCCGGGCGACGACCTGCCGTCGGGCCCGCGCCGCAAGCAGTGGGAGACGGAGTTCTCGGTCTCCATCCGCGCGCTTGCGTCACACGAGTTCGTGGGCGCGGGGACGACGCTGTCGATCGCCGACTCGACGCAGGCGGTCTCGCCCGCGCTCGTGCCGGGCCAGTGGGTCGTCTCCGGGAGCGGACGACCTCGGGGAGGGCGACTCCTACTCCGCACGCGCCTACGTCCCCCAGCCCACGCCCGACGAGCTCGCGAACGCGACGGTCGGCCTGGACCAGCGCCGGTGGTCCTCGATGGCGATCAACGTCGACCTGCGCCGGCCGCTGCAGGCACGGCTGCGGGGCTTCGACCGAGCCGATCGCCCTCACCCGGGCCGCGGTGCTCTTCCGCCCCTTCGGCGATCCCGACGGCCCGGTCGCCTACTACCCGGACACCGGCCGCAACTCGAGCGGCGGCGAGGCACTCGACCGCTCCGACTACGCCCGCACGTGGCGACTCTCGCAGCGGCTGGCCCAAGGCGCCGAGTCGCCGTACGAGTACGTGCTCGCCGTCAACAACTACCTGCGCGACCCGACCTTCCGTTACACGGAGACGCCGCCCGCCGTGCCCGACAGCCAGGCGCCGCTCGACGCCTTCCTGTTCGACACGAAGCGCGGGTACTGCCAGCAGTTCTCCGGCGCCATGGCGCTGCTGCTGCGCATGGGCGGCGTGCCCGCCCGCGTCGCGACCGGCTTCTCGCCGGGCGGCCAGCGCGACAGCGGCGAGTGGATCGTCCGCGACACGGACGCCCACTCCTGGGTGGAGGTGTGGTTCGACGGGATCGGCTGGGTGACGTTCGACCCGACGCCGCCCGCCACGCCCGCCCGCTCGCAGATCGCGGCGATCGAGCTGCCGGGCTCCGACGCCCCCAGCCCCGGTTCGGACGCGGCGAGCGCCTCGGGCTCGTCCGTCGAGCAGCGCCGGCCGATCGCCCCCTTCACCAGCGGAGGCTCGGGCTCCGCCGGCTCGAGCGACGACGGCGGCCTGCCCTGGCCGTGGATCGTCGGCGCGGCCGCGGTCCTGCTGGGCGCCTTCCTGCTCGTGTCCGGACGGACGGCGCGGCGGACGGCGACACCGCAAGGTGCGCTGGCCGAGCTCGAGCGCGCGCTGCGGCGCGCCGGCCGCTGCCGCTCCTCCCGGCACCACGCTCTCCTCGCTCGAGCGCAGCCTCGGCGCCGCCCCGGGCGGCTACCTCGGGGCGCTGCGCGCCGCGCGCTTCGCCCCGTCCGCACCCGTGCCGGATCGCGCCCAGCGGCGCGCCTTCCGCCGTGATCTCGCGGCGGCGCTCGGTCCGGCGGGTCGCCTGCGGGCGCTCTACGCGCTTCCACCTACGATTCCGATCGGGCCCCACCCACCCGGCCCCAGTAGCTCAGCGGATAGAGCGACCGCCTCCTAAGCGGTAGGTCGCAGGTTCGACTCCTGCCTGGGGCATCCGACATGGAAACGCGCCCGCGGACATGCCTTCTCTGAACATGCGGTCCTCTGCGCTCGGCGCTGCTCGCGAGCGCCGTAATCATCTTCATGGCGGGCTGCGGCGGCGGTGACGGCGCGCAGCAGAACGCGCCCAACCCCAACGGGGTCGACATCGACGCGGGCGAGCCGGGCGGCGAGGCGGTCTTCCTGGCCGCCGGCGACATCGACTACCTCGACCCGGGGCTCACCTACTACACGTTCGGCTTCATGGTGCAGTTCGCGGTCAACCGCGCGCTCTACCAGTACCAGCCGGGCGGCGAGGGCCCGGTGCCCGACCTTGCCGCCGCCCCGCCTCAGATCGCCGAGGACAACCGCACGATCACCGTCCGCCTGCGCCCGGACGTCCGCTACGCCCCGCCCGTCGACGACGTGGTGACGGCCAAGGACGTCAAGTACGCGATCGAGCGGGCGTTCACCACCAACGTCCGCTCGAGCTACGCCACCTCGTACTTCCGCTTCATCGAGGGCGCGCCGAAGCGGCCGGTGCCGATCGACGAGCTCGACTCCTTCTCCGGGATCGACACGCCCGACGACACGACGCTCGTCTTCACGCTGACCAAACCGGTCGCGCAGCGGGTGGCCGAGGCGCTCGTCATGCCGATCACCGTCCCGGTGCCGCAGGACTACGCGCAGCGCTTCGACCGGGAGTCGCCGTCCACCTACGACGCCCACGTCGCCTTCACCGGGCCCTACATGGTCCGCAAGCGCGTGCACCGGTGAGCGCATCGAGCTCATGCGCAACCCGAACTGGAGCCCGGCCACGGACTTCCGCCCGGCCTACCTGGATCGGATCACCATCGAGGAGGGTGGCTCGGACCTCGTGCGGATGATCGACCGGACGCTGTCGGGCAGCCGCCTGCTGTGCTGCGACGCCGGCCAGCGGCTGCCCGGCGCGACGCTGCGCAAGGCGCTGGACCGCTTCCCGACCCAGGTTGCCAGCGTGCCGGCCGGCGGCACGCGCTGGATCGCGCTCAACACGCAGATCCCGCCGTTCGACAACCTCAACGTCCGCAAGGCGGTGATCGCGGCGGTCGATCGCGAGGCGCTGCGCGCGACGCGCGGCGGCGAGCAGGTCGGCCCGGTCGCGCAGCACTACCTGCCGCCGGGCGTGCCGGGCTTCGAGGACTCGGGCGGCGAGGCGGGCTTCGACGACTTCGACTGGATGCAGGCGCCCGGTGGCGACGCCGACCTCGCGCGGCGCTACATGCTCGCCGCGCGCGCCGAGGGCGTGCCGATCACCCAGGACGGCCGCTACGACGGCGGCGGCAAGCTGCTGACCATCGCCACCAACGACCCGCCCGGGCTCGAGACAGGACGCGCCGTCCGCGACCAGCTCGCCACGCTCGGCTTCAAGCTCGACCTCCGCGAGGTCCCGCAGGACACGGTCTTCGGCGACTACTGCGGCAACGACCGCAAGGCGGTGGCGATCTGCGCGGACGCCGCCTGGTTCAAGGACTTCGCCGATCCCGAGGAGATGCTGCGGCCGACGTTCTCCGGCGCCGCGCGCGCCGAGCACGAGAGCGTCAACTGGTCCGAGCTCGACATCCGGCCGATCGACGCGGCGATGCGGGCCGCGTCCGAGCTCGAGGGCTCCGACCGCGCGCAGGAGTGGGCCGAGGTCAACCGCTCGATCGTCGAGCAGGCCCCGGGCATTCCCTACCTGTGGGACACCGCCTACCAGTTGTCGTCGGCGGACCTGAACGCCGTCATGAGCCCGTTCTCTGCGACTTGGGACCTCAGTTATGTCTCGGTCAAGTAGGTTTTCCACCAAGTGAGCGCCACCGCACAGCCTGAGGCGCAGGACTTCTCAGCCCTCGTCGTCGGTGAGAAGGGCATCACCGCGCGCTCGCCGCTGCAGCTCTTCTGGCGCAGGCTGCGCAAGGACAAGGTGGCGATGGTCGCCCTGGGCTTCATCGTCCTGCTGATCCTGGTCGCGATCCTCGCGCCGCTGATCGTGAAGGTCGCCAACGCGGCCGACCCCAAGCAGCAGAACTTCGACGCCCTCAGCGCATTCGGCGCACCTACAGGTCCGTCGAATGAGTACTTCATGGGTGTCGACAAGCTCGGCCGCGACGTCTTCAGTCGCGTCCTCTACGGCGCGCGCGTCTCGCTCGGTGTCGCCTTCATCTCGACCGGTATCGCCGTGGTGGTCGGAACGATCCTCGGTCTGCTGATGGGCTACTACCGCGGCTGGATCGACACCGTGCTCTCGCGGTTCACCGACGTCGTGCTGGCGTTCCCGATCCTGCTGCTCGGCCTCGGCCTCGGCGCCGCGTGCTCCGGCCGCGAGGGTTGCCTGGGCGGCCTGCTGCAGCCGGGCTTCCTGCTCGTGATCGCGATCATCGCCTTCGTCAACTGGACCTACATCGCCCGCATCGTGCGCGGGCAGGTGCTTTCGCTGCGGGAGAAGGAGTTCGTCGAGGCCGCCCGTTCGCTGGGTGCCTCGGACCGGCAGATCATCGTCCGGGAGATCCTGCCCAACCTCGTCGCGCCGCTGATCGTCTACGCCTCGCTGCTGATCCCGGCCAACATCCTCCTCGAGGCCGCCCTGTCGTTCCTCGGCGTCGGCGTCGGCGCCGGCACGGCCTCCTGGGGCGCGATGATCTCCGAGGCGACGGGCCTGTTCCCCGAGGCCTGGTGGTTCATGCTCTTCCCCGGCCTCGCCCTGCTGATCACCGTCCTCGCCTTCAATCTCGTCGGCGATGGCTTGCAGGACGCGCTGGATCCGCGGCGCAACTAGCGCTCAACTCAGACATGCGTCTCGGACTTCGGACATCTTGAACTCAGTAGACCCAATCGAAAGGACCTGACGTATGTCTCGATCCCATTGGCGGATCTTGATGTCGCTCGTCGCAGTACTCGCCTGCATGTTCCTCGTGGCATGCGGCAGCGACGACGAGGGCAGCAGTAGCGACGACGGCGGCACGCCCGCGCAGACCGACGACGCCGCACAGCAGCCGGGCGCCGAGGGCAACGTCACCGAGGAGCTCTTCGCGGGCTCCGCGCGTGACAACCGTGAAACCCGCACCGAGGGCAAGAAGGGCGGCACCGCCACCATCCTCGCTTCGGGTGATGTCGACTACATGGACCCGGGCAAGACGTACTACACGTACGCGATCTCGATCATCGACGCGGTCCACCGCGGCCTGTACACGTACGAGCCCGGCGAGGTCGAGCCGACGCCCGACATCGCCGAGGGCCCGCCGGAGATCTCCGAGGACGGCAAGACCGTCACGGTGAAGATGAAGTCCGGCATCCCGTACTCGGCGCCGGTCAACCGCGACGTCACGTCCGCGGACATCAAGTACGCGATCGAGCGCGCCTTCACCGCCAATGTGGCCAACGGCTACGCCCCCGCCTACTTCGGCTCCATCAAGGGCGCCCCGGATGGCGGCGGCAAGTACCAGGAGATCCCCGGCATCAAGACGCCGGACGACAACACGATCGTGTTCGAGCTCGACGAGGGCCTCGGCGCGACGGTCGCGGCAGCGCTCGCGATGCCGATCTCCAAGCCGATCCCGAAGGAGTACGCCCAGAAGTACGACGCGGAGAGCCCGTCGACCTACGGCGAGGGCTTCGCGGTCTACACCGGTCCGTACATGGTGGAGTCCGATGACCAGGGCAAGGCCACCGGCTACGTCCCGGGCAAGACCATCCACCTGATCCGCAACCCGAACTACAAGAACGTCGGCGACTTCCGCCCCGCGTTCATCGACGAGTGGAACATCGAGGCAGGCAACGACGACCCGTCGGTCGCCACGCGCCGCATCCTCGGTGGCGAGAGCCTCCTGACCGGCGACATCGAGCCGCCGGCCTCGCAGCTCGAGCGCCTGCTCGAGGAGAACAAGACCGAGCTGTCCGCCGTCACCGGCGGTGGCTGGCGCATGATCTCGTTCGACAACACCGAGCCGCCGTTCGATGACATCAACGTCCGCAAGGCCGTCATCGCCGGTTTCAACCGCGTCGCTGCTCGTCAGCAGCGTGGTGGCGAGGCGCTGGGCCCGATCGCCCAGCACATGATCCCGCCGGGCATCCCGGGCTTCGAGGAGTCGGGCGGCACGGAGGGCTTCACCGAGTTCGACTGGCTGCAGACGCCCGAGGGCGACCGCGACCTGTCCGCCGAGTACTTCAAGAAGGCGGGCTTCGAGTCGGGCAAGTACGAAGGCGACGAGGAAGTCCTCATCGTCGGCGACGGCACCGACCCGGACAAGTCGATCGCGGAGATCACCGAGCAGCAGCTCAACGAGATGGGCTTCAAGACGAAGCTCCGTCTCGTGACGCGCGACACGATGTTCACGAAGTTCTGCAACGTGCCGGACTCCGACGTGAACGTCTGCCCGTCCGTGGGCTGGTCGAAGGACTTCAACGACCCGGTCACGATGCTCGATCTGACGTTCAGCGGGGAGCACATCCCGCCGACGCAGAACTCGAACTGGCCTGAGCTGGACAACCAGGCGGTCAACGACGCGATCAACGCCGGTGACCTCGAGACCGATCCGGCGAAGCGCGCACAGGCGTTCGCGGATGCCAACAAGCTGATCGTCGAGCAGGCTCCGGCGATCACGTACATGTGGGACTACCAGGTGGTGGCCGCCTCGCCGAACGTGCGTGGCGTCCAGAGCGATTACGCGACGACCTGGGACCTCAACTTCACCTCGCTGAGGTAGAGGAGCCCACACTCGTTTCGATTCGGCCCGGCGGCGCATGCCGCCGGGCCGTCTTGATCCCTAGGGTCCACACTTCATGGCCGGATTCATCGTCCGCCGACTGATTGGAATGGTCGCGCTGCTGTTCGTCGTCAGCGCGATCGTCTTCGTCGTCTTCAGCGTCTTCCCGGCGACGGATCCGGCGGTGCTGCGCGCGGGGCGCCAGCCCACGCCCGAGATCATCGAGGCGATCCGGCAGGACCTCGGCCTGGACCGGCCCAAGTATCGTCCAGTTCTTCGACTACGTCGGCGGCGTCTTCACGAGCTTCGACCTCGACCGCAGCTACGTCTCCGGTCGCCAGCCGGTCAAGGACCTCATCTTCCAGGGCCTGCCGGCCACCATCTGGCTGACCGTCGGCGGGGTGATCGTCTGGCTGACGATCGGTCTTTCGGTCGGCATCCTGTCGGCCGTCAAGCACCGCTCGATCTTCGACCGTCTGTCGATCGGCCTTTCGCTCGTCGCGGTGTCCGCGCCGGTGTACTGGCTCGGCCTCGTCTCCCTGTACCTGTTCTCGCCGCAGGGCGGCACGTTCGGCCTCGATTTCGTGGGCGGCCAGGGGGCCTATCGATTAGACCAACCCTTCTTCGACCGCGTGCAGGCGCTGATCCTGCCGTGGCTCGTGATCGCAGCCTCGTTCGCGGCGATCTACTCGCGCCTGCTGCGCGGATCGCTGCTCGAGGTCCTCAGCGAGGACTACATCCGCACGGCGCGCGCCAAGGGTCTCTCGGAGGGCCGCGTGATCATGCGCCACGGGGTGCGCTCGGCGATCACGCCGGTCATCACCGTGCTCGGCCTCGACATCGGCATCCTGCTCGGCGGTGCGATCCTGACCGAGACCGTGTTCAACATCCCCGGCATCGGCCGGCTCGCGTATGACTCGATCCAGCGCGGCGACCTGCCGGTCATCCAGGGCACCGTCCTCTTCGGCGCGTTCTTCATCGTGATGATGAATCTGGTCGTCGACGTCGCGTACGCCTATCTCGACCCGAGAGTGAGACGCTGATGGCCCTGCTCGAGGTCGAAGACCTGCGGGTCGAGTTCGACACGGACGACGGCGTCGTGCACGCCGTCGACGGCATCACCTACTCCGTCGACTCCGGCCAGGCGCTCGGGATCGTCGGCGAGTCCGGCTCGGGCAAGAGCGTCTCGAGCCTCACCCTGCTCGGCCTCACGCGGGCCAAGAACGCGAAGATCAGCGGCTCGGTGCGCTTCGACGGCAAGGAGCTGCTCGGCCTGCCGGGCGAGGAGCTGCGCAAGATCCGCGGCGAGGAGATCGCGATGATCTTCCAGGACCCGCTGACGTCGCTGCATCCCTTCTACCGGGTCGGCGACCAGCTCACGGAGGCGGTGCACTCGCACCACAAGGTCTCCAAGTCGGCCGCGAACGACCGTGCCGCCGAGATGCTGGAGATGGTCGGCATCCCCGAGCCCAGGGCGCGCCTGCGCGCCTACCCGCATGAGTTCTCGGGCGGCATGCGCCAGCGCGCGATGATCGCCATGGCGCTGATCAACGAGCCCAAGCTGCTGATCGCCGACGAGCCGACGACCGCGCTCGACGTGACCGTCCAGGCGCAGATCCTCGAGTTGATCTCCCGCCTGCAGGACGAGACCGGCACCGCCGTCGTGCTGATCACCCACGACCTCGGCGTGGTCGCCCAGGTCACCAACGAGATCGTCGTCATGTACTCCGGCCGGATCATCGAGCGCGCGCCGACGGCGAAGCTGTTCGCCGAGCCCCAGCACCCCTACACGTGGGGGCTGCTGCGCTCGATCCCGCGGCTGACCGCCGACCGCGGCGAGAAGCTCGTCCCCATCGACGGCCGCCCGCCGTCGCTGATCACCCGGCCGACCGGCTGCCACTTCCACCCCCGCTGCCCGTACGTCATCGAGGCGCACAAGGAGACCGATCCGGTGCTGCAGCCGGTCGAGGGGTCCGAGGACCACTCCGTCGCCTGCCTGCTCGCGCCCCAGGCGCGACGCGAGCTGTGGCGCCGGCTCAGCGCGGGGGCCCAGCCCGACGCGGCACGTGCCGCCGTCGCGATCAAGGACGCACCGCAATGAGCGACGACGTGGCCCTCCGCACCGACGAGCCGGGCGAGGAGCCCCTGATCGTCGTCAAGGATCTGGTCAAGCACTTCCCGATCAAGGAGGGCTTCCTGATCAGCCGCCAGACCGGCGCCGTGCAGGCGGTCGACGGCGTCTCCTTCGACGTCCGCCGCGGCGAGACGCTCGGCATCGTCGGCGAATCCGGCTGCGGCAAGTCCACCACCGCCCGCCTGCTCATGCGCCTGCTGGAGCCGACCTCCGGCTCGATCCGCATCGACGGCCAGGAGATCGCCGACCTCAAGGCGTCCGAGATCAAGCCCCTGCGGCGCGAGATCCAGATGATCTTCCAGGACCCGTACTCGTCGCTGAACCCGCGCCGCACGGTCGGCGCGATCATCTCCGAGCCGTTCCACATCCACGGCATGCACACGGAGGGCGACGAGCGCAAGAAGGCCGTCCGCGAGTTGATGGACACCGTGGGCCTGAACCCCGAGCACTACAACCGCTACCCGCACGAGTTCTCGGGCGGCCAGCGCCAGCGCATCGGCGTCGCCCGCGCACTGGCGCTGAAGCCGAAGGTGATCGTCGCCGACGAGCCCGTCTCCGCCCTCGACGTCTCGATCCAGGCGCAGATCCTCAACCTCCTGCGCGACCTCCAGTCAGAACTCGGCCTGACCCTCGTCTTCATCGCCCACGACCTCTCCGTCGTGCGCCACATGTGCGACCGCATCGCGGTCATGTACCTCGGCAAGATCGTCGAGCTCGCCTCGTCCGACGAGCTCTACGCCCACCCGCGCCATCCGTACACCGGCGCGCTCATGTCGGCTGTCCCGGTCGCCGACCCGCGCCTACGCCGGCAAGCCCCGCCAGATCCTCAGCGGCGACGTCCCGTCGCCCACCAACCCGCCGAAGGCCTGCCGCTTCCACACCCGCTGCCCGAAGTTCGTCGAAGGCACCTGCGACGTCGAGGACCCGCTCCTCGAGCTCAAGGAAGGCGGCAACTACGCCGCCTGCCACTTCCCGCTCACCGACGCCGAAGTCGCCGAGCGGGTCCCGACCGCCTCGGCCTGATCACTCCCCGGCTCGGTGGCGCGACGAGTCGTGCCCGGCCTACTCCTCGTCGTCGGTGCTGTCTTCCTCGGCGTCGTCGTCGTAGAGGGACTCGCGGGCGACCTCGGAGCCGCGCGAGTCCCAGAGGTGGATCTCGAGGAAGTCGGACTTGTAGTTGTCCGGCGCGATCAGGGTGAAGCGCGCGTCGACGAGCGCGCACTGGTCGACGGCGAGACCGGCCAGCTCGGCGGTGACCATCGCGCCGCCGCCCGTGAGCGCGCGGCCCCAGACGAGGGTCATGGCCGCGACGCGACCGTGCTCGCCGCGCCAGCCGCCGATCACCTCGTCGCAGAGGTCGAGCTTCCACTCGGGGTTGGCCTCGGCGGTCTCGTCGGTGAAGTCGGCGAGGGCGTAGAAGGCGCTGGGCTCCCGCTCCTCGGGGTTGTCGGCGCCCGGGTCGGGCGGCGAGTAGGAGACGAAGCCGAAGACGTCGAGGCCGGTGCTCGTCCGCGCGGTGATCGGGATGTACGTGCGGCCCGCCCACGTGCGGTCGGGGTGGTAGACGAGCTCGCCCACCTCGCCGACGTCGGCGTCGTCGGACAGCGGCAGGCACGCCGCCAGGAACTCCTGCTGGAGCGTGTCGGCCCAGCGTCCGGACGGCAGCATCTCCTGGGGTGGCTCGGCGGCGAAGCGGGCGACGAAACGTTCCTGGGGCGGCACGGCGCGGACCTTATAGCTCGACGAGCACGGTGACCGGTCCGTCGTTGACCAGCTCCACCTCCATGTGCGCGCCGAACACCCCACCGGCCGCGCCGAGGCGCTCGCGGAAGCGCTCGTAGAGCGGCTCGGCGTGCTCGGGCCGCGCGGCGGCGACGTAGCTCGGGCGGTTGCCCTTGCGGGCGTCGCCGTACAGGGTGAACTGCGAGACGACGAGCGCCTCGCGGTCACCCAGCGGCTCGTTCATCCGGCCGTCGGCGTCGGCGAACACGCGCAGCGCGCGCACCTTGTCGGCGAGCCGGTCCGCCGTCGCCTCGTCGTCGTCGTGCGTCACGCCGAGCAGGACGAGCAGGCCGGGGCCGATGGCCGCGACCTGCTCGCCGTCGACGCTGACGCTCGCCCGGCTAACTCGTTGAACCAGAGCCCTCATAGGTGACCGGTCGCGCAGGTACGTCCGCTGTATGGCGCTCGCCGATACCGACGACCGGTCCCGCACAACCGATCACTCGCGCGCATACAGGTACCAGTACGCGCCCGCGACGAACACCGCGGCGCCGACGAGGTTGCCGAGACCGGCGAAGGCCCAGTTGTGCAGCGCGTCGCCCCAGGTGATGCCGGGGACGTCCGCGAAGATCGCGGCCGGCAGGAAGAACATGTTCGCCACGACGTGGTCGAAGCCCATCGCGACGAAGGCGAGGATCGGGAAGAAGATCGCGAGGATCTTGCCGCCGATGTCGTTGGCGCCGGCCGCCATCCACACGGCGAGGCAGACGAGCCAGTTGCAACCCAGGCCGCGCAGGAAGATCTGCCAGCGAGCTCTCGTCGTTGCCCTTAGCGTCGCGATCTCCGCCAGACGGTCGATCAGCGGCGGCTCGGTGACCACCCCGGTCTCCACGGCGAGGAAGTAGGCGACGAACAGCGAGCCGAGCAGGTTGCCGATCGCGACGAGCGCGAAGTTGCCGGCGATGCGGCCGAGGCCGATGCGGCGCTGGAAGCCCGCCAGCGGCAGCAGCGCCATGTTGCCCGTCAGCAGCTCGGAGCCGGCGATCACGACGAGGATCAGGCCGAGCGCGAAGACGCCGCCCGTGAAGAGCGTCGGCAGCGTGCCCCACGTCTTCTCGTCGAGGCCGGAGGAGACGGTGATCGCGAGCAGGCTCGCGAAGGCGATGTAGGCGCCGGCGAGGAATGCGCCGACGAGCAGGCGGTCGGGGCCCATCGTCGCCTTCTGCACGCCTTTGTCAGCGCTCGCCTCGGCGATCTCGGGCGGTTCCTTGTAGCTCATGCCACGAGGCGCTACCCAGAAATCAGATCGGCGCCACTCCCACCGTCAGGGCGGGGCACACCAGGAAGAGCCCGTCGGCACTAGACGCCGAGGTACTTCTTGATGTCGGCCTTCAGCTCGGCCGGCGTCTCGTACGAACGGGCGATCGCGATCTCGACCGACCCGTCGGGCTTGATGAACGCGGTCATCGGATACGGGCCGACGGCCTTGACCGCGTCACCGAGCTTGTCGTCGAAGGACGGGTCCACGAAGGACGGGTACGGGATGGGGTACTCCGACAGGAACTCCCTGGCGGAGTCCTGCGGATCCTGCCCGTTGATCCCCACGAAGGCGACCTCCGTGCCGAGCTCGGTCGCCACCTGCTGGAAGACGGGAAACTCGGCGCGGCACGGCCCGCACCACGAGCCCCACTTGTTCACGACCACCGGGTAGCCCTTCAGGTCCGCCAGGCGCGCCTCGAAGGCGTCGCGCCCTCCGTCGAGCAGTTCGGCGGACTGCTCGTGCAGGGCGGCCAGCGGAGCGGGCGAATCGGCCAGCTCGCGCTTGGCTTCGGCGAGGTCGAAGGCCTTCGTCGGCGCCTTCTCGGAGTCGCCCGCGCCGGCCTGCACCAGGCCGACCACGACCACCGCGACGAGGGCGAGGCCCGCGACCGACCAACCGAAACGACGCATCCGTCCAGAGTTAGGAACCCGATCTGCTTCAATAGGGGGTGCGCAGGGCCCGTCGTTGCTTCGGTCCGCGCGCTCTCGGTGCCGCTCGTTTCTGGGCACCGTCCATTCCTGATTCCAAGAGCCTTCTTTGGCTGACTCAACAGCAGTGGCCGACACGGCCACGTCCGTTCCGCCTTCCGCGGACCTCGACCGGGTGCAGAAGTTCACCCGGGAACCCTTCATGCTCGAAGGGGAGGATGTCGCGACCGCGCTTGCCCCCGGCTCGCCGCGCCGCCAGGGCTTCGACGCGGCGCTCGCCGAGCTCGAGGCGGGCGCCAAGCACCCGTCGGTCGACTGGCGCCGCACCTGGTCGCTGCTGATCGGCCTCGAGCGCCTGCTCGGCGAGGAGGAGCCCAAGCTCGTCGACGGCACCGTCCTCAACGCCCATCAGGTCGACGCGCTCTCGGGCACGCTGACCGCCCTCCTCGCCGAGGCGTCCGGCAACGAGGTCGCCGCTTCGATCGACCCGCCCGACGAGGAGATCGCCGACGACGAGGGCGACGAGGACGACCTCGTCGATTCCGAGGAGTGGGACGAGGAGCCTCCGCCCCCGGAGGAGATCGACTCGGACATCGAGGAGGCGCCGGACGATCCCAACGCCGGCAAGCGCTTCTGGTTCGAGCACGCGACGGGCGCCGGCAAGACGGTCGCCGCGCTGGGCTTCGTCGAGGCGTCGCGCACCGGCGGCGTGCTGATCCTCACCCACCGCCGCAACCTCGTCGACCAGTTCCTCGGCGAGCTGCGCGACCGCGGCTACCGCGACCGCATCCACGGGCCGCTGCTGCGCGGCCAGGACGCCCCCGCCGGGCCGGTCACCGTCGAGACCTACCAGTGGTACGTCCGCCACGCCGGCAACGTCTCCGACGCCTACGCGATCGTCATCTGCGACGAGGCCCACACCGCGCTGGGCGAGAAGACCTCCGCCGCGATCCGCAAGTGGCACGAGCCCGTCTTCGTCGGCATGACCGCGACGGGCGCGCTGATCGCCCGCCACGTCACCGACCTCTTCCCGACCCAGACCTCGCGCTTCGACCTCGCGCAGGCCGCGCGCCGCGGCGTCATCGCGCCGCTGCGCTGCGTGCGCATCCCGCCCGGCACCGGCGTCCGCAACATCGCCAAGGTGCCGTTGCGCAAGGGCGAGGTGGACGTCGAGTTCGACCAGGAGATGCTGGCCGAGCTGCTCGACGTCGCGCCGTTCAACCTGGCGATCGCCGATCTCTACAAGACGCGCTTCAACGGCGTGCCCGGGATCGTCTACGCGGCCGGCGTGCGCCACGCCATGAACGTCGCCGAGGCGTTCCGCGAGCTCGGCATCAACGCCCAGGGCGTCTCCGGCCAGACCCCGAAGCGCGAGCTCGCCGAGGTCCTCGCCGCCTACGAGCGCGGCGAGGTCGACGTCCTCGTCAACGCACAGCTGCTCGCCGAGGGCTGGAACTCACCGCGCGCGACGGTCTGCATGCACCTCGCGCCGACCGCCTCGCGCCGCATCTACCAGCAGCGCGTCGGCCGCGTCACCCGTCGCCACCCGGGCAAGGAAGCCGGCATCGTCGTCGACTTCGTCCATCCCGCGACCAAGCACGACGACCCCGTCGTCACGCTGCACTCGCTGCTCGACCGTGACGTCTACCGCGGCGGCGCGATCGTCGTCGGCCCGGTGCGCCGCGGCCGCGGGCGGCGCCTGCGCGTCGAGCGCCGCGTCCTGCCGGTGTGCGCGGACGAGAACCGCCGCATCGAGGTCTTCGAGCGCGAGCTGTGGCGGATCGCCGTCGAGCACCTCGACTACGGCGAGCAGATCCAGTGGGCCGCCCTCGCCGGCGCCCGCGTCGCCCCGACGGGCTGGCGTCGCGCCCGCGCGATGCTGCACTTCGACACCCAGGGCGAGCTCAAGCGCACGTTCCTGCTCACCGCTCTGCACCGCAACAAGAACCCGCAGCTGCGCATGCGTGCGCTGCAGGAGATCGCCGCCGCCAAGGACGACGAGGCGTTCGACGTCGCCGTCGAGACCGTCGGCGGCTGGCCGCGCGACGACAAGCGCGAGGGTGTGAAGGTGCTGCTGCTCGCGCTCGCCGAGCGCAAGCTGGGCCGCCGCGACCAGGCCAACAACTGGATCTGGCACTGCGCCGAGTACACCCGCGAGCTGCACGAGGAGTACGCCGTCCAGCGCTGGCCGGAGACCAAGCGCCTGCTCGGCCTGCTCGTCAACTCGTCCGGCGGCGCCCACGCCCGCAACGCCCGCCGCCTCGTGCAGGCCGCCCGCCAGCAGGACCGCCGTCTCTCGGCCGCCCTGCTCGCCGCCGCGCTGCCGCACACCGCCGAGGCCGGCGAGGTCATCAACGGCGCGCGCATGCGCATGTCGCGCAAGCCGGGCGCGCTCGCTCGCGATCTCTACAAGAACCTCCCGAAGAGCGGGCGGCAAGTCCAAGCGGCGCCGTTCGCGCAAGCGCAAGGACCAGGGTGGATCCGCGCCCGGCGCCGAGGACGCGGTCGAGACGAAGCGCGTCGACCGCGACCCGGATCGCGAGGCGCCGACCACCGAGGACCGGCCGAAGCGCAAGCGCGCCCCACGCAAGCGCACGCCCAAGCCGGTCGAGGCCGAGGCGGCGGTCGCCGAGTCGGGGTCCAAGGACGAGGCACCGTCGAAGGACGAGAAAGCGCCGAAGCCGGCCCGCAAGCGCGCGGCTCGGAAGCGTGCGCCGAAGCCGCCCGAAGCGCCCGAGGCCGAAGCGGCCTAGAGCGCCACCGCCTACCCGATCTCCACCAATCCGCGCTCCAGCAGGGCTTCCAGCAGCGCACCGAGGTCGGCACGCACCCGATCCAGTGGCACCCCGAGCTCGTCGGCCGTGCGCCGCGCCGTCTCCTCCGCATCGCCGGTCTCGCTGAGCAGGCCGACCATGTAGCCGCCCGTCGGGTTGAGGCCGTGGTAGTGGCCCGTGGCGAGGTTGAGCAGCACCTTCTCGTCGCCGAACGAGCGCCGGACGACGCCGTCGGGGACGGAGATGTGGCCGGACGGGAGCTCGGTCACGTCCGGTCGAGCGTCGAGCTGACGGGCACACCGCCGGTGATCGTCTGCAGCACGACGCAGTAGCGCTCGGTCAGCCGCAGCAGCGTGGCGAGCTGCTCGTCGTCCGCGTCCGTGTCGAGCGCGAAGGCGAGCCGGACGTCGGCGAAGCCCACCGGCGCCTCTCGGTCGACGCCGAGCGTGCCGCGGAAGTCGAGGTCACCCTCGGCGGTGACCGTGCCGGCGCGCAGATCGATGTCGAGGGCGGTGGCGACCGAACGCAGCGTGACCCCCGCGCAGGCGACGAGCGCCTCGAGCAGCATGTCGCCTGAGCACAGCTGCGTGCCGTCGCCGCCCGTTGCGGGGTGCAGGCCGGCCTCCGCGATCGCCTGACCCGTGCGGACGCTGCAGGCGATCCCGTCGGCCAGCGAGCCGGTCGCAGAGAGGGTGATGTGCGCCGCATCCGGAGCATCGCGATAGCGCTCCTTGATCGGGGCCTGGAGCTCGCGCAACTCTGCCGATCGCATGCGTCGCACCATACTGCTGGCCGTGACTGTGCCACAGCCTCCGGAAGCGATGTTCAAGGCGCTCGACGCCGTCGTCCCGGCGGCGATGGGCAACGCCAACGTGATCATGCAGCTGGCCCTGCTGCCGGTCGGCCGCGGCGTCGCCGAGAGCCCGGTGGAGAGCGGCCGGGTCGACCGTCATCCGATCAAGCGGTTGCGGACGACGATGAGCTTCCTCGTGATCGCCGCGGTCGGCACGGAGGAGGAGCGGCGCAAGCTGCGCGCCGAGATCAACAAGCAGCACCGCCAGGTGCGGTCCAGCCCGAGCGACCCCGTTCAGTACAACGCGTTCGACCCCGAGCTGCAGTTGTGGGTCGCCGCCTGCCTCTGGAAGGGAACCGAGGACGCGCTCAACTGGCTCTATCCGGAGCTCCCGGAGTCCGAGCTCGACGCGTGTTACGCGTGGTCGGAGCGGCTCGGCACGACGCTGCAGGTGCGCGAGGGCATGTGGCCGGCGGACCGGGCCGCGTTCGATGCCTACTGGCGCGCCGGGCCTCGAGCGGATCCGGATGGACGACGTGTCGCGCAAGTACCTGCAGGACCTCACCAACCTTCGCGGGCTGCCCAAGCCGGTCCGCAGGCTCGTCGGGCGGACGCCGGTGCTCCTCACCCTCGGCTGGCTGCCGCCGGAGTTCCGCGCCGAGCTCGGCCTGCCGTGGACGGCGCGCGACGAGGCCCGCTTCGACCGCATCACGCGCCGCCTGGCCTGGTTGAACCGCAGCAGCCCGCGCTTCCTGCGCCAGCTCCCGATGAACCTGTACCTGTGGGACGTGCGGCGCCGGCTGCGCACCGGCCGGCGCGCGTGTCGTCTAGATCGAAGGTGCACTTCGCCGGCGTCGAGGCGCTCGTCGCCCACGATCAGCCGGCCCTGGTCGTCGATGCCCGCCGCGACCCCCTCACCGTGGGACCAGCGGACGGCCGACCCCGGAGCGCGTCCCGCTCGCGCAGGCGCGGCGAGGACCGCGGCGGGCGCCTCTCCGAGCCGCGCCTCGAGCGTGAGTAGGAGCTCGGCCAGGAACCGCTCGACGTCGTCGCGTCCAAGGGCGCCCGCCTCCGGCACCTCGCTCGGCGCAGCCACCCGACGTTGACGCCTATGCCCAGCACCGCCCAGCCCTCCTGCGGGCGTCCCTCGACGAGCACGCCCGCGACCTTGCGGCCGTCCACGAGCACGTCGTTGGGCCACTTCAGCTTCGCGCCCGCACCTGCCGCGTCCGCAACGGCAAGGCCCGCGCGCAGCGGGAGCAGCGCGTCGTGCTCGCGCAGCACGACCGACATCAAGAGCGCTGCACCTGGCGGCGCCGCCCAGGCGCGGCCCTGGCGGCCCCGGCCCGCGGTCTGCTCGGCCGCAGTGACCAGCGTGCCGTGCGGCGCACCACCTGCCGCGAGCTCGCGCGCCCGCTCGTTGGTCGAGCCGACCGTGCGCAGATGATGGCGTGGACGACCGATCATGCCGGCGCCAGCAGCACCCGGTCGCCCGTGCGCAGTTCGAGGGTCTCTGCCGCGCTGCCCGAGTTGACGGCGATAGCCAGACGGCGGCTCGCGTCCTCGTAGAGGACGATGGCGCCTGCGGGCACGTCCGCGAAGGTACGCCCGAACGTCGCCCCCTGGTCGCCGACCGTGATCGGCGTGCCCGAGCCGCAGCGTCGCACGGGCGTCGTCGTGGGTGGCGTCGAGCAGCAGTTGCCGAACCCGTCGATACCGAGGACGTGCGCGAGGATCGTGCCGTGCGCGACCTCTGCGTGTCGGCAGGTCGAGGCCCACGAGCTGGTCGGTCTCGATCGGCTCGCCGGCGTCGGCGAGCGGCGCGCCCGCGGCCAGGTGCGCGGCGACGGGAGCGAAGACATCGCGTCCGTGGAACGTGGCCGAGACGGGCTCGAGCCGCCACGGCGAGCGCGAGATCTCGACGGCCTCGACGCAGCCGCCGAAGCGGGCGGCAGCGAGCATCAGCAGACCGTTGTCGGGCCCGACGAGCAGCCGGTCCTCCTCCGCCGTGCGCACCGCGATCGCGCGTCGGCGCGCGCCGACGTCCGGGTCCACGACGCCCAGGTGCACGCCCGGCGAAGTGAAGGGCAGAGAGCGCTCCAGCATCAGGGCACCGGCGCGGACGTCCTGCCGCGGGACCCCGTGGCCGATGTCGATGACCCGGACCTCGGGCGCGATGCGCGCGATCACGGCGTGCACCACGCCGACGAACTCATCCGCCTGCCCGTAATCCGAGAGAAAGGTGACGGGGCGCTATGCCGAAAACTACCGGCGCGGTTCGCCGGCGCGTCCCGAAGCCGTGGCAAGCTCGCTCGACCCACCGCGGACGCGGCCTGTCGACCGGTGGTCGTGCGAGGCTGAGTCGGCCTCGACGAGGCCGTCCGGCGTGTGCGGGTCGGCCTCCACGTCGCTCGCGACCTCCCGCAGCGCGGCGGAGGTCGCCGGACCGATCGAGGCGAGGCGCGGACCGGCCGGGATGTCGCCCACGAAGCGGACGGTCGAGGCGGAGGTGAAGGTGATCCAGTCCACTGCGGAGAGGTCGACCTCGATAGGCTCGGCGACGGTCTCGTAGAGCGCGATGACCTGCACGGAGACGCCGCGGGCGCGCAGGCCGTCAGGCAGCGTGTCGCGACCCTCGCGGGCGCGAAACAGCAGGACGGAGGAGAGCGGCGTGTCGGCCAGCGCCTCGAGCATCCCCTCGGCGACCGAGCGGTCGGGCACGACATCGGCGACGATCCCGTGCTCGCGCAGGGCGCGGGCGGTGCCAGGGCCCATCGCCGCGACCCGATGGCCGGACAGCGCCCGGGCGTCGGCGCCTGAGCGCTCGAGCGCTGCGAACAGCTCGTGCGCGCCGTTGGGTGAGGAGACGACGAGCAGGTCGTGGCCGGCGAGCAGCGGCAGCTCGGTCTCGAGCGAGCGGGTGCGGATTGCGGGTGCCTCCACGACCTCGGCGCCGAGGTCGCGCAGCTGGGCCGCAAGTGGCGAGGCCTGCGCGCGAGCGCGGGTGACGGCGATCCGCCGGCCGTGCAGCGGGCGCAGCTCGCGCCAGGCGAGGTCCTCACCCAACGCCGCCACCGGTCCCACCACGATGATCGCGGGCGCCTGCGCCTCGAGGCCGGCGGCGGTGGCGAGCGTGCCGTGCTTGGAGCGCTGGTCGCCGAAGGTGCCGCGCTCGACGACCGCGACGGGCTCGTCGGCGGGCCGGCCGGCGCCCATCAGTCCCTCTGCGATCCGCGGCAGCGCCTTGGCGCCCATGTAGAAGACGAGCGTCCCGGGGAAGCGCGCGAGCGCGTCCCAGTCCATCTCCGCGCCATCGCGCGCCTGATGGCCGGTGATGAACGCGACCCCAGCGGCCATGTCACGGTGCGTGACGGGGATGCCCGCGTAGGCCGGAGCGGCGATCCCGGAAGTGATGCCGGGCACGATCTCGTAGCGCACGCCCGCCTCGCGCAGCACCTGTGCCTCCTCGCTGCCGCGCCCGAACACGAACGGGTCGCCGCCCTTGAGGCGGACGACCTCGCGCCCGGCGAGCGCGTGCTCCACCAGCAGCGCGTTGGTGTCGACCTGCGGGACCTGCGGACCGCCGCCCTGCTTGCCCACGAAGATCAGCTCGGCGTCCTCTCGGGCGCCGGCGAGGATCTCCATCCCGATCAGGAGGTCGTAGAGGATCACGTCGGCGCGGGCGATCAGCTGCTGCGCGCGAACGGTCAGAAGACCGGGGTCACCCGGGCCCGCACCGACGAGGTACGCCGTCATACCTCGAGTAGCTCCTTCGCACCCGCGGCGAGCATCCGCCGTGCCAGCTCGGCGCCGTCGAGGCCGTCGATCTCGTCAAGCACCCAGGAGGAGCCGTCGACGGCTCCGACGAAGCCTCGCGTACTCCGGCCATCGCAGAAGATGCCCACGGGCGTGTGGCACGAGGCGCCGAGGACGCGCACGGCGGCGCGCTCGGCGGTCAGGCAGGCGAGCGCCTGCTCGTCGGCGATCGGGGCGACGGCGGCGCGGGCTGCCGCGTCGTCGGAGCGAGCCTGGAGCGCGAGGGCGCCCTGTCCCGCTGCCGGGACGAAGACGGGCGCGTCGAGACGCGCGCCGGTGTCGCGTCCGAGCCGCTTCAGGCCGGCGGCGGCCAGCACGATCGCGTCCACCTCGCCGTCGGCCAGCTTGCGCAGCCGCGTGTCCACGTTGCCGCGCAGCTGGACGATCTCGAGGTCCTCGCGCCAGGCGATCAGCTGGGCGGCACGTCGTAGGGAGGCGGTCCCAACACGGCCGGGAAGCTTTCCGACCACCACGTCGAACGGGTCCTCGCGCTCGGGGACAGCGACGATCTCCGTGCCCTCCGCCAGGTCGCCGGGCACGTCCTTGGCCGAGTGCACGGCGAGGTCGATCTCACCCTCGACCAGCGCCCGCTCGATCGTGTCCACCCAGCGCGACTTGTCCTCAGGCGTTCCAGGGGGCCTGCCCCCTTGGAACGCGAGGTCGCCGGAGGTGCGCAGCGTCACCAGCTCGCCGCCGACGCGCTCTGCGACCCAGCCGGCCTGGGCCAGGGCCAGCGCCGAGCCGCGGGTGCCGATCCTCAACGGGTGAGCTCGGCGTCCGGATCCGGGACGGGCTCGGTCTCGGCGAGCCCGAAGAGATCCCGCAGAACGTGCATGCGCGCATGGCGCGCACCGCCGTCGGCCTGCTTGACGCGCAGCGTCGGCTCGTGCAGCAGGCGCTGGGCGACGGTGCGGGCGACCGCCTCCACGCGCGCACGGTCGCGCTCGGAGAGGGACTCCCAGCGCGCGCCGTTCTCCTCGAGGACGGCGGCCACGATCGCATCGGCGTGCCGGCGCAGCGCGGCGATCGTCGGCATCACCTCGAGCGACCCGAGCCAGCTCGCGAACTGCGCGATCTCGCTCTCGATGATCGCCTCGGCGCGGACGGCCTCCGACCGGCGACTTCCCGTGTGGCGCTCGACGACGGCCTGCATGTCGTCCACGTTGGCGAGGGTGACGCCGGGCAGCATGCCGCACGCGGACTCGATGTCGCGGGGAACGGCGAGGTCGATCAGCAGCAGCGGCCGGCCGTCGCGCTCGGCGACGACCTCGGCCAGCACCTCGGCCTCCACCAGCGCGTGTGGTGAGGAGGTCGAGGCGACGAGGATGTCGGCCTCGAGCAGTGCGTTCGGCAGGTCATCGAACGAGATGGTCGCGCCGTCGAAGCGATGAGCCAGTGCGGCAGCGCGCTCGCGCCGGCGGTTGGCGACGAACAGCGTCGTCACTCCGCGGGCGTGCAGCGCCTGTGCAGTGAGCTCGGCGGTCTCCCCGGCGCCGACGATGACGACGTGTCGGTCGGTGAGGTCGCCCAGCGTGTCGGTGGCGAGGTCGACCGCGACGGAGGCGACGGACTGCCGGCCCGCGCCGATGCCCGTCTCCGCGCGCACGCGCTTGCCGGTCGCCAGGGCCGCCTGGAAGAGGCGGTTGGTCATCGGCCCGGTGGTGCTCTCGCGAAGCGCGAGCTCGTAGGCGCGCTTGACCTGGCCCTGCACCTCGGCCTCGCCGACGACCATCGACTCGAGGCCGCCGGCCACGCGGTAGAGGTGGCGAGCGGCGTCGCAGTTGCGCTCGGAGTAGACGCCCTCGAGCAGCTGTGTCGGTCGCAGCCCGGCGCGGCGCGCGAGGGAGGCGACGACCGCGCTCTCGGCCTCCACCGGGTCGCCCACGACGAGGTAGAGCTCGGTGCGGTTGCACGTGGAGAGGACGACGGCCTCCTGCACGTCGGGCACCGTGCGCACCTCGGCGAGCAACGTCTGCATGCCGGTCTCCGTCAGCGCGATGCGCTCGCGCAGCGCAAGCGGCGCCGTCTTGTACGACGTCCCGAGCAGCAGCAGCTCACTCATCACGGGCCTCCAGGGCGTCGGCGATCGCTGCGACGTCCTCCTGCAGGTGCGACAGCCGGATGGCCATGATCGCCACGTAGATCAGGATCAACGCGAGGAAGACGAGGTAGGCGGCGGCGACGTACTTGCTCGCCGTGCCGTCGGGCAGCGCGGGCATCCCTACAGCTCCTGCGGCGAGGCCGAGCGACCGAGGGTGAAGCCGTCCTCGCCGCTGAGACGGCGGCGCAGGTGCTTGACGCGGATGCGCGTGGTCTTCGCGACGAGCTCGAACTTGCACAGCGTCACGTACAGCAGCCCCATCGCCGCCAGCGACAGGAGGAAGGTGACGGCCACCTCGCCCGGCAGCGTGTCGGCCTGCGAGAGCGTTCGCGGGTGGATGTCCTGCGTGGCCGAGCGCACGGCCATGAAGTTGAACGGCACGAAGACGCCGCCCACGATCGCGAACACCGCTGCGTAGCGCGCCTGGCGGTCGCGGTCCTCGATCGAGAAGCGCAGCGGCTGGTAGCACGCGTAGAGCAGGAAGACGATCAGGAAGGAGACGAGCGTCGGCTCGTCCCACAGCCACCACTTGCCCCACGAAGCGCGCGCCCAGATCGAGCCGGTGATCAGCGCGCCGACGCCGAAGATCAGCGCCATGTGGATGGCGACGTACGAGCGCATGTCGTGCGCCTTGTCTCCCGAGCGCAGGAAGCGGATGGCGTAGATCCCGCCGGCGACGAAACCGATCAGCGCCACGATCGCCAGCGGCACGTGCACGTAGAAGATCTTCTGGATGAAGCCCTGGTCGGCGTCCTGCGGCGCCCAGAAGAAGGCAAGCGCGAACGCGGCCACGATCGCCACGGTGGAGGCGACGGCGTAGAACTTCAGGCCACGTCCGAACGAGATGAGTCAGTCCTCCAGGAGGTAGTCGAAGACCGCGTAGGTCAGCAGTCCGAATACACCATCGTAGAGAGCCAGGACCAGCAGCCAGTCCCCGTCGAGCGCCCCTGCGCCACCGCGCTCGAAGAGGGGCGCCGTGGCGTTCGCCCCGGCGATCAGGATCGGCAGCGTGAGCGGCAGCGCGAGCAGCGGGGCGATCAGGTCCCGGGCGCGCGTCTGGACCGCCAGCGCGCCCACCAGCGTGCCGATCACCGCGAGCCCGACGTCCGCCAGCAGCAGCACCAGCGGGAGCTCCGGCAGTGCCTGGCCGAGGCCCGGATCGAGCAGCAGCACGGAGAACGCGGCGACGCCCACGATCTCGACGACGACCAGGAAGCCGAACAGGGTGAGCGCCTTGGCGACGAACATCGCCGTGCGGTCGACGGGGGCGAGCAGGAAGGCGTCGAAGCCGCCCTGCTCGCGCTCCGTGACGAACATGCGGCTGATGCCGAGCACGGCGGTCAGCATCAGGGCGACCCACAGCACGCCGGCGGCCAGGTCGCCCGACACCGAGTCGCGGTCGAGGCCGAAGTGGAAGAGCACGAAGGCGGAGACGATGAAGAGCGTCATCGCCGGCACGGCCTCGAACGAGCGCAGCTCGGCGCGCAGGTCCTTGCGGATGAGCGCCTCGACCGTTCGTCTCATAGCTCGAGCACCAGGTCGGCCACGGCGCGGGCGGCGGCGTGGTCGTGGCTGACGAGCACGCGCGTGCGGGCGGTGGCGAGCAGCGGCTCGACCCGCCCGACGCCGTCCGCATCGAGGTTCGCGTAGGGCTCGTCGAGCAGCAGCAGCTCCGGTTCGTGCAGGACGGCGCGGCAGACGGCGACCCGCTGGACCATGCCGCGGCTGAAGGTGCGCAGCGGCTCGTCCTCGCGCAACTTCAGGCCGACCTGGTCGAGCAGCGTGTCGATCCGCGTGAAAGGCACACCGTGCAGGCGGGCGTGGAAGCGCAGGTTCTCCCGCGCGGTCAGATCGCGGTACAGCAGAGGCTCGTGTGCGAGCAGGCCGAGCCTGCCGCGCACCTTGTAGCCGCTGCGCGGGAGTTCTGCCCCGAGCACTTCGATCGTCCCCGCCTGCGGCCGCAGCAGCGTCGCCAGCATGCGCAGCAGCGTCGTCTTCCCCGCGCCGTTTGCGCCGAGCACGGCGAGCGTCGCGCCCTCGGGCACGCTGAAGGTGAGGTCTTTCAGAACCACGCGTTCTCCGTAGGCGCGGCCGAGACCGCGCGCCTCAATGGCGGGAGTCACCGCGGAGCGTGGCGACGGCGTGGCCGAGCACCGGCTCGAGCACGGCGAAGCACTCCTCGACCGCTTTCGGCGAGCCGGGGAAGTTGACGATCAGCGTGTGCCCGCGGATGCCGGCCTCGGCGCGGCTGAGGATGGCCATCGGCGTGTGCGCGAGGCTCGCCGCGCGCATCGCCTCGACGATCCCGGGGGCGGGTCGCTGAATCACCGCGCGCGTCGCCTCCGGTGTGACGTCGTCGGGTGTGAAGCCCGTTCCCCCTGTGGTGAGGATCACGTCGACGCCCTCGTCGGCGTAGTGGATCAGCCGGTCCTCGATCAGCGAGAAGTCGTCGGGAACGACCTCCATCGCGACGACGTCGCAGCCCGCCGCCTCAGCACGGCCGGCCAGCGCGGGCCCCGACCGATCCTCCGCCTGACGCGCGGACACCGACGTCGAGACCGTCAGCACAGCGGCGCGCACGTCGCAGACGCTACCGGCATCATGGTCGCGTGCCCGTCGATCTCGACGCCGCGGCCGCCTTCGTCGCCACTCACGCGCGCCTGCTCGACCGCCTGCGCTTCGAGGTGCGCTTCCGCGACGCGCCGCCGGACGCGCTGCTCGCCGCCGTCGAGGCCTACCGCAACCCCGACGGCGGCTACGGCCGCGGCCTCGAGCCCGACCTGCGCTCCGTCACCAGCCAGCCCGGCGGCGCGCTGCACGCCTTCGAGGCCTTCGCCGACGTCGGACCGCACGTCACGCCGCGCGCGGCCGAGCTGTGCGACTGGTGCGCCGCGGTCTCGCTGCCCAACGGCGGCCTCCCGTTCGCCTTCCCGGTCCCCGACCCGGAAGGCTCGGCGCCGTTCTGGCTCGCCGCCGACCCGACCGAGCCGTCGCTGCAGATCACCGCGATCGTCGCCGCCGCCGCCCACCGGGTCGCCGCCTACGACCCGGCCGTCGCCCGCCACCCGTGGCTGGCGGCCGCGACGGACTACTGCCGCGGCGCCATCGGCGGCCTGGGCGACGACCCCTTCGCGATGGCCGTCGCCTTCGCCGCGCAGCTCTTCGATGCGGCAGGCGACGAGGCCTCGCTCGAGCGGTTGCGCCCCTACGTCCCGGCCGACGGCGTCCTGCAGGTCGTCGGCGGGTCGGAGGACGAGTCGATGCGCGCGGTCGACTTCGCGCCGAGCCTCTTCACCGAGGACATCTGGGCCGCCGACCTCGAGCGCCTCGCCGGCGAACAGCAGGCCGACGGCGGCTGGACCGTCGACTTCGCCTCCTTCTCGCCGGCCGCCGAGCTCGAGTGGCGCGGCCACATGACCGTCAACGCGCTCGTCCGGCTTTCAGAGGCTCGCCGTCCACCAGGATCGTGACGCGCCCGGGATAGGGCGCGAGCATCCCGGGATCGGCTTGGCGTCCTCCTTGTCGGGCTCCTCGTAGACCCAGAAGGCGTCCGGCACGCCCGGCGCCGAGAGGTAGGTCGCGTCGCCCTTGAACGGGCAGTGCGTCGTGGTGTCGCTGGCCTCGAGCAGCTCGGTGCGGACGTCCTCGCGCGGCAGGTAGTACCGGGTCGGCAGCCGCGTCTCGTCGAGCTCGTAGGCGCGCGGTTCTCGGCGAGCACCGTGCCCTCGTGCTCGACGCGCACGTGTCGCTCGCTGGGGCGGGTGGTGATCTTGTGCGCGGTCATGGGAATCGGGTCCGATCCGTCAGCCGAAGGCGGTCAAGCGGGTACCGCGGCGTGGCGCGCGGCGTCGATCAGCGCGCGCACGCCGTCCTCGTCACCCGCACGCAGGAGCGCGATGGGGTCGGGCTCGCCATTGACGATGCCCTCGAAGAACGCCTTGCGGTCCTGGTACGTGGGGAGGTTCCCCTTCGCCCACCCGCGCGCGTCGTTGAGCAGCTCCGCAAGGCGCGTGGCCCTCGGGCCCGTAGGTCTCGGCGATCTCGCGCTTGATGCGCTTGGCCAGCGCGGGGGACGCGCCGGCTGTGGAGATGGCGATGGCCAGCGGCCCGGTGCGGACGATCGCGGGCAGGATGAAGTTGCACAGCGGCGGGACGTCGACGATGTTGACGAGCATCGCGCGCGCCTCGGCGTCGTTGAAGACCTTGATGTTGACGTCGGTGTCGTTCGTCGCGGCGATCGCAATGAACGTGCGCTCGAGGTCGGCCGTCTCGTATTCCCGCGGGGATCCACTGGATCGAGCCCTCGGCGGCCAGCTTCTGCAGCGGCTCGTCGGCTTCGGGGGCGATGAGGACGACCTGGCCACGCCCCGAGAGCCCCTCGACCTTCTCCAAACCGATCGCCGCCGCCGACGACGCGCAGCGCCGGCCCGTCAGGCGCAGGCAGGCGATGTAGAACGGCGTGTCGAGCATGTCGTGCACGCACGTCTGGTCGCAGATCCGCGACGGAACTGGCAGACACATTCTTTACCTGCATAAGCCTGGCTGGCATCGTAATCCCAGCCTACACGCCTACGTACTAAGACACATGCCACCCAGCGGCTACTTCACCGACGACTCGATGCTCCGCCGCGTTCAGCGCGAGATGGTCGTCGGCCTGGCCGGCCCGCGCGCGCTCTGATGCAGGCCGGGCATCCCGTCGCCTTCGCCGGCTTCTTCGAGGCGACGACGATGCTCGCCGGCCCTACCCGCGCCTGGAGCGGACGCGAGGTGCTGAAGGCGATCGCCTTCGGCACCCGCGAGGAGGCCGACGCCGCGACCGCCCGGTGCGGGCCATCCACGCCGGTGCGCGGCGACTCAAGGAGCCGATCGGCCGCTTCCCGGCCGGGACGCCGTGGCGCGCGGACGACCCGGAGCTGCTGCTGTGGATCATCGCCACGCTCGTGGACTCCAACCTGCTCGTCTACCAGCGCTACGTCGGCCCGCTCACCCGCGACGAGCAAGGTGTACTGGCAGGACTTCCGGCTCTTCTCGAAGCTCTTCGGGCTGCCCGACAAGGACACGCCGCAGAACATCGACGCGTTCGAGGCCTACGTCGCGAGGATGCTGCCTCCGGCGACCTGGCGTCGGCCCCGAGGCGCGCGACCTCGCGATCGACATCGTCATGCGCCCGCCGGTGCCGCCGCAGTTCCTGCCCGCGCTCGAGCTCGTCAACCAGGTCACGGTTGGCCTGCTGCCGCCCGAAGTGCGCCGCCTGTACGGCTTCCGCTGGGACCCGCTCCGCGGCCTCGCGTCCGCGGCGGCCAGGAGTACCTGCGCCGGCTGGTCGTCCCGTTGCTGCCCTACCGGCGGCGCCTCGCGCCCAGCGCGCGTGCCGCCCTGAGGCGAACCTCCGCCGGGCGACGCTCGCGGCGGCGTCTAGCGGCGCAGCGTCTCGCGCACCATGCGCACGGCCACGCGCGCCAAGGACGGGCCGCCGCGCCGGACGACCTCGAGGCGCTCGGTCTCGCGGCCGTACATCAGGCGCGCCGCCGTCTCGGAGGCGCGCACCAGCGAGGGGTCGTAGGGCAGCCAGCGCGCGGAGCGCAAACGCACCGGGCGCGAGGCGAGCTGGCGGGTGCGCACGTGGCGGGCGATCCGCACCGGCGCGGCCGGCGACGCCGCGCCGTGCTCGTTGACCCAGGAGAGCTCGGCCCCGAGCCGCGCGGACGACGCGCTCGCCGTGTGCCCGCTCGCCGGTCCACACGGAGAGGGCGGGGGCGCCGGCGGCGCAGCGCCAGCGCGTCGTCCTCGGAGGCGGCCTCGACGACGGCCAGCACCGGGCCGGGGACCGTCTCGTGCAGGATCCGCGCGTCCGGAGCGACGTTGCGCAGCACGACGGGCGCGAAGGAGCGGCCGCCGCGCCGCCGCCGCGCGGCGCGTCGGGGTCGACGAGCCCGCCGCAGAGGCGGACCGCGCCGCCGGCAACGGCCTCGTCGACGAGCTCCTGCACCCGCGCGGCTCCTCGGCGCTGGCCAGGGGCCCGACCTCGGTCAGCGCGTCGCGCGGATCGCCGACGCACACGCCGCGCGCCCACCTCCAACGACGCAGGAGGCCCTCCGCGGTCGCCGGGACCGGACACCATCCGCCCGACGGACGCCGCGCCGTGGCCGCCCCGCGCGTACGCGGCCCACAGCGCGCCGGCGACGGTGCGCTCCAGCGGCGCGCCCTCCAGGACCAGCATCGTCCCCTTCGGCGCGGGCGCGCCACGGTCACCGCCGAGGTCACAGCCGGCAAGGTCGTCGTCGAGCGCCACACTGCACCAGCCCGTCCGGCAGGCCGGAGCGTCCGAGCCCGCTCGAAGCCGCGCGCCCACGCGCCGGGCGGCGCCGGCGCCAGCACGACGCCGTTGCCGGCCAGCAGCGCGGCCGCGGTCTCCAACACCATCTCCGCCCACGGGGAGCCGTCGCCGCCGCGGATGCCCACCACGCCGACCGGCGACTGGGAGATCAGGGCGCGCCGCCCGCCCGCAGGACGGCCGGCGGCCCGAGCCGCCGGTCGGCCGAGCGCCCCGGGCCGTCCTCGGCCATCTCGTGCAGGCCGGCGACGCTGGGCAGGATCTCGGCCAGCAGCGCCTCGGTCAGCGGCACGCCGGCCTCGGTGGCGAGCATCATCGCGAGGCCGTCGAGCTCGTCGAGGACCGCCTGCGACGCGCGGCGCAGGTAGCGGGCGCGGGCGCCGGGAGGCACGGTGGCCCACAGGGGCTGCGGCCCGGCCGCCAGACGCTACGACGGATCACGGGGAGTCCTATGCGACGCGACGCGGCGCTGCGCCTGCGCGCGCAGCACCCGGCCCAGCACCTCGCCGAGCCCGTCCGTCTGGCGCTCGTCGACGACGAGCGTGTCCACCTCGGCGTCCGGTCCAGGTCGATCGCGCCGATGCCGACCAGCGTCTCGACCCCGTCGACGGCGCGAACGCGCCGGCACCCGCCGGCGGACGGGTCGTAGGCCAGCAGCCGGCGGACGTCGAGCTCGCTGCCCTCGACGCCGCGGCCTCGAGCAGCGCCGTGACTGCGGCGCGGTCGGAGCGCCGCGCCAGCCGCAGGCGCACCCGCGGCCCGGACTCCAGGCCGTGGGTGCGGGTGAAGACGGGTCCTCATTCACTCATTACGGACCCCGTCCCCTCATAAGCGTGAAGGTCGTGACTGTGACGACGTCACACTGTCGCCTCGGACGGACGCCACGCGCCCGCCGGATACGTTCCAGCCGCGCGCCGAGCTCCGCCTCGGCCTTGTCCGGCGCGTAGAAGCGCAGGTTCTCGAGGCCCTCGGGCAGGTGTTCCTGCGTGTTCACGTGCGGCGGATGCCGGTGCGGGTTGTCATAACCGATCCCGCGCCCCAGCTCCTTTGCGGCCGCGTACGCCGCCGTGCGCATCGGGGTCGGCGGGTCCTGGCCGCCCCGTGCTCGCGGACGTACTCCCGCGCCGCCCACAGCGCGCGACCGGACGCGTCGGACTTCGGCGCCATCGCCAGATAGACGGCGCACTGCGCCAGCGCGTAGTGGGCCTCGGGCAGCCCGACGTGCTCCACGGCGTCCGCCGCGGCGACCGCCACCGCCAGCGCCTGCGGGTCCGCGTTGCCGATGTCCTCCGAGGCCAGGATGATCATCCGCCGCGCGATGAACCGCGCGTCCTCGCCGCCCTCGAGCATCACCGCGAGGTAGTACAGCGACGCGTCGGGATCCGACCCGCGCGTGGACTTGATCCACGCCGAGATGTAGTCGTAGTGCTTGTCGCCGGCCCGGTCGTACAAGACCGCCTTGCGCTGCAGCGCGTCCTCGGCGTCCTCCATGGAGACCGACCCGCGCGACGCCAGGTCCGCCGTCTCGCAGGCCAGCTCCAGCGCGTTCAAAGCCGTCCGCGCGTCGCCGCCCGAGCGCGCGGCCAGGAACGCCAGCACGTCGTCGGCCACCGTCACGTCACCGCACTCCCCGCGGTCCAGCGCCCGCCGCATCAGCGTCACCACGTCGACGGCCGACAGCGCCCGCAGCTCGTAGATCCGCGTCCGCGAGATCAGCGCGGAGTTGACCTCGAAGTACGGGTTCTCCGTCGTCGCGCCGATCAGGACGACCGTCCCGTCCTCGACGGCCGGCAGCAGCGCGTCCTGCTGGGCCTTGTTGAAGCGGTGGATCTCGTCGAGGAAGAAGACGGTGCCGCGCCCGCCGCGCCGGCGCTCCTCGGCGCGTTCCATGACCTCGCGGACCTCGGCACGCCCGGCCTGGACCGCGGAGAGCTCCTCGAACGCGTGGTCGGCCTCCGTCGCCACCAGCCGCGCGATCGTCGTCTTGCCGGTCCCGGGGGCCCGAACAGGATCATCGAGTGCGGCGCGCCCTTCTCGATCGCCACGCGCAGCGCCGTGCCCTCGCCGAGCACGTGCTCCTGGCCGACGACCTCGGCCAGCGTCGCCGGCCGCATCCGCGCCGGCAGCGGCGCGTCGGCGGGCGACGCGATCGGGCCGCTCCGGCTCCGGGGGTGTCGAAGAGTTGATCCACAGCGTTAGCCTGGCAGGCGTGGACCTTCAGGAGGAGACTGCAGACGTCCTGGCCAAGTTGATCGGCTTCAACACGGTCAACCCGCCGGGCAACGAGCGCGCCTGCGCGGAGTGGCTGGGCAACTACCTCCAAGAGGCCGGCCTGGAGTTCGAGCTGACCGGCGCCGAGCCCGAGCGGCCCAACCTCGTCGCCACGCTCGGCGGGCGGGCGGGAACGGATGGTCCGGTGCTCGGCTACCTCGGCCACACCGACACCGTTCTCGCGGACCCCGACGGCTGGACCCACGACCCGTGGAGCGGCACGCAGGCCGACGGCTACGTCTGGGGCCGCGGCGCGATCGACATGAAGTCCCAGGTGGCCGCCGAGGCCGTCGCCGCCGCCCACCTGGCGCGGGCGGGCTGGCGCCCGGAGGAGGGCGCCCTGAAGATCTTCGCGGTCGTCGACGAGGAGACCGGCGGCGCCAAGGGCGCCCAGTGGCTGACCCAGAACCGCCCGGATCTCGCCCGCTGCGACTGGCTGCTCAACGAGGGCGCCGGGGCGGTCATCCCCTACGGCGACCGGCGCCTGTACGGCGTCTGCTGCGCCGAGAAGGGCACGTTCCGCTTCAAGGTCGTCGCCCGCGGCCGCGCCGGCCACGCCTCGGTGCCCGACCTGGCCGACAACGCGCTGCTGCACCTGATCCCGACGCTCCAGCGCCTGGTGGCCGCCGAGCTCCCGTTCGACCTCACGCCGGAGACGCGCGGCCTGCTCGAGGGCCTCGGGGAGGACCCGCGCGACCCGGCCGGCTCGCTGGAGCGCATCCGCGCCACGAGCCGCGCCTGGCGCCGCTGGTGGCCGCCAACCTGCGCATCACGATCGCGCCGACGATGATCAGCGCCTCGGGCAAGATCAACGTCATCCCCGCGACCGCCGAGCTGCGAGTGGATTGCCGCGCGCCGGCCGGCATGGACGCCGAGGAGGTCGCCGAGCGCCTGGAGCCGGCCCTCGACGGCGCCAAGCTGGAGTGGATCGAGCAGGTCGTCGGCAACCGCTCGCCCGTCGAGTCGGCCCTGATGGACGCCATCGAGGACTGGATCGGCCTGATCGATCCGGGCGCCGAGGCGGTCCCGACCGTGCTGCCCGCGTTCACCGACTCGCGCTGGTGGCGCGCCGCCTTCCCGGAGTGCGTCGCCTACGGCTTCATGCCCCAGTGCCACCAGTCGCTGTACGACAGTGGGGGCTGCTCCACGGCGACGACGAGCGCATCGACGTCCGCGACCTCGGCCTCGCCGCCTCGTTCTTCCACGATCTACCGAAACGACTCCTTGACTGACGCCGCCCCGAAGCTTCGACTGGGCGGCATGGCCCTCGCCAACGGCCTGCTCGTCCACGGCCCGACCCACTGGTCCGCCGCCGTGCGCACCAAGGACGGGGAGATCAAGGTCGCCTCCGGTCGCAAGCCGCGCCTGCGCGCCGCCGACAACGTGCCCGGCGTCCGCGGCGTCGCCCGCCTCGGCGAGGCGATGCTTGTGATCCCGCTCGTCAAGCGCGGCCTGCCCGAGGTCCGCGCTGCCCTTCCAGCACCCCTCCGTGGCCGCCGTCACCGCCGCCGCGACCGTCGCGGCGCGCGGCCTTCAAGCGCTCCGCCGGCCGCGGCGACATCGGCGACGCTCGGCGCGGCCGTCATCTCCATCGCCCCGGCCCTCTTCACCCTCCGCGCCGGCGAGGTCGCCCAGTACCACGGGGTCGAGCACAAGGCCATCAAGGCCTACGAGCAGGACACCGACGGACGCCGCCGAGGCCGACAAGGAGCACGAGCGCTGCGGCTCGCACCTCGTCGCCCCGATGACTGGCGTCCAACGTCGCCGGCACCGCTGCTGCTGCGCCGCGTCCTCGACCGCCCCAGCGCGGCTCGCCGAACGTCGCCGTCTCGCTGGCCTCCACCGCGGTCGCCGTCGAGGCCTTCGCCTGGGCCGAGCGCCACGACGGCCAGCCCTGTCGCGCGCGTTCCGCGCGCCCGGCTTCGCGATCCAGCGCGCCGTCGGCACGCGCGAGCCCGACGCGGCCCAGCTCGAGGTCGGCGACGCGGCGCTCGAGGAGATCCTCCGTGTGGAGGGTCGTGGGGTCGAGCACCCCATTCAGCACCGGACACTGATCCTCAAGCTTGCGCCGTGGGTATCCGAAGGGGTAGATCAGGAGTCCACGACTAGAGACGAGCAGGATGCCACCCGTTGCGACCGCGACAGCCGCAGCGACAGCAGTACCGCCAGCCCCGGTTACGAAGCACCCCACTGGTACGACTGGGACATGCTCAAGGACGACATCATCACGTGGGCCCCGATCCTCTTCATGGGGCTGCTCGTGTTCTTCCTGTGGCGGACCATGAAGTTGATGCCGAAGACCAAGCCGCAGGAGATCAAGCCTGCTCCGAAGTCGCCTCGGCTGGGACGACGTCGCCGGCGCCGACGAGGCCAAGGCCGAGCTCCAGGAGGTCGTGGAGTTCCTGCGCGACCCGCAGCGCTTCGCCGAGCTCGGCGCCAAGGTCCCGGCCGGCATCATGCTGCACGGCCCGCCCGGCACGGGCAAGACGCTGCTCGCCAAGGCCGTCGCCCAGGAGGCCGGCGCGCAGTTCTTCGCGCAGTCCGCCGCCTCGTTCGTCGAGATGTTCGCCGGCCTCGGCGCCGCCCGCATCCGGCGCCTGTTCGCCGAGGCCCGCAAGGCCGCGCCGGCGATCATCTTCATCGACGAGATCGATGCCGTCGGCAAGACGCGCGGCTCCGACAACAACTCCGAGCGCGAGCAGACGCTCAACCAGCTGCTCGTCGAGATGGACGGCATGGGCACGGCCGAGAACGTCGTCGTGATCGCCGCATCCAACCTGCTCGACACGCTCGACGCCGGCGCTGCTGCGCCCGGGCCGCTTCGACCGGCAGATCCTCGTCTCGCCCCCCGGCGTCATCGGACGCGAGGAGATCCTCGAGGTCCACACGCGCAACAAGCCGCTCGGCCGCGACGTCGACCTGGGCATCATCGCCCGCCAGACCGCCGGCCTGGCCGGCGCCGACCTGGCCAACGTCTGCAACGAGGCGGCGATCTTCGCCGCCCGCGCCCACCGCGACCACATCGCGCAGGAGGACTTCGACGACGCGCCTCGAGCGCGTCATCGCCGGCATGCAGTCGCGCCGCACGCTCACCGACCACGAGCGCCGCGTCGTCGCCTTCCACGAGGCCGGCCACGCGCATCTGCGCCGAGATGCTGCCCGGCGTCAACAAGGTCCACAAGATCTCGATCGTCCCGCGCGGCAAGGCGCTGGGCTACACGCTCAACCTCCCGGAGGAGGACCGCTACCTCAAGACCCGCGAGGAGCTGATCAACCACATGATCGTGCTGCTCGGCGGCCGCGCGGCGGAGGAGATCGTCTTCGGCGCGGTCACGACGGGCGCGTCCGACGACCTCAACCGGGTCGCCGAGATCTCGCGCTCGATGGTCCACGAGTACGCGATGGGCACCGTCGCTGACGTCGCTGCGCATCAACGCCGAGGGCGGCGCAGGTGTCCGACCGCACCCGCCACCTGCGCGACGAGGAGCAGCAGCACCTCGCCGACGAGGCCCTGCGCGGCGGCGACGCGGATCATCCGCGAGCACCGCGACAAGCTCGACGCCTTCGCCTTCGCGCTGCTGCGCAACGAGGTGCTCGAGCGCGCCGAGATCGACCGCATCATGGCCGACGTCGCCGGTCCCGAGGTCGAGGCGGGCGCCCGACCTCCGCGTCGTCGCCGCCGAAGAGTCGCCGGCTGACGTCCGTCCAGATGCGCCGGACCCGTGACTCAAGGGTGACTCGCGGCAGCCGATCAGCCATGGGGATGGTGTCGTCGATCAAGGCCGCGCCGGCCGCGACGCTGCGCCGGCTCGCGCATCTGCAGCGCCTGCTCGAACCGGGCGCGATCGAGCCGGTCTATCAGCCGATCGTCCGGCTGACCGACCTCGAGCCGATCGGCTACGAGGGCCTCGCGCGCTTCCCCTACGCCGACGGCCTGTCCAACATGCCGCCGGACGTCACGCTCGCCGCGGCCGCGGAGATCGGCCTGCGCGAGGACCTCGAGGTCGCCTGCTGGGCCGCCATGGCCAACGCCGGCTCGCCGCCGGCGGCCGCCTGCTGTTCGTCAACATCAGCCCCGACCGCGCTCGCGCCATCCCGGCCTGTTCATGCTCGCCGACCAGCTGCCCTCGCGGCTGGTCATCGAGATCACCGAGCAGACCGACATCGCCGACTACGCCGAGCTGCGCGAGCAGCTCGCGCCGTGGGTCGCCCGCGGCGCCCAGATCGCCATCGACGACACCGGCGCCGGCTACGCGTCGCTCGAGCACGTCGTCGAGCTGCGCCCCGACTTCCTCAAGCTCACCCGCGGCCTCGTCGCCGACATCGACAAGGACGCCAACCGCCAGGCGCTGCTGCGGGCGCTCGGCGCCTTCGCCCGCGAGGTCGGCGCGGTGATCGTCGCCGAGGGCGTCGAGCGCCGCGAGGAGCTCGAGGTCCTGCGCGAGAGCCAGATCGACTTCGCCCAGGGCTGGCTGTTCGGCCGCCCCGGCCGCCCGTGGCCCGAGGTGCCCGAGGTCGAGCCGCGCCGGCCGCGCCCAAGCCGGCCGATCGGCCGTCAAGCGCATGTCAGCGCGCTCGAGCCGGCCGTCAGCGTCGCGCCCGACGCCGGCCGAGGCCGCGCAGGCCGCCGTCGACCACCTCGCCGGCTTCGGCGTCCTGCCCTCCGTCTACCTCCAGCAGGGCGAGCGCCTGCGCTGCCTCGCCTCGCACGGCTACTACGCGCTCTACGACGGCATCGCGCCGGAGGCGGGTCTGGTCGGCCGCGCCTACCGCAGCGGCACCGTCGTGTCCGCCCGGACGTCCGCGACGCGCCGGGCTACCTGCGCTCCGCCGCCGCCGTCAACACCGCGCCTGCGTCCCGGTCCGCGCTCGGCTCGCGCGTCGTCGGCGTCTCTGACATCGAGTCGGCGACCCCGATCGGCGAGGAGCCGGCGCAGGAGGTCGAGCTCGCCGCCGCGCTCGCTGGCACGCCGCCTGGCCGACTTCGGCAGGCTCGAGGAGCCGACGCCGGGCCAGCTGCTCGCCCGCGCCGCCGCCCGCGCCGCGGCGATGGAGGACCCGGACGCGGTCGTCCGCGAGGCCGCCGCCGCAGCGCTTGAGGTCTCCGGCATGGAGTCCGTGCTGATCGCCCTGCGCGACGCCGACGGCCGCCGTCCACGCCCACCACTGCGCCGGCCCGCTCGCCGACGCCTTCATGCGCTCTCCGCCCAGGACCTCAAGCGGCATGTCCGGCTGGGTCGATCCCGGGACGCGATGATCAGCATGGCCGACGCCACCGGCCGCGGCGACGTCGTCGCCGAGCAGCTGCGCCAGGCCGGCGCCGGCGCCCTGCTGGTCGTCCCGCTCGCCGTCGGCCGCGCGCGCCTCGGCTTGCTCGCCGCTCGCCGACCGCTCCACGCATGCCGCCGGACACCGAGCGCACCGAGCTCATCGAGGTCCTCGGCGTACAGACCGCCGCGCAGCTGCGCGGCCTCGCCGCGGTCGGCCAGCTGCGCGACAAGGCCGCCCGCGACCCGCTCACCGGCCTCGGCCACGAGCAGGCCTTCCAGTCGCGCCTGCCACGCCGCCGCGCCGCCGCCGGCGGAGGCCGGCCGCAAGGTCGCCGTCGTCAAGGCCGAGCTCGACAGCACGGCCAGCCACCAGCGACGACATCCTGCGCCAGATGGCGACGCTGCTCTCAGAGCTCGCGCCCCAGCCCGGCAGCGCCTACCGCCTCGGCACGGACGAGTTCGCCCTGCTGATCGACGCCGCCGACCGCGGCGCCGCCGCAGGAGCTCGCCTGGCAGCTGCAGGCCCAGACCCGCGAACGCCTCGGCGTCGGCATCTCCATCGGCGTCGCCGTCGCGGAGACCGCCGAGTCCGACGCGCAGCTGCTCGAGCGCGCCGACGCCGCCGTCGGCGAAGTCAAGCGCCGCGGCCGCGACGGCGTGGTGCTCGCGCCGTCCCGCGCCTGATCGGCCGAAACCAGTTCGGCTGGTGAGGTAGGGGGACTGGCTCACCCTGCCACGAGCTACCTGGGGCGCCCGCCGCAACCCCGATCCGATACCTGAGCGCTTTGAGGCGACAGCAGCAGCGGTTCATGGGGGTCAGGTCTGCACATCCCACATACCGCGCGTAGCGGAGGCCGGCTGTGTGGGATGTGCGGACCTGACCCCCCTGACGCCGCGCCTTTTCCTCAATGCGACAGCGGGGCGGCTGACCGCGCGTTCGCCAGCGAGCTTGCTCCGCGCCGCTCAGAGTGAGCTGGGAAAGACGCGTGAACCGCGCGTTACCCGTCGTGGCAGTCCCCCTGCGATTCGGCACGTTGGGGAAACGCTCACCGCTGTCGGGTACAGAGGTAGCTCGTGGCAGGGTGGGCCACTCCCCTCCCTTACCAGCCAAACGGCTGCGGCCGGTGGACCGCTACGGCGTGAACCTGACGGTGATCACCTCGCCGTCGTTCATCTTGTAGTCGCGGCCCTCGAGCCGGCAGCGTGCCGACATCTCGGGCGCCGGAGTAGCCGCCCGCCTCCACGTCGGTTCAATCAGGGGTCTGGGCCCCTGATTGACGCGGAGCCCGATGCTCCTTCTGCCGCAAAGCAGCACCGCTTCACCGGTCTGATTGTGCTGTGTCGAGCTTGGAGACACTGTTGCGGTATGCCAGTCGCTTCCCAGCTTGTTCGAGCGTTTGCGGACACTGGCCTGGAGGGGCGCGATGTGAATGCGATGCAGGTGCCGGGAACCGACGAGGTCGCTTTTGAGGTCGACCGGGAGGGTGTTGGCCACTGGGCGGCGTGGGAGTGCGCCCGCCCGATCTGCAACGAGCTCGGTCTTTGGCCAGTGATCACGGATCAACAGAGCCCGGAGCTCTTCAGCCGGTTTCTTCTACGACGAAGTGCAGGACGGCCGGGACACGTGCCCATCCGCAATCATTGCTCGGGCGGAAGAGCTCTCTGGCCGCTGCCGGAACTGGTGTCAGACGCGAACCTCGCTGGGTGCTCCGTGGCAGTGCATCGTGGCGTGGAGCCGTGAGGGCACGCTGCGCCGCGTTGATTCAGCGCCGGCCGAGGCCGAACTGATCTCGCAGTGGCCGACGGCTGACCACGTGGCGCTCGAGCGAACACTGCTCGCATGGGAGGAAGCTCAGCGCCCTACTCGCGATCAGGAGCCCCGCGGGGCGTACGACAGTCCCTCACTCCTCGGCGAGCACCTGGTGCTACTCCCCAGGCCCGAACCCTGGACGGTGCCGGCGTACGTTCACTACTGGGGAGCAGGCGCCGACCGGACGGAGCCCCTCATCCGGGCTCTGCGGAGCTGGTTCGAGCGCTGCGGCGCAGTCATCTGGGCGACCACGAACGTCACGTTGCACCTGCACATCTCGGACCCCATCACCTACCTCGACGAGGCATTCACCATCGCTGCGGAGCAAACGCGATACGCAAGATCGAACGGCTCGCTGAGGGACCATGCGCGGTCGCTATTGCACGCCCGCTTCTGGGAGCTGTTCGACCGCCCGTGATTGCGGATCTAAAGTCAGTCCGCGCCGCCCGTCTCGATGAATCGGGCCGGGATGCCGGTCCCGCCTGAAGCCGGCGCTGCTGCTTCTGCCTCAACGCGGAAGCGCAGCGGGAATACGGTGTCGAGATGAGCGAGCACCTTGAGCACGGAGGAGGCCCTCCGATTCGTGCGTGAAGCCGCAAGCCATCCGGACCCGGAGGTGGCTCAGCCCGCCAAGGACTTCCTTGAAGTGCTGGAACGTCCCGATGGTCCGGGGGAGCAGTCGACGATCGCGATCGCGACGAACCAAACCGGCTCGGTACCGAAAAACGGAACCCTGGCAGCGCGGTTCGGCGGATAGGGCGTCTAGGGCGTGAACTTGACGGTGATCACGTCGCCGTCGTTCATCTTGTAGTCGCGGCCCTCGAGCCGCAGCGTGCCGACGTCGCGGGCGCCTGCGTAACCGCCGGCCTCGACGAGCTTGTCCCAGCCGATGACCTCGGCGCGGACGAAGCCCTTCTGGATGTCGGAGTGGATGCCGCCGGCGGCGTGCCAGGCGGTCAGGCCGCGGCGCAGGTGCCACGACTGGGCGGGCTTGTCCTCGCCTGCCGTGAAGAACGCGATCAGGTCGAGCAGGGAGAAGGCGCCGCGGATGACGCGGTCGAGGCCCGACTCGCCGAGGCCCATCTCCTCGCGCATGACCAGCGCCTCCTCGTCGTCGCCGAGTTCGGCGAGGTCCGCCTCGATGCGGCTCGAGATCGCGACCGCCTTGGCCCCGTGGGAGGCCGCGTGCTCGGCGACGGCGGCGGGGACGTCGTTGCGTCCCCTCGTCGACGTTGGCGACGAAGAGCACCGGCTTGCCGCTGAGCGGCGAGAGGTCGCGCAGCGCGTTCGGCGCGTCGTCGGGGACGGGCACGGTGCGGGCGGGCCTGCCCTCCTGCAGCGCGGCGATCACCGCGGCGAGCCAGGCCTCCTCGGCCTTGGCCTCGCGGTCGCCGCTGCGCGCCTCGCGCACGACGCGCTGATGGCGCCGCTCGGCCTGCTCGAGGTCGGCGTAGATCAGCTCGGTCTCGATCGTCTCGATGTCGCGCACGGGGTCGACGTCGCCCTCCGGGTGGATGACGTTGTCGTCGCCGTGCGCGCGGACGACGTGCAGGATCGCGTCGGTCTCGCGGATGTTGGCGAGGAACTTGTTGCCCAGGCCCTCGCCCTCGGACGCGCCGCGGACGAGGCCGGCGATGTCGTGCACCTGGATCGTGTCGTAGACGATGTTCGAGGACCGCACGGTGGCGGCGACCTGGTCGATGCGCGAGTCGGGCACCGGCAGCACCGCGACGTTCGGCTCGATCGTCGTGAACGGGTAGTTGGCCGCCTCGGCGCCGCCCTTGGCGAGCGCGTTGAAGAGCGATGACTTGCCCGCGTTGGGCATGCCGACGATCCCCGACCTTCATCCGCTCCCCGGCCGATCCTTCCGCAAACGGTGCCGAGTGCCGCCCCGGCGAGGATGTCGCTCGGGTAGTGGACGCCGAGGAAGAGGCGGCTCAGCGCCATGGGCACGGCCACCGCGTAGAGCGCGCCATCGGCACGAGCGCCGAGTAGGCCTGGGCCGCCGCGAACGACGACGACGAGTGCGAGGAGGGAAACGACAGGCCGGTCGGGGTCGCCATCAGCTTCGGCAGATCCTCGACGGCCGGGCGCTGGCGGCCGATGGCCACCTTGATCGACGTCGAGATCAGGTAGGTGAGCCCGACCGTCGTCGTCGCGGTGCGCCAGCGCACCGAGCGGCGCCGGTCGAGCAGCATCCCGCCGCCGCCGAGCGCCAGCCAGATGCGGCCGTGCTCACCGAGGCCCGAGAAGCGCCGCACCGACCGCGACCCGCTTGGGCTCGCGCGCCAGCGAGCGGAACGCCCGGTAGACCGACAGGTCGATCGCGTTCGCCCAGGCCCGGAAGCCGCCGCGCCGCTCCGCCTGCTGGAGCGGCTCGGTGCACGCCGCGCGTCAGCTCAAAACCCGATGCGCTGCTCGTCGGACTCGACGCGCAGGTAGATGACCTGGCCGAGGTTGACGAGCACCGGGCCGTCGGCGGTCTCGACCTCGCGGAAGACCGTCTCGTTGGCGGTCAGCGCGCGCTGTAGCTCGGTGAGCGCGGCCTCGGACACGCGCAGGGACAGGGCGCCGCCGGCGTGGAAGCCGAGGGCGATGCGCTTGGGCTTGTCAGACGCCATCAGTGATTCTCCGCGGGTTGAACGATTTCGGTGAGGACGCCGCCGGTCGAGGCGGGGTGAAGGAAGGCGACGCGCGACCCGCGGATGCCGGTCCGCGGCGTCTCGTCGATCAGGCGCAGGCCGGCGTCGCGCAGGGACGCCAGGGTCGCCTCGATGTCGGTCACCTGGTAGGCGACGTGGTGCAGGCCGGGGCCCTTCTTGGCGAGGAACTTGCCGACCGGCGTGTCATCGCCGAGCGGCGCGAGCAGCTCGACGTGGTTCTCGCCGACGTCGAGCAGCACGGCCTCGACACCCTGCTCGGTGACCGTCTCGCGGTGCACCAGCTCCATGGCGTAGCTCTGCTCGTAGAGGGCGATCGCGGCGTCGAGATCCGTCACGGCGATGCCCACGTGGTCTATGCGGCCGAACACGAGCGGCAGTCTATGGTCGGTCGGTGAGGATCGAGCTCGTCGCCAACCGCGACTCCGGAAGCGGGACCGACTGCGACGCGTTGGAGGCCGCCCTGCGCAGCCATGGCGCCGTGCTGACCGATGAGACGACCCGAGCGGATCGTCGTCGCCGGTGGTGACGGCACGATCGGCATGGCCGCCGACCGCGCGCACAAGCTCGGCGTCCCCCTCGCGGTCGTTCCCACCGGCACGGCCAACGACTTCGCCCGCGCCCACGGGCTCACGGACGACCTCGACGCCGCCCTCGAGCTCGCCGCCACGGGGACGACCACCCGCAGCCTCGAGCTCGGCTACGTGGGCGATCGCCCGTTCGTCAACCTCGCCGCCGCCGGCCTGGCGCCGCAGGCAGCGCATCGCGCGGCACCGCTCAAGAAGGCTGCTCGGCCCGCTCGCCTATCCCGCGGGTGCGCTGGTGTCCGCCCTACGCGATCGCCCGGTGCGTTGCGCGGTCGACGCCGACGGCGACCGGGTCTTCGAGGGCGAGGCCTGGCAACTGATGGTCGCCTGCAGTGGGGCCTTCGGTGGCGGCGCGGCGATCGACGCCGCCGACCCGCAGGACGGCCGGCTCGACCTCGTCGTCGTGCCCGCGGGCCGCCGCATCGCCCTCGTGCGCGTACGGCGCCGCGCTGCGCCGGGGCACATCGCCGACCTGCCGGACACCGTCCATGCCCGTGCCGACGAGGTCGTCATCGAGGTCGCGAAGCGGCACGCAAGTTCAACGTCGACGGCGAGGTCGTCGAACTGGGCGGAAGCGTGCAGTTCACGGCGCACCGGGATGCGGTGCGACTGATCACTGGGCCGCACTAGAACGAACGTCCACCTTTGGTCTGGAAATCGGGCTGAATGGTGGTTGACTTCCACCGTGGCAGGAAAGCCGGTCCCTGAGAAGGGATCAAGGCAGAGGATATGGACCGCGCGCCAACCGAAGTCGTGCTCGCCCGCTTGCGCGGCGTGCTCGACGCGGCCCAGGAGTCGCTCGTCCTCGTCGACCCGGACGGCCGCATCTCGGAGATCAACCAGGCCGCGCTGAGGCTCGGCCGGCGTGAGCGCCACGAGGCCGTGGGCCACTCGATCGAGGCCATCGCCGTCGCGGCTGGCGGCGACGCCGCCGAGATCGAGGCGATCCGGACCGTGCTCGCCGGCGAGCCGGTGCAGTACGTCGCCGTGCGCGGGGACCGACGCACGGAGGTCACCGCCACGCCGCTCGAGGGCGGCGGCGCGGCGTTCGTCTCCCAGGGCGTGGAGGCCTACCGCGAGGAGGACGCCCGGGCCCTGCGCGCCCGTCTGTTGTCCGAGGCGGCGCAGGGCGCTCAGCGACCCTGCAGCGCTGGACCCGACGCTCGAGGCGCTGGCGGACATCCTGGTGCCCGCCTGGTCGGACAGCTGCCTGTGCGCGCTCGTCGAGCCCGACGGCACCGTGCGACCGGTCGCGGCCCGCAACGACAACGCGGACATCCGTGCCGCGGCGCTGCGACTCCTGCCCACCCATGTCGACCAGATCGACCGCCGGAGGACTGCTGGACAGCGCGATCGCCGCGCGCCGGCCGCTGGTGGTCGAGGACGTTGCGAACGGCCGGCCTCTCGCAGACCACGAGCACGACCACGGAGCAGCTCGACGTCCGCTCGATCGCGGTGGCGCCGCTGATCGACCACGACGAGCTGGTTGGCCTGATCGTCCTCGCCACGACGGTGCACTCGGGCCGGATCCTGCGCGCGGACGAGCTCGAGGTGCTCGGCACGCTCGCCGACCGCACCGCCGCCGCCGTCCGCGCCGCCCGCCTGCACGACGCCGCCCGCGCGGCCGAGGCGCGCTTTCGCGCGGCGTTCGAGCACGCCCCGATCGGCATCGCGCTCTCGCAGCCCAACGCAGCACGGCCCCCTCGCCTTCGTCGAGGTCAACGCGGCGTTCTGCGCGATCGTCGGCCGCGAGCACGGCGAGGTGCTCGGGCGCCCGCTGTCGGAGATCGCACACCCCGACTTCTCCGGTGAGACGCGCATCGCCCGCCCGGACGGCCGCGTGCGTCACGTGCTGGCCGGCTCCGCGCCGACAGGGGACGGCACGGTCGTGACCCAGCTGCTCGACGTCAGCGACCGCCACGAGGCCCAGACCGAGCTCGAGCACCTCGCCAGCCACGACGCGCTCACCGGGCTGCTCAACCGGCGCCGCTTCGAGGAGGCGCTCGAGGACGAGCTCGCCCACGTGCGCCGCTTCGGCGACCTCGCCGCGGTGCTGACGCTCGACGTCGACAACTTCAAGCACGTCAACGACAACCACGGCCATGCGGCGGGCGACGCCGTCCTGCGCTCGATCGCCGAAGCGCTGCGCTCCCGCACCCGCGCGACGGACCGCGTCGGCCGGCTCGGCGGCGACGAGTTCGGCGTCGTCCTGTCGCGCAGCTCGCCCGAGGACGCCGACCGCGTCGCGAACGAACTGCTCAACGCGATCCGCGGCCTGCGCGTCCCCTTCGGCGACCAGCAGTTGCGCGTCACCGTCTCGATCGGCGTGCGTGCGCTGACCGCCGACGAGATCGACCACGCCGACGTCCTGCTCTCCGAGGCCGACATGGCGATGTACGACGCCAAGGAGCGCGGCCGCGACCGCATCTCGACGATCCGCCGCGGCGACCTGCAGCCCGAGCGCGTGCGCGAGCGGATGCGGTGGACGGAGCGCATCCGCGACGCGGTCGAGTCGCCGACCGGCTTCGTCCTCTACGAGCAGCCGATCATGCGGCTCGCAGACGGCGTGCTCGACCGTTCCGAGCTGCTGCTGCGCATGCTCGACGAGCACGGCGCCGTCGTCGGTCCGCACGCCTTCCTCCCCGTGGCCGAGCGCTACGGCCAGATGCAGGCGGTCGACCGCTGGGTGATCCGCCGCGCGCTCGGCTGCTGAGCGAGCGCACCGCGGCCGGCCACGGCGGCGACCTCGAGGTCAACCTCTCCGGCGACCTCGATCTCCGATCCGGCGATGGCGGACTTCGTGGTGCACGAGATCGAGACCGCGGGGGTCGATCCCGGCGCGGCTGATCTTCGAGGTCACCGAGACCTCGGCGATCGGCAACCTCGAGGCCTCGCGCGTCTTCGTCGAGCGACTCACCGCGCTCGGCTGCGGGTTCGCCCTCGACGACTTCGGCGCGGGCTTCAGCTCCTTCGCCTACCTGAAGGCGCTACCGCTCGGGATCATCAAGATCGACGGCCAGTTCATCCGCGGCCTCTGCGACAGCCGCCATGACCGCATCACGGTGCGCGCGATGGTCGACGTCGCGCGCGGGCTGGGCAAGGAGACGGTCGCCGAGTTCGTCGAGGACGCGGCGACGCTCGGGCTCCTGCGCGCGCTCGGCGTGGACTACGCCCAGGGCTACCACGTCGGCATGCCCGCGCCGGCATCGGTCGTGCCGGGCTTCCTCGTTCAGCGGTAGATCGGCGTCGCGCCGAAGAGCTCGCGCGCGGCCTCGGCGGCGGGCTTGAACTCGCCCGTGTCGTAGAAGATCAGGCCCTTGTTGTGCAGGGCGTCGCGCTCGACGTCGTCGCGCTCCGCGCCGCCGTCCCAGTCGGGCTTGACGTAGAACTCGCGCGCCGTCCAGTAGATGGCACCCGGCCAGCCAGTCCTTGGAGGCGACCACCTCGAGGTTCTTGCGCAGGTAGTCCGTCTGGAACTCGTAGGTCTCCTTGACGTCGGCGTCGCCCGAGTACGTGGACTCGGCGCCGAACTCGGTGATCAGCATCGCCTGGCGCGGATAGGTCTCGCGCATGTAGTCCAGGAACGGCGAGAGGTCGTCGAAGTCCTCGGTCGAGCGCGGCGTGCCCTCCTTGCCGCCGTACCAGCCGTAGTACGAGTTGATGCCGAGGATGCCGAAGGCGTCATAGACCTCCTGGCGCGGGACGTTCGGGTACGACAGCAGGTCCAGTGCGGCCGGGACCGTCGGGTCGAGGTCACGCGCCAGTGCGGCGGCGCGCTCGAGGAAGTCCTTCGTGCCGGCCAGCGTGTCGGCGTCCGGCGAGAGCTCGTTGGCGACCGAATGCGTCAGCACGGACGGATGGTTGCGGCCCGTCAGCACGGTGGTGGCGACCTTGTTGAGGGACTGGATGCGGCCCTTCTCGGTCTCGAGCAGCACGTCGTCGTGGTAGACGGGCGCCTGGCTCCAGACGAGGATGCCCTCCTCGTCGAGCCGCGTGAGGACGCGCTCGTCGAGCGGGTACTGCGCGCGGGTCACGTTCGCGTCGAGGCGCTCGAGGTCGTCGATGATCGTCTCCACGTCCTCGTCGCGCAGTGCCGGGCCGCGGCCGGGGACGTCCTCCTGGATCGAGGCGCCGCGCAGCTGCAGCTCGTTGCCGTTGAGAAACAGGCGGCCGTCACGGACGCGCACGTAGCGCAGGCCGATGCGGCGGTCGACGACCTGCTGCGGTTTGTCCTCGACGGTGACCGTCGCCTGCGCGGCGTAGAGGTTGGGCTCGTCGGGCGACCACAGCGCCGGGTCGCCCTTGACGGGCACCTCGAAGCCGAAGCGCCGGCGCTCCTCGGGCCGCACGTCGGGGGCGGTGACCGTGCGCTCGAAGGTCTCGCCGTCCGGCGCGGTCATGCGCACCGTGAGGTCGACGTCGACGATCTCGTCGGTGTGGCTCGTCAGCCAGCCGTCCGTACGGACGACGGCCGAGCAGTCGTCGCCGTGATCGCAGTCGACGTCGGAGAGGATGCCGAGGTCGTCCCACTCGACGCGGCCGATCGGCTCGAGGTGGACGGGCCGCGTGATGCCGCCCCAGTTCCACCAGCCCTCGCGGGCGTCGGCGTCGCGGATGTTGGAGACGCGGACGACGAGATCGTTGACCTGCCCGGGCGGGCGCATGCCCTCGGCAGGCAGCGTGAAGGGCTCGAACTGCTCCTTGTGGCGGCCGAGCTTCGTGCCGTTGAGCCACACCGTCGCGTCGCGCCGGACCCCGTCGAAGCGCAGCGCCCAGGTGAAGCCCGCCGGCGTGGCCGGGGTGCGCAGGTGCATCCGGTACCAGGCGTTCGTGCCCAGGAACTGGTCGTCGATCGGCTTCGGGTTGAAGACGTGCGGGACGGTGACGTCCTGCCAGTCCTCCTCCCAGCGGCCGTTCTCCCAGCCGCCGTCGCGGCCGGCGTCCTCGGGGTCGAACTTGACCTCCCAGCCCGTGTCCAGGCGCACCGACATCGGCGGCGCGTCGCCGAACTCGGCCTTCGTCGCCGGCGCGGCCATGGCGCCGAAGGCGAGCAGGGTGACGAACGCGAGTCGCCGCGGGGAGAACATCGACCTCACATTGAAGCGAGGCGCTCCGACAACCTCTTCATCTCCGAGCGCTTCGGCGCGCCTTGGCGCCGCCGGGCCCGTTCGTCTGCCGGTCCTCGATCGTGTCCATCTCGACCCGTCGCAGCGTGGCGATGTCCTTGAACGCGCGCAGCTCGTCCGCCTGGCCGTGCATGGCCTTGCGGATCGTCGCGCGCCGATCCTTCACGCCCTGTTCGATCGTCGTCTCGAGGTCGCCGAACTCGTTGAGCAGCTCGGCCGCCGTCTTCTCGCCGATGCCCTTGGCGCCGGGCAGCCCGTCGGACGGGTCGCCGCGCAGCGCGATGAAGTCCGGCACCTGGCCGGGGTCGATGCCGTAGCGGCCCCGCACGCCGGCGGGGTCGAGCTCCTCCGGGCCCTCGCGGCCTCGCTGCTGGAGGAGGACGTGGACCTTGTCGGTCACGCACTGGAACATGTCCCGGTCGCCGGAGAGGATCAGCGCCTCGCCGCCCGCGTCCTCCTCGTCGGCCACCAGCGAGCCCATCATGTCGTCGGCCTCGAGCTCCGCGCTGTCGACGACGTACCAGTCCAGCGCCCGGTAGAGGTCAGGCGCCAGCGCCCACTGGTGCGCCAGGTCGTCCGGCATCTCCGGGCGATGGGCGTGATAGGCCGGGTAGAGGTCGGTGCGGTAGATCGCCGCCTCGGCGCCGAAGCACATGACGACGGCCCGCGGCTTCCATCGCTCGATGCACCACAGGGTCTGGTTCACCGACCCCAGCAGCGCGTTGACGGGCCGGTCATCGGCCCCCTTGATCGAGTCGGGCAACCCGAAGAACGCGCGGTACAGGAGGTGCGGCGCGTCGGTGACGAGGAGTGGACCGGCCATTGTGGGCAGTATGTCGACCATGCGCACGCTCAACGGAATCGACGACGTCAAGGCAGCAGAGGGCGAGGAGCTCGGCCACTCCGACTGGCGGACGATCACCCAGGAGGACGTCAACGCGTTCGCGGACGTCACCGGCGACCACCAGTGGATCCACATCGACGTCGAGAAGGCGAAGGACACCCCCTTCGGCGGCACGATCGTCCACGGCTTCTACACGCTGTCCCTCGCCGTGCCGCTGGGCGCCGAGATCGTCGACTACCAGGGCTTCAGCATGGCCATCAACTACGGCCTCGGCAAGGTCCGCTTCCCCTCGCCCCTGCCCGTCGGCTCCCGCCTGCGCGCCTCCTCGAAGATCGTGTCCGTGGAGGACGTCTCCGGCGGGATCCAGGTCACCACCCAGGTCACCTTCGAGCGCGAGGGCGGCGACAAGCCCGTCTGCGTCGCCGAGTCCCTGGTCCGCCTCTACGCGTAGCGCCGTCCCCGAACCGCGTCAGATCGGCCCCGGAGTCCGGGCCCGCGCTGACGCGGTTGATGGCGACCGGTGCCGGCTGACGCGGTTATGGCGCGTTCCGTCCAGCGCCACCGCCGGCGGCGGGTCGGGAACGCGCAGATCGGCTGGTGAGGGAGGGGGAGGAGCGGGAGATGCCTCGAGCTACCTCGCGCCGGGGCCGCAACCCTCCAGCCCGGCGCGAACCGTGTCGGATCGCTCCGCCTCCGCACGAACCGCGTCAGGTCCGGCTCCGGAGTACGGGTCCACTCCGGACGCGGTTCGGTCGCCGCGGCGCGAGCCTGAGGTAGCTCGCGGCAAGGAAGGCACTTCCCCTCCCTCACCAGCCCATCGGATACGGCTTCGCGCCCCCGCCCGAGAGGAGCGGAAGGACGAACGGCCGTCGCCTAGCGGTCCTTCTCGTGTGGCGGGCCGCCGCCGCCGGTCGGTGAGCCGGGCCCGGGGCTGGGGGTCGGCTTCGGCTTCGGCTTCGCGGTCGGCGGGGCGCCCTTGTCGCCCGGGAAGTAGGCCCAGGTGTCGTAGAGGCCGAGCTCGGCGCGCAGGGTGGCGCCGCTGACGCTGGTGCGTGCCGCCCGTGCCGATCACCTGGGCGGTGACGATGCGGGGTGAGCGGCCGCGCTTGGTGACGCGGATGCGCCGGAAGGAGCCCTTGACGAACTCAGACAGGCGGCTCGCCACCTCGCCCTTCGAGTAACGGATCTTCCAGCGGTGGCGGGGCGACTCGTCGTCGAAGGGATCCTTGACGCTGCGGAGCCAGGGCGACGGCTCGGCGCCGGTAGAAGGAGTTCTCGACGTTCTCGGTGCGGCCGCCGGAGGTGGAGAAGAAGTAGGTGACCACGGGCGCGCCCTGGTAGGTGACGATCTGGTTCTTGGTGGCGCGGACGGCGGCGTCGGTCGACTTCGTCTCCGCGGCCACGCCGCCGTACATCTGGGAGCGCGTGTCGGGGTACTGGTCCCAGCCGTTGCCGCCCTTGGAGGTGGTCAGGGCGTAGGTGCGCGCGGCGACCGCCTGCGCCTTCAGGGCCTCGGCGGGCCAGGAGGCCGGCGACTCCAGCGAGATCACGCCGCGCACGTAGGGCTCGAGGCCGAGCGCGTTGACCGTCTGCACGCCCATCAGTCCGGAGCCGCGGAACTCGAGGTTGCCGCGATAGGTGCCGACGCCGCCCAAGCGGATCTTGCCGTGCGAACCGCGCACGACCATCGTGCCGTTCGAGCGCGCGAGGACGCGGCCGGCGGCGTTGGCGACCTCCATCGTTCCGCGTGCCTGACGCACGTAGTACGTCAGCTCCGGGGCGCAGTTTCCGGCCCGCGGCGCGGCTGGCGCCGCTGAACGACGTCTGCGACACGGACGGCTCGAGCAGCACGCGAACGATCTTCCCGGTGGAACGGCCGAGCTCGGTGCCGGAGTAGTAGTGGCCGACGATCTGGCGGTAGTCGCGCCCGTTCGAGCGCGAAGCCGTAGGCGCCGTACTGGCTCATCCCGACGCCGTGGCCGAAGCCCGCGCCGCGGATCGTGTAGCCGTCCGCCGAGGCCGCAAGGCACAGCGCGGCGGCGCAGGTGATGATGGGCGGCTCTCACGATGCGCACGTTAGATAAGACACCCGCCCAGGGAAGGAGATGCGTCTATGGCCGAACGTGACGCAGCGGACCTGTTCGTCGAATGCCTCGAGGCGGAGGAGGTCGAGTACGTCTTCGGCATCCCCGGTGAGGAGACGCTCGATCTCAACCGGGCGCTGGCTGACTCGGAGCAGATCACGTTCGTACCCGTTCGACACGAACAGGGCGGTGCCTACATGGCCGACATGTACGGGCGCCTCACGCATCGGGCCGGTGTCTGCCTCGGAACCCTCGGTCCCGGCGCCACGAACCTGGTCACCGCCGTCGCCGACGCGTGGCTGGACCGCGCGCCGCTGGTCGCCCTCACCGGCCAGGGCGACCTCGAGCGCACGCACAAGGAATCGCACCAGTACATCGACATCGTCTCGATGTTCAAGCCGATCACGAAGTGGAACGCGACGCTGAACTCGGCGGCGATGGTCCCCGAGGCGGTCCGCAAGGCGTTCAAGGTCGCCCAGGCGCAGAAGCCCGGCCCGACCCACATCGAGCTGCCCGAGGACGTGATGGGCTCGCCCGTCGGATCGGCCGCCCCGCTGCTGCACCGCCAGGAGCGCCGCCGGCCCGAGCCCAGCCAGGCCGAGCTCGACGAGGCGGCGGAGATGATCCGCAACGCGGACCACCCGCTGATCCTGGCCGGCAACGGCGTCTCCCGCGGCGACGCCGCGCCCGCCCTGCGCGCCTTCGCCCACGCGACGGGCATGGGCGTCGCCGCCACCTTCATGGGCAAGGGCGTGCTCGACGACGAGGACCCGCACTGGCGCGGGACCGTCGGCATGCAGGCGCGCGACTACGAGCTGGCCGGCTTCAAGGACGCCGACGTGGTCATCACCGTCGGCTACGACCTGGTCGAGCACGCGCCCGTCAACTGGAACCCGAAGGGCGACAAGACGATCGTCTGCATCGACACCGTCGCGGCAGAGGTCGACGCGAACTTCGTGACCGCCTCGGACCTGATCGGCGACATCGACCTGATCCTGCGCCGCCTCACCGGCCTGGTCGGGACGGGCGAGCCCGCCACCACGACGCCCTCGCGGCTCGAGGATCTCGTGCAGGGCGCGTTCCAGGACGGCGCGACGGACGACTCGTTCCCGATGCGCCCGCCGCGGGTGCTGTGGGAGATCCGCAAGGCGCTCGGCCGCCACGACATCCTGGTGTCGGACGTCGGCCTGCACAAGCTGTGGATCGCGCGGCTGTTCCCCGCGCACGAGCCGGACACGGTGTTCATCGCCAACGGCCTCGCGGGCATGGGCATCGCGCTGCCGACGGGCATCGCCGCCAAGCTCGTCCACCCCGACCGCAAGGTCGTCACGGTGTCCGGGGACGGCGGCTTCCTCATGAACTGCCAGGAGCTCGAGACGGCCAAGCGGCTGAAGACAGGGCTCGTGAACGTGATCTGGGAGAACCAGCAGTTCGGCTCGATCGTCTGGAAGCAGGACAACAAGTTCGGGCGCCACTTCGGCGTCGACTTCACCAACCCCGACTTCGTCGGCCTCGCGCAGGCGTTCGGGATCCCCGGCTTCCGCTGCGAGTCCGTCGGGGACTTCGCGGAGCACTTCGACAAGGCGCTCGCTCTGGACGAGCCCTCTGTCGTCGTGGTGCCGATCGACTACTCGCAGGACATCGGGCTGCAGGAGCAGCTCGGAAAGGAGACGGTGGCGGCATGAGCGAGCAATCAGTTCTGGAGTCGGTCAAGACCGGGCTGTTCATCGGCGGGGAGTGGCGTGACGCCGCCGCGACGCTCGAGGTCGAGGACCCCTCGACGGGCAAGACGATCGCCGAGGTCGCCGACGCGACCCCCGACGACGCGCAGGCCGCGATCGACGCCGCCTGCGCCGCACAGGCCGATTGGGCCGCTACCGCGCCGCGCGACCGCGGCGAGATCCTGCGCCGCGCCTACGAGATCATCACGGCGCGCATCGACGACCTCGCCCTGCTCATGACGCTCGAGATGGGCAAGACGGTCAAGGAGTCCAAGGCCGAGATCGCCTACGCCTCGGAGTTCTTCCGCTGGTTCGCCGAGGAGGCCGTGCGCATCGAGGGCCGCTACGCCGATCGCGCCCCCCGGCAAGGGCCGCATCCTGACCATGCGCCAGCCCGTCGGCCCGTGCTACTTCATCACGCCCTGGAACTTCCCCATGGCGATGGGGACCCGCAAGATCGGCCCGGCGGTCGCGGCCGGCTGCACGATGGTCGTCAAGCCGGCCAAGCAGACCCCGCTGTCGATGTTCGCGCTCGCGCAGATCCTCGAGGAGGCGGGCCTGCCCGCCGGCGTCCTGAACGTCGTCACCGTCGAAGTCGGCCGGTGACGTCTCGAAGCCGATCCTCAGCGACCCGCGCCTGCGCAAGCTGTCCTTCACCGGTTCCACGGAGATCGGCAAGAAGCTGATCGAGCAGTCGGCCGAGAACATCCTGCGCGTCTCGATGGAGCTCGGCGGCAACGCTCCGTTCGTCGTCTTCGAGGACGCCGACATCGACGCCGCGGTCGAGGGGGCGGTCATCGCGAAGATGCGCAACGTCGGCGAGGCCTGCACCGCCGCCAACCGCTTCCACGTCGCCGAGTCCGTCGCCGACGAGTTCACCTCCAAGCTGGCCGAGAAGCTGGGCGCGATGAAGGTCGGGCGCGGAACCGAGGAGGGCGTCGACGTCGGCCCGCTGGTCGACGCATCCCAGCGCGACAAGGTTGTCGAGCTCGTCGAGGACGCCACGAGCCGCGGCGCGGAGACGGTCGTCGGCGGACAGGCCCTTGACGGGCCGGGATACTTCTACGCGCCGACCGTGTTGTCGGCGGTGCCGGATGACGCTCGGATGCTCAAGGAGGAGATCTTCGGACCGGTGGCGCCTGTCGCCACGTTCGGTTCTGAGGACGAGGCGATTGCTGCCGCGAACGACACCGAGTACGGCCTCGTCGCCTACGTCTACACCCGCGATCTCCAGCGCGCGCTCCGCGTCTGCGAGGGGCTCGAGACCGGCATGGTCGGTCTCAATCAGGGCATGGTCTCCAACGCCTCCGCGCCGTTCGGCGGCGTCAAGCAGTCGGGGTATGGCCGCGAGGGCGGTAAGGAAGGCATCGGCGAGTACCTGGAAACCAAGTACGTGGCGATCGCGCTTTAGGCGGTCAGCCGGCGCGCTGCTGATCGCGGTCGTCGCGCCGGCGACGGCGAGCGCGTCGTTCTGGCCCGCCGAGGGCGGCGGGGCGGCGCGCACCGGAGTGCAGGCCGTCGAGCCGGGGGCGCTGCCGGTCACCGTTGCCTGGTCGGTGAGAGACGGTGCGACGCCGACCACGACCCCGATCGTCACCGGCGGGGACGGGCCGGCCGCCCAGCGCGTGGTCTACGGGACGGCCGACGGCCGCGTGCACTTCCGGACGCTGGCGTCGGGTGCCGAGGTCGGGCCTGCCGGCGGAACGCTCGTGGCGGACGCGGCCGTCACCGACCTCCAGAGCGCGTTCGGCAGCGCGTTCGTCTCGACCTCGACGGAGCGGCTGCGCGGCATCACCTTCGCGGTGCACGACGACGGCGGGGGCGTCGAGATCGCGCGCTTCGACGAGATCACGGGGCAGCGGCTCGGCTTCGACGCCGCGCATTCCCGGCGGGCTCGGCTGCAGCGAGACGGGCGCGCCTCTGCTGACGCCGGCAGCGGCGGACGGCACGCGCCTGCTCTTCTTCACGATCACGGGATCGTGCACCGCCGGCGAGGGTCTCGTTCGCGTCCCCGTGGAAGTCGACGGGACGCTCGGCCCGGCGGCCTTCGGCCGCGTCGACGATCCCGCCGCGGACCCGGTGCTCTTCGTCGCCGGCGGGCAGTACCTCGTGGCGGTCGGGCATCCGGGCGGCCTGGACCTCTTCGCCGCGACGGGACGCTCGCCCGGCCGGAGTCGGTGATCGATCTGGGGACCGAGACGCCCGCCGCTGTCGCCGCGGTCGAGCGACGACCTGATCGTGCTGACGGCGGTGGGACAGGGCGCGCGCCTGCACCGCGGCGCCCAGGCCGTCTCCCTCCCAGGCCTCCCCGTCGGCCTCGCGGCGGACGCCACGCGGGTGGTGGTCTCCACGTCTGCCGGCCTCCACGTGCTGGGCGACGGCCTCGTCGAGGTGGCGTCGGCGCCGGCCGGTGACGGAGGGCCCGCAGTCGCCGGCGACCTCGCGTTTCAAGAATCGCGCTCGGTGCGACTGGACGACGGCTCGGTAGCGCCCACGCCGGCAGCCCCCGCCGATCCTGTCCTCGCCCGCGGGTTCGTCATCTCCGGCCCGCTCGCGCTGGAGACGACGGACCTCACGCCCCCGGCGATCACGCCCGGGCGCGGACTCGTCGCGACGGTCGCCGACGACCGGGGCGTCGCCGCGGTGCGCTTCATCGTTTCCGGCCGCACCATGCGTGCAACCACCGACGGCACGCCGTGGGCGCCCGCGCGGTACGTCGCAAGCCCGCCGACGGTGCTGGCGCCGGGCCCGCATCCGGTCCGGATCCGCGCGACCGATCTGGCCGGCAACGCCTCGAGCGCTACGAGCCGGTTGCGCGTCAGCTGCCAGCACCGACGCCGTGGCGGGCGGCGATCCGATCACCTGCGCGGCGGCCCGGGGCGTGACTGCATCGACGCCCGCGGTGGCAACGACGTGGTGGTCGTGACCGGCGGCGGGGCCGACCGCGTGCGCTGCGGCCCGGGCCGCGATACGGTCCGCGCGGATCGCTCCGATCGCGTCGCGCGAGACTGCGAGCGGACACCGCGCCGGGCTGGGCGGTAATACTTGGCAATAGTGAGTGACGGCCGATCCGCCAACGGCTTCGTCCTCGTCGTCGACGATCACGATTCCGTTCGCCACCTCCTGGAGGAGGTGTTGCGCAAGAACGACTTCGATGTGATCGCGGTGGGGACCGCCCGCGAGGCTCTCGCGGCCATCGACCCGACCGTCGATGCGGTCCTGCTCGACCTCGGTCTGCCGGACATGCCGGGCCTCGACGTCCTCGACGAGATCCGCAAGCTCGAGCAGGCGCCGCCGGTCATCGTGCTCACCGGCTCCGTCGACCGCGACGCCCCCGACTGCCTCAGCCGCGGCGCCCACGATTTCATGAGCAAGCCGCCGCAGCTGGACGAGCTCGTCGCGCGCGTGAGCGCCGCCGTCCGCGTGAAACGCCTCCAGAACGAGCTGCACGAGCAGAAGGCCGAGCTCGCGCTGCAGGCACTCACGGACGTGCTCACCGGGATCGCCAACCGCCGCCACGGCTTCCAGGAGCTCGACCGCTTCGTCGCCGGCGCCGAGCGCCACGACCGCCCGCTCTGCGTCCTCATGTGCGACCTCGACCACTTCAAGACGCTCAACGACACCTACGGCCACGAGGTCGGCGACGAGTGTCTGCGCGAGGCCGCCAGGCGGCTCTCGAATGCCTGCCGTCTGTCGGATCTGCCGATCCGCTGGGGCGGCGAGGAGTTCGTCGTCCTGATGCCGGACGCGGCGGAGAGCCACGCCGCCGAGGTCGCCGAGCGCATCCGGTCAGACGTCGCCGACCCTCCGTTTCACATCGCGGGGGACGAGATCCACGTGACGATGTCCGTCGGCTGGGCGATGCGCAAGGTCGGCGAGAGCGGCCCGGACCTGGTGGCCCGAGCCGACGCAGCGCTCTACGAAGCGAAGCGACGCGGGCAGAAATGCCGTCGTCGGCGCCTAGCCGGCTTTCGAGCCCGCCGCCATCTTGCGCAGGTCGAGTGCCTTGTCGAGCGTCTCGTCGTCCACCCCGTGCTCGCGGGCGACCTCGCGCAGCGGCGCGCCCGACGCGGCAGCGGCCTTGACGATCTCGCCCGCCTTGTCGTAGCCGATGAAGGGGTTGAGCGCGGTCGCGGCGGCGAGGGTTCCCTCGGCGGAGGCCTCGCAGCCGTCGTAGTTGGGCTCGATGCCGTCGACGCACTTCTCCTTGAAGGCGACGCAGGTGGTCGACAGCAGGTGGATCGACTGCAGCAGGTTGCGGGCGATCAGCGGGATGCGCACGTTGAGCTCGAACTGGCCCTGCATGCCGCCGATGGTGATCGCGGTGTCGTTGCCGATCACCTGCGCGGAGACCTGGAGGACGACCTCGGGCAGCACCGGGTTGACCTTGCCGGGCATGATCGAGGAGCCCTTCTGCAGCTCGGGCAGGAAGAGCTCGCCGATGCCGACGCGCGGGCCGGAGCCCATCAGCGCGAGGTCGTTGGCGATCTTGGTCAGGCTGACGGCGACGACCTTGAGCGCGCCGGACAGCTCCACCAGCGCGTCGCGGTTGCCCTGCGCCTCGAAGGGATCCTCCGGCGCGGAGATGGTGAGGCCGGTGGCCTCGGAGAGCTTCGCGCGCACGCCGGCCGCGAAGTCCGCGTGCGTGTTGAGGCCGGTGCCGGTCGCGGTGCCGCCGAGCGGGATCTGGGCGACCTGCGGCAGCGCGTTCTCGACGCGGCGGCGCCCGAGGCGGATCTGCGCGGCGTAGCCGGCGAACTCCTGGCCGAGGGTGACCGGGACGGCGTCCATGAGGTGGGTGCGGCCGGCCTTGACGATGTCGCCCCACGCGTCCGCCTTGGACTGCAGCGACCGCTCGAGGCCCTCGAGCGCGGGCAGCAGCGTGTTGGTCGCCTGCTCGAGCGCGGCGAGGTGCACGGCGCTCGGGAAGACGTCGTTGGACGACTGCCCGAGGTTCACGTGGTCGTTGGGGTGCGCGCCCTCGCCCGCGAGGTTGGCGAGCACCTCGTTGGTGTTCATGTTCGACGAGGTGCCGGAGCCGGTCTGGAAGACGTCGATCGGGAACTGGTCGTCGTGGTCGCCGTTGGCGACGGCGTCACCGGCGGCGGCGATGCGCTCGGCCAGCTCGGAGTCCAGCAGCCCCAGCTCGGCGTTGACGCGCGCGGCGGCGCCCTTGATGCGGCCCAGCCAGCGCACGACGCTGACCGGTACCCGCTCGCCGGAGATCTGGAAGTTCTCGACGGCCTTCGAGGTCTCGCCGCCCCACAGCTGCTCGCTCACGCTCATGGCTTTCACGCTACAGGCAGAAAGCGGCCAGCTCGCGCGCCATTCCGACCGGATCGTCGTAGGCCATGAGGAAGCCGGTCCCGGGCAGGACGCGCAGCTGGGAGCCCTCGATCAGGTCGGCCAGCTCCTCGGCGATGGCGAGCGGATGGACCGGGTCCTCGTCGGCCCACAGCAGCAGCGTCGGGCAGGCCACGTGGCGGTAGGCGTCGAGCAGGTCGTGGTCGGCGCCGGCGGGCCAGCGGCGCGCGGCCTTCGCCCACGCCCGGGCGCGGTTGCCGTTGCGCGGCAGGTCGGCGAGCGCGTGGCGCATGAGGTCGCGCGCGGCCGGGTTGCGACGCGCCGACAGCGACTCGCCGACGGAGGGGCGGAAGGCGACCGTCGCGGCACGCGCGGCGATGCGGCCCACGCCTGGGATGCCGCCCGCGCGGGCGAGCACGCGGGCGCCCTTGCCGTGGTCGACGCGGCGGTGCAGAGCGCTCGGCAGGATCACGAGCCGCTCCGGCTTGAGCTGGCGCGACTGCACCGCCCGCAGTGCGAGCAGCGCGCCGACGTCGTGCCCGCCGACCAGCGGCCGCGGCCCGCAGGCGTCGCGGATGAACGCCGCCACGAGCTCGACGAGCCAGTCCCGCGTGTAGGGATGCCACGGGCGATCCTCCGAGTCACCGTGCAGCGGCAGGTCGGGCAGTACGAGCCGGAAGCGGTCCGACAGCTCCTCCACCAGCGGCTCGAACTCCCGGTGCGAGAGGCCCGCCGAGTGCAGCAGCACGAGCCCCGGGCCGGTGCCCGCCTCCCGGTACGCGATCCGCGCGCCGTCCGTGTGGTGATAGAGACGCAGCTTCATGAGCGCGCCGCTCCGAGTATGACCGCGAGATCTTCCGCCTCGCCGTGCCCGCGCTGGGCGCGCTGGCGGCCGAGCCGCTGTACGTGCTCGTCGACACGGCGATCGTCGGCCACATCGGGACGACGCAGCTGGCGGCGCTCGCCGTCGCGACGACGATCCTGCTGAGCGCGTTCGCGGTCTTCAACTTCCTCACCTACGGCACCACCGCGCAGGTCGCGCGGCTGCACGGCGCGGGCGAGAACGCCCAGGCGGCGGAGGTCGGCGCCCAGGCGCAGTGGCTCGCGCTGGCGATCGGCGCGGCGCTGCTGGTGTTCGCGATCGCCACCGCCGAGCCGCTTGTCAGCCGCGATGGGCGGCACCGGCGCGGTCGGCGACGAGGCCGTCACCTACCTGCGCATCGCCGCGCTCGGCGCGCCCGCCTTCATGCTCGCCAGCGCGGGCCAGGGCTTCCTGCGCGGCACGGGCGACCTGCGCACCCCGCTCGTCATCCTCGTCGCCGCGCACGCGGTCAACGTCGTGCTCGAGCTGCTCTTCGTCTACGGGTTCGACTGGGGCCTCGAGGGCTCGGCGTGGGGGACGGTTATCGCGCAGGTCGGCATGGGCGGCGCGTTCGTCGTCGTCCAGCGGCGCGCGGGCTGGGCGGGGCCGGACTGGGCGCGCATCCGGCGGCTGATCCGCATCGGCGGCGAGATCGCGGTGCGCACGACGGCACTGCTGGCGGTCTTCGTGCTGTGCTCGGCCGTGCTCGCCCGGGTGAATCCGGAGTCGCTCGGCGCGCACCAGATCGGCTACCAGCTGTTCCTGTTCATCGCGCTCGTGCTGGACGCCATCGCGATCGCCGCGCAGGTGATGGTCGGCCGCATGCTCGGCGCGGGCAGAGCGGACGCGGCGCTACGCGGCGGCCCGGCGGATGCTCGGCTGGTCCGTCGCCCTCGGGGCCGTCTTCTCCGTCCTGCTCGCCGTGCTGTCGGGCGTCCTCCCGCACGCGTTCACCGACGACGACGCCGTGGTCGACCGGGCCGCCGTCATGTGGCCGCTGCTAGTGGCGATGATGCCCTTCAACGGAGCGGTGTTCGCCCTCGACGGGATCCTCATCGGCGCAGGCGACACGCGCTTCATCGCCAAGGCGATGGTGCTGTCGGGCGCCGTCGGCGTGGCGGGCGCGCTGGTCGCCGCGGAGGCCGGCTGGGGCATCGCCGGCGTGTGGGCGGCGCTGTGCGCGTTCATCGCCGTCCGCCTCGTCACCTGCCTCCTGCGGTTCCGAAGTCGCGCCTGGGCGGTCGTCGGCGTCTAGTCTGCTGGCGCGATGGCCCGCCTCCTCCTGCTCCTGATGCTCGTGCTCGGCCTGGCGCTCCCGTCGTCGGCGGTCGCGCAGTCCAACCCGTTCGGCCCGCTGCCGCCGGCGGACCTGCCGCCGCCGGTCGACACGCCGGAGCCCGTCGACACGGTCGACGACGGCACCTTCTCCACGACGGTGCTGCTGCTGATCGGCGGGGCCGTCATCGTCGTCTTCGTCGGCATCGGCTGGTACATCACGCGTGACGCGCGCGCCCATCTCACCGACGCCGATCGCCGTGAGCTCGAGTCCGAGCGCATGGAGCTCAGCACGGACGAGCGGCGCAAGCAGTCCGACGCGGCCCGCAAGAAGGCCCGGGCGCGCGCCAAGGCGCAGCGCCAGGCGCGCAAGAAACAGCGCGCGCGCTAATTGACGCGGAAGCGGGTGCTCGTCGCCGGCCCGCTGCGCTTGCCCGCCAGCGGGGTGAGCCGCGCCCGGTAGCGGCCCGGCTCGAGGTCGAGCTGCACGCTCGGCTGGGTGACGCGCTTGCGCGCCACCACGTCATCGCCACGGGTCACCACGACCCGCGTCGCCTTCGTGGCCGGCGTCACCTTCCAGCTCAGCCGGCCCGGCGCCGCGAAGCGCACGCGGCGGACGCCCAGCGCGGGCGGGCAACCCTCGATGGCGACCGTTGACTCCGTTTCGAAGGTCTCGGCCTGGTGGGAGCGGAAGGTCGTCGGCAGCGTGTAGGTCCCGCAGCGCGCGGGATTCTTGAGCAGCGCAAGGTCGCCGCTGTCCAGCGAGAGCTCGATCGACCGCAGCGGCAGGTCCGGCAGCCCGGTGAAGACGACACCGAACGAGTTGTTGGGCTTGGCGCTGATCTCGCCCACCGCCTTGATCTCGATCAGCCCGCCGAGCGCGTCGGCGAAGATCAGCAGCCGGAAGTCGTCGGCGATGTACACCTCACCCGTCGCCGGGACGTCAGCGATGCCGCTGACCGCGCTGATGGACCCGACCCGGCTCTCCGGCGGGCAGGCGCGTTCCTCTTCCTGCGCAGGCTGGCAGCGCGGGGGACGGAAGCGCTCGTTGAAGGTGAAGGCCGGGGGGAACTGGACCGACATCGAGGCGACGGCGCTCTCGCCCTCGGCCTGCGTCACCGTGGCCACGAGCGCCGACCTGGCCTTGGGCGCGGCGTCGGCGACGGAGATGGCTACGTCAGGTGCGAAGGGCACGTAGGGGTATGTTCCCACCTGATGCGCTCCATAGCGCTCGCCCTCGTGTCGTCCTTCCGGCGAACGCCGCGTCTCCTGTGACCTTCGATGCCCAGTTCGGGCTGCAGCTCGTCACGAAGGGCGTCAACGCAACGCCCATCAGGCCGGCCAAGCAGGACGGACTCAATTTCGTTTTGCCCGTGCGGCGCATGGAGGACGGGATCGTGCGCACCAAGGGCGGCTTCCTGCTCGACGACCCCGAAGACAACGTGAGCATCGGGCTGCGCAATCTCGCCTTCGAGGTGCGCGGCCGCCGCCTGACCATGACCGGCCTCGCCGCGATCGACGGCATCACCTACGACCGCTTCGCGTTCGCCAACGCCCGGGTCTCCAAGAACGGCCGGAAGGCGGTGCTCCGGCTCAACGGCACCGCGGTCGCGGCCCTGAACTCCCAACTGCAGACGACGGAGTTCAAGGCGGGTCAGCGGATCGGCGTGGCGACGCTTCCCTCGACCGCGAAGACCGCCTCGTTGGCCGTCAGGCAGTCGAACGGCCGCTCGAGGCCCTCGAAGGTCCCGCGACCGCGGTAGTCGGCGAAGCGCACGAACTTCCCGCGGTTGGTGAAGACGAACATCTCGCTCGACTCGACCGTGTACTCGAGCTCGCCGAGGAACTCGAAGCCGAGCTGGTCGGAGATCGCGTCCACCGACTCGCCCGGCTGGAAGATCAGGACGCGGTCGAAGTCGAAGTCGACGATCGCCCGGAGATCCAGCGGGTCGCCGCTCTGGTCGGCGACAGCACCTCTCGAGAAATGCGCTCGGAAAGCAGCGAGTCGACGGCGATCGTGTTCTCGTCGCGCGTGAAGTAGACGACGCCTCCGAAGATGACGAAGCACAGGGCGAGAAAGCTCCCGACCGCGATCAAAGCCCGACCCACAACGTCAGTATGGACCGGGAGGGACCGGCTCGGCCGGCGGCGCCGCCAACGATGGGCCTCGCTCTGCCGTCCGGGGCCGAACGTAGGGTTCGGCCGACAAATGCAGCTCGTCGAGGCGGATCCGCTGGCCCACCGAGCGCTCGATGGTCTGTTGCGTGCAGAGGCTGCCGTCCGGCGCCGGCTGTCGGCTGACCTCGAGCGCGAGGGCATCTCCACCCCCGGCTTCACGGTGCTCGCGCTGTTGCGCGCCGCGGGCGGCGAATTGGAGTTGCGCAGCCTGCGCCGCGAGCTCGGGACGTCGAAGGCCAGCGCGACCGAGGTTGTCAACACGCTCGCGCTGCGCGGCCTCGTCACCCGCTCCCGACTGATCACCGACCGGCGCGCCGT
>CAVXBH010000015.1:0-132918 GCA_963759945.1 uncultured Solirubrobacteraceae bacterium | reverse complement strand
CGCCCGGCGTCGAGATCGTCGCGGAGGTCGAGGGTGCCGACGAGGCGCTCGCCGCACTGGAGGATGCGCGGCCCGACGTCGCCGTCGTGGACGCGCGAATGCCCGCGATCGACGGTTTCGAGCTCACCGGCCTGCTGCTCGAGCGCCAGCCGGGTCTGCGTGTGGCGATGCTGACCTCCGTGGTCGACTCCGTGGTCGAGCAGCAGGCGCGCGCCGCGGGTGCCCACGTCTGCCTCTCCAAGGCCGAACTCGACGGGCTGGGGGCGCACCTGCTGGCGCTCGGACGCTCGGCGTGAAGGACTACGGCGCCCACGACGCTGTCGGTCTCGCTGCGCTCGTGGCCGCCCGGGAGGTCACGGCGGACGAACTGCTGGCGGCTGCGCGCAGCCGGGCGGAAGCCGTCGACCCGCAGATCAACGCGATCGTGCGCTGGATCGTCGAGTCGCCCACCGCTGCGGCGGACGGTCCGTTCGCCGGTGTCCCCTTCCTGCTCAAGGACCTGGTGCAGGACGTCGCGGGCATCCCGACCTCCAACGGCTCGCGGTCGCTGCGCGACGTCCCGGCACAGCGCACGTCCGTCGTCGTCGAGCGGTTCCTCGGCGCAGGCCTGCGGGTCTTCGGCAAGACCAACACGCCCGAGTTCGGCGCCAAGGGTGTCACGGAGCCGGAGCTCTTCGGTGCGTGCCGCAACCCCTGGACCACCCGCCGCCCGACCCTCTAGCGCGGCGAAATGGGCAGGTAAGGGGGGAGCGGCCGGTCGCGCCGCCGTTGCTGGCGCACTTGGGTGTGTCAGGACGCCCCTAAATGCGCCAGAGAGCACGATTGGGGGGCCAATAGACCCCCAAGGGTGCTCGCGGCGGCGAATTGAGGTAGCTCGCGGCATCCCCGGCGACCTCCCCCTCCCTTACCTGCCAATCGGCGCGTTCCCGACCCGGAACGAGCGGTCGAGCCGAGCTAGGCGCGGTCCAACCGGGCGCGCAGCGCCCGCGCCACGTGCTCGGCAGTGACGATGCCGCGCAGGCGGCCGTCGGGGTCGACGGCGATCAGCGCGCCGGCCTCCCGGAGCGCGGGAGAGCCGAGCAGGCGTTGGAGCGAGGTGTCGGCCGGGATGCGGTCGTCCTCGCCGACGACGAGCTCGCGGATCGGGCGCTCCGGGTCTGACTCGGCGACCTGGCGCACCGGCTCGGCGAAGGCGCGGCCCACGTAGCCGTCGCCGACCTCCACGACCGGGAACCACTCCGAGCCCTGGTAGCGCAGGAAGAAGTCCTCGTAGGCGTGCAGCGCGCCGAGGTCTGCGGGGATCGTGATCGGCTCGGGGTCCATCAGTTCGGCGACGGTCACGCCCTCGAGGCGCTCGTCGAGCGTGGACTGGAGGGCGACGTTGCGCGCCTGCGAGCCGAGCAGGTAGCCGAGGAAGCCGAGGTAGACGCCGTCGAAGGTCGCGCCGTTGAGGGCGAGAACGACGCCGCCGATCACCAGCAGCATCCCGAAGCCCTGGCCGACGGCGGCCGCGGCCCGGGTCGAGCGGTGCCGGTCGCCCGTCACCCGCCAGACGGCCGCGCGCGCGATGCGCCCACCGTCCAGTGGATAAGCGGGGATCAGATTGAAGACGAGCACGACCAGGTTGATCAGGGCGAGGGCCGAGATCATCACCGGCAGCACGGAGAGCTCGCCCGCGCCGTCGAGCGTGACGGCGTTGCCGAAGTCCTCCGTGCCGCTGATCGCCACGCCCGCACCGGCCGCCAGGATCACGACCAGCAGCGTCACCAGCGGGCCCGCGATCGCGACGCGGAACTCCGCGCCCGGGCTCTCCGGCTCCGAGCGCATGTGCATCAGACCGCCGAACAGGAAGAGGTCGATGCCGACGACCGCGATGCCCTCGCGGCGTGCCGCCAGCGCATGACCGATCTCGTGGGCGACGATCGAGCCGAAGAACAGGAACGCCTCGACCACCGCTGCGATGAAGACCGTCGAGTCCGAGGCGTCGGTCGCGGCGGAGAGCTGCTCGCGGGCGAAGAAGATCGCCAGGAACAGGATGAGGAACCAGCTGTAGTCCGCCCCGATACGGATTCCGAGGACGCGCGCGAGCTGCACCGACCCCCGGGAACCCATCAGCCGAAGATAGGCTGCGGCCCGCCATGCCCTCCAAGATCGAAGTCAAGACCCCGCTTGTCGAGCTCGACGGCGACGAGATGACCCGCGTCATCTGGTCGTTCATCAAGGAGAAGCTGATCCTCCCGTATCTCGAGGTCGACCTGAAGTACTACGACCTCGGCATCGAGAAGCGCGACGAGACCGACGACCAGGTGACGGTCGACGCCGCCAACGCCATCAAGGAGTTCGGCGTCGGCGTCAAGTGCGCGACCATCACCCCTGACGAGGCGCGCGTCGAGGAGTTCGGCCTCTCGCGCATGTACCGCTCGCCCAACGGCACGATCCGCAACATCCTCGGCGGCGTCATCTTCCGTGAGCCGATCGTGATCTCGAACATCCCGCGCCTCGTGCCGGGCTGGACCAAGCCGATCATCATCGGCCGTCACGCCTTCGGCGACCAGTACCGCGCCGAGGACACGCTGATCCCCGGCAAGGGCAAGCTGCGGCTCGTCTTCACGCCAGAGGACGGCGGCGAGGACGATCGACATCGACATCTTCGACTTCCCGAGCTCGGGCATCGCGATGGGCATGTACAACCTCGACGACTCGATCCGCGACTTCGCGCGCGCGTCGTTCCGCTACGGGCTCGACCGCAAGGTGCCCGTGTACATGTCGACCAAGAACACGATCCTCAAGGTCTACGACGGGCGCTTCAAGGACCTCTTCCAGGAGATCTTCGATGCCGAGTTCAAGTCGGACTTCGACGCTGCCGGCCTGACCTACGAGCACCGCCTGATCGACGACATGGTCGCCGCGGCGATGAAGTGGGAGGGCGGCTACGTCTGGGCCTGCAAGAACTACGACGGCGACGTGCAGTCCGACACCGTCGCCCAGGGCTTCGGCTCGCTCGGCCTGATGACCTCCGTGCTGCTGACGCCGGACGGGAACACGGTCGAGGCCGAGGCCGCCCACGGCACCGTCACGCGCCACTTCCGCCAGCACCAGCAGGGCAAGGAGACGTCCACCAACCCGATCGCGTCGATCTTCGCGTGGACGCGCGGGCTCGGCTACCGCGGCCGGATGGACGACACGCCCGACGTGACCGCTTTCGCCGAGACGCTCGAGCGCGTGTGTGTCGAGACCGTCGAGAGCGGAAAGATGACCAAGGACCTCGCCCTCCTCACCGAGGGCGATCAGGACTACCTGAACACCCAGGACTTCCTGGACGCCATCGACCAGAACCTCCAGAAGGAGATGAACTCCAACTAATGGCTCGACGTCAAGAAGGTCACCGTCACCGGCGCCGCCGGCGCGATCGGCTACGCGAGCCTCTTCCGCATCGCCTCCGGGCAGATGCTCGGGCCCGACACCAAGGTGCACCTGAACCTGCTCGAGATCCCGGCCGCCACGAAGGCCGCCGAGGGCACCGCGCTCGAGCTCTTCGACTGCGCCTTCCCGCTGCTGGCCGGCGTCGACATCCACGACGACCCGAAGGCCGCCTTCGACGGCTGCAACGTCGCGCTGCTGATCGGCGCACGGCCGCGCACGAAGGGGATGGAGCGCGCCGACCTGCTCGAGGCCAACGGCGCGATCTTCAAGCCCCAGGGCGAGGCGCTCAACGCCGGGGCCGCAGACGACATCAAGGTGCTCGTGGTCGGCAACCCGGCCAACACGAACTCCCTGATCGCGCGCACGCACGCGCCGGACATCCCGGCCGAGCGCTTCACCGCGATGACGCGCCTCGACGAGAACCGCGCCGTCGCGCAGCTCGCGACCAAGCTCGGCGTCACCGTCGACGACATCGAGGATCTCGTCGTGTGGGGCAACCACTCACCGACGATGTTCCCCGATCTGCACAACGCCAAGGTCAACGGTTCCAACGCCGCCGAGCAGGTCGACCAGGGCTGGTACGCGGACGAGTACCTCCCGCGCGTCGGCAAGCGCGGCGCCGAGATCATCGAGGCGCGCGGCGCCTCGTCGGCCGCCTCCGCCGCCAATGCCGCGATCGACCACATCCACGACTGGGTGCTCGGCGCCGACGGCATGCGCTCGATGGTCGTTCCGACCACGGGCGCCTACGGCATCGAGGAGGGCCTGCAGTGCTCGCTCCCGGTCAAGGTGAGCGGCGACGGCACCTACGAGATCGTCGAGGGTCTCGAGATCACCGAGTTCGCCCAGTCCAAGATCGACGCGACGGTCGACGAGCTGCGCGGCGAGCGCGAGGCCGTCATCGGGCTCGGGCTCGTCTGAGGTTCAGCGCTTTGGTTTGACAGGCCGGCAGCGGACCTTCACCGGTTTGCGCTTCTTGCCCTTTTTGACCTTGCACTTCACCTTCGGCGTGCTGCCGCGCGGGCCGGCGGGACCCTGAGCGCCGGGCGGGCCTGCCGGCCCGGTGGTCGACGCCCCGCTGGAACCGGCGGGGCCGACGGGGCCGGCCGGGCCAGTTGGCCCGGTCGGTCCGGGCGAGCCGGGCGAGCCGGGCGAGCCAGGCGACCAGGCGTACCAGGCGTACCAGGCGTACCAGGCGTACCGGGGGGCCCTTGCGCATTGACGACCCCGATCCGCAGACGGTCGCTTGCGAAGCCGCGGGCGGGATCCGTGACGGTCACCGTGTGGTTCGTGATGCCGGGGGTGGTCGGCGTGCCGGTGATCCGGCCGGTGGCCGCATTGAACGACAGGCCTGCAGGCAGCGCCGGAGTGATCGACAGCGTGGCCTGGGGGGAGGCGTCGAGCACGCGTGGGGATTCGTCTACGGGCTGTCCGGCCTCGGCGAGAATCGGTTCGTAGTCGATGCGCGGCAGGAAGTCGGCGGCGGAGATCACGTACGACGATCCGGAGTTGCTGCGGGCGTTGTTGTCGGCTGTGTAGGCGCCGATGATCACGTCGTCGCGTCCGTCTGCCGTTGACGTCGCCCGCGCCGGACACCGAGGCCCCGCTCCGGTCGCCGACGGCGGCGCCGTCGATGCGGAAGCCTCGGGTGGCGGTGAGGGTGTTGAGGTCGAGGTTGGTCTGGGTCGCGGCGCCGTAGATCACGTACGACGATCCGGAGTCGCTGCGGCCGTTGTTGCCGGCAAAGATGGCGCCGATGATGACGTCGTCGCGGCCGTCGGCGTTGACGTCGCCGGCGCCGGACACCGAGGCCCCGCTCCGGTCGCCGGCGGCGGCGCCGTCGATGCGGAAGCCCTCGGCGTGGCGGTGAGGGTGTTGAGGTCGAGGTTGGCCTGGGTCGCGGCGCCGTAGATCACGTACGACGACCCGGAGGAGAAGCGGACGTTGTTGCCGGCGGTGTCGGCGCCGATGACCACGTCGTCGCGGCCGTCGCCGTTGACGTCGCCCGCGCCGGACACCGAGCAGCCGCTCTGGTCGTAGGCGGCGGCGCCGTCGATGCGGAAGCCCTGGGCGGCGGTGAGGGTGTTGAGGTCGAGGTCGGTCTGGGTCGCGGCGCCGTAGATCACGTACGACGATCCGGAGTTCGCTGCGGGCGTTGTTGTCGGCGAGGAAGGCGCCGATGATGACGTCGTCGCGGCCGTCGCCGTTGACGTCGCCCGCGCCGGACACCGAGCAGCCGCTCAGGTCGTCGGCGGCGGCGCCGTCGATGCGGAAGCCCCGCGCGGCGGTGAGGGTGTTCGAGGTCGAGGTGGCCTGGGTCGCGGCGCCGTAGATCACGTACGACGATCCGGAGTCGCTGCGGCCGTTGTTGTCGGCGTAGGAGGGCGCCGATGATGACGTCGTCGCGGCCGTCGCCGTTGACGTCGCCGGCGCCGGACGACCGAGCCGCCGCTCTGGTCGCCGGCGGCGGCGCCGTCGATGCGGAAGCCCTGGCGCGGCGGTGAGGCGTGGCGAGGTCGATCGTGGCCTGGGTCGCGGCGCCGTAGATCACGTACGACGACCCGGAGTAGTCGCGGCCGTTGTTGTCGGCAGCGGAGGCGCCGATGATGACGTCGTCGCGGCCGTCGCCGTTGACGTCGCCGGCGCCGGACACCGAGCGCCGCTCGTCGTCGTCGGCGGCGGCGCCGTCGATGCGGAAGCCCTGCGCGGCGCGTCGAGGCTGGTGAGGTCGAGCGTGGTCTGGGTCGCGGCGCCGTAGATCACGTACGACGACCCGGAGTCGTTGCGGCCGTTGTTGTCGGCGCACGTGGCGCCGATGATGACGTCGTCGCGGCCGTCGCCGTTGACGTCGCCCGCGCCGGACACCGAGAAGCCGCTGCAGTCGCTGGCGGCGGCGCCGTCGATGCGCAGGTTGGCCTGGGTCAGCAGGTCACGCTCGAGCGCGGTGGCCGACGGCGGCGCGCTCAAAAGCGCCGCAAGAAACACCACAGTCGCACCCCACCGCCGAACCGTCATCGAGCCTCCGCCTTTTATCTGAAGCGTCAGATCTACAGCAGAAGCGACCGAGAAGCAAACCGAGAGTCAGGAGACCGGACGCTTCGACAGCACGACCCGGGCGCCGTCGCCCGGGGTGATCGTGATCATCCGGCGGCGGTCGGCTCCGGCGCGCGCCCGCCGGCCGGCGCGACGTGAACGCGGCCGAGCGCCTCGCGCAGCACGACCCGCATCTCCAGCAGCGCGAAGCTCGCGCCGATGCAGCGGCGCCGGCCGCCGCCGAACGGCAGCCAGGTGTAGGTCCCCGGCTTGCACGCCGAGGAACCGCTCGGGCCGGAACGCGTACGGCTCCGGGTAGATCTCCGGGTCGTGGTGGACCAGGTAGGCGCTGACGATCAGCGATCACGCCCGGCGGGTAGGTCCAGCCGCCGGTCGTGATCGGCTTCATGACCCGGCGCGGCTCGGGGTTGGGCAGCACCGGGCGGCGGCGCAGCGTCTCGTTGATCGTCGCCTCGAGGTACTCGGCGTCCCCCGTCGGCGAGGCGCTCGGCGACGTGCGGCGCCCGGGCGATCTCGTCGAAGGCGAACGCCAGCGACGACGCCGTCGTCTCGTGGCCGGCGACGAGCGCGGTGAGCAGCTCGTCGCGGATCTCCTCGTCGGTCATCGGCGAGCCGTCGGTGTGCGTGGCGGCGAGCAGCGTGGCGAGGATGTCGTCGCGCTCGGCTCGTCGTCGGCGCGGCGCTCGTCCATCAGCGCGAACAGCTCGCGGTCGACCTCGTCGCGGATCGCGGCGAAGCGGCGCGAAGCGGCCGCGCACCGCGACCGCGTCCTGCAGGAACGGGCAGCATCGACATCGGGCTGTCGCCGAAGGACATCAGCGTCGGGCAGCCGCTCGCGCAGGCGCGTCGAGCCGCGGGCCCTCGTCGAGGCCGAAGACGGCGCGCAGGATGATCTCGAGGGTCAAGGCCTGCAGAGGCGCGTGGAGCGCCGACCGGCTCGTCCGTCGGCCAGGAGTCGAGCTCGCGCTCGGTCAGCTCGTCGATGAGGCCGGTCAGGCGCTGCATGCGGTCGCCGTGGAAGGCGGGCAGCAGCAGCTTGCGCTGCTCCATGTGCGGAGCCTCGTCGAGCAGGATCACCGAGTTGCGGCCGACGATCGGCTCGAGCAGGCGTGCGCCCTCGCCGGGGTGCAGGACGTCCGGCGGCGCGGTGAGGACGGCCTTCGCGTCCTCGGGATCGGCGAGGATCACGAACGGCGGCTGACCGAGCAGACGCGTGGTGAAGCGCGGGCCGTACTGCCTGCGAAGGCGCTCGAGGCCGGCGACCGGTCGCGTCCAGAAGCCGACGGTCTGCAGCGCAGCGGGAACGCGCGGTCCCGGCGGGAGTGCCGTGTCTCTCATCCCGTCGGCGACCCTGCTACAGGTCACCGACGGTGTGAGACATCCGTCACGCCGTGCCGGCGGCGTCACGGACGTGCCAGCCGCGGCCGGACTTCTTGACCAGGCCCTCCTTGGCGAGGTCGGGCACGACGCGGTAGAGGTAGTTCTGCTTGATGCCCATCGCCTCGGCCATCTCCGGGATGGTGATGCCGGGCTTGGAACGCACGAGCTCGAGCGCCTGCTGGGCGCGCTGGCCTGAGCCCTTGGGGCGGCCGCGGCGGCCGGTCGATGCAGAGCCGGGGAGCGGCGCGGCGTGAGGCTGGTCGCGCGCGGCTTGCGCGCGGCGCGCGGCCGCGGGGTGCTGCCGACGCCGGCGAGCGCCTGCTCGGCGGCCTCGAGGCGGTGGTACTCGTCCACCAGCGGCTTGAGCTCTTTGAGCCGCGACTGGATCTCGCGGCGCTTCTCTTCCAGGAAATCGCCATATCGGCTGACTTTACGTGAACGCCTACTTCTCCAGCAGCTTCTTCAGTTGTGCAAGTGATTTCTCCGCCTCGCGCTTGCGGCAGTCCGCCGACCAGCGCCTTGCTGGCCGCCTTGCCCAGCGGACCCATCGGAGCGCTGAACTCGTTCACGTAGTGGAAGTCGGTGCCGCCGTCGGCGTTTTCGCTCAGGTGATACTCCGTGCGGGCCTTCGAGCGCACCGGCCCGCGGCCCTCCCAGACGGCCTGCTCGCCGTCCCGACTTTCGGTCAGCTCCCACTTGACGTTGAAGGTCGCGCCGCGCAGGCACAGCTTCTGCTTCATCTTCATCCCCTGTCTCGGGGGACCCGTCGTCGGACTTTTCCAGTTTTCTGTGAATCGTCACCCAGTCGCCGAGCCGCGTCGGGTCGAGGATGAGGTCCCACACCTTCTGCGGTGGGGCGTCGATGGTGATGTCGGCGGTGACGGCGTCGTCGCTCATCGGGCGCTCACCGTTTCGTGCTCCTCGAGTTCGCGCAGCGAGCGCTCCACAGCGGCATCGAAGGCGTGCAGGCGCACGCCGAAGGTCTCCGCGGCCAGGTGGTCGCGCGGCAGCAGGTCGTGGTCGAGCGACTCCATCAGCGGCTCGATCAGGCCCAGGTCCTCACCGGCGACGGCGGCGGCCACGGGCGCGGCGATCGGCGTCAGCGAGAAGGGCAGGTTGATCCGCGCGCGGCCGACCATCATCAGGTCGGCGATGCGTTCCATCATGTCCCCGTGGCTCATCAGCTCGGGGCCGATGGCGTCCCAGGCCCGGCCGCCGGCCGATTCGGGAGCGGTGGCGGCGTGAGCGAGATAGGCCGTGACGTCCCGGCCGTCGATCGGATAGGAGCGGTTCTGCGCCCACGCGGGGAGCGCCAGGGCGGGCAAGCGCTCGATCAGGCGCACGAGGAAGAGAAACGAGCGTGAGCCGGCGGCGAGCACGATCGACGCGCGGAAGGCGATCGAGCCCGGGGTCGCCTCGAGCAGCGTCTCCTCGACGGCCAGGCGCGAGGCGAGGTGGCGCGAGATCGGCGCGCCGTCCTGGGGCACCGGGCCGCCGAGGTAGACGACGCGCTTGCACGCCGGCGCGCTCGGCCGCCGCGGCGAAGTGCTCGGCCGACCGGCGCTCGGCGGTGTCGAACCCGCCGTTGGCTCGCGGCTTCCATCGAGTGGATCAGGTAGTAGGCGACGTCGATGCCGTCCAGCGCCTCGTCGAGGCCCGCGCCGGTCAGGGCGTCGCCCTCGACCACCTCGTCGACCGGCACGCGGACGCGCGCCGCGTAGCGGGTGAAGCCGCGCACCTCGTGGCCGGCGTCCCGCAGGGCGGGCGCGAGGGCCGAGCCGACGTAGCCCGTGATGCCGGTGACGAGGGTGCGCATGTCGCGTGAACGCTACGGGCCTGCACGTGCACCGGACCATTCGGCCCGTATTTCCGGGGTGGTTGCTGAGCGGATCTCGCGATTTGCGGGATCGCCCCCGAAAGGCCCACCTCGATGCGTCACAGTGGGCGTCGATGAAGGCGAAGGCGTCATGTGAAACTTGCTTCTTCAAGCAGCGCGGGCTGTGCGCTCTGCGCTCCCAGGGCGAGGCGTGCCCCACGTTCCGCCCCGCCCATCCTGACGGACTGCGCCGCCGCGCCAGATGCGCTTCGTCTTCCCGCAGGAGCGCCGGCTGCAGTCCGCGTGGGCGTTCCCGGACGCCGAGGCGCAGGCAGCGCTGCACGCTTAGACTCCCTCTCCGCAGAGAGAGGAGGTGGGGTCGATGCGCGTCACCGTGCTGGGCAAGTCGCCCTCCTGGCAGGACGCCGGCGGCGCATGCAGCGGCTACCTCGTCCAGCACGACGACACCACCGTCCTGCTGGACTGCGGCAACGGCGTCTTCGGCAAGCTGCGCCGCTTCGTCGACTACGTCGACGTCGACGCGGTGGTGCTCTCCCACCTGCACGCCGACCACTTCCTCGACCTGGTCCCCTACAGCTACGCGCTGACCTACGCGCCGCGCCAGCAGCCCGTCCCGGTCCACACCTGGCCCGGGACCGACACCCCGGCCCGGCCCGGAGCTGCACGCCCCGCCCGGCGCGCGCGCCGTCTTCCGCCGCGTCGTCGGCGCCTGGGGCAACGAGGACCTCGTCGAGAACGCCTTCGACCTGCACGGAGTACGACCCGGCCGACGCGCTGACCGTCGGCGGCCTCTCCGTCCGCTTCTGCCGGGTCCCGCACTACCTGCCGACCTTCGCCATCGAGTTCGAGGCGGACGGGCGGCGCTTCACCTACGGCGCCGACTGCTCGCCGACGGACGACCTCGTCGACTTCGCCCGGGACACCGACCTGCTGATGATCGAGGCGACGCTGCCGCGGCCCGAGCGCACCGGCGTCCGCGGCCATCTGACCCCGGGGGAGGCCGGGGAGCACGGCCGCGCGGCAGGCGCGCGACGCCTCGTGATCACCCACGTCTCCGACGAGCTCGGCGAGCACTGGGCGCGCGACGAGGCGGAGGCGACCTTCGGCGGCCCGGTCGAGGTCGCTCGCGAAGGCGCCGTGTACGACTTTAGCCGGCAGCACGGTGTGCCGATGTTCAGCGGCGAGCCTCGCCGGAGTGATCGACCGTCCATGCCACCGTTGAAGGCGTGCGCCTGCTGTCGCACCGCCCGTCCGTGCTCTTCAAGCTCGAGCACCTCGGCGACCAGGCCGAGGACGTCGACGTCTCGATCGAGGGCGTGCTGCTCTCCGGCCCCGGCTGGGGTGAGCGGCTGCGCGACCTGATGAGCGCTCTCCGCGCGCGGAGCGCGCGCTGCTGTTCGCGGTCCGGCTCGACGACCCGTCCGGCCTGCCGCTGGCGGCCAAGACGCTGCTCGACCGCGCCCGCACCGACTGGTTCCCGAAGTTCCTCTCCCAGGGCCCGCTGACGCCGGTCTTCCAGCCGCTCGTCGACCTCGCCGACGGCACGGTCTACGGCCGCGAGGCGCTGATCCGCGGACGCATGGGCAAGACCGAGCTGCGCGGCCAGGAGCTGCTCGAGGCCGCCGAGACCCACGACGCCCTCTTCTCCTTCGACGCCCGCGCGCGCGCGGCGTCCTCGAGGCCGGCCTGCCGATCCTGCCCGACGGCGAGCTCCTGTTCGTCAAGCTCGACCCGCGCGCGGTCCTGGACGTCGCCGAGCTCGCTGCGCGCCGTCTGGACCAGTGTCGAGCGCGCCGGCGGCAGCGCAGACCGCGTCGGCCTGGAGCTGATGGGCGCCGAGCGCTACCCCGACCCCGAGCTGCTCGCCGAGCTCGTCGACGCCCACCGCGAGCGGGGCGCCGTGATCTCGCTCGACGACCTCTCCGTCGGCACGGAGGCGCTGACGATCCTCGAGGCGCTCAAGCCCGACGTCGCCAAGCTCTCGCTGCATCTCTGCAAGGGCATCGAGACCTCGCCGGCCCGCCGCCACCTCGTCGGCGCGCTCGTCGAGGTGGCCCACGAGCTGGGCGTCCGCGTCGTCGCCGTCGGTATCGAGCGCGACTTCGAGCTCGAGCACATCCAGGAGCTCGGCATCGACCTCGGCCAGGGCTTCTACCTCGGGCAGCCCAACGAGGAGATGCTCCCCGTGGACCGCGGCTGGTCGCCGCGGCACAGAGCGCCGCGCCGGTCTCCGCCTCCGGGACGCGTGCCGTCCGGACCGGGATCTCTTCGCCAACTTCGAGCGCATGCGCCGGGAGATGGACGAGCTGTTCGGCGACGTCTTCGCTGCGGCCGCGCCGCGCGCCCCGGCGGTTCACGCCGGCGGTCGACGTCTACTACCTCGCCGCCCCGCCGCGCGCCGTCGTGCGCGCCGACCTCGCGGGCGTCGCGCAGCGAGACCTCGCCCTGGAGATCCGCGGCCGCGAGCTGATCCTCGCCGGCGTCCGCCGCCCCGAGCGAGCCGAGGGCCGCTCCTACCAGCAGCTCGAGATCGAGCCCGGCCCGTTCCGCCGGGTCATCACGCTGGGCGTCGAGGTCGATCCGACCGCCGCCCGCGCCTACCTTCACAGGACGGGCTGCTCACGGTCGAGCTCCCAGTGCTCTCCCGCGTGCGGTCGTCACGTGAGATCGACATCGACGTCGACGGCGCCAGACGGCCGCCAGTCGAGGTCGGCGGGCGCCGGCGTGCTGCCCGACGAGCTGCCGGTCCTGCCGCTGCGCGACTCGGTCACCTTCCCGGAGACGCTGACCCCGCTGGCCGTCGGCCAGGAGCGCTCCATCCAGCTCGTCAACGACGTGCTGGGCGGCGACCGCATGCTCGCGATGATCGCCTCCCGAGACCCCGCCATCGAGACCCCCGGGCCCGACGATCTCTACAACGTCGGCGTCACCGGCATCGTCGCGCGCATGCTCAAGGTGCCCGACGGCTCCCTGCGCATCCTCGTCCAGGGCGGCCAGCGCATCCGCGTCACCGAGTGGCTCGAGGACCGCCCGTACCCCGTCGCGCGCTTCGAGGAGGTCCCCGACATCGTCGACGAGGGTCCGGAGCTGACCGCGCTGATGCGCAACGTCCAGCAGACGTTCTCGAGCATCATCGAGGAGGTCCCGTACCTGCCCGAGGAGCTGCAGATCGCGGTCGCCAACGTCGACGACCCGTCCATGCTCTCCCACCTGATCGCCGGCGCGATGCGGATCAAGACCGAGGAGAACCAGGCGCTGCTGGAGGAGGTCGACGTCGCCAAGCGGCTGCGCCGGCTGTCGGAGATCCTCGCGCGCGAGCTCGAGGTCGTCGCGATCGGGTCGCGGATCCAGTCGCAGGTGCAGTCCGAGATCGACAAGTCCCAGCGCGAGTTCGTCCTGCGCCAGCAGCTCAAGGCGATCCAGGAGGAGCTCGGCGAGCGCGACCCGACCGAGGCCGAGATCGAGGACCTGCGCGAGCAGCTCGACGCGCGCGCGCTGCCCGACGACGTCCGCAAGCAGGCCGACCGCGAGCTCTCGCGGCTGGAGAAGCTGCCGCAGGCCGCCGCCGAGCACGGCGTCATCCGCACCTACCTGGAGTGGATCGCCGCCGCTGCCGTGGGACAACGACCACCGAGGACAACCTCGACCTCAAGCACGCCCGCGAGGTGCTCGACGCCGACCACTACGACATCGAGAAGGTCAAGGAGCGGATCCTCGAGTTCCTCGCCGTGCGCAAGCTCAAGCCGGACGCGAAGGGCTCGATCCTGTGCCTCGTCGGCCCGCCCGGCGTCGGCAAGACCTCGCTGGGCCACTCGATCGCCCGCGCGCTGGAGCGCAAGTTCGAGCGCATCTCGGTCGGCGGCATGCGCGACGAGTCCGAGATCCGCGGGCACCGCCGCACCTACATCGGCGCGATGCCCGGCGTGATCCTCCGCGCGCTGCGCGACGCCGAGTCCTCCAACCCGCTGTTCATGATCGACGAGATCGACAAGATGGGCTCGGACTTCCGCGGCGACCCGGCCAGCGCGATGCTCGAGGTGCTCGACCCCGAGCAGAACGAGCTCCTTCCGCGACCACTACCTCGACCTGCCGTTCGACCTCTCCAGCGTCATGTTCGTCACCACGGCGAACACGCTCGACACGATCCCGGGCCCGCTGCGCGACCGCATGGAGGTCATCCAGCTCGCGGGCTACACCGAGGAGGAGAAGCTCCAGATCGCCAAGCGCTACCTCGTCCCGCGCCAGATCGAGCGCTCGGGCGCTGAAGAAGTCGCACATCGCGTTCACCGACACGGGCCTGCGGGCGATCATCAGCGACTACACCCGGGAGGCCGGCGTCCGCAACCTCGAGCGCGAGATCGGCGCGGTCTGCCGCAAGGTCGCGCTGCAGGTCGCCGAGGGCACGCTCGAGCGCAAGGTGTCGGTCACCGAGCCGCGCGTGCGCGAGCTGCTCGGGCGCCAGCGCTTCTACACCGAGACGGCCGGCGCACGCGCGAGCCGGGCGTGGCGACCGGCCTGGCGTGGACGCCGGTCGGCGGCGACGTGCTGTTCGTCGAGGCGACCGCGATGCCGGGCAAGGGCAAGCTGACGCTCACCGGCCAGCTCGGCGACGTCATGCGCGAGTCCGCGCAGGCGGCGCTCTCCTACCTGCGCGGCCACGCCGCGGGTCGCGCCCGAGCTCCCCGACGACTGGTTCGCCGAGCACGACCTGCACCTGCACGTGCCCTCGGGCGCGATCCCGAAGGACGGCCCGAGCGCCGGCATCACGATGGCCACGGCGCTCATGTCCCTGGTCACGGGACGGGCGGTGCGCGCCGACGTCGCGATGACGGGCGAGCTCACGCTCACCGGGCAGGTGCTGCCGATCGGCGGCCTCAAGGAGAAGGCGCTGGCGGCGCAGCGCGCGGGCTCAAGCGCGTGATCGCGCCGGCGCGCAACGAGGCCGACCTCGAGGACATCCCGCCGACGCTGCGCAAGGGCCTGAGTTCGACTTGGTGGCGGAGATGACCAGGTCCTGGACCCCGCGCTTCGGACAAGGGTGCGCAACGGCTCGGCCGGGGTAGCATCCGACGCGAGGAGCGGTCCATGGCATCAAGAAGAAGAAGGCCGCGGCCGCCGCCGGCGGCGCGGCCGCCACGGTCAAGGCCGCCAAGGACAACAAGTACGTGCAGGGCATCGTCGAGGACGACGATCTGCGCGACAACATCACGAACGCCTACGAGTCCGCGCGGGACGCGTACGACCGCCTCAGATCGGCGAAGAAGAAGGCGAAGTCGATCTTCGACGACAAGAAGCTGCAGAACGACCTCAAGAACGCGGCCGACGCGATCCGCGACGCCGGTCGCACGCTCGCGAGGCGCCGCCACAAGGCAAGAGCTGGGCGGCGGTGCTCGGCCGCAAGCTGCTGGTCGTCGTCGTCGCCGCCGGCCTGGCGCTCGCGCTGTCCGAGGGCCTGCGCAAGAAGGTGCTCGACGCGCTGTTCGGCGCCGAGGAGGAGTTCGAGTACACCTCGACCACGACGCCAACGCAGGCGGCGCGCCGGCGGGGTCACCACCCCGGCCGCCACGGCTCTGACGGAGCAGCGAAGCTGGCTTGTCGATGTCCCGCACCGGACAGAAGTTGCCGAAGGCAACAGCATGTCGGGTGTCGGGACTCGACGCCTTCAGGAAGAAGTCAGCTCGATGTCCCGCGCCTACTCCGCGATGAAGTCGCGGACGGTCACGAGCGCCCCGGGGCGCTCCGTCGCGTCCGCGCCAGCCGCTGAGCCACGCCCCGGGCGGGACGTCCTCGCCGCGCTGCCAGCGAGCGGACGATCGGCGTCGGGTCGACGGCGTCCTCGTTCGCCGCCGGGGTGGACCTCGAAGTGCAGGTGCGGCGGAGTCGGCTCGGCGTCGCCGGTGTTGCCGACGAAGCCGAGCACGTCGCCGGCCTTGACCCGGCGCGCCGTTGCGCGCCGCGGTCGAGAAGCCGACAGGTGCGCGTAGAAGAACGCGTCGCCGCCGTCGGCGTCACCCACAGCCGGTTGCCGGAGATCGGCAGCGTGCCGACCTTGATGAGCGTGCCGTCGCGCACGGCGACCACCGGGGCGCCGAACTCGGCGAAGATGTCGTTGCCCTGGTGCGTGCCGATCGGCGCCGCGCGGGCGGCGCCGAAGTCGTCGGCGACGTCGGCCGCGCCGAAGACCGGGAAGGCGAACCCGCCGGCGGTCAGCCGCGGCGGGCGTGGCCGGCGGCGTCGGGCGTCGGTGAGCGGGCGTGGGCTTCGGCTTGCGGGTCGGCTTGCGGCTTGGGCTGGCGGCGGCTCGGGCGTGCGCGTCGGGTCGGGCAGCGCTCGGCGTGAAGCGAGCCGACCGTCGACGACCGCGAGGCGGACGTCGAGTGTCGGGTGTCGACGCAGATGCAGGCCGGTGCCGCCGGTTGACGACCAGCCGGCGCCGATGTCGAGGCGCAGCGTGCGCGCGTGCGGATGTCGCCGTAGCGCCGGCCGTCGACGCGCAGGCCGGCGACCGTCGCCGTCGACAGCCGTCGGCGCCGCGCCGAGCGCGTGACGGAGCGGCGCGGTGACGCGCCCGTCGAGGAGGTCGACGTCACGCGGCTCCGCGCCGCGGCGGCTCCGTCGTCGAGCGCGTCCGTCGCGGCGGATCCTTCGCCGACCGATGCGCGGCCCCTCGTCGACGCGTCGTGCGTCTGCTCGTCGGCGCCCTCGCGCCGGCTGCGACGCCGCCGAAGGCCTTGCCGTTCACCACGGCGACGCGTCGCCTCGGCGGTCGGCGTGCGGACGCGAGGCCGCGTCCGAACCGCAGCGACGAGCGGCGACCGAGAGCGCCCAGTACGAGGGCCACGATCAGAGCGCCGCGCACCCTCGCGAGGGTAGCCTGAACCCCCGATGGCGACCACCACGCGCGCAGCTCAGTCCGACAAGGCGCAGCGCATCGTCGACGCGATGCGCTCGTCGGTCGGCGAGCGCGGCGCGGCGGGCTCGACCTTCGACCACGTCGCGCGCGAGGCGGGCGTCTCGCGCGGGCTGCTGCACTACTACTTCGGCACCAAGGAGCGGCTGCTCGTCGAGGTCTGCCGCCGCGACTGCGACATCCGCATGGAGATGCTCGACGCGGCCTTCGCCGCGTCGTCGGACGCCGACGAGCTGATCGCCGCGCTCGTGCGCTCGCTGGAGGACCTGGTCGCGCGACGACCCGGGCTTCATCGCGCTGATCTTCGAGCTGTTCACCTCCTCGCGCCACAACGAGGAGATCGCCGCCGGGCTGCGCGACCTCAACGGCCGCGTGCGCGAGCACGTCGCCGAGCAGCTCGAGGCCAAGGCGGCCGAGGGCGCGATCCGCCTCGCCGCCGGAGCCGACGCGGTGGCCGGCGGTGCTGTTCGCGCTGGCCGACGGCCTGGCGCTGCGGATGCTCTCCGAGCCGGACCGCGACTGGGGCCCGACGGTCGACGCCGGCGCCCTCGCCGTGCGGCAGCTGATCCTGCCCGTGTGTGACGCCTCTCACCTCGACTGGCTGACCAGCCAGTCAATCTTCCGGGCCATGCAGACGCTGATGATGCGGCTCGACGCGATCGTGCGACGCCGGCGCGGCTGGGTGCTCGCCGCCTGGCTGGTCCTGCTGGTCGCGTCCGTCCCGCTGGCGGCGAAGCAGTCAGACCATCTCTCGAGCGGCGGCTTCGGCGTGCCCGGCTCGCAGTCGCAGGCGGTCGCCGACGCGATGGCGACCATCGACGGCGTCGAGCGCACCTCCCTCTCCATCGTCCTGGTCGGGTCCGCAGCATCGAGCACCGGAGATCCGCGCGGCAGGCCGCGAAGGTCGACCGCGTCACCGGCGTCGGCAAGCCCGTCACCAAGGGCGACGTCACCCTCATCCCGCTGCAGGTCGAACGCGTCCGACGACGACGCGACGGACGTCGCGGTCGACCTGCGCGAGGCACTCGGCGTCGGCTCGAACGGCGTCCACCTCGCCGGCCAGGGTGCGCTGTGGGCCGGCCTCCAGGAGGTCTCCAAGCACGACCTCGAGAAGGCCGAGCAGACCGGCTTTCCGATCGTGCTGCTGATCCTGCTCGCGGTCTTCGGCTCGCTGGCGGCCGCCGCGCTGCCGCTCGCCCTCGGCTTCGGCTCGCGTCGCTCGTCACCGGCGCGCTGATCTGCCTCGTCTCCCAGCAGATGGAGATGTCGGTCTTCGTGACCAACATGGCCTCGATGATCGGGATCGGCGTCGCGGTCGACTACTCGCTGTTCGTGCTCGCCCGCTACCGCGAGGAGGTCACGGCCGGCTTCGCGCCCGACGAGGCGCGCTCGCGGGCGATGGCCACGTCCGGCCTGGCGGTGCTCTTCTCCGGGCATGACCGTGATCGTCTCGCTGGCCGGCCTGTGGATGATCGACAACAACGCGATCCGCTCGATGGCGCTCGGCGCGATCCTCGTGGTCGCCGTGTCGCTCCTCGCCTCGGCGACGCTGCTGCCCGCGCTGATCTCGCTGCTCGGCCCGCGCGCCTACGCGCCGTCGTCGCGGTTCATCGCGCTCGGCGCCGCGATCGCGCCGCCGCGGCTGGCGGCCGCGGCCCGCGCCAGGCCTTCTGGACGCGCTGGACGGAGCGCGTGATGCGCCGCCCGGTCGTCTCCGTGCTCGCTCGCCTCGAGCGTTCCTGCTGGCGCTCGCCGCCCCGGCCCTGAACATCGAGACGACGAGCGGGGCGCTGCGGCAGTTCCCCGAGGGCAACGAGACCCGAGTGGGCATCGAGGCCGCGGCATCCGTGTCCGCGCCGGGCGAATCCGCACCCGTGCGGGTCCTCACCTCTTCACCTGAGAAGGCGCGGACGCTCCTTTCCGCGCGACGCCGAGGTCGCGCGCGTCCTCCCGACCGTCGACGGCCGGCTCGTCACCGCCATCCCGCGCCACGACGGCGAGTCGCCGAAGACCGAGGCGCTGGTCGAGCGCCTGCGCGAGCGCCTGCCCGACGGCCCAGGTCGGCGGCGTCACCGCGGCCCAGAACGACATCCGCGAGCTCATCTCGGGCTCGATGTGGAAGGTGCTCCTGTTCGTGCTCGGCCTGTCCTTCTTCGTCCTGCTGATCCTGCTGCGGTCGATCGTGCTGCCGCTCAAGGCCGTGCTCATGAACCTGCTGTCGGTCGGCGCGGCCATGGGCGTGCTCGTGATGGTCTTCGGCGAGATCGACACGCTGACCCCGCCGCTCGTGCTGGCGGTCGTCTTCGGCCTGTCGATGGACTACGAGGTCTTCCTGCTCTCCCGGATCCGCGAGCGCTACCAGGCCACGGGCGACACCCGTCGCGCCGTCGCGGAGGGCCTCGCCGGCTCCGCCCGGACGATCACCTCCGCGGCGCTGATCATGGTCGCCGTGTTCGCGGTCTTCGTCGGGACCGGCGTGCCGTCCATCAAGGAGCTCGGCGTCGGGCAACGCGGTCGCGATCGCGCTCGACGCGACGCTCGTCCGGCTCGTCCTCGTGCCGGCCGCGATGGAGCTGCTGGGCGACTGGAACTGGTGGCTGCCCAAGCCGCTCGCGCGCATCCTGCCGCGGGCGTCGATCGAGGAGGTCGCCGTAGGCTCCCGGGCGTGAAGGTCCGCCTCGCGGTCTTCGTCGCCTGTCTGCTGGTGGCGTCCCAACTTGCGCTACCCACGCTGGCGGAGCGGAGCGTGCGCGGCGAGCTCGAAAAGTTCGGCGAGGTCCAGTCGGTTTCCGTCTCGGCGTTCCCGGCACTCAAACTGCTCTTCGAGAAGGCGGACTCCGTGCGCGTGCGGATGGGTTCGGCGACGGTGGGCACCGGGCGACCTCGGGGATCAGCTCGTCTCCACGCAGCGCACGGGCGAGCTCGACTTCAGGGTCGATTCGTTGGCCGTGGGCCCGCTGCAGGTCCGCGACGTGACGCTGCAGAAGGACGGCAACGAGCTGGTCGGGTCCGCCGCCCTCGCCGGACGATCTGCCGCTCGACCTCCGACCGGTCTTCACCGAGGGGAGGCGCTCATCTTCGAGGCCTCTTTGGCGGGCGTCGCCGCCCGCGCGCGGCTCTCTGCCGTCGATGGCGCCCTACGCATCGCACCCGACGGCCTGCTCGGCGGCTTCGCGTCCGTCACCGTCTTCGAGGACCCGCGCGTGTCGATCGAGTCCGTCGGCGCGGAGTCCTTCGACGGCGGCTTCACCACCGTCATCCGCGCGACGCTCAGTTCGTGACGTCCGTGTGGCGCCGGCGTCGCAGAACTGCGGCATTGAGGGTGACGGGTCCGAGGTGTGTGCTGTAACCCGCGCTATACGCCGGTTAGAGCACACACCGTGGTCGAAGGTGGCCGAGATCGCTCGCTCGAGTGGTCGCAGATCACGACCGCGCAACTGCTCGCCGCTGGTCTTTCCCTCGGGAGGACCAGCACGGCGCGACACGCTCCCTCCTGCTCGACCTCCACCGCGATCACGGACTCCCCGCCCCACTCATCAACCACCTCGTCCACGGAGTGGAGTGCGACTTCGCCTATCCCTCGATGAACCTGGTGATCGCCGCCGACGGCTTCGCCTTCCACGGCACGCGGATCGCCTTCGAGGACGACCACGAGGTGCGCCTGTTCCTCGAGGCGCAAGGCGAGCGAGTCGTCGCGGTCACCTACCGCCAGGTCACCAAGGAGCGAGCGACGACGGCCGACCGCCTCGACGGCGATCATCCGAGCTTCGGCGACTTCCAGTCCGCGTTGACGCGCCGGGTGAGCTCGTCGGCGAGGCCGTCGATCGGCAGGCGCTCCTGGGCCAGGGAGTCGCGGTCGCGGACGGTGACGGTGCCGTCCTCGAGCGACTGGTGGTCGACCGTCACCGCGAACGGCGTGCCGATCTCGTCCTGGCGGCGGTAGCGCTTGCCGATGTGGCCGCTCTCGTCGTACTCGGTCGGGACGCGCGCGCGGAGGGCCGCGTGGATCTCGCGGGCGAGCTCGGGGTGGCCGTCCTTGCGCAGCAGCGGGAAGACGGCGACCTTGACCGGCGCGAGGCGCGGGTGGAGGCTTCAGGACGACGCGCTGCTCGCCGTTGATCTCCTCCTCGTCGTAGGCGTCGCAGAGGAAGGCGAGCAGGGCGCGGTCGGCGCCGGCGGCCGGCTCGATCACGTGCGGCACGAACTCGACGCCCGCGTTGGCGTCCTTGAAGTTGAGCTTCTTGCCGGACGCGGCCGCGTGGGCGGACAGGTCGAAGTCGCCGCGGTTGGCGATGCCCTCGAGCTCGGACCAGCCGATGGGGAAGAGGTACTCGACGTCGGCGCGTGCCGCTCGAGTAGTGCGAGAGCTCCTCGGCGTCGTGCGGGCGCAGCTTGCAGGTGGTCGGGCCGGATGCCGTAGCGGACGTACCAGTCGAAGCGCTCCTGGCACCAGTACTCGTACCACTGCTGCGCCTCGTCGGGCGGGACGAAGAACTCCATCTCCATCTGCTCGAACTCGCGGGTGCGGAAGATGAAGTTGCGCGGCGTGATCTCGTTGCGGAAGGACTTGCCCACCTGGGCGATGCCGAACGGCGGCTTCTTGCGCGCGAACTCGAGCGTGTTCTTGAAGTTGAGGAAGATGCCCTGCGCGGTCTCGGGGCGCAGGTAGGCGATGGAGCCCTCCTCCTGCACCGGGCCCGACGTGCGTCTGGAACATCAGGTTGAACTGGCGCGGCTCGGAGAGCTCGCCGCCGCAGGTCGGGCACTTGCTCGCCGTGGGCGGGATCGTCCTCCTGCAGGTGGTCGAGGCGGAAGCGCTGCTTGCACTTGCCCAGGCACTGGACGAGCGGATCGCTGAAGCCGGCGAGGTGGCCGGACGCCTCCCAGGTCTTCGGGTGCTGGATGATCGCCGAGTCCAGGGCGACGACGTCGTCGCGCTCCTGGACCATCGCGCGCCACCACGCGTCCTTGACGTTGTTCTTGAGCAGGACGCCGTAGTGGCCGTAGTCGTACGTGTTCCCGAAGCCGCCGTAGATCTCCGAGGCGGGGAAGATCAGACCTCGCCGCTTGCAGAGGGCGACGATCTTGTCCATGGTCACGGCGTCTTGGGGCACGGCCCCGAACCGTATACTCGCCGCGCTTGCCGATCTACGAGTACCGCTGCGAGAACGGGCACCTCTTCGAGGTCATGCGCAAGATCACGGACGCCCCGCTGACCGAGTGCCAGGAGTGCGGCGCACCGGTCGTGAAGGTGCTCCACTCGCCTGCGGTGCACTTCAAGGGCTCGGGCTTCTACAACACGGACTACGGCACGGCCAACCGCAGCCGCGAGATGGACAAGTCCGCCTCCGACGGCGCCGACAAGAACGACGCCAAGCAGAAGGAGAAGCGCGAGGCCAAGGCGGAGACGAAGTCGGACGCAAAGCCGGCCCCGGCCGGCGAAGAAGGACTGACGTGGACCTCTCGCTCAGCCCGTCCGAGACAGAGTTCCGCGACGAGCTGCGCGCGTGGATCGAGGACAACCACCCCGGCCCGACGCCCGACGGCGACGAGGCCGGCTTCGACCACCGCGTCGACTGGCAGCGCAAGCTCAACGAGCGCGGCTGGGCCGGCCTGACCTGGCCGACGGAGTACGGCGGCGGCGGCGCGACGCTGATCGAGCAGTCGATCTTCTTCGAGGAGATGGCCCGCGCCCGCGCCCCGCGGACGGCCAACGTGCTCGGCCTCACGATGGGCGGCCCCGTCGTCATCGCCCACGGCACGGACGAGCAGAAGGAGCGCTACCTCGCGCCGATCCTCTCCGCCGACGAGATCTGGTGCCAGGGCTTCTCCGAGCCGGAGTCGGGCTCCGACCTCGCGTCGCTGAAGACCAAGGCCGTCCGCGACGGCGACGACTGGGTCGTCACCGGCCAGAAGGTCTGGACGACGCTCGGCCACCGCGCCAAGTGGTGCATGCTCGTCGCGCGCACGAACCCCGACGCGCCCAAGCACCGCGGCCTCACCTACTTCCTGATGGACATGGAGCAGCACGCGCGTCGAGGTCCGCCCGCTCGTGCAGATCACCGGCGAGCCGGAGTTCAACGAGCTCTTCATCGAAGAGGCCCGGATCCCGCCCGCGAACGTCGTCGGCGAGGTCGACGGCGGCTGGGCGGTCGCGATCACGACGCTCGCGCACGAGCGCGCCGGCCTCGCGATGGCCCTGCAGGTCGAGGTCCAGATCGCGATGGCCGAGCTGGTCGAGGAGGCCAAGGAGCAGGGCTACGGCAAGGACCCGGTCGTCCGCGACCGCATCGCCCAGCTGCTGATCGAGTCGCAGGTGCTGCGCCTGAACGCCTACCGCGGCATCACCGGCCAGATGAAGCGCGGCTTCCCCGGCCCCGAGGGCTCGCTGGGCAAGTGGCACTGGGCCGAGATCAACCAGTCGCTGACCGAGCTCGCGCTCGACATCCGCGGCCGACCGCGCTGGCGTCGCATCGGTCGACGACCTGTGGGCCTACCGCTACCTGCGCGCGAAGGGCAACTCGATCGAGGGCGGGACGACCGAGATCCTCAAGAACATCGTCGCCGAGCGCGTCCTGGGACTGCCCCGAGCATGAACTTCGACCTCTACGACGACCAGCGCGACATCCAGCGCTCCGCCAAGGAGATGCTGGCCGCGCGCTACAAGCTCGAGGAGGTCCGCCGGCTCGCGCTCGAGGAGGAGCGCGGCTTCACCGACGCGCAGTGGCAGGAGATGGCCGACCTCGGCTGGCCCGACCTGCTCGACGACCTCGGCATGGTCGAGCTCGCCGTGATCGCCGAGGAGCTCGGCTACGCGCTGGCGCCGACGCCGCTGCAGTCGCACTGGACGGCGAAGATGGTCGGCCGACTTCGAGGGCCGCGGCACGGTCGGCTACGCTCGAGGCGACTCGCTGGCTCGTCCCGTACCTCGACTCCGCCGACGTCGTCGTCCTCGGCGGCGAGTGCGTCGACCCCAAGCCCGACGGCGAGCGCGTCGATGCGCTCGACCCCACCCGGCCGCTCTTCCGCGTCCAGGCCGACGGCGAGGGACGCCGCGGCCCGACGACCGCCAGCTCGTCCTGCTCGCCGCCGAGAACGTCGGCATCGCGCAGCGCGCGATGGAGATGTCCGTCGCCTACGCCACCGAGCGCAAGCAGTTCGGCCGCCCGATCGGCACCAACCAGGCCGTCTCGCACCGCTGCGCGCAGATGCTGCTCGAGGTCGAGGGCGCCCGCGCGCTCGTCTACAACGCCGCCTGGGCGCTCGAGCACGACCCGCAGCAGGCGCCGCTGGCCGCCGCGATGGCCAAGGCCTGGGCGTCCGACGCCGGCCCGCGCGTCGTCTCCGTCCGCGATCCAGGTCCACGGCGGCATCGGCTTCACCTGGGAGCACGACCTGCACTTCTTCCTCAAGCGCGCCGAGGCCAACGCCCTCACGCTCGGCAGCGCGCGCGAGCAGCGCGCCCGCGTCGCCGAGCTCGTCTTCGACTAGCTCCGCCCGCTAGCACAGTTGCGGACATGACCACTGGTCAGCTGATCGACTATGTGAATTTATGTTTGGCCTTGACAGGTCATCCTGCGGATACATAGGGTGGCGTTGTTCGGTTTTGTTCGAAGTCGTTAGAACCTGTTAGCAGCTGGTTCCAGGGCGACTCGGGCGACCGAGCACCGAGAGGTCTACATCGAGGAGGAAGTGTGAAGCGCTTCGGCGTACAGGTGCTACTCGCGGCTGCTGCCGTGCTCGCAGTGACGAGCGCTGTTGCGCAGGCTGCTCCCCCGCCTCCCAGCTACACCGCTGGCAAGGGCGTCAAGCTCAACGTTCTGGGTGAATGGGCTCACCCGGATGACGACACCAGCATCATCGGCCCGTGTGGCGTGTGGCATCAGCGCTACAACACCCGCTGCGGGATCATCATGGTCACCCGCGGTGAGGGCGGCGGCAACTCCGCCGGCCCTGAACTCGGCCCGGCACTGGGCCTGCGTCGTGAGAACGAAGACCGCGTGGCCCACTTCCGGTCGGGCACCGTCGACATCTTCAACCTCGACAAGATCGACTTCTTCTACAACCAGACCGCGCCGCTGACCGGCGACATCTGGGATCGCCAGGACGTCCTCAAGCGCGTCGTGCGGATCATCCGCATGACCCAGCCGGACATCTACCTCGGCTTCTCGCCGACCCTCGCGGTCGGCCACGGCAACCACCAGTACGCCGGCCGTCTGATCTGGGAGGGCTTCAAGGCCGCGGCCGACCCGACCAAGTTCCCGGCCCAGCTGGTCGCCAACGGTGGCGACCTGTCGACGTGGCAGGTCAAGAAGGTCTTCTCCGGCGGCGCAACCGCCGGCGCAGGTGGCACGACCGCTTCGGCGGACTGCACCACGGGCTTCCTCCCGACCGGCCTCGACAACGTCGCCGGCGTGTGGACGGGCTACGACTCGCCCTACAAGTGGCCGGCCGGCAACATCCAGGGCCAGACCGGTCAGAAGAGCTGGGCACAGGTGGCGACCGAAGGCGGCCGCGCCTACCCGACGCAGTCGCGCGTCATGTACCAGGACATCGCGGAGCCCGGTTGCTCCCGTTTCGGCCAGACGGCGAACTTCGTGCCGTTCCAGCCGAACCTGAATCCGGACGGCGTCACGGCGAACCCGCTGGCGGGCAAGGACGACGCCATCCTGTTCGGCGCGCAGAAGCGCGACCCGGGCGGACTGCCGATCAACACGTACGAGAAGATCGAGTTCTCGAGCTTCTACAACGTGCCCGGACAGCCGTTCACGGCGACGATCACGCTGTCCAACGCGACGCAGACCATCGCGGCGGCAACGTGTTCATTCAGGTGCCGACCGGCTGGACCGCTGACGCGGCCTCGAAGTCGATCTCGGCCGTGAACCCGGCCAACCCGACCCGGACGGTGTCCTTCACGATCACCCCGCCCGCGGGCGCGGCCGTGAACACCAACTTCCGCATCGGTGCGCGCTACGGCAACAGCGCGTCGGTCGCGGCCAGCACCACGACCGGCTACACCGACGGCGTCGTCCGCGTGGTGGCTCCGGCCGAGGGCCTGTTCCACCGCTTCGGCAACTGGGCCGAGTACAACGTCTGGCTCGAGGCCAAGGCGCCGCTGGCGCGTCGCCTGGGTCGTTCGGCGGCCGTCGAGTCCATGCCAGTCGGTTCGCACCAAGACCATCACGGTCGACGTCCACAACTGGTCGACGACGCCGCAGTCCGGCACCGTCACCGTCGACGCCGTCCCGGCGGGCATCTCGGCGGACGCGAACTCCAAGCCGTACGGGCCGCTGGCCCCGGGCGCGGACACGTCGGTGACCTTCGACATCACGAACACGTTCACCAACGCCACGATCCCGAGTTCCGGGGACGTGACGATCCCGATCACGACGACGTACGACACGCCGGCGGGCTCGGGTTCGGAGAACCTGCGGATGTCGATCCTCCCCAAGACCAGCATTCCGGTCGCGCCACGGCACCGGTCGTGGACGGCCAGGGGACGCGGGCGTGTACTCGGGCCCGACGCTCGACCTCAACAAGGTCTGGCAGGGCACCGCGTGCTCGACGAAGTACTGCGGCGGTACCGCGAAGGTCGTCAAGAGCAACGACGCGCTGTACTTCTTCATGAACATCATCGACGACTACCAGGCCTACGCGATCCTCCCCGTCGAGTGCGCCGGGCACTGGCAGTCGGACTCGGTGGAGTTCCTGATCGATCCGCGTGGCAACAGTTCGCAGGTCCTGCGAGACACGGCGAACACGTTCAAGCTGGGCGTGTTCCCGTACTCGAACGACCCGACGAACTTCAACGGCACCGGCGTCAACGGCCCGTGTTGGGAGCGCGACGCGGACAACCACCAGGGCTACTCGGCCGGACCGCTCCAGAGCGGAGTGAGCAACGCTCCGAACGCTCCGGGCGTCCAGGTCGCGACGACGGCGACGTGGGTCGGCTCCAACGAGCACCACGTCAACCACGCCTACCGGTCAACCCGGACAACCCGGGTGGCACACCGCTGGGCTACAAGCTGGAAGTCAAGATCCCGCTCGACGCCCTGCCGGCGGACCTCAACGAGACCGATTTCGGCCTCAACATCACCCCGTACGACAACGACAACACGGCCGCTGCGGGCACCACGCGCTGCGGCACATCGACAACAGCACGCGTACCGGCTGGTCGGCCTTCGGGTCGGTCCAGTCCGGATCCGTACCGCTGGGGTCGTGCGTCGATCGCCGGAAGCGCGGTGGTCGGCTCCAACGTGGTCGATCCGCTCGACCTCTCCTCGCCGAACCTCGACGGGGCGAAGTCGCCGCAGACGATCGCGCAGTCCGCGCACGACGGCGTGCCGATCTCCGGCCGTGACCCGGCCGGGAACGCGAACAAGCTCACGATCTCCAACGTGAAGTTAACGCGAACTCGGTGACGATGGACGTCGTGTCCACCGGCACCGGCACGATGCGCGCGTTCCTGTGGTCGGGCGAGGAAGGCCAGATCCCGGTCTACCTGACGAGCTGCTCCCCGCTGGAGAGCCCGTCGCCGGACTACGGGCTGTCGGCCTGTGCGATCACCGACGGCGGTTACCCGTCATGGTCCCCGGACCAGAGCGGTCGCGTGCAGACGAGCTCGGGCGACCTGCCCATCACGGCCGGCACGACCACGGTGACGATCCCGGTGAGTGCCGCCCAGCGCGCGAGGCTGCGCGCTGACGGCTCGGCGATCATCTCCTACGTGACCGCTGACGACAAGGTGCAGGCGTTCGACCTGCCCCTCGCCGCCGCGTCGATGGCGCTGTCCGCCAGCCATGTCGGTGGCGACCCGGAGACCCCGGCGCAGACCGAGTTGCGCGTCCACCTCGAGGGCACCCAGCCCTTCCCGGGTGACCCGACGGGCACCGTGCAGTTCGCCATCGACGGGACCGACGTCGGCCAGCCGGTCAAGGTCGACGAGGACGGGGACGCGGTGCTGTTGACCGCGGACGTCCCGTTCGAGGGCAAGACGATCACCGCCACCTACTCGGGTGACGGCGACTACAGGACCAGCAAGGCGTCCCGCGTCGAGCCCGTCAACGGCGGTCCGACCGGTCCGGCCGGCCCGCAGGGCCCGATCGGCCCGCAGGGCGGCCAGGGCACGCCCGGGACCACGGGCGCGCAAGGTCCGATCGGCCCGACCGGCTCGTCCGGTGCGCAGGGCCCGACCGGCCCCGCCGGCGCCAATGGCACCAACGGCACCAACGGTGCCGACGGCGACAAGGGCGATAAGGGCGACAAGGGCGCGAAGGGCGACAAGGGTCCGAAGGGCGCCCGGGGCAAGAGGGGCAAGAGGGGCAAGAGGGGCAAGACCGTTGCCGTTGCCTGCAAGGTGAAGGGCAAGAAGGTCAAGTGCTCCGTCAAGGAGCTCGGGTCCTCGCGTCGCGGCGCGAAGCTCCGGGCCAAGGTCAAGGCCGGCGGTCGCTCCGCCACCAGGTCCGGCAACGGCCGGGTCGGGGTCACGGTGCGTACGCGTCGCGCCCTCAAGCGCAACGCACGGGTGCAGGTCACCGTGTCGCGCGCCGGTAGCGGACGGGCGAAGCTCGTCGTCCGTGCCAACGGCAAGGTCAAGAAGGCGTTCGACCGACTCAAGTAGTCGAACGCAGCGCTCGGAAGGGGCGGCGCGATCGGCGCCGCCCCGTCCGGGACACTGCAGGAGACCACCGTTACCAACTACCGGAGCCATGCATGAGTGAGGACCCGCAACGCCGTGTCATCCCCGCCCAGCGGCGTGAGCAGATGCTCGCCGCCGTGCGCTCGGGGGCGATGCACGTGGCGGACCTCGCGGAGAGCTTCGGCGTCTCGGAGATGACCGTCCGGCGCGACCTGCGCCGGCTCGCCGACGCGGGCCGCCTCGAGCGTGTCCGCGGCGGCGCGGTCAGCGTCTCCAGCGAGCGCCCCTTCGACGAGACGGCGACCGAGCGTTACGACGTGCGGCGCCGGATCGGTGCGGCGGCCGCCGAGCTCGTGCAGGACGGGCAGACCGTGATGATCGACATCGGCACGACCACGCTGGAGGCCGCCCGTCACCTGCGCGGCCGGGACGTCACCGTCATCACCTCGAGCCTTGCCGTCTACGAGGAGCTCGTGGACGACGAGGCGATCGAACTGATCCTTCCCGGCGGTCAGGTCCGCCGCAACTACCGGTCCCTGGTCGGCGTGATCGCCGAGGACTCGCTGCGGCAGCTCAGCGCGGACGTGCTCCTGCTCGGCACGAGCGCGGTGGACCACCAGCTCGGCGTGTGGGACTCGACGATGGTCGAGGTCCCGATCAAGCGCGCCATGATCGCCGCAGCCGAGCACATCGTGCTGCTCGCCGACGCGGCCAAGTTCTCCTTCGCCGGTCAGGTGCGCGTCTGCGACGCCGCGGCGCTCGACGTGCTCGTCACCGACGAGCCACCCCCACCAGCGTGCGACTCCGCCATCGCGCGCTCCAACATCGAGGTACAACTGGCATGAAGCTCAGCATCGTCGGCGGAGGCGGCTTCCGCGTACCACTCGTCTACGGAGCGCTGCTCGACAAGGCGGAAATCCTCGGCATCACCGAGGTCGTCCTGCACGACGTCGACGCCTCGCGCCTGGAGCGCATCGTGTCCGTCCTGGAAGGGCTGGCGGCCGAGCGCGGCAGGACGCTGCCCTTCCGGTGCACCACCGACCTGGGGGACGGGGTCGACGGCGCGGACTTCGTCTTCTGCGCGATGCGCGTCGGTCAGCTCGAGGGTCGCGTGGTCGACGAGCAGGTCCCGCTCAGCCTCGGCGTCCTCGGTCAGGAGACGACCGGGCCCCGGCGGCATCTGCTTCGCGCTGCGGACGATCCCCGAGATGGTGCGCGTCGCGCAGGTGATCGCCGAGCGCGCACCGCAGGCGTGGCTGATCAACTTCACGAACCCCGCGGGGATGGTCACCGAGGCCATCCAGCAGATCCTCGGCGAGCGGGCCATCGGCATCTGCGACTCGCCCTCGGGCCTGTGCCGGCGCGTCGCGCGCGCCGTCGGCCGCGACCCCGAAGTCGCTGTGGTTCGAGTACATCGGGCTCAACCACCTCGGGTGGCTCAACGGCGTCCACGACGGTGACGAGGACCTCCTGCCGGCGCTGCTCGCCGACGACGCCGCGCTGGCCTCCTTCGAGGAGGGCTCGCTGTTCGGCGGCGAATGGCTGCGCTCGATCGGGATGATCCCCAACGAGTACCTCTACTACTTCTATTACGGCGCGGACGCGGTGCGCGCGATCCGCGACGACGGGCGCTCCCGCGGCGCCTTCCTCCTCGAGCAGCAGGCGGCCTTCTACGACAACGGGATCCGCGATCCCAAGGAGGCGGTCTCCGCCTGGCGCGCGACACGCCACGACCGCGAACGTACATACATGCAAGAGGCCCGCACCGCGGCCGGCGTGCCTGGCGAGCATGGCTGCAACGAGGAGAACCAGGGCTACGAGGCCGAGGCCATGGACGTGCTCGAGGCCATCGCCCTCAACTCACAACGCGTGCTGATCCTCAACACCTCCAACCGCACGAGCCTGCCGTTCATGGATGCGCGCGCGGTCGTCGAGCTGCCGTGCGTGGTCGGCTCCGCCGGCCCGGTGCCGCTGGCCACGCGACCGGTGCCCGGTCACGCCCGCGGGCTCATGGAGTTGATGAAGGACGTCGAGCGGACGACCATCGACGCGGCGCTGACGGGCTCCACCGATCTCGCGATCAAGGCGCTCGCGCTGCACCCGCTCGTGCCCTCGGTCACCACGGCGCGCCAGATCTTCGCCGGCTACCGGGAGCGTCTGCCCGGTCTGAGGGAGGCCTTCCCGGTTTGAGCCTCGACGTCGTCTGCGGAGAGCTCGGTTTCCTCGACCTCACGTTCGTGGGCCTCGAAGCGGTCCCCGGCCCCGGCGAGGAGCGTCACGCCGACGCGCTGGTGCGGTCCCCGGGCGGGGGAGCGATCACCGCCATCGGCTGCGCGCGGCTCGGCCTGCGGACGGCGCTCGCGTCGCCGCTCGGCCGCGATGACGCGGGTGACTTCGTGCGGCGCGAGCTGGCCGCCGACGGCGTGCAGTGGACCGGCCGCGCGATCGCCCAGACCGCCGTCACGGCCGTGCTGCCCGCCGAAGGGGAGCGCGCGATGGCGACCGTCGCGCCCGACGAGCGGCCGACGGCCGCCGAGCTCGCGTCGGGCGACCCCCGCGCGGTCATCATCAGCCTCTGGCGCGCGGACCTCGCGCCCGCCGCCGCGCGGCTGTACGCAACCGTCGGCGACGCGGACGCCCGCGCGGGCGGCGAGCCCGACCGGCTGGACGCCGCGCAAGCGCGGTCATCCTCAACGCCCGCGAGGCGAAGCTGCTCTCCGGCCGCGACGATCCCTGCTGAGGCCGCGCGCTCCCTCGCGGCCCGCGGGACGACCGCGGTCGTGACCCGCGGCGCCGACGGCGCCGTCGCCTGCGACACGGACGGCGAGCTGCTGTCTCGTGCCCGCCCACCCCGGCGCCCGTGGTGGACACCACGGGCGCCGGCGATCTCTTCACCGCGGCCTACGTATGGGCCGACCTTGCCGACGCACCGCTCGAAGAGCGGTTGCAGTGGGCTGTCCTGTATTCCGGGCTCGCGGTGGGGGTTCCCACCGCGATCGCGGGTGCGGTGACGCTGCAGGACCTCGCGCAAGCGGGAGCAGGACTGGGGCTCGAGCTCCGGTCCGCGTCTGACATCCATGGTCTCGAGGAGGGACAGAACATGAAGGTTTCACGAGCTTCGCTCGCGGCTCTGCTCGCGGCGATGTTGATGGCTGCGGGTTGCGGCTCTCCAGGTGAGAGCAACGACGACGTGGCGCAGAAGAACGAGGAGGCGGCTTCCCAGGAAGTCGACAAGACCGACATCGCCTCACTCGGCGACGTCACGCTGACCGTCTGGGACCAGGAGGTCCGCGGCGGTCAGAAGAAGCAGATCACCACGCTGAACGCGGCGTTCATGGAGAAGTACCCGAACGTCAAGATCGACCGGGTCGCGAAGTCCTTCGAGGACCTCAACAAGACCCTCAAGCTCGCCGTCTCCGACGACGACGCGCCGGACGTGGTCGAGGCCAACCAGGGTCGGCCGATCATGGGCACGCTCGTCAAGGCGGGCCTGCTGGCGCCGCTGGATCCCTACGTGGACCAGTACGGCTGGAACGACCGCTACTCCGCAGCTGCTGCTCGACCTCAACAAGTTCACGTCCGACGGCGACACCTTCGGCGACGGCAACCTCTACGGCCTCTCGCAGGTCGGCGAGATCGTCGGCATCTTCTACAACAAGGACAAGGTCAAGACGCCGCCGGCGACCTTCGAGGAGTTCGAGCAGTCCCTCGCGGAGGCCAAGCAGGAGGGCGACATCCCGATCCAGTTCGGCAACCTCGACCGCTTCGGCGGCATCCACAACTACGAGACGGTGCTCGCACGGATGGCCGACAAGCAGGACGTGCGTGACTTCGTCTTCGCCCGCGAGGACGCGAGCTTCGAGTCGCCCGGCTTCGAGGACGCCGCCACCAAGATGCAGGACTGGGCGAACGAGGGCTACTTCACGCCCGACTTCAACGGCGTCGGCTACGACCCCGCCTGGCAGGACTTCGCGAAGGGCAAGGGCCGTTACCTGATCGCCGGCACGTGGCTGGTCGCCGACCTCGACGAGCAGATGGGCGACAAGGTCGGCTTCATGCTCCTGCCGGGCACGGAGGAGGGCGCCGAGCCGATCGCCCTGGGCGGCGAGGGCCTGCCGTTCGCGATCACCTCGAAGTCCGAGAACCCGGAAGTCGCGGCCGCCTACATCGACTTCATCACCAACCCGGACGCAGCGGTCACGCTCGCCGAGACGGGCAACCTGCCCGCGATGGATGTCGATGAGTCGGCGATCCCCGACGGCCTCCCGGCCGAGGTGTTCGAGCAGTGGGGCGCGTTGAACGACGCAGACGGCCTCATCCCGTACCTCGACTACACGACGCCGACGTTCTACGACGACATCTCCGCCGCAGTCCAGGAGCTGCTCGCCGAGAAGCAGTCGCCGGCCGAGTTCGTCTCCGGGATCCAGAGCGTCTTCGACAAGTTCCGCTCGACCCTCTAAGAGCGGATTGATGGCAACCCCTGCCGGCATGCGATCCCCCGGTGAGCCCCGGAAGATCGCGTATCTGTACCTCCTGCCGGCGGGGGTTGTCTTCGCGTTGTTCGTCCTCGTCCCGCTGGGGCATGCGGCCTTCCTGTCGCTGTATCAGTGGGACGGGCTGACGGAGGGCGTCTGGGTCGGCTTCGACAACTACGCCGACGTCGTCTCGGATCCGGCCCTGCGCGAGGCCTTCGGGCACGCCCTGATCCTGATCATCTTCTACGCGCTTCTGCCGGTCCTGATCGGGCTGCTGATCGCGGGGCTGCTCGCGCGCGTCCAGGTGCGCGGGATGACCTTCTTCCGCACCGTCCTCTTCCTGCCGCAGGTGATCGCGATGGTGGTTGTCGCGGTGATGTGGCGGATGATCTACGACCCTGGATCGGGCGCGCTGAACTCGATCCTGGGCGCCGTCGGCCTCGACGGTCTCAAGCAGAACTGGCTCGGCGACTTCGACGTGGCGCTGCCGAGCGTCGGCCTGGTCGGCACGTGGGTGATGCTCGGCCTGGCGATGGTTCTGCTGCTCGCCGGCGTGCAGAAGATCCCGCCGTCGCTCTTCGACGCCGCGAAGGTCGACGGCGCGGGCCCCTTCCGCGAGTTCTTCGCGGTCACGCTGCCGGCGCTGCGCGGCGAGATCGCGGTGGCGCTGACGCTGACGACGATCCAGGCGCTGCGCAACTTCGACCTCGTCTACATCACCACGCGCGGAGGTCCCGGGACGGCGACGTCCGTACCCGCCTTCCAGGTCTACGACCGCGCGTTCAACAGCGGCCAGGTCGGGTCCGCGGCCGCCGTGGGCATCGTCCTCACCCTGGTCATCTTCCTGCTCACCACAGGCATCAATCAGATCGCGGAGCGTGCGGGCCGATGACCTCCAGCCGCCGCGAGCAGACCGTCACCTACGCCGTCCTCGGCTTCTTCGCGCTGCTGGCGCTGGCGCCGCTCGTCGGAATCGTCTTCACCGCGCTGCAGGACCGCGACAGCCTGGCGAAGTTCGGGTCCTTCGACGGTCTGCACTTCGAGAACTTCAAGACCGCGTGGGAGGACGGCAACTTCGGCAGCTACCTGAAGTCGAGCACGATCGTCACGTTCTCCGTGGTCATCGGGGCCACGTTCCTCTCGCTGCTGTCGGGCTACGCCTTCGGGCTGATGCGCTTCCGCGGCTCGACGGTCCTCTTCTACGTCTTCCTGCTCGGCCTGATGGTTCCGACCGAGGCCGTGATCGTGCCGCTGTACTACGACATGCGCGACCTCAGCCTGACCAACACCTACTGGGCGCTGATCCTGCCCCAGATGGGGACGTCGGTGGCGTTCGGCACGTTCTGGATGCGCGCGTACTTCCGGTCGGTCCCGCCCTCGCTCGTCGAGGCGGCGCGGATCGACGGGGCATCCAGCTGGTACACGCTGTGGCGGGTCCTTCTGCCGCTCGCGCGACCCGCCGTGCTGACGATGGTCGTGCTGCTGTTCATGTGGACCTGGAACGAGTTCCTGCTGGCGCTCGTCATGGTCTCCGACGAGGGCCTGCGCACGGCGCCGCTCGGCCTGAGCTTCTTCCAGGGGCGCAACACCTCCGACCTGACGCTGCTGGCGGCCGGCTCGGTGATCGTCGCGACCCCCGTGGTGATCCTGTACATCTTCCTCCAGCGGCAGTTCATCCGCGGGATGCTTTCCGGCGCCGTCAAGGGCTGAAAGGGACGACTAGTGGCCGCTGTCAGTTTCAAGTCCGTGTTCAAGCGCTTCGGCGACGTCGAGGCGGTGCGCGAGCTGTCGCTGGACATCGCCGACGGCGAGTTCATGGTCCTGGTCGGGCCTTCGGGCTCGGGAAAGACGACCGCGCTGCGGATGCTTGCCGGCCTCGAGTCCGTCAGCGACGGCGAGGTCTGGATCGGCGAACAGTGCGTCAACAGGATCGCCCCGCGCGAGCGCGACATCGCGATGGTCTTCCAGGACTACGCGCTGTACCCGCAGATGACGGTGTACGACAACCTGGCCTTCGGCCTGCGGCGGCGCAAAGTGCCCAAGGACACGATCGACGAGCGCGTGCGCTCGGCCGCCGCCTCGATCGGCCTGGACCCGTTCCTCGAGCGCAAGCCCGGCCAGCTGTCGGGCGGGCAGGCCCAGCGGGTCGCGCTCGGCCGCGCGCTGGTGCGCGACCCGCAGGTCTTCCTCATGGACGAGCCGCTGTCGAACCTCGACGCCAAGCTGCGCACGCAGACGCGGGGCGAGATCCGCCGGCTGCAGAAGGAGGTCGGGACGACCACCGTCTACGTCACGCACGACCAGGTCGAGGCGATGACGATGGGCGACCGCATCGCGGTCATGTCCGACGGGCTGCTGTCACAGGTGGGCACGCCGGACGAGCTCTACGAGCATCCGGCCAACCGCTTCGTCGCGGGCTTCATCGGATCGCCGGCGATGAGCTTCTTCGACGCCGACGCCAGCTCGGTCGGAGGCGGCACGCGCCTGCAGGGCACCGACATCGACCTGACCGTCCCGCTCGAGATGGAGCGGCGCGGCAAGGTGGTCGTCGGCGTGCGCCCGGAGTCCGCGCGCGCCTGGGACGGCTCCTCGAGCGCGGGCCTGATCGGGCCGGTGCACGGCACGGTCGCGTTCGTCGAGGCACTCGGGCGCGAGACCTTCATCGGCGTCGACGTCGGTCCGTCTCGGATCGTCATCTACGAGGAGGGCCGCTCGGCGCGGCTGCCCGCCGATCCGATCAGCTTCGGCGTACGGCCCGAGGGAATGCGGATCTTCGACGCCGAGACCGGCGCGTCCGTTCCGATCAAGAGCGGAGCACTCACGTGAGCGGCGAGCAGCTGCTGGCGGAGATCGCGGAACAGCCTTCGGTCTGGCGGAGGCTCGCGCGCGACCACGAGCCGATCGCGGAACTCGGCCGTGCGCTCGCCGCCGATCCGCCGGCGTTCGTGCGCTTCGCGGCGCACGGGACGTCCGACCACGTCGCGACCTACGGGACCTACGTGCTGCGAATGCTGTGCGGCTGGGACGCCTTCGGCGACTCGATGTCCGCCGTCCTCTACTACGGCGCGCCGGCGGCGCATCCCGGCGAGCTGGCCATCGGCATCTCGCAGTCCGGCGAGACGCCGGATGTCACCCAGTGGCTACGGGCCGCCGGCGCCGCGGGGGCTCGGACCGTGGCCATCACCAATGCGCCGTCCTCGAAGCTCGGCGCGCTGGCCGACCACGCGCTCGGCATCGGTGCCGGCGAGGAGCGCTCCATCGCCGCGACCAAGACGTACACCGCATCGCTGGCGGCCATGGCACTGCTCGGCGCGCACGCAGCGGGCCGAGGCGCCGCGATGGCCACGGCGCTCGAGGCGGCCGCCGACGCCGCCGAGGCATCGCTCAAGACGTTCGAGGCGGCGGTGCAGGAGATCGCGACCGCGCGCCCCGAGGTCGACCGCCTGTACGTGATCGGTCGCGGTCTCGAACTGGCCACGGCCAAGGAGATCGCGCTCAAGCTGACCGAGATCGCGTACGTCGCGGCACAGGGCCTGACGGCAACCGGCATGGCGCACGGTCCGGTCGCTGCCTTGGACGCAACGTTCGGCATCTGGGCCGTGGCCGACGGCGGCGCGACGCTCCCGGCAGTGCGGGAAGCCGTTCAGCGCACGCGCGACGCGGGCGCCCCGGTCGTGGCGGTGGGCCCCGCCGCCGCGCAGCTCGACGCCGACGTCCGCATCCCGACGCCCGCGCTCGACGAGCCGCTGCTCGCGCCGCTGCTCTCGATCCTCCCCGGGCAGCTGTACGCATGCGCCCTGGCGGTGGCCAAGGGCATCGACCCCGGCGCGCCGCGCCATCTGCGCAAGGTCACGGCAGCGGCGTGAGGGTCGCGGGGGCACCCATCTCCTGGGGCGTGTGCGAGGTGCCGGGCTGGGGCGTGCAGCTCGAGCCGGAGCGCGTGCTGGCCGAGATGGCCGAGCTCGGCATCGAGGCGACGGAGCTCGGCCCGCAGGGCTGGCTGCCCGATGACGCAGGTCCGCTGCTCGAGCGGCATGGTCTGCAGCTCGTGGGCGCCTTTCTCCCGCTCGTCGTCGATGACGCGGCTCGCGAGTTGCTGCAGCATGCCGCCGCCCAGGTGGCCGCGGCAGGAGGGGAGTTCCTGATCGCTGCGCTACTGCAGGATCTCGCGTGGAGCGCGCCGCAGCCGCTCGACGCGGACGGCTTCGCCCGCGCGGGTGAGCACCTCGACGCCCTGTCGGACCTGGCCGGCGCCGAGGGCGTCCGGCTTGTGCTCCATCCGCACACCGGCACGCTGGTGGAGACCGCCGCCGACGTCGAACTCGCGCTGGAGCACATCCGCGTGCCGTGGTGCCTGGACACCGGCCACCTGCTGCTCGGTGGTACCGATCCCGTCGCCTTCGCGCAGGCCAACGCCGACCGCGTCGGTCACCTGCACCTCAAGGACGTCGACGCCGAGCTGGCGGCCCGCTACCGGTCCGGGTGCGATCGACTTCCTCGCCGCCACGCGCGCCGGGCTCTTCCAGCCGCTGGGCGCCGGCGACGTCGACCTCGGCGCGGTGCTCGCCGCGCTCGAGGGCTACGACGGGTGGTCGGTGATCGAGCAGGACGTGATGCTCGACGACGCCTCCGCCGACCCGTCGGTGGGCGTCCGGCAGAGCCTCGAGTGGCTGGGGGTGCGGGCATGACGGCGACCGCGATCGCCCCGCTGCGCGTCGGGGTCGCCGGCGTCGGCCGGATCGGCCGCATGCACGCGGAGCTGCTCATGCACGAGGTCCCCGGCGCCGCCGTGGTGGCGGTCTACGACGTCAGCACGGACAGCGCGCAGGCGGCGGCTGAGGCGCTCGGCGTCGAGCGCGCGGACACGCTCGACGCACTGTTCCTCGATGCGGACGCGGTCGCGATCTGCACGAGCACGGACACCCATGCGGACCTGATCGTCGCGGCCGCGCAGGCGGGGAAGGCGATCTTCTGCGAGAAGCCCGTGTCGCTTGACCTGGCGACGCTCGACCGCTGCCTGGCGGCGGTTCGGGAGGCGGGCGTCCCGCTGCAGGTCGGGTTCAACCGCCGCTTCGATCCCGCTCACGCCGCGGTTGCCGCCGCGGTTGTCGGAGGGCCGGATCGGCGAGCCGCACCTGCTGCGCATCACGAGCCGTGACCCGGCGCCGCCCCCGATCGAATACCTCGACGGCTCCGGCGGGATCTTCCTGGACATGACGATCCACGACTTCGACATGGCGCGCTTCGTCACCGGCTCGGACATCGTCGAGGTCTTCGCCGCCGGCGCCGTGCGCATCGACGGCGCCTTCGCGGAGGCGGGGGACGTGGACACGGCCGTGGTCACCCTGCTGCACGCCAGCGGCTGCCTGACCACGATCGACAACTCGCGCCGCGCGGTCTACGGCTACGACCAGCGCGTCGAGGTCTTCGGGCCCGGGCGGGATGGCGAGTTCGGAGAACGTCCGCATCGACGGCGCGGTGATCACCGACGCCGGCGGGACCCACGTCAACAAGCCGGAGTTCTTCTTCCTCGATCGCTACGCGGAGAGCTATCGCCGCGAGTGGGACGCGTTCGTGCACGCGGTCGCCAACGGCGAGCCGCCGCCCGTGACCGCCGAGGACGCCCGCGCCCCGCTGGTCGTCGGACTGGCGGCGCAGCGCTCGCTGGCCGAGGGCCGCAGCGTGCCCGTCGCGGAGATCGATCCGGCGTGAGCTTCGACGTGCTCACGGCGGGGCGGATCGGCGTCGACGTCTACCCACAGCAGGTCGGCGTCTCCCTGCGCGAGGTCACGAGCTTCGGCAAGTTCCTCGGCGGCAGCCCGACCAACGTCGCCGTGGCGGCGGCGCGCTACGGCCGTCGGCGGCGGTCATCACGGGCGTGGGCGCCGACCCGTTCGGCGCCTTCCTGCGGGACGCGCTGCGCGGCTTCGGCGTCGACGACCGCTACGTGCTCGAGGTGCCCGGCCTGCCGACGCCGGTGACCTTCTGCGAGCTGTTCCCGCCCGACGACTTCCCGCTGTACTTCTACCGCGCGCCCAAGGCCCCGGATCTGGAGATCACGGCCGAGGGCCTCGATCGCGAGGCGATCCGGTCGGCGGGTGTCTTCTGGGCGACGGTCACCGGTCTCTCGCAGGAACCGAGCCGCGCCGCGACGCTCGCCGCGCTGGCGCTGCGCGAGCGCGCGCCGCTGACCGTGCTCGACCTCGACTGGCGGCCGATGCTGTGGGCCGATCCGGCCGAGGCGCCGCCGCACATCGCGGCCGCGCTCGAGCACGCGACGGTCGCGGTCGGCAACCTCGAGGAGTGCCGGGTGGCGACGGGGGAGTCCGATCCGCGCGCCGCCGGCGAGGCCCTGCACGCCCGCGGGGTGGAGATCGTGATCGTCAAGCGCGGCCCGGAGGGCGTGCTCGCCTCCGACGGCACGGGCTGGATCGAGGTGCCGCCGGTGCCGGTGGAGGTCGTCAACGGCCTCGGCGCGGGCGACGCGTTCGGCGGCGCGCTGTGCCACGGGCTGCTGGCGGGCTGGGACCTCGAGCGCACGATCGCCTTCGCCAACGCCGCCGGCGCGATCGTCGCCGGGCGGCTGAGCTGCGCCGACGCCATGCCGACCGAGGCAGGAGGTGCGCGAGTGCGTGACGATCTCCTGAGCTGATGCGGACCCGGCAGGAGCGGCCCGACGCCGTCGCGGCGGCGGCCGCCGCGCGCACCCGGCCGGCCGCGCGTCGGCAAGCCGCGTGCTGATCATCGCCTGCGACCATCCCCGCGCGGGGTCGCTGGGCGCGGGTGGCTCCCGCTGGCCATGGCCGACCGCGGCGAGCTGCTCGAGCGCCTGACCGTCGCCCTGGCGCAGCCCGGCGTCACGGGCGTCCTCGGCACGGCCGACGTCGTGGAGGACCTGCTGCTGCTGGGCGCGCTCGACGGCAAGGCCGTGTTCGGGTCGATGAACCGTGGCGGCATCGCCGGCGCCAGCTGGGAGATCGACGACACCTTCACCGGCTACGACGCGCCGACGCTCGCCGCCATGGGCTTCGAGGGCGGCAAGATGCTCATGCGCATCGACCCGGAGGACCCCGCCACGCCGCGCACGCTCGAGGCCTGCGGGGCGGCGGTCACGCGCTCGCCGAGCCGGGCTGATCGCCATGGTCGAGCCGTTCTGGACGCGGCGGGAGGCCGACGGCCGGCTGCGCACCCTGCTCGACGACCGAGTCGGCGATCCGCGCGTCGACCGTCGCCGCCGGTCTCGGCGCGACGCTCCGCCCGCACGTGGCTGAAGGTGCCGGTCGTCGACGAGATGGAGCGCCTGGTCGCGGCGACGACGCTGCCCACGCTGCTGCTCGGTGGGGAGGTGGATCCCGACCAGGACGCGGCCTTCGCGCGCTGGCAGGCTGCGCTGGCGCTGCCCAACGTGATCGGCCTCGTGGTGGGTCGCTCGCTGCTCTATCCGCCCGGTGACGACGTCGCGGGCGCGGTCGGCGCTGCGGTGGGGTTGCTCTGATGAGCGCCGTCGTCCGGGCCGGAACCGCGGCGGCGCCGCCGTACGAGACCGTGATCACCCCGGAGTCCGCCGGGTGGGGCTTCTGCGGGCTGCGCGTGCTGGCGCTCGACGGCGCGCATGCCCTTCGAGACGGGCGACGACGAGGTCATCGTCCTGCCGCTCGAGGGCGGAGCCGCGGTCACGGTCGACGGTCAGGACTTCACCCTCGCCGGGCGCACCGGGGTCTTCGACGCCGTCAGCGACTTCGTCTACGTCCCGCGGGACGCCGACGTCGCCTCGAGGGGGGCGGACGGTTCGCACTCGCGTCGGCCCGCGCCGCCACACCGCCTCGAGCCGCCCACGTCGCCGCCGCCGACGTCCCCGTCGAGCTGCGCGGGGCCGGCAACGCCAGCCGCCAGGTCAACAACTTCTGCGCTCCCGAGGCGTTTGCCGCCGACCGCCTGATCGCCGTCGAGGTGCTCACCCCTGACGGCAACTGGTCCTCGTATCCGCCGCACAAGCACGACGAGGAGCGCGCGGGGGAGGAGACGGCGCTCGAGGAGATCTACTACTTCGAGGTCGGCGGCGGCGGCTTCGGCTACCAGCGCGTCTACGGGTCCGGGCCGGGCCGCGAGATCGACGTCACGGCCGAGATCCGCATCGGGCGACGCGATCGTCATGCCGCACGGCTACCACGGGCCGTCGATGGCGGCGCCCGGCTACCCGCTGTACTACCTCAACGTGATGGCCGGCCCGGGTGAGCGCGCCTGGCGCTTCACCGACGACCCCGACCACGCGTGGGTGCGGGGCAGCTGGGCCGAGCAGCAGCTCGACCCGCGGCTGCCACTGACGGGGGCCGTGTGAGGCTGACCGTCGCCCAGGCGCTCGTGCGCTTCCTCAGCTGCCAGTTCTCCGAGCGCGACGGCGAGCAGCGGCGGCTCGTCGCCGGCTGCTTCGGCATCTTCGGTCACGGCAACGTCGCGGGCGTCGGGCAGGCCCTGCTCGAGGCCGAGCTGCGCGGTGAGGACGAGCTGCCCTACTACCTCGCGCGCAACGAGCAGGGGATGGTCCACGCCGCCGCCGCGTACGCGCGCCACACGAACCGCCTGTCCACGCTGGCGTGCACGACGTCGATCGGCCCGGGCGCGACGAACATGGTCACGGGCGCGGCGCTGGCGACGATCAACCGCGTGCCGGTGCTGCTGCTGCCCGGCGACGTGTTCGCGACGCGGATCGCCAACCCGGTGCTGCAGGAGCTCGAGGACCCGCGCTCGCTCGACGTCTCCGTCAACGACTGCCTTCGTCCCGTGTCGCGGTACTTCGATCGCGTGCAGCGGCCCGAGCAGCTCGCGTCCGCGTTGCTGGGCGCGATGCGGGTGCTCACCGATCCGGTCGAGACCGGCGCCGTCACCCTCTGCCTGCCGCAGGACGTGCAGGCCGAGGCCTACGACTGGCCGGAGGAGCTCTTCGCACGGCGCGTCTGGCACGTGCGGCGGCCCGAGCCCGAGGCGGCCACGCTCGCGGAGGCCGCGGCGCTGCTGCGCTCCGCCCGCGCGCCGCTGATCGTCGCCGGCGGCGGGACGATCTACAGCGAGGCGACGGAAGCGCTGCGCGCACTTGCCGAGGCGACCGGCGTCCCGGTGGCGGAGACCCAGGCCGGCAAGGGCTCGCTGCCGTACGACCACCCGCAGTCGGTGGGCGCGATCGGCGCGACCGGGACGACCGCGGCCAACGCGCTCGCCGCCGAGGCCGACGTCGTGCTCGGCGTCGGCACCCGCTGGAGTGACTTCACGACCGCGTCCAACACCGTCTTCGCGGCCGACGACGTCCGCTTCGTCAACCTCAACGTCGCACCGGTCGACGCGCACAAGACGTCGGCGCTCGCCCTCGTCGCCGATGCGCGCGCGGGCCTCGCATGCGCTGGGCGAGGCACTCACGGGCTGGTCGGCCGGTCCGAGCACACGGCGCGCGCCTCGGAGCTGGCCGCGGCCTGGGACGAGACCGTGACCGCCGCCTACGCGCTCGGGCACGGCCCGCTGCCCGCCCAGAGCGAGGTGATCGGCGCCGTCAACCGCGCGAGCCGGCCGCAGGACGTGGTCGTCTGCGCCGCCGGGAGCATGCCGGGCGACCTGCACAAGCTGTGGCGCACGCGCGACCCGAAGGGCTACCACGTCGAGTACGGCTTCTCGTGCATGGGCTACGAGATCGCCGGCGGGCTCGGCATCAAGCTCGCCGACCCCGGACCGCGAGGTCTTCGTGATGGTCGGCGACGGGTCGTACCTGATGCTCAACTCCGAGCTCGTGACGGCGGTGTCGGAGGGCATCAAGCTCGTCGTCGTGCTCGTGAACAATCACGGCTTCGGCTCGATCGGCGCGCTGTCGGAGTCGGTCGGCTCGCAGCGCTTCGGCACGCGCTATCGCTTCCGCAATCCCCAGACGGGCGCGCTCGACGGAGAGCACCTGCCGGTCGACTTCGCCGCCAATGCCGCCAGCCTCGGCGCCGACGTGCTGGCCGTCGACGGGATCGCCGACCTCGAGGCGGCGCTGCGGGAGGCACAGGCCCCGAACGCACCACCGTCATCGTGGTGGAGACGGATCCCCTGGTCGGCGCGCCCGACTCGCAGGCCTGGTGGGACGTGCCGATCGCCGAGGTGTCAGAGCTCGAGAGCACGCGCGCCGCCCGCGCCGCCTACGTTGGTTTCAAGGCGCGCCAGCGCGCGCCGCTCGCCCCCCACGACGACACGAGGAGCCCCCGATGACCGTCACCGGCCTGCGCACCATCCGGCACTGGATCGCCGGCCTGGAGTCGAGCGGCGACTCGGACCGCACCGCACCGGTCTTCGACCCGGCCATCGGCGAGCCGCAGGCCGAGGTCACCCTGGCGACGCCGGCGGACGTCGATCGCGCCGTGGCGGCCGCCGGCGGCGTTCGCGGAGTGGAGCGAGGCGTCGGTCGTCAAGCGCGCGCGGGTGATGTTCCGTTTCCGCGAGCTGGTCGCCGAGCACCTCGACGAGCTCGCCCGCATCGTCTCCTCCGAGCACGGCAAGGTGCTCGACGACGCGCGCGGCGAGGTCACGCGCGGTCTCGAGGTGATCGAGTTCGCGTGCGGCATCGGGCACCTCGCCAAGGGCGAGTTCTCCGAGCAGGTCTCGACCGGCGTCGACGCGCACTCGTTCCGCCAGCCGCTCGGCGTGTGCGTCGGCATCACGCCGTTCAACTTCCCGGTGATGGTCCCGATGTGGATGCATCCGGTGGCGATCGCGACCGGCAACACGTTCGTGCTCAAGCCCTCCGAACGCGATCCGTCGGCGTCGATGCGCGTCGCCGAGCTGTACGCCGAGGCGGGTCTGCCCGGACGGGGTCTTCAACGTCGTGCACGGCGACAAGGAGGCGGTCGACGCGCTGCTCGACCACCCCGACGTGAACGCGGTCTCCTTCGTCGGCTCCACTCCGATCGCGCGCTACGTGCACGAGCGCGCGTCGGCGAGCGGCAAGCGCGTGCAGGCACTGGGCGGCGCGAAGAACCACGCCGTCGTGATGGAGGACGCGGACCTCGACTTCGCGGCGGAGCAGATCACCTCCGCGGCCTACGGCTCGGCCGGTCAGCGCTGCATGGCGATCTCCGTCGCGGTGGCGGTCGGCGACAGCGCCGACGGGCTGGTGGACCGGCTCGCGGAGCGCGCGCGGGACATCACCGTCGGGCCCGGGCCTCGAGGCAGGCGTCCGACATGGGCCCGGTCGTCACCGACCAGGCGCGCGAGCGCATCACCACGGCGATCGCCGACGGGATCGCGGCCGGCGCGGACGCGGTCGTCGACGGGCGTGCCCTCGACGGGCCGGCACAGGGCTTCTTCGTCGGCCCGACCCTCTTCGACGGTGTGCGACCGGAGATGTCGATCTACCGCGAGGAGGTCTTCGGGCCGGTGCTCTGCGTGGTGCGCGCCGACTCGCTCGACGAGGCCGTTTCGCTGATCAACACCAACGCGTTCGGCAACGGCTGCGCGATCTTCACGTCGTCCGGCGGCGCCGCGCGGCGTTTCGAGCGCGACGTGCACGTCGGCATGATCGGCGTCAACGTCCCCATCCCGGTGCCGATGGCCTTTCACTCCTTCGGTGGCTGGGGCGACTCCCTGTTCGGCGACCACCACATCCACGGTCCGGAGGGCGTGCGCTTCTACACCCGTGCGAAGGCGGTCACCACCCGCTGGCCCGACAGCGGGCCGGTCCAGCGCGCGCAGCTGCAGTTCCCGACGTCGAGCTAGTGCGACGATTGCTCTCGCTCCCGCTGCTCGCGATGGCGCTCGTCGCGGAGCCGGCGGTGGCGGCCACGCCGACCTGCGTGGGAAGCGCGCCGCACTTCGTCCGCGAGGACAAGGCGGTGGCGGTCGCGATCCACTGCTGGGACGTCGAGGAGGACGACATCCGCATCGACCTCGGCACGGTTGCCAACGGGACCGCAACGCTGAGCGACCGCGGCGACGGCACCGGCGTCATCGTCTACCTCCCGGCCGAGCCCGGGCCCGGTTCGTCGCCTTCTCCGGCACCGAGCTGCCCGGGAACGTGAGTGGATCGCCGGCGGCGGTCGACTTCGAGGTGACCGTCAACCACCCGCCGGTCTGTGCGACGGACACCCCGCACGCCGTCGCGGGCGCCACGTCACGCTCGCGCTCGGCTGCAGCGACCGGGACGTCCAGGACGATGTGCTCGCCTACGCGCTGGCGGAGCTCCCCCAGCACGGGTCGGTGACGCTCAACGGGGGCAGCGCCACGTACAGCGCGGCGCCCGGCTTCACGGGCAGTGATGGCTTCACCTTCACCGCCTCGGACGGCCGGCGACCGCCGTCCGGCGCCGCGTGCACCTCGGACCGGGGACGGTCTGCGACCCGGCGGTGCCGGCGCCGGCCGTGCGGCCCGGGCGGTCCGTCACGTTCACGCTCGACTGCACCACGCAAGCCGGGCCGGTCGCGAGCGTCGGGGTCGTGAGCGGCCCGGAGAAGGGCGCGCTCGACGTCGTCGGACGCCGCGCGACCTCCGCGCCTTTTACGGGCAGACCGGCGCCGACGCCTTCACGTTCGGTGACGGCACGACGCAGACGCTCCTGATCGACGCGGCACGCAACGACCCGCCCGTCTGCACGGGCTCGCCCGTGTTCGCCCGTGCCGGCGACGTGCTCACCTGGACGCCGGCCTGTCGAGGACCCGGAAGGCGACACCGTCGAGCTGGAGCTGATCACGGCCCCCGCGCGCGGCCTCGCGGCCGTGGTCGCGGGCACGCGTGGCCGGCCGGCGCTGTCCTACCTCGCGCCGCGCGGCTTTGCGGGGGCTGACGCGTTGCGGGTGCGCGCGATCGACTCGCGCGGCGGGAGCTCTGCGCCCGTGCGCGTGCCCATCACGGTTCGGGAGCGGCTGCGGCCTGCCTGCGCCGCCCCGCCCGCCGTCACGGCCGTCCCCGGCGCGGCCGCGGTGATCCCGATCGCCTGCGGTGACTTCCTGCCGCTGGCGGGCGATGGCCTTCGAATCGGAACGGGCGCCGTTGCGGGGGTCGGTGACCCTCAACCCGAACGGCGTCACCTACTTCGCCGGGCCGAATGCCGGCGCGGACCCGTTCACCATGATCGCGACCAATGACGTGGGCGACACGACCCTGTCGGTCTCGGCCACCGTCGAGGCAGCACGCAAGCGGCCGAAGCGGCCGAAGGCCTTCCGCCGCGCGGCCGCACCCGACCTCCCGGGCTGCGCGCCGCCGGCACCCGTGCGGGTCCGCCCGGGCCGGACGCTCACGCTGCCCGCGGTCGTCTGCGAAGGGCGCGCGGTGCAGATGCGTGTGCTCGGCCATCCCGCCTTCGGAACGGTCACGCCCGGCCCTCGAACTGGACGCAGCGGCCGAGCACAGCTACTCCGCCGGCCCCGGTCGAGGGCACCGACGCCGTTGTCTACGCCGTGCGCTCCGGCGGCGTCATCGGCCCGCCCGTCACCCAGACCGTGATCGTCGCGGCCGGCGCCAATCAGGCGCCACGTTGCGCTCCGGGCCTCGGCGGCCAACCCGTGCCCGGTCAGTCCACCCTGCTCGCGACGAGCTGCACCGACGCCGACGGCGACCCGCTGACCTACACGGCGGCCCAGGCGCCTGCGCACGGGACGCTGAGCGTCGTCGGCGGCCGCGTCATCTACACGCCAGTCAGCGGCTACGCCGGTCCGGACTCCTTCGTCCTCGACGCGTTCGACGACCACGGCGGCGCTGCGCACCTCGTCCAGTACCGCGTCGTCAGCCGTCGAGGAACTTCTGCACGGCAGCGGCCTTCTCGGCGTCGCTGACCGAGACGCCGCCGGCCGTGTCGAGGCCGCCGAGCACGACGGGCTTGGAGTCGCCACCGATCATAGAGGGCCGCCCGCGATCCCCAGCAGCGAGAAGCCGCGCATGTCCGACTGCACCGCCTTCGGCGCCTGCCAGGCGACCCACGGCAGGCGCAAGAAGGTCGAGGGCGACACGATCCGCGACTTGATCGCCGACAGCACGTCCTGCTGGCGGGCGGCGCGCTCGAGGTCGGTCTCCTCCGGGTGGCACTCGTTCTTGCGCGTGCGCGCCAGGGCGAGCGCCTCGAGGCCGTTGAGGTGGTTGTCGCCGGCCTTGAGCTCGAGGGTCGTGCCGCCGTTGGACTTGCCGCCGTTGATGTTGGAGGATGACGCAGTTGGTCTTGATGTTGATGCCGCCGAGCGCGTCGATGAACTCCGGGAAGTTGCCGAACGAGACGTCGATGACGTGGTTGACCTCGATGCCGAGGTACTCCTCGATCATCGTTGAACGGTCAGGCTCGGGCCGCCGACCGCGTAGGCGGCATTGATCTTGTCCGGCCCGAAGCTCGAGGGTGTCCACCACCAGGTCGCGCGGGATCGAGAGCTTCGCCGACTTCCCGCCGCCGGTACGGATGAGCATGATCGAGTCCGACCGCTCCGGGCCGCCGATGTCGGCGCCCGGCTCGGCGAGGCCGGGGACGCGGCCGTCGGAGCCGAGCACCAGGATCGTGGTCGGCTGGACGAGCGGGAAGCCGCCGCCCGTGAGCGCGTCCTCCGTCGCGCTGGTGACGGATTTCGCGTTGATCTGGGCCGACACCAAAAAGAGTGCGAGCGACAGCAGGATCCAGCCGGCGGCGGCACTCAGCACCCATTTGACGACACGGCGGCCGGTGATCGAACCAGTCGGCAGATGCGGGCGCGGCAGCCTGAACCGCCGGCGGCGGTGCACGGTGTACTGCGGCTTTGCGCCAGGTTGGCGCGGGACGTGCGGGGCCTCGTCACGCAGCTCCTGCAGGCCATCCGCGACGCCTTCTTCGCGTCCCTTCAGAAGCCGTGGTCGCGAGCGATAGAGCTTGTAGTCCGGCTCGTCGGGCACTGCGCAAGACCGTAGCCAGGCGCGTAGGTTCTGCTGCATGGCGCCCACCATCGGACTCGACCTCGGCGGCACGAAGCTGCTCGCCGGCGTCGTCGAGGAGGACGGCACGGTGCTCAGATCCGAGCGGCGCCTGATCAAGGGCCTGCCGCTGGACGAGCTGCTCGCAGTGGTGCGCGAGGTGCTCGAGCTCTCGACACCGACGCGCCCATCGGCGTGGGCGTGCCGGCGCTCGTGGACCCGAGCACCGGCCTCGTGATGAGCTCGAACCACCTGCCGATCGTCGGGATGCACGTCGTCGACACCTTCGGAGCCGTCGCCACGGACAACGACGCCAATTGCGCGGTGCTGGCCGAGTCCGAGCTCGGCGCCGGGCGGGGTTGCTCGCACGTCGTGCTCCTCACCCTGGGGACCGGGATCGGGGGCGGGCTCCTCCTCGACGGCCGCATCTATCACGGCGCACGCGGCGCGGCCGCGGAGCTCGGCCACGTGCCGATCGACTTCGACGGGCCGCCCTGCTTCGGCGTGTGCGGAGGTCGCGGCTGTCTGGAGGCGTTGTGCTCGGGGTCGGCGATGGCGCGCGACGGGTCCGCGCGCCTGGGCGCGAGGTGACGGGCGAGGAAGTCACGCAGCTGGCGCTCGAGGGCGACCCAGACGCACTTGCGGTGATGCGCGACATCGGCACCAAGCTCGGGGCCGGCTTGGCCGGCATCGCGATGACCTTCAACCCCGAGGTGATCGTGGTCGGCGGCGGGGCCGTGACCGCGGGCGAGCTGATGCTCGCCCCCGCGCGCGAGGAGCTGTGCCGGCGGGCGAAGGCTCCGTCGTCGGACGTGCGCGTGTCGATCGCGTCGCTGGGCCAGCAGGCCGGCATGATCGGGGCGTCGCTGCTCGCGCGCGGCGTGGGCTCCTGACCGGCCGACTGATCGTCTGCCCGACGCCGATCGGGAACCTGGAGGACGTCACCCTGCGCGTCCTCGCCGCGCTGCGCGACGCCGACGTGATCGCCTGCGAGGACACCCGCCGCACGCGCGTCCTGCTCGACCGCTACGGCGTGCAGGCCAGGCTCGTCTCCTACCACGAGCACAACGAGGCCGCGCGCACCCGCGAGCTGGTCGGCCGGATGGAGTCGGGCGAAGTCGTCGCGCTGGTGTCGGACGCCGGCATGCCGCTGGTGAGCGACCCGGGCTACGTGCTCGTTCAGGGCTGCGTCGCCGCCGGCCTCGGCGTCGAGGTCCTGCCCGGCCCGTCGGCGGTGATGGCGGCGCTGGTCGCCAGCGCGCTGCCCAGCGACGCCTGGCGTTTCGTCGGCTTCCTGCCGCGCAAGCGGGCCGCGCTCGACGCGCTGCTGGCGGGGCCGGAGACGATCGTCGCCTTCGAGTCGCCCAACCGCATCGTCGCGACGCTGCAGGCGCTCGAGCCCGAGCGGCAGGTGGCGGTCTGCCGCGAGCTGACCAAGCTGCACGAGGAGGTCGTCCGCGGGCCGGCCGCCGAGGTCGCTCAGGGCCTCACCGCACGCGGCGAGATCGTGCTGGTGATCGCGGGCGCGCCGGCGGAGGAGGCCGACCGCGAGGCGGCACTGGCGGCGGTCCGGCGGTTGGTCGACGCGGGTGCCAAACCGCGTGCGGCGGCGAGCGTCGTCGCCGAACTGACGGGCACCAAGGTCAACGACCTCTACCGCGAGCTGAACACGTGACCGAACTCGAGCGGATCGACGCCGCCCTGCGTGTGTGCTGGTCGCGCGAGACCTCCGACGACCCGGACGAGTGGACGCCCGACTGGTCGACGCGCGGCCAGTGCGGCGTCACCGCCTACGTCGTCCGGGCGCTGATGGGCGGCGAGATCCTCGTCGCGCCGGTGCACGGCAGTCACCTCGAGAACGAGCACCACGCCTGGAACCGCCTGCCGTCGGGTGAGGAGGTGGACCTCACGCACGATCAGTTCCGGGCGGGCGAGACGCTCGGCGAGCCGTGGGTGGGCGAGGTCATCGTCGAGGATCGCGGCGAGATGCTGCTGCGCCTGGTGCGAGAGCGCCTCAACTCTGCAACCACTTCGTAACGGCGCGCGAGAGCGGTCCGTATCGGGCGTAGGTTCGCGTCGGTGCCCGTGATCCTTTCCCCGCCCGTCGACGCGCCGATCGTGCGCGCCTTTGACTACGCGGGTTCGCCGTTCGCGGCCGGATTGCACCGAGGAGTGGACTTCGGTGCCGCGCCGGGGGTCGTGGTGCGCGCGCCGTGCTCCGGTGAGCTGGTGTGGGCGGGCTCGTCCGCAGCGACACTCGAATGCGGTCATCGACGGGTGACGCTGGTGGACTTCGAAGCGGAGGCGGCGCTCGGTGGCGTGCAGGTCGGCGAGGCGGTCGGCCGCACGGGTTCGAGTCCGCTGCACCTTGGCGTCCGTCGGCCGGGCGATCCCTTCGGCTACGAGGACCCGCTGCGCTACTTCGCCCAAGAGCCGCCGCCGGTGGCGCCTGTCGCGCGGCCGTTCCGGCTGCCGGCGCGCGCGGCGCCCACCCCAGAGACGACGACGCCCTCCCCCAAGCCCGCGCCGCCGCTGGCGTGGATCGGCATCACCGCCATCGCCGTCGGGATCGCCGGCCGCCGCCGATTGGCGTTGAGGAAGCGGAAGCGGAGCGTCCCGGCGGCGCGAACCGCGCGGATCCGTCACCGGTCCGCGTGAACTACGCGGATCCGTCACCGGAATCCGGCGACGGATCCGCGTGGTTCGTCGCCGGCGGTGACGAATCCGCACGGTTCGCTCTCCCTTCCATCAATGCCGCAATTGGCCAGTGCCGCCGAGCGCTTGGGGAGTCGTAGGCTGAGCCACCGCATGGCCTTCTACGTCACGACGCCGATCTTCTACGTGAACGCGGCGCCGCACCTCGGCCACGCGTACACGGCGATCGGCTGCGACATCCTCGCCCGTCACATGCGCCAGCGGGGGGAGGAGGTCTTCTTCCTCACGGGCACGGACGAGCACGGCGAGCCGGTCGCGCTGGCCGCGGAGAAGGAGGGCGTCAGCCCGAAGGAGCTGGCCGATCGCAACGCCAGGCGCTTTCAGGATCTGATGCCGATCCTGAACATCTCCAACGACTTCTTCATCCGCACCACGGACGAGCGCCACAAGGTCGCCGTCCAGGAGATCATGCAGCGCGTCCACGACAACGGGCACGTCTACAAGGGCCTCTACGAGGGCTGGTACTGCCCCCGTTGCGCGGACTTCAAGACGGAGGCGGAGATCGGGCCCGACGACACGTGCCTGATCCACCTGATCCCCCTGACGCGCGAGCACGAGGAGAACTGGTTCTTCCGGCTGTCCGCGTTCCAGGAGCAGCTCGAGGCGCTCTACGCCGAGCCGGGCTGGGTGCTCCCGCGCGCCCGCTCCAACGAGGCGCGCGCGTTCATCCAGGGCGGCCTGCAGGACGTGTCGCTCAGCCGCGCGCAGCTGAAATGGGGCGTCGAGGTCCCCTGGGACACCGACCACGTCTTCTACGTCTGGTTCGACGCGCTGCTGAACTACGTCACCGCGCTGCGCTTCGCCCGCGAGGGCGAAGACCTGACGGACACGTTCTGGCCGGCCACCTTCCACGTGATGGCCAAGGACATCCTGAAGTTCCACGCGGTCATCTGGCCCGGCCTGCTGCTGGCCGCGGGCTCGAGCTGCCCGAGCACCTGTTCATCCACGGCTACCTGCTGATGGACGAGCAGAAGATGTCCAAGTCGCTGGGCAACGTGCTCGACCCGTTCCAGATCATCGACCAGTTCGGCACGGACGCGCTCCGGTACTACTGCTACCGCGAGGTCTCCTTCGGCTCGGACGGCGACGTCTCGCCGGAGGGCTTCGAGGACGCGCTACACGACCGAGCTCGCCAACGACTACGGCAACCTCGCGAGCCGCACGCTGAACATGCTGCGGCCGCTACGCGGACGCGGAGGTGCCCGACGTCGCGCCGGACCCGGCGCTGGCGGCCGACTTCGACGGGCTCGCCGAAGAGGTGAGCGAGCTGCTCGACCGCGCCGAGGTCACGCAGGCGCTCGAGCGCATCTGGCAGCGCGTGCGGCGGCTGAACCGCTACGTCGAGGAGACGGCGCCCTGGAAGCTGGCGAAGGACGAGGCGCAGGCCGACCAGCCTCGCCGATCGTGCTGCGCTCGCTCGCCGAGGGCCTGCGCACCGTCACCGTGCTGCTGCACCCTACCTGCCCGAGCAGCACGGCCAAGCTGCTGGAGGCGCTCGGCGACGAGCGCGACGGCGCTGCGCCGCCGCCGGCCTTCGGCGCCGGGCGCCGGCGGCACGCATCGGCGAGCTCGCGCCGCTGTTCCCCAAGCCGCAGTGATCGACAGCCACACCCACCTCGACCACACGCCGGGCGACGACGCCGACATCGTCGCGCGCGCGCGCGCCGCGGGCGTGACGCGCATGCTCACCATCGGCATGGACGCGCGACTCCTGCCGCACGGCGCTCGCGCAGCCGGACGCGCTTCGACGGCACCGTCTTCGCCGCCGTCGGCCGCCACCCGAACTCGGCCGACGGGCTTCGCCGACGCCGACGCCGAGGAGATCGCCGAGCTCGCCGCGCGACCCGCGCTGCCGCGCGATCGGCGAGACCGGGTCTCGACTACTTCCGCGACCACGCGCCGCGCGACGACCAGGAGCGCGCCTTCGCCGCCCAGATCGAGATCGCCCGCGCACGTCGGCAAGCCGCTCGTCATCCACACGCGCGAGGCCGACGACGACACGATCGCCACGCTCGCGCGCGACGCCGACGGCCTCACCGTGATCCTGCACTGCTTCTCGATGCCCGACCGCCTCGACGAGTGCCTCGAGCACGGCTGGTACATCTCCTTCGCCGGCAACGTCACCTACCCGAAGTCGCATGGCGCTCGCCGCGACGGCGCTGCGCGTCCCGCTGGACCGCATGCTGGTGGAGACCGACGCGCCGTACCTGACGCCGCAGGTCGTGCGCAAGGAGCGCAACCAGCCGGCCAACGTCGTCCACACCGCGCGCTTCATCGCCGAGCAGCGCGGCATCGACTACGCGGAGCTCGAGGCGGCGGTCGACGCCAACGCGGCGCGCCTGTTCGGCTGGTGAACGACCGAGCCGACCCAGCCGAGCCTGCGCCGGCTGAGGCAGTTCGGCGTCCGCCCGAGCGCGACCTCGGCCAGAACTTCCTGATCGACTCGAACATCCTCGACGTGATCGCGCGCGAGGCCGAGCTCGGCCCCGAGCGACGTCGTGCTCGAGGTCGGCGGCGGCCTCGGCGTGCTCTCCGAGCACCTCGCCGCGCGCGCGCGCCACGTCCACGTCGTCGAGCTCGACCGCCGCCTCGAGGCCGCCGCTGCGCGACGCGCTGGACCCGTTCGCCAACGTGACGCTGCACTTCGCCGACGCCGTCAAGCTCGACTACGCGGCGCTCGACCCGCCGCCGAACAAGGTCGTCGCCAACCTGCCCTACGGCGTCGCCGCCACGGTGATCCTGCAGACCGTCGCCGACCTGCCGAGCGTCACCCGCTGGGTGGCGATGGTGCAGCGCGAGGTCGGCGAGCGGCTCGCCGCGTCGCCGGGCACGCCGGCCTACGGCGCGCCGTCGCGTGCTCGCCCAGCTGTCGTGCGACGGTGCGCGTGCTGCGCGCGATCTCCGCGCACGGTGTTCCACCCCGTGCCCGAACGTCGACTCCGTGCTCGTCGGCCTCGACCGCACCGCCCCGCCGGCGCCCGCCGACGTCCGCGCGCTGGTCAGCGCCGGCTTCGCGCACCGCCGCAAGGCGCTGCCGCGCTCGCTCTCGCTGCGCCGGGCGCCGCCGACCGGCGACGCGCGCCCGGGCGGCGCTCGAGGAGCATCGGCCTGCCGCCGGACGTCCGCGCCGAGCGGCTCGCGCCCGCCGAGTGGGTCGCGCGCTGGCGGAGCGCGCTGCGATGAAGCCGCGACGCACGCCCCGGGCAAGGTCAACCTCTGCCTGTTCGTCGGCGCGCCCGCGCGCCGACGGCTACCACCCGCTCGTGTCGGTCTTCCAGTCCGTCTCGCTCGCCGACGAGCTGACGCTTGGAGCCCGCGCCGGCGACCGGCGACGAGGTCGTCTGCGCCGGCGTCGACGGGCCCGAACCTCGCGGCGACCGCGCTGGCCGCCGTACCGCGAGGCGCCGGCTGGGACGGGCCGCCGCTCCGCGTCGACGATCGACAAGCGCATCCCGGTCGCCGCCGGGCATGGGCGGCGGCTCGGCCGACGCCGCCGCGGCGCTGCGGCTCGTCGCGCACGCGCCGGGCGCCCGGACGACCCGCTGCTCGACAGATCGCGCCCGCGCTCGGCGCCGACGTCCCGTTCCAGCTGCGCGACCGGCCGCGCGCTCGTGACCGGCATCGGCGAGCACGTCGAGCCGCTCGCCGGCCGGCCCGCCGGCCGCGCTCGTGATCGTCCCGTCGCGCGCACGCGCTCAGCACCCCCGCGGTCTACCGCGAGGCCGACCGGCTCGGCCTGACCGCGCGCGCTCGCCGCCGCGGAGCGCGACGTCGCGCCGGGCGCTCCGCGTCAACGACCTGCAGGACGCCGCCCGCTCGCTGTGCCCGTCGATCGACGCGCGCTCGTCGCCGCGCGCGGGCGCCGACCGCGCTGGTCTCCGGCTCGGGCCCGACCGTCTTCGGCGGCCTTCGACGACGCCGGACGAGGCGCGGGCCGTCAGCGGCGTCTTCCCGGAGCGATCGCGGTCGAGCCGTGCGCCGCTCCGCGCTAGCCGCCCTCGCGCTGGTCGCCGTGCGCCTCGGCCTGCTGGTGCACGGCGCCACGGGCTCGCTCGGGATCGACCAGCGCCGCCTTCGACGTCCTCGACGCCGTTGCGCGAGCAGCCGCGGGCTCGACGATCGTCCGCGTCCTCACCGACCTCGGCTCGTTCCCGGTCGCCGCGCTGGTGACCGCCGGTCGTGCGCGCGTTCTACGCCGGCGCAGGTACGGCCGCGGCCACGGCGCTCGGCCTCGTCGGCGCGCATGGTCGTCCTGGTCGATCCTCGTCAACCGTCGGCAAGGAGCTCTGGGACCGGCCGCGGCCCGCGAGCCGCTTCTACGACCCCGCCGGCGCTGTCCTATCCGAGCGGCCACTCCGCCTACGCGACGGCCTGGCTGGCGGCGCCGCGGCGCTCAGCGGCCGCCGCGCGCTCATCGCCGCCGCCACGGTGCTCGTCGTCGCGATCGGCCGTCCCGCCTCTATCTTCATGTGCACTACCTGACCGACGTCGCTCGGCGGCTCTGCCGCTCGGCGCCGCGGTCTTCGCTGCCCTGTTCTGGCCCGCCGATGAGCAACACCGCCCTCACCTACCTGATCGCCGCCGTCGTCGGCGTCGACCAGCATCGGCCTGTGGGCCTGGCTGGTGCTCGTGCCCGCCTACACGGCGTACACGCGCTGGTGGCAGCGGACGTCGCGGTCGTCATGAGCGTCTACGTGCTCGCCGCGATGCTCGGCGCCGGCGGCCTCATCGGCGCCCTGTTCCTCTGGTACTACGACCGCATCGCGTGAGTCGAGCCGGTGCCAGAGCCGCGCCGGCCAGCCGCACGACCTGGACGCGCTGCACGCGGTCACCGACGCCGTCGCCGGCGGCGCCGGCCTGCCCGAGGTCGTGCGCGCCGCCAGCCGCGCGCTGGACGCGTCGCTCGTGCTGCTCGACCACACGAGCGCGGTGCTCGCCGTCGCCGCGCGCTCGACCGGCCGACGAGCGCTCGCTGATGGCCGACGCCCCGGCGTCGAGACGCACGAGCTGCGCGTCGGCGGCGACGCCGTCGGCCGCCTGCGGATGCGCGAGCGCGCCGGACGCCGCCCGCGCGGCTTCATGACGATGGTGCTGACGCTGATCGCGTCCGAGGTCGAGCGCCTGCGCGCGCCCGAGCGCCAGTCCGAGGTGGCCCAGGAGACGTTCCTGCGCGCGCTGCTGGAGCGCACCGTGACCGACCGCGGCGACATCCTCGCCCGCGCCTCGGAGCTCGGCCTCGACCTCGCCGGCCGGCGGCGCCGTCATCGTCGTTCGCGCGCACCACTTCGCCGTCACGGAGGTCGACTGGCGCGGCCGCGTGCTCGCCGTCGCCGAGCGCGCCACCCGCGCGACCGCGCCGGGCGCCCTGCTCGCCGTCCTCGATCACCCCGCCGTCGGCCGCGACCGGCCTGATCGTCCTGCTCGTCCCCGCCGACGGCGTCGACGCGGTCCGCCGCTGCGCCGGCGTCGTCGCCCGCGAGCTGCACGCCGCGCTCGGCGGCTTCACCTTCGCCGTCGGCCACTCGCGCCGCGCGCCGGACCCCGCCGACCTCTACCGCGCCGGCCAGGAGGCGCTGCTGGCCGCCAACGTCGCCGAGGCCGGGCCGGGCGGCGACCGCGACCGAGGAGCCCGCCGCGATCCTCGCCTTCGAGGACACCGGCGCCTACCGCCTGCTGCTGCCGGCGATGAGCGAGGACCCGGGCGAGCTGCACCGCTTCTACGACGAGACGATCGCGCCGCTGGTCGCCTACGACGAGCAGTACGAGACCGACCTGGTCGCGACGCTCGAGACGTTCCTCGACTGCGACGGCAACGTCGCCAACACCGCCGGACGGCTCTTCACCCACCGCCACACGATCCGCTACCGGCTCGTGCGCGTGCACGAGCTCACCGGCCACGACGTCGCGTCCACCGACGGCCGCGAGCGGCTCGGCCTCGGCCTGAAGGCGATGCGCGTGCTCGGCATCGCCGCCCCGGGCGGCCCGGCGCGTGAGCGCGGCGCCGGCGGCGGCCGCGTCCCGCGCGAGCCCAAGGACCGTAGCCGCTACGATGCGACTGGGGATCATCACCGGTTCCGGCACCTACGCGTTGCCGGAGCTGCGTGGTGAGCAGAAGACCGTCGAGCCGACCCGCTGGGGCGACGCCGAGGTGACGGTGGGCTCCTTCGCGGGCGTCGAAGTCGTCCACGTCTCGCGCCACGGCGAGGGTCACGTCCGCGTCTCCAACCATGTCACCCATCGCGCGAACGTCGCCGCGCTACGGGAGACGGGCTGTGACGCGGTGATTGCCGTGACGGTCTGCGGTGCGGTGGATCCGAGCGTTCAGCTCGGCTCGCTGATCGTCTTCGACGACCTGCACTTCGTGTCCAACCGGCTGCCGGACGGATCGCTGTGCACCTTCCACGACACGCCCGGCGACGAAGCGCGCGGCCACTGGATCTACGAGAACCCCTACTCGCCCGAGCTGCGGCGAGTGCTGCTGGCCGGGGCGACCGCGGCCGGTGTCACCGCGCGCGACGGTGGTTGCTACGGCCACGTCGACGGCCCGCGCTTCAACACCAAGGCCGAGATCCGCGGCCTGGCCGCGTGCGGCGTCACCGCCGTCTCCCAGACCGCGGGGCCGGAGACGGTCCTGTGCGGTGAGGCGGAGCTCCCGTTCGGGCTCGTCGGCTACGCCACGGATTACGCCAACGGCGTGCATGCGGAGGCGACGCCGGTCGAGAAGCTGCTCGAGCTGATCGCGGCGAGTACCCATACGTTCGCCCAGGTGCTGGCCTCGGCGGTCGCGCAGATCGACGCCACTGCGCTTGCGCCAAGCGGCATCAATTACCGGTTTCACGCGCAGGCCTGAAAGACCAGGCGGGTATCACTCGTTGAGTGATCGGAATGGGGGACCAGCCGCCTCAGTTGCGCGTCGTGCCGATCGACGATCCAGCCGGTCTTCTCGAGCGCGTCGTCGCGCGGCCAGAGACGGTCCGGACGCGCTACGCCCCGATCGCCGACATCACCCGCAGTGGCGCAGCCGGCTACGAGGTGCTGCTGGCGATCGACGCCGACCGCGCCGTTTCCCCGAACGACTGGTCGCGCAGCGTCGGCCTGCACTCCGCCGGCCGGCTGGAGGCGGCGTTGCTTGCCGTGGCGCTGGCCGATCGCGAGCACCTCCCCGAGGGCGCGTTCCTCGCCGTCAACGTGTCCGGCCGTGCCCTGCGCTCGGGCGAGGTGATGGCCGTTCTGCGCTCCGCCGGGCGCCTGGAGGGCATCGCCGTCCTCGTCACCGAGGACGCCGGCGAGGACGCGGACCGTTCGGTCGGCGCCGCGCTCGACGCGGTGCGCGACCTCGGCGGGATGGCCGGCATCGACGAGACGGGCTCCGGCTACGCCTCGCTGCGGCACATCGCCGACCTGCAGCCGGACTTCGTGCGCATCGGCACCGGCGTTCGTCGCCGGGATCGACGGGGACCAGGCGAAGAGCGCGATCGTCGAGGCCATGCACTCCGTCGCAACGAGCACGGGGGCGCGCGTCATCGCCGCCGGTATCCCCGGACGGCCGGAGCTCTCGGCACTGCGGCGCATGGGCGTCGCGCTCGGGATGGGTCCGCTGTTCGGTCCGCCTGCTGCCGCGATGGGCCCGCTGCCTCCACCGGCGGCCGACGCGATCCGCCAGGCGTCGCCACCGGTCGAGGCGGCCGAGACCGTGGCCGGGCTGATCGAGGCGCGGCAGCCGCTGCCGTGGGGCAGCTCGCTCGAGCAGGTCGCAGACCGCTTTCTCGAGGACCCGCTCAGCGACGTGATCGTGCTCGTCGACGAGCGCCGGCGACCGCTCGCGCTCGCCGAGCGCGCGGCGCTGATGCGCGGTGAGCCGCACGAGCGGCCGATCATGCGCATCAGCCCGACCAGCCCGCAGAAGGCGGTCGCCCGCCGCGCCGCTGCGCGGCCTTGGATCGAGCGCTTCCATCCGCTGGTCGCGTGTGACCGCCGGGGCGTGTACCTCGGCGTCGTGCGCGTCGAGCAGCTGCTCGACGCCCTCGCACAGGATTAGTCAGCGGCGCTTGAGTACCTGGACGCGCACCTTGTCGCGTCCGGCGATCCGGTACGTCTTGTCGCGGAAGACCCGGCCGCCCCGCTTGACCCGGATGCCGTCCCAGCGGCTCATCCGCTTGAAGGCGTCGGCGAGCTGGGAGACCCTGCGTGGGCCCTCGGAGTCGAAGTAGCCGCCGCCTCCGAACTCGATGATCAGCGTGTCGAAGAAGCCGAAGGCGCTGTCGGGCTCGCTGCCGCGGAAGTCCAGCTTGCGATCGCCGAGCTTGAGGGTCGAGGGCACCTTCCAGTCGAACGTGAAGACGCGCACCTGGCCACGCACCACACGGGCGGTGAGCTTGACGGGCACCGTGTCGCCGCGGTGGATGCGCCGGGGCAGGAACACGTTGCGGATGTACGCCTGCCGTTGCGCGCGCGTCTGGGTGATGCGCGCGTCGACGCTGCGGACGTGCACCGGGTCGCCCTTGTAGGCCTCGAAGACGGAGAGGGCGTTCACGGCGTCGGTCGAGGCGGCGCTCGCGAGCGGGTTGAACCCGACGGACTCGCCGAAGCCGGTGCCGTCGCTCACGTAGCGGTTGCAGAAGCGCAGCGGATCGCGGATCTCCTCCACCACGACGCGCATGCACATACGGCCGGCGAGCCGCTGCGGCGAGGCGCCGAGCACGGTCGTCGCGGCGTCCTGCACCGCCAGCGGGGCGGCGAAGCTCAGCCCCGTGTACCCCGTCGGGTTGTCGACGTCGGCCTCGTCGGCGATGTCGACGTCCATGACCTGGCGGCGACCCGTGTCCTCGTCGGAGGCCACCACCCGCACGTCGGTGCGCGGCGGCAGCTGCCCGAGCGTGCCCGCCACGGCGTACAGGCCGTCGTTGGAGATCGTCCCGCGGTCGCGGACCGCGCCGCCGAGCTTGTAGGTGCTGATGCCCTCGGCCTGGACCGGGTTGTTGATGATCGTCGCGATGTAGGCGTCCTGGAGCAGCAGCGAGCGCCGGCCCACGCCGTCGAACGGGTGCCCGTACGCCCACAGCTTGTCGCCGTCCACGTAGGAGACCGTCCCGATCCCCGACGAGCGTCAAATCGCCGCTCGAGATTCCCACGCCGACGGCCGAGCCGGGCACGAAGGGCACCTCCGGCGTGCGGTCGGCCGGGATCGACGGCGCCTGCGTGAGCACGACGTCGTGCCGCCGGGCCGCTGCGGTCAGCTGCGTTCATCGTCGGCGATGACAGGCCGCCCACCGAGATCGGCGTCGCCAGCGTCCTGGCCCGCGCGAGGAGTCGCGCGTCACGGAAGGCCTCGCGCCGCGAGATCGAAGTCGCCCGCGGCGCCTCGATCGGCGTGCCGATGATCGCTTCGATCGGCGTCGCCAGCACGGTCTTGCCGCCGTAGTCGCCGATCGTCTCGGAGATCGCGCCGGCGTTCTTGGAGACGCCGTCCGCAGCCGGGCAGTAGACGGGCGAGCCCGAGAACCCGGGCCCGACGCCGGTCGGCGTCGATCCGCTCACCGGACACCTTGACCAGCAGCGCCGGCGGCGTCGCCCCGATCGCCGCCTGCCCGACGACGTCGACGATCTCGACGTCGAACGACTCCACCGCCGTCCCCTTGAAGACCGAGTAGCCGGTGCACTGCATCCCGATCTGCACCTCACTCAGCGGCATGATCGGATCGGCCGCCACCGCGGCCGAGAGGAGCACGAGGCTCACGAGCCCTGCGCTGAGGAAAGTCCGGACTCGCATGGTCGCGCGACCCTAGACGACTGGACGAACCACGGCTTACGGATCGGCTCGGACTGGGGAGCCAGGGATTCGAACCCGGTCTTGAACAGCCAAAGTGTCCCGTGCTTCCAGTTACACCACTCCCCAAGCGAGCGCTGCCGAGCGTATCCGTAGGCTGGTCGACATGGCTGGACTGACCGTCGTGGTGCTCGCCGCCGGCGAGGGGACGCGGATGCGCTCGGCGACGCCGAAGGTGCTCCACCCGCTGTGCGGGCGGGCGCTCGTGCTGTGGCCGGTGCTGGCCGCGCAGGCGGCCGGGGCGACGAGCGTCGTCGTCGTCGACGGGCCGGAGGAGCCGCTGCGCGACGCGCTGCCGGACGGCGTCGAGCGCGTCGTCCAGCACGAGCAGAACGGAACGGCGGACGCGGTCAAGGCCGCCGCCGGGCACATCGAGCGCGACGTGGCGGTGGTCGTCCTGATGGGCGACGTGCCGCTGGTCACCGCGGAGGCGATCGCGGGGCTCGCGGAGGCGCACAGCGAGGGCGCGACCGTGATGACGATGGTCCTCGACGACCCTGGCAGCTACGGGCGCGTGGTCCGCGACGGCGACGCCGTCCGGGTGGTCGAGGCACGGGACGCGACGCCCGAGCAGCTCGCCGTCACCGAGGTCAACACCGGGATCTACTGCTTCGACGGCGGCGCACTGCTCGACGCCCTGGACCGCGTCACGCCCGACAACGCCCAGGGCGAGTACTACCTCCCGGACGTCCTCACGCACATGCCCGCACGCGCGCACGTCGTCGACGACCCCGGGCTCACCCTCGGCGTCAACGACCGCGCCGACCTCGCCGACGTGCGGGCGATCGCGCAGGACCGCATCCACCGGCACCACCTGCGCAACGGCGTGACGATCGTCGACCCGGGCACCACGAACATCGACGCCGACGTGACGATCGGCGAAGGACACGGTGCTCGAGCCCGGCTGCACGATCAAGGCCGGCAGCACCGTCGGCTCCGGTTGCACGCTGCGCCAGCCTATCTCGACCAGGCGACGTTGGCGGACGGTGTCAGCGTCGGTCCGTTCGCGTACCTGCGTCCGGGGACCCGCCTCGAGCGCGGCGCGCGGGTCGGCTCGTTCGTGGAGATCAAGAACTCCGTGATCGGGGAGGGCTCGAAGGTGCCGCACCTCTCCTACATCGGTGACGCCGACGTCGGCTCCGGCTCGAACCTGGGCGCCGCGACGATCACCGCCAACTACGACGGCGTCCGCAAGCACCGGACGACGATCGGCAGCGATGTGTCGACCAGCGTGGACACCACGCTGGTCGCCCCGGTGACCATCGGGGACGGCGCGCAGACGGCCGCGGGCAGCGTCATCACCGACGACATCCCGGAAAATGGGCTCGGGATCGCACGGGCGCGGCAGGTGAACAAGTCGCGCCGTCGGGCTCCGGGCGTAGACTCCGACCCATCGTGAGCGCGCTCTCGACGCAAGTGGAATCCACTGCGATCCCGCTGGACTACAACAAGCGGCTCATGCTCTTCAGCGGTCGCGCGAACCCCGCGCTGGCCGGGGAGATCGCGCGAAAGCTGGGGGTCGGGCTGGGCGGCGTCACCCTGAAGACGTTCTCCAACGGCGAGGTCTACTGCCGCTACGAGGAGTCGATCCGCGGCGCGGACGTCTTCATCATCCAGCCCACCTGCGGCAACGACCAGACGGGCATCACCGCCAACGACGCGCTGATGGAGCTGATGTTCATGATCGACGCGGCGGTCGGCGCCTCCGCGCACCGCGTCATCGCCGTCACCCCGTGGTTCGGCTACAGCCGCCAGGACAAGAAGTCGGCCCCGCGCGAGCCGATCTCCGCTCGCCTGGTCGCCCGCATGCTCGAGAACGCCGGGGCGGACCGCGTCCTGGCCATGGACCTCCACGCCGGCCAGGTCCAGGGCTTCTTCCAGAAGCCGATGGACCACATGACCGCGCTGTTCATGCTCACCCAGCACTTCAACGACCTCAACCTCGAGGACCTCGTCGTCGTGTCGCCGGACGCCGGCCGCGTGAAGCTGGCCAAGAAGTTCGCCGAGAAGGTCGGCGCCGAGCTGGCGATCCTCAACAAGGAGCGCCCGGCCCAGCAGGTCGCCGAGATCGCCTACGTCATCGGTGACGTCAAGGGCAAGACCGCCCTGCTGGTCGACGACATGATCGACACCGCCGGCACGCTGCGCGCCGCCGGCCAGACCGTCAAGGACGAGGGCGCCTCCCGCGTCTACGCCGCCGCCACCCACGGCGTCTTCTCCGGCAACGCCTGGGAGAACCTCGCCGCCGCGCCCTTCGAGCAGATCGTCGTCACGGACACGATCCCGCTGCGCCCCGGCGCGTCCCGCCAACATCCAGGTGCTCCCGTGCGCGGACCTGCTGACGGACTCGATCCGCCGGATCTTCACCGACGACTCGGTCTCCGAGGTCTTCGGTGGAGAGAACCAGCTCTTCTGAGGCGCAGAAGCTGCAGGCCCTCCTGGGGCTCTCCGACGAGGAGCTGATCCGCACGCTCGACGCCAGCGCGCTCGAACTGCTCGCGGGCGAGCTCGACCACCGGCCCGAGCTGCCGATCCTGCTCGATCTCCTGCAGAGGCCGAGGAGCGGGCGGGCGCGACGATGCTGCACCGCTGGGTGCGGGTCGCACGGCCCGCACGGGCGTCCGATCGACCTGCTCACCGCCCGCGACTTCGAGGTTTCGAGGACGCGGTTGACGAACTGGCCGCGCAATGGCTTTGTATTGCGGCTGAGATGACCATCGCCCCGGAGATCCAGGACCTGCCGCAGCTGCGCTGCGCCACGCTGTGCGAAGCCTTCCAGCTGACCTGGCAGCGAGCGGCCTGAAGCGTCGCGCTGCGCACGCCCGACGACAGCGTCTCGATCACCTACGCCGAGTACGCGGACCGCGTCGAGCGGATCGCCGGCGGCCTCGCCAGCCTCGGCATCGGCCGCGGCGACACGGTCGGCGATCATGCTGCTCAACCGCCCGGAGTTCCACCTCGTCGACACGGCGGCGATCCACGTCGGCGCCACCCCCTTCTCCGTCTACAACACCTCGACCCGCGAGCAGATCGAGTACCTGTTCTCCAACGCGCAGAACCGCGTCGTCTTCACGCAGCGCGAGTTCGCGCCGCTGCTCGAGGGCCAGGCCGAGCACGTGATCTTCGTGGACGAGCTCGAGGCCTTCGAGGACCGCACGCCGTCGGAGTTCCACTTCGAGGACAGCTGGCGGGCCGTCGAGGAGACGGACGTCCTCACGCTGATCTACACGAGCGGGACGACCGGGCCGCCGAAGGGCGTCCAGCTCACCCACCGCAACATGATGACCGAGCTGCGCGGCTGCTCGACGGTCATGCCGATCACGCCCGGCGGTCGCAACGTCTCCTTCCTGCCGAGCGCGCACGTCGCCGACCGCTGGGCGAGCCAGTACACGGCCTCGCTGACCTACGGCGCGACGGTCACGAGCATCGCCGACCCGCGCACGGTCGTCCAGCACCTGCCGTCCGTCCGGCCGACCGCGTGGGGCGCGGTGCCGCGCATCTGGGAGAAGATCGAGGCCGCCCTCCGCGCGCAGGGGGTCAACGACCCGGCGCAGCTGCCGGACGAGGTCAAGGCCGGCATCCACGCGAAGCTCGGCCTCGACGCGCTCGAGGTGGTCGTCAGCGGCGCCGCTCCGATCGCGACGGAGACGCTCGAGTACTTCCTCGCGCTCGGCGTCCCCATCCAGGAGCTGTGGGGGATGAGCGAGACGTCGTGCTGCGTGACGGTCAACCCGCGCGACGACATCCGCATCGGCACCTGCGGCCCGGCGATGCTCGGCGCCGAGGTCCGGCTCGCCGACGACGGCGAGCTCGAGATCGGCGGCGACCTGGTGATGCTCGGCTACCGCAACGACCCGGAGAAGACCCGCGAGGCCATCGGCGACGACGGCTGGCTGCGCACGGGCGACATCGCCACGATCGACGACGACGGCTACGTGACGATCGTCGACCGCAAGAAGGAGATCATCATCAACGCGGCCGGCAAGAACATGTCGCCGGCGAACATCGAGGCGCGGCTGAAGGCCTCGCACGCGCTGATCGGCCAGGCCGTGGCGATCGGCGATCGGCGGCCCTACAACGTCGCGCTGATCGTGCTCGACCCAGACGTCGCGCCCGGCTTCGACGGCGACATCGCCGCCGCGGTGGCCGAGGCGGTCGAGCACGCCAACGCGCAGCTCTCGCGCGTCGAGCAGATCAAGCGCTTCAAGGTGCTCGACGAGGAGTGGATGCCCGGCGGCGACGAGCTGACGCCGACGATGAAGCTCAAGCGCAAGCCGATCGCCGCCAAGTACGAGGCGGAGATCGACGCGCTGTACACGCTAGTCCTTCGCGAGCGCTGCCTCGTCCTGCTGCTTCGGGCCCGGCCAGGTGCCGGTGAGGTAGTGGAAGCCGCGTGCGCCCTGCCGGTCGACGGCCGCGCGCACGCCGCTGAAGACGACGCCCTGGAGCGCGGCCGCGCCGATCACCTTGCCCATCGACGCCTCCTGCGTGTTCGGCTTCGGGGGCTCGGCGTCGTCGAAGCGGCCCCAGACGACCGCGAACAGCTTCTTGGAGAGGAACCCGGCGAGCAGGCCGGCGATGATTCCGAAAGGCCTGTAGAGCAGCTTCATGGCCAAGACGCTACCCGTGTCGGAGGCGGGCTTACATGCGCCCGGTGAACATGTTGTCCGTCGGGTAGTTGGCCGATACTGAAGTCATGGATGCTGACGACCTTCTTCGTCGGGCACTCCTCGAGCCCGAAGCCTCCGCTGCCGTCGCCCTGCGCGTCTCGAACCTGCCGGTCTCGAACGCGGTGACGGTGGTCTTCCACGGCCGCCGCGATCTCGGCACGATCCAGACCTACGTGGCGCACGGGCGCCACGGGACGGGTGCGGCGTTGTCGGCCGACGCGCTCCTGCGCGTCCCGTGCGATCTCGACCTCTCCGACGCGGAGGACCGCGACGAGGCCGAGCAGCTCTACGCCGAGCAGGCGAGCGCGATGCGGGACGCCCTCGCGGCCGCGGACACCGTGCTGGCCGTCTGGAAGGAACCGCTGCAGGACCTCGCGCACACGTTCGTCGCGGTGGACACGCGTGTCGCGCTCGACGTCGAGCTGCCCGCCCACCGGCTGCTGCCGACGGCGCTGGTGGCCGCCGACCGCCAGATGGTCGTCGCACCGGTCTGCGAGGCGCGCACGCTCGCCGAGGGCCTGCCGCCGCTCGGCATCGCCTGCCTGCAGCAGGACATCGCCCGCGTCTACGCGCTGGCGGACGACCCCGAGACCTGCATCGAGGACTTCCTCGTGGTCGCCGCGCACCACGCGCACCGGATGGCGGACGCGCTCGACCGCTCCGAGACCTCGATCGCCCGCTTCCTCGAGCTGTCGGACTTCGAAGACACCGCGTAACTACATTCGGCCGCGTGCAGCGGCGAACGAAAATCACAGCGATCGTCTTCGGGACGTTCACGTTCCTCGCGATCTCGCTGCTGCTCGCCCGCGCGCTCGTCGGCACGGGTGGCGAGCGGGCCCTGGTCGTCGACATCGTGCAGGCGCAGGCCCGCGGCGACGCGGAAGCGGTGCTTGCGAAGATGCCGCGCTGCGCCGCGCGATCCCACATGCGCCCGGGTCACCACCGAGCGCACGGAGAAGCTCACCCGCGAGGGCGACGTGGAGATCCTCAACTACGACCCGTCGACCCAGGCGGCCCTGACCAACCAGACCGGCATCGGCGCGCGTCGCGTGGCGGACGGACGACGGCGGCCTCCCGGTCGTGCAGTGCGTGGTCATCGAGCGCATGGGGCCGCTGAGCGGCGGCGGGGTCGAGGCGCTCTCGATCTCCAACCCGATCGGCCTCGAGGCCGACTGCCGCAGCTAGCAGACCCGCTCGGGCGTGCGCTGCGGTTCGTGCTCCGGCGCGCGGCGCAACGGCCATGGATACCGGTCCGCCAGGCGCCCGGGCCCGCGGAAGCGCTCTGATGACTGATCGGCGTCCGGCAGCGGCAGGCCGCCGGGCTTGCGGTGGCCGCGGACGGTTCTGGACGCGGTCGTTGCCGCCGTCCGATCCGCCGTCGTCGGCATCGTCCTCCGGCTCCCACGGTTTGACGTCTCGGAGCGCAGGAACATCCAGAAGAGCGCGCAGCCGAGCAGGAGGGCCACGAGGTGCAGGCCCCCGAACAGCAGCACCAGCTCCTGGTCGGGCGTCATCGATCTAAAGGTATGCCCGGACTCGCGCGCGCGAAAGCCTGTTTGGACGCCAGATCCGCGCCGCTAACATGAGCCGCCGCCCATGGCCGACAACGCCACCCTGACCCTTGACACCCGCAGCGAGTCCGGCTCGCGTGCGATGCGCCGCCTCCGCCGCGCCGGCAATGTGCCCGGTGTGATCTACGGCGGCGAGGGCGAGCCGGTGCCGTTTGCCGTGGACGCGCGCATCCTTCGCAACACGCTGGCGAACGCCGGCGCGGTGCTCGAAGTGACCATCGGCTCCGGCTCCTCGGAGCCCGTCGTCATCAAGGAGCTCCAGCGCCACCCCGTCCGCGGCGACATCATGCACGCGGACCTGCTGCGCGTCGACCTCAACGTCGCCATCCAGACGCAGGTCACCGTCGAGCTGCTCGGCGGCGACGACGCCCCGGGCGTGACCGAGGGCGGCGTCCTCTCCCAGGAGGGCCGCGAGGTCACCGTCGAGGCACTGCCGAACGCGATCCCGGACGTCATCCAGGTCGACGTCTCGAACATGGTCATCAACGACACGCTGACCGTCGAGGCCCTGACCGCCCCCGAGGGCTGCACGATCATCGACGACCCCGAGACCGTCATCGCGACGATCACCCCGCCGACGCTCGAGCCCGTCGAGGACGACATCGAGACGGAGACGGCGCTCGTGGGCGAGGACGGCGACGCCGCAGAGGCGCAGGCCGAGGGCGCGACCGGCGACGACGCCGAGTCCGCCGAATCCTCCGAGGAGTAATCGCTGAGAAATCCTTTCGGCGGGACTGCTCCCGTCGACTGGCTGATCGTCGGCCTGGGCAACCCCGGGCCGCGCTACGCGAACACGCCGCACAACGTCGGCTTCAGGGTCGCGGCCGAGCTGATCGACCGCTGGGGCCTGGGCAAGCCGCGCACCAAGTTCGCCGGTGAGCTCGCCGAGGGCCGGACGATGCCCGGCGGCCCCCGCGTCGCCGTCCTCTCCCCGCAGACGTTCATGAACGAGTCCGGCCGCTCCGTCGGCCCGGCCCGCGGCGCCTACAAGCTCGAGCTCGACCACGTGCTCGTCGTCCACGACGAGATCGACCTGCCCTTCGGCGAGATCCGCGCCCGCCTCGGCGGCGGCCTCGCCGGCCACAACGGCCTCAAGTCGCTGCGCCGCGACCTCGGCTCACCCGACTTCCACCGCATCCGCGTCGGCGTCGGCCGCCCGGACTCGACGGACCCCGAGCTCGTCTCCGCCCACGTCCTCGGCAGCTGGCGCCAGAGCGCCGACGAGGTGCGCGACCTCGTCAGCCGTGCGGCCGACGAGGCCGAGCGCGTCGTGACCGGCTAGCGGACCCGCAGCCCGGCGGCGAGCACGTCGACGCTGAGGGAGTCCTCCAGCGAGCCGAACATCGACGAGAACGTCAGCAGGAAGCGTCCGGCGGCGCCGGGTGCGAGCTCAGAGCTGACGGGCTCCGCGCGACCCTCACAGTCGAACTGCAGTCGCGCCGCCTTGCCGGTCAGCTTGCCGGTGGCCGTCAGCTTCTGGGCGGCGAAGTTGCAGTTGGAATCCCCGCCACCGCGCGTCTTGTAGACGATGGCGCCGCCCTTCTGGCCGTAGGCCAGCGAGATGAGCGTGCCCGGACGCGCCTTGCGTCACTCGAGGAGCCTTCAGCTTGCCGGTGCCCGTCAGCTGCTGGGTGTACAGCCGCCCCTCGTCCGTCCGGCCGGCGAACACGAACGCTCCGCCCGAGGCGTGGGCGACGCCGTACACCGAGCCGGCGGGCTTGATCTCGGAGACCTTCGCACCGCCGTCGGGCTTGAACAGCGCGACCGCCGCCGAGCCGTCGTAGCGCCGGGCGACGAGCAGCATGCGGCCGGCGCTCGGGCTGCGCTCGAGCGCGACGTCGGACAGGTCGTTGTCCTCGTCCTCGATTTCGAGCGGCTCGCCGGACGGGGCGCCGGCGGCGTCGAGTTGCTGCACCAGCGACCGCTTGCTCGCCGCCGTCGTAATAGGCGAGCGCATAGCCGTCCCGGAACGCCTCGATGTCGTAGATGCTTCCTCTGCCGAGGTCCGTGGACTCCGCGGTCGGCTCTGCGGTGGTGGCGTCGAAGGGGCGCAGCGTGACGAAGGAGTCGCCGCCCTTGGGATCCTGCTCAGACCACGCGGCCAGCCCCGTGTCACCGGCAGGAGCGACCGCGGCGTCGGCCCTGAAGGCGGACACGTCGCCCGCAGGAGACCAGAGCACCGGCTTGCCCTTCGCCGTGCCGTCCGGCGTGACGATCAGGCCGTAGAAGCGCGAGGTGTCGGCCCCGGGGTCCTCGTCGTAGATCGGCACGAGGTGGTTGCCGTCCGCGTTGGCCGGGGACGGATCCACCGCCCTGCGGACTGAAGTCCGTCTCCGCGTCGTAGATCACCTGCGCGCCGTCGCTCTTGATCGCGGCGGCGGCGGCGACGGCGGGACAGAGGCAGAGGCTGAGGACGATCAGGCAGGCGCGCATGCCCGAGCCTGACATGGCACGCTCGCGTCGCTAGTCCAGCGTCACCTTCTCGTTGTCGCCGGCTCTTGTAGGCCTCGCCGCTCAGCTTGGCCTTCGCGAAGCTGAGCAGCGTCGACACGCGGCCGCCCGGGGTGTCCCAGTACTCGGCCGACTCGCCGCGCACGGCCAGCAGGACGATCTCCGGCGAGTCCGGGCCCTCCGGGAACCACGCCTCGACGCCGGGGTTCCAGAGCTCGCGCTTGCGCGCCTCGTCCTCGATCACGTCGACGCGGCCCGTGAGGGAGACCCATGTGTCGGCCGAGCAGACGGTGACGTTGACCTGCTGGTCGTGGCGCAGGTGCTCCATCTTGCGCGAGTCGCGCGCGGCGAAGAACCAGAGGTCGCCGTCGAACTCGACCTCCTGCAGTGCCATCGGCCGGCTGATGAGCGTGCCGTCGTCGGCGACCGTCGTGAGCATCGCGAAGCGCTCGTCGGCGATCAGCTTGGCGACGCGCTGTGTGGAGGATTCATTCGAAGTCATGCGACTCGGGACTGCCCCGGCGGGCGCTTTCGGACCAGGTTCGGGCGCGTGGCCGTCCTCGGCCTCCGGGGTCGCTCGTACAGTGGAAGACGACCGGCCGGGGGCCTCTACCCCGGTCGGTCGTCATGCTCAGACCGCTTCTCGAAAAGCTCTCCGATCACCCTGACGCGACCGCGCTGCGCGAGCGCGGCGGTCGCGCGTTCGTGTCCATGAGCCTGCGTCCGGCGCTGGTCTCGGCGCTCGCGGACGCGGAGCCGGAGCGGCCCGCCGTCATCGTCGCCGGCGACGACCGCCACGCCCGCGAGCTGGCCGCCGACATGCGCGCCTGGCTGGCGCCGCGGACCGTCCGCTTCTACCCGACGCGCGGCGTCACCTACGAGTCGCACCTGACGCCGCCGGCGCACCTCACCGGCCTGCGCGTCGCCGCCCTCGACGCGCTGATGGAGGCCAGCCCGGTGGTCATCGTCAGCGCCGTCGCGCTGAGCGAGAAGGTCCCCGACCCGGCCCTGCGCCCGCACAGCCTGCAGATCGCCAAGGGCGACCTCGTCGACCTCGGCGAGCTCGCGCAGGACCTCGTCGGCGCCGGCTACGAGCGGGTCGAGCAGGTCGAGGACCGCGGCCAGTTCGCCATGCGCGGCGGCATCGTCGACGTCTTCCCGGCCACCGAGGAACGCGCGGTCCGCATCGAGCTGTTCGACATCGAGGTCGAGTCGCTGCGGTACTTCTCGACGTTCACGCAGCGCTCGCTGGGGGACACGGACGCGATCGAGATCGCGCCGGCCGCCGAGCTGGCGCCCGAGCACCGCGACGTCGACGACATCGGCGACCTGCCGCTGGACTCCTTCCGCGAGCTGCTCGACCTGATCCCCGAGACCGCGCAGATCATCGTCGCCGCCGAGGAGGACCTCGAGCCGAGCCTGCGCGACCACTGGCAGGACGTCTGCGCGGCCTTCCACGACAAGGAGGCCGGCCAGCTCTACGTGCAGCCCGACCGCGTGCTCGAGACGCTCAACGAGCGCGCGCAGATCCGCCTGTCGGGCCTCGACTCCGGCCAGCCGCTCGAGTTCCGCGCCCAGGCGGCGGACATCTCGGCGCGCTCGCTCGCCGCCGCCGAGCCCGAGCTCGAGAAGCTCACGCGCTCCAAGTACACGACGGTGATCGCCTGGGCCAACAAGGGCACGGGCGAGCGCGCCGCCTACAACCTCGGCCGCCTGAAGGCGCAGTGGGGAGCGGACGCGCAGAGCGAGCTGCGCTTCGTCGAGGCGCGCCTGCGCGACGGTTTCATCGCCCCGCAGTTCGAGCTCGCGGTCATCCCGGACCACCGGCTCGTCCACACCCGGCGCCAGACGCAGGACAAGAAGCGAGGGCCAGGCAGCGGCCGCGGCGCGCTGCGCTCCTTCGCCGACCTGCGCACGGGCGACATCATCGTCCACGAGGACCACGGCCTCGCGCGCTTCGCGGGCTTCGACACCAAGACGGTCGCCGGCGTCACCCGCGACTACCTCGACCTCGAGTTCGCGGGCACCGACCGCGTCTTCCTGCCGGTCGACCAGCTGGCCAAGATCTCGCGCTACGTCACCGCGGGCGGCGCGCACCCGCCGCTCTCCAAGCTCGGCGGCACCCGCTGGGAGACGATCAAGTCACGCGCCCGCCGCGCGGCGCAGGAGCTGGCCGGCGAGCTGCTCAACCTCTACGCGGAGCGGCGCCGCCGCAGCGGGCACTCCTTCGGACCCGATCCGGAGGAGCTGCTCGAGCTCGAGGCCAAGTGGCCGTACCGCGAGACGCCCGACCAGCGCGAGGCGATCGAGCACGTCAAGACCGACATGGAGTCCGACCGCCCGATGGACCGCCTGATCTGCGGCGACGTCGGCTACGGCAAGACGGAGGTCGCCCTGCGGGCCGCCGTGAAGGCGATGGGGGAGGGCAAGCAGGTCCTGATGCTCGTCCCGACGACGATCCTCGCCCAGCAGCACTACGGCACGTTCGTCGAGCGGCTGCGCGACACCGCCTTCGAGATCGAGCACGTCAGCCGCTTCGTCTCCGCCGCCGAGCAGCGCGACGCGATCAAGCGCTTCGGCGAGGGCAAGGTCGACTGCCTGATCGGCACCCACCGTGTGTTCAGCCGCGACGTGCGCGCGAAGGACCTCGGCCTGCTGATCGTCGACGAGGAGCAGCGCTTCGGCGTCAAGCAGAAGGAGCTGCTGCGCCAGCTCAAGCTCAAGGTCGACGTGATCGCGATGAGCGCCACGCCGATCCCCCGCACGCTGCAGATGTCGATGGCCGGCCTGCGCGACATCTCCGTGATCGAGACGCCGCCCGAGGGTCGCCGCCCGATCAAGACCTACGTCGGCGAGTACGACGAGCAGATGGTCAAGATGGCGCTCGAGCGCGAGAAGGCCCGCGGCGGCCAGGCGTTCTTCCTGCACAACCGCGTCGAGGACATCGACGAGGTCGCCGAGCGCCTGCGCGCGCTGTGCCCGGGCATGCGCTTCCTGGTCGGCCACGGCCAGCTCGAGCCGGAGGAGCTCGAGGAGCGGATGCTCGGCTTCCTGCGCGGCGACGCGGACGTCCTGATCGCCACCACGATCATCGAGTCCGGCATCGACATCCCGCAGGCCAACACGCTGATCGTCGACCGCGCCGACGTCTACGGCCTCAGCCAGCTCTACCAGATCCGCGGCCGCGTGGGCCGGTCCCGGGAGCGCGCCTACGCGTACCTCCTGTACCCGAGCGCGGCGGCTCTGACGGAGGAGGCGGCGAACCGCCTGGCGGCGCTTTCGGACTACACGGAGCTCGGCTCGGGCTTCAAGATCGCCATGCGCGACCTCGAGCTGCGCGGCGCCGGCTCGCTGCTCGGCGACGAGCAGTCCGGCCACGTCGCCGCGCTCGGCTTCGAGCTCTACATGCAGATGCTCGACGAGGCCGTCGCCGCGATCGACGCCGAGGACGGCGAGGTCGACGAGGACCGGCCCGAGCCCGTCCGCCTCGACGTCAACGTCGACGCCTACGTCCCGAGCGACTACGTCCCCTACGAGCAGGCCAAGGTCGACGTGCACCGCCGGATCGTCGCCGCGCGCGAGGTCGCCGACCTCGAGGCGCTGCGCAAGGAGCTGACCGACCGCTTCGGCGAGCCGCCCGAGCCGCTCATGAACCTGCTGACCCTCCAGCAGGCGCGCATCAAGCTCGGCCAGGCCGGCGCCCAGGCCGTCACCTTCCGCGGCGGGCGCCTGGCCGTCACGCCGATCGAGCTCGACTCCGTCCGCGCGAAGAAGCTGCGCGCGACGCTCGGCCAGGGCGCGCTCTACGAGTCCGGCAAGTCGCAGTTCTCCATGCGCATCCCCGACGCGCCCGACCAGCGCTTCCCCGCCGTCGTCGCCGCCGCCGACGCGCTGCTTGCCGTGCAGCGCGAAGCCGCGTAGCTTCCCGGCCGATGGACGACGCAGCTCGTGATCCTGTGGCGCCGCGTCGACGAGCTCGAGGCGAAGGTCGCCCGGCTCGAGGCCGCCGCGGCGCCCGCCGCAAGAGCCGCGCTCCGGGCCGGAGGCCGACCCCGAGCTGCGCGAGCACCTCGCCGGCAACCAACTGATCCACGCGATCAAGCGCTACCGCGAGCTCACCGGCGTCGGCCTGGCCGAGGCCAAGGACGCCGTCGAGCGCATGCAGCGCGGCTTTTAGCGCGCTTCCGTAGCAGTATCGGCACCGGGAGGTCTAGATCGGTAACGCTCGCCTCCCGCAAGCTCTGCGGGTGGCCTCGCGCGAATCTCCTGCACCTCGAGAGATTCCCGATCGACGAGGTGGGGAGATTCGGCAAGTACGCCGAATCTGCTGCACCTCGCGGCTTCGAGCGCCATCGAGGTGGCGGAGATTCGCGCGGTCGGAGATCGCCCGCGGGCGAGCGCGGGGTCATCACCTACAAGCAGTTGCGGGCCGCCGGGCTGAGCGCCGATCAGATCACCAGAAGGGTGAGAACGGGCTGGCTGGTGTCCGGCTGCACGAGGGCGTCTACGCGATCGGCGACCATCGGCGCGATCGGAGAACCCAGGCTGCGCTGATCGCCTGCGGCGCCGACGAGCGACCGGACGGCGCGAGCAGCGCAGCGCTCCACGACCGCCCAGCATTCCCCAGGTCGCGGTTCCCCGCAACGACCAGACCGAAGAACCAGCACGCGGCACCCTGCACGATGCCAGCCTGGACCTGCCGTGCCTCGTACAGCGACCGTCCCCGAGACCCTCCTTCAACTCGCCGCCACCGACCCGATGCAGCGCACCAAGCCACCGACCTCGCCTTCATCCAACGTCGCACCGACGCGACGCTCCTGACCCGATTCCTCAAGACAAAAGGAGGTCACCGAGGCGTACGAACCCTGCACGGAATCATCGAAGGCCCTCGGACCAGATCCCACGCCGAGCAGACCTTCTACAAGCTGCTCAACCAGGCCCGCCTTGCCCCTCCGCTCACCAACGTCAAGGTCAACGGACACCTAGTCGACTTCTACTGGCCGGACTTCAACCTCATCGTCGAAACCGACGGCTGGGCGTCCCACGGCCGTCGCGGGCAGTGGGAGCTCGACCACGACCGAGACCTCGACCATTTCGTCGCGCGCGTCGAGACCCTCCGCATCACGGCACGCCAGCTCGAGCGCGAGCCGCTTCGCATCGTCGCCGCGCTCGCGGTACGACTGGCCTAGACCGGGTCGAGGACCACGACGGGGATCTGCCGCGTGGTGCGCTTCTGGTACTCCGCGTAGCCGCCGTAGGTCTTCAGCGCGCGGGCCCAGATCTCTTCGCGCTCCGCGCCCGTCGCAGTGCGTGCGCGGTAGGTGATCTCCTGCCCCCGCGCGGCGAAGCGGACCTCCGGGTAAGCAACAAGGTTGTGATACCAGGACGGGTGCTTGGGATCCCCGCCCTTGGACGCGATCAGCGCGATGCGGTCGCCCTCGAGGGGGACGTAGGTGAGCGGCACCTGGCGCTCGATGCCGGACTTGGCCCCGCGGCAGATCAGCAGGCCGGAAGTGATCGGGAACGTCGCGCGCAGGCGACCCTTGGTGAGCGGCATGAGCACCTTGTCCAGCGGGATCGCGACGTTCACGAAGACGAACTCGCCGACGGCCACACCGGCTCTGCGCACCACCCCGGGGATCATCGGGCGACCCTAAAGGTTCTGAAAGACACGGGTCCGGGGGATCGGCGACCCTCTACCCTCGCCGGTCGACCTCATGACGAAACTTACGCTTGCACGCACACTGCTCGCCCTGATGGCGACCGCACTCGTCGCCGCCGGCTGCGGCGGCGGTGGTGGCATCCCCGGCGATTCCGTCGCCACCGTCGGTGACACCTCCATCACCAAGGAGGAGTACGACCACTGGCTGGCGATCGCCGCCAAGTCCGGCGGTCAGCCCGACGGCAAGATCCCCGAGCCGCCCGACTTCGAGGACTGCATCGCCTCCAAGCGCGAGACGCTGCCCAAGCCGGCCAAGGGCCAGCCGACCACCACTGACGAGCAGCTCAAGACGCAGTGCGAGGCCGAGTACACCGCCCTGCGCGATCAGGTGCTGCAGCTGCTGATCTCCTTCGAGTGGATCGAGGGCGAGGCCGAGGAGCAGGGCGTCGAGGTCTCCGACGAGGACGTCCAGAAGCAGTTCGAGGAGCAGAAGAAGGCCTCCTTCCCCAAGGAGGAGGACTACACGAAGTTCCTCGAGACCTCCGGCCAGACCGAGGACGACATCCTCATGCGCGTCCGCCTCGACGTCCTCTCCAACAAGATCCGCGAGGAGTCACCAAGGGCGACGACGAGGTCTCCGACGAGGAGGTCGCCGAGTACTACAACGAGAACAAGGAGCGCTTCGCCCAGCCCGAGCGTCGCGACCTGCTCGTCGTGCTCACCAAGACCGAGGCCAAGGCCCAGGAGGCCAAGGGCCGGATCGACGCCGGCGAGAAGTGGGCCGACGTCGCCAAGGACCTCTCGATCGACCCGTCCTCCAAGGCACAGGGCGGCGTGCTGCCCGCGGTCGCCGAGGGCCAGCAGGAGGCCGCCTTCGACGAGGCGATCTTCGCGGCCTCCGAAGGGCGAGACCACCGGGCCGGTCAAGACCCAGTTCGGTTGGTACGTCTTCCGCGTCACCAAGGTGACCGAGGCGACGCAGCAGTCGCAGGAGGAGGCGTCGGAGACGATCAAGCAGCTGCTCGCTTCGCAGAAGCAGCAGAAGTCGCTCGACGATTTCGTGAAGAACTTCACGGAGAAGTGGCGCGCCCGCACCCAGTGCGCCGACGACTACAAGACGACGGACTGCGACAACGGCCCGAAGCCCTCGCCGACGCCCACGCTGCCGGAGAACCCGGCCGGCGGCGCGCCGGTGCAGCCCGCCCCCCAGGGGTGAGCGAAGACTCCACTGCCGCCGCCGCGGTCGCGCGCCTCGACGCGCTGACCCGGCGGCTGCGGGTGGAGTGCCCGTGGGACCGCGAGCAGGACGAGCGCTCGATCGTCCCCCACACGGTGGAGGAGGCCTACGAGCTGGCCGCCGCCGCGCAGGAGGGTGACGACGCCAAGCTGCTCGACGAGCTCGGCGACGTGCTCTTTCAGGTGCACTTCCTCGCCCTGCTGCTCGAGGAGCGCGGGGCCGGGTCGCTCGAGAGGTCGCCGACCACGTCCACGCCAAGCTGGTCCGCCGCCATCCGCACGTCTTCGGCGACGTGGAGGCCGAGTCGGCGGGCGAGGTGCTGCGCAACTGGGACGAGATCAAGTCCACCGAGGCCGGCCGCGAGCCGGGGATCTTCGGCGAGGTCCCCGAGAACCTGCCCGGCCTGCTCTACGCGCGCAAGATCCAGCGGCGGGCCAAGACGGCGGGCGTCGAGCTGCCGGAGGGCGACATCGCTCGAGGACGAGAGCTTCGAGGGCGTCGGCGACGCGCTGTTCGCGATGGTCGCCCGCTGCCGCGAGTTGAAGGTGGACCCGGAGCTCGCGCTGCGCGCCGCAGCCGAGCGCTACAGAGATAGGGTGGCGCCGCAATGAGCCAGATCGACGCCGTCCACGCCCGCCAGATCCTCGACTCACGCGGCAACCCGACCGTCGAGGTCGAGGTGCGGCTGCGCTCCGGCGAGACGGGCCGCGCGGCGGTGCCGTCGGGCGCCTCGACCGGCGAGTTCGAGGCGACCGAGCTGCGCGACGGCGGCTCGGCCTGGATGGGCAAGGGCGTCTCGAACGCGGTCGCCAACGTCAACGGCGAGATCGCGGAGGCCGTCGTCGGCCTCGACTCCCTCGACCAGTCCGGCCTGGACCGCGCGCTGACCGAGCTCGACGGCACGCCGAACAAGGGCCGGCTCGGTGCCAACGCGATCCTCGGCGTCTCGCTGGCCGGCGCGCACGCCGCCGCGGCGAGCGAGGGCCTGCCGCTGTGGCGCTTCCTCGGCGGCGACGACGCCCGCGTGCTGCCCGTCCCGATGATGAACGTCATCAACGGCGGCGCGCACGCCGACAACTCGGTCGACTTCCAGGAGTTCATGGTCGTCCCCGTCGGCGCGAGCTCGTTCAGCGAGTGCCTGCGGATGGGCACCGAGGTCTTCCACCACCTCAAGGCGTGGCTGCACGACCAGGGCATGGGCGGCGGCGTCGGCGACGAGGGCGGCTTCGCGCCGAACCTCGCCTCCAACGAGGCCGCGCTCGAGGCGCTCGTGGCCGCGATCGAGAAGGCCGGCTACACGCCCGGCGAGCAGGTCGCGATCGCCATGGACCCGGCCACCTCCGAGCTCTTCGAGGGCGGCGTCTACGACCTCGCCGAGGAGGGCCGCAAGCTCTCCGCCGACGAGATGGCCGGCTACTGGGCCGACGTCGCCGACCGCTACCCGATCCTCTCGATCGAGGACGGCATGGACGAGGAGGACTGGGACGGCTGGAAGGCGCTGACCGATCGCATCGGCGACAAGGTCCAGCTCGTCGGCGACGACCTCTTCGTGACCAACACGGAGCGCCTGCAGCGCGGCATCGACACCGGCGTCGCCAACTCGATCCTGATCAAGGTCAACCAGATCGGCACGCTGTCGGAGACGCTCGCCGCGATCGACATGGCGCGCTCCGCCGGCTACACCGCGGTGATGTCGCACCGGTCGGGGGAGACGGAGGACACGACGATCGCCGACCTCGCCGTCGCCACCGGCTGCGGGCAGATCAAGACCGGCGCGCCGTCGCGCTCGGACCGCGTCGCCAAGTACAACCAGCTGCTGCGCATCGAGGAAGCGCTCGGCGACGCGCCGAGTTCCCGGGCCGCAGCGTCTTCCGCAGTTAGTCCACCAGCGGGAGGACTGTCCGCGCGCCGCGGCGAACGCGGGTCCCAGTGGCTGCTCGTATTCGCTGGGACCGGGTCGGACGCATCGCACTGCTGTGCGTTGCCGCGCTCGTCGTCTACCTCTACATCGGGCCGACGTCGGCGTGGATCTCCACCTACCGCGAGTCCAAGGAGCGCAAGGCGCAGGTCGCCGAGCTCCAGCGCGAGCACGACCAGCTCGTCGCCCGCCGCGACGAGCTCAAGAAGCCCGAGACCCTCGAGCGCATCGCGCGCGAGCTGGGCATGGTCCGCGCCGCCGAGAAGGCGTACGTGGTCTCCGGGCTTCCGCCCGGCTAGCCGTAGCCTCGCGGGTGAAGCGGCGCCCGCTCCTCATCCTGGCCGCGGGCCACGCCTGCGCGGACTGCTGCCAGGGCGCCGTGCCGGCGCTGATCCCCTTCCTGGTCGCCGACCGCGGGCTGACCTTCGCGCAGGCCGGCGTGCTCGTGCTGGTGATGGCGCTCGCCTCTTCGCTGACCCAGCCGCTGATCGGCATCTGGTCCGATCGCCGCGGCTTCAACTGGCCGATCCCGGCCGGCGTCGCCCTGGCCGCGACCGGGATCGCCGCGCTCGGCTTCGTGCACGGCCTCGGCGCGATGGCCGCCGCCACCGCGACCGCCGGGCTGGGCGTCGCGCTCTTTCATCCCGACGCAGCGCGCAGCGCCACCGCCGCTGCCGGTGAGCGCGCCGCGAGCGGCCTCAGCCTGTTCGCGCTGGGCGGCACCGCGGGCTTCGCGCTGGCGCCGGTCCTGTTGACGCCGGCCGTCCTCGCGGTCGGGCTCAAGGGCACGGCGATCCTGCTGCTGCCCGCCCTTGTCGTGGCGACGACGCTCGCGCGGATGGAGCCCGTCGCCGCGCGGGCCGGCGACCGTGCCGTCTCGACGGGGGAGGACCACCCGCGCGCGTTCGCGATGCTCGTCGGCATCGCCGCCTCTGCGCGCCGGCGCCTTCTTCACCGCCCAGGCCTTCCTGGCCGCCACGATCGTGGATCGCTTCGACGTCTCCAAGGCCGCGGGCAACGCCGCGCTGGCCGGCCTCCTGATCGCCTCCGCCATCGGCACGCTCGCCGGCGGCCGGCTCGCCGACCACCGCGGCCATCGCTTCACGATCGCCATCGCGATGGCGGGCACGGTCCCCGGCACGGTGCTCGTCCTGATCGCTCCCTCGCCGGTGCTCGCCGGCCTCGCCGCGATCGCCATGGGCTTCTGCGTCTCCGCGGGCTACAGCCCGACGATCATCATGGGTCAGCGGCTCCTGCCCTCCCGCCCGAGCCTCGCGGCGGGGACCATGATCGGCTTCGCGATCGGGATCGGCGGCGCCGCCGTCGCCGCGCTCGGGCCGCTGGCCGATTCCTCCGGACCGGGAGCCGCGCTGGCGGCGGTCGGCGTGCTGACCGGATTGGGAGCGGTCCTCGCCCTCGCGATCCCTACCTTCGAGGCCGATGCCGTTCGAGACCGCGTTGCCGCAGTGGGAGGAGGGCGCGCGCAGGCTGGCCGAGGCCCCGCCTGACCGCCGTCGCGTCTTCTACGACGTCACCGAGCGCGTCGTCAAGGAGCTGCGCCGCCGCCTCGGCGGCCCGTTCACCACGGACGAGCTCGTCGAGCTCTACGACGCCGGCACGAGCTGGGTGACGGACATCGCGTCCCTCGCCGCGCCCGAGCACCCGGACGCGTGGGACGTCCGCATCGTCGGCGACGCCGCCTTCGCGCGCTACCTGCGCGAGGCGACGGACTACGCCGGCGGCCGGCGCCTCACGGCTGAGCCGCGGACGGCTAGTCGCCCGCGCGCTTGATCACGATCTCGTCCTCGGTGATCGTGACCTCGACCGGCCGGTGGCCCGCCCAGTGCTCCGCGTAGATCGGGTCGTCCTCGACACCCGGGTCGAGCCACAGGCCGTAGCCCTCGTCGCCATGGTCGAAGGTGCCCTCGAAGGGCTGCTGGCTCTTGCGACGGCGGCCACCGCGGCGGGCGCGGCGCTTGGGCTTCTCCTCCGCGTCCTCGGCGGGTTCCTCGTCCTCGCCGGCGGCGGCGCGAGCGGCGGCCTCCTCCTCGGCCTTCTTGGCGGCTTCGGCCTCTTCCTCGGCCTTGCGGGCGGCCTCGGCCTCGAGCTCGGCGGCGATCGCCGCGTCGTCGGCCTCGCGCAGGTCGACGTCGCTTCGGCCCCACCGGCCGCCTCCCCGTCGGCGGCGAGCTCCTGCTCGCGCTTGAAGGCGCCGATCTGCTGGACCGTTACCTCGAGCTGGTGGGCGATCCAAGCATCGGTGCGGCCCTGGCGCACCCAGGTGCGGATCTGGTTGAGGTGAGGTCGTAGCGATTTCCGCGTCATTGCGGCGCAACGGTACCAATCTGCTTTTCAGCGAGCCCTGGATGGGTATGCTCGCGCCAGCATCCAGGAGAGGGGCGGGAGACGGTCATGCTTGTACTCACACGGAAGTCAAACCAGAGCATCATGATCGGGGACGACATCGAAGTCTCCGTGCTTTCGATCATGGGGGAGAAGGTGCGAGTCGGCATTCAGGCGCCGCGCGACATCCCTGTGTTCCGCAAAGAGGTCTACCTCGAGATCCAGCAGGAGAGCGTGGCCGCGGGCCACGGCTCCGCGCGGACCGAGGTCGACGAGGCGCTCAAGCGCCTGTCGGCGCGCGCGCCTCAGTAGGCTCGTCGAGAGGACGAAGGGGTGGACGGCCGCCGCGCCCTTGCGGCGTAGCTGGCCCGCGACCATCGCGAGCGTCCACCCGCTCTGGCGGAAGTCGTCGACCAGCAGTCCGACGCCCTCGGGCACCGGCCCGGTGACGGCGAACGCACCGCGGACGTTCGCGGCCTGGGTGGCGGCGTTGGCCATCTCCGCCTGCGGGGGCCGCGGCTCGGTGCGGGCGAGGACGTCCGCGAACGGCAGGCCGAGGCGGTCAGCCAGCGCGCGGCCGAGCGCGGCCTGCGGCGGCACCGCCGCGACCCACGCCGGCCGGACGCCCCATGCGCGGATCACCTCGGCCGCCGCGTCGAGCTTCTCCGGGTCGTCATCGGGGAGCGCGCTCCAGCCGCCGTCGCCGGCCCGCGCGAGCGCCCGCCCCTCGGCGGCCTGCGCGTCCTCGGGGATCTTGCGCATCGCGCCCTCGGCGTCCGGCGCCATCTTCTTCACGTCGATCGGGATCGGCCGCGAGCGCAGGTGGATGATCGGCGGCGCGCACGAGCGCGGGGTCGAGCGGCCCGTCGAAGCGCGGCGCGGTGCAGACGGCGCAGCGGCCGCAGTTCTCGGGGTCCGGATCGTCGAGCTCCTCCTGCAGCGCGCGCATCAGGCAGCGGCCGTCGGTGCCCAGGCGCGCCATCGCGGCCTGCTCGGCGCGGCGCAGCTCCGTCACCGCCGTGTAGCGGTCGGCGTCGTAGTGCCAGTCGGCGCCGTCGATGCGCGACCACGTGGTCCCGTCGCGCTCGACCGCTCCCTCGACGTCGAGCACCTTGAGCATCGCGTCGATGCGGCTCGTGCCGAGGTTGACGACGGAGCTGACCTGGCGCGTGGTCGCCGGCAGCGCGTCGAGCACGGCCTCGACGTGCTCGCGCTTGGGGAAGGCCGTCGAGATGAAGAAGTCCTGGATGCGGCGGTCCTCGGCGCCGCGCAGCAGCACGACGTCGGCGTGCTCGACCCCGCGGCCGGCGCGGCCGACCTGCTGGTAGTAGGCGATCACCGAGCCGGGCGCCTGGTAGTGCACGACCCAGCGCAGGTCGGACTTGTCGTAGCCCATGCCCAGCGCGCTCGTGGCGACGACGGCCTTCACCTCGTCGCGCAGCAGCCGCTCCTCGACCGCGACGCGCACCTCGGTGTCCGTCTCGCCCGAGTAGGCCTCCGCGGCGATGCCCTGCGACTGCAGCCAGTCGGCCACCGTCTCCGTGTCGCGCTTGGTGAGCGTGTAGACGATGCCCGAGCCGTCGAGCTGGGGGAGATGGGTGGCCAGCCACGCCAGCCGGTCGGCCTGCGCCGGCAGCTCGACGACCTCCAGGCGCAGCGAGCGCCGGGCCAGCGGCCCGCGGTAGGTGTGCACGGCGCCCAGCTGCTCGGAGACGTCGGCGACCACGCGGTCGTTGGCGGTCGCGGTCGTCCCGAGCACCGCCACGCCCTCGGGCAGCCGGTCGAGCACGTCCTTGATGCGCCGGTAGTCCGGGCGGAAGTCGTGACCCCAGTCCGAGACGCAGTGCGCCTCGTCGACCACGAGCAGCCCGACCCGCTCGGCGAACAGCGGCAGCATGGTGTCGCGGAAGCGCGGGTTGTTGAGCCGCTCGGGGGAGATCAGCAGCAGGTCGACCGCGTCGGCGGCCAGCAGCTCGCGCACCTCGTCCCACGCGGCGCGGTTGGTCGAGTTGACCGTGTGCGCGCGGATGCCCAGCCGCGCCGCCGCGTCGATCTGGTTGCGCATCAGCGCCAGCAGGGGGGAGACGATCAGCGTCGGCCCCGCGCCGGCCTCACGCAGCAGAGCGGTGGCGACGAAGTAGACGGCCGACTTGCCCCAGCCCGTGCGCTGCACGCACAGGACGCGGGCGCGATCGTCGACGAGGTCCGAGATCGCTTCGAGCTGGTGCGGGCGCGGCTCGGCGTCCGGACCGGCCAGCCGCCTGAGCGCCTCTAGGGCGCTCTGGCTCAACCCATCACGATGTAGAGCGTCTGGAACATCGCGATCGTCACACCGACCGCGGTTGCCAGAAGCACGAGGCACAGCAGGAAGAACCGCAGGTTGCCGTGGCGCTTGACCTTCGCGACCTGCCGCCGCTGGGTGCGCGTCTGGGCCTGCCGGACGCGCGCCTCGGCGAGCTGGCGGTTGATCACCGTCTCCTCACGGAGGGCGGCGTCGAACTCGGCGATCGGCTGGTTCATCCGCATAAGCGACTCATAACCCTACCGCGCCGTTATGTAACCCGGGTCAGTAAAACGCTGACGTTCGGACAACTTGGCCAGTGTCGGACACTCGCTCCTCCATCACCGCAAGGCCAATCCGGCCCGCGGCCTCGCGGTACCGGAGGTCACCGAGGACACGCTCGACCGCGCGCGCGAAGTCGCGCGACCGGCCGCCCGAATCCACCCAGATCCCGGCGCCCGCGAACTCGACCCTGACGGAACTGGGACGTCGGCCGGGTCGACCCTCGCCGGTCGCGATCATCACGCGGGCGTCCAGCTCGCCCAGGCCGCAGCCCCCACCCCTCCACGGAGGAGGAGACCCCCCGGCCGACCCCCCTTCCATCAGGGGTCCGTCCCTTTGTTGAAGCGCTTCCAAAAGGGGACGGGCCCTTTTTGGAAGGGATCAGTGGACGTGGTCCGCCGATTCGCGGATGGCGTCGAGGAGGGCGGTGATGGAGGGGCGGTGCTCGTCGGCGCGGCGGGTGGCGGCGAAGATCGTGCGGTGGACGTCGCCCTCGGCGATCGGCCGGGCGACCACTCCGGGGAAGTCGTTGGGGCGGACGAGGTCGGGGAAGAGCGTGACCGCCTGGCCGGCGGCGACCAGGTCGAGGCCGATCGTCGAGTCGTCGCCGCGGTGGCGGATGTCGGGGTCGAAGCCGCCGAACTCCCGGCATGAGCGCACCGTGATGTCCGCCCAGCCGCCGCCCGCGTGGGCGCTGGCCCACGGCTCGTCGGCCAGCTCGGCCAGGGGGATGGCACCCGGATAGCGCCGTGCGACCGGGTGGTCCGGGGAGATGCAGATCCGCACCTCGTCCTGAAGCAGGTCCTCGCGCACGACCCCCGGCGGGAGTGCGCGCGGCAGGTGCTGCCACTCGTCGCCGAGCACCAGGTCCAGGTCGCCGAGCGCCAGCGCCGGCAGCGCGGGCTCGGGCTCGGCCTCGACCAGTTCGCAGCGCAGCTCCGGCGCCGTGTCGGCGAGCCGGCCCATCGCCGGTATGGCGAGGTTTCGCGCGGCGGACTGGAAGGCCGCGATCCGCACCCGGCCGGCGACGTGGCCAGCTGCCGCGGCCAGGTCGGACTCGGCCAGCTCCGCCCGCTCGAGCAGCGCGGCGGCGTGGCCGACCAGCACCAGCGCCGGGTCGGTGAGTCGGACGCCACGGCCGGCGCGCTCCAGCAGCTTCACGCCGGCCTCGCGCTCCAGCACCGCGAGCTGCTGGGAGACGGCCGACGGCGTGTATCGCAGCGCGTCGGCCACGGCGGCGATCGTCCCGCGCTCGTGCAGCTCGTGTAAGAGCCGGAGCCGGTGAAGGTCGAGCATCGCATAAGCAACGCTACCGAATACACGTCACCAAACACAGTCGCTCCTAAGGAGTGTCTGCGGCAGCATGGTGCCCATGACCGGTGCCGTCTTCTGCCTCGCCTCCGCCGCCTGCTTCGGCGCGATGGGCATCTTCGGCAAGCTCGCCTACGGCGAAGGCGTCACCGTCGGCACGCTGCTGGCCGTCCGCTTCGCGCTCGCCGCCGCCGTGCTCTGGCTGGTGGTCGCCATGACCCGGACGAGCCTGCGCCGGATCGCCCGCCGCGACGTCCTCATCGCCCTCGCGCTCGGCGCCATCGGCTACAGCGCCCAGGCCGGTGGCTTCTTCGCCGCACTCGACCGCATGGACGCGTCGCTGCTGGCGCTCGTCCTCTACACGTTCCCCGTGATGGTGACGGTGGCCGCGATCGCCATCGGCCGCGAGAAGGGCAGCCCCCGCACCGCCGTCGCGCTGCTGCTCGCATGCACCGGCCTCGTGCTCGTCCTCGCCGGGGCCGCCGCCGGCGCGCTCGACGCCGTCGGTACCACGCTCGGCCTGCTCGCCGCGGGCGTCTACACCGTCTACATCCTCGTCTCCGACGGCGTCACCCAGAGGGTGCCCGCCCTGCCGCTGACCGCGCTCGTGTGCACGGGCGCCGCCACCACGCTCACCCTCGCAGGGCTCGTGACCGGCGACCTGCGCCTCGGCGCGGTCAGCGCACCGGGCTACGGCTGGCTGCTCGGCATCGCCCTGGTGTCCACCGTCGCCGCCGTGCTGCTGTTCTTCGCCGGCCTGCGCCGAGCGGGCCCGACGGCCGCCTCGATCCTCTCCACCCTCGAGCCCGTGGTCACCGTCGCGCTCGCCGCCATCGCGTTCGGCGAGCACCTCGGCCCGGCCCAGCTGCTCGGCGGCGGACTGGTTCTGTCCGCCGCCCTGATGGTCCGGCTACGCGATGGTGACGTCCTCGTTGAGGTAGACGTCCTGGATGGCGTGCAGCAGGGCGACGCCCTCGTCCATCGGCCGCTGGAAGGCCTTGCGGCCGGAGATCAGGCCGGTCCCGCCCGCGCGCTTGTTGATGACCGCGGTCTTGACGGCCTCGGTGAGGTCGGTCTCGCCGCTGGACGCCCCGCCTGAGTTGATCAGACCCGCGCGGCCGTTGTAGCAATTGAGAAGCTGCCAGCGGGTGAGGTCGATCGGGTGGTCCGTCGTGAGCTTGTCGTAGACGAGCTTGGACGTCTTGCCGAACGACGCGCCGTTCGCGTTGAGCGCCGTGTAGCCGCCGTTGAGCTCCGGCAGCTTCTGCTTGATGATGTCGGCCTCGATCGTCACGCCGATGTGATTGGCCTGGCCGGTCAAGTCGGCTGCCGTGTGGTAGTCCACGCCGTCGACCTTGAAGTCGTCCGAGCGCAGGTAGCACCAGAGCACGGTGAACATGCCGAGGCTGGTGAGCCTCCTCGAAGGCCCTGGCGATCTCGACGATCTGGCGGCGGCTCTCCGGCGACCCGAAGTAGATCGTCGCGCCGACGCCGGCCGCGCCGAGGTCCCACGCCCGCTGAACGGAGGAGAACGCGACCTGGTCGTAGGTGTTCGGCGACGTCAGCAGCTCGTTGTGGTTGAGCTTGACGATGAAGGGGATGCGGTGGGCGTGGGAGCGGCTGATCGCGCCGAGCACGCCGACCGTCGAGGCGAAGGCGTTGCAGCCGCCCTCGATCGCCAGCTCGGCGAGGTTGGCCGGATCGAAGTAGATCGGGTTGGGCGCGAAGCTCGCGGCGCCCGAGTGCTCGAGGCCCTGGTCGACCGGGAGGATCGAGACGTAGCCCGTGCCGGCCAGGCGGCCTGAGTTGAAGAGCGTGTGCAGGTTGCGCAGGACCTGCGGGTTGCGGTCCGTCTGCGCGTACACGCGCTCGATGAAGTCTGGGCCGGGCAGGTGCAGGATGTCCGACTTGACCCCCTCGCAGCGTGTGGTTGAGGAGGTCGGAGGCGTCGTCGCCGAGCAGTTCCTCGAGGCGACTGGTGTCAGCGATGGCCATTCCGTAAAGGTACCCGGCAATGGACCACGCGTTCACACGAAGGCCGGATCGCTACACGGTCGGAATCGAGGAGGAGCTGATGATCCTCGACGCCGACACGCTCGACCTCGCCTCCGCGGCCGACACCCTGATCGAGGAGGGCGACGGCGACTCCGTGAAGCCCGAGCTCCACCAGGCGGCGCTCGAGATCTCCACCGGGGCGGCGGCCACGATCGACGAGGCGGGCGAGCAGCTGCGCCGCCTGCGCACCACCGTCCGCGAGCGCGCCCGCGCGCGCGGCCTGCGCCTCGCCGCGGCCGGCACCCATCCCTTCGCGCGCTGGGAGGACCAGCGCATCTCCCCCGACGAGCGCTACCGCGAGCTGATCGACCAGCTCGGCTTCGTCGCGCGCCAGGAGGTCATCTTCGGCCAGCACGTCCACGTCGCCGTCGACGATCCGGACCTGGCGATCCGGGTCGCCAACGGCCTGCGCGCGCACCTGCCCGTGATCCTGGCCATGGCCGCGAACTCGCCCTTCTGGATGGGCGCCGACACCGGCATGGCCTCCGCGCGCACGCCGGTCTTCCGCCAGTTCCCCCGCGTCGGCATCCCGCCGAAGTACGCGGGCTGGGAGGACTGGCAGCGCCGGATCGCCTTCATGAAGCGGGCTGGCATGGTGTCCGACCACACGTGGTTCTGGTGGGACGTCCGGATCGCGCCGAAGTTCGGGACCGTGGAGCTGCGGGTGATGGACACCCAGACCCGCGTCGAGCACGCGCTGGGCTTCGCGGCGCTGGCCCAGGCCCTGGTCAAGCAGCTGTGCGAGGACGAGGCCCCGGCCGACTTCCCGGACGAGATCCTGGGCGAGAACAAGTGGCGGGCGGCGCGCTACGGCCTCGACGGCGAGCTCGTCGACCTGCCGAGCGCCGATCGCGTCCGCTCGGTCGACCTGGCCCGCCGGCTGCTCGACCGCGCCGCCGAGCACGCGGCCGACCTCGGCGGGGCGGATGCCCTCGGCGCGCTGTACGAGCTGCTGGAGGCACGGCAACGGCGCCATGCGCCAGCGCCGCGTGCACGCGGCCAACCACGACTTCCGCGAGCTTCTAGGCGACCTCGCTGACGCGACGTAAGCTCTAGGGCGGTGGCCGGCCAGCCTGACCTCTTCGTCGTCTGCAAGAACTGCCGGGCCGAGGTCAGCCCGTACATCACCGAATGCCCGTACTGCGGGTCGCGGCTGCGCAAGCGCGCGCCGAAGCTCGACAAGGGCGGGGGCGTCAAGGCGCCCCGTCAGCGCCGTGGCCGCGGCACCGTTCGCCAGGCCGGCCCGCGGCTGAGCCGGTTGCGCACGGGCGAGATCCCGGGGATCAGCGCCGGGGGCAAGCCGGTCGTGACGATGGCGCTGGTGCTCGCGGCGCGTGGTCTACAACCTGCTGTGGCGGGCGGGACGTCGAGCCGACCTTCCTTCTGCTGAGCGACGACTGGTGGCGCTACATCGCCGCGCCGTTCTTCTATCTGACGACCTCGTACGAGGCCGCCGCGCTCGGCGCCATCTTCCTCTTCGGCTGGCTGCTCGAGCGCCGCCACGGCCCGTGGGCGCCGCTGCTCGCGTTCGTCGTGACCACCGCCGCGGGCATGGGCGTCGTCGTCGCCATCGATCCCGACAGCCTCGCCCTCGGCGGCAACTCCGCCGCGCTCGGTCTGCTCGGCGCGTGGGTCGTCCGCGACATGTCGGCTGCGCGCCGCGGCGAGGAGATCGAGGGCGACCTCGCCGGGGTCGGCTTCATCGCCGTCCTGCTGCTCGCACTCCCGCCGCGCTCGACGAGCCCGACCCGCTGGCCGGCATCGCCGGCGCCCTCGCCGGACTCCTGCTCGGCCACGTCTTCGCCCGACTGCCAGAGAAGTGACGGCCTTCTCAGACGAGGAGATCGAGGCCGCGATCGAGCGCCTCTCCGACCCCGGCCGCCTGGACGCGGCGCAGCGGACGGTCGCCCAGCAGGCGCCCGCGCTCCAGCGGATCCTCAACCAGGCGCTCGAGGACGCCGGCTGGTTCGGGACCGCGCACTCGGAGGAGGTGCGCAAGGCCGTCAACGCCTCCGACGCCGAGTTGGCCGTGCGCACCCTTGTGGCGGAGGAGACCCGGGTAGCCATGCTGATCGGGGCGGCAGTCGGCCTCGAGCTCGCGAACCTGCTTCGTAACCCAGACCCGGAGGAGTAATGGAAATCACGTTCCTCGGCCACTCGGCCTTCTCGATCTCCAGCGGCGACACGGACATCCTCATCGACCCCTTCCTGACCGGCAATCCGAAGGCGTCGGTCGCCGCCGACGACGTCTCGCCGAACCACATCCTGCTCTCGCACGGCCACGCCGACCACTTCGGCGACATCGTCGACATCGCCAAGCGCACCGGCGCGACGGTCGTGGCGCCCACGGAGATCGCGGACGAGCTGCAATCCAAGCACGACGTCGAGAACGTCCTCGATCCGAACCTCGGCGGCACGGTCACCTTCGACTGGGGCTGGGTCAAGATGGTCCCTGCCTGGCACACCTCGACGACGCCGGCCGGCACCGCCTGCACGCCGATGGGGATGCTCATCAAGATCGACGACCAGGTCGTCTACTTCACGGGCGACACCTGCCTGTTCAGCGACATGCAGCTGCACGCCCAGCGCGGCGACGGGGTCGACATCGCGATCCTGCCGATCGGCGGCCACTACACGATGGATCGCCACGACGCCGTGACCGCGGTCGAATTCATCGCGCCCGAAGCACGTGATCCCGTGCCACTACGACACGTTCCCGCCGGTCGAGACCGACGCGGAGGCGTTCAAGGCCGACGTCGAGTCCGGCACGAGCGCGTCCTGCGTGATCCTCGCCCCGGGCGAGTCGGAGTCCTTCTAAGCGCTTATGGCTGGTTCTGCCAGCCGCGCTCGAACCAGATGCGGCGGTCGTTCCAGTCGTGGACCATCAGCACTGCCCCGGTCGCGACGAGCGCCGGGGCGGCTACGGCCGCGCCGGCCGCTGCGAGGATCGCTCCGGTCGCGCCGTGATGGCAGCGCTGACCGTAGATCCACAGTCGGCGGCGGGCGGAGTCGTAGTGAAGGGGCTTACGAAGGAGTTCTGGTGACATGACGAGTACGGCTGGCGGTCCATCTCGTAAGACCCCTTATCGGCCGCACAACGCACTGGATTGAGTGTGGGGTCCTCGCCCTAGTACTTGCGTCCTGTGGCGGCGGCGACGACGGCACCAGGCCGGGCAACCTGCGCGAGCCCGACGAGGGCGACGAGCAGCCGATCGAGCTGCGGGTCGTGATCCGCTCCGACCGCGACGAGACCGAGGTGCTGCCGCACCGGATCGCGGCGTTCCTACCTGTGCGCTTCGTGCGCCGCGGCGACGCCGATGGCGCCGTCCGCGTCGGCGGCCTTGGCGGCTGAGCGACCGGGTCTTCGACGAGCTCGCCGGCCTCACGGGTCGCGTGCGGATCAGCGGTCCCGGCGGCGACGCTGTCCTGCGCGTCGTTCGCGGCGGCTAGCACCGGCCCTCGCGCCCACGCACGGTTCCGGCGCCCGCCGATCAACGCCTGACGCCCCCCGGCGGTCGGTCATGTGCCACCGGCACACTTCCGACCACCGTGCGTCGTCAGCCGTCGCCGGCGAACGCCGGCGATCGCACGTGGGCACGAGCGCCGCGGCTAGAAGATCCGGCCGCCGACGGGGACGTCGGCATCGGGGTGCAGCAGGATCACGCGACCCTCCTCGTCGGGCGCGCCGAGGCACAGCACCTCCGACATGAACGGGCCGATCTGGCGGGGCGGGAAATTGACCACGGCCACCACAAGGCGGCCGACGAGCTCTTCGCGCTCGTAGTTGGTGATCTGCGCGGAGGAGCGTTTGGTGCCGATCTCCGGCCCGAAGTCGATCGTCAGCTTCCACGCGGGCTTGCGCGCCTCGGGGAAGTCGTCGACGGCGGTGACCCGGCCGACGCGCATGTCGACGGCCAGGAAGTCGTCGAACGTGATCGTCAATTGCTCAGGGCGTGGGCGGCCGGGGCCGGGGGCCGCGGCGCGGGTGAGGCGGTCGGAGTGGGGGAGACGGTCGGAGCGGGCGTCGCGACCGGCGTGGCCGTCGGCGTGGGGGCGACGCCTTCGCCGCCCGGCTGCGTCTCGCCGGTGACCTCGCCCGGCAAGCGTCGTCGTGTCGCCATCGTGCTCGACCTCTTCCGGCGTGGCCGTGGGGGTCGGCTCGGCCGTCACGACGGGCTCGGTCGTCGCGACCGGCTCAGGCGTCGAGATGGCGGCGACCGGGACCGAGGTCGGGTCCGGCTTGCGCTGCGGCTTGGCCGCGTCGTTCTTCTGCGGCTGGGCCGCGGCGGCAGGCTTGTTGCTTGGCGGCCGCCGGGGCCGGCGTGACCGGCTGCGGCGTGGTGCGGACCGCTTCGGGGTCGCGGCGACCGGCGCAGCGGCGAGCTGCGGCCGGAGCCGGAGTCGGAGTTCGAGCGCGCCGTCGCGCGCGTGGTTGATCTCGGCGGCGCCGGCGGTGACGATCGCCGCCGCGGCCAGGCCGGCGACGGCCTTCGTCGCGATCGCCGAGGCACCGGCCTGCAGCAGGCCACCGGCCGCCGCACCGGCACCCGCCGCAGCGGTGCCACCGGCTGCGGCGCCACCGCTCGACGGCCGCGCTTGCGGTGCCGAGGTGGGCGAAGACGAGCTTCTTGAGGAGAAGCAGCGGCGCGACGGGGAAGCACGGCCGCGAGCGCCTTGTTGTTGGAGCGCAGATGCTTCTTGAAGGCCTGGCAGCGATCGCAGGTACGCAGGTGGCGCCGGACCGGCGGCGTGGTGCGCGCCAGACCCTCGGCGACCTCGCCCAGCTCCTCACGGACCTCCTCGCAGGACAGCAGCCGAGCCTCGGCCGCCTCGGCGAGCGACACGCGCGCACGCACGAGCAGCGACTTCACCGAGGGCACGGTCGTGTCCATGACCTCGGCGATCTGGTCATACGACAGCACGTCGATCTCGCGCAGCAGCAGCGCCGTGCGCTGGGTCTCGGGCAGGTCCTGCACGTCGGAGAGCAGGAGGCGGAAGTCCTCGCGCCGGTGCACCCGATCGGCCGTGGACAGGCCGTGGTCTGAGTAGTGGACGTCCATCGAGTCCACCCCGATGGCTGTCGCCTTGCGCAGATGGTTCAGCGAGCGGTTGCGCGCGATCCGGTACAGCCACGGCCGCACGTTGATCGGCCGCTCGTCGGCGAGCATCGCGTTGAACGCCGCGGCGAACACCTCCTGCAGCACGTCCTCGGCGTCCTCCTTCGACGCGAGCATGTGGCGGCAGAAGGCCAGCAGACGGCTCTGATAGCGGCCGACGAGCGCCTCGAAGGCGTGCTGATTGCCCCGGCGAGCCATCGCGACGAGGCGTTCGTCGCTCTGCAGACGCAGCAGTGGCGTCTTGGCGTGGGCGCCTACGGCGCCGGTGTGCTTGAGGGCAGAGACTTCCACGTGGGATCTGGCCGTTCGGTCGCTCCAACCCGTGGAGAGACCCGAAGTTGCTTGAAAGGCTAGACCTCGGCTACGACAGCGAGCGAAATTCTCATGACAGACTTATGCGAGCAGGCCCGGGTAGCCCAACTGGCAGAGGCGGCGGATTTAAGTCCCGCTCAGTGTGGGTTCGACTCCCACCCCGGGCACTAGTCGACGGCCTGGCCGTTCGCGGTGAAGGCGACTTCGATGTTGCCGCGTGTGGCGTTCGAGTAGGGGCACACCTTGTGAGCCGTGCGGACGAGGCCGACCGCGAGCTCTGCGTTCTCGACGCTCGGCAGCGTGACGTCCATCTCGACGGCGAGCTTGAAGCCGCGCTCCTCGGTCGGCTGCAGGTGCACGCGGGAGACGACCGTCGCGTCGCCGGCCTCGACCTTCTGGCGGCGGGCGACGAGCGACAGCGCGCTCTCGAAGCATGAGGCGAACCCGACGGCGAACAGCTGCTCGGGGTTCGTGCCGCCGCCCGGGCCGCCCAGGCCCTCCGGGATGCGGATGTCGACTTCGAGCGCACCGTCGTCGGTGACGCCATGGCCTTCCATACGACCGCCGGTGACGGTCGCCTGAGCGGTGTAGAGGGTCTTGGACATCCGAGCAGCATGAACGGTTCCCCGTTGACACAGACGAGCAAGCCCGTTGTTATGTCGGACCGGATGAGGGGGTATCGGTGGGGACCGACGCGGGTCGTGGCCGTCGGCGCGGTTTTTGCCGCGGCGATCGTCGTCGTGTTCGTGATGGCCGGGGGCGCCGCGCCGTACCGCGTCCACGCCCGCTTCATCAACGCCTCGCAGCTCGTGAAGGGCAACCTCGTACAGATCGCCGGCCACCCCGTCGGCACCGTCGAGAAGATCGACCTCACCGACGACGGCCGCGCCGATGTGACGCTCAAGATCGACGAGGACGCGGCGCCGCTGCGGGCCGGCACGTTCGTCACCGTCCGCCAGGCGAGCCTCTCGGGCGTCGCGAATCGCTACCTCGACCTGCGCATCCCGCCCGACGACGCGCCGGAGATCGAGAGCGGCGGGACGATCCTCGAGACGAACACGACGACGGCGGTTGACCTCGACCAGCTCTTCAACACGCTCGACAAGCCGACGCGGGATGCGCTGGCCGGCGTCATCCGCGGCAGCGCCGCCCAGTACGAGGGGCAGGGCGACGCCTACGGCGAGGGCCTGATGTACGTCAACCCCGCGCTGTCGGCGTCGAGCCGCTTCCTGCGCGAGCTCAACCGCGACAACGGTCTGCTCGAGCGCTTCGTCGTCTCCTCGAGCAAGTTCGTCACCGACGTCGCCGATCGCCGCACCGAGCTTTCGAGCCTGATCGGCAACCTCGAGCAGACGACGGGCGCCCTCGCCGCCGAGCAGGCACCGCTGCAGGACGCCATCAGCCGCCTGCCCGACTTCATGCGCCGGGCCAACACCACTTTCGTGAACCTGCGCGGAACGCTGGACGACCTCGATCCGCTCGTCGAGGACTCCAAGCCCGTCGCGCGAGAGCTGCGCCCGTTCCTCGCACAGCTGCGGCCGCTCGCCAACGACGCGCGGCCCGCGCTCGACGACCTCTCGAACATCATCGCCAAGGCCGGGCCGGACAACGATCTCGTCGAGCTGATGGGCACGCAGGTGCCGCTCGAGGAGATCGCGGTCGGCCCGGTGCAGCGCAACGGCGCCGAGCGCCTGGGTGCGCTGCCCGGTTCCACGAAGGCGCTCGAGGTCGCCGCACCCGAGCTCGAGACCGCCCGCCCGTACCTGCCCGACCTGCTCGGCTGGTTCGACGACTTCAGCCACTCGGGCAACTTCGACGCGCTCGGCGGCTACTCGCGCCCGGCGCTGCACGCGGACGCCTTCATGCTGCTCGCCGGCCAGCTGACCCCGGTCCCGCCCGAGCTGCGCGAACAGGCCTTCATCGCCTCGGGCGGCGTGCGCGACCAGCGCAACCGCTGCCCGGGCTCAGCCGAGCACGCGGGCCCCGCCGAGGGCTCCGGCCCGTACAAGCCGACGCCGGACTTCCCGTGCGACGTCACGCAGGAGCTGCCCGGGCCGTGAAGCGCGCGCTCCTGGTGATCCTGCCCGTGATCGCGCTGCTCGCGTTCGTCACCATGGGCGCGGGCGACTCCGACGACAAGAAGGGCCTCTTCACGGTCGAGCTCGACAACGCCTTCGGCCTGACGATCGGCTCGGACTTCAAGGTGGCCGGCGTGCGCGCGGGGACGATCCGCGACATCCGGCTGGACCGTGAGACGACCGACGCCCTGGTCGACATCGAGGTCACCAAGGCCGGCTTCGGCGACCTGCGCACAGACGCGTTCTGCGAGAGCCGGCCGCAGTCGCTGATCGGCGAGTACTACCTCGACTGCGCGCCGGGGAACAGTCCCCAGAAGCTCGCCGCGGGCGCGCGCATCCCGCTCGAGCAGACCGGATCGACGGTGCCCGCCGACCTCGTCGCCGCGATCATGCAGCGCCCGTACCGCGAGCGGCTGCGGATCATCCTCAGCCAGCTCGGGGTCGGACTCGCCGCACGCGGCGAGGACCTCAACGAGGCGGTCCGCCGCGCCAGCCCGGCGCTGCGCGAGACCGACCGCGTGCTGGCGATCCTCGCCGACCAGAACACCACGCTGGCCGACCTCATCAAGAACGCCGACACGGTGCTCGCCGACCTCGCGGGCAACCGCGCCGACGTCGCGCGCTGGGTCGGTGAGGCGCGCCGCACGGCCGCCGACTCCGCCGTCCGCCGTGTCGAGATCGCCGCCGGGCTCGAGCGCCTGCCCGCGTTCCTGCGCGAGCTGCGGCCGACGATGGCCGACCTCGGCCGGACCGTCGACGCGCAGGCACCCGCGCTGCGCGACCTCAACGTCTCCGCCGACCGCCTCGAGACGCTGTTCACGCTGCTCGATCCGTTCTCGCGCGCCACCCAGGTGAACCTGCGCTCGCTCGGCAAGACGTCCGAGATCGGCGTCGACGCGGTGCGCAGCGCGGCCCCGGTCATCGACGAGCTCAGCCGCTTCTCCACCGACACGCCGGAACTCGCCCAGAACCTGGACATCGTCCTGCACGATCTCGACGACCGCGACCGCTCCATCGAGGCGGACCCGCGCTCACCGGGCGGCCAGGGCTACACGGGCTTCGAGGGACTCCTGCAATACACGTACGACCAGTCCATGGCGATCAACATCTACGACGCCCACGGCTACATCCTCAAGGCGAACTTGTTCGAGAGCGAGTGCTCGGCCTACCAGAACGCCGAGTCACTGGCCGCCGAGGAGGCTTCCAGTCCCGGCTTCATCGACCGCTGCGCCTCCTACCTGGGCGACAACCAGCTCGGTGTCCTCCAGCCCGACCCGACCAAGACGACCACCGCGACGCGCACGACCGACGCGCCCAAGCGCGACCGCCGTCGCGACAGCGGCGAGCGACCCGACGATGGCGACGCCACCCCGACGCCGACCGCCGTCCCGATCGGCGCCGTCCCCACTGCCGATCCCGGGGCCAGCGCGACGCCCGAGTCGCTGATCCCGCTGCTCGACCAGACGCTCGACGCGCTGCCCGACGTCCAGCTGCCGCCCACCGATCCCGAAGACCTCCTCGACTTCCTGCTGGCCCCCTAGAGACGATGCGCCGCACCAGCCAATCCGTCCTCGCCAATCCCGTCCTCGTCGGGGCGGTCACGCTGCTCGTGACCCTCGTCGCGGTCTTCCTCGCCTACAACGCAAACAACGGCCTGCCGTTCGTGCCCACCACCGAACTGCACGTCCAGCTGCGCGACGGTGCGAACGTCTCCAAGGGCAACGAGGTGCGCACGGGCGGCTTCCGCGTCGGCATCGTGACCGCGGTCGAGCCCGTCGGTCTCGGCGACGGCGAGACGGGAGCGGACCTGACGCTCAAGCTCGACCGCAGCGTCGGTGACGTCCCGGTCGACACGCGTGCGGTCGTCCGCAACCGCTCCGCCCTCGGGCTCAAGTACGTCGACCTCCAGCTCGGCGCGGCCGCCAACACGTTCGCGGCCGGCGACACGCTGCCGGCCGACCAGACCAAGGTGCCCGTGGAGCTCGACGACCTCTTCAACATCTTCGACGAGCCGACCCGGCGCGCCAGCCAGGCCAACCTGCTCGGCTTCGGCAACGCGCTCGCCTTCCGCGGCGACGACCTCGGCCGCACGATCGAGGAGCTGCCGACGCTGTTCGAGCACCTCGAGCCGGTCGCACGGACGTTGGCCGCCACGGAGACCGACCTGCGCGGCTTCGTCGACGCGCTGGCGGACACGGCATCGGCGGTCGCTCCCGTCTCCGACGTCCAGGCCCGCCTCTTCACCACGATGGCGGACACCTTCGCGGCCATCGACCGGGACCCCGAACGACTGCAGGCCTTCATCGCGAAGAGCCCGCCGACGCTCGACGTCGCGACGGACTCGCTGCGCGCCCAGCGACCGTTCCTGTCCGACCTCGCCGACTTCAGCGAGGACTTCGAGATCGCGACGGATGAGCTGCGTCGCGCGCTGCCCGACCTCAACACGGCGCTCGACAGTGGCATCGACGTGCAGCGCGACTTCGTGGAGACCAACGAGGAGCTCGGCGAGACGCTCGCCGTCGTCGACGACCTCAGCTCCGCGCCGACCACGTTGTACGCGCTGCGCGGTCTCACCGCGACGGTCGACACGCTCAACCCGACCGTCCGCTTCCTCGGCCCGTACCAGACGGTCTGCAACTACTGGAACTACTTCTGGGTGCCGGTCGCCGAGCACTTCTCCGAGATCGACACCACCGGCTCCGCGCAGCGGGCGCTGCTCAACTCGGCCGGCCGCCAGGACGACGGCGTCGGCTCCATGGGCGCCAACGGGCCCGCCAACGGTCGTGAGTTGACCGAGGGCAACGCCGCCTTCCTGCACGGTCCGCCGTACGGCGCCGCGGTGACGGACTCCGGCGCCGCTGACTGCGAGGTCGGCCAGCGCGGCTTCCTCGAGCGCAATGCCGTCAACCTGCCCGAGGAGTACCGCGTCCACATGGACGCCAACAGCCCGGGCGCGCAGGGCCCGACCTACACCGGCCGTGCGCGGGTCCCCGACGGGCAGACCTTCACGCGTCGCCCGGAGACGGGCCCGGGCGCGGACCTCTACGTCTCGGAGGTCGAGGGCGGATGAGGCGCGACACGGGGACTCTCGTACACCGCGGCCGGGGTGATCGGCCTCGTCGTCGTGCTGGTGGCGACCTACTTCGGCTTCACCAAGGACAACCCGTTCGACAACCCGTTCAACCTGAAGGTCGCGTTCGAGACGTCCAACAACATCCGCACCAACTCGCCCGTGCGGATCGCCGGCGTCAACGTGGGCAAGGTCACTGGCGTTGACCGATCAGACGGCGACGAGGGCGCGGTCGTGACCGTCGAGATCACGGAGGACGGCCAGCCGATCCACGCCGACGCACAGGCCGCGATCCGCCCGCGCATCTTCCTCGAGGGCAACTTCTTCATCGACCTCCAGCCCGGCACCCCGTCGTCTCCGGTGCTCGACGACGGCGACGCGATCGGCATCGCCCAGACCTCGACGCCGGTGCAGCTCGACCAGGTTCTGACGGCGTTGCAGTCCGACACCCGCGCCGACCTGCAGACCGTGCTGCGGGAGTACTCGAGCGCGCTGGAAGGCCGCGGCGCGCAGGGATACCGCGACAGCCTCCAGTACTGGAAGCCCGCCTACCGCGACTCGGCGATCGTGGCCGACGCGTCGCTGGGCGAGGCCGAGCACGACCTGTCGCGCTACATCGCGAGCGCCTCCAAGGTGGTCGAGTCGCTCGATCGCAGCCCGGCCCAGCTGCAGGCGCTGATCAGTGACTTCGACGTCACCGCGGGCGCCTTCGCGCGTTCGGACGACAACCTGCGCGCCGCCGTGGCCGAGTTGCCGCGCACGCTGCGCGCGGCCCAGCCGGCGCTCGCCGCGCTCAACGAGGCATTCCCGCCGCTGCGCTCCCTGGCCGTCGAGCTGCGCCCGGGCGTGCGCTCCTCACTGCCGGCGATCCGAGCCGGGCTGCCGCTGGTCGAACAGCTGCGCGGACTGGTCTCCGAGCCCGAGCTGCGCGGGCTGCTCGGCGACCTGCGCCCGACGATCCCGCACCTGACCCGCCTGTCGGAGCGCAGCGTGCCGCTCTTCGAGCAGGTCTCGCGCGCGTCCTCCTGTCAGAACGAGGTCATCCTGCCGTGGTCGCAGGACACGGTCGGCGACCAGGCCTTCCCGGCCGAGCTGCCCGTCTTCCAGGAGGCGACGCGGCCGCTTCCGGGTCTTGCCGGCGAGAGCCGCTCGGGCGACGCCAACGGCCAGTGGTTCCGCATGCTGGTCGCCGGTGGCACGAACCTCGTGACGCTCAAGCCGGGGGTGTTCGCCACCACCGCGCTGCCGATCAACGGCGCCAACCCGCCGCGGCCCGACGAGCGCCCGCCGCTTGACCACACGGTCCCGTGCGAGACCCAGGAGGCGCCGAACCTCGACTCCGAGGCGGGCCCGCCGCCGCCGCAACGCCAGGTCGACGTGAACGATCCCGTCTACCGCGCCCGCTACGAGTTCGCGCGTAACAAGGCGGTCCAGTGGCTCAAGCGCCAGCTGCGCGTCGAGGGGCTCGACGAGCAGTTCGGCGTCGCCACCGAGGACGTCTCGGCGGCGGTCGTCAACTCGCTGGCCGCCGTGCAGGGGGCGACGCCATGATCCGCACGCTGCGCTCCAACGCGGCGAACCTGCTCGCGATCATCGGGCTGCTCGTCATCGCCACGGTCGTGTCTCGGCGTACATCCTCGACCACCAGCGGCTGCGCTTCCCGTTCATCGAGCAGAAGCCGTTCACGCTCTACGCGGAGTTCTCGACGGGACAGGCGGTCACCGCCGGCCAGGGGCAGACGATCCAGGTGTCGGGCGTGCGCATCGGCGACATCGGCAACGTCGAGCTGCGCGACGGGCGCGCCATCGTCGAGATGCAGCTCGACCCGGAGTTCTCCGACGTCGTGCACACGAACGCGACGGCGTTGCTGCGCCCCAAGACCGGCCTCAAGGACATGTTCATCGACCTCGACCCCGGGACGGACGCCGAGCCGCTCGCCGACGGCGGCTGGACGATCCCGATCCGCTCGACGCTGCCGGACGTCAATCCCGGACGAGATCCTCGCGATGCTCGACGGCGACACGCGCAGCTACCTGCAGCTGCTGCTCAACGGCGCGGGACGCGGGCTCGAGGGCCGCGGCGGCGACCTCCGCGACGTGCTCGCACGCTTCGAGCCGACGCACCGTGACCTCGCGGCGTTCAACGGCGCGGTCGCCGAGCGCCGCGAGCAACCTGCGCCACCTGATCGGCTCGCTGCGCCTGCTCAACGAGACGCTCGCCGACCAGCCCGACCAGCTCGCCGGCCTCGTCGACTCCTCGGCCACCGTGCTGCGCGCGTTCGCCTCCGAGCAGCAGAACATCTCGGCGGCGATCGACGAGCTGCCCGGCGCGTTGTCGCAGACGACGGACACGCTCGGCCGGGTCCAGACGTTCGCCGAGATGCTCGCCCCGACGGCCGAGAAGCTGCGGCCGGCCGCCCGCGCGCTCGACGGTGCCAACCAGGCGCTGATCCCGTTCGCCGAGGAGATCGCGCCGGTGCTGCGCGACGACATCCGCCCGTTCGTCCGCGACGCGCGGCCGCTGATCCGCGACCTCCGTCCGGCGGCCCAGCGCCTGTCGGTCGCGACGCCGAACCTCAAGGGCAGCTTCGTCTCGCTCAACCACCTGTTCAACCTGCTGGCGTTCAACCCCGGCGGCGCCGAGGACCCGTCCGTCGGCACGTCGCGCCAGGAGGGCTACCTGTTCTGGGTCGCCTGGATCAACCACATGGCGATCCAGCTCTTCTCGAACTCCGACGCGCACGGTGTCTTCCGCCCGACGACCATCGGCGCGCCGTGCAACGTGCTGAAGTCGATCGTCGAGGAACGCCCCGAGCTCGAGTTCCTCAACGGCCTGACCCCGGCGCTCGTCGAGGCCTGCGGAGCGGTCGCCTAGTGGCCAAGACCGTCCCCAGCCCCGGCCGCCTCGCCGCGATGATCATCTTCGCGCTGTCGTGCTTCGGCCTGCTGCTGTTCCTGTGGCTGTCGTTCGGCGGGCCGGTGCCGCTCAAGCCGAAGGGCTACCGCGTGCAGGTCGCCTTCCCCGAGGCGGCGACGCTCGGCCTCGAGGCCGAGGTGCGGGTCGCCGGTGTGCCGGTCGGCAACGTGGTCGCCAAGGACCTCGACCGCAAGGCGAACCGGACGATCGCGACGCTCGAGCTCGACCGGCGCTTCGCGCCACTGTCGGCGCGAGGCGCGGGCGATCCTGCGCGAGAAGACCCTGCTGGGCGAGACCTACGTCGAGCTGACACCCGGGTCGGGCGAGCCGTGGGTGCCCGAGAACGGCCGCCTCGCGGACGGGCACGTCGGTGAAGCCGTCCAGCTCGACGAGATCCTGAGCGCCTTCGACGAGGGGACGCGGACCGCGTTCCGCGGCTGGCAGCAGGACCTCGCGAAGGGCATCGAGGAGCACGGGTCCGAGCTCAACGACGCGATCGGCACGCTGCCCGGCTTCGCCGCCGACGCCTCCGACGTGGTCGAGGTGCTCGACTCCCAGCGCCGCGCCACCGCAGCTGCTGATCAAGAACACGGGGGAGGTCTTCTCGGCGATCGGGTCAGACCAGCAGCGGCTGCGCAACCTGATCACTTCGGCCGGCACGCTGTTCGACGCGACATCGGCGCAGTCGGAGGCGCTCGCGGAGACGATCTCCATCTTCCCGACGTTCCTCGACGAGTCCAAGCTCACCTTCGCGCGCTTGAAGGAGTTCTCGCTGGACACGGCGCCCCTGATCCGCGACCTGCGTCCCGTCGCGCGAGATCTGGCGCCGACGCTGCGCGACGTGCGCGCTCTTCGCCCCCGACCTGCGGCGCACGTTCGGGGACCTGCCGCAGCTGATCGAGGCGTCGCGGACGGGGCAGCCGGCGTTGCAGTCGATCCTGCGCGCGACCAAGCCGACGCTGCGCTCCCTCGGCCCGTTCCTCAACCAGCTCAACCCGATCCTCGAATACCTCGAGCTGTACCAGTTCGAGGTCGCCGACTTCATCTCCAACGGCGCGTCCGCGATCGCTGACACGACCTCCAGCGCCTCGGGCGGCGTCGGCCACTACCTGCGTCAGATCGGCCCCCAGGGCGCCGAGTCCGCGGTGGTCTGGAAGGAGCGGCTGGCGACCAACCGCGGCAACGCCTACCTGCCGCCGCTCGGACTGGCGGCGACCGCCGAGGGCGGCCGACTTCGGCACGCCGCCGAGCTACGACTGCGACAACGTCGGCGGGGAGATCCCGCAGAACAACGACGAAGCTCGCGGCCGCGGCGACCAGATCGGCTGCTACGTCGCCGACCGGATCACCTTCCAGGGCTTGCTGCAGCCGCGCTTCCCGCACGTAGAGGCTGCGGACTACTCGGGCCGGTAGCGCCTACGCGACGCTGCGCGAGCGCTGGCGGCGGCGGCCGTGAAGCCGTCGAGCACCGTGTCGGCGAGTGCGCCTTCGCCGGAGACCGACAGACCGCTGCGGTCGCCCTCGGGGCCGAGTGCCGCCACCCAGGCGGCGACGTTGCCGCTGACGGTCGCGTCCTCTTCGGTCGCCATCTCCGTGATGGCGATCTCGCCGTCGCCGACGGTCAGCGTGTACGTGCGCTCACCCTCGACGACGCACGCGACGGCGCCCTTCGCCGAGCGCGGCGGAGCGAGCAGGCCGGGAGCGGTCCGGAAGATCGCGCCGACGTTGATCTCCTCGCCCTCGCGGGGCGCGCTCCAGGTCCAGTCGTAGCCCCAGCGGGCGAGAGCGCCGACGACGGGCGCGAGCTCGCGCGAGCGCTCGGTCAGCTCGTAGTCGACGCGCGGCGGCACCTCGCGGTAGCGCTGGCGGGTGAGCAGGCCGTCGGCGACCATGCGGTTCAGGCGGGAGCGCAACTGCTCGGTCGAGATGCCGGGCAGCGTGCGCTGCAGCTCGACGAAGCGGCGCGGGCCTGAGAGGAGGTCACGGATGATCAGCAGCGTCCACTTGTCGCCGACGAGATCCAGGGCACGCGAGTCGGGTGACCACTGGTCGTAGGGGTGGCGCTTGGGTGGCGGGGTTCCGGGCACTTTGAGTTCTCTCCTCCGAGTCAGGAAGGGCCGAGGCGGACTGGACTCTTCATCAGACCATATACCCGCGAATTGCCGTTCCATCCATCGTCCGGCGTGTCATTGGGGTCGCGACCGTAGCGATGCGGAATCGACCGCCAGTTAACGGATGCTGGTGCGTTTCTTACAACGTGGGCACGCTGATCAATCTCGACACCGCACGGCGGCGCCGCCATCCGGCGGAGGCGTTGCGGGCGCACGCCGTCGTGGACCTCGCCTGTCCCTTCAGTTACCTGGTCGTCGAGCGGGTGCATCGCGCGTTTCCCGTACTGACTTGGGGCCTCGCCACCAACGCCGACGTCGACCGGCGCGACCCGGGTGCGGACCCCGGCGTCGTCGGCCGCGTGCGCGCCACGGCGACCGAGCGCGCCGAGTCCCTGCGGCTGCCGCTGCAGTGGCCCGACCGCTTTCCGGCCGAGGTGCCCGCGGCGATGCGGGCGGCGTCGCTGGCGATCGAGCAGGGCCGCGGCGGCGAGTTCATCCTCGCGGCCGGGCGGCTCGCGTTCTGCGGTGGCTTCGACCTCGAGGATCCCGAGATCCTCGCCGAGGCGGCCGCTGCCGCACAGCTCGATCTGGACTCCGTCCTGACGGCGGCGCGCGAGGAACGGCGCGACGCGGAGATCGAGGCGCGCGGGCGGCGTCTGCTCGCCGCCGGCGCCGACCGTCTCCCCGTTCTGCGCGTCGGCCGCACCCTGCTGTGGGGCGAGCGGCGCATCTCCGCGTTCCTCCTCGCGGGCCCGCGCCGGTCAGCGATCGGCTGAACCCGGAAGAATCCACGGCGTGCTGCTCCGCGCGTTCCGTGCTCTGTACCACCGGCTCGGCCGCCGCTACCCGCGCCTGATCCTCTGGTCGCAGCTCCAGGTCGCGCATCTGGTCGTCGCCGCCGGCGTCGGGCTGCTCACCGTCTACCAACCGCTCGGCGACGACTTCTGGGCGATCCTGGCGGCCGGCCAGGTCCTGTTGCTGATCGAGAACGTCCTCGCCTACCGGGTGGTGACGAAGATGCTCGAACCGGTGGACGGCTGGCTGCGCGGGGATCGCTCGGAGGCGGCCGCGGTGGAGGCGTGGCGGGCGCTGGCGTCGCTGCCGTCGCGCTTCACGCGCCGGTGGCGCTTCGTCCCGGTCTTCATCAGCGTCCTCCCGTTCTCGGCGTTCACGACGTGGCAGCTCGGGCTGCCGCTCGAATCGTTCGTGTTCATCGCCGGCGGCGGCCTCGTCGCTGTCGTCTACGGCATGTTCCTGCGCTTCCTCGCGCACGAGCTGGCGCTGCGGCCGGTGATCGAGGACGTCTCGCGCGACCTGCCCGACGACTTCGCGCTCGGGGAGGCGGGCATCTCGCTGCGCGCCCGGCTGCTGCTCGCGCTGCCGCTGCTGAACATCATCGCCGGGGTCACGGTCGCCGGCCTGTCCACGACGGAGACGGCGACGCTTGCGCGACCTCGGCGTCGACGTGGCGGTCGCGGTGGTCGTCGCCTTCACCGTGTCGCTGCGGGCTGAGCCTGCTGCTGGCGCGCTCGATCGTCGACCCGATCCTCCAGCTCGAACGCATGGCCGGACGCATCGCGCAGGGCGACTTCTCCGTGCGCGTGCCGGTCGCCTCCACCGACGAGACGGGCCAGCTCGCCCAGTCGTTCAACGAGGCGGTCGCCGGTCTGGAGGAGCGCGAGCGGCTGCGCGAGGCGTTCGGCATCTACGTCGACCCCGACGTCGCCGAGCGGGTGATGGCCGAGGGCGTCGCGCTCGAGGGCGAGGAGGTCGACGTCAGCGTCCTGTTCCTCGACGTGCGCGGCTTCACCGAGCTCGCCGCGACCGCCGGCGCGCGCGACGTGGTCAGCCGGCTCAACGCGCTCTTCGAGGCGGTCGTGCCGTGCATCGTCGCCCACGGCGGGCACGCCAACAAGTTCATCGGCGACGGGCTGCTCGCCGTCTTCGGCGCTCCCGACCGTCAACCCGACCATGCCGATCGCGCACTGCGCGCCGCCCTCTCCATCGCCGCCGACGTCGGCGGCGACCTGCAGATCGGCATCGGCGCCAACTCCGGACCGGTCATCGCCGGCTCCATCGGCGGCGGCGGCCGCTACGAGTTCACCGTCATCGGCGACCCCGTCAACGTCGCCTCCCGCGTCGAGGAGGCCACCCGCATCTCCGGCGACCAGATCCTCGTCACCGCCGCCCTCCGCGCCGCCCTCACCAACGCCGACGACGTCCAGTGGACCGAACGTCCCGGCATGACCCTCAAGGGCAAGTCCGAACCGATCACCCTCTACGCCCCACAACCTTAAAGGGATGGAGTCTCGGCACCGGACACGTGTCCGCTGCCGAGACTCCATCCCTTTAGTTTGGCGGATGATCCTGGAGAGCGGTGCCCTCAACGGTGGCCGGATGGTCGCCCAGCGACTGAAGGCGCATGGCGTGCGCAAGCTGTTCACCCTCAGCGGCGGGCACCTGTTCTCGGTCTACGACGGCTGCAAGCACGAGGGGGTCGACCTCATCGACGTGCGCCACGAGCAGACAGCGGCGTTCGCCGCCGAGGGGTGGGCGAAGGTGACGCGCGAGCCGGGCGTCGCCGCGCTGACGGCCGGGCCCGGCGTCACGAACGGGATGAGCGCGATGGCCTCCGCGCAGCAGAACCGCTCGCCGATGCTCGTGATCGGTGGCCGCGCCCCCGACTTCCGCTGGGGCCAGGGGTCGCTCCAGGAGATCGACCACGTGCCGTTCGTCCGGCCGCTCGTCAAGTACGCGGGCACGCCCGGGTCGACGGTCGAGGTGCCGGGGATGATCGACGAGGCGCTGCTGTCGGCCGCCACGCCGCACACCGGGCCGACCTTCGTCGACCTGCCGCTCGACCACGTCTTCGCCAACCACGAGGGCGAGTGGGAGCCCGAGGCGCCACGAGCGCCGAAGCTCGAAGAGGCCGACGCGGCCGAGCTCGACCGCGCCGTCGCCCGCCTGCGCGAGGCAGAGCGGCCCGTGATCATGGCCGGCACGAACCTCTACTGGGGCCGCGCCGAGGCCGAGCTCGTCGCCCTCGCCGAGGCCTGCGGCATCCCCGTCTTCCTCAACGGCCTCGGCCGCGGCTGCGTTCCGGCCGACCACGACCTCGCCTTCTCCCGCGCCCGCTCCACCGGGCTGAAGGGCGCGGACGTCGCGCTCGTGATCGGCGTGCCGATGGACTTCCGCCTCGGCTTCGGCGCCTCCTTCGGCGAGGAGACGGAGATCATCGTCGCTCGACGTCGCCGAGCCCACTCGCGCGCACCCGAGGGAAGTGGTGGCCGAGCTCTACGGCGATCTGCGCGCCACTCTCACCGCCCTGCGCGACGGCGCCGCCGACTCCGACGTGGACACCTCCGGCTGGGTCTCCGAGCTGCGCGCGGTGGAGGACGAGCAAGCTCGCCGAGGAGCAGGCCGAGCTCTCCGACGAGCGCACGCCGCTGCACCCGATGCGCCTGTTCGCCGGCCTGCGGGAGGTGATGGACCGCGACGCGATCGTGATCGTCGACGCCGGCGACTTCGGCTCCTACGCCGGCCGCGTCGTCCCCTCCTACGAGCCCGGCTGCTGGCTTGACCCGGGCCCGTTCGGTTGCCTCGGCTCCGGCCCCGGCTACGCGCTGGCCGCCAAGCTCGCCCACCCGAACCGCCAGGTCGTCCTGATCCTCGGCGACGGGGCCTTCGGCTTTGCGGGCATGGAGTACGACACGCTGGTCCGCCACGGCGTCGGCGTCGTCGGCGTGATGGGCAACAACGGGATCTGGGCGCTGGAGAAGCACCCGATGGAGCAGCTCTACGGCTACTCCGTCATCGCCGAGCTGCGCCCGGAGGTCCGCTACGACTCGATCGTCGAGACCCTCGGCGGCTACGGCGAGCTCGTCCGCGAGCCCGGCGAGCTGCGCGGGGCCCTCGATCGCGCCTTCTCCAGCGGCGCGCCGGCGCTCGTCAACGTCCTTACGGACCCGGAAGTGGCGTATCCGCGGCGCTCGAATCTGGCGTGAACAGAGGCCTGTTCGCTATTGACTGGACGTTTGTTCGATTGAGAGCGAAGGCCCTGAACCCCGATACTGTCGCTGTCTGGCCCGGGTACGTGCGCAAGCGCGATCTCTGGCTGGGCACCACATAGGTCCGGGCGATTTGCCGTTCAACGGCGCCTCCCGCCGTCCGGGCCACCTAAACCGGCTCCATTAGGCACGTACCCCTGCCCGTCCTGAAGGAGCCAATTTGAACCGCCCTCCACCCGCCGGAGGGCGGTTCGCTTTAACGGCGGCCTGAGCGCCGCCTTCGTCGGCGCTGACCGCTCGCTGGACTCCGCCAGCGGCGCCTGACGCCGCCGCCGATCCTCGCAAGAGCTCCGCTATTGCTGCGGTCATCGACGACGCCAGGCATCCACTGGTGACGCCCCCGATCGGCATCCCTCGCCATCAAACAACCCCCGGCCGCCCCGCTCCTTCGGCCGACGTCGTTCCGGCGGGCGCACTTGGGTGGGTCATGACCCCGCTAGCTGCGCCCGCGGCTAGGGCGAGCCCGAGGTAGCTCGTGGCAAGGAGCGGAACCTCCCCCGCCCTTACCAGCCCAACTAGCTGCGGCCGGCCTCCAGCGCGCGCCCGTACAGCAGGTCCCGGTCCGAGACCTCGACGGCATCCGCGCCGACCGCCTCGAGGACCTCGATCAGGATCGCGATGCCGGCGACGATCGTCGGTGCGCGGTCGGGGTGGAGGCCGGGGACGTCGCGGCGGGCGTCGGGTGACATGGCGGCGAGCGAGTCCAGGCGGGCGCGCAGCTCGTCGATCGCCAGAACGTGGCCCTCGACGGCGTCGGCGTCGTAGGGCTCGAGCTCGAGCTCCATGGACGCGGCCATGGTGGCGGTGCCGGCGACCGCGACGACGCGCGACGGCGGATCGGCAGGCAAAGCGGCGCGCAGCGTCTCGCGGGCGTCGGCGCGCAGGGCATCGAGGTCCTCGCCGTGGCGCTCGGTGTGGCGGACGACGCCGACCTGGGTGGAGACGTGGAAGCCGGGGGTGACGAGCTCGGTGGAGCCGCCGCCGATGTCGACGACGAGGACCTGCTCGTCGGCCTCGTCGCGCGAGAGGGTGGCGCCCGCGTACGTGAGGCGGGCCTCCTCGTCGCCGGCGATGACCTCGGCGTCGATGCCGAACTCCTCGCGCACGCGCGCGTGGAAAGCGGGCCCGTTGGAGGCGTCGCGCGCGGCGGAGGTCATCACGCCGGTGCGGACGGTCGCCTCGAGCTGCGTCCATCAGCGCCACGTATTCGGCCAGGGCGCGGGCCACGCGCTCCATCGGCTCGGCGCCGAGGGCGCCCGTCGCCTCGAGTCCCTCGCCGAGGCGGGTGACGGTCGAGCGGCGCTCGCGGGCGGTGACGGTGCCGCCGTCGACGTCTGCGATCAGCAGTCGCGTCGAGTTCGTACCCATGTCCACCACGGCGACCCTGGTCATGCAAGCGCGACCCTACCCGCCCCGTTGGTCTACATTTGCCCGATGAAGAGGCTCGTGTTGACGCTGTTGGTGTGTGTCGTGTTCCCGGCGACGGCGATGGCGCATCTCGAGCGCCCGTCGTACTGGCCGGACCCAGCGCCGGACACGTCGGTCACTCCGGCCGCGGGCGGCAAGGTCCCGACCGCGCGCTCCTTCGGTTCGCTGCTCACGGGCAAGGGCCCCGGCGAAGTGCGCGTCGTCTGCCAGGAGGACTCGCTGAAGCTGGCGATCAAGTCGATCAAGAGCGCCAAGAAGAAGGGCTACCACCTGCGCCCGAGCCAGCCGCTCATCAAGTACTCGGCCAAGAAGGCCAAGTCGATGACGAAGGCCAACAAGAAGCTCTTCAAGAAGTGCCGCTACGGCGCCATCCAGCCGGCCATCGACGCCTCGGGCAACAACGACCGCGTCGCGATCATGCCGGGCGTCTACACCGAGCCCGAGTCGCGCCAGGCCAAGACGAACGACCCGAAGTGCAACCCGAGCCTCCTGCAGGAGGACGCGTCCGGGTCGCCGACGCCGAGCTACGAGTACCAGGTGACGTGCCCGCACGACCAGAACCTCGTGTACGTCCAGGGCCGCGCGATCAAGGGCGAGCCGCTCCAGACGCCGCGCTCGAGCCGCCTCGGCATCCCCGAGCAGGAGCTCGGCAAGTGTGTGCGCTGCAACCTGCAGGTCGAGGGCACCGGTCCCGCGCCCTGAGGACGTCATCGTCGACACCGGCTCCGACTACGAGAGCAAGAGCCCCTACGCCAAGCCGGGCAAGTTCGGCAAGCACGTCGCCTTCCGCGCCGACCGCGCCGACGGCTTCGTCGGGCGCAACTTCTCGATGCGCGGCGCGATCGAGTTCGGCTTCTACGTGGAGGAGACGGACGGCGTCCTGCTCGACAAGACCAAGTTCTTCTGGAACGCCGACTACGGCCACCTGAGCTTCACGACCGACCACAACCGCATCCAGAACTGCGACGGCTTCGGCTCGGGCGACGCGGTCGTCTACCCGGGCGCCTCGCCGGAGACGGGCGCGCAGGCCGACAAGTCCTTCTATCCCGATGCCCCGCGCATCAACACCGTCGTCACCAAGTGCGACCTGCGCGGCTCCGCGCTGGGCTACTCGGGCTCGATGGGCAACGCGGTCCGCATCACCAACAACCACATCTACGGCAACACGACCGGCATCGCGTCGGACACCCTGTCGGCCGCCGGCCACCCCGGCTTCCCGGCCGACTCGTCGGAGATCGACCACAACTTCATCTACTCGAACAACCTCAACCTGTACACGGACGAGACGCGCGTGAAGCCGCTCGTGCCGGTGCCGGTCGGCACCGGGATCCTGTACGCCGGCATGAACGACGCCCGCGTGCACGACAACTACTTCTTCGACAACTGGCGCTTCGGCACCATGCTGCTCGCGGTGCCGGACACGCTGACGCACGGCGGCGGCGCGGAGGGCGACATCCTGCCCGGCGTCGCGTGCCCGGGCGCTCCGGAGAACGGGGTCTCCACGTCCTGCGGCAACCACTACTTCAACAACAAGATGGGCGAGGTGCCGCCCGGCTTCCGTTTCCCGAAGGAAGTCAGCCAGTTCGGCGCCCCGCACTCGCCCAGCAGTCAGAAGACGATGCCCAACGGCACGGATTTCTGGTGGGACGAGTTCGCGACGAACACCGGGCAACTGCTGGTACGACAACACCGGCTTCGACGGCACGGCGACCACGGTCACCGGTCCGGGCGGCGCAGGCCGGCTGCCGGCCATCCCGCCGAACCCGTTCCCGGACTGCGCGGGAGGCACGGACGAGAGCTCGAGCGTCGGCATGGGTGACGCGGCCAAGCTCTCCTACCTGCTCGACTGCTCGAACGGCCCCGACACGGACACCGGCCCGATGGACTGCGACTGGTGGGCCGACCCGGCGAAGCCCGGCTCGGCTGAGGCGAGCCGCCGTCTCGCGGCCCAGTACCGCGCCGCCGCGAAGTTCGCCGGCATCCGCGGAGGCGGAGCGGCTGAACAAGCGGGTGGACGAACTGACCAGTGCCTCGCGCTAAGACGCTCGCGCTGCTCGCCGCCGTGGCCCTCGCGGGCTGCGGCGGTGGAGGCGACGACGAGCAGCCAGCGCCGGCGAAGGTCGACGCCGAGACTACGGCCGCGCCGGTCGGCAAGCCCAACCAGGGGACGATCGTCCAGTACGCCGACTGCGACGACTGGAACAAGGGCGGCACGGCGGAGAAGCAGGCGACGGTGCTCCAGCTGCGCGATCAGCTGACGCCGCAGGACGACCCGAACGCGACGTCGGCGCTGAAGGACGATGACGCGCTGGCGATCCTCGACCACGCCTGCGAGCCGAGCTACTCCGGCAGCCTGCGCCTCTACAAGCTCTACGTGCGCGCCCAGGCGTACGCCCCGCTGAACAACTAGGCGGGGTGCGGCAGCGGCCGGCCCGCGAGGCCGGCCTGCAGGTTTTCGACGCAAATGCGCGTCATCGCCGTGCGCGCCTCCACCGTCGCCGAGCCGACGTGGGGGAGGACGAGCAGGTTCGGCGCCCGCAGCAGCGGGTCGTCGGGCGGCAGCGGCTCGGGGTCGGTGACGTCGAGCCCGGCGCCGGCGAGGTGGCCCGAGGCCAGCGCTTCCGCCAGCGCGGTCTGGTCGACGAGGCCACCGCGCGCCGTGTTGATGAGCAGCGCGCCCTCCGGCAGCGCAGCCAGCGCGTCCGCGTCCATCAGGCCGCGCGTCGCATCGGTGAGCGGCGCGTGCAGGGAGACGACGTCGGCCTCGGCCAGTGCCGCGTGCAGGTCGTCGTCGCGACCGACGTAGGCGACCTCCATCCCGAAGGCGGCCGCCCGCGCGCCGACCGCGCGGCCGATGCGTCCCGCCCCGACGACCAGCAGCCGCCGGCCCGCGAGGCCCGCCCCGAGCCAGCCGCGCGGCTCCCACGTCCTCCACTCGCCGGCGTGTACGGCCGCCGCCGCCTCGGGCAGCCGCCGCGCCACCGCCAGCAGCAGCGCGAGCGTCAGGTCGGCCGTCGCGTCCGTCAACACGTCCGGCGTCCGCCCGACGGCGATGCCGCGCTCCGCGCACGCCGCCAGGTCGATGTTGTCCGTCCCGACCGCGTAGTTGGCGACGACCCGCAGTTGCGGGCAGGCATCCAGCAGCGCCACGTCGACCCTGTCCGTCAGCAGCGAGAGCAGCCCCTCGGCGCCCGCGGCGCGCTCGCGCAGCTCCTCCGGCGCCGGTGGCAACGGCCCGTCCCACACCTCCACGTCGTCGAGCGCGGCGAGCGCGTCCCCCTCGAGACGGCGAGTGACGAAGACCCGGGCCATCGCGTCGATTATGGTCTCGCGCCATGCGCAAGCTCCTCCTCGTCCTCTTTGCCGTGTTCGCCATCACCGCGACCGCGGTTGCCGCCTCCAAGAACGGCATCCAGCCCCTGACCCCGAAGAAGGGCGCGAAGGTGGCGACCGGCAGCCGGCCGACCTTCAAGGGCAAGGTCTCCGGCGAGGGCGTGATCTACGTGCACGTCTCGAAGTCCAAGAAGACGGACTCGAAGGGTCTGATCGGCACGGACGGCACGCTCGAGAAGGCCAAGCGCAAGTCCAACGGCACGTTCTCGCTCAAGGCCGACTTCTACGACTTCCCCGAGTTCTGGCTCAACTCGCCGGGCACCTACTTCTGGCAGGCCCACCGCATCTCGTGCGAGAACGGGAACATCAAGGACTGCCTGCAGGAGGGCCCGATCGTGAAGTTCAAGGTTGGCTAGTCCGAGCGCCATCGCTAAGCGCGCGGCCCTCGAGGCGCGCTCCTTCGGCGTCCTCGCACGAGCCGGCCTGATCGCGCCCGACCTCCCGCACCGGACCGCCGGCGCGGTCCGGGCGGTCGCGCGCTACGGCGTCTTCGGCGGCCTCGTCTCCGCAGCGGCCGCGCGCCACGGCGACCGCGTCGGCGTCATCGACGAGCGCGGGTCGCTCACCTACAAGGAACTCGACGCGCGCACGAACGCCGTCGCCAACGAGCTGCACTCCCGCGGTGTCGGCGCCGGCGACGGCGTCGCGATCCTGATCCGCAACCACCGCGGCTTCTTCGACGCGGCGTTCGGCGCTTCGAAGGTCGGCGCCCGCCTGATCCTCCTCAACACGGACTTCGCCGCGCGGCAGATCAAGGAGGTCTCCGAGCGCGAGGGCACCAAGGTCCTCATCTGCGACGACGAGTACGCCGTCGAGGGCGCGATGCTCGAGGAGGAGCTCGAGCGCATCGCGACCACGGGCGACACGAGCGTGCCGCCGAAGCCCGCCGAGCACTCGCGCGTGGTCATCCTCACCTCCGGCACGACGGGGACGCCGAAGGGCGCCTCCCGCGCGGAGCCGCGCTCGCTGATCCAGCTCGGCGCGCTGTTCGGAAAGGTGCCGTTCCGCCCGCGCGAGACGCACGCGATCGGCGCCCCGCTGTTTCACTCACTCGGCTTCGCCGCAATGGCCTTCTCGATCGCCATCGGCTCGACCATGCTGCTGCGCCGGCGCTTCAAGCCGGAGCTCTTCGCGGAGGACCTCGCTCGCTCGGAGGCGGCGGTCGCCGTGCCCGGTGATGATGCGGCGCGTCCTCGCGCTGGACAGCGTCCCGGACTGCCCGCGCCTGCGCATCCTGTTCATGGGCGGCTCGCAGCTCGGCGCCGAGCTCTGCCGCGACCTCACCAAGCAGTTCGGCCCCGTCGTCTACAACCTCTACGGGTCCACCGAGGTGGCCGTCGCGACGATCGCGACGCCCGCCGAGCTGGCGATCGAGCCCGGCTCCGTCGGCTCCCCGCCGCCCGGCCACGACGTCCGCATCTACGACGAGCAGGGCCGGCAGCTCCCGACGGGCAAGAGCGGCCGCATCTTCGTCAACAACGGCTTCGCCTTCGAGGGCTACACCGGCGGCGGCACGAAGGAGGTCATCGACGGCCTGATGTCCACCGGCGACGTCGGCCACTTCGACTCCAACGGCTTCCTGCACGTCGACGGCCGCGACGACGAGATGATCGTCTCCGGCGGCGAGAACGTCTTCCCCCGCGAGGTCGAGGAGCTGCTCTCCGAACAGGACGGCGTCGACGAGGCCGCGGTGATCGGCGTCGAGGACGAGCAGTTCGGCCAGCGCCTTGCCGCGTTCGTCGTGCGCACCCCCGGCTCGACGGTCGACGAGGACGCGGTCAAGGCCTACGTCCGCGAGCACCTCGCCCGCTACAAGGTCCCGCGCGACGTGACCTTCATGGACGAGCTCCCGCGCAACCCGACGGGCAAGGTCCTCAAGCGGGAACTGGCTTCCCGCGACGCAGACGCACCTTCATAGGCGTCGCGGCCGAGCCGGTCACCTTCATCACGCCGGTGGTCCTGCCGGTGATCTCGACGCCGGGCACGAAGGAGTAGCGCTTCAGCACGAATCCGGCGCCCTTGCGAGCGGTAGAACCCGCCGCGCAGGCCGCCGCCGCGTGGCGTGCCGAACTGCGTCGCGCGGACAGGTCCTTGAAGGTCAGGCGGACCGCCTTCATCGTGCTGGACACCTTGGTCGGGGGCACGGGCAGCACCTTCACCGAGCGCGTGTTCTTCGCGCACGGCGTCCCGAGCGGTTGGTCGGCGAAGAAGCGCTTGAGCGCGACCCGCGCGCACTTGTTCGAGCCGAGCACGGAGTGCCCGGTCTTCGGCACGGCGACGAGCTGCGACTGCGGGAACAGCGCCGCGACGCGCTCGCCCACCTCGAGCGGCGTGCGCGTGTCCTCGAGGCCCTCGTAGATGAGGACGGGGACGTCGGGCAGGGCGGCAGGCAGCGGCTCGTAACGGGTGGCCGGCTCGGGCCAGCGGCTGCACTGGAAGATCAGGCTGTTGTTGTCCTGGACGAGCGCGGTCTCGCGGTCGAACGGCGCGAACGCGCCTTCGGGGATCTGCGCGGCGGCGGCCTGCGGGTCGTCGGGCAGCGGCGCCTCCTCGCACAGCGTCGCGGCCTGCAGCGTGAAGCTCAGCGTCTCGGCGAAGGAGTCCTTCGACGGCTTGAACGGCAGCAGCGAGCCGCCATGGATGAGCCGCACGAGCGGCGCCGTGTCACCGGCGAGGGCGGCGTGGATCGCGCCCGGGTAGCCGACGCGCAGCTCGCCGATCAGATCGCCGGCGCGGATCTGCTCGTAGAGGTCGCGGGCGGTGACCTCGCGGGTGAGCTTCTTGCCGTTCGGGTCGATCACCGGACCGCTGATCGGCAGCTGCTCCGCCAGCGCCGCGAGATCCGCGGGCAGGTCGTACTTGCACTCGCCGCGGCAGACCTCGGCGAGGACGCGGTTGAGCGCCATGTAGGAGTCGACCTCGAACGCGCTCTGGCCGCCCGGCTCGACGACGGAGTCCAGCACCAGCCGCTCCACGTGCTGCGGATACGCCTGCGCGTAGTTCAGCGCGACGCGCGTCCCGTAGGAGACGCCGAACAGCGTGATCTTGTCGACGCCGAGCTCGGCCCGGATCGCCTCGAGGTCCTCCACCGTGTCGCGCGTCGTGTACAGCGTGCGCTTGACGCCGAGCTGGTCCGCGCAGACCTTCGTGCGGACGTCGATCGGCCGGTCGTCGCCGAGCTCGAGCGCCTTGCAGTCCAGCGCGCCGGAGCGACCGGTCCCGCGCTGGTCGGGCACGATCAGGTCGCGCGTCCCGATCGCCCCGTACACGTCGGAGCTGAAGCCCTCGGACACGCTCGAGCCGGCCTGGCCCGGCCCGCCGGCGAGCGCGAAGACCGCGCCCGCGTGCGTCTTGCCCTGCGTCCGCACCCGCTCGATCGACAGCTCGAGCTTGCCGGGCACCGCCCCCGTGTGGTCGAACGGCACCTTGAGCTTGGCGCACGTCGAGATTGCCGCCGCACGGGGAGCCGAACTTCAGCTCCGCGAACGCGGCCGGCGCGGTCAGGAGGAGAGCAGCAGCTGCTCCAAGAGCGGCCGCACCTGCGGCCAGGCGTCCGCGCGCTTGCGGCCGGTCGGCTCGTAGCGCTGCGTGAGCGCCAGCCCGCGCATGGCCGCCAGAGCCACCGTCGCCTGCGCGCGCAGCTCGCACCGGGATCGCCGCCGCGATCTGGCGCGTCATCGCGCGCTCGATCGGCACGAGTCGTGCGTAGAGGTCCGGATCGTCCGCGGCGGCTACCCATAGCTTCACGAAGATGGCGAACAGGTCGGACGAGAAATCGGCCCATAGGACGTCCAACACCGCGCCGGGTGTCCTTCGCTTCGAAATCCTTGAGTGCGGCGATGCGCTGGTCGGCCAGCCGCTCCACCGCGGCGCCCACGAGATCGACCCGGTGGGGGAAGTGGTGCGTCTGCGCGCCCGCGGACACGCCGGCCATCTCGGCCACCCGCCGCGTGGTCGTGGCGGCGTAGCCCGCGTCCAGCAGCGACTGGATCGTCGCGTCGAGCAACTTCCCGCGCGTCGTGTCCCGTCGCTCCTGCTGAGTCGGCCACGACGCAGCCATTCTTACAAACCGGGCGCTTGTTTTGTATCGTCACCGCGCATGAGGACCTTCGTGATCGGCGTCGGCATGACCAAGTTCGACAAGCCCGGCAGCAAAGAGGGCGACTATCCGGACTGGGCCAAGGAGGCGGGGGAGATGGCGCTCGCCGACGCGGGCGTGCCCTACGACGACGTCGGCCAGGCCTACGCGGCCTACTGCTACGGCGACTCCACCTACGGGCAGCGCTGCCTCTACCAGCTGGGCATGACCGGGATCCCCGTGGTCAACGTCCACAACAACTGCTCCACCGGCTCGAGCGCGCTGTTCCTCGCGCGCCAGGCCGTCATGTCCGGCGTCGTCGACTGCGCCCTCGCGCTCGGCTTCGAGAAGATGGAGAAGGGCTCGCTCGGCATGAAGTACACCGACCGCACGCCCGCGATGGACCTCCACGTCGGCGCGATGATGGCCGGCCGCGGGGACTGGGAGGCCGCGCCGCCCGCGCCGCAGATGTTCGGCAACGCCGGCCGCGAGCACATGGAGCGCTACGGCTCGACCCCCGAGCACTACGCGTGGATCGGCTACAAGAACCACAAGCACTCCGTCAACAACCCCTACGCGCAGTTCCAGACGGAGTACACGCTCGACGAGATCAAGGACTCGCGCGAGATCTTCTCGCCGCTGACCAAGCTGCAGTGCTCGCCGACCTCCGACGGCGCCGGCTGCGCGATCGTCGCCTCCGAGCGCTACGTCGACGAGCACGACCTGTGGGACGGAGCGGTCGAGATCGCCGGCCAGGCGATGGCGACCGACTTCCGCTCCACCTTCGACGAGCAGTCCTCGATCAAGGTCTGCGGCTTCGACCTCTCCAAGGCGGCGGCCAGCGGACGCGCTCAACCAGGCCGAGGCGGACATCTCAGACGTCGACGTCATCGAGCTGCACGACTGCTTCTCCGCCAACGAGCTGATCACCTACGAGGCGCTCGGCCTCGCAGCCGAGGGCGAGGGCCACAAGCTCGTCGAGGCCGAGGCGACCACCTACGGCGGCGACGGCCCGGTCGTCAACCCGTCCGGCGGGCTGATCTCCAAGGGCCACCCGCTCGGCGCCACCGGCCTCGCCCAGTGCGCCGAGCTCACCTGGCAGCTGCGCGGCAAGGCGGACAAGCGGCAGGTGGACGGCGCGAAGCGTCGCGCTCCAGCACAACATCGGCCTCGGCGGCGCGGCCGTCGTCACCGTCTACAAAAGGCGGCAGCGCTGATGGCATCGCAACCGACGAGCTCAAGGACTACCGCGAGTCCTACGCGACCTTCCTGCAGCGCGAGGTCGTCCCCAACTACCCCGACTGGCACGAGGCGCAGATCGTCCCGCGCGCCCTCTTCACCCAGTGCGCCGAGTACGGCTTCCTGGCCATGGAGATCCCGGACGAGTACGGCGGCCCGGGCGTCGACGACTGGCGCTTCAACTGCGTCCTCGCCGAGGAGTCCGTGAAGGCCGGGGTCGGGGACGCGATGGCCGGCCCGCTGCTGCACTCCGACGTCGTCCTGCCCTACATCATGCAGTCGGCGACGCGACGAGCAGAAGGAGCGCTGGCTGCCCGCCATCGCGTCCGGCGAGTCGATCCTCGCCATCGCGATGACCGAGCCCGGCACCGGCTCGGACCTCGCCGGCATCGCAGCCAAGGCCCAGCCGCGAGGGCGACGGCTACGTCCTCAACGGCACCAAGACCTTCATCACCAACGGCATCAACGCCGACCAGGTGGTGGTCGCGGCCCGCACGTCCGACGACAAGCACGGCGGCCTGTCGATGTTCGTCGTCGACCGCGGCATGGACGGCTTCGAGCGCGGCAAGCAGATCGAGAAGATCGGCCAGCACGCCTCCGACACCGCGGAGCTGTTCTTCGAGGACGTCTTCGTCCCCGAGGAGAACCGGCTCGGCGAGGAGGGCTCGGGCTTCATGCAGCTCGTCGGCCGCCTCGTCCCCGAGCGGCTGATCCTCGCCGTCTCCTCCATGGCGGGCTGCGAGGTCGCGCTCGACATGACGCTCGACTACGTCAAGGAGCGCAAGGCGTTCGGCAAGCCGATCGGCAACTTCCAGGCCAACCGCTTCACGCTCGCCGAGCTGCAGACCAAGGTCGAGCATCAGCCGCTGCTTCGTCGACCGCTGCATCGACCGCTACGTGGACGGCACCTGCACGCCGCAGGAGGCCGCGATGGCCAAGTACTGGACGACCGACCTGCTGTGCGAGATCACCGACGCCGGCGTGCAGCTGCACGGCGGCTACGGCTACACGACGGAGTACCCGATCGGCAAGGCGTGGATCGACGCCCGCATCGGCCGCATCTACGCGGGCACCAACGAGATCATGAAAGAGCTCATCGGCAAGACGATGGGTCTGTGAGGAGAGTACCAATGCCATCAGTGAGCAAGTCGCTCAAGGTCGACCTACCGCCGGAGCGAGGCGTTCGCGCTCGCCACCGACCCCGCCCGCTTCGACGAGTGGCTGACGCTGCACGGCGGCTGGCCGAACGGGCAGCCCGGAGTCCGTCGAGCAGGGTCGGACCTTCAAGCAGACCCTGCGCATCATGGGCATGCCCGCCGACGTCGACTGGACGGTCGAGGAGCGCGACGGACGCACAAGCTCGTCATGCGCGGCGGCGGCCCGATGGGCGCGCAGCTCGGCGACGACGATCTCGCCGCCCGACGGCGAGGCCACGTGCTCTCCTACGAGGCCGAGTTCTCCGGCGGCGGCATCCAGGGCCCGATGGGCGACATGGTCACCCAGAAGGCCGGCGAGGAGATCGAGGCGTCGCTCGAGAAGCTGCAGGGCGCTCGCATGAGCGTCGACGGCCGAGGACTGGAAGCTCGACAAGCTCGGGCAGTGGACCGACCCGCACCCGTTCACGGTCGAGCGCGAGCGGATCATCGCCTACGCGGAGGCCACCAACGACGAGCACCCCCAGCACCTCGCGGGTGACCTCGCGCCGCCGGTCTTCGCGATCGTGCCCGTCTTCGAGATCGCGGCCAAGCCGGTCATCGAGCTCGTCCCCGGTGAGGTGCTGATGCGCGTCGTCCACGGCGAGCAGGACTTCCACTTCCACCGGCCGATCGCCCCGGCGACGAGCTCGTCACCAGGGCCGCCGCCGTCGGCATCCACGGCCGCTCGATCCGGCGTCGTGGTGGTCGTGCAAGTACGGAGACGAAGACCGCGGACGGCGAGCCCGTCGTCGACGCAGTACATGACGTCGTTCTTCCGCGGCGCGCAGCTCGACGTCCACGAGGGCGAGGAGCCGCCGCCGCACTCCGCCGAGCGCGGCGCCGAGCTCGGCTCGGTCGAGCACACCTACGACGACGACCAGACGCAGCGCTACTCCAAGGCGTCCGGCGACCCGATGCCGATCCACCTCGACGACGACTTCGCCAAGGCGATGGGCCTGCCGGGGATCATCGTCCACGGCCTCTGCACCATGGCGTTCTGCGGGCGGGCGGTGATCGCCACCTGCTGCCCGGACGACCCGGCGCGCCTCAAGCGCCTGGCGGTCCGCTTCGCCAAGATCGTCCAGCCGCGACGAGACGGTCACCACCACGCTGTGGGACGGCGGCGACGGCGACATCGCCTTCGAGACGGTGTCGAGCAACGGCAACGTCGCCATCAAGGACGGGCTCGCGCATGTTGACTGATCGCGTCTGCGTGATCACCGGCGCCGGCAACGGCATCGGCGCCGAGCACGCCAAGCTCTTCCGGTCGCTCGGCGCGAAGGTCGTCGTCAACGACGTCGAGCCCGGCGAGGGCGTCGACAACACCGACGACGTCTCCGACTTCGCGGGCGCCGGCCGCCTGATCGCAGCAGGCGATCGAGGAGCACGGCCGCCTCGACGTCCTCGTCAACAACGCCGGGCATCCTGCGCGACGCCTTCTTCCACCGCATGACCGAGGCCGAGTGGGACGCGGTCATCAACGTCCACCTGAAGGGCCACTTCGCGCCCCTGCGCCACGCCGCCGACCACTGGCGCGCGCGGTCCAAGGCGGCGGAGGACGTCAACGGCGCGGTGATCAACACCACGTCGGCGTCGGGCACCTTCGTCCCCAACCCGGGCCAGGCCAACTACGGCGCGGCCAAGGCGGCGATCGCGGCCCTGACGCTCGTGACCGCGGCCGAGCTCGAGCGCATCGGCGTGCGGGTCAACGCCATCGCGCCCGTCGCGCGCACGCGCCTGACGGAGAACGTGCCCGGGATGATCGGCGAGCTGATGAAGCAGCCGGAAGTTCGACCCGAAGCACGTCTCGCCGCTCGTCGCCTGGCTGGCGAGCGCCGACTGCCCGCTCACCGGCAAGGTCTTCGCGGTCCAGGGCGGCTCGATCGCCGAGCTGCACGGCTGGTGCGCGGGCGAGTCCGTCACCACCGACGGCGACTGGACCCCGGAGCTCGTTGCGGAGCGACTAAGCGGCGTTCCGGTCTGAGGCGAGAGCAACGGCTAGGGCGGGGTCGGCGATCTCCCACCGTCGCGGGGCGGCTGGTGTGATCAGGTCGACCTCTCGGAGGGCGGCCAGGGCGTTCGAGATCAGCGCCGGTGCTGCTCCGGGAATGCTGCCGTAGGGCGGGCGGCCTTCTGCGATGGCTGCGAGCAGCCGGGGGCCGAGCTGATGCGCATCGAGCGCCAGGCCGCCGATAGGTCGCCCGCCGCTGACTCGCCGAGGCGACGAGCTCCCTCCAGCCGGCCTCGATGTCACCGTCGCCGATGGCCTGCGCGGCACCGACAACGGCCGGGAGTCGTCTGCTCGCCGCCATCCAATCCGGCATCGCGGCATCGAGGCTGAGCGTCGCAGCGACGTGCGCGGCGCTCGGGGGCCGCAGCTTGTAGGTCGTCGCCGCGCCGAAGAGGGCGTCCGTGCGGTCGGCCAGTTCGTGATGGGCGCGCGCCAGGAGCACGATGCGTGGGGCGTCATCCTCGGCTGCGCGTCCGCGGATCGTCCAGAGCGCGTTGTGGGCCCAGCGCCGCTTGAGCTGGATCGCGTCCCGCACAACCACTGCCATCGGCGGCTCGACGAGCCCGAGAAGTGTGTCCAGTCCAGCCCCGCCTTCGCCCCTGGCGGTGGCCAAGAGCGCTGAGGCTTCCGAACCGGCGCGACGTTGTAGCGCCCGCAGCTGTGCCGGGGGGAGACCCGAGCTGAAATCCGGCTCGGAATCGTCGGTCAACGCCGCAACAAGGTCTCGCGCAAAGTCGACTTCGAGCGCCGGCATGGTCCCTGCGCGCGCTGGGGTCGATGACGAGCGGAGGCCGAGGCTCCAAACACGCAGCGCCGCACGCGCAACGGCCTCGCGACCGCTCCCGGGAGGCCCCGCGAGGACGACCGGGCCGAGCCTGATCGCGTCGCGCACCTCGGCGATCACCTCGCTGGGATAGAGGTCAGCCGGATTCATCGTCTTCTTCGTACTCCGGATCCAGCAGACGCCACATCTCGTCCTGGCGGACCTCAGGAAGCACCAGATCGAGGGTGGCGCTCGTGACCTCGTAGCCGGCGCCCACTCGTGCGCATGCCCGCGCCAGCATCATCGTGCAGCCTGGGTGCCCGTTGGTCTCGGTGAGCAGCTGTTCGAGCGCGTCGTCGGTGATCGTCGCGTCGATGCGCGCGAAGCGCAGCGGGAGCTCGCGCCGCCAATCGTCGAGCGGTATCTCCTCCAGCTCGAAGTACTCACCGGCGTACTGCAGGGGGCCGCCATCCTGGTAGAGGCGCTGCATGGCCGAGCGTCGACTGGACGCCACCACGACGCCGACTCGACGGTCGGCGCGTAGGAAGTCGCGAAGGGCAGCCTGTTCACCTTGCGGCCATGTCGCGATGTGGTGCGCCTCGTCGATGAGAACGCCGATCGGCTGACCTTCGCTCGCCTCGGCGGTTTGCGCCAGCACCGCCGTTGGCGACCCTTCTGTGGCCAGGAGGTCGCTCAGCACCCCAGCAGCGACGCGCTCTTCTCGACCGAGCAGCTCACCGAAGCGATCGGCCAACCAGCCCGTCGCCTGGTGGGCCCGGCGCGCCGCGAGCCCGGGGGCGAGCTGACGGCAAGCGACCGGGCGGCCGCCGCGCTGTCCTGCAGCCGAACGACGTCGATCTTGGCCCGAGGAAGATCGGCCGCGAGCAAGCGGTCGATGGCGGCGTTGGCGGCGCTCGACTTCCCTTGGCGGCGCCCGCGCGACAGCTTGACTTTGTCCGCCGCACGGATTCGCTGCTCCAGTCGGTCGATGATGTTGGCTCGGCCGACCTGCAGCGATTCCGGTATCGGTGGGCCGACCGGGAACCACCGAGCAACGAGCTGGTTATCAACCATATGCGACTATCTTAGTCGAGAATCGTTGATAAATGCAAACAGGTGACTCCAGATCGGACGGGTCCGTCGACGAACCGCGAGTTTCGCCCGGCGGAAGCGTTTGTAGCCGTATGCGCTTCAAGCTCCCGCTGCTCGTCCTTGCCTGGTCCTTTCCGCCCTCGTCGCCCTGCTGGGCGGCGGTTCGGGCACCGTCGCACCCGCTGGTGCTGCCGCTGCAACGGGCGGCGAGAGCTTCAAGACCGCCCTCGACGCGCCGCTCGGCGGCGTCAAGGGTCTAGCCGCGGAGGCCTGTCAGGCCTCCTGGCGCCCCGGCACTCCCGGCGTCGTCGGCACCACGGTCGACCGTCCCCGCGGGCGTCCGCCACGTCGAAGCGGCGCTCAACGGCGCCAAGGGCGACTGGGACCTCGCGGTCTTCGACTCCACCAACACGCTCGTCGCCGCCACGGCCGAGGCCGACTCGCGCGAGTCCGCCTTCGGCTGGACCGGCGTCGGCGGCGCCCTGCGCGTCCAGGCCTGCCGCGTGTCCGGCAAGGCCGCCGCGGTGCCGGTCACGGTCGCCTCCGCCGCGCTCGTCGGCGACGCCGCCGCCGCGGCCGCCAACCCGCCGCAGCTCGTCTCGGTGAGCACGCCCACCAAGGCCGCCAAGGACCGCCTGCTGGCGCTCGGCCTGGACATGACCGAGCACGGCGGCGCCGACGCCCTCGGCGTCGTCCTGCACTCCAACGACGACCGCGCCGCCCTGCGCAAGGCGGGCTTCACCTACGACGTGCTCGTCAAGGACCTCGTCGCGCAGAACATGAAGGCCCGCGTGGCCGAGCTGCAGTCGTCGTCGCGCCACGAGCCGCCAGGCCGAGGGCGCCGATCCTCCCGTCCGGCCGCACCGGCACGTACCGCACGCTCGCCGACTACAACGCCGAGATGAAGGAGCTCGCGGACAAGAACCCCAAGCTCGTCAAGCTCTTCAAGATGCCCAACCAGACCTGGCTGGGCAAGGACGTCTACGGCATCGAGATCGCCGAGGACGTCGACGCCAAGGACGGGCGTCCCGCCTTCTTCAACATGGGCGTCCACCACGCCCGCGAGTGGCCGGCCGGCGAGATGCCGATGGAGTGGGCCTACGAGCTCATCAACGGCTACAAGTCAGGCGACGCCCGCGCGACCAAGGTCGTCAAGAACAGCGCGCAACATCATCGTCCCGATCGTCAACGCCGGACGGCTTCGAGGCCTCGCGCACCGCGGGCCAGCTGAACCCGATCAACATGGGCGCCGGCAACCCGGAGGCCATCGACGACACCGCCTACCTCGTCACGGGCGCCGTCACCGGCGGTGAGTACCGCCGCAAGAACTGCCGCCTCATCGACCAGGAGGCCGGCAACTGCGCGACCTCCGCCGGCCTCGCCGAGCCCGGCACGGACCCCAACCGCAACTACGGCGCCGTTCTGGGGCGGCCCCGGCGCCGACACCAACCCGGCGACGCAGACCTACCGCGGCCCGGCGCCGTTCTCCGAGCCCGAGACGCGCAACATCAAGTCCGTCGTCTCCCCCAACCAGGTGATGTCGCTGATCACCAACCACACCACCGCCGCGCTCGTGCTGCGCGCGCCCGGCCTGGCCTCGCTCGGCGATCCCGTCGACGAGAACAAGGGCTACAAGGCGCTCGGCGACGCGATGGCCAAGGAGAACGGCTACTTCTCCCAGAAGAGCTTCGAGCTCTACGACACCACGGGCACGACGGAGGACTGGAGCTACAACGCCACGGGCGGCTTCGGCTTCACCTTCGAGATCTACTGCGGCGTCCCCAACTACGACACGGGCGACTGCGACGACCCGGCCTTCCACCCCGAGTTCAACATCGGCGTGGAGCGCGAGTGGAACGGCGACAACCCGACGGCCGACCACACCAACGATCCCGGTCCGGACAAGGGCTACAACGGCAAGGGCAACCGCGAGGCGTACTACATCGCCGCCGAGTCGGCCATGAACGTCGAGCGCCACTCGATCATCGAGGGCAAGGCCCCCGCCGGCGCGACCCTGCGCCTGACGAAGGACTTCAAGACGGAGGCCTTCGCCGAGGGTCCCGACGGCAAGCCGCTCACCACCGAGGACCACCTCGAGACCGTCTACAAGGTCGGCTCGGACGGCAAGTACACGTGGCACGTCAACCCGTCCACCCGCCCGGTGGTCGCCAAGGACCGCGGCAAGCAGAACGCCGGCGAGCCGTCACCGGCCGAGACCACGACCGGCGGTCCGCAGGGCTCCTCCGAGACGGCCGACGATCCCGACGACGGCGCCGCGAGCCCGATCCGCACCAACTCGACCGAACCCGCCGACGACCAACTACAACGACCACCCGTTCACGATCCCGACCACGGGCGACAACGCCGACGCTCGAGATCGCCGTCACCTGGCCCTCGCCGGTGACGGACTGGGACGTCTTCCTCTACGAGGACACAGACGGCGACGGCAAGTCCGACCCGAAGAAGGACAAGCAGGTCGGCACCTCCGCCAGCGGCCCGCGCGAACTTCGAGAACCTCTCCCTGCCGCTCACGGACGCCGACAAGGGCAAGAAGTACGTCCTGCGCGTCGTCAACTTCGCCGCGGTCGAGCCGTACGAGGTCACCAAGACCTACGTCGCCCCCGAGCCGTTCGTCGCGGGCAAGAAGGAGCGCTACACGATGACCTGCGAGGTCGACGGCAAGGTCCATGCAGACCGAGCAGGTGCTCGTCGAGCGCGGCGAGCGCGTCGCGCATCGACTGGTCCAAGTGCGGCGCCCTCACCGACGGCGGCGACACCCCCGGCGGCAAGTGCAAGGCCACCAAGGGCTTCAAGTCCGTCGCGGTCAAGCCCCGCGAGGACGGCGGAGCGCTGCTGGACTTCAAGAAGCTCACCGGCGTCACCAAGCCCGTGCGGATCGACATCTTCAAGCCGGCCACGGCGACCAAGGTGCTCAACACGCGCAAGTTCCAGCGCTTCGACGCCACCCAGAAGCCGATCGTCTGGGACGGCAAGGACAAGAAGGGCAACCCGGCAGGCCCGGGCTACTACTTCGTCCGCTTCCTGGTCAAGAAGGCCGCGGGCGTCGACGTCCGGCGCGATCGCGCTGCAGCGCTCGAACGGCCGCTTCCGCGTGTTGAAGAACTTCGACCGCCGCGACACCTGCACCGCCCTGCGCCAGTTCAAGCTGTCCGGCCCGGTGTTCGGCGGCTCGAACGCCAAGCCGCTGGCGGTCAACTTCCGCCTCGGCGTCGCCGGGACGGTCGTGGGGACCATCAGCAAGGACGGGCAAGCTCGTGGGCGGCTTCAAGCGCACGGGCGTGGCCGCCGGCCAGGCCGTCTCGGTCCGCCAGAAGCCGAAGGGCCTCAAGAAGGGCGACTACACCGTCACCATCCAGGTGACGCCGGACGCCGGCGGCACCGCCGTCACCGCGACGGCGATCTCCCGCAAGATCTAGGGACTGCGCGCCAGGATGCGCCGCGCCACGCCTTCAACGGTGGCGCGGCCGTATCCCTGGTCTGTGGTTGAGCTCAGGACGGCCAGCGCGACGCGGCGCTTCTTGCCGCGCTCGAGCAGCCCGACCTGGTGCACGACGTCCGAGCGCCAGCCGCCCTTGATGAACCAGCGCATGTGCCGCTTCTTCGCCGCGGGCGGGATGCCCCACTGGTGCGCGGTGATCGTGCCGCTCAGCAGCTGCCGCGCGTAGACCCGGTGCCGCTCCGGCACCAGCTCGTCGATCTGCAGGAAGAACCGCGCCTGGTCCCCGGCCGCGATCCGCGACTCGAACAGGCTGAAGTCGCTCGAGAAGTAGTGCATCCCGGCCGCCTCGGCGACCTCGTAGAGCCCCGGTGATCCCGACCCGCGCGAACAGCTTCCGCGCCGGCGGGTTCTTGGACTCCGTGATCATCGGCCGCAGCAGCGCGTCCTCCTCGGCGCTCACCTCGCGACCGCGCGCGTCCCGGAGGACCTTCACGAGCAGCATCGCCTTCGCCACGCTCGCGCTCGGATAGGTCAGCGTCCGCTGGTAGCCCCGGATCTGGTGGCCCGAGCCGACCACCGCGAAGCTCACCTCGCCCTCACGCGTGCGCGCGTAGGCACGCGCCTCCTGGACCGCCCCGTCCCGGATCAACGGCTTGCGGTGCGAGCCCTCGTCCTGCCCGAACGGCCCAGCCGTCGCAGCCGCCGCCGCGATCGCCAGCGCCCAGTTCACGGTGCTAGCCTTTCACGTTCAAGCGACGCGGGGTGGAGCAGTCAGGTAGCTCGCCGGGCTCATAACCCGGAGGTCGCGGGTTCGAATCCCGCCCCCGCTACTGGCCGTTCGGGCAACCGAACGGTGCAAACGGAAGCCCCCTCTCGCCAGGGGGCTTTCGCGCTTCCAGGATGTATTGCACGGTGGCAATCGATGCGGCGCCCCCCGGCCTAGCTTCGCTTGACGTCCCGTAACGCGACCCGCTCACCCCAGATGTCTGGGGGGAGTAAAGGAGCGCCCGGAAGTCGGACGCTCGGAGGGCCCAAGGGCAGGAACGCGGCGTCAGCGCGGTCAGATAGCGCCGATTGTGTCCCACGTCCATTCAGGCATGGACTCCAGCCGCTCGATGCGATAGCTGCTCAAGGCCCCCTTGCGATAGGCCTGGCGCTGGATGTTGACCCAGTTGTTGAGAAACACGCCGCCCTCGGTGTGGAGAGACGGAATGTCGATGTGGTTCTCACGCGCTGCGAATCGTTCAAGTAGGGCGAACATGCGCACCCATCCCTCATCGAGTGGTCGCCAGCTCCAGCCAGGTAGAGCCTCCAGCCTCTCGACCTGGTCAGGAGTAAGGGAGCCGTAACGCTCGGCTGCTTTGCCGCCGAGGTAGCGCTGGCGTTGTTTGACGACCCATTGGCCGAGTCCCATGTCCTGCTCGCGGTGCTTGACTCGCACCGACGCGTTGCCCTCGCGCTCCACGTAAAGGAGAAGCAGCCTGAAGTACTGCTCCCAAGCTCGTCGGGCATCATCCCGCTCCGTATGCCGAGTGGGTCGTGGGTGGTCGTCACCCGAGACCTGCTCTAGACATTCTCGCTCGTTGGTTGCGGCCATTGAAGTGTGGCCGTCCACCTGAGCAGGAAGGGCGCCGAGAGTTACCTCCGAGCCGTCTAATAGGTCCCAATCTACGGCGGGCCTCCAGTCCCAGCCCGCAAGCGATTCAAGTCGCTCTATCTGATCAGGCAGCAGCGGTCTCCCGCTCAGGCCGAGGTAGCGCGCGCGCTGCGTGGCAGTCCATCTGCCGAGAGGAAGCCCTGCTTCGCGGTGCGCTTGCGAGATCGACGAATGACCTTCGCGCTCCACAAAATGTCGGAGGGCTTCGAAGTGCCCCTCCCAGAGAGCCGTTCGATTCTTCTGCCAGAACCAGCCCGGGAGGGCTTCAAGCCGGCCAGCTCGCTCCTCGCTCAGCTTGCCTCGGCGTTTGTGGCCGCGCTGTACGTTGGTCCACGCGCCGAGTCTCACGCCAGTTTCGACATGCTCGTTTGGGATACGAACGTGCCCTTCGCGATTGACGAAAGCGACCAGGGCGGCATAGCCCTTCTCCCATTTTGCGTCGCCCGCATGCCAGCTCCAACCCGGAAGCTGCTCCAGCTTCGATCTGCGTTCGGCGTCTAGCTTCCCGGCATAGGTGCCGTGATAGCTGCGACGCTGCTTGGCGGCCCACCAGCCGAGCCGGAGACCCTCGCTGGTGTAGGTCGTGGGTACGGCTGCGTGGCCCTCGCGCTCGACAAAGAGGCGCAGTAACTCGAAGTAGCGCTCCCAGGATGCGTCGTACTTGCTGTCCCAGGTCCACCCAGGGACTGCTTGCAGTCGCGCAATGCGGCGTGGCGTCAGCCACGATCTCCCTTGCCGATAGTCAGTCCTTTGGCGTTGAACCCAACGCCCCAGGTGGTATCCACGCTCTCTCGTTTCGGCGTCGACCGTCGCGCAGGTGGTTTCTCGCGCGGCGTAGCGCTGCAGGAGTCCGTAAGAAAAATCCCACGAGGACGTTGTTTGCTCGACCAGCTGAACAGAGAACGCCGACGCGAAACTCTCGGAGATGTGCTCAGGCAGGTCCACCACCAGCTTCGGCGGGAGCGCGCCCATATCTGTCTGTCGGCCCAATTCGGTGCGCAGCTCGTCGAGTTGATCGGCGAAGAGGTCGTCGTGTGCCCGCAGGGCACGGACCACTTCCCAGATTGGTCGAAACGCAGAGTCGGCTAGCGCATCGTCACTGGTCTGGCCGTCTCGAATAAAGAGCGGCACGATGATCGTGCCGAGGACTTTGCCCTCGGCTGGCCGCATTGCTCGTCCGACGGCTTGCACGATGTCTACAGCGCTTCGCCGCGGATTGACAAAGGCGACGCCGTCGAGTGTCGGCACGTCTACACCCTCGCCCAAGCATCGGGCGTTCGCGAGGACACCGCGTTGGCCGTCACGTAGGTCCCGGAGGGCCTGGAGCTGGGCCTCGCGCCGCCCCGCGCTCATTTCACCAGACACGTGCTGGGCCCAGACAACGCCAGCAGGCTGCTCTGCCCGAGGCATCCATTCGATGGTCGAGGGCAATTCTTCCGCGAAGCGTTTGGCCCACTCGACCCGATTGTGGAAAGTGACTATGCGGCGCAGGTCGTATCGGTCAATCGCCTTCGCTACTCCGATCCGATAGGCGAGAGCATCGGCTGACTCTGGCGGGGATTCGTCACGCTGGACAAGCTTTCGCCGTTCGACGGCTTGTGCGACGGAGGTGTCATCGACACCGATGACGACGACGCGATAATCCGCAAGGAGATCGGCTTCGATAGCCGAGCTAAATGAGAGGCGATGGAAGACCGGCCCAAACATGGACTCGTCATCCATCGAGGCGATCGTGATGTCTGCATCAGCACCAGTCTGTCTGACCTCCCCAGACACGTACCTGGGCGTCGCCGTCATGAAGAGCCGCCGGCTCGCGCGCACGTGCTTTCCATCGAGCACAGTGGAGAAGACGCCAGTGGAAGGCCCGCTGCAGCGGTGCGCTTCGTCCGCGATCAGAAGGTCGAAAGCCGGGACGGTCTTCCCTGCGAGGGCCTCCAAGACAACAAGTGAGGACTGATAGGTCGCGAAGACGTATCGGGTCGCTCGGCGCTCCTCAGAGTTGACGAACAACTGCCACGTCTGTAGTGACCGGCACCCCAAGGTCTGTTACGTGGCTGGTGAAGGCGTCGCCGCCGACGACGCTCTTATCCGAACAGACCGCGAGATAGTCGAACGAGGACTGCGCCTGCGCTCCCCATCTCGGAGCGTCTGTCCCAGAAGGGACAATGAAGGAAGGAAGACGGCAACCCGTTCAGCGGCGAGGGCTTCGGCGATCCACAGAGCGGTCAGGGTCTTGCCGGTCCCACAAGGCATGAGCAGCTGGCCGCGTTCCTCGCGATCAAAGCCGGCGAGCACCTCTGAGATTGCCTTCTCTTGATGCTCGCGCGGGCGCTTTCGCGAGGGCCGCTGCGGGGTCAGATCCTCAAGAGCTGCGGGCCATGCGATTTCCTCTGCCTTCAGCTGCGAGAGGAGCTTCAACCCAGCCGGCTTCTCTTGCGCGTGTAATGCGCGTGCCGCGTGAGGCGCGAGCTTGTCCGTTGTTGCGACGAGCAACCGCCATGAAAACAGCGAGCGTGATGACTCCGCCAGAAACGAATCGACGTCCGCCTTCTTGATTGAGTACTGCGCGTCGAGGCCTTTGCCTGAATCGCCCAGACGTCTCCGGAGCGCATCTCTGCGACTAGATCGATCCCGGCGTCGGCTCCCCACCTACCAGGCCAGTCGTCCCACAGGTAGACCCGATCGACGACGTTGCGGTACTCAGGAGCGTTCGAGAGATACCACCGAACTAGGCGCTCGAACGCGCGCCCCTTGGCGCCGGACGGAAGCCGATGCAGCTGCTGCAACAGCGGGTCGATCACGACGCGGCCTCGCTACGGATCGACTGCGAGAGGTGCCGGTCCACGGCGCTGACGCCTCGCCGTGATCGAGCTAGTAACGCCGTCCGGGCCAGACCCTCATGTGCAACTACCGAGCACGGTGCTGAAAGGTTGTCACGACGAGAGCATCGCTGCGCATGCTGCGCGCGCCCGCCGCTGCACGGCCGCCAGGAGGGTGTCCTGATTGGTCTCGAGCTTCCCTTCAAGGGCGGGTCGCTGACTGAGGAGTGCAGACGTGAGTCGAGTTGAGCGCGAGCTGCCTCCGCCAGTGTTCCGATGCCGCCGTTCTTTTGCATTGCTATCCACAGGGGCGAGAGTCCCAGGGCCTCCAATTTAGTTCGGTGCGGCATTACGGTGCGGTCACCAAGGAAGGCGCGGAGTTCGGTCTCGATCTTCTCGGGCGTCCAGTAAGCCTTGGAGCGATAGTTGCGGACGCCGATGCCGAGTTTCGCGGCCCATAGGTTGCGACCACCCTGTAGCTGGATCTGCTCGTAGAGGTCTTGTCTGGCAGCAGGACGGAAGTGGGGCCTTTCGGCAAGAAGCGTTTGTCTCCTAAGAACGCTCGTACTTCGTCGGCTACGCGATCTTCAGGCCACAGGTCGAAGGCGGCCGGCCGGTTCCTTCGGGGTGCTGATCCCTGGCAGTCGTTCGGGTCGAATGGCTCGATTGTTCCCGCGCGGCGGCCTCGGCGGGGGAGGTTCAACGGGGCCCCGCCCGCGAGCAGACGAAGACGCGTTTGTCAACAGCGACTGCGCGCCCTGAGGCGAGGAAGACGCAGCGAATCTCTCGTCGGACGATCGCACGCCGCTGGTCGTCGGTCATGCTGGCCCGAACTGTCGGCGTTGGCAGATCGCGCGCGGCGCGCTCTTCGGCGGCTGCGAGCCTGAGCGCGGCGCGATCCACTTTGGCAAGCCGTGCTCTGAGTCCTTCGGCGAACCGTTCTGCGCCGATGATGCTCTGGATGCGCGCGTTGTCTCTGTAGTGGGCGAGCGCTGACTCGGCGTCGTCGAGCTGAGCTTTGGCGTCTTGAGGGGGCGGGTTTGTTTCGAGTGTGGCCGAGCCTCGATTCGTCTGGTCAGTTCTGAGAGGACGTAAGTCTCGATCGGGTCGGCATAGATGCTCGCTGGATTTGGGCATCGGCCGGCTGCGTGTTTCGGATAGTAGGCGTAGAGCGGCTTCGCCTTTTCAACCAGCGCAGGGCATGCTCATGCGGCAAGCGGCGCATCGGAGCATCCCGGAGAGCAAGCTCTTGTTGCGTGACATGATCGGGTACGGACGGTGTGGGCCGCGCACGCGCGAAGGTTGCCGGATCGATCAAAAGCAATCGACTAGTGGAGGACGCGCCCGAAGCTGACCAGGGCGAAGGCGCCGTCGTACACGCCATCACATCGCAAGTGCCGTGGATGCGAAGCGATCGTTGACGGGCGGCGTCAGTGGTGCACGGACGCGTGCCGGAAGCGCTCAACGCGACGCACCGCCCTCGGCACCGACGGACGCTCGTAGGTTTCTGCCAGTCCAGTCCGCTGGCTGCCGGAGGAAACACTTTCTCGGATAGAGGCCAGCGGCGCAGCACGCCGCCATCTACAGGGACGCTCAGGCGGCAGGAAGGTCGTTCGCGCGGCGAATCATGTCGACGAGTTCCTTGGCGCGTGGCCGTTGATCGTGAAGCCATTTCGTGTCGGGCGAAGCCGCAGCCACGACAGCGCTAGCGATCGCTGGCTTGTCGACTGCGCTTTTCCGGCCAACATTCCTCAGAGACAAAGGATTTTGGAGGCGCTGCCCGTTCCATGTGGGATTCGCCCGGGGATAGACCGTTGTGATGGCGGCGTGAAGCAGCGTTTTCGGCACGTATTCTCCGACTGTGTAGCCACGCGTAATCCAAACTGCTCCCTTCGCGGGACCAGCTTCGATGCCGTCCCGGATGCGTTCTTTCACTGCCCCGAGCCGGGCACGTGGTTTCGTTCGGTCCGAGTCGATTAGCACCGCGAAGTTTCTATTGATGCGCGGAAGCGAGACGAACTCATCCACAGCGGGGTCCTCAGGCGAGAGGTGCATTAGAAGAGTTCCCCGCCATAGAACATGATCGAGTAGTGAACACCCTCAATGAGCCGAGGGGATCCACCCCCCGGATCCAATGCCTCAGATAGATCCTGTCTGATGGCCCTTCGACCCAAATGACGGCGTTCGCTTGCACCAGATCAGAAGCTCGAAATCCGAGTTCGGCACTCAAATCGGCAACTTCCTCCGGCTTGATTGCTGGCGAGGCCTCGGGCGTTACAGTAGCCGTGCGCCCGAACCCCAGTAATCGATGCGGCGGCTGCGTCAAGGAAGTGCGCAGAATGTGTTGCGATGAGGTACTGATTGTCCGTGCTGCTCACTAGGTAGCGAAGCAACTTCCGCTGGAGCGTCGGGTGAAGGTGCAATTCAGGCTCTTCGATGCACACCAGAGTCTTGGTCTTGACCGAAGCCGCCGCCGCCAAAATCACTGCTTGATGCATTCCGGTTCCGTAATTGCCGAGGGGTAAGAGGCGGCCGTCGTGACGGATAAGCACGTTTTCCGCGTCGTGGGGTACGCGAATCCGCGCCTCCGGGTCGTCGAACAGCGTGCCGACAAACGTGTTGATGTCGTCGAACCGCGACTCGTCTCGCCGGTTCTCGAAGCGCGGATTCTGGAGGGCTGCAAGTTGCGCGATGAGCTCTCTGCCATCGGTGCCCGTCGTCATAGGAGGACAAAGGCACCGTGCTGCTGCCGCCGATCTGCCGAAAGGCACCGATCGCCGCGACATCAGGTATGCCGCTCCGAATACCAAGCACGCGGTCGATGTGCATAGAGACACCCAATGCGTTCTCAGCAGCCACTGACGAGACCCGCTGGGTAATAATCTGGGCGAGCGATCTCAAGCTGTCGCCGGTTTCTGCTCCACAAACCAGCTCGAAGTCCTCAATCTGCGCTTTGCTGTGGCGCCACTGGTCGTCGAATTCATACTCAAACCAGACAAGGTCGCCCTCAGGCGCGAAGGTCGGGCCCGTCCAGCAATGCCCGGAGTCGCGGGGCCCAACCTTCGTTGCCGCCCGGAAGGAGTTGCGCTAGGTCTTCATCGCTCACGCGCCTTGCGATTGCGATACAGGAGGAGAGAACCCTCGCCGCTTTCTAGTCCGGTCGGCCGGCCGATCAGCTTCCGCGAGATCGGGCGCATTGTTGTGCTTCAGCGACCCCAGAACGAGTCGCGCGCAACGCAGGATGTTCGACTTACCGGAGTTGTTCGGACCGGCTACGAGATGCACCCCGCTCATCGGACCAACCCGCTGAATCGACTCGTGACCAAAACTTCGGAAGCCGGCAATGCCAAAGCCAGTCAGAAGGGGGCCGTGAATCATTCCAGCCCAAACTAAAGGGCTGCTCCGACGCTATCCGCGTTGAGGCGACTCGTGTCGGCATTGGCCAACCACCTCCGCGAGCGCCTCAAAGGACGCACGGCCATATCCATACGCGCTTGGCGGTTTCTGCGACGGGGGTGCGGGTACGGCTTCAGCACCGACCTACCAGAAGGAGGAGGATTGGAAGTGAGAATCATTGTCGTACTCATCGCAGCGGTAGCGGTCGTTGGCGCCGTGAGCATCGCAAACGGAGCCCCGGGCGAGGGAGCGAAGGCGTCCTCGAAGGAGGCCCAGGCATCGGCCGGCAAGCGCGGTCCTCGCGGTCCCCGCGGGCCGGCCGGACCACAAGGTCCGCAAGGCTCACCAGGGTTGGCGGACGTGACGGTCGTGGATGGCCCCCCCGCGAGCTATCCACCAGGCGGGTATGGCGGAGCGCCCCACGCCGACTGTCCCGCGGGCATGGTGGTCATCGGCACCGGCTTCAATGGGCCCTTCGATCAGGTCGGCGGTTTTGTCCTGGCTTATGGGACCTTCGTCGGCGGGTTCTTCGAGAACGATTCGAGCATCACGCTTGGAGGGGGCACGTTCAGGCGATCTGTGCTCGGACTGCTGGCGGGTTCCGCAGCACGCGGGCCATGCAGGCGGCGGGTGAGCAGGAGTATGCGGTGGATGTCGCTGCCGCTGCCGCTGCCGCCGCGCGCTGAGTTGTAGGCCCCGGGGGGCGGGCTTCGCGGTCCGCCCCTTCCCACCGGCCATTGGGTTGAAGATGGGCCACAGCTAGGTTGCCGCCATGTCCACCTTTGGGAATACTGGC
>CAVXBH010000014.1:0-156924 GCA_963759945.1 uncultured Solirubrobacteraceae bacterium | reverse complement strand
ACAGCGTCTGGCCCTGCTCCTGCATCTGGACCTTGGAGCGGTCCTCATCGGAGATCGATTCGGCGTAGCCCGAGCCGGCGAGCAGCAGCTGCCTGTCCTCGTCGGAGATCTCGTCCTCGTCGGCGAACAGCGCCTTGAAGGCCTCCTCGTCGCCGTCTCCCTCTGCGTGGATCTTGTACTCGATCTCGCGGGCCTTCGAACCGGCGTCGAAGCGCAGCCAGCGATCGGCACGCGTACGGGCGGTTGGATCGCCGGGCGGACGCTCCAGGCACCAGTCGACGTCGCCGAACTGCACCGCACACCACGGCCGCAGCACGATGGTCTCGAAGATCTCCTTGGACGATTCCTCGAGCGCCCCCTCGCCATCGGGCACGTTGGCTCCGGTGACGCCGGCGAGGATCCCCGTCTTGGTCTCGTTGATGACCTTGGTCGCCGACCCCAACGTCCCGGCGGGATTGGCGATGATCGCCAGCGCCCCGGCCATCATCAGCACCGCCGACCCGAGCCCGGCGACGGTCGCCGCGGTGCGGCGGCGGACGATCCCGTTCCACAGGCCCCACAGGCCCAGCAGCGACATGCGGCGAGGACCACGGCTGGCCGAGCACCGTCGTGTGGAGGCGCTGCAGTGTCTCACGGACGGGCCCCATCGCCGGGCCGAGGATGTCCAGCGAGAACGCCCACTGGAACACCATCAGGATCGCGTTCGCCGCCCACAGGATGATCTGCCAGAACAGGGCGACGAGCCATTGGATCGCCGCGGAGAGGTTGCCGTCGATCTTGGTGATGCCCGTGTCGATATGCCAGTCGAACCGGTAACGGCCCCACGGGTACGCGCGCTCCACGGCACCGGAGGCCTCACACGACGCGCGGGCCTCGGCCGACGCCGGCTTCGCGCACAACGGCGAGTCGCCGCCGAGGGTGCGCAGCGGGTCCGGCGCCGGCTTCGGTGGATCGGCGAAGGCGGGCGACCCGATCGCGGCGAGAGCGAGCAGCGCCGCGGCGACCGCGACCGCGACGCGACGGATCACGTCGTCGCCTCCAGGCGGTGGCCGTCGTGGAGATCCTCGACGTGGACGAGCTCGGAGGCGCTCTCGGTGCCAGGCCGATTCGGATCGGTGCGCAGCGCCTCGAGCAGGTCGGGGGCGTGGTCGAAGTCGACCTGGATCGCGCCCAGGCGGCGCTGGTAGTCGCGCAGCAGGCAGCGGCCCTGGCGGAAGCCCATGAGCTTGCGCGCGCATCGCGGTGTCGTCGGGGTCGACGTCGAGCATCGCGAGTGTCGTGCGCGCCTCGGTCTCGGTCTCGGCGCCGAACGCGAACACCGCACCGATGAGCTCCTTGAGCTCGTCGTCGACGTCGGAGAGGTTCTGCGTGCCGAGGATCGGCGTGCCGTTCTGGGCGCGGCCGAGGCGGTTCGCCCGGCGCAGCAGCCGCCGGCCGGCGGGCGTGTCGGTGAGCACCCAGGCTTCGTCGAAGCCGAGCACGGTGTGCACGGCCGGGTCGTCGGCCATCAGCTGCAGCGCGTAGGTGGCGACGAGGGCCATCAGCGCCTGCGAGGTGCGCTCCTTGGCGCCCATGGCGCTCGCGAGCGGTGCCGTGCTCTGGGAGCGACGAGGCCGGCCACGCGCAGCAGCACCACCTGCCGGGCGGCGGCGGGCACGTCGGGGGCGTCGGCGGCGGCGAAGCCGAGTTGCGCGAGGCCGGAGTCCGCGAACACGCCCAGCGCGCGGCCGACGGCCTTGGCGTGGTCGTTGCCTGATGCAGAAGCGCGAGCACGCGGCCGCAGGAGCCGCGGCGCGCCCGCGGCGCGCGAGGATCACCTGCTTGACGGCGGCGCGGATCTCGGTCTCCCACTCCTGCGGGATGTCGGAGCGCAGCAGCGCGACAGCCAGTCGACGGTGAGGTCCTCGGCGTCCTCCGGCGGGCGCGATGCGCAGCGGGTCGAGCAGGCCGCGGTAGCGCGGGGTCGGCGCGGAACTCGATCGTCTCGACGTCAGCCGGCGTTCACGCCGGGCAGCTCGGTCCAGCGGTGGTCGGGCTTGGGGTCGACGTCGATGATCCGCGAGCCCTGCAGGAAGCGCTCGTAGAGCAGCCGCTGCAGCGCGACGGTCTTGCCGCGGCCGGGCGGGCCGACGAGCAGGATCGCCGGCGTGAAGCGAGGAGCGGCACGCCTCGGTGACGTCGAAGCACACGGGCGCCCGCGAGCCCGACAGCGTCCTGCCCAGGTAGGGGCCGCAGTCGGCGCCGACGGCGTGCGTGGCGGTCGGCGACCATCGCGCCGAGCTGCTCGACGAGCAGGTGGTCCTCGTAGTCCGCGAGCTGCGGTCGGCTGCCCGGGGAAGTGCTGGCAGAACAGCCGCAGCTGGTCGCCGGTGGGCCGCTCGAGCGTGATCGGCGCGTACTCGCGCCGCAGCGCCTCGACGCGCCGCTCGCGCTCCTCGGCGGTCGGGGCGCCGACGGCCAGCGAGATGGTGGCGCGCAGCAGCGGCGGATGCGCCTCGCCGGTGAGGTAGTCCTCGAGCGCGCGGGCGGCCATCGGCCGGCGCGCGGCCTCCGGGGAGGGGCCGTGGTCGCCGGTCGAGCTGCTCGGTCTCCTCGTTGTCGGCGTCGATCACCCGCCGGCGTACGAGGCGGGTGGCGGCGTCGTTGGGCACCCAGCGCGCGGAGAAGCACGGCGTCCACGGGGAAGCCGGCCGCCTCCAGCGGCGCGAACAGCAGCTCGGCGCCGCGGCCCGGGAACGACACGGTCTCCGGCAGCGCGCCGAGGCACAGCAGCGCCTGGTGGCGACGGCCCCTGCTCGCCATGGACGACGAGGCCGCGGTCCTCGACGCTCGATCGGGGAGCGGAACAGCCGCAGCACGTCCGCCTCGTGCGGGCGGTAGGCGAGCTCGTCGCCGTCGGCTCGACGACGATCGCCTGCGGCCGCCAGAAGACGTCGAGGGCCGGCTCGCCGACGCCGCGGCAGAACGCCCGGCGGATCAGCCACTGCATGTCGAGCGTGGTGGCGCGCTCCACGGAGAGGAAGTCGACCGACGCGGGCATGGGCGCGGCGCTCGGCGCTGGCGAGCTCGCGCAGGCGGGCCTCGGAGATCGCGGCCGGGTCGGCCGAGGCCGGCGGTGTCGCGCAGCTCGCGCCACGCCTCGCCGCGGCGACGTCAGCCACCGGCCCGACGGCCGCGGCGGCGGCGTCGAGCGCCGCCCGAGCCGGCGCGGCCAGCCGCACCGACAGGAACACCTCGGCGCGCGACGGGTCCCTGCTGCGGCGAGCTGCGTCGAGCTGGCCGTGCAGGTAGCGCTCCCACGCTCGGCGTGATGGCCGTGGTCGGCGGTCGTAGGCGATCGGACGCGTAGCGCGCGTACTCCTGCGGCGACCACGCGCGGGTGACGCGCAGCAGGCTGAAGTCGGCCTCGATGCCGTAGGCGAACGAGGCGACGTCGGAGAGCAGCTGCTTCTTCTGCGCGATCGTCAGGCCCTCGTAGGAGGTCAGGTCGACGCGGTAGACCGCCCACACGTCGCTCGGGCCCGCGGCCGAAGACGAGGTTGCCGATCGCGAAGCGGATCGGCGCCTTCACCGCGATCACCAGCGCATCACGAGCCGCTGGCCCTCGGCGAGATGTCACCTCCCGGCGCCGCCGCAGCGGCGCGCCGTCGGTCGGGCGTGAGCTCGAGCCGCCGGCCGCGCTGCCGCGCGGCGGCGGGCAGGCCGAGGACGACGATCGGCCGGCCCGCGGACCTCGGCCGCGCCGGTAGCGGCGTCGGCGTCGAGGCCGCGGCCAGCACCATCGGCTCCGTCGATACGATGCACGGACCCGCGTGCGCGGGACGCGCCTGAAGGCGTCGACCGTCCGCGGCCCGAGCCGGTGGCGCAGCCAGCGCGACGCGCGAAGCGGTGCGCCGGTCGGCCGTCGACGCGCAGCCGCGCGCAGCAGCGCGGCGACGGCGACGGGCACGAGCACCAGGCGAAGCGGCGCGGGCAGCGCGCTCCGACCAGCGAGCGCCGATGCCGGGCAGCGCGCCGGCGATCAGGACGGCCAGCAGCGCGGCGGCGGCGTAGCCGATGCCGCGCACGGGGACGCCGTACGGGAGCGGCAGCCGCCACCGGTCGATGCGGAACAGCCGCCGCTCGAGCGCGAAGACGACGCGAAACGAGCGGATCTCGAGCTGCTCTCGAACCGACCAGTGACGCGGGCGCGCGCACGGCTACTTCAAGATCGTCTTGGCGATGTCTCTCGAGACGTTCGCCCATCAGCGCCGGGCGCGAAGACGAACGCGCCGACGAGCATCGCCAGCGCGCAGAACCCGAGCGCGGGGCCGACCTTGCGCGCATCAGGAAGTAGATGCGCCATGATCCCGGTGACGCCGCCGAACAGCGCCGCGGCCCACGTCTTGAGGGTGGCGGCGATGTTCTTGCCGGCGTTCTTGACGTCGGCGGCGGCGCTGCGCGTCGGCGCAGACCGCGAGCACCAGCAGCAGCGCGAGCGCCAGCGCGGCCAGCGGTGGGCCGCCAGCATCGCGGCGAGCGCCGGAGGACGGTGAGGATGCCTTCATGGAGGACTCCTTTCGAGTCATGGGGGGTTGATCTCCGCCACGTACCAGCGGTCGCGCCTGGCGACCGCGAGCTCGTAGCGCAGCGTGTAGGCGACGCCCGCCGCATCGGGGCGACCACCACCGCGCTCACGCGGCCGCGGTCGCGCCCCGCCCACTGCAGCGAGACGACGTCGTCGAGGCGAGAGCGCCGGCGCGGGCAGCGACAGCACGCGCGTCCGGGGCGAGGTCGGCGCGCAGGTTGTCGGCGGCGCCGGCGAGGTAGTTGCCCAGCGCCCGCCGCACCACCGTCGACCAGGTCGGCGTCGTCGATCGTCGTCGCCGTCGCGGCCGGCGAGCTCGGCGCCGGACGCGGCGCGCCGACGCAGCGCCGGGTAGTCGGCCACGGCCAGCCCGCCGTTGTCGGCGCGGCCACCGGCACGGCCAGGTAGCGCAGCCGCGAGCTCTCCCTCGACCGCGACCGCGACGGTGACCACGGTACGGCCCGGGTCGGTGTCGACGTCGCTCGATCGCCGCGGTCCACGTCACCCGCTGCGACTCGCCCTCGGACGGGCACGGGCAGGCCGGCGTCGACGTCGACGTCAGGCCCGAGGAACGGCGCCAGGTCGATGGCGTGGCGCTCCGGGTCGGCGGGGTCCCAGGTCAGGTAGGCACGCGCGAAGGCCTCGGCGAACCCCGTGGAGGAGACGTCGTCGACGATCGGCGCCGCGGCGGCCTGTGCGACCGGCTCAGGCGTCGGGGCAAGTAGTTCCTTCACGCCGAGAACGCAGAACAACCCGACGACGGTCAGAAACGCCCGGCGCGGCAGCAGCGCCCTGCGGCGCGCGGCAGACAGGGACGTGCGGTCCATGGCGACGGCGGGCTCAGCCATCGAGACCGAACTCCTGGTCGTATTCGCTGGCGGGAGACGAAGGCGGCGGCGGGGGAGAGGCAGGCGCTGCAGGAGCCACCGGGGCGGGCACCACCGGCGTCGACGGCGCCGGCGGCGGCGCGGCGAGCACCGGGGCGGTCTCGGCCGCGCGCTGGGCTTCGCGCTCGCGCTGGTGGGTCCGACGCTCGCGCTCGGAGCGCTCGCGGCGGTCGTCCTCCTGGCGCGACGGGGAGGCCGGCACTTTCACCGGCTGCGACGGACGCGCCGCTTGCGGACGCCCGCCGGCAACCGGACTCGCCCGGGCCGCCACGCGCCGGGCAGCCGCCGGAGCAACCGGAGGACCAGGACGCTTGCCGGGTTTCTTCTGCTCCGGCTGGGCAATCGGCTCTGGCGAGCGCGCGGCAGTCCCGGTCTGCGGAGCGCCCTGCCCGCCGCCCATAAGCACCACGACGATCAGTGACGCGACGGCGAACGCGGCGGCCGCCGCGGCGAGCCGGCGACGATCCTCGAGCAACGGCGCCAGCGGCGCCGGCATCGACGGGCGTGAAGCGCCGGCGCGCGCCGATAGCCGCTCGCGACGCGTGGAACGCGACGAGAAGTCGTCGAGCTGCTCGCCGCCCCGTTCACCGAGAGAGGGGGAGGCAACGAGCGGAGCGGCAAGCGGGGGCAGTGTGGCGTCGAAGTCCGTGTCCTCATCGGGCTCGTCGGAGATCTCGAACGCTGACGGAGCGGATCGGCGGGCCATGCTCGGTAATGCACGGGCTGGCGCCGCTCAGTTGGGAATCCGACGCCACGACGAGAGGCCCACCAGGGCGGGCCTCTCAACCGAAACGACCGATGACGGGGATGGTCAGGCGAGCCCGATGGCGCGCACATACCTGCGATCGAAGCCGCGCACAATTCGCCGGTGGATCTCGTCGGCCCACTCGTCGCCGAGGAAGTCCTGCCGTTGCAACTCGGCGAGGAGCTCGAGGCAGTCGTCGATCGTCTCAAGGCGCCACCGCGTCCCGCACACGCAGCGCAGCACCGGCACCAGGCATCCGTCCCACAGCCGCTGCTGGACGAGATGAACCGGTCCGGTGAACCGGCTGCGGACGACATCGAGACCGTTGTCGCCGCGGGTCTCCGGACATGGGAGATGCACCCGGTAGCCGATGTTGGTGTTTCGGAACTCCACCGGCTGATGCTCGACGCCTTCGGTGGGCGGTAGCTGCAGCAGCCAGCCCTTGTCGAAGTCGTCGAAGTCCCCGGGAGCGACGTGGTCCTCGTCGGGCCACGGGAAGCGGAACCGGTAGACCGACCAGTCGAACTCGCCGGCGACGTCGACAGGCCGCACCACCTGCGCCTGTTCGGGGCGCAGGTAGTAGAGGTCCTCGCAGGTCCCGATCTTGATCTGCTCGGGGCCGTAGAGCGCGAACTCGCCCATCAGGCGAGCGCCTCCTCGGAGTCGAGCTCCTCCGCGTCGAAGGCCTCGGCGAGCTCGTCGACGTCCAGCCCGGCCGCTTCCTCGTCGACCTCGGGCCTCGGTGGCAGTGCCCGGCCGCGGCATCGGTGGCCTCGGCGGCTCCTTGCGGGCGGCGTCACGGGCCTCGCGTTCCTTCTGCTCGAGGTCCTCGATGGACTTGCGGTAGCCGGTCGCCTCGCGCGCGATCGCGCGCGTGAGCTGCTTGTAGGTGTCGGGCAGCACCGGCTTGGCCAGCTTCTCCAGCGCCTTCCTCGCGATGTCCTTCTGCGAGGCGGGCGCGACGACGCCGCGGCGCTGGCTGTTGGGCAGCGCGATCTGCAGCGCGTAGTGCTGGGCGGCGTAGACGACGAGCGCGCGGCCGTAGAGCTCGCCGGCGGTCTTGGCGCCCGTTGACGAACTTCCACAGCCACGCCTGTGCGTCGTCGACCTCGCCGTAGGTGACCTTCGTTTTGCCCGGCTTGCCGGACTTCAGCGTCGGGGTCTCGGTGGTGCGGAACTCGTCGAGGACGAGCCGGATGCCGTTGGCGGCGAGGGTGCGGGCGACGTTGTCGGCGCTGCCGAGGTGGTTGGAGCGCTCCGGCCCGAGCAGGCCCGCAGCGCGAAGAACCGCGCGACGTCCATGTCGGCCGGGTCGACGATGGAGCAGGCCGTTCAGCAGCGCCGCGCCGAGGTCGAGGTTGACGCCGTGCGCGCGGCGGGCGAACTCGCGGGCCTGCGCGCGGTGCTCGACGTCGAGCTCGTCCCGCGGCGTCTTGGGCCGCGCGGCGGACTCCGCGCGCAGCTGGGTCTGCTGCTCGGCCTTGCGCTGCTTGCGCTCCTCGAGCTCCGCGACGGTGTTGCTCGATCGCCGCCTTGGCCAGCTCGCGGTAGAGCGGCCGGTCGACGATGATCGGCGGCGGCATCCGTCGAGCTCGATGAGGACGCCGGCGGCGCGGGCCTGGTCGACGTGCTCCTCGGTGAAGCGGATCGTCGGCAGCCCGTAGGCGTACTGGTCGAGCTGCCTTGTAGAGCGCCTGCGGCCTGCTCGAGCTGCGCCGTCGACGCGCTTGCCGAGCTTGAGCGGCTCGATCTCGCGCGTCGACAGCGTGTTGAGGTACGCGGCGAACGTGCCCTTCGGGGCATGACCCATCGCGCGGCCGAGCGCCCAGCCGAGGTTGCCGCGCAGGTCGGTGCCGCGCGACGTCGCCCTCGACGATCGCCGTTGGCCAGCGCCGCGGTGAGCTCCGGCGAGACCGTGTTGATGCGTCAGCAGCGAGTCGATCGCCGACACCGGGATCTGCCCGGCCCCGACGAGCAACTGCGCCTGCTCCGGCAGCTCGAGGATCTTCGCGCGCGCCGTCACGAGTGCGCGGCTCCAGCCCGAGCACGGTCGGCGGCGCCGTCGAGGGTGTAGCCCTCGTCGAGCATCGCCTGCACCGCGCGCGCCTCCTCAAGCGGCGTCAGCTGCTTGCGCAGGACGTTCTCGGCGGCCGAGTCGGCGGACGTGCCCTCGTGGGTGCGGACGGTCACCGGCACCTCGTTCGAGGCCGAGCTTGGTGCAGGCGGCGTGGCGATGGAAGCCGGCCACCAGCTCGAACGAGCCGTCCTCGGTCGGCTTGACAGTGAGCGGGCTGATCAGGCCGCGAAGCGCGATCGACGCGGCCAAGTCGTTCGACGTGCTCGAGGTCGAGATCGCGGACGTTGCCGGCGGCGATAACAGACGCCAGGGGCACGAGCTGCTGCTCGACGTGCTCGGTGAAAACGGTGGTGGCGATTGACACGATGGTCATCTCCCTTTTGTTGCGAGTGGCCCCGCCCGGTGCGGGGCCTGTCCCGGCCCCCGCAGCACGCCGTAAGGCGTGCCAAAGTCGGGGTCGGGCAGCGCTCCGCACCGGCGGTCACGACGCCGCCGCCACCTCCACCCTCGGAGGCGACGTAAGCGACATCGCCTGGTCGACGTGACCGGGCTCGACGTCGGGCGACTGGGCCAGGTCGGCGATGGTGCGTGCGACCCGCAGCAACCGGTGGTGGCCGAGCGCGGTGAGCGCGTCGACGTCGTGCATGTCGTACAACCGCCGCCGCGCCGAAGGCGTGACCCGCGCCAGCTCGCGCAGCATCGCCGGCGTCATCTGCGCGTTGCACTTCGCGCCCGTCCCGGCCAGCCGCTCGGTCTGCAGCGCCCGGGCGGCAACCACGCGCTCGCGCACCGACGACGAGCTCGGCGCATGGTCGTGCAGCTGGCCCGCCGAGGGGCGCGGCACCTGCAACGCCATGTCGACGCGATCCAGCAGCGGACCGGACAGCCGCCGGTGGTGGCGGGCGCGCTCGGCTCCGGTGCAGCGGCACGACGGCTCGCCGAGCCCGCACGGGCACAGCGCTGCGGCGGCGATGAGCATCACCCGGGTCGGGAACACCATGACCCGCTGCGCCCGGACCACCACGACGCGGCCGTCCTCAAGCGGCTGACGCAGAGCCTCGAGGCTGTTGCGACTGAACTCCGTCAGCTCGTCGAGAAACAGCACGCCCCGGTGCGCCAGCGTGACCTCACCGGGCAGCGCGGCCGCGGCACCGCCGACCAGGGCGGCGGGGCAGACCAGGTGGTGAGGTGCGCGAAACGGCCGGCGCGTGACCAGCTGGCCGCGGTCACCGACGCCGGCGACGGAATGGATGGCCGTGACCTCGAGCGCCTCTTCCTCGGACAGGGGCGGCAGGAGCGAAGGGATCCGGCGGGCGAGCATCGTCTTCCCCGAACCGGCCGGGCCCTGCAGCAGGACGTTGTGGCCGCCCGCGGCGGCGACAGTCAGCGGCTCGATCAGTGCGGTGTGGCCGCGGATGTCTGACAGGTCGGGCTCGTCGTCGGCCGACAGGCAGACGCCCGCGCTCGGACTCACCGGCTCGGTCTGGCCCTGCAGCACGCCGACGGCGTGGGGAAGCGACTGCACGCCCAGGATCTCCACGCCCCCGGCGAGCGCGGCCTCAGCGGCCCGCGACGCGGGCACCACCAGCTTGGCGACACCGGTCCGAGCGGCGGCCTGGGAGATCGGCAGCGCACCCCGCACCGGCATCACCGCCCCCTCGAACGAGAGCTCGCCGACGAACGCACACCCGGCGATCGCCGCGGTGTCGAGCTGTCCGCTGGCCACCAGCACGGCGACGGCGAGCGCGAGGTCGAAGTGGGGGCCGGACTTGCGCAGGTACGCCGGCGCGATGTTCGCGGTGACCCGCCCCGCGGGGAACGTGAAGCCGGCGTTCTCGATCGCGCAACGGACCCGCTCGCGCGCCTCGCGCACCGACGCGTCGGCCAAGCCGATCACGGTGAACGCGGGCAGGCCGCGACGGACATCGACCTCGACGGTCACCCGCCGCGACTGGACACCGTCGATAGCGAACGACGTGACTGATGCCAGCATGTGCTCTGCTCCTTCTCGCAGGGCGGCCCCGCCCGGTGCGGGGCCTGTCCCGACCCCGGCCGCACGCCGCCAGGCGTGCCACAGTCGGGGCGGGCATGGCCCACGCACTGGCAGCGCGATCTAGCCTCGCCTCATGGCTCGATGGGAAGCGATGCTCAGTGCTCCCGCCCGCGAATGGCCCGACGGCGACGACTGGATCCTGCAGCCGAGTGGGACGGCTACCGCTTTTTCGTGCACGTCGACACCCACGGCCATGTCCGGGCCCGCTCACGCCACAACACCGACCTGACCGACAGGGTCGGCGACCTCCTGCGAGGCCTCGAACACCTGGCCGCGGGCACCGTCCTTGACGGCGAGCTCGTCGCAGTAGGGGACCGCGACCGCCGGCCTGCGCAGGACTTCGCCGCCGTCGGCCGCGGCGTGTTCGGACGCTACCGCCGCGGCGCCGACCGGTTGGCGCTGGTCGTCTTCGACCTGGTCGCTGACGCCGGCGCCGACGTCCGCCGCGAGCCGTGGCAGGACCGCGATCAGCGCCTGCGGCAGCTGGACCTCTCCTCAACGCGGATCCGCACCATCGACAACCTGCCGGCCAAGCCGAGCACCCACGCCGAGCTCGTCGAGCTGGGCTTCGAGGGCTCGATCCTCGAGCGCCCGCGCTCTACCTACCGTGCCGGACGCTGCTCGAGCTGGCGAAAGCACAAAGCCCGCCACGCCGTCCAAGGCCAGTTGAGAACCGTCATCCGCGGCCGCGGCGGCAAGCTGCACGCCATCTGCGACGTCGACGGTCGGCGCGTCGTCGCGCTCACCAATCGAGTCAGCCACGGCCGACCCGGGGCGAGCGTGACGATCGTCTACTCCCGCGAAGACGCCGACGGATCGCTACGTGAGCCGCGCATCGCGCCTACGACCTCGCCGGCGGCGGCGCACCCCTTCCGAGATCCACCGCCAGGCATGTCTCGAGCTCGGCAACGTCGTAACCGGCGCCGCAACCGGGAAATGCCTCCTGAAACCTGCGCGGCCAAGCGACCGCCACGCCTCAGCGGGCGCCCAGTGCTCACATCCGAGGCAGAGCTTGCGAACGGCACGCGGCGAGGCTTGCACGCTGACAGGCGAACGTCGGGGACCACCGCGCAGGGCTGAGGCATTGTCCGAGGTGCTCAGCTCACGAACGTCGTGCATGCTTCGCCGCCTGGAAACGACGATCAAGGACGCCGTTCCGGGATGCCGTAATCGATGGGCATGCCGACGCGCCGCCGCAACGGCAACGTCCATCACTACGCCGCCCGGCACACCTGGTCCCGCGACGCGATCGTCGCAGCGGTCAAGCATTGGCACAGCGAGTTCGGTTATCCGCCGCGCTCGTATCACTGGTGTGCGGGCAGCGCTCGCAACGCCGGGCTCGTGGACCACGCCGAAACCGACTAGGAACGCCAGCATTCGCGCTGGCCAGGTGACACCATCGCCCACCGGTTCTTCGTACGAACACTTCCGGCGGCCGCGCGCTCCAGTGGTTCCGGCGAGCCTCCGTAGAAGGCGACTCTCCGACGTCGAGGCTGAATTCTCTCACCGCGGCGGCCATTACGCGAGCCATGCCCTAGTTGCGGCGCCCTAACCGGGGCGCCTGGATGGTGGCTCGCGCTGACCGTCACGCGGACGCACGGAAGGACGCGTTTCGTCGAGGTGCTCGTCGGCCCCGTTCGTTCGGATTGACGTTCTCGCGGTCCTCACGGCTCGAGCTGCCGGACCGTTTCTGGAGCGCGCCGGTCCCCGCAGGACGTCTCGGAAACCGTTGCCGGCGGGCGCGCGGTTCACGGACCTCGGATTGACAGTCCGCCAGCACTACCGCGGGGCCATCCGATAGTCGGATGGCCCCAGGTGTTGTCCCATCTATCGCGCTAGTGCCCGCTCCCCCACTTGAAGCGTGCCGAGCTGGCGCGGTTGTTCATGCTGCTGGTAATTCCGTACCAGCAAGTCGAGCCTACGATGGTGTCCTCCCTGTCGCAGTTCGCTGCGTCACCCGTGAGTTGGGCGTTGTCGAAGAGAATATTTCGATAGCATTGGGCGAAGGTCGCACTCGGTACATCTGACTCAACGTTATTGTTAAGCCATGTGACGCCCCACTTTGAACTGTTGCCAAAGTCGGTTGCCTCGAAGTACCTTCCGTTTAGCTCGCAGGAGGACGTTGTCGTAAAGACGTACCGCGAACCGTTGCCCTGCGTGTCTTTCCACATAAGTGCGAGATCGTAGGTGGCGCTCGCTCGCGCCTTCGGCCCCTTTTTCCTTCTTGCTGCTTCGGCGCCGATTCCTGTCTCGGTGTAGGCATCGGCCTGCGCCTCAGTCGCTCGGAAGCACCCCGTATCGAGTACCGGAGAGGGTTGGCCGTCGACTGCCGGCCCCAATGCTGCGTGACAAACTTGCACAAGCGGCTCTGCGGCTTGACGCTTCGCCTTGGAGCTCGCCTCGCTGCTCGGGGCCACGATCACTGCCAGGGGCAGAACCCCTAGCACGACGGCTGTCGCAACGGTTTGGAGTCGGGGCTTCCGACCGAGCATGTACTTCATATGCGCCCTTTCTGTCTGACGACACATGTCCGAACCGAGCCGTCGATCTGACACTTCCCTCAGAGCAGCTTCTACCAGTCCGGACCGATGATGGTCAAACCCCGGGTTCGTGATCGGACACAAAGACGCTCTTGACAGACGGCACATCTACAGGCTTCTGTTTTGTCGCCGGTGTCGCCGGTGTCGCCGGTGTCGCCGGTGTCGCCGGTGTCGCCGGTGTCGCCGGTGTCGCCGGTGTCGCCGGTGTCTCCGGTGCTCTGAAGCGGTCTAGTTCGTCCGTCTCGGACCCGATCCGGCCTCAACCGCCCCCGGCCGTAGCCTCTCCAACGCCATCTAACGCAGCTGGGGCGTTTTCAGGATCAGCAGCTTTGAGGGCTGTTCTGGGCGATACCTGATAGGACCGTGTTGCGCTGTCGGTGGTGATTACGATTTGGACCGGGGAAGTGATAAGAGTCGCCAGAACCCCGTCCCGGACGTCGACTTCATGCGCCGCTCCTTCCCCAGCGCGTATTGTGGCACTAGCTCCCCGAGGAAGCAGCGCAAGCACGCGCGCCTCACCCTTCGCATCCTCGCGGGCGTAAGCCGTCAAGCGGGTGCCCTCCGCGGCCGCGATGTCATCAGATGCGCAACTGCCGCCCCAATCGACGGAATTGAGTCCGGGAGCGACGATGCACAAAAGGCCCTGTGAGCTCTGCAAGACGTACCCCGTTCCCCATGGAGTTTTGACGGGGTGTCCGGCTTCTATATCGAAACTTCGAGCTGTTTCCGGCCCGAAACCGTAAGTCTTCAGTGCCGGGGATTGCTGCAGGGCGGCAGGCGTCAGTTCGGTTGAACTTTGAAGAACGGGAAACGCCTGCGCAATTCTCGAATCGGAGCCCGACAGGAGGCCGCTCGCCATTAGCGTGAGCGCAAGGGCAACGGCGACGATAACGAGCTGGGGCTTGGGTCGGAATTTGGGCGTGACCCTATCTCCTCGCTCGCCCGCCACCGCCAGTGAATGTGCTTCCCAGTTGGTGTCGAGCGACACGATGTGATCCTTGAGCCTTTCGTCGGAGAGCCGTTCCGAACGATGCGGATTCGCGTCGCGGAGTCGAGCCAGGGCAGTGTGGTTCCTAGGCACTGTTGCTCCTTGAGAGGGTGGTTGTTGGTGGGCGCTGGCCGTTAGCGCTAGGTAGGCCGGCTTGTAGGCGCTTGCGTGCCCGATGAAGCCGCACGCGGAAGGCAAGCGGCGAAACGTCGAGGCTCCGGGCCGCCTCGGCTGGCGTAAGTTCTTCCCAAGCGATCAGCAGTAGCGCTTCCCGGTCTGTCAAGGACAACGCGCGAAGTGCTGCTTCCAAGTCCGGTTCGAGTTCGAGCGTTGGGGCCGGTGCCTCCGTATCGTTGCCCCAAACGGATCGCAGGGTTGCGCTTCGCTCTCGTTCGCCTCTACGCCATTCCGCGAACACGAGATTGCGGGCCGTTGAGAACAGCCAGGGTCGGGGGTCGCCCGGTGGCAGGTCCGGCAACCGCCTCCACGCGATTGTCATCACCTCGGCCGCGATGCCTTCCGAGTCCTCCGCGCCGCGGCGGCGCGCGTAGGACACGACAGCCCCGAGATGCTCAAAGACTTCGCCGAAACGGCGAAGTGCTGCGGTCCGGTCAGCGAGATCGGGCACTACAAGAGTATGTCCATGGCGGCCCGTGGCGTTACAGGCGGTCGCAAGGAGCTCGTAGCCGGCGGCGAATCGCCTCGCGCCATGACCGCCACAGTGTGGTCCGCGTAAAGCAGCTCGGCATAGAGCGGAGCGACTCCGCCAGCGGCTAGACGATCGTGCCTGGCCATGTAACGCTAACGCGGTGAATTTTTGCCCGCAGTGCCAGAGGCCGGTCCCGGTGAATCGCGAGCTGTCGACGTGGTGTCCGCATTGCGATGCGATGCTGCTGCGCAGCGACAGCGTCGAGGAGCCATGGATCAACCTCGATGAGACGGCCGTGGAGGCCGACGACGTGGCCTAGGCGCGGCCGGCCGCGCGCTTCATGCGCGCGATGTTGTGCCAGACCTTGCGGCGGAGACGCTCGTTGTCAGCGCGGAGCTGATGGATGCGCCAAAGCGCTTCGACGCGCTCCTGGGAGCCAGCTTCTTGGTGGTCGCCACGGAAGGCATTTTAGCTTCGGGAACGGTCACGGTCTAGTCCTCCATCAGGTCGGCGACAAGCGTTGACAATCGGTCGATCTGCTCTTGGATTGGCTAGTTGCTGTTGAATCGCCTGGTCGTTCTCATATCCCAGGCCGGTGGCAACTGGGTCGGCAGGTGGCCTGCAGCGGCCTAGGCGACGACAGACAGCAGCACGACGAGGGCCGCGGTAAACGCCACGACGCGCTCGGCGTGCAGCAGCACCTCAGACCCAAGCGCGACACCAGGCAGGGAATCGGGCGCGCCGGCGAGCAAGGTCACCGATGAAGACAGCCCGATTGCGAGGGTCACGGCGGCGAGCAGCAGCCGGGCCCGAGGTGCGACGGGGATCAAGCGGTTCTTCCTTGTTTGAGCGGGTGAGCATGGCGGCCTTCACCCGGCGAAGCCGAGGCCGCCACGCGCAGCCCGGTCAGCCACAGGGCGGGTCAGCCAAACAGGGGGAGGCCGAGCGCGGCGTCGTCGAGCTCGATCCGCACTGCGCCCTCGGCGAGCCGCTCAAGGGCCGCCTGGACCTGCGCGAAGTGATCAAGCAGCCGCCGCGAATTGCCGGTGGCGTCGGCCAGCCCTCCGGCGGGCTTGAGCTCGGCGATGCACTCGGCCAGGCCGGGTCCGCGGACGAGATGCGACACCGCAGTCTCGGTGGCGGGGTGACCGAGGACGCTGGTCCGTACGTCGAGGGCGTAGGGGCCGACGGTGGTGGCCACCGTGAGGTCGTAGCCGCCGAGCTGGCCGATCGCGGTGTGCGCGCCGGTGAGCTCGACGCCGTCGACGAAGATGCGAACGGCGGGCAGCGACCGGACACGCATGGTCTCGCGACGCTACCACCCGCCGGGGACGGCCCGGGACGGTCAGCGTGGCTCAACGGAGAACGCCCGCCTGGGCAGTTCGGTGCCGAGCGCCAGGCCTGCCTGGCGCAGTTCGAGGATCAGGTCGGTGAGGTCGTAGCCGTCGTCGCGGTCGGGATCGAGGTCGAGCACCCGCACAGTGCGCGCCGGCGCGATCAGATCGGCGGAGATCCGCATCGCCGCCCGTCGGCCTTCGGCGTCGCAGTCCATGCAGACGATCACGTCACGGTCGGCAAGCACCGGGGCCCACCGCGAGCTCCAGCCCCACACGCCGGGCACGGCCATCGCGTGCAGGCCCACTGAAAGGGCGGCGAGCGCGTCGGGGTGGCCCTCGACGATCCAGATGGTCGGCGCCTTGAGGGCGGCGGGGGAGGGAAATAGATACTGGCGCGAGCCGGGCAGGGCTCGCAGCTTCGGTTCATCGCCGCGTAGCCACGGCGGCGCGTAGCGCGCCACCGCGACCAGGCGCCGCTCGAGGTCGCGCACGGGGAGGATGATGTGCGTGCCGTCCCAGCCGACGCCGTGGCGCTCGATGACGTCCTCGCTCCACGCGCGCCCGCGCGCGAGGCGATCAAGCAGCGGCTGGTCGCCGAGTAGCCGCCGAGCCCACGCTGCGAGCTCGGGCTCGGAGGCCCGCGGTCCGGGCGCGGATTTCGAGGATCGCGGCTGGGTTATCGCCGCGCCGCGTGGCCGGCGAGCGGGTTGGCTGGCTGTGCGTGGAGTGCCCGTCCGGTTCCGGGAGGGGTCGCGGCGTTGGGTGAGGCCGCAGTCGATCATCAGGTCGATCGCCTCGCGCGCGTTGCGGCCGTGGAGCAGTGCGGCGTCGTAGGCGCCGCCGCTTGAGCCGCAGCCGTGGCAGGACCAGGCGCCCGAAGCGAGGTTCACCGAGCACGATGGGTCACGGTCACCTCTGGCGTGCGATTCGGGGTCGGCGAAGCACCGCACCGGCGCCTCCCGCCGTGACCAGCCCGGCAGCTCGACGCCCAGTTGGGCATAGAAGCTGCGGACATCGCCCGGGGTGCCGTAGCGCGAGAGGCCACTCATCAAGCTGCCTGCGCGGTCGGCACGCTCACGCGGACGGTGGGCGAGTCCTCGTAGTCGGGCAGCTGGGCGGCGATGAAGACGAACTCGCCGTCGACGAGCGCCAGCTCGCTCGGATAGCGCGCCGCCCACTTGCACAGCTGGGTGTAGGTGAGCTCGCCGCGGTACATCGCCGCCACGCGCTCGGCGGGGGTCATCGAAAACAGCGCGGCGAACTGCTCCTCAAGCGGCGGCGGATCGACAGGCCATCGCGGCGCGGGCGGCATCCGCATCATGCCGTCGTCGGCGATTGGGTAGCCGAGCTGCTGGAGCTGGGCGATGGAGGCTGGGCGCATCAGGTTCCTTCCCTGGTCTGCGGGCGCCGCCGGCCGCGGCCGCCCGGGCGGTCCCCACCGCACCGCCGCCAGGCGGTGCCAAGATGGGGACGCCGGGCGTCCGCGCCGGGCGAACGTGCGAGCGCTCGCCTAGGCGAGCGCCGGCTCGAACTCCTCGTCCTCCGCGGCGGGCAGGCCGATGATCTGGCCGCCGCTTGAGAGGAAGTCGACGGTACCGGCGACGACCTCGACGGCCGAGCGCTTCTGGTCTTCGTCGGTGGTCCACTCGCGGAACTCGAGGCGGCCGGTGATGGCGACCTTGCGGCCCTTCTCGAGGTGCTCGGAGCACGTCTCGGCCAGCCGCCCGAAGGCGCTGACGTCGAAGTAGTTGGGCACCTCCTCCCAGGCGCCGTCGCTGGTCTTGCGGCGGCCGTTGACGGCCAGGCGCAGACCGCACACGGCTGTGCCGGACTTGGTGGAGCGCAGCTCCGGGTCGCGGGTGAGGTTCCCGATCAGCTGGACGGAGTTCATCCGCCCTCCTTTCAGCGCCCTCAGCCGGCGGGCGATTGTGAGTGAATGGTGGCTGGCTCGCAGCCGCTGTTCTGCGGCCGACGTGTCGGTGCCGCCATCGGTCGCACGCGAAGGAGGGACCGAAGCGGCGAAAGCTGTGACGAGAGCTGTCGTGCGGGCGCTCGGGCAGGGGTGATTGGACGTGGGTGGGGGCATCGGTCTGAAGCGATGGAGGGAGCAAGTGGGTGGCGGGCCCGCGACTCGTGAGAGCCGCGGACCCGCCGGTGGCGCGAGTGCCTAGGCGGCGGCCTTCTCCTTGGACTTGCGTCCGCTGGACTTGGTCGTCTCCTCGGCCGCCGGCTCCTCGTCGCTCGCCTCGGGGGCGGGGGACAGGAAGCTGACCTCGCTTGCGATCACCTCGACCTTGGAACGCTTCTGGTCGTTCTCGGTGGTCCACTCCTGGTAGTCCAGGCGACCGGAGATGGCGACCTTGCGGCCCTTGCCCAGGTACTCGGCGCAGACGGTGGCGAGGTTGCCGAACACCGTCACGTCGAAGTAGCCGGGCTTGTTGACCCACTTCTCGCCCTGCTTGCGGCGGTTGTTGACCGCCACGCGGAACGAGCACACGTCCGTGCCACCGGTGGTGGCACGGGACTCGGGGTCCTTGGTGAGGTTGCCGATCAGCTGCACGGAGTTCACCGCGATCACTTCTCCTTCTGGTTGTTTTGCGTTCTGACGTGCGGACCCGACAGTCCGCGAGACGCGATCCACCACAGAGGTGGGCCGCAGGACCGCTGGCGACGGGAGAGCACGAACGCGGGGAGAAGACCCGCGGTGGACTTGAACCAGCCCGGAGCTCTCACGCTCAAAAGAGCGCGTCGCGTGCGCGCCAGCCGAAGCTGGGGCGCAGACGGTGAGCGACCCGGAGTGGGTCACGTCCCGCGTGCCGAAAGGGCATCGCATATCCGGTAATGCACGGGCTGCGTGCAACCAGTTGGGAAAACCGCTGCGAACGTTGCGGGCGTCCCGTCATCGGAGCCGAACGCGGCGGAGAAGGCGCCGAGCTTGAGGTGGTGGGTTCGCTTGAATCAGACCGCGGGAGGCGCCAGGCGATGGCACGGATCCTGGGATACGTGTCCGCCCAGGTGGCGTTCGCCGCCGCAGCCGCGGCGCACGTGGCTGAAGCGCGCGGTCGGACGTGGGTGTGCCGCGTGTCCGTCCGGTTCATGCCGCCGGCGGCGCCCAGGGGGGAGCCCTACCCAATGCGCGCGCAGAAAGGCCTGCACGAGCCCCGGCCGGTGACTGTGACAGCGGCGAGGAATCGCCTGAGCGCGTTGGAGCGCCTGACCCGGCCGCGGAGGGGGCCGACACGCTCGACGACCAAGAGCTCGAGGCTGAGGCCGAGAGGTGGCTGTTCCGGTAGGAAGCCTGGCGCCGTCCGGGCACTCGCGCGACGGACCAGAGGAGCAGCGTCAGGCCGGCGCGATCTGGGCCGGCTAACCAGCCCCCGGCGGCGGAGCGTGGCTTCGGCACGGGGTCTATGAGACGGAAGCACCTCGCGGATCGTTTCCCCGCGATGTCGACGGCACGTCCGAGGCGGGTGACCTGAGAATGCTTGGCACGAGGGCCTTCCGGCGGCGGAGAATCGTCTGCGGCAGCGGCGCCACGAGTTGAGGCCACCTCAGGTCCCATCCCCCGGGGCTTCCCTGCCGTGACGGCGAAGTCTCCTAGCTGGATGCCTGGGGTGTTCACCGAGGAGACTCTCCCTCCTTCAGGCGATGGCGATGCCGCCGCGCGCGCTCGTCGAGGGAGGTCTCCGCGCGAGCTAGAAGTCTCCGCTCTTCCACGCGCTAGGGGCTGCTGTCAAGCGTGGTGCGGAGGACGCGGGTCAGCGACGCGCCTTCCATACAACCCGCGGCGGGGTGAAGTGGCCGTCCCGGACGGCGCGCTTACCGAGCCGGCCCCGCATTGAGACAGTCGCTTGCTTGTTGATTCCAATGCCAGCGCAGAGATCGCCGTAGGGACCGGCCGGGCCTTGTCGCTCAATGGAACGAGTGTGCACGGTGATGGTGACGTGCCCGGTGCGCCGCTGCACGGCGATGTGGTCGAGTTCCTCCACTTGTGTGGTGGTGCCGTCGGCTTCGACGCAACCGCCCACGCCATAGACAATGCGAATTTTGCGCGCGTCTTTGGAGGGGCGCCTGGGCTTCTCGCCGAGGATCGAGTAGGGCATCCATGCCACGGTCATCGGGGAGGCCTGGGCCGGCTGCGCCTCGGGCGGATCGGTCCCCTTAGCCAGTCCGGGAGCCGCGAGTACTAACCCGAAGCCAGAGGCGACAACCAGGCGCTGGAGGCGTCGTTTGTTCAGTTCGGTCATCTGAAGTTCCCTTCATATGGAGCATGCGTGTTCGTTCGCTAAAACAATTCGGTCGTCAGATGGTTGCGGCGGATCCGCAACCCGTGCGTCGGGGACGACGCGACCGCACAAACTCAAGTCCTACGGGTCGACCGCCTTCGGCGCGCCTCCGCTTGGGCGAAGGCGCGCCGTATCGGTCAGATCGCGAGCGGGATGGTGAACGTATAGCCGGCCGAGTTGGCCCAGGACTTGATGCTCATGAGCGTCGTGAATCCCATCTCGTTGCCGCACTGGTTGCCCCAGGGGTCGTTTCTGAAGACGTCGATGCCGACGGCGCCACCACCCGGCTGGTGGACCTCGCCGCCGCTGTCGCCGCCGCAGTTGAACTGGCTTACGGACCACTGAAACGGGCCGCTTACGCCCGTGGCGTAACCGCAGTTGGTGCCGGTGGTCGCGCCGTTATGACAGACGACGTATCCGTACGGGACGGTCGATGTCAAGCGTGCATACTGCGTGCTCTCACTCGTTGCGGGGGCCGGTTGCCAATTGAACCAGCCGAGAATCGGGCCGGAGCCAAACGCCGAAGGCCAAGGCGATGAAGGCAGAATCCACCCCCAATCCCCATTTGCGTCGTTGAACCCGAGGTAGATGTTCCCGATCGGCTTGTAAGCACCCGTGGGGGAGGTCCTCGATCCGACGGCTAGCCCGTTGCCGTACGCGGAGACACAATGGCCAGCGGTCAAGAGGACGCGGTAGCCGGCGAGGTCAGCGGGAACCGAGGTCGTGCAGTAGCCGTTCTGAGTCGATGGCTCCCACTTGACGCCGCCGAGGAGACGGTCGCAGAAGGGGAAGGAGCACGAGAGCGCGGGCACCGTGGCGAGGGTGTCGCGGCCGGTGGTGCGGGTGATGGTCACCGAAGAGCGCTCGCGGGCGCCCGCCACCGCCTCGTCGACGGTTCTCAGGTCGGCTGCTCCGATGCTCGCGCTCTGCTCGATCTCGACCCTTCCGGCGCCCCACGAGACGATCACGTCACCCTTAGCGAAGAGGTCGCTCAGATCGATCCGAAGGCGTTCGGCCACTGCAACCATTTCGTCGAATTCGAAGGATGCGATCTCGACTCGATAGCTGCCTGCTAGTTGTTGCTGACCCATCAGGGCGTCGAGTCGCTCCGGCGCCACATCCTTCGTGGTTGCGACCACGATCTCGCCCGCTCGGTTGTCGAACCATACGTCGGTTAGCCCGTTCCCAAGACTGTCGCGAAGCCGTTCCCGCACGCCGGGCGAAACGATCTGGACGGCTATCCGTCTCTCAGCTTCCGCCGAAGGCACGTCAAACCGCTTGACGTAAGACTCGACGGCCTCCGCCGGAACCTTGTCGAGCGCTTCGTCCATTGTGAGCTGCACTTCGGCCGCTTCGGGCGCCGGACGCTCCATCGGCTCCGGCAGGCTCGTCGAACCCGAATCGAGAAGCGTCCGGTCGACCGCTCGCGCCTGCCCCGCTCCGATCAACGCGCTGACGCAAAGCATGAGCAACGCCGAGAGCAACCGCCCTAACCGCGGTGCGAGCTTTGCCGTTCTGGCTATCGAGCCGATCATTTCGATTCTCCGTTCGTTGCCGCCGAAGCCTGTGTTGCCTCGGATTATTCTGGGAACGCAACGGTCAGAGCGGCCGGATTCTGTCGCGAATCGGTTCGATGTGTCAGGACAGTTACATAAGGGCTTCCGCGCGCTGGCTGCTAAGCGCGTCGATTGTCCTGTCTTCAGGTGGCCGCGGATGGGCGGGGAGATAGACCGCGTAACCGCTACGCAGCGGGCGATCGGTCAACTGTCGCGAGCTGCTGTGAGCGGGATCTCGCGACCGCGGAAGTCGAACAGGCGCAGCTGTGGTTGGCGAGGCTCCTCATCGAAGACGAAAAGAAACGCGCCGCCGGTTCCCGTGTCGGCTCGGAAGCTCTGCGCACCAGCACGAATCTCGAGCGTGTCCACGTCTTCGCGCGCGCGACCATAGATCAGGAACCGGCCGTCGACCGGCCCACTCTGGAGAAAGAGGGGCCGCTCCATATTGTTGCCGCAAGGCCCCCCGGTTCCCGGCTCGAATGGGCGGAATTCGCCGTCTTTGATCTCACCGAGCTTGGGACCGAGCGCGTGGCCGACGAGCACGCAGTTCTCGCCCGCCGGCGATTCGTAGACCGCGACTCCCCATGGGAGTTTCTGCTCGGGGTCGTTAGCCGTCAGGGCCACCACAGGCCCTTCCTCGGTAGACGGGCTGTAGCGATCTGGCCGATCCTCGACAACGTCCGGTCGATCCTTGCCGACGGAGATCAGTTCGACCGCCGTCGCGGCGCCGGCGCCGGTCACTCCCAAGCCGAGCAGGACGGCGAGCGTGCGGAAATGCTTCAAGCGCCCCAGGCCGCGCTTGCTCTGCTCGGATTCGATCTGACGCGCGGCGGCCTCGCGGAATCGCTCGCGCATCTGGACGTGCGGGTCTTGCTGGTCGCTCACGCGACGTCCTCCATGGCGATGCCCTGCTTCCTGAGCCCCGCCGCCAGTGCTCGGAGCCCGCGCGAGACCCGGGCTCTGGCGACTTGCGCGGTGACGCCGAGCTCGTCGGCCAGTGCCTCGTAGGAGCGTTCCTCCACGACACGCATGATGACGGCGCGGCTCTGCTCCTCCGGGAGCCCATCGAGTTGGTCCCGCAGCTGCGCGGCTATGGCGAGCACTCCGAGCCGCTCCTCGATGCGCTCCAGAGCGGGGTCGGAGAGACCGACGACGGACACCCCGATCCGGTTGAGAGCGCGGCTCTCGATCCCGCCTTGACGCCAGTAGCGGGTCAACTCGCTGGTCGCTATCGCGAACAGCCACGACCGCTCCTCCTCGGGCGTCGACCCGCGGAACTGGTGCCGTCGCTGCAGAGCGATGGCGAACGACTCGGAGGCGATGTCAAGTGCGACCTCGACATCGAGCACTCGGGCAGCGAGGTAGCCGAGCAGACGGTCGGCGTAGGCGTCGTAGAAGTCGGCGTAGGCGTCGGGGTCCGTGCGGGATCGGACCAGCAGGCACGAGCGATCGCCGCCCAACACGCCGAACACGAGGAGCATCAGCCCCCGCGAGGCTAGAGCCTCGACGCGCCAGCAGAGCGTCGATTTGGTCAGTTAGGCAGACCGGCTCGTCACACGGCGAGCGACTTGTGGCTCTCAGGGTCACCGAGCGCGCGCCCGGTTCCCGACATCTACGAGAGGAACCATCATGAATCGACGCCTGTGGCGCGTAGCCGTCAGCGTCGCGCTGGCCGCTACCTGCATCGGCGCTCCGACCGCGCAAGCGTTCTTTACCTCCGACGTTACGAACTGGTCGCTCAATGAGAGCTGGAAGACCTACGGCGGCGGGACGAACTACCACATCAGTTCCGACGGCGACGGGTCAGCGGACTTCCGTTGGGTCACCAACCTGACGAAGACCACGGTGCTGTCTGCCAACCGTTGCAGCGACTACTCCCAGCGCGGTAGCACGACGATCAGCGGCGGCGACACGACCTTCCACCAGCTTTTCGGAGGAGGGTTGCCGACAGATTGCTTCGTGCTGCGAGGCAAGACGCTGGACGGCACGACGGATCCGCACGACGGTCGACTGCGGCGATGACCCGCCGCCTGGTGATGCCGAGCGCCCTGGTGGCGCTCGGCATCACCGGCGCCTTGGGGCTTGGGCCGTCCCAACCACCGGCGTCAGCCGCTGGTCCGGGGCGGCCGGGTGTCATGGCGCTGGCGAAAGCTCGGGGGAACTACGTGCCGAGTTCCTGGGGCCCGGCCGTGCTGAGTGCGAGACAAGCGCGACAACTCACCGAGCGGCTCCAGCTTCACCTGCCGCTTCCGTCTGGCGGGAATTTCAACGGCATTCGGTGGGAGGAAGCGGGAGAAGTCCCGGTGGCCCACATCGGGCCGGTGCTGGAAGCGAATGCCCGCTGTCAATGGTCGCGCGCGGTCGCGCAGCACCGTCGGCTCCGTCTGGGTCGGAAGGTCTTGGACGCCATGGCCTACTGGCCGCACCTTCGGGGAAGCGGTCCGATGGTTCCGGCTGAGCTCGCCGAGTGTTTCGCGAGTCATCGAAGGGAGGTGCGATACGCCCAGCGCCGAGGGTGGACACCGAGCCGATGAGGCACCGACGGGCACCTGACGCGGCGGCGCGCTCCGTGTGCTCGCCCAAGCCCGGACCCGGCTGAACGCATTGGAGATGACGCGCGGCGATGCGATAGGCCGAACTTTCCGGCTGAGTCAGTCGCCCCGTTCTGAGCGCCGCCGGCCGTCTGGTCTTCGGGTGTTGCATCCCGCTGGGACGGCCCGCTCATGCGCGGATCTCATTGCGCTCGTCACAAGTTCGCGAGTTGTGGCTCTTAGCTACATGGAGCTTCGCGATCTACGTCCCGTTGCCGGCCAGTCGCTCCAGGAGCGGGACTGGAAGGTGCGGATGACGCTAGATCGCACAAGCACGGAACTCGTCGGCGTCTACAGCGACCGATCCGGGGGCCGCCTGACGGTGACCGTGTCTGAGCTGGTGTCGCTGGTTGAGCATGCAGAGGGCCGCGAGCTCGTGTGCGTGAGGATCAGGAGCGAGGACAGCTTCCTGCGCGCTTCGGTCAGTGGGGTCGATCCTGTGGATCTGGATGCGACGCTGGCGCAGGGGCAGGAGTTCGTACGACGACTTGCGATCGGGCAGTTGCGGCTCGTGGCCGCGTCGCCGCGGACGGGCAGGCTCCGACCGCGTCAGGCGTGTCCTTCTCATGGGCAGCTTGGTTGAGTCGCTGACGCGACCACGATTCGTGAAGACGAACGGGTTGTCCAGCGACAGCGATTTCGGTCTTCGTCGCGGAGCTAAGTCGTGGACTGAGCTGACCGGCGATAGGAGCCACGTCCCACCCGCTCGAGCGTGCCGCTCGCGCTGAGCCGCCGCAGCTGTTGATTGAGGTTGTCGCTCGTGGTCTCGACGCCCCGCTGGTCAAGCTGCTCGCGAATGTCGTCCGTGGTGAGTTCGGAGTCCGCTGAAGCGAAGATCTCGGTAAGCGCGGTGCGAACAGGCCCTGGAGGCCGCCCGGTAGCGCCGGCGGGACGAGCCGCCGGTTTGCGCTTTGCGCGTCGCCGGGGCGCCGCGGTGTGCTCCGCCTGAGAGCCCTGCGTCGTGCTGAGGGACACGTTCACATCGCGGATCACGATGTCGAACTCAAACGAGGTGATGCGGTAGGGCCCGCCGGAGTGAGAGATTCGTTGCAGCGCTTCGTCGACCGATCGCCGCGCCTCCTGCTCCAGTGAGGCCCGGACGTCCGCCTCGAAGGCGCCGAACGCTCGCTCGAGGGACAGTCCTTGGTCAGCTGCTGCTTTGCGAGGGGGAGGCACCGCCACATCATGCCAAACGACCTCGTCGGGCACGCATCGCGCTTATACCGGCATCTCCGATTTGGTGACGCCGGATCCGGCCAAATACCAGCAGGCAGGCCTCAGGGCGAACCAGTCGCTGGCGGCGGAGCCGAAGCCGTAACGGGATTGCCGGCGGCAACACGGACGGGTCTCGGAGGGTTTCCGCGTGCCGCGACGCTCCGGCGGCTATCCGACGGGCGTGGTCGCGGCCGCTGTGGCCGGATCCGCGTTGTTCTTGGACTTCTCGATACGCGAGATCAGATCGTGGAGGGGCTTGGTTCCCGCGCCCACAGCGAGCCCGGTCACCAGCACGTCAACCGCGGAGAAGACATCCTTCCACGCCGAATCGGCCGGTTCGACGGTTGCCACCGCTTCAAGAAGGCCGAGTCCGAGGACCCCACAAATGAGGAGCGAGATGCTGCACGCCATAGCCCACCTGGAGTTCCCCCGCTTTTCCGGACACCTGATGGCTTGCGAGCGCGAGCCGCGAAAGGATGGTGTCCGCCATGCCCAAGACGAGACCTGCGTATCCGGATGAGTTCCGCCGGGAGGCGGTGCAGATGTTGCGCGCGGGACGGTCGCCGCGAGAGCTGGCTGACGCGCTCGGTTGCTCGGAGCAGACGCTCCGCAACTGGCGCCGCCAGGACCAGCGTGACCGCCATGAGCGAGACGACGGCCCGACCACCAGCGAGCTCGAGGAGCTGCGTCAGTTGAGGCGCGAGAATGCACGCTTGAGGCAGGAGCGTGATCTGCTCAAGCGAGCCGCGGCCTTCTTCGCAGCAGAGACCGAGATCCGGTGAGCGTCTACCGGTTCATCTCGGCGGAGAAGGCCCGCACCCCGGTCTCGATGTGTTGCAACCTGCTCGGCGTCAGCCGCTCGGGCTATTACGAATGGTCTGGCCGCGTCCCGTCTGATCGCGCGCTCACCGACGCCTGGCTGCTCGAGAAGATCAAGGAGATCTGGGCGACCAATCGCAAGGTCTACGGCGCGCCCAGGATCCACGCCGAACTGCGTCTCGCCGAAGGCATCAACGTCGGTCGCAAGCGCGTCGAGCGATTGATGCGCCAGGCCGGCATCTCCGGCCTGGTCGCCAAGAAGCGCGGCCGCACGACGATCCGGGTGCCCGGCGTCCGCGTCGCCGACGATCTCGTCGAGCGGCGCTTCCGACCGGCTGCGCCGAACGTGCTTTGGATCGCTGACATCACCTACCTCAGGACCTGGCAAGGCTGGCTCTACCTCGCCGCCGTCCAGGACGCCTACTCGCGTCGGATCGTCGGCTGGTCGATGGCCGATCACATGCGCGCAGAGCTCGTCGTCGACGCGCTCAACATGGCCGTCCAGCGACGCCGGCCCCAGCCCGGGCTGGTCTTCCACAGCGACCAGGGCAGTCAGTTCGTGGCGCTGGGCTTCGGCCAGGCCTGCCGCGACGCCGGCATCGCCCAATCGATGGGATCCAAGGGCGACTGCTACGACAACGCCGTCGCCGAGAGCTTCTTCGCGACGCTCAAGAAGGAGCTCGTCCACCGCCAGTCCTGGCCGACTCGGCGCGAGCTGACGTCGGAAATCTTCGACTACGTCGAAGCGTTCTACAACCCGCGGCGCCGACACTCCACGCTCGGGATGCTCTCGCCCATCGACTACGAGAACGGCACTCTCACAGACTCACCTTCTGATCTTGCCGGCTTCGCCGGCACCCCCACCAAATGAAGATCAGAGAGAAGATGACCCCGAAAGCTCAACCCTGTCCGGCGAAACGGGGGAACTCCACACTATGCGCGCGGCTTTGTGTCCCTGACTACGAACAGCCCGAACAAGTTCTGGGGATTCGGCAAGCTGGGTGGCGGCTGGGACTGCACCGGCCAGGGCTCGCGCACACTCAGTTGCAAGAACACGAGTTCTACGGTGAGCTAACGGGATGCAAGCCCTCACTCGCAGACGTCACCTGGTCCTCGCGCTCGGCATCTTGGCTGCGTTAGCCGCCGTCGCAGCGAAGTCAGCCGGTGGAGCTGACCGGCCGAGGGAGTCTGACATTGTCGTGCTCGAGGCCAGCCCGGCAGAAACCGCGACGGCGCTGATGTATGAGGCGGGAGACATCGGCCCGCTTTCGCGGCCAGGCGAATAGCCCAGTTCCGGCCTGCGACGTATGTCGCGGGCCGGCCTGGCACCCAGAGGCGGTTTGAGCCGCGCCTGGGTTGGTGAGAGCCCCGTGGAAGGTGACAATCCAGCGGCGAGCGGTTATGCCCCCACTGTGAGCTCAGAAGCGGTGGCAGCCTGACCTCATGCTCAGGGACGCGAGAGCGAGTCGTCTCGTGGCTTGGCGCAGGCGGATGCCGACGGCGCCGCTGGACTTAGCGAGCTCAACAAGCGACGGGTGATCGCCGGGCATCACGAGCTTGGGAAGACGAGTCGTGCTTGACCCGCGCCGCGCCGTGAGGGAGCGCGCAGATCGAGAGCAGGTCGCTGAACGCGTGTTCGACGACCGTGGCCGGATCGATCCCAGTCTCGTGGAGGATCTCGGCGTGGGCGACCGCAGCCGCCTGGAGAGGGTGTCCGGCCCGCTGTTCGGTCCGTTCGTCTGTCGTAGCCTTGCGGTTTACGGACCGTCGAAGGAGGCGCCTCGCGACCCTTCGATTTCGATTGTGGTGCGGCCCCACTCGGTCCACGTCTCCGTCGTGCCGGGGTCCGCAAGGCAGCGGCAGGTGGCAACACTGCGGCAACATGCCGGGTGGTTTGACAGGACCTTTGCGATCCGCGCGGGTTAGCTCTTTGGCTCTGCAGCGGCCTTTGAAGGTCTGAATCGACACTGGCAGGAAGCGTCCGGCCTTCCTGTGCGGCTGAATTCTTCTGGGTGGGTCGACTAAGTGGAAGCCCGGGCTAGCGAGGGACGATGATCACCAGCTCGCGCCAGCTGCAGCGTCGCCGGCAGGCTCGGTGCCATCGAGCTGGAGTTCGTCGACCGCCCGACCGTTCTCGATCAGCTGAACGGAGAGGACGGATTCAGGACGGGTGCCCTTCATTTCGATGATCAGCTCATCGGCGGTGTTCGTCCGAGCGGTGTCGGCGGCGGCCGACACAGTCCAAGCATCGCTCGACTTAAGGCGCGCGTCCGCCGATCGCGATTCAAGCCGCAGTCGGACCGTCTCCCCCGGAACCCAGCGTGTCGCGGATATCACGGCGACCGCGTCATTGCCTCGGCTGCCCACTGAGGCCGAAATGAGATCGCGCGCTGCGACGCGAGAATCCCCGGCAGCGTCGATGAATGTTCGGAAACGTCCGGGCATTGCATGAGTCCGGCCCGTCTCAACCCGTTGGTCTGTCGGACCCGTCGCGGGGCGGCCGTCGTCATGCGCTGCGGCTGTCGGGCGCAGCGAGTCGGGCTCTGTTGACGAAGCCCCGCAGGCCGTGACCCATCCAACCGTGAGGAGCAATGAGACGATCCGGAACAGGCACATCACGCATTCCGAATCGACCGCTTCGTCCGGCGACTTGACCTCTTCCTGAGCAATGTTGCTTCGAACGAATGTCTATTGGGCTGGAGGACATATGTGAACTCCCCGATAGGGCCTTCATGCTCGGCATCAATCATGGTCGGCTCGCGCGCTGGCTTTCCACTTGGCTCGTCACGGTTGTTGGGGTGGGGCTGTGGACGTCTGATACCGCCCTAGCCCAGGGCAGCGCGGTGCACGCACCCGTGGCGGTTGCTAGATACGGACAGGACGTTCCGGTTTCCGTCTCGATGAGGTGCCAGGAGTCTTGTTCGGCTCGAGTGGTCGTACGCCGAGCCCCCGGCATGCCATGGCGTGCGTTCTCACTTGCTAGAGCGTCGGAGCTAGCCGGAGTCACCAGCCTTGCCGGCGATATCCCCGCGGAGTTCGTCGTCGGGGAGACGTTCGAGTACTACATCGAAACGCTTGACGGCGCGACCGCCGTTAGCGATCCGGCCCAGAACCCGACGCAATCACCTCACGTCGTCCGGGTCTTGCAGGACCCCGGGCTGGTCCATGCTCCGCCGCCGTTTGCCGTTGCTGACAAGCCGCTTCGGATCGACTTCGACGCTCGTTGCGAGAACCCCGATTGCCAGGCCCGGCTCTTTTACAGCCCCACGCGGGAGACGGCCCTCGAGGAGACCATTCGGGGCCAGGGCGGCCCCAAGTTTTGGGCGAACGTCGGGATGACCGCGGCCCCGCTCTCCGTCGCCAGCTCCGCGCTTGGTCTTGGCAACAAGGGCTTCGCAGCGACGATTCCAGCGTCGGCGGTCGACACTCGCGGAGTCGACTACGCGATTCGCCTCACCGACGGCAACGCAATCAGCTGGTCGCCCGGCCCGGGCAGGCTCTACGACGACGAGCTCTTCGAGCGAGTCGAGACCTTGTGGCACCACGTCCACGTGGTTGAGGCGCCCCGGATCGTTCACACCCCGACTGCCGCCGCCCTCTACCAGCGACCAATCGACATCAGCGGCACGGCGACTTGCGCGCCGAGCCGGACGTGCACGGCAAGGCTCTACTACCGGGTCGGCAACGGACTCCTCCTCGATCCGGACTCCACGTTTGCCAGTGTCCCGATGACCGTATCCCGGCGGCTGGTGGGGCCTCTCGACGCTATCGAAGCGCGCGGCACGATCCCGGCTAGCGCCGCGACCACGCGAGGCGTCGACTACTTCTTTTCCGTCACCGACGGCTCACGAACCGCATGGTGGCCCGGAACCTCGAGCGTGGATGGGTACGTGTCGATCGACGGCACCCGGGTCGGGTACGGGCATATCCGCGTCCTCGAGCCGCCGCACATCCTGCCGCAGGCGTCGCCGAGCACAGCGCCTTCCTTGCCGTATCGAGTACGGGCGACCGTCAGCTGCGTCACCCAACAGTGCAGCGCCGATCTGTTCTATGCGCCTGGCGCGCCCGCCCGAAGCGGCAGCTATCAGCGCGTTCCAATGCAGCCGATTGCGCAGCGTCCCTCGATTGACCTGCTGGGCCGGGTCACCGTCTACGAGGCGTTCGTCCCGCCTGACGACGTCACGACGGCCGGTCTCTCTTGGTTCATCCGCGGCAGCGACGGCCATCTGAGCACCTTCTCCCCCGGGACCCCCTACCTCGGCGGTCCGCTCCCGATCGGAGACGAGCGACCCGGCGCTATCACCTCGTCGCCGATCCAGCTGAACCTGCGCCCAGATACCTCCCTGCCAGGTGGATCGCCGCAGCCGCAGCCCGCAGTTGATACCGGAATCGATTTGGCCTGGATGACGGACGTTCGATCGGCACCAGAGGTGTTGCCGATCGACCCAAGGTCGGCATTGAAGCTCGGAGAGGACGTTCCCGTCGACACGTTCGTGGTTTGCGGTGCCGGCAGCTGCAACGCGGAACTCAGCTACACAACTGGCGACGGAACGTGGACCTCCGTTCCGATGCAAGAGGTGCCGCTCGACCTCAGCGCCGCGCCGCCGGAGGTCCGCTCCGCGACCGGCCTCGAGCAGTTCAGCGTTGTGATCCCGAAGGAAGACGTCGGGCGCTCAGACGTGGCGTACCGAATCGTCGTTACCGACGGGTACGTCAGCACGACCTCCACGACCCGCTCGATCCTCGCCAGCCAACGCCTCGCACGCGTGAAGGGTCGAGTCAGCTTCGAAGCGAAGGCCTCTCTCGGCCTCGATCGAGGGGCACCGGCTAGCGCCGTCGAAGTCGGCTTCAAGCCGGTGATCGCGGGCGTGGCCGTGCCGCTGGCCCTGGTGACTACCTCGACCGACGCCGACGGTCGCTACCGGACCGACCTGATCCCCGGCGAGTACGTCGTCGAAGTCAACCCCGCGACCCTTCCAGCCGGAGCCAAAGCGAGCGCCCAGTCCCTCACGAAGACCCGCATCGTTGGTCTCACTGATGATCTTGAGCTGCCGTTCGACTTGGCCACGCTCGACACCGACGACGACGAGGTCGCTGACGTCGCCGAGTTCGACTACTCCCTCGACGGAGGCTCGGCCCAGGACGAAGACGGCGACGGGCTGACGGACGGCTTCGAAATTCGGTTCGGCTACCCGGCAGCCCTCCCTGATCAGGCCGACTCAGACGCTGACGGCACCGTGGACGGCCTCGAAGACGCCGACGGCGACTCCCTTACAGCCGAGCAGGAGGAGCAATTCGGATCGGACCCGATGTCAAAGGACACCGACTCGGACGGCCTGGTCGACGCACGCGAACGCCAGATCGGAACGAACCCGCGCGCTTCAGACACGGACGGCGACGGCCTTCGCGATGCAAGCGAAGCCGACGGGAGCACCAACCCGCTAGTCGAAGACAGCGACGCGGACGGTGTCTCGGACGGCGATGAGATCACAACGACGACTCGAGAGTTCACCGACGGCGTCACGGTCGCGATCAGCGGCCGAGGCGATGTCGCCGGCGCACTGCAGGTCACAAGCCTGGGAACCGGTGGCCCTCTCGCCGCGGCCGAGCTCGCTCAAGTCGCTCCTTCGTGGGACATACACCTCGACGAACAGAAACTGGATGACGCCACGTTCGAAAGCGCAAATGTGTCGCTGCCGATCCCAAGCAGCGTTCCCCTTGAGGAACGCGCGAACCTTCGCGTGTTCACCTGGGACGACGTGCACGGCGCATGGATGCCGTCGTCGACGTCACAGGAAGTCGACGAACTGGCCGGCACCGTCACCGCAACGGTCGATCACTTCTCCGTTTACACGCTGTTCAACATCGTCACCTGGAAGCAGCGCTGGACCACCACCGTCCCCGGCTGCCAGGGCAACCCGCCGACGCTCGATCTCGCCGTCGCGATCGACGTCGGCGTCCAGACCATGGACAACGACCCTGGCTTCACGCTGCGCAAAGCCGTGGCAAGGGCATTCTTCGGCGCACTCGACACTCAAGACCGAGCGGGCATCTCAGAAACGGATGACAGCACCCGCATCATCACCGCCCTCACCGCGGACCACTCCCGGCTAGAGCCAGGCCTGCAGCAACTCGAGTTCTACAACCGGCCAGCCGATCTTGGCCAGGTCATCCACGGCGGCAACTCGGTCCTTCGAGCAGCTCCCCGCGAGGAGAACCGCGCGCGAGCCATGATCTTGCTGACCGCGGGCTGGGGCAACTTCGACAGTCAGATCGACGCCGCAGTCGCGCAGTCGAACCTCGGCAACGTCGCGATCTTTCCCATCGCGATCGGCGACTCAGTACGAGAGGCGAAGCTGCGAGAGATCGCACAACGCACCGGCGGGCGCTTCCATCAAGTCCGAACGACCGCCGACGTTCCGCTCGTCGCATCCCGCGTCACCCGCTACGAGGTCAACGGCGACTTCGACGACGACGGCGTCGGCGATTGCGACGAAAGCGACGGAGCACTCGACGCCGCCACCGGGCGACTGTTCTTCTCGGACCCGCACACCGACGACACCGACGGCGACGGTCTGCTCGACGGCGAAGAACTCGGCCACCGGCTCAACACAACCGACGTCGAGCAGTTCGGCACAAACCTCGCCGTGCAGGTCGGAACGAAGCCCATCTTCAACGTCGTCTCAGACCCGATGGCAATCGACTCGGACGCCGACAACCTCGACGACCTCGACGAGTACGACCGCGGCAGCAGTCCCCGCTCGAATGACATCGACGGTGATGGCGCTAACGACGTCTACGAAGAGACGCTCGGTACGGATCCTCGGCTGGCGGACACCGACGCCGACGGACTGACCGACCTCGAGGAGGACCGCAAGCTGGATCTCGGCTTCGATCCCCTCGTACCTGACGAGCAGATCGGGCGGCTCACATACCTCCGCGAATTCTCCCAGGGCCTCACCGGCGGTCTCATCGGGCAAGGCGACACGATCGCCTTTCTCATGGGCGATCTTGCCGGGGGAGTGATCGGCGTCAGCGACGTCGGCGCCTTCTTCGTCGGTCTTGCTCACGGCGACATCGTGAGTGCGGGACTGTCCCTTGCCGGACTTGTGCCTGTGTTTGGCGACGTCCCCGCCTCTATTGCGAAGGTCGTTCGCTTCGTGCGGCGGGTGCCTGAGAAATCGCGTGCGGCGGTTCGAGCGGTGCTCAACTCGCGATGGTTCCCGTCAGGCTCGGCCCGCGCCGTCCTCGAACAGGTCGAGGGCGTGCCGCCCGAAGCCCTCCAGCGACTCGCCCGACACGACGGGATCACCGACGATGTTGTGGCGCTACTTCGCGTCGGCGACACGGGAGACATGGTCCGCTTCGCCGACTTCCTCGACAACGCAGTATCGGTCGGTCGTGTGATGCCGGACGGCACGCCAGTGCGAGAGTTCACCAGCGCAAGCGACGCCCAGAACACCTTCGCAACCGCCTTGGGCGGAAGCGAGCAGATGATCTATCGACTGAATGACGCAGATCGGCTCGAGCTAGCCGATCGGTACAGAGCGCTGGACATCGCCACCGGCCCCACGGGTAGCCGCGTTCCGCAGCCGGTAGCGAACCGCCGGCCCGACGTGGTCGTTAGGGACGGCAACGGAGATGCCATCGCAGTCCACGAGATCAAGAACGGCAGAGGCTGCGGCGCCGCTACCCGCGCGGAGATCGTGCGCGATCACTATCTCTTCGAGAAAAACAAATCCCCGCAGGTCGAATATCACTTCACTGCGAATACGGTTCCCGGTCCCGCAGGCACCGCGAGAATGCGACTGGCTCCTTGCGCCGATGTTCAGAGGCTGCTCACCGAGCTCAGCATCCCCTACCACGTCTATTTTCCCTAGCCGTTGATCGACTTCGCATCTATGTCTGAGTCCGAGGCACAGGAGTTCCTCGAGGGCTACGTCGCGTCACGCTCAACTGCAATCTCGTGGCTCGATGAAGCGGTAGGCACGACGTGGCGAAGCGCTGAGCAGCCGCTTACGGCCTTATGGCCCGAAGTGCTCAGACGGCTCGGCGTCCGGGGCTCCTCCCGACGCAGCGCTAAACGGTGGAATTTCGGAAGGCGCGATGTAAAACCTCGGCATCCGCTGTGGTGCGAGCCGGGGGACCGGGACCGTCTACTGAAGGCAAGCTTTCAAGACGGTCTGACGTTCGCGGTAGCCGAGGAAGCGATGCGTGTCGATCCCCGCTTCCAGTGGGGTATCGATCCAGAGAGACGACCTCACTCCGAACTGAACTGGCCGGCGCTTCGCTTGGGATCCACATATTGGAGTCCGTTGTGGGTGTGCGTCACGTCCGTAGCATCCGCGATCGCCATAGGAGGCGAGGGGACGCTCAAGGCCGACCGGCTGCACGCTGTCGTTCAGCTTCAGCATCGGGTTGCGGCGCGGCTGCTGTCAACCGACGGATAGAAGCAGCCAGCCACCGTCGGCGGCGCAATTCTTCAAGAGTTTCACGAAGCGTTGCGCGTCTGCTACGACCGCGGCGTGCTCTGCAGCGTCGGAGTAGTAGTCCCCGCCGTAGGTGCCGGCCGGGATGCATGACAGGCGTTCGTACATCGCGTCCTCCCGGACCTCTCGAAGCTGCGCCTCGAGGGTGATGACCTGGCTTGGCTCGAGGAGAGCGGTCCACTCGCCAATTCCCTGTCCACGCATCGACTCGGCGCCGAAGAGTCGCCAATCGGGCTCCGAGCTGGAACGCCCGGTCAGTGCCCAGTGCATCGCGTCGAACGATTTGTCTTCGCCCCACCAACTCTCGTAGCTCTGCTCGAGCTCAAAAAGAATGTCCCGGTCTGCACTGAGCTCGCCCCGGTCCGCTGCCAATGCCAGCTTCACGCCGTGTGCGTTTAGACAGATGGCACTCAGGTTCACGCCCACCGCCTCAGCTAAGCACGGCGCGCTTGTTATCTGCAAGGATCCGCCCGTGGAGTCGCGCGGCCCCCGGGGTTCGGGTCAGCTCCTCCTCGGTAGCTGGGTGCTTGGTAGGCGCGGGAGACTGTCCGGCCCTGGTCCGGTTCGCAACTTCTGTAGAGGCGTTGGAGTTCCATCCAGTTGTCTGTCGTAGTTCGGCTTCGATCTCCGGCTTCATCCTTCCAGCTCGGGCTACGGGCGCCGCGTTTCACCGCTCGGCCGGTCGGCAGACCGCCTGCCCCTCGGGATTAGGTCGTAGCCCGCCTCGGTTCCTAAGCGCAACAGACGAGACTCGGCTCAGGCTGATCCATCTCACGAAGCAAGGGAGGTCAGTGACGGCGCCTCAGACGGTCGGAAGGAGCGGGTGACCCGCCTCCCTGAGCGAGAGACGGGCCGTTCCCGGGTTTCCTCAGCGCCGGCGCATGAACTGCATGACGATCAGCAGACCGATCAGCAGTAGCGCGACAACGAGGGCAAGCGCCAGAGCAACCACTGAGGCATCGCCCACGCGATCACGACTCCTTTCTGGTGTCGATTACGGTGCCTCACGAGTGTGCGGTGGCGCGCCGACTGATCGTTTGTTCATCTGGACTAAGTTGCAGAATGCACCTTGGCCACGTGGACAAGGGGGATCTCACGATGTACAAAATCTCTGCGGCCGGACCCGTGACGCGCTTTACTGAGGCCCGCAACCACTGAGGCATCGTTCCTATGGATCGTTGACTCGGTCGAAGGCCCGGCATCCGCCGGGCCTTCGTCGTTTTGGAGCTGCTCTGCCCCCTGCGCTGCTGAACAGCGCTTAGAAGGGCTCGAGCGAGTTCCCGTCGCGTCCGGGGCGCCACTCGACCCTCCTGGCGGCAGCGCTGTTGCGGATCCAACCCCCATTGGAGCTGGACGGCGTGACCGCCACGACGCCCACTTCAGGAGTACGGTTGGCTCGAGCGCAGGCGCCGGTTTGTTGCGACAGCTGACATCCCGTGGATAGAAGACGCGCGCAACGACCCCGTGGGCTGGTGGATGCGGGCCGAGCGTAACCGAGGAGCTCGAGAGCGCGGTAGGCCTGGGGCTGCGCTCAGTCAACCGCCGCGAGTTCATCGCGCGCGTCGGGCACTCCGTGTCCGGTCCAGTTCTTCATGTCGTGGTTGGTGGCCGCTCCGTGGCAACCCTGCGGCAACATGCGGGGTTGATCGCCAGGTCCTTCGTGATCCATGCGGCTCGAATCCTTGGCTCGGTAGCGTCTTTGGGAGGCCTTAGTGGGCACGCTTGGTCACCCTGTCACGCCGGAGGTCGCGGGTTCGAGTCCCGTCGCTCCCGTCCCTTCCAGTACACATCGCACCGCTTCACAAAAGGGCCCGTCCCTTTTCTGAAGCAGAAGTGCGCAAAAGGTCCTGTCTCCTCCTCGCGGAGGTTTTCATCTGCCCATGCCGCGCAGAAGGCAGGTCCCAGACCCCGACGCCATCTACCACGTGACGTTCCGAGCGCCGGCCCTACGCCAGCTGTTTCGCGACGATGCCGACCGCGACCGGTACCTCGAGCTGCTCGCGATGGAGATGAGGCGGCGTCGATGGGTCCTGTACAGCTATTGCCTGCTCGGCACCCACGGGCACCAGCTGCTTCAAGGGCCGGACCTCGATCTCGGTGACGGTCTCAAGCCGGTCCATGAGCAGTACGCGGTGGAGTTCAACCGCAAGTGGGGCGAGCACGGCACGCTGTTCAGCAACGGTCCGTCGTACACGCTGGTGAGATCGGATGCGCACCTCCTGGCCGTGCTGCGGTACATCGCTCGCAACCCTGTGGCCGCGGGACTTTGCGCCCACCCGATTGATTGGCGTTGGAGCGCGCATCCGGCTCTGGCCGGACTGTCGCCGGCTCCGGAATTCCTGGCCGTGGATGCGGTACAAGAATTGCTCGGTGGCAGCGAAGCCACCGCGCGCTACCGCAGTCTCGTCGCGCTGGACGATCACGAGCTGATCGAGGAGTTGCGCATAGTCGACGCGGATCGATGGATCGCCGAGGCCGTCGACGACTATTCGATCCCGGTGCCAACGCTCGCTGCGGTCCTCGACATCACGGGTCGCGCCGTGTACGGGCGTCTGACCAAACAGCGGGAGCTGCGAAGCGCTTCAAAAAAGGGACGGGCCCCTGGTTGAAGTTGTGGGGCGGCGGGCTGCGCTAGTGAGTCAGTGCGCGCTCGACGTCCTCGATCCGGTCCTGGCCCCAGTACAGCTCGCCGTCGAGGACGAACACGGGCACGCCCCAGTGGCCGTGCTCGGCGAGCGCGTGCGGTGTTGGCGTCGACGCGCTGCGCGGATCGCCGGATCCTCGAGCGCCGCTGCGGCAGGTCGCCCAGTCGAGGCCGGCGCGCTCGCAGACGGCGCGCAGACCGCTCGTCGCGCGGCGACGTCGATCGCCTCCGCCCAGATGCCGCGGCTGGCCTCGAGCACGAACTCCCGCACGCGGCCGGCGTCCGCGGCGTGCTCGGACGACCAGCAGGCAGCGCATCGCGCCGTCGCCGATCGGGTCGTGGATCCGGCCGAACGGCATGCCGAGGCGCGTCGGACTCGCGCTTGACGTCGCGCAGCGTGTGCAGGCGCTTGGCCATCGGCACCGACTGGCCTCGCATGGCCATCGGGATGACGCCGCGGAAGACGACCTCCACGTCGTAGCGGTCGGCCAGCGCGAACGCGCGCGGCCCGGCCAGGTACGAGTACGGGCTGCGGAAGGAGAAGAAGAAGTCCAGCTGCGCGGTCATGCGCGCTGCCGTCCACCCCAGCTCGTCGAGCGCGTGCTCGATCTGCGGCGAGGCGCTCGTGGGCGAAGAACCACTGGCCCGCGAAGCACGGCGACCGGCGTGTCGTAGAGGCGCCGCCGGCGCATGCCGCGCTCGCCGGGCAGGTCGTCGGCGCGGCGTCGGCGGCTCGCTGCCGGTGCGCGTGCCAGAGCGCGAGCGAAGCCGGCCGGGTCGACCGGGCCGTCGGACTCGAACCAGAGCGGCGCATCGGCCGCGCGCAGAACGTCGTGCGCTGCGTCGCCGGGCGAGCGCGGCGGCCCACGCCGCCAGGAACGCGGTGTCGGCCGGCGTCGACCGGCTCGTCGCGCACGAGCTCCAGCCCGTCGCGCGGCGCGAGGCGGCGCGCGTCGACCACCGCATAGGCGCGCTTGGCCTCGACCGCCGGGTCGCCCGGGATGCCGCGCGCGACGACCGGCTCCACGAGCAGGTCGACGCGCCGGCCGCGCCAACCTTCGACCAGCCCGAGCAGTGCGACCGCGCTGGCGGGATCGTCGAAGGCGACGAACAGCCGCACCTGCGGCGTTCCGGCCGAGCGCGCGCGAGCGCCGCCGCCACCCGCCGCGGGCCCGCGCACCGTCGACAGCGCCGACGATCGGTCCGGGGCATCAGCGCGGCGGCCGATCGTGTCGCGCAGACTCACGCGACCGCCAGCCGGGCGAGCGTGCTCATCGTGCACCAGTAGAGGTCGCGGTCGAAGCCCGGCGCGGGGAAGACCACGGACTGCATCAGGCGTCGGGACGGTCGCGCGGCCACGCTCGGTGCCCGGTCTCGATGTCGACCACGACGACGTCGTCGCGGCTGAGCCCGGTCGCGCAGCCGGCGCAGCCGGTCGCTGCGCATGACGAAGGTGGCGCGGCGCCTCGCGGCGCGCGCCGGCGCGGGTGCGGCCGAAGCGCGGCCCGTGGAAGTCGTGGAGCACGAGCTCGCCGGTCTCGGTGAACAGGATCATGTGCGCGGCGTGCGAGAGCTCGCGCCGCCAGAGCGGCGTCGAGCCGCCCTCGAAGCGGAAGGCCTGCACGACGCCGTTGGCGGAGTCGTAGGCGACGGCGATCCGGCGCTCGGCGTCGAACAGCGGCGGATTCGGTGACCGCCCCGTGCGGCAGGCCGCATACCTCGACCGCCTCCCAGTCGGCGGGATCGTCGAGCGAGATCGCCACAGCTGCACCGGCCCGGCGCCACCCCTGCGCCGCGCATCGTCGTGACGAACGTCGTGCGCGCCGTTGTCCATGAACCACAGCTGGCCGCCGGCGACGACGGGATCCCAGCCGTAGCTGTGGCCGTCCTGCAGGTAGGTGCCGCCCCAGTGAGCGTCGCGCGACAGGACGGCGCCGTCCCAGCGCAGACGGTGGACGGCGCGAGCGCCGACGACGTAGAGGTCGTCGCCGTCGGCGGTCAGCCGCGCGATGGAGGGCTCGCCGAGTCGACGACCGGTTCGCCGCGTGGCTCGAGCGTCGTCGGGATCGAGCAGCACGATCCGCGCCGGCTCGCGCAGGTCGCGGTCGAAGTCCTTCATGGCGAGCGTTCCGTCGGACAGGACGACGAACGAGTTGTAGGGCCGCGGCGCCGGCAACCGGCGCGTCGCGAGCAGCTCGAGTCCGCGACGAGAGCCGGTGGCAGTGGTTGCCGAAGACCACGTGCAGCGAGCCGTCGGCGTGGGCCGCCAGCCCGCCCGGCCAGAACGGGCCGGCGGGCAGGTCGCTCGAGCGCTCGACGACGGCCAGCGTCTCGGGGTCGACCCGCTCGACCCATGCGGTGACCGGGTCCACCAGCGGCCGCCGCCCCAGCGAGTGACGCAGGACGTAGACCTCGCCCGGATCGCGCAGGACGACCATCGTCGTCCCGAGCGCGTCGCGGGTCGCGCCGACCCCGAGCCGCCTTCCGGCAACGAGACCGAGCGAGCCCGGGACGCACTGGCGGCGCCGCGGGCCGCCGTCCTCGGCGGCCCAGCGCCCGACGTCAGCGAGCACCGACAGCGGCCGGCGCCTCTCCGAAGAGCGTGCGCGACCAGATGGTCGCGCACCGCGTCGAGCACGCGCTCGGGGTCGGTCCGCGTCCGCGAGCCGAGCGCGTCGTCCAGGTAGCCGTTGAGCATCCGCACCAGTGCGCGCGCGATCTCGGGCGCGTCGACCGGAGCCACCGTCCCGGAGTCGACGCGCGCCTGGATGGCGCGCGTGGTCAGCGCGATGAAGCCCTCGACCATTGCCGTGTAGGCCTCCTCGACGGCGTCGTCGTGGTGGGCGGCCTCGGCGACCGCGTGCACGAGCGCGCCCGTGGCGCGCGTAGAAGTCGACGAACAGGGCGAGCTGGGCGCGCGCCTCGTCGGGACCCAGCCGGTCGGTCTCGCGCCCACGCCTCGCTCACCCGCACGAGCTCGCCGCCGACCTCCTGCATCAGCGCGAGCACCAGCGTGGGGATGTCGTCGAAGTGGCGGTAGAAGACGGTCCGGGTGTGCCCGGTGGCGGACATCACCGCGTCGACGGTCAGATCGCGGAACGAGCCCTCGCGCAGCAGCGCCTCCGCGGCCGCGAGGATCTGCGCGCGCGTCTCCTCGCGCTGCTGACGACGCTTGGTGCGCTGGGCGGCGACGCTCATTCGCGGCGGCATGGTAACCGAAATCCGCACGTTGATGACAACCACCTTGACAGGCTGTCATCAGTAGGCGTACTCTGCCGCTCGTGCTCGGAGGGGAGATCGCCGCGACGCGGCGCGGATTCGTAGGCGGCCTGGCGGTCGAGCGGTTCGCTCTCGCACTCGACGTGCGCCCGGCGGACGCCGCCGCCGAAGCTCGCCACCCTGCACGCCGAAGGCCCCGGGCATCCGGACCCACGGGCTCTCCGTCACGCCCGACCACCGCACGGCATGGACCACCGACAACGCGCGACGACCATCACCGCGCATCGCGGCCGCAAGCTCAAGCGCCGCGACTCCATCGACGTCGGCGGCGCGCCCTGCGACGTCGACGTCACCCGCGACGGTCGCTACGCGCTCGTCACGACCGCCTACTACGACCGGCCCGGCCTCGCCGTCGTCGACCTGCGCACACGGCCGTGTCCACCGCCTCGACGTCGGCCCCGAGCCCGGCACCGTCACCCACCGCGGCAAGGTCGCGTGGGTGGCCGGCGGCGGCGCCGAAGGCACGCTGACCCGCGTCGACCTCAGGACGGGCCGTGTTCATCCGGCCATCAAGGTCGGCGCGCATCCGCGCGGGGTCGCCGTGGACCGGCACAACCGGCACGTGCTCGTGGCGCTCAACGGCGATTCGGCGGTCGCCTACGTCACGGTCGCCACCGGCAAGGTGCGCCGCATCGCCACCGATGCGCTCCCCTATCGCGTCGCGCTCTCCCCGGACGGAAGGCGCGGATTCGTCACCCACAACGGCTTCCGCAGCCGGGCTGTCACTCCGCTCGACCTGGACCGGCGCCGCGCCCGCAAGCCGGTCGAACTCGGGCTGCGACCCGACCGACGTCGTCTTCACGCGCTCCGGCCGCCACGCCGCTCGTCGCGCTCATGGGCGCGCACGCGGTGGCGATGGTCGACGGCCGCACCGGGCGCCGCCGCCGGACGTTCAAGAACCTCGGGCGCGCCGCGCTCCGTCGCCCTCGCGGGCCGCCACGCGATCGTCGCCGACGGGATCACGGGCGACCTGCATCGCATCCGCATCGGAGCGAACGCATGAGCACGACCCGCCGCGAGGCGCTGAAGGCCGGCGCCGCCGGCGCGCTCGGCGCCGCCGCGCTGACGGCAGCGCCTGCCGGTGCGCGCGCCCCGCTCGCAAGCCGAACGTCCTGATCCTGATGTGCGACCAGGAGCGCCTGCCGCAGTGGACGCCCAAGGACCTGCCCGCTTCCGGCGCGCAACTGGATCGACGACCGCGGCGTGAGCTTCGATCGCTTCCATCACAGCGCCGTGCAGTGCTCGTCGAGCCGCGCGTGCTTCTGGACCGGCATGTACGTGCCGCAGAACGGGATCTTCGGCAACTTCCTGCAGAGCTGGCAGTTCTCGCTCGACCCGCGCATCCCGACGATCGGCGACCTGATGCGCGAGCAGGGCTACAAGACGGCCTTCTTCGGCAAGTGGCACCTGAGCATGGCCGGCGTGACGCTGCCCGAGGGCGCGGGCGCCAACGCGCAGGGCAACTACCTGGCCGAGTACGGCTTCGACTACTCCGAGCAGTCGCTGTCGCTGGAGCCCGCCGGATACAACGACGGCGTCTACAACGACCCGCTCTGGACCAAGCAGGGCATCGACTGGCTGCAAGGAGCACGGCGGCGGGGACCAGCCGTGGTTCTGCGTCGTCTCGCTGCTCAACCCGCACGACATCGCGTACTTCCCGCGCGGCTTCAGCGCCGACGTCACCCGCCCCGACTGGGAGGTCGAGCTGCCGCTCAACTTCGAGGACGACCCGCCGACCAAGCCGCAGGTGCACCGCCAGTACGCCGACGGCGCCGCGCTGATCCGCGGCAGCATCGCCGACGACGACACTGGCGACGTGGAAGCGGCTGATGAACACGTACTGCGACCTGATCGTCAACACCGACGAGAACTACGGCGCGGTGATCAAGGCGCTGCACGAGTCCGGCGGCATGGAGGACACCGTCGTCATCCGGACCGCCGACCACGGGGAGATGGGCGGCTCGCACCGCGCCGTCGGCAAGGGCCCGATGATCTACGAGGAGCAGCTGCGGATGCCGCTCTCGATCGGCTGGCCGAAGCGCTTCGGCCGGCAGCAGGGCGCGCGCACGAACGCGCTGGCCGACTCCGTCGACATCGTCCCGACCTGCCTCGAGCTCGCCGGCGTGCGCGACCCGAACTCCCGTTACCCGTGGCTGCGCGGCCGCTCGCTCGTGCCCGCGATCAAGGATCCGGTGCACACGTCCGGCAAGGACTTCACGGTCAGCACGTGCGACGAGGTGTGGTCGCCGCAGGACTTCGCGGGCACGGGCGAGCCCTGGAAGCGCCACGTGCGCGCCGCGCTGTCGGGGCGCTTCAAGATCGCCCGCTACGTCGCGCATGAAGGGCAAGCCGCAGGCGGAGCTCAAAGACGACCAGGAGTACGAGCTCTACGACCTGCTCGAGGACCCCTACGAGCTGCGCAACCTCGCGCGCGACCAGGCCTACAAGCCGCTGCTCGACGACATGCTCGTGCGCCTGCGCGAGCTCGAGGACGAGCACTTCTCGCCGGTCGAGGTCCCGGCTTACGGCGGCCCGTCGCTGGTCGAGGTGATCCGGCCGCGACCCGCTCGGGCGCCCGGTCACGGTGCTGGAGCAGCTCGAGCCCGGCACGACCGGCGCGAGCGGCGCGCCAGGCGACTACGTCCAGCTGCCCGTGTCCGGACCCGCACCTCGTCGACGCCGTCTACGAGGGCGGTGCCGGACGCGCACCGCTGACGGCCGACAGCTCGCGCGCGGCGGCAGAGGCACGTGCCGCGGCACGCGCGTCGTTCCTGTGCGAGCTCGGGCCCGCATGACCGCGACCCGACGGGAGCTGCTCGCCGGTACCGGCGCTCGGCTCGCTTGCCGCGGTCGTCCGCGAACGCCGCGGCCCGGACCGCGCCGAACCGCGCCCGGCAGGAGGCGGTCCTCCGCGGCCGGGCGATCGCGGTGGCGCCGTCCGGTCGCCGGGTCGTCGTCGCGCACGACCGTCGCCGCACGATCGCGATCGTCAGCGGTCGCGGCCGCCCGCATCTCATCGACGTCGGCGGGCAGCCGCTCGATGTCGCCGTCTCGCCCGACGGCCGGCTTGCCGCCGTCACGACGGCGTTCTGGGACGAGCCCGGCCTCGCGCTCGTGGACCTGCGCACGCGCAAGCTGCTCAGGCGCAGTGGCGGTCGGTCCGGCGCCGAGCTACGTCGACCTTCACGCCCGGTGGCGAGCGGCTGGTCGTCACCGGCGGAGAGCAGTCAGGGCACCTCGCACGTGCTCGACGCGCGCACGCTCAAGATCCTCGGCAGCACGCCACATCGGCACGGTGCCGCGCGGGGTCGCGGCGATCGGGGAACGCGGCGTGGGTCGCGCTGAACGGCGACCACCACGTTTGCGCGCATCGACCTGCCCACCGGCCGCGTCCGCAAGCGCCTCCGCGTGCCGTGGTCGCCCCACCGCGTCGCCCTTTCCCCGGACGGACACAAGCTGCTCGTCTCCCACGCCGACCGCGTCAGCGTCGTCGACCTGCGCACCGGCGCCGTCACCGCACACGACGCCGGCCGGCAGCCGAGCGGCGTGGCGTGGTCGCGCCACGGGCGCGCGCTCGTCGCGCTCGGCGGTGCCGGGAGGATCGTCGCGCTCGGCCACGGCCGGTCGCACCCGCGTCGGCGGAGCGCCACGCGGCCTCGCCGTCGCAGGCGGCCGGGCCTGGACGGTGGACGCGCTCACCGGAGCGCATCGACGTGGTGAAGCGCATGACCATCGACCGGCGCGGTCTGCTCGCCGGCGCGGCCGCGACCGGTCTCGCCGCGCTCGCGCCCGCAGGCGCTCGGCGCGGCCACGCCGCCGGCGCCCAACGTCCTGATCCTGATGACCGATCAGGAGCGCCACCAGGACCGGCTGCCCGACGACCTGCCGACGCCGGTGCGCTGCTGGCTGGACGCGAACGGCACGCGGATCGACCGCTTCCACACGTCGTCGATGGCGTGCTCGCCTTCCCGCGCCTGCTTCTGGACGGGGATGTACGCGCCGCAGACCGGGCATGTTCGGCACCTTCGTCGCTCGGCACGCAGTTCACGATGGACCCGACGATCCCGACGATCGGCGACCTCTTCAAGGAGGTCGGCTACCGGACGGCGTTCTTCGGCAAGTGGCACCTCTCGTTTCCCGGGGAGCCGCCCACCAACCTCGAGGCGCGCGCTCGACCTCGCCGCAGGCAACCCGCTCGGCGGCTACGGCTTCGACCACTCCGCGATCTCGCCGCCCGCGGACGTCGGCGGATACAACGACGGCTACACGAACGACCCGATCTGGACCGGGCAGGCCGTCGACTGGCTCAAGCAGCACGCCGCCGACGAGCAGCCGTGGCTGTGCGTGCTGAGCCTGCTCAACCCGCACGACATCCAGTTCTACCCGCGTGGTTTCCGCGCCGACTTCAAGCGCCCCGACTACGACCCGCAGATCGAGCCGTCGTTCTACGCCGAGCCGGGCCTCGGCGACAAGCCGAGCGCGCAGGCGCGCTTCCGCAACGCCGCCTCGCTCGTCGCCGGCACGCCGAACGAGGTCCAGGACTCCGAGGACTACTGGCGCGGGCAGCTCAACACCTACTACGACCTGATCGTCGGCACCGACGAGATGCTCGGCGCCGCGGTGAAGGCCGTCATCGACGCGGGCGTGCTCGACGACACCGTGATCGTGCGGACGTCCGACCACGGCGAGCTCGGCTCGGCGCACCGGCTGCAGAACAAGGGCACGACGATCTACGACGAGCAGAACCGCGTCCCGTTCACCGTCGTCTACCCGAAGCGCTTCCCGCGCGGGGGTCGCTCGCAGGCGCTCGGCGAGGCGGATCGACCTCGTGCCGACGCTGCTCGAGATCGCCGGTGAGGCAGACCCCGTCGACACGCTGGCCGTGGCTGCGTGGGGTGAGCCTGGTCGGCGCGCTCGAGCGGCCGAACGCGCGCGGCCCGCGCGACTGCGTCCTGTACCGGATCGACGAGTATCCCGATCTACAACACCGGCAACGCCGTCCCGATCCGTGCCCACATCCGGGCGATCTACGACGGCCGCTACAAGTTCGCGCGCTACGTCGCCGTCGAGGATCAGCACTTCGCCGGCACGGAGATCGTCCACGAGCAGGAGTACGAGCTCTACGACACCTGGGAGGACCCGTACGAGATCCGCAACCTCGCCAACGATCCCGGCTACCAGCGGCTCGCCAAGGAGCTGCTCGCCTGGCTCTACGAGCGTGAGAACGCGCTGTTCGTCCCGGTCGCGCTCAGGCCGTACGGGCCGGGCGCGCCGATCACGAAGCTGCCCGAGGTCCCGAGCACCGGCGCCACGAACGCGAGCCCGCCCAACCCGTGGGTCGGCTCGCAGCCCGGCGCGTACGCGACGGTGCCGGCCAGCCAACCCCAACCGGCGAGGTTCCTCTACGAGGGCGGCCTCCAGAACGGGCTCGGCGGATCCCCTGCCCAGCACGCCGTCGAGCAGGCGCCTACTTCTGCGAGCTGCACGCGTGAGGCCGTCGATGCTGGCCCGCATCCGCCCGCGCGCCGCTCGTCGAGTTCGCCCGGCGCGACCTGCCCGGCCCGCTCGACGTCGTCAACCTCATCAGCACGTCCCGCTTCGCCGCGCTACCGCTGGTACGCGCTGCTCAGTCATGCCGGTGCTGAGCGCCGTCGGCGGTCGGGTGCGCTGGATGGGCCGCCACGAGCGCTCCGTGACGGGCGCGCAGCAGGCGGACAAGCTGCTGATCGTCAGCTACCCCTCGCACCGCCGCTTCCTGGCGATGACGCTGAACCCGTACTACCTGGCGATCAACAAGCTGCGTGAGGCGGGCGTGCGCCGCTTCGAGGCGTCGTTCACGCACGCGTCGCACCGCGACCCGGAGCTCCATCGCAGGCAGCTGCTCGTCGCCGTTCACTTCACGTCCCCGGCGGGACACGACGTGCTCGCGGAGGTGGAGAACGCGATGACCCCGGTCGCGGGCGAGCTCGTGTACGCGACGCGCGCGGTCGCGGGCGTGAACTTCCTCAGCCCGCCGCTGGCCAGCGATCCGCAGCCCATGACGTTCGGCGAGCTCGCGGTCTTCGCGCCGGCCGACGGCGAGCCGGCCGACCTCGAGGCGGTCGCCGCCGAGCTGGCGCACCCTCACCGCGAGCTGCGCCGTGCAGGTCTACCGCCGCGAGCCGCGCAGCACCTACCGCCCGTCGATTCCAGGCGCTTGGCCTCGTCCTCTCGCTGATGCTCGCGGCGACCGCCGCCGCGGCGCCGCCCGACCCCGATCCCGAGCCCGCTCGAGGGACCCCTGCCGACCTTCACGGGCGCAGGCGGTCGAGGCGCCGGCCCGCTGCAAGCGCCGTCCGCGCCCCGCAACCCCGCGCTGGCGCCCAACGGCTCCAGCGGCACAGGGCTTGCGGCCGGCAACGGCAACGTGTCTCCCCTGCCCGGCCCGCTCGGCGTCGGGACGACGAGCTCCAGCGCGGTGCAGATGGGGACGTGCACCGGGATGGCGTTCGACGCGACGGGCCGGCTGCTCGCGGTCTGCAAGGGACCGGCGGCCGCCAACCTGCGGCTGCTTGATCCGACGACGCTCGAGACGCTCGCGTCGCTGGCGCTGCCGTCCGCTCCCGGTGGCGATCGCGCCGACCTCTCCGGCGGGACGCACTTCATCCAGCGCGCGGACGGCACGCTGCTGATCCCGACCGCCTCGGGCTCCATCGCCACCGTGACGGTCGGTTCCGACACGCTCACACAGACGGGCGCCGTCGACCTGTCCGGCCTGCTCGGTCCCAAGGAGCGACTGTTCGCGGTGGGAGCGGGTTTCGACGGCCGCGACTGGGCCGTCGGCTCCGACGGGTCCGTGCTCACCGTGCCCCGCGACGGGGGCGAACCGCGCTCGATAAGGCTTGACGAGCCGATCGCGGAGGACATCGCCACCGATCGGTCGGGCACCTACGTCGTCACGCGAAGGGCGCTCTACCGCCTGCGCGCGGCCACCGACGGGACGCCGCGCGTCGTCTGGCGCGAGCCGCTGCCGTCGGCGGAAGCCGATATGAACGCCGGTCGCGCCCACCTCGGCCCGGGCACCGCTCCGGCCATCGTCGCCGGCCGCTACGTCGCCGTCGCCGACGGCCTGAACCCGCCCCGGGTGACCGTGGTCCGCATCCGAGGCCGCTCCGCCTCGCGCCTGTTCTGTGCCGTACCCGTGTTCACTCCCGGAAAGGGCAGCATCGAGGCCCCGCTGGTCGTCGCGGGCCGATCGATCGTGGCCGCCAACGCCTACGGCTACGCCAACGAGCTGTCGACCGAGGGCGGCAGGACCACCGCCGGGGGTCTCGCGCGCGTCGTCGTCACGAGGCACAACTGCCGCCGCGGCTGGACCAGCGAGCAGGTCTCCCCGTCCGCGCAGCCCGTGCTCTCACGCAGGACCGGGCTGCTCTACACGCTCGTCAAGCCGGCGGGCTTCCCCGACACCTGGAACCTCGCGGCGCTCGACTGGCGCACCGGCGCGGTGCGCTTCGCTGCCCTGGCCGGGGAGGGCCTCGGCTTCAACAGCCTCGGCGGGGCGATGGTGCTGGGTCCGGACGGAGCCGCCTACGCCGGCACCTTCGGCGGCGTGGTCCGGTTCGCCGACGACGGATAAGCGGGTACGCGCAGCGCGATCAGCTCTGCTCGAGTGCGACGAGCAGAGACCCGATCGCCGCGGCGTAGTTTCGCGCAGGCTCCCCCTGCAGGTGGGCGACGAGGGGTCCACCCCAGCGTCGATGCGTCAGCTCGATGCTGACCAAGCCGTGCATCGCCCCCCAGATCAGGTGCGCCTGGGACGCGGGGTCGGCGAGCTCCGGCCGCCACTCCCGGATGCGGTCGACGAGCATCTCGAACGTCGCCAGCCCCGCCATCCGGCTCTCGTCGGAGGGGACGAAGTCAGGAGTCGCGCGCTCGAACATCAACCCGTAGAGCGCCTCGTTGTCGATCGCGAACCCGCGGTAGGCGGAAGCGAACGTCAGGAGCTCCTCCCTGTCGTTTCGCGCTGAAGGGACGTCCTTCAGCCGCTCTTCCAAGCGACTGAAGCCGTGCAGGTACAGCTGCTCGAGCAGGCCCTGCTTGGAGCCGAAATGGGTGTAGACGCCCATCGTCGACTTGCCGGTGAGCTCTGCCAGATCGCGAACGCGCAGAGCGCCGGGACCGCGGTCTTCCAGCAGCCGCAGTGCGGCTTCGAGAAGTGTCTCGCGCGTTGTCGTCGAGCTCGGCACCGTGCGCATCGTAACCGACTTGACGATCGAACATAACTAAGTTATGTTCGACCCATGACCACTCACCACAACACCCGCATCCACACGACCTCCGGGTCTTCGGCCCGGGCGGTTGCTCGGCCTCACCGGCTCACTTCTGGCCCTCCTGATCCTCAACCTCGTGGTCCTCGACGACCTTCGCGTCGACCCGTCCGCCGGCTTCATCGAGACCTTCACGAAGCCGCCGCACCTCGCGAGCCTGCTCGCCGTTCTGGCCGCGGTGCTCCTGGTGGCGTTCCAGCACCGGTCGGCGTCCCGTGTCGCCGCGTTCGTCGCCTGGATCGAGATCGCCGCGTTCACGTTCTTCCACCTCGTCCCGGTGGAAGTCGGACCGTCCAAGCCCTACTGGGGCGACGGCATGGGCGACACCCTCCAGTGGGTCGGCCTCGTCGCGATCCTCGCGGTGAGCGCCGGCATCATCGGCGACACGCGGCTCCGCGTCGAAGCCGTCAACGGTCGCGAGCGTGCCCGCATGATCGCTGCTGAAGGACTCACCAAGCGTCGCGGAAGACCGCACCGTCGTCTCCGACGTCACGTTCCGCTGCGAGCCCGGAACCATCACTGGCTTCCTCGGACCCAACGGCGCCGGCAAGACCACGGCCATGCGAATGCTCGTCGGGCTCTCGCGACCCGACGGCGGTCGGTCGCTGGTGTTCGGCGGTCGCTACCGCGACCTGCCCAACCCGGGCCGGCGCGTCGGGATCCTGCTTGACGCGTCAGCCCAGCACGCGGGGCGGCGAGGCCGCGAGGCGCTCGCCGTCTCCGCCCGGACGATGGGCATCCCGAACGCGAGAATCGACTCGCTGCTCGACCTCGTCGGCCTCGACGGGCCGCCGCCGGCCGGCGGGTCGGCCAGGTACTCGCTCGGGATGAGGCAGCGCCTCGGGCTCGCTCACGCGTTGCTCGGGGATCCTGAGGTCCTGATCCTCGACGAGCCCGCCAACGGCCTCGACCCCGAAGGCATGCGCTGGATGCGACAACTGCTGCGCGACTTCGCCGACCGCGGCGGCACCGTGCTGCTCTCCTCCCACCTGCTCGCCGAGGTCGAGGCCGATCGCCGACCGGATGATCATCATCAGCGACGGTCGCATCCAGGCCCAGGGCACCCGCGCCGAACTGCTGCCACAGACCGACACGCGGCTGTTGCAGGGCGAGGGCCTCGAACAGCTCTTTCTCGACCTGACGGCGACGGCATGAGCTCCGCCGATTGCGCGCGACCCGGCCTGGGCCGGCTGGTGCGCGTGGAGATGGGAAAGACGGTCGACACCCGCGGCGGGTTCTGGCTGCAGTTCTCTATCGTGGCGCTCACCCTGATCGTGGTGGCCGTCCGATCGCTTGCGGGCGACGCAGCGGATCACACGTTCGCGTCGATCCTCTACGTCGGCCTGTTGCCGGCGGCCGGCCTGATGCCGCTGATCGGCATCCTGCTCGTCACCTCGGAGTGGTCGCAGCGGACCGGGATGATCACGTTCGCCCTGGTGCCCGTGCGCTCGCGGGTCATCAGCGCCAAGCTCATCGCGAGCATCACGATCGCCCTCGCGGTGCTCTTCGTTGCCGTGGTGCTGATCGCGACGGGTGCCCTGCTCGGCGGGGGAACCTGGGCCGGGGTCGTTCCGCTGATCGGCCAGGCCGCGGTCTACCTCGTGGGCGGGATGATCATCGGAGTCGCTTTCGGGATGCTCCTGCTCTCCTCGACGCCGGCGATCGTCGCCCTCTTCGCCCTGCCGATCAGTTGGACGGCCCTCGCCTCACTACCGGTCTTTGCCGGCGTGGCACCGTGGCTCGACACCAACCGCGCGCTCGGTCCGCTGACCCAGGAGGTTCTGACCGGCCCTCAGTGGGCGCGGGTCGCAACGTCGCTCGGCGTCTGGATGGTGCTTCCGCTCCTGCTCGGTGCATGGCGGATCACCCGGCAGGAGGCCGCTGCCTGAGTCAGCCCCAGGCCGGTGCCTCGAGCGGCGAGGTGCTCGTCCCGGAAGGCGAGCCATACCGGCGAAGTAGACGAAGCCGATCGGTGCTGAGATGCAGCTATGGAGGATCTCGAGAGCTGGTCCGGCGCGGAGTGTCCGGGAGACGACACGCTTTCGGGCCGGCTCGTCGTTCTCGAACCGCTCGACCTCGGGCACGCCGCGGATCTGCACGCCGCCGGCGCCGACGAGGCGATCTGGACCTTCCTGCCCTACGGCCCGTGGCCGGACCCGGCGGACTGGGCGGCATGGGTGGAGGACGCCGCGCGCTCTCGCGACCCGCGCTTCTACGCCGTCCGCCCGCTGTGACGGCACGCCGCGGGCGTGGTCAGCTTCCTGCGCTGCGACGCCGCCCACGGCTCGATCGAGATCGGCCACATCTGGTTCGGCGCCGGCCTCTCCCGCACGGCGGCCGCCACGGAGGCCATCTTCCTGCTCGCGCGCCACGCCTTCGAGACGCTCGGCCACCGCCGCCTCGAGTGGAAGTGCAACGCCGCCAACGAGGCCTCCCGCCGCGCCGCCGACCGCTTCGGCTTCACCTACGAAGGCACGTTCCGCCAGCACCTGGTCGTCAAGGGCCGCAACCGCGACACCGCCTGGTACTCGATCGTCGACGGCGAGTGGCCCGATCGGCGCGCGCGCTTCGAGCGCTGGCTGGACCCGTCGAACTTCGACGCGGACGGCCGTCAGCTGAGCGCGATGCGCTCGTGCACGTAGCCGAGCTTCGCCACGACCGGGTCCGGTAGGACGAACGGGTAGACGTCGCCCTGCCCCATCGAGCGGTTGACCTCGTTGAGGCCGGTGGTGAGCGGGAGCCATGCAGCGACAATCGGCTCGATCGCGCTGACGTCGGGCTGCGCTGCGAAGCCGAAGGCGTGCGCGGTCTCGAGCGTGTCGCGCATGTGCAGGTAGTGCGAGAAGGTCTCCGCCCAGTCCTCCCACGGGTGCATCGTCGCGTACGCGCTCACGTACTTCCGGGCCCAGTCCGGCGGCGGGCCCTGCGCGTAATGCCGGTCGATGGCGGCCTGGTAGTCCTCGCGCTCGTCGCCGAACAGCGCGCGGCAGCGATCCCAGTCGCCCTCCACGATCACCCCCTGGTAGAAGTGGCCGACCTCGTGGCGGAAGTGGCCGAGCAGGGTCCGGTACATCTCGCCCATCTCGGTCCTGCGGCGCTCGCGCGTCGCGGGGTCCGACTCGGCGAGGTCGAGCGTCACCTTGCCGTCGGCGTGCCCGGTCATCACCGTCTCCGCGCTGCTCGAAAGCAGGTCGAAGGAGATGCGGTCGTCGACCGGTAGGCCGAGGGCGAGCAGGCCGTAGAGCAGCCGCCGCTTGGCCGCTTCGGCCCGGCCGAATTCGACGAGCCCCTCCGGGTCGTCGTCGTTGGGCCGCGTCTCGGTCAGCGCGCAGGAGGGGCAGAGCTCGCCGTCCTCCGCGAGCCAGTTACATGCGGCGAGGTCCGCGTTCGCGCAGCGCCGTGCGTCTCCGACCACGGCCATCGAGAGGTCCGAAGCCCGAAAGGCCTGCGGGGTGTCGCACGTCAGGCAGTGGCTGTTGTCGAAGAACAGCTGGCTGCTGCACACGTCGCACGTGAAGAGGCGCACCAGTCGAGGCTACGCATGGCCGGCTTCAGGGCGGACGCCATCCACCGGTTCGCCGTGCACGACCCCGAGGGCGAGGTGGACATCCCCGAAACGCAGGCAGCGCCGTCTAGCGCCGCTGGACAATGTGCCAGCTGGTGACACGGACGCCGTTGCGGACGCGTGATCCGATCCGGCGGGCCTCGCCCAACTGGCAGACGAACGTGCGGGCGCCGGCAGCCACCGAGGCGCGCTGGGCGACCGACTCGCGGAGCACGCGGATGAGGACCTCCCGGCGCTTGCCGCTGCGCTGCACGATCGTCAGCAGGTAGAGCCCCGGCTTGACCTTCGGGCGGACCCGCAGCTCGAGCAGGTCGCCGCGGCGTACCGCCCGCGCGCGTGCGAGCACCTTCTGGTTGCGCACGAAGAGGACGCGCTGGACCGAGCGGCGCCGCTTGATCCCGCCGCACAGCAGGCGATTGCCCCTGTCGAACGTGCACGGCTTGGGCCGCTGGCGCTCAGGGCCGGCGCCGACCGGCGGCAACTCCTGGTCGGGCGGCTCGAGGTTGTCGCTCGAGACCACCTGCAGCACGCCGGTGATGCTCGTGTCGAAGCGGTAGTTGAGCGAGCTGCCGCCCTCGCAGAAGATCGTGTAGTCACCCTGCGGCAGCGGCGCGTCCTCCGCCAGGCCCTCTGGACGGGCGACGCGGCAGATCGGCTCCTCGAATCCGGTCAGCGAAGCAGGCGTCTCCCCGGCCACGAAGCCGGTGACCGAGAACTCGGGCTTCGGGGTCGCCATGCCCGCCTTGATCTGCAGGTTGCTCGGGATCACCGTCAGCGTGCCCGGCGTCACCACGAGGCGGCGGGTGAGCAGCTGCGGCGGCCCCTTGCGTGGCGTGAAGCGAAGGCGCAGGACCTGGTAGCCGGACTCGAGCACGGTCTCGCGCGTCACGTCGCGCTCCGGGCCGGGCGCGGCCAGCACGGTGAAGCGCTTGCTCCCGGGCACGCTCTCGAACGCATCGAGGTTCGCGCCGAGCGGCGTGCCGTACTGGAATGTCGTGTCTGGCGCCCACACCACGGTCGGGTTCTTCGGGTCGACGCGCAGCTTGGTCGTGCCGGTGCTCGCGAGCTCGCCCGCGCCGCCCTTGTAGGTCGCCTCGATCGTCTTGACCGCCGTGCCGTCCCGCAGGCGCTTCGCGTTGACCGTGCAGGCCGCGGTCCACGTGTTCACCGCGAACACCGGCTTGACGTTCGTGCACAGCGCCGTCCCGGGTCCGCCGCCGAAGGTGCGCTCGAAGTCGACCGTGCCCTTCAGCGCGCTCGAAATCGTCGCGATGTAGGTCACCTTGTCGTCCGGCCGCACGGTGGAGGCGGAGGCCCGCAGGGTGGTGACGGTCTTCATCGGCGTCGTCGACGCCTGGTAGACGACGCACAGGTTCGAGGAGCGCATGACGTCGCGCACCCGCACCCCGGGGAAGCCGGGTAGTTCGTCGGAGAGCTTCGCGCGGTCCGGCCCGCGGACGGTCGGCCCGCCGTAGGCCATCGGATCGTGGCCGGGCAGCGCCTGCCAGTCCGCCCACAGCTTGTCGATGAAGGCGTGGTGCAGGTAGAAGACCGGGTCGTTGGGAGAGAAGAAGTTGGCCATGTCGCCGCCGATGGCGATGTGGACGTCGCCGTGGCCACCGCTCTCGATCCCCGTGCGCAGGCCCTCGTAGCGCTTGGCGCCGCGTCAGCACGCGGGCGATGGCAGGTGCTGCCGCGGCGGTCTCGAGGCCGAGGTCGTTGCCCCACTGGCGGGTCAGTCCGTAGTCGCGCCCCTTCACGCCCGGGTCCGCGGAACGGGATCCAGTCGGCGAAGGCGCCGTCGCGGATGACCCCGTTGATGCCGAAGCCGTTCGTGCCGAACAGCGACGGGCTCCAGAACGGAGCGTTCGCCAGCCGCTGACTGTCGCGGGTCCAGTCCCAGTAGGGGACGGTCACGGTGGGATCGATCTGCTGCAGCTCGTACTCGTAGGCGCGCAGGAACAGCCGGTGCCAGGGCAGGAACGCGGCGGTCTGGTGGATGCTGCCGGCGTTGGCGAAGCGGTTGTGGATCTCCGACAGCCGGTCGTAGGCCGAGGCGGTCTGCGGCGTCGCGCGCGCCTGCAGCGTGCGGATCGCGGTGATGAAGTTCTGCCACTGATCCGGCGTGAGCTCCCGCACCTCCTGCCGTGGCGGCGCGCCCGTGCAGTCGCCGCCGAGGGGCGGAGCGGGGACGGTCGCCTGACCGGCCGCCGGGACGGGCGGGTGGGCGAGGACGAACGCGACGGCGAGGACCGAGCAGAGCCGAAGGACGAACAGAAGGTGCATCGTAAACCGAATCGTGAAATCTGGAACCATTCCAGATTGCTAGGGTGGTCGTGATGGCCGTTTTCGAGAGCGAACTGCGGGAGGCGTCACTGCGGGTGACCCGTCCGCGCATGGCGATCCTCGCCGCGGTCCACGCCCATCCGCACGCGGACACGACCGCACTGGTCGCGGCCGTTCGCGACGAGCTCGGCGAGGTCTCCCCGCAGGCCGTCTACGACGGGCTCGGCGTGCTGACGGACGCCGGCCTCATCCGCCGCATCCAGCCTCCCGGGCTCGCCGCGCGCTACGAGTCGCGTGTCGCCGACAACCACCATCACCTCGTGTGCCGCACCTGCGGCGCGATCGAGGACGTCGACTGCGCGGTCGGCACGGCACCGTGCCTGACCGCCGACAACGACCACGGCTACGTCATCGACGAGGCCGAGGTCGTCTACCGGGGCCTGTGCCCCGCCTGCCAATCCTGAAGCGAAGAACGAGAGGACCTCAATGCCTGGCACCCACCACGACGCCGTCGTCGGAGACATGGATGACGAGAGCCGCGAGGGTGGTTGCCCCGTCGACCACGAGCGCGCGCAGCACCCGACCCAGGGTGGCGGCAACCGCGGCTGGTGGCCCGACCGGCTGAACCTCCGCATCCTCGCGATGAACCCGCGCGAGGGCAACCCGATCGAGGACGACTTCGACTACGCCGCCGCGTTCTCGAGCCTCGATCTCGCCGCGGTCAAGCAGGACATCGAGCAGGTTCTCACGACCTCGGTCGACTGGTGGCCCGCCGACTTCGGCCACTACGGGCCGTTCATGATCCGCATGGCGTGGCACAGCGCCGGCACCTACCGCATCCAGGACGGTCGTGGCGGCGCCGGGATGGGCATGCAGCGCTTCGCCCCGCTCAACAGCTGGCCCGACAACGCCAACCTCGACAAGGCGCGCCGCCTGCTGTGGCCCGTCAAGAAGAAGTACGGCCAGTCGCTCTCCTGGGCGGACCTGATCGTGCTGACCGGCAACGTCGCGCTGGAGTCGATGGGCTTCGAGACGTTCGGCTTCGCCGGCGGTCGCGAGGACGTCTGGGAGCCGGCCGAGGACGTCTACTGGGGCCCGGAGTCCGAGTGGCTCGGCGACGACCGCTACACGGGTGAGCGTGACCTCGAGAACCCGCTCGCCGCCGTGCAGATGGGCCTCATCTACGTCAACCCCGAGGGCCCGAACGGCAACCCGGACCCGATCGCCTCGGCGCGCGACATCCGCGAGACCTTCGCCCGCATGGCGATGAACGACGAGGAGACCGTCGCGCTGATCGCCGGCGGCCACACCTTCGGCAAGACCCACGGCGCCGCCGACCCCGAGCCGCACGTCGGCCCGGAGCCCGAGGGCGCGGACATGGAGGAGATGGGCTTCGGCTGGATCTCGAGCCACGGCACGGGCCATGGCGCGGACACGATCACCAGCGGTCTCGAGGTGACCTGGACGCAGGCCCCGACGCAGTGGACCAACCTCTACTTCGAGAACCTCTTCGGCTTCGAGTGGGAGCTGACCAAGAGCCCCGCGGGCGCGCAACCAGTGGCAGCCCAAGGACGGCGGCGGCGCGGGCACGGTGCCCGGCCCGATGGACCCGGAGAACGACCGCCGGCCGCCGACGATGCTCACCACGGACCTCGCCCTGCGGATGGATCCGGAGTACGAGAAGATCTCGCGCCGCTTCCTCGAGCACCCCGACCAGTTCGCGGACGCCTTCGCCCGCGCGTGGTTCAAGCTCACCCACCGCGACATGGGCCCGCGCGATCGCTACCTCGGCCCGGAGGTCCCGGCCGAGGTGCTGATCTGGCAGGACCCGGTCCAGGCGGGCGAGACGCCTCGGTGCCGACGAGGTTGCGGCGCTCAAGCAGCAGATCCTCGACTCCGGCCTGACGGTGTCCGAGCTGGTGAAGACCGCCTGGGCCTCCGCCTCGACGTTCCGCGGCGGCGACAAGCGCGGCGGCGCCAACGGCGCCCGCGTCCGGCTCGAGCCGCAGAAGGACTGGCAGGTCAACGAGCCCGAGCAGCTGGCGAAGGTCCTCAGCACGCTCGAGGGGCTCGACAGCCGCGCGTCGCTGGCGGACCGCATCGTCATCGGCGGCGCCGCGGCGATCGAGAAGGCCGCCCGCGACGCGGGCGTCGAGGTCGAGGTCCCGGTCACGACCGGCCGCGGCGACGCCGACCTCGAGTCCACCGACGTGGAGTCGTTCAAGTACCTCGAGCCCACGGCGGACGGCTTCCGCAACTACGAGCGCGGCAGCCACCGCCTCGGCGCGGAGTTCATGCTCGTCGACAAGGCCAACCAGCTGACGATCACGCGCGCCGGAGATGACCGCGCTCGTCGGCGGGCTGCGGGTGCTGGGCGCCAACTACGGCGACTCGTCGCTCGGCGTCCTCACCGATCGCCCCGGCACGCTCACGAACGACTTCTTCGTGAACCTGCTCGAGCTGGGCACGACCTGGACGGCGACGGCGGACGGCCAGTACGAGGGCCGCGTCGCCGGCGGCGACCTGCGCTGGACCGGCACCCGCGCCGACCTCGTGTTCGGTTCGAACTCCGAGCTGCGCGCCCTCGCCGAGGTCTACGCCTCCGACGACGCCCGCGAGAAGTTCGTGCACGATTTCGTCGCCGCCTGGTCGAAGGTCATGGACCTCGACCGCTACGACGTCCGCTAACCAGCGCGCCGCCAGGTGTTCCAAGGGGCCTGCCCCCTTGGAACACGCGTAGCGTCTGCGGGGTGGTGAAGCTGCTGGTCATGCCTGCGGTGGCGCCGACTCCCGCCGCGAGCACCACCGAGGTGGCCACGACGCCGACGGCGATCGTGGCGACGCTCCCGCTGGACGTCCCGAGCGGCGGCGATCGCGTCGTCGTCCACCTGTTGGGCGACGAGGGCTTCTCCCCCTCGTCGGACCGCCTGGTCCGCCGTGACCCGGAGGTGCGCTTCACCGCCACGGCCGAGGGCGGGCCATCGCCGTTCGGCTGGTTCGCCACGCCGGTCAGCGTCACCTTCACGTGCACGCCGAACGGGGCGGCGGTCGTCTGCCCGTCGCCCGTCATCTTGAGTACGTCGGGGGGCGGACCAGACCGTCACGCGCACGCGCAGGCGGTGGACGGCGGCGCCGCGACCGCGACCGTCGGCAATCTCGACGTGGATCTCGACGCGCCGACCGTGCGGGTCGAGCGCAGCGGCCGTCGACCTCGGTGTCGCGCGGCGGACGTGCTCTCAGGTGTCGCGGAGTGCCAAGTCACTGTCACCCGGTCCGGCCGCCGGCGCACGGCGACCGCCACTGCGACCGACCGCGCGGGCAACGTCGCGAAGGCGAAGCTGACCTACAGCCGGCTAAGCGGCTCTGAGCTGCTCGAGGACGTCGAACGACCACAGCTCGCTGCCCGTGCCGACCGGGCCGTCCTCGCGGTGCTGCTTGTGGCCTGCCGCGAAGTCCGGGCCGGCCACCCAGGCGCGGAAGGACTCCTCGTCGCGCCAGGTGGTGATCGACCAGGCAGACCTCGCGGTCGTCGTTGGGACGCAGCAGTTGGAAGGACTCGAAGCCGTCGGCCTGCTTCGACGCGGCCGGCCCGGCTGGCGAAGCGGCTCTCGAACTCGTCGAAGCGCTCGCGCGGCACGGTGATGGCATTGACTTTTACGACGCTCACGATCGGGAAGGTATCGGGGGATGCCCGAACTCGACCCGATCGTTCTGTCGTCCCCCAGCGAGGAGTGGATCGAGTTCGGTCCCGCCCGACGCGCGGCGCCGGATCGGCTTTCACGACTACGCCGCGATCTACTCGGTGCCGGGCCTCTACGAGCGGGTCTTCTACGAGGAGCTCGGGATGTGCTCGACCCGGGTGGTCGTCGGCATGTTGGCCGGCGAATTCGAGGCGCCGGAGGCCCAACGGGTGCTCGACCTCGGCGCGGGCAACGGGCTGGGCGGCGACGAGCTGCGCGACCGCGGCGTCGAGCGCATCTTCGGGATCGACGTCGAGCCGCAGGCACCGATCGCGACCGAGCGCGACCGGCCGGGCGTCTACGAGCGCTACCTGATCGCGGACCTCGCCGATCCGCCCGCTGACGTCATGGAGGCGCTCGAGGACTTCGCGCCCACCGCGGTCGCCGCCCTGTCGGCGCTCGGCCCCGGCCACGCGCCTCCTGCCGTGCTCGAGCGGGCGCTTCAGCTGCTCGAGCCCGGCGGCCTGTTCGCCTTCGCGGTCATGCCCTCGCTCCTGCCCGGTCGGCCCGACCCGGACGGCAACGGCTACCCGGCGTACCTGGAGCAGCTGTTCGCCGACCGCGCCGAGCAGCTCGCCTCAGAGGCGTACGTGCACCGGATGCAGACGGACGGCACCGAGCACCACGCCGTCGCCTTCGTCGGCCGCTGGCTCGGCGACGTCAGTCGCCGGCGATCTCTCGCATCGAGTCGACCCGCACGAGCTTGAGCCGCGGGCGCCCCTGCGCCTCACCGGTCTCGCGCTCGTGGGCGTCGATGCGCTCCCAGCCCGCGTAGTCGATTGCGCCGGCGCGCTCGAGCAGCGCGTCGAGGCTGGCCCGGTCCTTCGACCGCCACGTCGACTGGCCCGCACTCGCGGTCGGCCAGCAGCCTTGCGACGGTCTCGTTCGCATCCTTCTTGTTGGTGCCGATGATGCCCGACGGCCCGCGCTTGGCCCAGCCCGCGGCGTAGACCCGTTCGCCGACCCGTCCGTCGTCGTTGGGGATCGTGCCCTTCGCAGTCGTCGAACGGCACGCCCGCGATCGGGTGCCCGCGATAGCCGACGGCGGAGATGACCAGACCGCATGCGATCTCCTCCTCGTCGCCCGTGGCACGGGCCCGGCCGTCCACGAGCTCGTTGCGGCCGACGCGCAGGCCCTCGACCTCGTCGTGGCCGAGCACCGCGACCGGGCTGGTCAGGAAGCGCAGCACGATCGTGCGATCGTCCGCCGGCTGTTCGTTGGCCGCGTACTCGCGCACCACTTCGAGGTTGCGCCGCACGCGGGTCTCGGCATCCTCGGGCGTCTCGAGCGATCCGCCCTGCGGGATCGACGATCACCGTCGCGTCCGTGAACGAGGCGAGCTCGCGCAGCTCGGGCGTGGTGTAGGCCGCCTCGGCCGGGCCGCGACGGCCGAGGATCACGACCTCGCGGATGGCTCCGCCGACGAGCTTGTCCAGCGCATGGTCGGCGACGTCGGTCTGGCGCAGCTTGGCCTCGGGCAGCATCAGCATGCGGGCGACGTCCAGCGCGACGTTGCCGTTGCCGACCACGACGGCCCGATGGCTGGACAGGTCGAAGTGATGGTCGGCGCCGTCGGGATGCCCGTTGTACCAGGCGACGAAGTCGGTGGCCGACTCGCAGCCGTCGAGCTCCTCGCCGGGGATGTCGAGGCTTCGCCCGATCGCCGCGCCCGTCGTGTAGATGACCGCGTGGAAGTGCTCGAGCAGGTCCTCGTGGGTGATGACCGCACCGATCTCGACGCCGCCGTGGAAGCGGAAGCGCGGATGCGCAGCCGTCTGCTCGTAGCGCTTGGTGACCTGCTTGATCTTCGGGTGATCCGGCGCGACGCCGGCGCGCACGAGGCCCCATGGCGTCGGGAGGCGGTCGAACAGGTCGACCTCGACGCCTTCGACGGTGAGCAGGCGTTCCGCGGCGTAGAAGCCGGCGGGCCCGGCCCCTACCACCGCGACGCTTGTCTCGATCTCCTGCACGTATTCGACGGTACTCGCGTCTCGCGTGAGCGTTCTGTGAGATGCGATGGCACCTTGGCCGCGGGTCCGTCATCCTGAATGGTCCGATGCGCCGCCTGGCTGTTCTCACTCTCACGTTCGTGATCGCCCTTGTCGCCGGTTCCGGCGCCGCGCGCACGGTCGACCGGGTCGGCACCGACGGCCCGGACAAGCTGGTCGGGACCCGCGCTCCCGACCGCATCGGCGGCCTTGGCGGCAACGACCGCATCGGCGGCCGCGGCGGCGACGACCTCCTGTCGGGCGACCTCGGCCGCGACAAGCTCTACGGCAACCCGGGCAACGACACGCTGCTCGGCGGTGCCGGCAACGACCTGCTGCGCGGTGGCCTGGGCGCGGACGTCCTCTCCTGCGGGGCGGGTCGTCGCGACGTCGCCTTCGCCGACGCCTCCGACACGGTCGGCGAGGACTGCGAAACAATCCGGCCGGAATGACGGAACGCCACGTCGTCCTGCTGGTCGACGACGACGCGCGGATTCGCAAGGCGGTCGGGTGCGGGACTGGCGCTCGAGGGTTTCGAGGTGGTGCCGGCCTCCGGAGGCCGCGCCGCACTCGAGGCGATCGAGCGGATCGACCCCGCGATCATGCTGCTCGACATGACGATGCCCGACCTCGACGGCCTCGAGGTCCTGCGCCGGCTACGCGCCTCCGGCAACGACCTCCCGGTGTGCGTGCTGTCGGCGCGCGACGAGATCGGCGACCGCGTCGACGGCCTGGAGGCCGGAGCCGACGACTACGTGGTCAAGCCGTTCGCGCTCGAGGAGGTCGTCGCCCGCCTGCACGCGCTGCTGCGCCGCCGGCCCGCCCCCGACACGGAGCACATCACCGTCGGTGACCTGTACCTCGACCGGCCGGGTCATCGGGCGCTGCGCGGCGAGCGCGACCTCGAGCTGACCGCGCGCGAGCTCGAGCTGCTCGACCTCTTCATGCGCAACCCGGGCGACGTGCTGTCGCGCGAACGCCTGCACGAGGACGTCTGGGGCTACGACTTCGATCCCAAGACCAACGTCGCGGACGTGTTCGTCGGGTACCTGCGGCGCAAGCTCGAAGCCGGCGGCGAGCCGCGCGTCCTGCACACGGTGCGCGGCGTCGGCTTCGTCCTGCGGCCGTAACCTGAGCCGATGCGCAGCCTCCGCGGCCGCCTGAGCCTGGGGGTCGGCCTCGTCATCGTGGTCGTGCTCGGAGTCGCCGGCCTGTTGATCTCGAACTACACCGAGCGGGTCGCCCGCGACGGACTCGACGACCGCCTGCGCGACACGGCGCGCCTCTCGCGCGACACCGCGCTCGACGTCTTCAACACCGAAGCCACGCTCGACCCCGACACCCAGCAGCGTCTGGACCGCGTGCTCGGCGCGTCGAAGACCTCGTTGCGGGTGCTGCTCAACGGGAACGCGGCCTTCGTGGCCGGTCCCGAGCTCGTGTCGGGCGATGCGCCATCGCCCGGCCTGCACACCGTGACGGAGGACGGGGAGCGGTTTCGCGTACTGGTGACGCCGGTGCGCTACTCCAACCTCGACGCGGCGCTGGAGGTCACTCAGTCGCTGGCGACTCTCGAGCGCAACCAGGCGAACCTCAACCGGCGCCTGCTGCTCTACGGCGTGGTGGCGCTGCTGATCGCCGGCCTCGGCACGTTCGCGGCCGCCGTCGGCGTCCTCGGCCCGCTGCGTCGGCTGCGGGCCGCGACGGGACGGATCGCCGGCGAGGCCGACCTCGACACGCGCGTTTCCGAAACCGACGGCCCGGCCGAGGTCCGCGAACTGGCGGCGTCCTTCAACGGCATGCTCGGCCGACTGTCGCGGGCGGTCGGCGCGACCCGGCGCTTCACCCTCGACGCCGGGCACGAGCTGCGCACCCCGTTGACGACGGTGCAGGCCACCCTGTCGGCGCTGCACCGGCACCCCGACGTCCCGGCCGAGCAGCGCACGGCGATGCTCGCCGACGCACTCGACGAGCAGCGCCGGCTCGTCGAGCTGCTCGACGGTCTCCAGGCCCTCGCGCGTGGCGACGCGATGGCCGCCCGGCTCGAGCCGGTCGATCTCACCGAGGTGGTGGCCCGCGCGGCAGCCGGCGCCGAGCTCGCGCTGCCGGACGAACCGGTGATCGTCCAGGGCTGGGAGGAGGGGCTGCGGCTGCTGGTCGCCAACCTCGTCGCCAATGCGAAGCGCCACGGCGGTGGCGGCGTCTGGGTGGCGCTCACCGAGTCCGGCGAGCTGACCGTCGACGACGACGGGACAGGCGTCCCCGAGGCCGACCGCGAGCGCATCTTCTTGCCCTTCGAACGACTCCCCGAGGCGGCCGAGCGAGACGGCTCCGGCCTCGGCCTCGCGCTCGTCGCCCAGCAGGCCCGCGAGCATGGGGCGACCGTCACCGTGACGGACTCTTCGCGCGGCGGCGCGCGCTTCTCCGTGCGCTTCAGCGTTGCGCGCTGAAGGTGACCTGCTTGGTGTCGCAGTCGCCGAACAGCTCGTCGACGTAGTGCTCGCGGAACCTGCCGGTGACCTTGCGTCCGGTGAAGCGCCCGCTGAGCGTGAAGGCGCCTTCCCCGAGGCTGACGTTGAACTTCCCGTTCGCCTTCACCGGGATGTCGCTGTCGGACCCGATGATCAGGGGCCGGTTGGTCGCGCCGCAGTTGTTCTTGACCTTCACCGAGAACGTGTCGATGTCCCCACCCGCGGTGAGGATCGTCACGTTCTTCTTCTGGCTGGTCTTGCCCTTGTACGTCGCGTCCGGCGGCGCAGCGGCCAGGGCAGGGCTCGCGGCCATGGCGGCGGCGGCGAGCAGGGCGGCGGGAAGCGTGCGTCCGAGCATGGCCCGGAAAATAATTGATCTGTGCGAGCAGCGCTCGCGCCGCAGCCATTCGGCTGGTAAGGGAGGGGGAGCGGCGCCCACCCTGCCGAGAGTCGTGGCCTTCGTGTCGCCTTAGAGGGATATGTGCGCACCTAGGCGACACAGACCGGCGTCAGAGGAGGGTTGCGGCCGGAACTCGAGGTAGCTCGCGGCGTGTCCGGCTGCTCCCCTCCCTCACCAGCGGCTAGCTACGGCCGAGCTGTCGCGGCGCCTGAAGCGCAGACGGGACTAAGTCGCGGCGAGGGCGCCCGTGGCGACGAGCAGCAGGACGATGGTGCCGAGCACGAGGCGGTAGACGATGAAGACCGTGTACGTGTGGCCGGCGATGAAGCGCAGCAGCCAGGCGACGGCGGCGTAGGCGACGACGAACGAGACGGCGGTGGCCACGATGGTCGGGGCCCAGCCGACGCCGTCGGCGATCCGGTCGTGCTCGTCGGCGACCTGCAGGATTCCGGCGGCGGTCAGGGCCGGGATCGAGAGGAAGAAGGACAGCCGCGTGACGGTGACGCGGTCCAGGCCGCGCAGCAGGCCGGCGGACATCGTCGCGCCGGAGCGGGAGACGCCAGGGATCAGTGCGAGGCACTGGGTGACGCCGATGATCAGCGTGTCCTTCCAGGTGACGTCGGACTCGTCGCGTTCCTGCGTGGCGCGCGTGTCGGCGAAGCGCATCACGAAGCTCCAGAGGATCAGGGCGGAGCCGACGAACCACAGCGAGCGCAGCGTGGTCTCGATCGTGTCCTTGAAGAGCAGGCCGATGATGCCGATCGGAATCGACCCGATCACGACCGCGAGCGCGAAGCGGAAGTCAGGGTTGTCGCGCTCGGCCGAGGACCGCAGCCCTCGCCACGCCGCGATGATCAGCCGCTTGGCGTCCTGGCGCAGGAAGATCAGCGTGGCGAGCACAGCGCCGACCTGGATGATCGCCGTGAAGGCGGTGACGTCCGGGTCGTCGGTCGAGTAGCCCAGCAGTCGCTCGACGATCGTCAGGTGGCCCGTACTCGAGATCGGCAGGAACTCGGTGACCCCCTCGACGGCGCCCAGCAGCACCGCTTCCCAGAGTTCGATCGGATCAGACAGGACCGCAGCCCAGGGCTTCGACGTCGGCCCGCTCGGCGTACTGCGCGCGCGGGAAGTACGGGCCCATGACCTGCGGCTCGCTGCCGGGGCGCGGCACGCGTTGGATGGCGTGCTCGAAGGTCGGCGCGACGAGCATGTTGCGCATGATCAGCACGGCGTAGTCGGACCGCTGGTCGCCGTCTCCGTCGCCCATGTCGAGCCAGCTGATGCCGCACCGGCGGCGCGCGTTGGCCGGCCGGTCCTCCGGCTTGGAGACGACGACGGTGTAGGCGCGCCGCCGGCCGAGCGCGAGCTGGCGGTCGGCGAGGCAGTCGGGCGTGCGGGTGGTGACGCGCGACTCGCCCGTGCACAGCGACCAGAAGCGCAGTTGCCCTCGGCCCATGCGCGCGGCGGCCGTCGCGGGTGATGGGGAAGCGCGGGAGCTTGCCGCGCACGACGACGACCTCCCCGAGCAACCGCGACAGGTGGGCGAAGATGTAGGCCGAGTCGCGGTTGGAGTAGAAGCCGCCCTGCTGCGCCGGGCTGAGCATCCGCCGGGCCACGAAGCCCGCGGCGGTGCAGTCCGCGAGCACCGCGGAGGTCGCGTAGTCGATGTTGAAGAAGCGCTCCCAGCGCACCGGGTCGAAGGCGGGGTGGCCGGGCCGGCAGGCGGTGCCCGCGCGCCACAGGGCGGGCTGGATCGTCTGCACGGTGATGTCGCGGTTGGCGTCGTTGATCGCGTCGCAGTCGAGGTCGGGCTCGGGGAGGCCGGTGCCGCCGGTCAGGTCGCGCCCGCGGTCGGGCTCGTAGACGCGATAGGCGAGCTCGATGGGCAGCCTCGCCGTCGGGCTGCGCGTAGAGCGTGTTCGGCGCTCGTCCCTCGGCCGGCGGCGGCTCGTTGCGCACGGTGACGGTCCAGCCGCGCCGCTTGCGATCGCGCCGATGACCGGCCACGAACGGGTTGGTGGCACCGGCGTCGGGCTCGATCAGGACGTCCGAGAGCGCATCGGTCGGCACGCCTTCCGAGTACGCGTTGAGCGACATGTAGCGCCCGTGCGGGTAGCGCCCGCGCAGCGTGAGCGACTGTCCCTCGGCGAGGTGGAAGCGGGCGAGCCAGTAGGTCGCGGACTCCTCCGGGAAGTTGAACGTGCGGCCGTCGAAGCCGCGCGAGGACGGCTGCTGGGTGGAGATCGGCCCCTCCCAGAAGCAGGTCGACAACGGCGCGGCCCGGGCGTGTGCCGGAGGATCACACCAGCCAGGAGGAACGCAAGCAGCAGGACGCGCTTCACGGCGGCGGACGGTAGTGCCAGCGAGCGATCAGGCCGGCGCGTGCCGGTGCCCGCCGCGGCCCGCCGCCTTGACGACGTAGAGCGCGGCGTCGGCCGCCTCGAGCGCCGACTCGAGCGTGCGGTCGGGCGACAGCATCGCGATGCCGATGCTCGCGCTGACCTCGTGGCCGGGCGGCGCCGTGGCGGCCAGCGCCTCCTGCACGCGCTCGGCGAGCACGTCGAGGTCGACCTCGTCGGCGTGCGGCACGAGGATCGCGAACTCGTCGCCGCCCAGCCGGGCGAGCAGGTCCTCCGTGCGCATGGTCACCGACAGGGCCGCGAAGACCGTCCGCAGGAGCGTGTCGCCGGCGGCGTGGCCGAGGTCGTCGTTGACCGCCTTGAAGCCGTCGAGGTCGCCCATCAGCACCGCGCTGGTCCCGCCGTGGCGCAGATGCTCGCTCAGCCGCTCGCGCGCCCGCGCCTCGAAGCCGCGCCGATTGAGCGCACCGGTGAGCGGGTCGTGGTCGGCGGCGACGCGCAGTTCGAACTCGAGCGACTTGCGCGCGCTGATCTCCTGCACCTGGCAGAGCACGCGCGGATGCGCGTCGGCCGCGTCGGGCAGTCGGCAGGCGGAGATCAGCGCCCACGCCTCGCGACCGTCGACGCGCAGGCGCAGCTCGACCGTCGTCTCCGTCTCACCCTCGGCGGCCAGCGCGGCGATGGTCCTGACCGCGTCGTGGTCCTCGCTGTGGACGAAGTCCGTGAGGCGCCGCCCGATCAGCTCGGCGGGGTCGGTGACCAGCATTCGCGCCCAGGTCTCGTTGGCCTCGACGATGCGTCCGTCGCGGTCGACCATTCCGATGCCCGTCGGGGCGTGCTCGAACATCGCGCGGAAGCGCGCGTCGGCGCGCCGGGCGGCGTCCTCGCGCTCGCGAATGACCGTGACGTCGATGGCGACGCACATCGCGCCGTCGACTTCGCCGGCCGCGTCGCGGACGGGGACGAAGCGCAGCAGATGGTGGCGGCCGTTCGCGCTTGAGTGGGCGAGCTCGCCCGGCCTGCCCGTGAGGGCGGTCGCCCACATGGGTTCGAAGTCCTGGCGGCCGAGGTTGAGATCGGTGTCGCCGTCGGCGAACACGAAGCGGCCGTCCCGGTCGACCATCATCACCCGTGCCTCCGGGAGGTTGGCGACCAGCGTCCGGTACCGCGACTCGCTCGTCGCCAGTGCCTGGCGCGCAGTCTCGCGCTCGGTGACGTCGCGCAGCGCGATGCGGATACCCGTGACCTCGCCTTCGCCGTTGCGCAGCGGGCGCGAGCGTCGTCTCCGTGAGGATGGAGGAGCCGTCCGGCCGCTCGATGCGGCGGATCCCGCCGCCGCGGCGGATCGCGCCGTCGGAGGCGGGGCTGTCGTCGAAGAGATCGCCGAAGCGCTTGCCGACGAGTTCGGCCGGGCTCACGTCCGAGGACCTGGCGGGCGGAGGGGGAGACCCACTCGATCTGCTCGGCGATCGACAGCCGGGCCACCACCTCCGCCGAGGCGTCGGAGAACTCGCGCAGGCCGCGCTCGGCCGCGACGCGATCGGAGATGTCCTTGATCACGCCGACGCGCATCCGCTTCCCCTTGACCTCGCGGACCGGGCTCGCGCCGAGCAGCACCTCGAGGAGACTCCCGTCCTTGCGCCGCAACACGGTCTCGACCTGGGCCTCCTCACCCCGGTCGGCCGCGGCGACGAGGTCGGTGAGGTCCGGGTGGCTCTCGGGCGGCCACAGGCGCGAGGGCACGGTGGAGCCGATGAGCTCCTTGCGTGCGTAGCCACTCAGCTCGCAGAGCGCGTCGTTGACCGCCAGCACCGTCGTGTCGTCATGGACCAGGAGACCGTCCGGCATCGCCGCGAGCACGGCGGCGGAGAAGTCGCGCTCCGCGTCGCGCTCCACGGTCCGGGAATGCTCGCGGCGCCGGCCGGCCAGCAAGGTCAGACCCACCAGCGCGGTGAGCAGCAGCCCGAGCCCGAGCACAACGGCGGGCCACGGGCCCGCCGTCGGCGCCCGGACGTGCGTGCGCGTGTCGAAGCGGCGCCCGCCAGCCTGAAAGCTCGTGTCGTCGCCGCCGGTGGTGTCGCCGGTCCGCACGAGGACCCGGTCGCCGTCGCGGACTTCGACGCTCGTGCGCGGCGGCAGCTCACGGAGGAGGCTCGCGCCGAGCTGGCCTTCGCTTATCGCGACGGACACGAAGCTCCTCCCGGCCACCGGTTGGAACGCGATCACGGCGGGCCGGCCTGTCCGCAAAAGGTCGACCGGCTCGGTGAACGCGACCTCGCCGGTGACGCCGGCCTGCTCGAGGACGCTACGGCGCTCGGCGAGCGCGGCCAGATCGACACCCGACGTGGCACCGGAGCGAGCGGACAGACCCGCGACGGCGTAATTGACGCGTTGGGTCGTCGTTCGGTCGCCGCCGGTGGAGCCGAGGTCGGGCTCGGCCTGCGGCTCGATCAGAGCCACCGCTTCGATCGCCGGCACGTCGAGCAGCGGGTCGGCCATGTACGCGAAGTCCTCGGGGGCGGGACGGTCGCGGACCTCAAGCGCGGCGGCGAGCTGGCCCAGCCGGTTCAACGGCTCCTCGAACGCCTCCTGCACGGTGGCCCTGGCGGCCGCCTCCCGCTCGACACGGACAGTCGCGGCGTGGTCGCGGTCGAGCTTCCGTAGCCCGGCAGCAGCGATCAGCGTGCCGGCCAGGAGGGCAAGCAGCAGCACCATCGGAGCCGCGCGGCTACGCATGGACATCCGGTCGGCTTTCTGTCAGTAGCACTCAAGAGAGTTGGCGCGTAGGCGCTCGTCTGTGTCGGCATGCGACCCTCCCCGCGTGACGCCCTCCGGACGCACCCCGCGGCTGCCCGCCGGTGAACGGCGCCGCCAGTTGCTCGACGCGGCGCTCGAGATCCTCGCCGACGAGGGCTTCGATGCCGTCAACGTCGAGTCGGTGGCCCGCCGGGCCGGAGTGACGCGCCCGGTCGTCTACGACCAGTTCGGCGACCTCGACGGGCTGCTGGTGGCGCTCGTCGACCGCGAGGAGGCGACCGCGCTCGCGCCGCTGGAGGGCATCCTCTCCGACCCCGGCGACGGCACGGACCCGGACCGCTTCCTCGTGGACGGGGTGCGGGTGTTCCTGCGCGCCGTGCGAGCCGCGCCGAAGACCTGGCGCCTCGTGCTGATGCCGCCCGACGGCGGGTCGGCGGACCTGCGCGAGCGCGTGCAGCGCAGCCGCCGGACGATCACCGCGCGCGTGGGGGAGCTGCTGCGCTGGGGGATCGACGCCCGCGGCGGCCCGCAGGGTCTTGACGTCGACCTGCTCGCGCGCCTCGTGGTGGCGATCGGCGAGGACGGAGCGCGGCTGATCGTCGCCCACCCGCGCCGCTACTCGCCTGACCGCCTGGCGTCACTCGTCGAGCAGCTCGTCGCGCTCGTCCCGCGCACTGCGACGATCGCCACCGCCAAGGCCTTCGCCCCGCAGCCGCTCCCGCAGCCGCGTGCGATCCCGGCGGCCACCGGCCGCGTCGCCCGCCCCGAACGGCGCGAGCAGCTGCTCGACCACGCGCTCGCGCTGATCGGGGAGGACGGCTTCGACGCGCTCAACGTCGAGGCGCTGGCGCGGCGAGCCGACGTGGACCGCGTCGTCATCTACCGGGCGTTCGCCGGCCTACCGGGGCTGCTGGTGGCGCTGATGCGCCGCGAGCAGGCGCGCGTGCGCGGGCAGCTCGACGCGCTCGTTCCGACCGACCCCGGCGATCGCACCCCACAGGAACTGCTGGCCTCGTCGCTCGAGGACTTCCTCGAGCTGGTGACGGGGGACGTGCTCACCTGGCGCGTGGCCCTGCTGCGGCCCGAGAGCGCCCCGGCGATCGTGCAGAAGGTGGTCGGCCGGCAGCGCAGCGACCTCGCTCAGCAGCTGCGCCCGCTGGTCCTCTGGGGTCTGGATGGGCTGCCTCTCGAGGTCGAGGAGACCGACGCCGACCTCCTCGCCCGCCTGCTGCTGACGGTGGCCGAAGAGCTCGGGCGGATCGCCCTCGAGGAACCTACGTTCCCGCGAGAACGGCTGGCGGACTCGGTGCGGCGCTTTCTGTCTCTACTGCCCTGGGACCGGTGCAGCTGCACCGAGTCGGTGCAGTGCCGCCGCCCAGGCCGCCATCAGGATGAACATGGCCAGGGCGACGGCGTCCGGAGCTGAGCGTCCAGATCCAGCCGTCGACGTCCTTGGCCTCGCGCCGCAGCACGGCGCCTTCGTCGGCGAAGGGACGCTCGAAGCTCGCCGTGGCGGCGACCCCCTCGACAGGGATCGCCCGGTCCTCGGGGAGATAGAGCGCGAGGGACTGCAGCGTGCGCCCGCGGTGCAGCCGGATCGCCGACTTCCAGTTCCCGTAGACGGGAACCGGCTCCGTGGTCCGGTAGACGCCGGGGCTGACCTTTTCGAGCTCCTCGGTCTCGAAGCCGCCGCCCTGCCACGCGATCGAGCGCAGCCAGATGGCGTCGTCGGCCGCGTCGCCGGGCTCGAGCGTCACGGTCGCCTGCACGGTGCGCTGCGGCGCGGGGTGACCTCCGTCAGGGTGACCGCGCCGCGTACGGGATCTGGCGTCGGTTGGAGCAGGAAGAAGCCGATCAGGGCGGTGACCACCACCGCGCCGCCGACGGCGGCCACACGCAGGAGCCGGTCCGGGTTCGTCCCACCGATTCGCAGGTGCGTCCCCATCCAGGCGCCGATGGCGGAGCCGGCCAGGGCCATTGCCAGCCCGGCGAAGATGCCCGCGGGCGCGAGCTCGGCAGGCCACGGGATCTGGAAGAGGTAGGACCACGCCCATTCGGCGGCAAGTCCGACGGTACCGATCAGCGCGCCGCAGACGGCTGCGAAGCGCACCGCGTGCTGGGTCCCGAGTCGCCAGGCGACGGCCTCCACCACGAGTGCCTCCACCAGGTAGAGCGGGAAGACGTGGACGGGCTCCCCGAGCACGGGACCGACCAGCAGCGTGATGACGCCGCGGATTGCAAGGAAGAGCACGGCGCCGCCGAGCGCGGCTCCCGGACCCATGAAGATCCGCGCCGCCACCAGGCCGAGTGATGCGGCCAGCATCACGGTCATGGGGTGGAAGATCAGCGCGAACTGCGGCACGCCGAAGTCGAACTCACCCTGCAGCAGCGACAGCACGAGCAGCAGCGCCGCGGGGATCATGAACTTCTGCACCTGGCGGGCCAGGGAAGCCAGACCGGACGTGCGCCGGTCATTGCGCGCCCGCATCGCCTCGACGTTGAGCACCATCAGCCCGATCACGGACAGCCCCATGCCCGCGATCATCGTCACGTGGGTGGGGCTCCAGAGCGTCACGTCCTGACCGAAGAGGCGGTGCCAGACGTCGTCGAGTGGGAAGCCGAGCAGCGCCACGCCGGCGCCGGCCGCGGTCAACACCGCGCCGAGCGGCGCACGCCAGCCCTCGCGGATCCGCACGCCGCTCGAGGGAACGCGGTCGTCGCCCATGGCGATCCCGATCACGCCCGCGGCGAAGCCGGCGAAGATGCCGACGAGCAGGAAATAGTGCGACGGGTTGGCCAGCGGCCCCTCGTCGCGGCCCTTGGCGATGTGCAGCGACTCGTCCCACTGCAATCCGAAGAGCGTCGTCGGCAGCACGACCAGCGCGATCCCACTCGGCACCCCGGCCCAGCCGGGAAGCCCGGCCCAGCGCTCCGAGACGTGACCCCCGAAGCTCAGCAGGCCGAGGCGACCCGAGCGGTGGCCGGCGCACAGGACGAGCACGGCGATCGTGACCGCCATGCCCATCCCGGTCGCGATCGCGACCTGGTCCAGCGCTGCGCCGCCCGCGGGCGGCGACGTGATGTCCTGCGGCATCCGGGATTCCCCTTTGTCACACTTGCGTAGCTACGGCAGTGTGACAGAACCCCGGATCCGCCGCCAGGTTACGTCCGCTTCTGCTTCGGACCGAGCACGATGCGCGTCTTCTCCACGCCGCGCAGGAGCCTGACCTCGTGCTTGTTGCAGAACACGATGTCGAACTGCTTGCCGCCCCACACCTTGGTCGCGCGCCCGGAGGTGGCGACGTTGATGCGGTCGCGGCCCTTGCCACCCTTCACCAGGCCGCCCTGGCTGTAGCCGCCGCTGATGAAGTCGTTGCCCTGGTTGCCATAGAGCTTGTCGGTGCCCCCGTCACCGGAGACGACGTCTCGGCCCTTGCCGCCGTAGGAGCGATCCTGGCCCTGGCCGCCACCGACGCGGTCCTTGCCCTTGCCGCCGTCGACGCAGTCGTTCTTGCGACCGCCGTCGAGCCGGTCCTTGCCGCCGAGACCCAGGATGCGGTCGCGCCGGTTGGTGCCGGTGATGCGGTCGGAGCGCTTCGTGCCGATCACGGCGTAGCGCGGTCCGGCGCCCTTGCAGGCACTTGCTCTTGAAGCGCTTGCGGGCGTCGTTGATGTCGATCACGGTGCCGCCGGTGGGGCCCTTGCCGGGCGGGCCGACGACGATCGTCGTCTCCTTGATCACGCAGAGGTTGCGGGTGACGTCGAGGAACGCGCCCGTGCGGGCAGACGGACGGCCCCGGGTCAACCGGCTCGTCGCCGTCGTCGGGGTCGCACGCGCGGCCGTTGAGGTCCAGCGACGACTGGGCGACGATCACCTCGGCGAGCGGAGCGTTGCCGCGCAGCAGGGTGACGCGCGCAGCGCGCACGGCCTTACCGCCGCCGGGGAGGTCGACGACCTCGTTGAGCTTGACCTCGACCAGCGCGCCGACCGCGTCGGTCAGAGCGTCCGTGATCGGCTGCAGCACGCCGTCGAGGACGATCGGCTGGCCGGCCAGGCTGAGGCTCGCGACCTCGGAGCTGGTCTGGAAGGTGGGCGTGCCGGACGCGCACGTGGCGGTGATCGCCGAACGCGCGGCGGCGACGCCGAGCACGGGGTTGCCGAGCGTGACTTTGAGGTTCTCGACGCCGCTCTTGGCCGACGGCTTGGACCGGAAGGGGCGCGGGCCGCCCTGATCGGTCTCCGCGTACGCGGTGCGGGCGGTCATGATCTCCTCGAGCGAGACGGCCTCGCCGACGTTGGGCAGGCCGACGGACTCGGTGCGACATGCGTCCTTGCCACCGCCGGTCGTGACCGGGTTGAGGGTCGATCCGCCTGCGACGCGAACGGTGACGGCGTCAGCCGCGCACGAGAAGAAGGCGGGCGTCGTCGCAGCTTCGGCGGCGCCGGGGGAAAACAGGACCGATAGGACCAGCAGCGCGGGCGCAATTGCGCGCACCCGCCGAGCGCGCTTTGTCATCATGGTTCGGAGTATCGGCCCATTGCGTACCTCAATTGAGGTACGACGCGCAGTTATGGACCGCGATGGTCAGCTGTCGAACACTGGCGCGCAGGCGCGGCAGGACGTCAGAGGCGAACGCCTGGAGCTGTCGATGCTGATCATCGCCGGGCAGGTGGAAGACGAGTTCCGTGAACCCGTGGTCGACGTAGACGCCGATCTTCTCGACCACCTCGTCGGGGTCGTCGGAGACGATGAAGCGCGTGTGGGCCCGGTCGGCGGCGGCCTCGCCCGCCTTCTCCATCTCGATCGGATCCTCGATGCCGGACTTCTCCTCGCCTGACAGCGCGAGCGCGGCCCACGGGCGGCAGGCTTCGCGCGCGTAATCGACGTCGGCGTCGTAGGAGACCTTGATCTCGATCATGCGCTTGACGGCCGCCGGGATCGCGGCCGGCCTTGGTCGCGCCCTCCTCCATCGCGGAGGTGAGCTTGTCGTAGAGCTCGGGGTCCTTGCCGGAGGTGACGATCAGGCCGTCGCCGACCCGGCCGGCGAGCTTGGCGGCCAGCGGGCCGGAGGCCGCGACGTAGATCGGCACCTGCTGCGTCCGGCCGGTCGTAGATCGTCGCCTTCTCCGTGGAGTAGTACTCACCCTCGAAGTCGACGCGCTCGCCCTCCCACAGCGCGCGGATCAGCTTGATGGCCTCCTGCAGGCGCATCCGGCGTTCCTTGATCGCCGGGAAGGCCGCGCCGGTCACGGGCGTCTCGTTGAGGCCCTCGCCCGTACCGACGCCGAGGAACACCCGGCCGGGAGCCAGGCAGCCGAGCGTCGCGAACGCCTGCGCGATGACGGCCGGCTCGTAGCGCAGCGTCGGCGTCAGCACGCTGGTGCCGATGAACGCACCGGGGCTCGACGCCACGAGCGCGCCGAGCCACGGCAGCGCCGCGGGACTGTGGCCGCCGTGATGACGCCACGGCTGGAAGTGGTCGGAGATCGCGACCGTGTCGAGCCCGAGCCGTTCCGCCTCGAGTGAGAGGTCCAGGAGCTCGCGCGGGGCGAACTGCTCGGCGGAGGCCTTGTAACCGAAGCGCATGGGCAGAACCCTACGAATGCCGCGCGAGCGCCTTCCCGCCGAGACCTTCCGGCTGCCCGTCGAGCGCCTGCGCGCGGGCTATTACACCGACGCGTACTTCAATTTCACGCGCGAGCTGCTGGAAGCGCGCGACCGCCACCCGCGCGTGGTGATGCAGGTCTTCCAGAAGAAGGAGGCCCTGCTCGGTGGCATCGACGAGGCGATCGCCGTCCTCCGGCTCGGCGCCGGCGACGACTTCGAGCGGCTCGACGTGCGCGCCCTGCACGAAGGCGATCGGATCGAGCCGCACGAGACGGTGATGACGATCGAGGGCGACTACACGCTGTTCGCCCACCTGGAGACCGTTTACCTCGGCTGCCTCGCCCGCCGCACGCTGGTCATGACCAACGTCCGCGACGTGGTGGACGCCGCCGAGGGCAAGCCGATCATCTACTTCCCCGCCCGCCATGACCACTGGCTCGTGCAGACCGGCGACGGCTGGGCGGCGCACGTCGGCGGCTCGATCGGCGTGTCCACCGACGCCCAGGCGTCGTGGTGGGGCGGCACCGGCGTGGGGACCGTCCCTCACGGTCTCATCGCGGCGTACGGCGGCGACACCGTCCTGGCGGCGCGGGAGTTCGCCGATCGCTACGCCGACCGGATGGACGTCACGGTGCTCGTCGACTTCGAGAACGACTCCGTCGGCACTTCGCTCGCGGTGGCGCGGGCGCTCGGCGACGACCTCTGGGGCGTGCGGCTGGACACCTCTGAGCGGCTCACCGATATCGCGCTCGGACCGAACGGCCCGCGCGGCGTCGCGCCGGAGCTCGTCCGCGTGGTGCGCGATGCGCTCGACGCCGATGGCTTCGAGCGGGTGAAGATCGTCGTGTCGGGCGGCTTCGACGCCGACCGCATCCGCGCCTTCGAGGCCGACGGCGTGCCGGTCGACGCCTACGGCGTCGGCTCGTCACTGATCCGCGGCGCCAACGACTTCACCGCCGACATCGTCATGGTCGACGGCCGGCCGTGCGCGAAGGTCGGGCGCGAGCTCAGGCCGAACGCGCGCCTGGAAGCGGTCCGCTGAGGCGTTCCCGCTCGCGCGTCACGCGTGCGATCTCAGCGTCGCGGGCGAACCGACCCGGCTCGCGCACGATGCGCATCTGCTCGCTGCGGCCCTTGCGCAGCAGGCAGCGCGGGCAGTTCTGGAAGGGCGACCGGGCGGCGCTCTCGGTGATTCTCAGTCCACAGGTGGGGCAGCTCAGGTAAGGCACTCCGCTAACCGGACTGCTCCAAGATCCCCAGCCGCAAACCGGTGGTCAGTTTCCGACCGGGCTGGGTCGAATCCGCCTGTCAAGGCCACTAGCACCCTCTTGCCCGCCGCTTCAAAAAAGGGACGGACCCCTGCGTGAAGCCGCCTGCGTGAAGCCGTCGCGCCCCTTCACAGAAGGGCCCGTCCCTTTTTTGAAGCGGCTGTTGGGAGGGCTTCAGAATTGCAGCAGGGCGGCCGTGGACGCGCGCGAGCCGCAGCGTCTCCACGCCGCGTCGCTCGAGCTCGAGTACGCGACCGCCGTCGTCTGACGTTCAGTCGCCGAGTGCGCCGACGAGCGCGGATGCGCGACGCGGCCGCGTCAGACCGACTCGGCGGCGGCGCGCTCGCCCGAGCGGATCGCGCCCTCGATGTAGCCGTTCCAGATCGGGGAGGTCTCCGTGCCGGCCCAGTGGATGCGGCCGTGGGCGCGGCGGATCTCCGTGCCGTAGTCCAGCAGGACGCCCGGAGGCGTGTAGCCGCCGTAGCAACCGCGGGTCCACTCCTCCTCGGCCCACGACATGTCGACGTATTTGGTCGGCTTCGCGGCCTTCGGGCCGAAGTAGCGGACGAAGCTCTCGATCACCGCGGCGCGGCGCTCGGCGGCGGAGCGCCGGGTCCAGATCCGCGCCTCCTGGCCCTCGATGAAGCCCATCATGATCCCGCGCGAACCGTCGGGCGGGGAGTTGTCGAAGGTGATCTTCACGGGGCCCGTGTCGCTTGTCGCCTGCCCGGTGAGGCCCTCGTCGCGCCAGAACGGCTCGGGGTAGACGGCCATGCACTTGACGACCGAGCCCATCGGGAAGCGCTGCAGCAGCTGCGCGCGCGGGCCGGGCAGGATCGGGTCGAAGCGGATCTGCGCGGTGACGCCCGGCGGCACGGCGACGATCGCCTGCTTCGCGCTGACGGTCAGCTTGTCGGAGACGGCGCGCACGCGGCCGCCGGACTGCTCGAGGAGGCGGACGGGCGCACCGAGCACGACGCGCTTGCCGAGCCGCTTGGCGAGCTTCTGCGCGACGAGCTGCGAGCCGCCCACGAAGCGCGACTCCTGCGCGCCGTCGGCGACGTTGATCAGCCTGTCGAAGGTCCCCGGCGTGTTCTCGTTGCCCGCGGAGTTGATGTAGAAGAGGACGTGCAGCAGCGAGACGTCGCGGGGCTCGGCGGCCCAGACGGATTCGATGCCGAGGTCGAGCAGCATCTTGCCGCCGGGGGAGACCGCGTTGGCCTGCTTCCACGTCTCGAACGTCTGCCCGTCGTACTCACCGGCGCGCGGAGCGGTCCACGGCGCCTCCCGCGACACCTCGGCCGCCATCTGGTTGAGCTTCTGGATGGCCAGGAACGCCTCGGGGGCGCCGATCGGGTCGGGAGGGATCGGGCCGAGCGGGCCGGTCGACGCGTACGGCGTCAGCGTGCCGTCCTGGAAGAAGACGTTGTTGCCGTCGTTGAAGGTCTTGAAGGTGTCGACCTTCAGGTCCTTGGCGAGCTTGAGCAGCTTGTCCTGGGTCGGGCCGACCCACTGGCCGCCGATCTCGGCGACCAGGCCGCCGCCGAAGTCGTGGTTGAGCGTGCGGCCGCCGACGCGCCTGCGCGCCTCCAGCACGATCACCGACCGTCCCTGCTTGGCCACCGCGGCCGCCGCCGACAGGCCCGCGAAGCCGGCGCCGATCACCACGACGTCCGCGCGCCGAACGCTTTTGCGCGCCGCCGCGGCGGGCACCGCCGTGGCTGCCGCGCCTGCGGCCGCGCCGCCCAGGAACCCTCGCCTTGTCGTCACCCGGTCAGTGTCGCAAGTACGGTGCGCCGATGCCGTCGCCGCCGGCTCCGGCGTCTCCATGTTCATCGTCCGCACGCCGCCGGGCGGGCATGTCCCGCTGCACGTGCATCCCTATCCGGAGACCTTCCTCCTGCTGGAAGGGCGCGGTCGCTGGACCGCCGCGGGCGAGGCCGCCGAGCTCGAGCCCAATCAGATGCTCGTCGTGCCGCCCGACACGCCGCACGGCTTCCGCAACATCGGCGACGTGCCGCTGCTCGTCGTCTCCGTCCACGAGCACCCGACCGTCGTCCAGGAGTGGCTCACCAGCCCAGGGTCCCGGGAGCCCCTTTGAACGGGCCGATCAGGTCGGCCGTGATCCATCCGCCGTAGAAGTCGCCCTCCTGGGCCTTGACGAGCTCGTCGTCGAGGTAACAGGCGTCCATCTTCGAGGGATAGAAGGAAACGTGGTCCTTCAGCGCCGCGATAGTCCGGCACCGGCGACGGGTAGTACCAGGCCGCGCGCGAGCGGCCGCGGACGTGGAAGTAGGACGCCATCCCCTTCCACTCGCACAGGGAACGGCCGGACGCCTCCATGAGCGCGCCCTCGACGATGTCGGCGGGCGGGACGTAGATCGTCGGGGCGTGCGTGGTCTCGAGCACGCGCAGCGCGGAGGTCGAGTCGGCGATCACCTCGCCGTCGACCTCGATCCGAACGCGGCGCTCGCAGGGCACTAGCGCCGGCGGACGCGGGTAGTCCCAGACTCGCTCCATCTATCGAAAGTAGGCTGCAGACATGAGCGGAAACAGCTTCGACGCCCGCGCTGAGCTCGAGGTCGGCGGAAACACCTTCACCTACTACGCGCTCGACGCGCTGCAGGCTCAATACGACGTCGCGCGACTGCCGTTCTCGCTCAAGGTCCTGCTCGAGAACACGCTGCGCAACGAGGACGGCGACGCCGTCCACAAGGAGGACGTCGAGCGGATCGCCAAGTGGGACCACCGCGCCGAGCCGAGCGAGGAGATCGCCTTCACGCCCGCGCGCGTGGTGCTGCAGGACTTCACCGGCGTGCCGGCCGTCGTCGACCTCGCCGCGCTGCGCGACGCGCTCGCCGACCTCGGCGACGACCCGTCGAAGATCGAGCCGCTCGTGCCGGCCGAGCTGGTCATCGACCACTCCGTGCAGGTCGACTCCTTCGGGTCGCGCGACTCGTTCAAGCGCAACGCCGACCTCGAGCACGAGCGCAACGCCGAGCGCTACCAGCTGCTCAAGTGGGGCCAGGAGGCCTTCGGCGAGTTCAAGGTCGTCCCGCCCGACACGGGGATCGTCCATCAGGTCAACCTCGAGTACCTCTCGCGGGTCGTCTTCGAGAACGAGGGCGTCCTGTACCCCGACACGCTGGTCGGGACGGACTCGCACACGACGATGATCAACGGCCTCGGCATCCTCGGCTGGGGCGTGGGCGGCATCGAGGCCGAGGCGGCCATGCTCGGCCAGCCGATGTCGATGCTGCTGCCGCAGGTGATCGGCTTCAAGCTCGGCGGCGAGCTGCCCGAGGGCTCGACCGCGACCGACCTCGTCCTCACCGTCACCGAGATGCTGCGCAAGTACGGCGTCGTCGGCAAGTTCGTCGAGTTCTACGGCCCGGGCGTGGCGCAGCTCGCGCTCGCCGACCGCGCGACGCTCGGCAACATGAGCCCCGAGTTCGGCTCGACCTGCGCGATCTTCCCGATCGACGCGGAGACGATCCGGTACATGAAGTTCTCCGGTCGCACCGACGAGCACTGCGAGCGCGTCGAGGCCTACGCGAAGGCGCAGGGCATGTGGCACGACGAGGACTCCGAGGAGCCGACGTTCTCCGACACGCTCGAGCTCGACCTCGGCGACGTCGTCCCCTCGCTGGCCGGGCCCAAGCGCCCGCAGGACCGCATCTCGCTCTCCGACATCAAGGAGGGCTACGCGAACGCCCTGACCGACCTCGGCTACGACGATCACGACGAGGCCGAGAAGGAGTCCTTCCCCGCGTCGGACCCGCCGACGAACGGCAACGCCTCGCACGAGCCGTCCTCCAAGAGCGACCCCGACGGCGAGGGCGCCGTCGCCGTCAGCGACGACAGCGACGCCGAGCTATCGCACGGCGACGTCGTCATCGCCGCGATCACGTCCTGCACGAACACCTCGAACCCGACCGTGATGGTCGCCGCCGGCCTGCTGGCGCGCAACGCCGTGGCGAAGGGCCTGACCTCGAAGCCCTGGGTCAAGACGTCGCTGGCTCCCGGGTCCAAGGTCGTCATGGAGTACTACGACGCCGCAGGGCTGATCGAGCCGCTCGAGGAGCTGGGCTTCCACCTCGTCGGCTACGGCTGCACCACCTGCATCGGGAACTCCGGTCCGCTGCCGGAGGAGATCTCGAAGATCATCAACGAGCACGATCTCGCCGTCGCCTCGGTGCTGTCGGGCAACCGCAACTTCGAGGGCCGCATCAACCCCGACGTCAAGATGAACTTCCTGGGGTCGCCGCCGCTCGTCGTCGCCTACGCGCTGGCGGGCTCGATGGACTGGGACCCGTACAACGAGCCGATCGGCCAGGACTCGGACGGCGAGGACGTCTTCCTCAAGGACATCTGGCCCTCGCCCAAGGAGGTCGCCCAGGTCGTCGAGGACAGCGTGCGCTCGGAGATGTTCACCTCGTCCTACGACGAGGTCTACGACGGCGACGACAACTGGCGCTCGCTCGACGTCCCGACCGGCGACCGCTTCGCCTGGGACGAGGACTCGACGTACGTGCAGCGGCCGACCTTCCTCATCGACGTTCCCGAGGAGCCGTCCGAGGTCGGCGACATCGAGGGCGCGCGCGTGCTCGCCAAGCTCGGGGACTCCGTCACCACCGACCACATCTCGCCCGCGGGCGCGATCAAGAAGGACTCGCCCGCCGGCAAGTACCTGATGGAGAAGGGCGTCGAGCACAAGGACTTCAACTCCTACGGCTCCCGCCGCGGCAACCACGAGGTGATGGTCCGCGGCACCTTCGCCAACATCCGCCTGCGCAACGAGATGGCGCCCGGCACCGAGGGCGGCGTCACCAAGAAGGACGGCGAGGAGATGTCGATCTACGACGCCGCCATGGCCTACGCCGAGGAGGAGACGCCGCTGGTCGTCCTGGCGGGTAAGGAGTACGGCTCCGGCTCGTCGCGCGACTGGGCCGCCAAGGGCACCAACCTGCTCGGCGTCCGCGCCGTGATCGCGGAGAGCTTCGAGCGCATCCACCGCTCGAACCTCGTCGGCATGGGCGTGCTGCCGTTGCAGTTCGCCGACGGCGACAGCGCCGAGTCACTCGGGTTGTCCGGCGAGGAGGAGTTCACCATCTCCGGCATCGAGGGCGGCGAGGCGCGCGAGGTCACCGTCAAGGCGGACGACACGGAGTTCACCTGCCGCGTGCGCATCGACACGCCGAAGGAAGTCCAGTACTACAAGCACGGCGGGATCCTGCCGTTCGTCCTCCGACAGTTGACGAGCCAAGTGATCCCCGAAGTCCTGCGTTCCCTCCTGACGGCTCCCGGGCCGTCGGGCTACGAGAGCCTCGCCGCGACCGCGTTCCGCGAGGCGTGCGAGCCGCTCGCCGACTCCGTGGCGACCGATCGCTTCGGCTCCACCGTCGCGCGGCTGACCGGCGGCGGGCGAGGGCCCCTCCGTCGCGGTGATGGGCCACGTCGACGAGATCGGCCTGATCGTCACCCACATCGACGACAAGGGCTTCCTCTGGTTCGACCAGATCGGCGGTTGGGACCCGCAGATCCTCGTCGGCCAGCGCGTCGACGTGCTCACCCGCGACGGGATCATCCCCGGCGTCGCCGGCCGCAAGCCGATCCACCTGCTCTCCGACGACGAGCGCAAGGCGGTCCCCAAGCTCAAGGACCTGCACATCGACATCGGCGCGGCCGACGGCGACGAGGCGAAGTCGCTGGCCCGCGTCGGCGATGCCGCGGTGATCAGCGCCGAGCCCGTGCTGCTGCCCAACGGGCGCGTCGTGTCGCGCTCACTCGACAACCGCGTCGGCTGCTTCGTCGCCTACGAGACGCTGCGCCTGCTGTCGGAAGGAGACCGTCCCGCCGGCGAGTTCATGGCGATCGCGGTCAACCACGAGGAGACCAACTTCGGCGGCTCGGTCCAGACGACGTACGCGGTCGAGCCCGACGTCGTGCTCGTCATCGACGTCACGCACGAGACCGACGCGCCGGGCGTCGACGAGAAGCCCAACGGCCGCCACCCGTTCGGGTCGGGCCCGGCGATCGTGCGCGGCGCGACGCTGTCGCCCGCGGTCTCCGACGCGCTCATCGAGGCGGCCGAGGCGGAGGGCATCCCGTACACGCTCGAGGCGACCGGCCGCTCCACCGGCACGGACGCGGACGCCGTCGTCAAGAGCCGCGCCGGCGTCGCCACGGCATCGATCGGCGTCCCGTGCCGCTACATGCACTCGGCGGTCGAGATGGTCGCCCTGGCGGACATCGACGCGACCGCGCGCCTGTGCGCGGCGTTCGCGCGCCGCTGGCAGCAAGGTTGAAGCCGCTCCTGATCCTCTGGGACATCGACGGCACGCTGCTGCAGCGGGCGTCGGTCGAGCACGCCCTGGCGCTGATGCGCGCGCTGGGGCAGGTCCACGGCGAGCGCGAGTACCTCGCCGGCGTCGGTGGAGGCGGCAGGCCGCACGGACGGCGCCATCGCCCGGGATCTGTTGCTGGCCGCGGGCGTTCCGGCGAACAGCATCGATGAGGGAGTGGATGAAGTCGCGCGGCTGACGGCGGAGGCGTATCAGGAGCTGTGCCCGGCCGACCTCTCCGGCATGGTCGCGCCCGGGATCCCCGACCTGCTGGCGACGCTCGCCCGACGACCGCTACCGCTCGTCCCTGGTCACCGGCAACTTCGAGGAGGTCGCGCGGTTGAAGCTCGCGCGCGCCGGCATCGGCTCGTTCTTCGAGGAGGGCCAGGGCGGCTTCGGCTCCGACGCCGAGGCCCGCGAGGAGCTCCCGCCGCTCGCGCGAGCCCGCGCCGGCGACTGGCCCCGCGAGCGCACCGTCGTCATCGGCGACACGCCCCGCGACATCGCCTGCGCCCGCGCCGACGGCCTGCGCGTCGTCGCCGTCACCACCGGCCCCTTCACCGCCGACGCGCTCGCCGAGGCCGACCACGTCGCCAACGGCGCGGCCGACCTCACCGAGCTCCTCCCGACGCTCTAGCTGCTGACGGTTCACGTGAACCGTCTGCGAACAGCAGGCGCTTCCGACACCGCCGCCGCTGCCATTTCGGCTGGTGAGGGAGGGGAGTGTCGCGGGAAATGCCGCGAGCTACCTCGAGCTCGCATGGCAGCCCTCCGCGACTGTCGAACCGCGGTACCGCGCTGCGCGACGCCCGGTCGGTAGGAACCATGTCAGCGCGGACCCGGACTACGGGTCCGATCTGACGCGGTTCCCGAGCACCGGCCCCTTCTCGACAATCGCGCCGGCGGGGTTCGGTCTCGACGAACCAAACCGCCTCGGTACCGGTCGCGGCGAACCAAACCGGCTGGGTACCGGAAAACGGAACCCAGGCAGCACGGTTCGCGTTGAGCGGGACTGACGCGGCGCGCTAGCCGCCGGTGGTGAAGGTGTGCTTGGCGGAGAACTTCTTGGAGACCTTGCAGGTGCCGGCGCCGTCGATCGGGACGCTGAGCTTGACGAGGCCCTTGAACTTCTTGAGGGTCATCTTGCCCTTGATCTGGGAGGTGCCCGGGCCCTCGTCGGGGAAGTCGCCCTTGAGGTTGATCTTCTCGTTCTTGAGCTTGCCCACGAGGTTCGACGTCAGCGAGAGGGCCTGGTCGTCCGGGCCGGCGCACTGCTGGGTGATGCTGCCGGAGACCTCGCGCGAGCCCTCGGCGCGCACGAGCTGGACGGACAGGCCGAGCTTGGCGTTGCCGTAGGAGTAGAGGTGGAAGCCGTCCTTGGCGAGGGCGGTCGGCACGGCGACGGCGGTGGCGGCCACGGTCGCGAGGAGGAGCTTGGGGAAGTGGGTCATGGTGCGCGAGTATTGCGGAGATGCCCGCGCTGCCCCTTGCCGCCACCGTGCTCGCGTGCCTGACCCCGGTGGCGCCGCACGAGCCGCCCGTGCAATCCGCACCTGGCCGACTCGGGCTGGGGCGCGAGCCACCGGGCGTCGTACGCGTCCGGCTCGTCGGCCCAGCCCGGGCCGCAGCCGGGCGACGAGGTCGTCCGCCAGCACGTGCGGCTGCCCGGCTCGTTCTCACAGGTCCCGATCTCGATCACCTTCTCCTCGCCGTATCCGGACGGCTCGCGCGCGGCGTGGATGTCGGTCGTGTCGACGCCCGACGTGCAGGGCATCCACAAGGTCGACACGGCCACCGGCGAGGTCATCGACTCCGTCACCACCGCGCCGTCGAGCGTCGACGCGACGATCACCGGCGCCTACAACCTGCTCGACCGCGACGACCACCTGTTCGTCGGGCGCGAGAAGTCGCTGGACGTGTTCGGCGACGAGCGGCCGGGCGATCCCGCGTCGCCGATCGCCAAGCTCGGGGCGCTGGCGCTGCCCGAGCGTGCCATGTGCGGACCCGACGACAAGCTGGTCGGGATCACGATGACCTACGACGGCCGCGTCGCCTTCGCCACCGAGCACGGCGCGGTCGGGGTCGTCCCGCGGCGGCTCGACCGCTTCGACGCCAAGCACCTGCGCGCGCTTCAGCTCAACCAGGACGGCTGCGACGACGAGATCGTGTCCAACTCGATCAGCGCCGACGAGGACGGCGGCATCTACGTCGTGACGTCGAAGGCGCTCTACCGGGTGCAGTGGAACGGCCGGCGGCTGCCGCGTCCGGTGGCGGCAGGAGTACGCGTCGGGGGCCGGCGGCGGCGTGCGACTCGGCGACGGCTCGGGCTCCACGCCTGACGTGATGGGCACGAGCCGCGACCGCGACCGCTTCGTCGTGATCACCGACGGCCGCGAGCTGATGCACCTCGTGCTGATGTGGCGCGGAAGGGTGCCGGACGGGCGAGGACCGCATCGCGTGCGAGGTGCCGGTGACGTTCGGCGACCCGGCAGCCACCGCGACCAGCTCCGAGCAGAGCGTGCTCACCAGCGGCTACGCCAGCTTCGTCGTCAACAACAAGCTCGCCGACGAATCGATCCTCGCCGGGCTGCCGCCGGCCCAGCGCCAGATCGCCGCCGCGCTCGCCGGGCAGGACCCGCTGCAACGCGCCGTACGGGATGGAGCGCATCGACTGGGATCCGAAGACACGCACGTGCCGCTCCGTCTGGGCGAACACAGAGGTCTCGATCCCCAACGCGATCCCGACGCTGAGCGTGCCTGCCGGCCTGGTCTACGGCCAGGGCCAGCGCGGCGGGCGTCTGGGGCCTGGAAGGACTGGACATGGCCACGGGCGCCTCCGCGCTGTACGCCGAGGCGTCGCCGCTGCCGGACTCGAACTCGATCTACGCGGCGACGGAGGTCGGCCCCGACGGCGACGTCTGGCAGGGCACGGCGGGCGGCATCGACATCTACCGCGGGCCTGAGCGCCCCGGCCCGCGCCTGCGCTGCTTCGACCTCGAGCCGCCGACCCTCACGCGCGTGCGCCGGCGTGGCCGCGTGATCACCGGTCGCGCCCGCGACACCGCGTGCGGAAAGTCGCGCGCCCGTGCGCGTGCGCGTTGGCCGCCGGCAGCGTGAAGGTGCGCGCCGGCCGCTTCCGCGTGCGGGTCCGCGGGAGGGTGACGGTGCGCGCCGTCGACCGCTCAGGGCAGCGGTCGCCGGCACGCACGGTGCGCTAGCGGCGGCGTTTCGGCTTGTGGCAGCGCTTGCGGGAGCAGGCCTTGCCCGCCTTGCCCCGCTTGCCGCGGTCGCCCTTCGAACCCTTCGGACCCGCCGGACCCTGCGGTCCGGCGATGCCCTGCGGACCGGTCGGACCGGTCGGACCGGCCGGGCCCGAGGCGCCCGGGGAGCCTGCTGAGCCGGTCGGTCCAGCGCCTCCGGCCGGTCCCACATCACCGGTGGGCCCGGCTGGACCCTGGACACCCTGCGGACCTGCGGGGCCGGTCGGCCCGGCCGGGCCGGGCGGTGCGCTCTGCTGAGTGGTGAACGCGCCATTCGTGGTGTTGCCGGCGAGCGTGTTGTTGCCGAGGCTGTTGACGGCGCCGGTGCCGGTCGTGCCGACCCCGAGCGTGTTGCCGAAGATGGTCGTGCCGGTCAGCCACGCCGTCCCGCCGTCGGCGACGCTGAGGGCCGTGTCGAGGTTCGTGAGGCTTACACCATCGAGCGTCGCTGAGACCGTGAACGTCGCCGCCGGCGAGATCAGGATGCCGTCACCGGCGCCGCACCCGTGCGAGATCTCCATGTCCTTCAGGTACAGGTTGGTGTTACCTGTCGTCGACCCGACCACGAGCCCGGCCTGGTTGACGTTGTCGATGTTCACCCCGGACAGGTACAGCGAGCGGGCGTCGATGAGGTTGATGCCCCGGTTGCCGGCGCACGGACTCGTCACGCCACCCGTGATCGTGAAGTCACGAAGGATCACGTCCTTGCCCGGAGCATTGACGGTGATCCCGTTGGTATTCCCGAGGACGGAGATGCTGGAGAGCCCCCGTCCGTTGACGCTGAGGGACTTGGTGATCGTGAAGGCGCCGAAGCTGCCGGGGTCCAGCACGTCGATGGTTCCTTCGGCGGCCGTCTTGGAGATCGCGCCCGCGAACGTCTTGCACGGCGCGGTGCGCGAGCAGGGGTTGACGTCGTCGCCGACGCCGGACACCCACGTCCGCGTGGCCTGCGCCGATGCGGCGGAGGGGAGAAGGACCAGCAACAGCACGGCGCCGAGAAGGGCGCGCTTGGCAGAGGGCATTGCCCCACTCTCCTCGACCCGCGGGGGCTAAGTCAATCGCGGGCCGATGACCTTGCGGTGACCGTCTCTCCGAATGACGATGCGGTGGCTGCGTCCCTTGCGGTCGAAGACGACTCTCACCTTCCCGCCGCCCTTGATGCACCAGCGCGCCACGCGACCGCGCTTGGAGCGTGGTGCGACCGGTCGAGACAGACGGCGAAGCGTCCGGCCGAGGCGGAACCGGCGCACGCCCGGCAGGCACTTGGGCCGCCGGACGACCCCGCGATCGACGTCGAACTCATCAGCCCGGGCCGCAGGTAGTCGAACGGGTCGTACAACCAGCGCACGTCGGTCGCCACCGGTTCGCGCCGCGCGAGCTCGCGCCGGAAGACGCCCTCGAGCCCCTTCGAATGCCGTACTCGGCGATGAAGTCGTGGTGGACAGGGAAGAAGATCTTCGGCTTCAGGCGGGCCATGTAGTCGACCGCGTCGCGCTGGCCGTTGGTCGGGTCGTTGAAGCCGAGCGTCGAGCCGATCTCGACGTCCGTCGCCGGCAGCTGTTCGAGCTGCTCGAGGATCTGGGGCGCTCGCTCGCGCAGCGGCCCGACGCTGTCGTGCCAGGTCAGTGAGAAGTCGCCGATGCGGAACTGGTAGAGGATCGTGCCCAGTTCGTCGCCGCTGCTGGCAAGACCTGAGACCGTCCCCGCGCCGGGCGGGTGCAGCAGGATCTGGTTGACGTCCGGGAGGAAGCCGTTGGCGAGGCTCGTCTCGTGCAGTTCGCCGTCGGGCGGCACCGCCGCGCTGTGGACGTGCTTGAGCGCGGTCACCTCGATGTCGCGGCCCAAGGGCGCGAATTCGCTCAGCGCACCCGGCTCGGACCCGCGCGGGACGGCCTCCACGCAGTTGATCATCTGACCCTCCACCTGGGTCCGCGCCTGGTCGCAGTGCTCTGGCGTGCCGACGATCACGGCGCCGGACTCGGCCGCGATGAGCCCCGCCGTGTTCGCGTGGTCGAAGTGCCCGTGCCCGATGAAGATCATGTCGGGTCGTAGAGCGATGAGCTCGGCGGTGGTCGTCGGCACGTAGTTCGGCTCGTCCTCGACCTTGTGGATGTAGGTGTCGAGCAGGACGACCCGACCGTCGATCGCCATCGCCATGCTGGCGACGCTGAACCACGAGAGCAGGACGTGGTCCTTTGGCAGGGCGCCGGCGGCGTCGACGTTCTCCGCGCCGAAGAAGTGCTCGCGCGCGGCGACGGTTTCGGTCGGCAGCGACGCAGCGCCCGCCGGGGCGGCGGGCACCGCGAGCGCCAGCACGGCGCCGATCAGCGTGATCGCCCTCCTCACGCGCCGGAAGCTACACCGCCGAGCAGGAGGCGGGGCGGCGCCGGCGGGCACCAGGGGGACCCCCGGAACCGGCACCCCGCATCCGAGTCAGAGGCCGACGCGGAGAATGCGCGACTCGACCCGACCGTCGGGCCGATGGCGCAGCCGGGTCACGTAGGCGGTGCGCCCGTCGAGTGCGGTCGTCCAGAGCGTCGCGGTGTACCCCTCGGCGGGCCGCGGGGGCTGCGGCGGGCGCTTGCCGCCCGGGTAGCCCTGACGATGGTCCTCGAGGCCGGGCTCGTGCCCCGAGTCGCGGCGCGCGGTGGGTGTCGTCGCGAAGATCGGGCGCCGGCCGAGGATGAGCTGCTGGCGGCGCGCGGACGAGCGCACGTAGAGCAGGTGACCGTCGGCGCGAGTGGGGGCGAGCAGCATGGCCCCGGTGGTCGAGCGCAGCGTGCGCCGCACGTCCGTGCCGAGGTCGTAGGAGAGGATCCGGCTGCGCGCGGGCGTTTGGTGGTCGTACGTGAGCAGACCGCCCGCCAGCGACGGCCGCCCCAGCGACTCCTGGGGAAGAGCACGCGCGACGACCGTGGCCGGCGCGGTGGGCACGGCGAGTGATTTCGCCAGGATGCGTCTGCCGGAGCGCCATGCGAAGTGGCTGTTGGAGATCGCCAGCGCATCTGCGCCGGGCGCCGGCACAGCGCCGAGCGGCGTCAGCGTGGCGCGGTCGGCGATGACGATCTGGTCATCTTGCAGCCACGCGACGAGGTAGTTGGTCACCGCCGGGTGGGTCCCCGGCAGCCGGGTGATGCTGCCGCCGTCGCGCTCGATCACTCCCCTGCCGGCCGCCGTCTGGTAGGCGACGAGCCCGGCCGCGGCGTTGGGGTCGGACGCGCCGAGCGCGAACAAGTTCGCGGCGCGCGCGGCGGGCGGAGCGAAGGCCAGGCCCGCCGCCGCGGCGACGAGGGCGACCGCGACCGCGCCGCGCAGGCCGCGCAGCAACTGCGGCCGCTCGCCGAGCAGTGCCGACTCAGGCAGCAGCGCGACGGGCACGACGCGGCCGGCGCCGAACGCGATGCCGACGGCGAGGCCGGTCTCCGGGGTACCGACCGCAAGGCACGCCGCGGCCAGCGCCCAGGTGGCGTAGGTCAGCAGGAAGGTCGTGAAGCCGAGGCCGAGCAGGACCCCGTAGAGGCCGGTCGCGATCGGCAGCGGCAGGATGCGCCGCCACGACTCCGGGACCTGCCGGCGCACCTGGGGCACGATCCGCCGGCCGGCCGCGTCGCCGATCGCCGCGATCAGCAGGGCGGGGACCGCGACAAGCGCGAGCGGACCGAAGAGCCTGGTCCCGAGCCACGCCAGGCCGCCGAACGTAATCGCCCCGCCGACCAGCGAGCCGACGGCGAACGTCGCGGTTGCGAGGCGGTTGCGAGCGAGGGTCTCGATCATGCTCAGCCCGCACGGCGACCACGAGCCAGCGATGCCCGCCAGCGCTGCCGCCGTGATGAGTGCGACGGTCAGCACGGGACCTTCGTCTGGAAGAACATCACGCAGAAGACCTTGCGTCCGCCGTAGCAGTAGCCGGTCAGCGCCTTGTCGCCGTTGATGCGCTTGTCGCCCTCCGAGCAGCAGTCGACGAGCTTGCGGACGTGGCCCTTGCAGCAGCGGTACCACGCGCCGTCGATCTGCATCGGCGTCTGGTAGAGGTTCGACGTGGCCTTGCAGACGCGGGTGCGCGTGGCGATCGGAAGCGGCCGGCCGTCCGGGTCGCGCAGCGGCGCGCCCTCCTCGTCGACCGCGCGCCCTGTGTCGTTGATCAGCCGCCCGAGGTCGTCGACGGGATGGCCGTCCTTCGCGCGCAGGGGGAAGCCCTGTTTGTCGATGCGCAGGCAGCCCGGTCGGGTGCGGGCAGGAGTCCGTCGTGTAGATGTGGCCGCAGAAGTGGTAGGCCTCGGCCTCGCCGGTCCGGACCAGCCCGCCGAGCGCAAGCGCCGCGGTCGCGCGCCCGACGAAGGTGCGACGGGTGGTCCCGGCGAGGGCACGAGCCTGCGCGGCGGTGTTCACGGTCCCCTTCGCCTGCACGCGACCCTCGTCGGATACCACGACCGCGAACGGCGCGCCGGGCACGCCTGCGGCGAGCCAGACGGCGGCGTCGCGCTCCTCGTCGAGTTCGTGGAAGCCCGACAGGCCGCGCTTGACGCGGGCGCAGAGGCGGCAGCCGTCCGCGGTGAAGAGGTTCAGGCCGGGCGCGAGGGTGGTCGGCGAGCCGATCTCGGGGCCCTCACCGGCGACGTCCAGCGCGCCCTCGGGTGCGCGGTTGAGCAGCAGCGCTGCGGTGGACGCCAGCAGCACGCCGGCCGCGGCGAGGATCGGGTGCCCGTCACCGGCGAACAGGGCGAGGGGCACGAGCGCCGCGACCCGCGCCACGGAGGTGGCGGACACCGTGCCGCGCGCGCCGAGGCAGCCGCACGGCGCGCCGCCGCCGCCCCGGGCGAGGACGACGCCCTGCGCGACGGCGAAGACGGCGAAGAGTCCGGCGGCGACGAGGCGCGCCCCGGTGAGACCGCCCAGCACGGCGACGCCGAGGAGTCCTTCGAAGACCACGAGCGGCCACAGGAGCCGACTGGCGCCGTAGGTGCCGAGGGCGACGCGCGAGCCGGCCGGGTCGGCGACCTTGAACGCCGCGGCGACCAGCAGCGCGCCACCACAGATCGCGCTCAGGGCCAGCACCGCCGCGAAGCTAGCGCAGGCCGCGAGCCGGACGTGGTTCAGCGGCGGACGCCGACCGCCACCAGGTACTCCTGTTCGAAGAACGCGGCGTCCTCGGAGCCGCGGTTCCACTCGTCGCAGAAGGCGTCGAGGGTGGTGTCGAAGTCGTCGGCGCGACCGTTGCGCTCGGCGTTGGCCCGCGCCGCGATCGTCGGACCGTAGTAGGCCTTGAAGTGCGCGCCGTAGTCGCGTGCGACGGGGAACTGACTGATCTCGAGGTCCTCGCGCGAGAGCGTCGTGAAGTCGACCCGACCGCCCATCAGGCCCTGCAGGTGCTCCTCGCTGCCCCATAGCGGCGGTGACTGCGCGCCCGCCGGCGGCGGGGGAGCGAACTCCTTCATGGCGCGGAAGAGCCCGCCGATCATGCCCTCGGGCGTCCAGCTCAGCAGGGCGATCGTCCCGCCGGGCTTGCAGACGCGGACGAGCTCGTCGACGGCGGCCTGGTGAAACGGGGCGAACATCACGCCGATGCACGACATGACGACATCGAAGGACTCGTTCTCGAACGGGAGCGCCTCGGCGTCGGCCACCGTCCAGTCGAGCTCGAGGCCGGCCGCTTCGGCGCGAGCGCGTCCGGCGTCGAGCAGCTCAGGTGTGAGGTCCGACGCTGTGACGTGCGCGCCGTGTGCCGCCGCCACGAGCGAGGCATTGCCGGTGCCGGCTGCGACGTCGAGCACCGCGGCGCCCGGCAGCGATCTGTGCCGCCTCGACGAGCCGCTCGCCGACGGGCAGGAGGAAGGTGGTCACCATCTCGGGGTAGTTGCCGGACGCCCACATCGCCGCGTGGCGCGCCTTGAGGTCCGGAGCCGCTTGTGTGGTCATGGCTCGAGCGTCCAGCACCCCGGCCCCGGGCACATCGGGAGAAGTCCCTATTCGATGCCCATGCGCGCAGCGAGCGCCGCCGCTTCGCCCCGGTTGCGCACGCCGAGCTTGGAGAGGATCCGGCTGACGTGGTGGCCGGCGGTCTTCTCCGAGATGAAGAGCGTCTGCGCGATGCGAGCGTTGGACATCCCCTGCGCCACGAGCGCCAGCACCTCGCGCTCGCGGGCCGACAGCTCACCGGCCTCGCGAGGGCGCGGTGCGGTGCCGGCGCCCAGCGAGCGCATCACCGCAGCGGCGGCGTCGAGCGACCGCATGGCGCCCAGCTCGCGGAACGCCGCCGATGCGGCGCGCGCCTCCTCGAGGGCCAGCTCCGGCGCCGACTCGGTCAGGGTCCGGGCCAGCTCGAGACGGGCCTCGCCGGCGTCGAGGGGCATGGCCAGCTCGGAGAAGGCGACGAGCGCACGCCGCGCGGCCTCCGCCGAGCCCGTGACGCGAGCGGTGGCCAGCTCGGCACGTCCACGGACGAGCCGGATGCCCGACGCGCTCGCCAGCTCGCGCAGCCGATTGGCGGCCTCCTCCGCGCCGGCGCGGTCGCCGGCTGCGAGACGCGCGTCCGCCAGCGGTGCGAGCAGCTGGGTCTCCCGCACCACGTTTGCCTCGGTGGCGGCAAGACCGCGTTCGAGCAGCCCGGCCGCCTGCCGCGGCTCCCCCTGGGCGATGCGCAGCAGCGCGAGCGCGCGGAGGGAGACGGGCTGCTCCTCGCGGCCCGCCAGCAGTTGCTCGGCCTCCGCGAGCCGGCCCTGGCGCACGCGAAGCTCCGCGAGCGTGGCCGTCGTCGCGTCGCCCATCTGAGGGACGAAGCCCTCGTGCGCTGCGAGCGCGCTCTCGAGCGCCCGCTCCGCGTCCGACCAGCGGCCCGCGGCCACGAGCACGTCGGCGTGCACGGTGCGGCACGCGCCCAGCAGTGGGGTGGTGTCGTGCGCCTGCGCGTACTCGTCGACCAGCCGGCACCACTCGGCCGCGCGCTCCCACTCGCCGGCGGCGGTCGCCGCCATGATCAGGTTGCAGTAGGCGGACGCGAGGGTGTGCACGTTGCGCACCCGGCCCGCCGTCGCGGCGGCCATGGCCTCCTCGAGCAGGAGCATGCCCTCGTCCTTGCGGCCGGCGGCGACCTCGCTCTGCCCATGCAGGCTGAGGGCGAGCACCTCGAGGTCGGTGTCACCGGTCTCACGTCCGATCTTCATCGCCCGCTCGGCGTGACCCGCGCCGGGATCGTGGCGCGCGCGTTCGACGGCAATCCATCCGTGGCCGGCGCAACCGGGGAGATCCTCGAGCGCACGTTCCGCGCGGGCGAGCCACCCGCGGGCGGCCGAAGCGCGCCCGGCGATGAGGCGCTGATGGGAGACCCAGGACGCGACGCGGGCGGCGTCGCTGCAGCGCCCGGCCTGCACGTACCCCTCGAAGGCCCGCTCGCGCTCGAGGATCCCGTCCTCGACCTCGCCCAGGAACCACAGCGCGAGGCCGAGTCCTTCGTGGAGCGCGGGGTCATCGACTTCGGCCAGCCGCGCGTCGAAGGCTGCCCGAGCCTCGGACCATCGCGCGGACTCCAGTAGCTCGGCGGCTTCGACGACCATGCGCCCCAGGCCGAAGGCTAACCCCCGTTCTTGATGTGCGCCAGTACGTGGTTGAACTCGTCCGTGGGGGAGAAGTCGACGTACTCGGAATCCTCGAGTGCCTCTGGGGCATGGCCCGGCGCCCAGTAGAACGCGTCGCCGGCCGCGAAGTCCTGCGGTCCGTTCGTCGTGTGCATGCGGACCCGGCCCTTGATGAGGAATCCCCAGTGCGGGCACTGGCAGAGATCGGACGGCAGCCCGACGACCGCGGGCCGCAGGTCAGCCCCCATGGGAAGCCGGACGAATCCGGCGCTCATTCCGCCGCCGACCGGCGTGCAGCGCAGCTCTACGCCATCGCCCTCGATCTGGACCGGTGCCTGTTCCCTCGTTGTCGCATTCATGCGATGCAGGCTCACGAGCGATCGTTCCCCAATCGTTCCCGGTGCAGGAAGGCGCTTGCGCGACGCGTGCTCGCCTGCGCATGATTGACCCATGGCGGGAGTGCACGTGGAGATGCTCGGCGCGTTCCGGGTGACGGTTGACGGTGCCGAGGTGAAGTGGCCGACGCGCCGCGCCGCTGAGCTCGTCCAGGTGCTGGCGCTGACCGAGGGCCATCGGATGCCGCGCGATCGGGCGATCGACGCGCTCTGGCCGACGTTGGGTGCCGAGGCAGGAGCCGCAAACCTGCGCAAGGCCGCGCACCACGCGCGGCAGGCGCTCGGAGACCCCGAGGCGGTGACGCTGCGAGGCGGGCAGATCGGCCTGCTCACGGTGTCCACGGACGTCGAGGCGTTTGAAGCCGCGGACGACCCCTCGCTGTACCCGGGAGACCTGCTGCCCGACGCCCCTTATGAGACATGGGCGCAGGCGCCCGCGCGATCGGCTGCGCGCGCGCTACCTCGAGCTGTTGCGACGCGAGGGTCGCTGGGAGCGGTTGGCCGAGGCCGATCCCACCGACGAGGCCGCGCATCGCGAGCTGATGCGTCAGGCGCTCGCAGACGGCAGCCGCCCCGAGGCCATCCGCTGGTACGGGCGACTGCGGACGGCGCTGCGCCGGGAAATGGGGCTGCGCCCGGGCGCGGAGACAGAAGGCGTCTACGACGAGTGCGTGGCCGGCTTGATGACGCAGGAGCCCGAGTTCGTCGGCCGCGAACTGGAACTGGCGAGCCTGGCGGCGCTGTTGCGCTCCCCGGCAGGAGGTGCGCTCGTCGTACGGGGGCAGGGCGGGATCGGCAAGACGGCCTTCTGCCGGGAGCTCGCGCGCGCCGGCCGCGAGCAGGGCTGGACCGTGGTGGCCACCGCCGCGACCGAGGCAACCGGACCGTACGGCCCGCTGCTCGACGTGCTTGATCGTCGTCCCGAGTTGCTGGACGCGCTGGACCCGCACGCACGCGACGTGCTGGAGCAGCTCGCGGCGCCGGCCGGCGGCCTGACGCGGCACAAGGTCATCGGTGCCGCACGCGTGCTGCTCGAAGCGGCGGCCGGGGACGGTCCGGTTGCGTTCGTGGTCGACGACGCGCACCTCGCCGACGAGGCGACCCTCGATCTGCTGCCACACCTCGGGGGCGAGATCCTCGTCGTGCTCGCCTACCGCCCCGAGGCCGCGCCGGGCACGCTGGTCCGCGGGGTCAGCCGGGCGGCGCGCGCCGGTCGTTTGACGGCAATCGACCTCGGTCCGCTCGAGCCCGACCAGGCCGCGTCGCTCGTCGCCGCGGGGACCACCGTCGCGCGCGACGAGGCCACCGTGAGGCGCATCATCGCCCTTGGCCAGGGCAACCCGTTCCTCGTGCTCGAGCTGGCGCGTAGTGCGACGGTCGGTGTGCCGGCGCTGGTGCCAACGGTTCGCGACGCGATCGCCTCGCGCTTCCTGGACCTCGATGAGTCCGCCGTCACCGCCCTGCGACGGCTCGCCGTCTCGGGCGACGACCTGGACCCCGTTGCGGCAGCAGCTCTGACGGGACTGCCGGAGCCAGAGGCGTTCGCAATCCTGGACGCCGGCTTGTTCACCGGAGCGCTGGTCGTCGCCGATGGCCACTACCGCTTCCGGCACGACCTGGTGCGGCAGGCGCTGCTGGAGCAGCTCGCTCCGCACCGGCGCATCGCGATCCATCGGGAGACCGCTGAGCGCCTGGACGCTGTTGACGCGGCTCCGGCGCTCATCGGCCGTCACTGGGTCGCAGGCGGGCTGCCCGGGCGCGCCACGCCGTTCCTGCTCGCGGCGGCCCGCGACGCGGTCGGCGTCGGCGCCTACGCGGACGCCCTCGCTCTGCTGGACCGGCTGCTGGCCCACGACCCGGGGCATGCCGAGGCGCTCGTTCTGCGTGCGGAGTCGCTTGATGCGCGCGGAGAGGCGTCGGCGCCGGCGGCGTACGCCGCGGCCGCCGCCGCGATCGGACGCACCGACCGAGGACGACCTGCGCGCCAACGGTGCGCTGGCCACGATCAAGCTCGGCGATCCCGAGGGCGGACTGCGGCGTGTCGCGGGATTGCAGCCGTCGACCCTCCAGGGCCGGATCGCCGTGGCGTTCGACCTATGCCGGTGCCGCCGCGCTGGGCTTCGGCGACCCCGCCGAAGGCACCGCGCAGGCGGCCGAGGCGCGCATGCTTGCGATCGAGTCAGGGCGACCCGATGGCCGTCTCCGTTGCCTCCTGGGCCCAGGCCGCCGCGGCGCACGCCCGCGGCGAGCTGCGCGACAGCGTACGGGCCGACCTGTTCGACACGGCGTCATTGCCCCGGCTCGCGGTGAGCGCCTTCGACGGCCAGCTGTGCATCACGCAACGCCTGCTCTACGGCGCGCGTCCCTACGACGACGTGATCGCCTTCGCGGACGCGCTCGCCGCGGAGTCCGACCGGCTCGGCGCCGAGCGCGGGCGGGCGTTCGCGACGACGATCCGCGGTGAGGCGAAGCTCCTCGCCGGCCGGCTGGACGAGGCGGACGCCGACCTCTGCGAGGGCGCGCGGCTGCATCACGAGCTCGGTGGCCCTACGGGTGAGGCCTTCTCGCTGCAGCGCCGCGCCGAGGTTGCGTTGTACCGCGGCGACCGCGAGGCGGCTGAGCGGCTGATCGACGAGGCGCTCGTGCTTGCACGGACGTCCGACGTCGGATACCACCTCTTCGATCGCATCTACGGCACGAGGATCGAGATGGCCGAAACCCCGGCGGCGGCGCTGGCGGCGCTCGAGGAGGCCGAGGCGATGGTGCGTGGGCCGGACGAGACCTGCCCGGGCTGTCGCATCACGCTTGCGCTACCGGCCGCCAAGGCGGCGACGATCGCCGGTGACACGAAGCGCTCGGACGAGTGGACGGGCATTCTCGAATACCTCGCCGGCACGGTGATGAAGCTGCCGGCGTGGGACGCCGCGCTGGAAGAGCTGCGCGGGCTACGCGCGTCCGGTGGCGAATCCGTCGCCCATTTCGAGGCCGCTGCCGAGCAGTTCGCCGCTGCGGGGCATCCGCTCGACGAGGCGCGCTGCCGCGGCCTCGCCGGTGCCGTCTGACGGCGGGAACGTTCCGGGAACGCCGCCGCGGGAGGTTTCGCGGAGGGGGATGACTTCAAGCACTCCGTCGGGCTGGTCCTGACCTTCGCACTCCTCGCTGCGGTGGCACCGTCCGCGTCGGCCCAGACCTTCACCAACGCCATACCCGGGTCAAGCCCGGCCGCTACCGCCTGCGCGCGGCGCCCATCGACCTCGCGGGCAATCTCGGCATCGCTCGGGCGATTCGCGTCAGAGTGCGCTCATGATCACCCGTCTCGTCACAGGCATCCTCGCCGTCACCTCCATCCCACTCGGCATCGTCTTCAGCATCGCCTTCGGTGCGCTCGGCCTGCCGTTCCTCGCCGTCGGCCTGCTCTTCGCGGCGGCGTTCGGCATCCTCACCCGCCGGGCGCGGGCGGCCGGAGAGCGCCGCACCGCCCGCACCCGGGCGCGGGTGGTGCGGGCAGAGCTGCACGCCGGCGTCCGGGTCGGCGTCCTGCTGACCTACGACCTCACCGTGATGCTCCCGGGAACCCCGGGCGCGGTCACTCAGAGGGTGCTGATCCCGCCCAACATGACCCTGACACCAGGGGAAGAGGTCGAGGTCGCCTACGACCCGGCCGACCCCTCGAACTTCGCGCCCGCCGTCAGCGGCTGAGGGTCTCGCGCTCGGGGCTCGACGCCGCCCTCAGGCGCGCGTGAGCTTCTTGTAGGTGATGCGGTGCGGGCGGTCGGCGGCGTCGCCGAGCTGCTCGCGACGGTGCTCCTCGTAGGCCTCGAAGTTCCCCTCGAACCACGTCACCTGCGAGTCGCCCTCGAAGGCGAGGACGTGGGTGCAGATGCGGTCCAGGAACCAGCGATCGTGGGAGATGACCACCGCGCAGCCGGCGAAGTTCACGAGGGCGTTCTCGAGGGCGCGCAGCGTGTCGACGTCGAGGTCGTTGGTGGGCTCGTCGAGCAGCAGCAGGTTGCCGCCGGACTTGAGCAGCTTGGCGAGGTGCACGCGGTTGCGCTCGCCGCCCGAGAGGACGCCGACCTTGCGCTGCTGGGTCGAGCCCTTGAAGTTGAAGCCGTTGACGTACGCACGCGAGTTCATCTCCTGCTCGCCGACCTTGATGATGTCGTAGCCGTCGGAGATCTCCTCCCAGACGTTCTTCTCGGGGTCCAGCGCGTCGCGCGACTGGTCGACGTAGGCGAGGTCGACCGTGTCGCCGATCTTCAGCGTCCCGGAGTCGGGCTGCTCCTGGCCCGTGATCATCTTGAAGAGCGTCGTCTTGCCGGCGCCGTTGGGGCCGATCACGCCGACGATGCCGGCGGGCGGCAGCGTGAAGGACAGGTCGTCGATGAGCAGCTTGTCGCCGAAGCGCCTTGCGCAGGTTCTTGGCCTCGATCACCGTGTCGCCCAGACGCTGGCCGGCCGGGATGTGGATCTGGACCTCGTCGAGCTTGACGTTGCGGTCCTCGGCGATGAGCTCCTCGTAGCGGGCGAGGCGCGCCTTGTTCTTGACGCGACGGCCCTTCGGGTTCGTGCGCACCCACTCGAGCTCGGCCGCGATGGTGCGCGACCGGGAGGACTCCTTCTTCTCCTCCATCTCGAGGCGCTTCTGCTTCTGGATCGAGCCAGGCGGAGTAGTTGCCCTCGTAGGGGATGCCGCGCGAGCGGTCGATCTCGAGGATCCACTGCGCGACGTTGTCGAGGAAGTAGCGATCGTGGGTGACCGCGACGATCGCGCCCTTGTAGTCGGCGAGGTGGGTCTCCAGCCAGGCGACCGACTCCGCGTCGAGGTGGTTGGTCGGCTCGTCCAGCAGCAGCAGGTCGGGCGCCGAGAGCAGCAGCCGGCACAGCGCGACGCGGCGCTTCTCGCCGCCGGAGAGGTTCGTGATCGGCGGCGTCGGCCGGCGGCAGGCGCAGGGCGTCCATCGCCGTGTCGATCATCGTGTCGAGGTTCCAGCCGTCGGCCGCGTCGATCTGGTCCTGCAGCCGTGCGAACTCGTCCGCCGTCTCGTCGGAGTAGTTCATCGAGAGCTCGTTGAAGCGCGCCATCAGGTCGCGCACCTCGGCGACGCCGTCCTCGACGTTGCCGCGCACGTCCTTGGCCTCGTCGAGATGCGGCTCCTGCTCGAGCATCCCCACCGTCGCGTTGGGCGCCAGCTTGGCCTCGCCCGTGTAGTCGTGATCCTGCCCGGCCATGATCCGCAGCACGGTCGACTTGCCCGCGCCGTTGTAACCCAGCACGCCGATCTTGGCGCCGGGGAAGAAGGACAGGCTGACGTTTTCCAGCACCGTCTTGTCGGGCGGGAAGCGCCGCGACAGCTGGTGCATGGTGAAGATGTACTGCGAGCTCATGGGATCCGCGAGTCTAGGTCTCGCGGTCACGTGCCAATTGGAACAAGCGGCCCGAAACCGTTTATCCTCCCCATGCGAGAGGGAGGAGGAGTGTCGACCTTGGCCATCACCGTCGCCGGTTTCAACGCGTTCGTCGCGTTCGTCCTGTGCTGGCGCCGCGACGCCTCCCCCTTCACCGCGCGCGAGATCTGGCTGCGCGACCGCCGCTAGCTGACGCGGTACTGCATATGCACGACGCCGTTGGCGAAGCGGCGCTCATCGATCAGCTCGAGCTCGAGCCGCAGGCCGTCCGGCAGCCAGTGCTTGCCGCCGCCGACGACGACCGGGGAGGCCAGCAGCTGCAGCTCGTCCACCAGGCCGGCCCGCAGCGCCTCCGCCGCCAGCGCGGCGCCGCCGATCGACAGCGCGCGGTCCGACGAGTCCTTCAGCTCGCGAACGGCCCCGGGATCGAACGTCGTCTCGACCCGCGTCCGCGCGGTCTCGACCGCGTCGAGCGACCCCGAGTAGACGACCTTCTCCGCCGCCCGCCAGATCCGCGCGAACTCCAGCAGCGTCTCGTCGTCGCCGGCGAAATCCTCCGGCCGCTCCCACACCTTCAGCGTCTCGTACATCTTCCGCCCGAGCAGCATCGTGCCGACCTCGGCCTCCCGCTCGTTGACGAACGCATGCACTTCCGCGTCCGGCGCAGACCAGTCGAAGTTGCCGTCAGCGTCCTCTATGTATCCGTCGAGCGAAGCGATGGCGGAGTAGATCAGCCGTCCCACACGCGAGAATGCTGTCATGTACCTCGCGCACGAAGCCGGACGCCTCGCGGGGGTGGACGGCGACCGGATCGGTCAGTGGGCGCGGTGGGGGCACATCCGGGCGTCGGTGTCGACCGGGGATCCGCACGTGTACGACTTCGCGGACGTGGCCGACGCGCTGGCGGTGCGCATCCTGCTGGACGCCGGGCTGCCGCTGCGGATGATCCGTGCCGCCGTCGAGCACCTCGGCGGCGAGCACCCGCTCGCGGAGGGCATCCACGTGGTGGACGGGCGCATGGCGGTCGAGCGGCCGGGCGGCCTCGAGGACGTCTTCAGTGAGCAGCGCGTGCTCGATCTCGACGGGCGGCTCGAACCCGTCGCGCTGCTGCGCGCGGGCGGCTGGCCGTCGCTGATGACCGGTGTGCCGGTCGACGTCGACCCCGAGCGGGCGGCCGGGCATCCGTGCCGGCCGGGCACGCGCACACCGGTCAAGGACGCGCTCGACGACCCTGACCTGCGGCGGTGGTGGGAATGCGTCGCCTGATCCTCGACGGCGGGCTGCCGGTCGAGCTGGCGGCGGAACTCCGCGCCCGCGGGCGCGAAGCGGCGCACGTGAGCGAGATCGGCCTCGAGGCGGCGACGGACGCCGAGGTGCTGGCCGCGGACGGTGTCCTGGTCACCACCGTGGCGCTGCGCGGCGCGATCGAGGTGCGCGGCAACGTCCGCGAGGCGGTGCACCGCCACGCGCACGAGATGGCGACCCGCTCGCCGCGGCGCTACGTAGGCTGAACAAGTGGCCCACCCCGCGACCACCCTCGCATGCTGGCGGGCGCCGATCACCGCCCGACGGCGTCCTCGGACCTCGATGTGCCACCGGCACACCTTCGGTCCTGCGTCCTTGCCGGCCGGCGCCGGCATCCCGCCATCGCACAAGGCCGGCCACGAGGTTGACCACTGATGCACCCGATCGAGGTCCGTGGCGTGGTCAAGCGCTACGGGCCGATAACGGCCGTCGACGGTCTCGACATCACCGTCCCGGAGGGGACGTGCGTCGGCCTGCTCGGGCCCAACGGTGCCGGCAAGTCGACGACGATGCGGATGCTCACCGGGCAGACCGTCGCCGACGAGGGGACGGTGCACGTGCTCGGCCACGAGCTGCCGTCGGACTCGAAGGCGGCGCGGCGCAAGATGGGCGTCGTCCCGCAGCTGGACAACCTCGACATCGAGCTGACGGTCGAGCAGACCTTCGCCGTCTTCGCGCAGCTGTACGGCATCAAGGACCGCGCCGAGGCGATCGAGCGCGCGCTGGCGATCGGGACGCTGACCGACCGCCGAACGAGCAAGGTCGACAAGCTCTCGGGCGGCATGCGGCGACGGCTGCTGATCGCGCGCGGACTGCTGCACCGGCCGCAGCTCGTCCTGCTCGACGAGCCGACGGTCGGCCTCGACCCGCAGGTCCGCCAGGAGCTGTGGGGGCTGATCGACTCGCTGCGCGCAGAGGGCGTCTCCATCCTGATGTCGACGCACTACATCGAGGAGGCCGAGCGCCTCGCCGACACGGTGCTGATCGTCAGCCACGGCAAGATGGTCGCCGAGGGCAAGCCGTCCGATCTCGTGCGCGAGCACGTCGGCGACCGGGTGACCGAGGTCTACGGACCGAAGGAGCAGCTCGAGCGCGTCGAGGCCGAGGCGCGCGGTCGCGGCCTGGGCACGCGCCGCACCGGCACGAGCGTCGCCGTCTTCGGCGAGGCGCCCGACGGCGTCACGCGGCCCGGCAACCTCGAAGACGTCTTCGTCGCACTCACAGGGGAGACGGTGGAGTGAACATCCAACGCTCGGGCGTCCAGGGCGTCCTCACGCGCGAGATCATCAACTTCTCGACCTTCTGGCGGTCGTCGACGTTCAGCGCGATCGTGCAGCCGATCGTCTACCTGCTGGCGTTCGGCTTCGGCTTCGGCTCGCTGGTCGACAAGGTCGGCGGCGTCGAGTACATCGAGTTCGTCGGCATCGGCACGGTCGCCACCGCGATCCTGTTCTCGAGCATCTTCAGCGGCATCTTCGGGACGCTCGTCAAGTGGAAGTACCAGCGCACCTACGACGCGCTGCTGGCCGCGCCGGTGAGCGTCGAGGAGATCGTGCTCGCCGAGTCGCTGTGGATCGGCCTGCGCTCGGGCATCTACGGCTGCGCGCCGCTGATCGTCGCCTTCTTCTTCGGGCTCGACCCGACGGCCGGCATGCTGCTGGTCCCCTTCATCGGAATCCTGTCGGGCTTCGGCCTGGCGGCCTCGGGCATCCTCATCGCGGCGCTGGTGGAGAACTTCGACAACACGAGCTACGTGCAGTCGCTGCTGATCACGCCGATGTTCCTGCTCGCCGGCACGTTCTTCCCGCTCGACGAGCTGCCGCACTGGGCGATCGTCGCGTCGCAGTTCAACCCGCTCTATCACTGCGTCGAGCTCGTCCGGCACGCGGCGTTCGGCTTCGAGACGGTCGACTTCGGCCACGTGTTCGCGCTCGTGGTGTTCGCGGGGCTGATGTGGCAGCTCGCGACGTACTGGATGCGCAAGCGGCTGATCGACTGATGCGGCGGTCGCTGGTGCTCGCCGCGGCTGCTGCTCGCCTGCCCGGCGACCGCAGCCGCGCACCCGGGCTTCGTCGACATCAAGAACCACGCGTTCGACGCGCAGCTGACCAGCGTCACGTCCGGCGTGCTCGTCGAGTGGCGCTGGGACGGCCCGGATCTCAATCACACGGTGACCTCCGACACCGGCGCCTTCGACTCCGACCCGGGCAAGTCACCCGGGCAGGTGATCCACCAGAAGGGCGACTCCTTCGCCTTCTTCTTCGATACGCCCGGCACCTACGCCTACCACTGCGAGGTCCACTCGAACATGCACGGGAAGATCATCGTCGACGCGCCGATCAACGCCGACGTCGATCGCGCCGAAGATCAGTGCGCTGAAGGCGCGGCTCGACGGCCGGCAAGCGGTCGTCACCTTCCGCATCGACGAAAAGGCGAGCGTGCTCGCCGAGGTCCACCGGCCCGGCTCCAAGAAGGTGCTCAACGACTCGTTCGGCTTCGTGCGCCCGGGAGCGCGCCGCGTGCGCGTGAAGGTGCCGCGCGGCGCCTCGCAGATCCGCCTTCAGGCGACCGACGACGTCGGCAACGCCTCACGTGTGCGCAGCGTCTCAGTCATGCGCTGAGGCGTATCGTGAAGGGGGTGGCACCCGCGATCTTCGATGTCGAGCAGGCGGTCCTCCTCCTGGAGCTGGACCCGCCGTTCGGCAAGCGCGAGGTGCAGCTGGCACGCCGCAAGCTCGCCAAGGTGTGGCACCCGGACATCGCCCCGCCCGGGCGGCAGTTCGAGCACGAACGCCATCTGAAGGCGATCAACGAGGCGGCCGACACGCTCGAGCGCCTCGCCGAGGACTCGCGCGGCGGCAAGGTCACCAAGAACGCCGTCCGGGTCAGCGCGACGGCGGCGCGCAAGGCGCGCGAGGAGGCGGGCCGCCGCGCGTACGAGGAGGAGGAGCGCCAGCGCAACGCCGCCGCCGACCAGCAGCAGAACGACCCGTTCGGCTCGCGCATGCCCGACCACTCCGTCGTGCACCGCTACGCGCGCTGCTTCTCCTATCCCGAGTGGGGCGTCGGGACGGTGCAGGGCATCTACTTCACCGGCGACGGCGACCACATCCAGCAGTGGGCGCGCGTCACGTTCCACATCGGTATCCGCACGGTGCCGGCGGGCTCGCTGCACTTCGTCGACTTCTCCAAGCCAGACCCCGCCGCGGACCGCGTCGAGCGCTTCATGCAGGCCGCCAAGCACGCGCTCGCAGAGGGGGACTTCTCGCTGGCCGCCAAGCGGCTCGTGTACGCCCGCGACGCCGAGCCCCAGAACCCCGCCGTCCTGCGCCTGATGACAACCGCCTTCTGGCAGGCCGGCGACTACAGCGCCGCCGCGCGCGCCGTGCGCGACTGGATCCGCATCGAGCCCGAGCGCCCGGCGCCGCACCGCACCGCCGCGCGCATCTACGAGGACATGGGCGCGTTGTGGCAGGCCGTCGACGCCGCCGAGCGCGAGACGACCGTCGCGCCGCACGACGGCCCGGCGTGGGAGCGCCTCGGGCGCCTGCGCATGCGGCGCTTCAATCGCGCCGGTGCGCGAGACGCCCTCGAGCGCGCACGAGCGATCCTGCCGTCGGAGGAGGGCCTGCTCGACCTTGCGACGATCGCCCACCTCTCCGGCGACCTCGGCGCCGAGGTCTCGGCGTGCGAGCAGGCGACGCAGATCGCGCCTGAGTCACCGGGAGCCTGGTCGCGCTACGCCCACGCGCTTGCGCGCACCGACCGCACGCAGGACTGCCTCGCCGCCTGCGACCGCGCGCTCAAGCTCGCCGACGATCCCGAGGTCCGTGCCCTCGCGGAAGCCGTTCGCGAGCGCCAGCCGCGTGAGCTCGCTGCCTGATTACAACTGCGCCATGCAGAGCAGCGTGAGGGCGCGGTTGATGCGCACGTCGCTGGTGCCCGCGAGCGTGCGACCGGTCGGGCCGCCCTCGCGCTCGCGCTCGGCCTTGCCCTCGATGTAACGGGGGCGCTTCTGGCTCGCGCGGGCGCGCAGCACCTGCGTCGCCGCCTTGCGCAGGGCGGCGCCCTTGAGACCCTTGACCGCGACGCCGACCGCCGCGGATGCGACCGCCGCGCGCCAGCGCGAACTGGTTGCCGCGCCGCTTGAGGCCGGTGAACCTCGCGCGGTCGCCGATGCGCAGCACGCCCCCCGCCGAGCGACTGTCGGCGTTGGAGCCGACCAGCAGCACCCGGCCGCGCGCGATTGAGCACGGCGACGTCGGCACGCTTCTGGTTGCTCGGGCCCTGCACGCACCAGGTCCACGTCTGCGTGCGCCGCTGGGGCTGCCCCGCGCGGCGCAGCAGCGCCGGCCACTTGCCGCCGACGCGCAGCGGACCGCGGCCGCGCTTGGTGAACGCACCGCCGCGCGTCATGCAGCCGCGGCCGGACACGCCCGTCGCTCGCTCCCACATCTGCAGGTAGGCCTCGGAGCCCTCGTGCATGTCGTGCGCCAGGCGGCGGCCGCCGATCCGTTCGAGATCCTCGAACCACTCGGCGTACAGGCCGTAGTGGGCGACACCCTCCTCGCGGTAGTCGAAGGTCCGCTCGCCCGTCGTCTGCTTGTCGAACGTGACGCGGCCGTCGTAGCTCTTGAACGGGTAGGTGATGGACTCCTCGCCCTCGACCGGAGCGGGCTGTGCAGACAGGCCGCCGAGGTCGGCGCCGTAGCCCCAGCCGAACTTGTACGGCGTGCTGCGCGGCCGGTAGTCCTTCCAATCCTTCACGTAGTTGTCGGCGGCCGAGTGGCCGGGCCAGGCGACGCCCCCGAGCTTCCAGATCCGCGGCCAGTTGCCCGGATCCACCCAGCCGTGGGGCGAGATCACGCCGGAGTACTTGCGCGTCTCCAGCAGTGTCAGCGTGTCGTCGACCGCCGCCTGGCTCATGTGGTCGGGGTTGACGATCATCCCCAGGTCCATCATCCGCTTGACGAGGTGGCGGCCGAGCGGCGTCAGCCCGCGCGTGTTGCAGTGCGGCGCCGGCGGATAGACGGGGGCGCTGCCGCTCTGCAGCCCGATCGTGGCGATCACGTTGTTGATCGCGGCCTGGATCTCCGGCGAGTACGTCGCGATCTCGTTGTCCTGGAGTGGGCCGGTGCAGGTCTTCGCGCTCCAGAACGAGCCGGCGCTGTCGCGGTTGCCGGCGTTGATGACGGCGCCCACCGGTCCGCTGTCGAAGCGCACGCCCGCGAGCGGGTTGTCGAACTTGTTGAGCAGCAGCGAGGAGCGCACGCCGAGGTCGTACATCTCCTTCAGCTCGCGATCGACGCGCGCCTTGTCGCACGTCGGCTGCTCGAGGTTGCGACAGCCGAAGGGCTCGGAGATCTCGATCTCGAGGATCACCGCCATGCGGCCCTGGTTGACGACGCTGCCGCGCCTGGATCGGGTCGGTGACGATCTGGAAGAAGCCCTTGCCGGGCCCGCCCGCCTGCGCGTCGACGTAGTCCTGCATCTCGCGCATCGCGGCGATGCCGCGCCGCACGGTCGTCATCTCGTCGCAGCTCTCGGTGCGGTTGGCCTGCAGCTGGCACAGCACGCGGTTCTCGTTGACGCCCATCACCATCGTGCGCGTGCCGGCGAGCCACGCGCGCTGGACCCAGCGCCAGTACGTGCCCTCCCACGTGTACTGCAGACGGCCGAACTCGGTCATCTGCGGGAAGCCACGCGTGTCGTGCGCCTGCGCCGGGTTGCCGTAGTTGAAGAAGTTCTGCAGCGGCGCGGCAGTGCCCTGCGGGCCCTCGATCTCGGCGCAGTCGGGCAGCGCCTCCGTGATGCCGAAGCGGTCCCACGGCTTGCCGCAGTGGAAGTTGCCGCCGAAGTACTGGTACGCCGTCCAGTGCATGTGCCCTTCGACGATCCCCTGGGTCGGCCCATAGGACAGAGCGGCGCGCCGGGGTGTCCCCGTCGCATTGAGCTCGGCCTCCGGGAAGACCGCGCAGCCCTCCGCCGGCGTGACGGCGACCGGCCGCGGTGAGCCCCCGCCCGGCGTGAAGGTGAAGTCGTCCGTCGGCCCCTCCGTGACCTTCCATTCGGCGGCGGCGCTCGGCGTGTCCGCCACGCCATCGGCGATCACGTACTTCTGGTCGGGCGTGTAGAGCAGGTAGCTCCCGAGCGTTGTCGCCTGCAGTCGCACCTGGCTCGCGCCGGCGACGCCGTCGAGCGACCAGCACCCGCCCTGCAGCGAGTACCGCGTCTCCGCCGCCTGCGCCGTGCCGGTCAGCACCAGCGCCGCGACCATTCCGAGCAACACCTTCCTCATGGCCGCGAAACTACACGGCGCGCTATGCAGACTGCGCCACATCGTCTTCCACCGCCGCGCCTGGAGGCGCGAGCGCCGCCCGGGCGATGGCCCGTCAGCGCGACCGCTGGTCACTGGGCCGCGTGCGCGCAGATTGAGCAGGTAAGGGAGGGGGACCGAGCTGGCGTGGGTCCTTCCTGCGGTCATGACCGCAGTAAGGACCCCAGCCACGGCGGCGAGCCCATCCGAAGTCGCGCTATGCGCGAGTTCGGGTCGGTTCGTCGATTATGGGGCGATGGGGCGCATGCACTTCACCTGAGGCTCGAGATGACGCTGGCGGCCGAATCTCTGGCGGAAGCCCAGGCGACCGCCGGCCGGACCGCGCTCGCGGCGCGTGACGCACTCGGGCAGTCCGTTGTCGTGCGCTCCGACCTCACGCCGGCCGATACCGACGCCACGCAGGCATTCGCCGCAGACGACCTCGGTCAGGGCATCACGAGCGAGGTGCGTGAGGGTGAGCTGCCCTAGAGGCGCTGCTTGAAGGCCAGCGCTTCGGGAGCGAACCCGCAGCTTTCGTAGAAGCCGCGGGTCTCCGGGGTGTCGTCCGCGATCAGTTGGAGCTTGTAGCCGCCCGCTTTCGAAGCGAGGTCGCGGGCGGCCGCGAGCAGGCTCGCGCCGATGCCGCGACGCTGGTGCGCTTCATCGACGACGATGTTCTCGACGAGCACGTACGGCCGCGCGCCGCGCGTGAGGTTCTCGAGGACCAGGCAGTCTGCGGTGCCGACGACCCGATCGCCGTCGGCCGCGACCAGCACATGCCGGCCGGGAAGGCCGAGCGTCCGGCGCCAGATCTCCTCGACGTCGACCACGTCGCGCGGCGGATCCTCGAGATCCTCGGGCCGCGCCGCTCGGACGTCCGCACTCATGGACGAGGCCGTAACCCCCAAATTGCAATGGCGACGGAGGCGTCCGACCGGAGGCGGCGGTAGCTTCGACTGCTCGATGCGTCTCGTTGTCGCTCGCTGCTCCGTCGCCTACTCCGGCCGGCTGGACGCCCACCTGCCCGAGGCGGTGCGGCTGCTGATGTTCAAGGCCGACGGTTCGGTGCTCGTGCACTGCGACGGCGGCGGATACAAGCCGCTGAACTGGATGACGGCGCCGACGGCGATCGAGGAGGACGGCGAGCGCATCGTCGTGCGCAAGGTCAAGGGCGACGACAAGCTCGAGATCGAGCTGGCCGAGGTGATCTCGCGACATGACGGTCGAGTGCGACGTCGCAGTCGGGCCTCGAGAAGGACGGCGTCGAGACGCACCTGCAGGAGCTGCTGGCCGCGGCGCCCGAGTGGTGTGGCGAGGGCTTCCGGCTCGTGCGGCGCGAGTGGCCGACGGACATCGGGCCGGTCGACCTGATGTGCCGCGACGAAGCGGACGGCTGGATCGCGGTGGAGATCAAGCGCATGGGCACGATCGATGCGGTCGAGCAGCTGAGCCGCTATCTCGAGCGCATCAAGCTGGATCCGGCGATGGCCGACGTGCGCGGCGTGCTCGCCGCGCAGGTGGTCAAGCCGCAGGCTCGGGTGCTGGCGGAGTCGCGCGGGATCGCGTGGGTCGAGGTCGACCTCGCGGTGCTGCGCGGCGAACGTGAGCCCGAGCTGACGCTGTTCGCCGCCTGAGCTCGTTCGAAGCTCGGTGCGGAGCGTTCGCGGGGGGTCGCGGGCGCTCCGGATGGCTGGTGAGGGAAGGGGAGGAGCGGGGCATGCCTCGAGCTACCTCGACTCGCCGCCGCAACTCTCCGTGGGCCGAACTGTGCGGATCCGTCACCGGTGCCGGCCAACCATGCGGATTCGTCACCGGAAAGCGGTTACGGATCCGCTCAGTTCGTGTCAGACCGGTGACGATCCGCACGTTTCGCCGAGCGGCAGCGTCCTGAGGTAGCTCGTCGGCAAGGAGTCGACACTCCCCGCTCCCTCACCAGCCCATCTGCGCGTTCTCGCGATCCCGTGATCGGCGACAGCACTGAGCCCAGGAGCGGAAGCGCGGCGCGCCATTCGCCGTAGGGTGCGCGCGCATGAGCGTGCAGACGAGCGAAGCCGACGGCGTCCTGACCATCACGATCGACCGGCCGGAGGCGCGCAACGCCGTCAACGGCGTGGTCGCCGAGGGGATCGCGGCGGCGCTCGACCGCCTCGACGCCGAGGACGATCTGCGAGCCGGGATCATCACCGGCGCCGGTGGAACGTTCTGCGCCGGCATGGACCTCAAGGCGTTCGTCACCGGCGAGCGGCCGTGGGTGGGGGACCGGGGCTTCGCCGGCATCACCCAGCGCGCGGCGGAGAAGCCGCTGATCGCCGCGGTCGAGGGCTACGCGCTGGCCGGCGGCTGCGAGATCGCGCTCTCGTGCGACCTGATCGTCGCCGCCAGCGACGCGCGCTTCGGCATCCCCGAGGTCAAGCGCGGCCTGGTCGCCGCCGCGGGCGGGCTCTTCCGGCTGCCGCAGCGGATTCCCGTACCACCTGGCCATGGAGCTGGCGCTGACCGGCGACCCGATCGGCGCCGACCGGGCCGCCGAGGTCGGGATCGTCAACCGGCTCACCGATCCCGGCGGCGCGCTCGACGGCGCCCGGGAGCTGGCCGCGGCGATCGTGCGCAACGCGCCGCTCGCCCTCGCCGCCTCGAAGGCGGTCGTCCAGCGCGCGCGCGAATGGACCGAGCCCCAGGCCTGGGACGAGCAGGGCAAGCTGATCGGCCACGTCTTCGGCTCCGAGGACGCCCAGGAGGGCGCTAAGGCGTTTGCGGAGAAGCGCGAGCCGGACTGGAAGGGGCGGTAGCGAAGAGCACCGCGGCGAGGATCACGGCCACGCCGCCCACCTGCAGCAGCGAGGGCGACTCGCCGAGGATCAGCGCGGCGAGGGCGACGGCGGAGACCGGCTGTACCAGCAGGATCAGCGACGTCACCGCGGCCGGCAACCGCGGCAGCGACACCGAGATCAGCAGCCAGCCGATCACCTGCGAGGACACTGCCAGCAAGGCGAGCCAGCCGTGCTCGGGCCACGACGGCACGAGGTCGGCCGCCTCGTAGAACGCCGCGGCGACGACCGCGACGACGGCCGCCGTCGCGCTGGCGTCCAGCAGCGGACCTGCGGGCCGGTCGATGTTCGTGTTGGCTCCCCGCAGGATCAGGATGAAGCCCGCGTAGGCAATCGTGGTCGCGACGCCGAAGAGGGTCCCGCGCACGGGGTCGTCCCCGAACGCGCCCGACTCGAGCACGCCGGAGATCATCACCGCGCCCAGCAGCGCGGCCGGCACGGCGACGAACGTCCGGCTCGACGGGCGCTCGCCGAGCAACGCCCACGCCAGGAACGCGACGAGCACGACCTGCAGGTTGCCGAGCACCGTCGCCAGCCCGGCGCCCACGTCGTCGATCGAGTGGTGCCAGAAGATCAGGTCGGCGGCGAAGAAGACGCCCGCGATCATCCCGAGCCGCCGCTCGCGCGCCGGTCGCGGCCCGAAGCGCCGACGCTCGCTGGCCGCGATCACGGCCAGGATCGGCACCGCATAGGCGCAACGGAACACCGCCGCCGTCTCCGGTGACACATCCGCGAGCCGCACGAGGATCCCCGAGAAGGCGATCGTCATCGCGCCCAGCAGCCCCGTGCGCACGGGGTGCTTGCGCAGCGCCGTCATGGGACTCGTCAGGAGAGCTGGTCCAGCGTGCAATCGCGCGGCGGCTTGTCGTCGCGCCATCGCAGGACCTTCGCGTTGTGGCGGATGCGTCCGTTGCTCATGTGGTCGAAGGAGATCTCGACGACGAGCTCGGGTCGCAGGGCGATCCACTCGAGCTCGCGATCGGCCGACCAGCGCGATGGCTCCGCACTGCCGCGGTCGCCCGTCTCGTACGGCGCAAGCTTCGCCGGCAGTTCGCGCTTCTCGGCGGCCTTGAAGCCGCTGGAGTGGCCGATGCCGCGCAGCTTGCCGCCGCCGTCGTAGCAACCGAGGATCAGCGCGCCGAGCGTGCCCTCGGCCTTGCCGGGGCGCCAGCCCATGACGACGGCGTCGATCGTCCGCAGCCGCTTGATCTTGATCATCCCGACGCGCTCGCCCGGCTTGTACGTCGCGTCGGTCTGCTTGGCGATCACGCCCTCGGCGGTCTGCAGCCAGTCCTCGGCCTCCTCCGGCGTGCCGACGGTGGGCGCGAGCTCGAGGCCTGGCAGCTCCTCGAGCCGCTCGCGCCGCTCGGTCCACCGCGCTTCGAGCAGCACCTCGTCATCGATCGCGAGCACGTCGAAGGCGATGAAGCGCGCGGGCGTCTTCTCCGACAGCATCTGCACGCGTGAGTCCGCGGGGTGGATGCGCTGGCCGAGCAGGTCGAAGTCCGTCTCGCCGTCAGGCCCATCCACCACGATCTCGCCGTCGATCACGTACCTGCCGGGGGGAAAGGCGAGCTCCGGGAAGTAGCGCGTGAGATCGCGCCCGTTGCGGGACTGCAACTGCGCCGAGTTGCCGTCGACGAACGCTACGCAGCGGAAGCCGTCGAACTTCGGTTCGTAGGCCCATCCGTCGCCGGTGGGCAGTGTCTTGGCCGATTTGGCGAGCTGCGGAAGGGTCGGCACCGCGAGCGGCAACGTCATACTCTTGATCGTATGAGTGCGGCGCAGGTCACGGATGCCGAGGAGGAGTACCTCCAGGCGATCTTCTGGCTCCAGGAGGCCGGATTGCCGATGACCGCGGCCAATGTCGCGCGCGCCATGCAGCTCTCCGCGCCCACCGTCCACGAGATGGTCGGCCGCCTCGAGAAGGACGGCTACATCCGGCGCGACGCCAGCAAGCGCCTGGAGTTCACGGACTCCGGCCGCGAGCACGCCGAGGGCATCGTCCGCCGCCACCGGCTGATCGAGCGCTTCCTCACCGACGTGCTCAACATCCCGTGGGACGAGGTGCACGAGGAGGCCGAGCGGCTCGAGCACGCGATGTCGCCCGTGCTCGAGGAGCGCATGCTCGCCGCGATCGGGACGGCCAAGACCTGCCCCCACGGGCATCCGATCGACTCGAAGGACCGCATCGTCGGCGTCCCGCTGGCCGACGTCGAGCAGGGCGCCAAGGTCCGCATCCTGCGCTTCGAGAACGAGGCGGAGGATCTCCTGCACTACCTCAAGGACTCCGGGATGGAGCCCGGCCGCCGCGGCGTGCTGACCTCCAAGCACGAGGACGAGGTCATCGTCGACTTCGAGGACGGCAGCTCGACCGTCACGCTGTCCGTCGCCGAGACGATCTCCGTGACCGCGGACCCGTCGCCCCCGCCACGCGCGGCTCTGCCCGAGCAGATCGTGCTCGGCAAAGACAAATACGGGCGCTAACCGCGATCCTCGTAGTGGCGCTCGCGTTGCGGCTGCTGGCCGTGACCAGCGCCGTCGAGCAGCCCTTCGGCGACGCGGCTGACTTCGACCGCCACGCCGTCTCGCTCGATCGACACGGGTGGCTTCGCGCCCACGCAGTTCGCCGACCCCGGCGGCCCGAGCGCGCTCCGCCCGCCGGCGCTGCCCGTGATGCTGGCCGGCGTCTACAAGGTCTTCGGACACGACGTCGACGCCGCCCGGATCGTCAACGCGTCTGCTCGGCGTCCTCGCTGGTGGCGCTGCTCTACCTGCTCGTCGCGCGGCTGTTCGACCGCCGGACCGCGCTGGTCGCTGCCGGTCTGGCGGCCGTCGCCCCCTCGCTGGTCTTCCTCGGCGGCGGCCTGCTGTCGGAGAACCTGTTCATCCCGCTCGTCCTCGGGACTGCCGCGCTCGTCGCCTGGCAGCGCGACCGCGGCGGATGGGCGCTCGCCGCCGCCGCGGGAGCGGTCCTCGGCCTCGCGATCCTCACGCGCACCAACGGGCTGCTGCTCGCGCTCCCGCTCGTGATCGGCCTGCGCGGCGCACGGCCCCGGGTCGTCGCCATGCTCGCCCTCGGCCTCGCGCTGGTGCCGTGGACGGTGCGCAACTACGCCGAGTTCGACCGGTTCCTGCCGCTCGGCACCCAGAGCGGCTTCACCGTTGGCCGGCCAGTGGAACGGCGTCGCGTCCGTCCCGGGCGAGAAGCGGGCGGAGTGGATCGCGCCGGTCTTCATCTACCCCTTCCGCGACCTCATCGGCCAGCCCGATCTCGACGAGGGCGAGGTCGACGCCGAACTGCGCGTCGCGCGCGCTGCGACTTCGCCACCGGGCACCCGACGGCGGTGGTGCAGGCCGTGCTCATCAACGTCGCAGCGCACGTTCAGCATCCATCCCGGCCACTCGTCGCTGGACCTGATCGCCTTCCAGGAGATGGGGATCCCGGACGGGCGCCACGACCTCGTGCGGATCGGCGGCTACGTGCTCTGCCTGCTCGCGCTGGGCGGCGTCGTCCTGCTCGCTCCTGCGCCGCACCGGCCCGGTCTGGCTGTGGCTCATCCGAGCGCTGCTGTTCGCCGGCTACGTCGTCTGGCTGGGGACGCCGCGCTACCGCGTGCCCGTCGACGCCTTCCTGACGATTCCGGCGGCGATGGCGCTGTTGCGTCAGTCTCGCGCGGTCACGACCACCCGCGCACCCTGCGCCGGGATCATCGTGACGTTGCGGTGCTTGGCGCGCTCGGGCGCCGGATCGACGGGCTGAAGCTCGCAGCGGCGTGCGATCGTCTCGAGCACGATGCGCATCTCGGCCATCGCCAGCGCGGCGCCGAGGCAGCGGCGTATGCCGCCGCCGAACGGGATCCAGGTGTAGGTCCCGGGCTTCGTGCCCTCGAAGCGCTCGGGCCGGAACGCGAACGGATCGGGATAGAGGTCCTCGCGGTGGTGCAGGAGCAGGATGCTCATCAGGCACGGCGTGCCGGCCGGGACGGTGAACTCGCCGAAGCGCCACGGGACCGTCACCCGGCGCCCGATCATCGGGATCACCGGTCGCGAGCGCTGCGACTCGTAGATCGTCGCGTCCGCGTAGGCGCCGGAGGGCTCGGCCTTCAGCCGCTCCCACGCGGCGGGCGTGCGCACGAGGCGCTCGAACGTCCAAGCGAGCTGGTTGGCGGTCGTCTCGTGGCCGGCGAGGACGAGCGTCAGCAGCTCGTCGCGCAGCTCCTGGTCGGAGAGCAGCTCGCCCTCCTCCGTCGTGGCGCGCAGCAGCAGCGAGAGGATGTCGTTGCGCTCGGTGGCGTCCGGGTCCGCTCGGCGGGCCTTGATCACCGCGAACACGGGCCTGTCGAGCTGGACGAGCGCGAGCTTCATCAGGCCGACGGCCTCGTCGCGGCCGGCGTTGGCGAACTCCGCCACCTGGGCGATCGGCCGCGTCGAGAGGTCGGCCAGCATCCGCACCATCTTGCGCAGCTGGTGCTCAGGCGTCCCGGGCGCCGGCTTGCCCTCGACGCCGAAGATGCCGGACATGATCACGTCGAGCGTGACCGCCTGCATGCGCGACGCGAGCACGACCTCGTCGCCCGGTATCCAGCTGTCCACCTCGCGCTCGGCCGCCTCGGCGATCATCGCCTCGTAACGGGCGACCGCCTCACCGTGGAAGGGCGGCAGGAGCAGCTTGCGCTGGCGCATGTGGCGGGCGCCGAGCGCGGTCAACGTCGAGTTGGGCCCGACGATCGGCCGCAGCGGCGATTCCCCGGTCAGCGACGGCGCCAGTTCGGGCTTCGCCGACAGCAGCGACTTCACGTGCTCCGGGTGATTGACGATCGTCACCGGCTCGTCGTGGATGACGGTCGGGAAGCGGAAGACGTCGCCGTGCAACCGCTGCATCCGGAAGACCCACTCGATCTGCCGCGCGGACAGCTGGAGGCTCGTGCGCAGCTTCGAGCCGTCGACGAGCGGCGGCAGCACGCCCTCCGGCGCGCCGGGCTCGAGCGGGCCCGCGCGACCGGTCTCGTCGCGCGGTGCACTTGTAACTGCCACGTGGGCAAGCGTACTGTCGCTCCATGTCCACGTTGATCTCACCCAACGAAGAGGCGATCCGCGCCTGGGACGGGCCGCTGTTCGACATCTGGGTCCGCTACCGCGAGATGCTGGTGACCGGGGTGGCCAAGCACGGCGAGGTCGCGCTCGAGCGCCACCCGCCGCAGCCCGGCGAGCGCGTCCTCGACATCGGCTGCGGGCTGGGCGACACCACGCGCACGATCGCCGGGATGGTCGGGCCGGACGGTGAGGCCGTGGGCCTCGACGCCGCGCCGCGCATGATCGAGACGGCCAAGGAGGACGCGCGCGACGTCACCAACGCGCGCTTCATCGGTCGCCGACCCCCAGGCCGAGACGGACCTCGGCGGTCCCTACGACCGCGCGTTCTCCCGCTTCGGGATGATGTTCTTCGCGAACCCCGTCGTCGCCCTGCGCAACGTGCACGCCAACCTCCGGCCCGGCGGCAGGCTCACGATGGTCGTCTGGCGGCGCAAGCTCGACAACGAGTGGACGCACCGCGGCGAGCGGATCGTCGAGTCCTACCTCGAGCGGCCGGAGCAGTCGGACGAGCCGACGTGCGGGCCCGGGCCGTTCTCGATGGCCAACGCCGACACGGTCTGCGAGGTGCTGACCTACGCGGGCTTCCGCGACGTCGAGCTCTTCCGCTGCGATCTCGACATGGCGCTCGGCGACCTCGACAGCGCGGTGGCCATGGTCATGTCGATCGGCCCCGGCGGCGAGGTCCTGCGCCTGCTGGGTGAGCGCGCCGACCACGCGCGGCCCCGCATCGAGGCGGAGCTGCGCGAGGCGATGGCCGAATGGGTGCAGCCCGACGGCACGCGTCGCCGCGCCGTCGTCGACCTGGATCGTGTCCGCCGTGAGCTAGCCGCTGGGCGCGCGGAAGTCCGCGAGCTTGTGCGACGAGTCGCAGAACGGGGGCTGCCGCGTCCGACCGCAGCGACAGAGCGCGAACACCCTGCGGCCGGGATCGATGGGGCGGCCCTCCTGGTCGCGCAGGTCGACCTCGCCGCGCACCAGCAGCGGGCCGTCGCGGTAGGGCGTGATCGTGACCCGCTCGTCCATACCGTCGCCCTTCCCGGGGTAGGCCGAAGCCATGCCGTTGCTGCCTGCTCCACGAGGTCCGCTGTCGGCGAGCGTGCTCGCGGGACTGAAGGATGGAGTCCTCGCCGACGTCCCGCTTCCCGAGGAGGTGCTGGGCGACGACGACTTCCAGCTCGCCCTCTACTGCTTGTACGAGTTGCACTACCGCGGCTTCGACGAGGTCCCGGACGAGCTCGAGTGGGATCCGGACCTGCTGCGAGAACGGCGGCGCTTCGAGCGCGCCTTCGAGGCGGAGCTCTTCACAGCGATCGGAGCGCCCGGCGACACGGCGGCGCCGGAGGAGATGGACCTCGCGCTGCGGGCGATCCTCGAAGCCGACGACGCCCCGTCGGTGTCGCGCTTCGTGCGCACGCAGGCGACGCTCGATCAGGTCCGTGAGCTGCTCGTGCACCGGTCGGCCTACCAGCTCAAGGAAGCCGATCCGCATTCGTTCGCCGTCCCGCGCCTGCACGGCCCGCCGAAGGCCGCGTTCGTGGAGATCCAGTCCGACGAGTACGGGGGCGGTCGGGCCGACCGTATCCATTCCGAGTTGTTCGCGAAGGCGATGCGGGCGCTCGGGCTCGACGCGACGTACGGGGCATACCTGGACCGCATCCCCGGCGTGACGCTCGCGACGGTCAACCTGATGTCGCTGTTCGGGCTGCACCGCCGCTGGCGCGGTGCGGTCGCGGGTCATCTCGCCGCCGTCGAGATGGGCTCCTCACTGCCCAACGGCAACTACGCGCGGGGACTGCGTCGGCTCGGTGCCTCCGATGAAGCGCTCGACTTCTTCGACGAGCACGTCCTCGCCGACGCGGTCCACGAGCAGATCGCCGCCGTCGACCTCGCGGGCGGCATGGCGCGGCTCGAGCCGGAGCTGACCGCCGACGTCCTCTGGGGCGCTCGCGCCCTGGTCGAGCTCGACGCCCGCGCCGCGCGTCACCTGCACGCGGCGTGGGAGTCCGGCGTCAGCTCGCTACGCGGTGACGCCGAGGGACTTGACGGCGTCGGCCAGCCGGGAGATCCCCTCGGGGATCTCGTCGGCAGTGACGCCTGAGTACGCCAGCCGCAGCGAGTGCTCGCCACCCTCGAGCAGGAAGTCCGAGCCCTTGACGAAGGCGACGCCGCGCTCGGTGGCTGCGGTCTGCAGCTCGGCGACGTCGACCTCCTCGGGCAGGTCGACCCACATGAAGTAGCCGCCGGACGGGGGCTCGAACCGCGCCTCGGGGAGGTGCTCGCCGAGCGCGCTCACCAGCGCGTCGCGACGGTCGCGCAGCGCGTTCTTGACGGTCTCCACGGCCGAGTCCATCCGGCCCGAGCGCGCGAACTGGTTGACGATCGACTGGGCGACCATGTTCGGCGAGATGTAGGTGTTGGTGGCGACGTTCTGGACCTGCTTGATGAGCGCGGCCGGACCGACCAGGTAGCCGACGCGAATGCCCGGGCAGACGGTCTTGGAGAACGAGGACGCGTAGACGACCTTGCCCGCCTCGTCCTGCGAGAGCATCGTCGGCAGCGTGTCGCCCTCGAAGCGGATGTCGATGTACGGGTCGTCCTCGAAGAGCACGAAGTCGAACTCGGCCGCGAGCCGCAGGAGCTCCGCCCGCTTCTCGGCTGACAGCGTGTAGCCGGCGGGGTTCTGGAAGTTGGGGATGACGTGCGCGAGCGTCGGGTTCGCATCGCCGGCGCACAGCTCCTCGACGGCGGCGACGTCGATGCCGTCGTGCTCGAGCTCGACCATGTGGATCTGCGCGCCACGGTTGCGCAGGTTCAGCAGCGTGCGGTCGTAGGTCGGCTTCTCGACGATGACCTCGTTGCCCTGCTCGACCAGCAGCTCGAACAGGAAGGCGTCGGCCTGCATCGAGCCGTTGGTCACCAGAACCTGGTCCGTGTCGACCCCATGCTTCTCCGCGATCCACTCGCGCAGCGGCACGTAGCCGACCGACGTCCCGTAGGCCGTCGTGCCGGCCGCGTCCTTGTCGAACGCATCGGCGGCGGCCTGCTTGAGGCCCTCCACGTCGACGATGTCCAGGGACGGCGCCCCGCGGGCGAAGGAGATCGTGTCGGCCATGCCGTTCACCCTAGAACGGGCGAAACGATCGAGCGCACCGAGAGCGGTTGGGTGATCGCGGATCTCGACGGGGAGATCCGCGGAGTCCACCCCTACGAAGCGCGAGAGCCGGGTCTGACCTTGAGCCTGAGCGTCCGCACCACGTCACCCGACGGGTAGGTGAACACCACCCGGACGCGTGCGCGGACTCTGCGAGCAGCGCGCATCCTGCGTCGCAGCGACCTAGAGGGCGTGAGCTTGAGCTTCAGCGGCTGCCCGGCGGCGAGTGCCGTCGGGCCCGCGGGCTTCAGCCTTCCGATCCGCTTGCCACGAGCGCTGATGCGCGTCCGTGCCGAGACGGTGCAGTCGACCGGTCCACAGCCGACGAACAGCTTGGCAACGCGGTTACGGTTCACGCGGCCGCTGAGGCTGGGATCAGGAAGAAGCTCCGGCGCAGGGCTCGGGCTGCCTGTCGGCGTCGGCGTCACGCTCGCGGTCATGCCGTCCCCGCCGCCCCCGCCGGCCAGCGCGTCGAAGCTCGCCGTCACGTTTCGCGCGGCGTCGAGCCTGACCGTGCAGACGGGCGCATTGGCGACCGGTCCGCCACCGGCGCCGGTCTCCGGCGTGCACCCGGTGAACCCGATGAACGTGGATCGATCCGAGGGCGTCGCGGTCAGCGTGACCGTCGTATCGATCGGGAAGAGCGCGCTGCAGATCGTGCCGCAGTCGATGCCCGACGGCGAGGAGGTGACCGTGCCGGTCCCGTCACCGCTCTTCGTGACCGTGAGGGCGTGACCGCGGAGCGTGAACGTCGCGGCAACTGACTTGTCGGCGTCCATCGTCACGACGCACTCGTCGGCGGGCTGGTTGGCCGCTGGGGTGTCGCAGCCTGTCCAGCCCGTGAACGTCGAACCTGAAGCCGGGGTGGCCTTGAGCACGGCGGTGGCCCCCGGCCGGTAGTCGTCGCTGCAGTCGTCGCCGCAGGCGAGACCCGTGTAACCGCCCTCGTCAGTCGCGGCGACCGCGCCGGCGCCGGTGCCGGCCTTCGTGACGGTCAGACGGTTCGGGATGATCCCGAAGCTCGCGTTGACGTAGCGCGCCTCGCTCATCGTCACGGTGCAGACCGCGGTCGGCTCAGCGTCACAAGCACCGTCCCATTCCGCGAACCGCGAGCCGGGCGCCGGGTTCGCCGTCAGCATCACCTCGGCCCCGCTGTCGTAGACCTTCTTGCAGTCGCGCTCCGGGGTACCGCCCGCCTCGCGGAAGCCACAGCTGATGCCGGCCGGCTCGGAAGTTACGAAGCCCCACCCGTCGCCATCGGTGTCGGCCTCGAGCTCGTAGCCGAAACGCTCGAAGGTCGCCGTGGGGGTGTTGTCCTGGCCGGTGTAGATGCGGCACTGGCCAGCCGCGGGCTGTGAGTAGCAGCCCTGCCACGAGACGAAGCTGGATCCCGCATCCGGGGTCGCGGTGAGGACGGCGTACTCGCTTGCGTAGCGCTCGTAGGAGACCGCGCACGTCTGCCCGCAGTTGAACTGCGAGTCGCTGGAGGTGACCGTACCGGCGCCGGTCCCCGTCTTCGTCACCGTGGTCGTGGCGGGTTGTGCCCGGAAGCCCGCACTCACCGAGCGCGACTCGCTCATCGTCACGGTGCACGTGGTGCCCGTCGCCGCAGAGCACGCGCCTCCCCAGCCGGTGAAGTTGGAGGGAGCGGTCGGCGCCGCCGTCAGCGTGACCTCGGTGCCGGACGCGTATTCCCCGCTGCAGTCGTTGCCGCAGTTGATGCCGGCAGGTGCCGAGGTCACCGTGCCGCCGCCGTTTCCGGTGCGCTCGACCGTGAGGGCGGAATCGCCGTCGAGCCCGAGCTCGAACACGAGGTCGACGTCCCCGGACGTGCCGAAGCTGCACCTTCCATAGGACATGTCGCAGAGCTGTCCGTTCACGAAGATCGCGCTCAGGTGCGAGCCGGCGGCGGGGTAGGCGTTCGCGTAGCCGCCCTGCACCTTGTGCACCCTGAACGTGCAGGGCGACGAGCCCTTCGAGCAGTTGTATTGGGTGTCCGCGTAGCCGTAGCCCGAGCCGTTCCCGCGGCCCGTGAAGGTGATGGTCATCTGCACGGTCTGCGCGAAGCGCGCATCCACTGTCACGGCTTCATCGACGGTGACGGTGCAGACCGGGTTCGAGCTGTACTGGCAGGGCCCGCTCGCCCAGTAGTCGAAGACGTCGGTCCCTGTTGCAGACGCCTTCAGCGTCACGCTGGTGCCGCGCTGATAGGTGTCCGAGCAGTCATCGCCACAATTGATGCCGCCTGGGTCCGACGTGATCGTGCCGGCCCCGTCGCCGGACTTCGCAACCGTCAGCGTGCGCTCCGCGAGCGCGAACGACGCCGAGACGCCGCGGGCCTCGCTCATCGTCACGGTGCACACGTTGGTGGTCTCCGCTGCGCACGCGCCGGCCCAGCCCGTGAAGTCGGCTGTCGTCGTCGACGCCGCCGTGAGCTGCACCTCCGTGCCCGTCTCGTACTCGTGACTGCAGTCCAGACCGCAGTCGATCCCGGCCGGCGTGGAGGTCACCGTGCCCTTGACGGGGCCCGTGCGGGTCACCGTGAGCTTTTTGTCGGCGTCCTTGGCCAGCTCGATGCCGAGGGTGACGTCAGTGGCCGTCGAGAAGGTGCAGTTGAAGGCGTTGGCGGCGGCGCAACGCCGGCCGTTGATGGTCACCTCGGAGAGGTGGGAACCAGCGCTGGGGTAGGCGCCCGGGTAGGCATTGTTGCGGCGGACGACGCGGAATGAGCACGGCGAGGCCGTCCTGGCGCACGACTTGGTCGTATCCACGTAGCCCCAGCCGCTGCCCTCGCCCCGGCCGGTGACCACGACCGTCAGGGTGCTTGCAAGGCTGAACCGTGCCTTGGCGGTGCTCCCGTCCGCCACCGTCACCTGGCAGACCGGGTTCGAGCTGTACTGGCACGCCCCGGCCTCCCAATACTCGAAGAGGTCGCCGTCCGCGGGCGTCGCCGTGAGGGTCACGACATCACCCAGGGGATAGGACTGCGTGCAGTCGGTACCGCACTCGATGCCGCCCGGATCTGACGTGACGGTGCCGCTGCCCGTACCCGACTTCGACACGGTCAGCGCCACGGGGGGGCTCGTGAACCTGGCCTTGACCGTCTTGTCGGTGTCCATCGTGACGGTGCAGGTGTCGTCGACGGCTCGCGCCTCGGCCGGGGGCTCGTCGCAGTTGGTCCATCCCAAGAAGGACTGGCCTTCGTCCGGCGTCGCCACGAGCGCGGCGGTGTCGCCGGGGTAGTACTCGTCCGTGCAATCGGTGCCGCAGATGAGGCCCCCGTAACCGTTCTCGTCCGTCGCGGTCACCGTGCCGGCGCCCGTCTTCTCCACCGTGAGCACCTTCGGCTTGAGGTCGAAGGTGGCGTTCACGTAGCGCGCCTGGCTCATCGACACGGTGCAGGTTGCGCTCGGCTCGTCGTCACAGGCCCCGTACCAATCGACGAAGCGCGAGTCCTGACCCGCATTCGCGTACAGCGTCACCGTGGCGTCGTCGTCGTAGTGCTCCAGGCAATCGGTGTGGGGCTCGGTCGACGAGACGCCGCAGTCGATGCCGCCGGGCACAGAGCTCACGAAGCCATCGCCCGAGCCGTCCGTGTCAGCCTCGAGCCCGTGGGTGCCCTCCGGGCCTCTAAGCACGAAGACGGCCGTCTCGGATTGATCCCCGTTCACCGTCACGTCGCACGCGGCGCCGCAGCCGGACAGGAACTGGGCGAACTCCGACTGCGGGTCGGCGGTCGCGGTCAGGCTCACGATCGTGCCGGATGCGTAGTGATCCAGACAGTCCGTGCCGCAGTCGATGCCTCCGTCGCCGGATCCGACGTGGCCCGTGCCGGAACCGGTCTTCATGACGCTCAGTACGTTGGAGGCGAAGGTGGCCGTCACGTCTCGCTCCTGATCCATCTGCACCGTGCAGGGATCGAGGCCCGTGCACGCGCCGCTCCAGCCTGTGAATTCCGAGGCCGCGTCGGGCTCGGCGGTGAGCGTCACTTCCGCCAATTCCTCGTAGTCCTGCTCGCAGTCGCTCGGGCAGTCGATGCCACCGTCATCCGAGGCGACCGTCCCGTCGCCGTCGCCCGACGTCTGCACGGTGAGCGTCGGGACCGCGGGTTCGAAAGTAGCAACGACCGTCGCGTTTCCGAAGAGGGGCGGGAAATAGCCGCACACGCCCTCCTCGAACTCTTGGCACCCCGTGAAGCCGTCGAACTCGGAGCCCTCGTCCGGGGAGGCCATCAGGAGGAGCGGGCCCTCGATTCCGTCGAACTCGCAGGAGTCGTCGGCCGTGGTGCATTCGGCGATCGGGCCCTGACCGAACAGGGATCCGACCTCGACGGTGCCGCTGCCGGCGCCTTGCATGTCGATCTTCAGGGTGTAACTGTCAGCCGAGCAGAAGACGGGGTTGATCTGGCACAGATCAACCTGGGCGGCGGCCTCTCCCGCAGGAAGTGACATGACGAGCAGAACGGCGCAGACGAGCGCCCGGGCGAAGCGGGACATATTCACTCAACGCCCGTCGGCGCCGAAACTGCCGACGCTCAGGAGATTTGCTGTCAGCCGGTCAGCGAGGCGGCGATCTCTGCCGCCAGCTCGGCCACTTCGGTCGGCGACTCGCCGACCTTGACGCCGACGGCCTCGAGCGCTTCCTTCTTGGCCTTCGCGGTTCCGGCCGAGCCGGAGACGATCGCGCCCGCATGACCCATGGTCTTGCCGGGAGGCGCCGTGAAGCCCGCGATGTAGGCGACCACGGGCTTGGAGACGTGCTCGGCGATGTAGGTCGCCGCCTCCTCCTCGGCGGAGCCGCCGATCTCGCCGCTCATCACGATCAGCTCGGTCTCGTCGTCGGCCTCGAAGAGCGCGAGCACGTCGATGAACGAGGTGCCGGGAACGGGGTCGCCGCCGATGCCGACGATGGACGAGTTGCCGAAGCCCTTCTGGGCCAGCTCGTTGCCGATCTGGTAGGTCAGCGTGCCGGAGCGCGAGACCACGCCGACGTTGCCCTCGGAGAAGAACGACGCGGGGATGATGCCGACGTTGGCCTTGCCGGGGGAGAGGATGCCGGGGCAGTTCGGACCGACGAGGCGCGTGTCGGAGTCCTTGAGGTGGTTGTAGACGCGCAGCTCGTCGTGGGCGGGGATGCCCTCGGTGATGCAGATGACGAGCGCCATGCCGGCGTCGGCCGCCTCGAGGATCGAGTCGGCGGCGAAGCGCGGCGGCACGAAGACCATCGCGGTGTTCGCGCCGGTCTCCTCGACCGCGTTGTGGAACGTGTTGAAGACGGGGATGCCCTCGACGTCCTGGCCGCCCTTGCCGGGCGTGACGCCTGCGACGACGTTCGTCCCGTAGTTCTTGTTGTTGAGCGTGTGGAAGGTGCCCTCGCGGCCGGTGATGCCGGAGGTGCAGAGCTTCGTGTCCTTGTCGACGAGGATGGCCATCAGGCAGCCAGCTCCACGACCTTCTGGGCGGCGCCCAGCATGGTCGACTCGGCGTGGACGTTGGGCAGATCGGCGTCGGCGAGCAGCTTTCGGCCCTCCTTGTCGTTCGTCCCGTCGAGGCGCACGACGAACGGCACCTCGGGCTTGATCTGGTTGAAGGCCTCGATGAGGCCCTTGGCGACCTCGTCGCAGCGGGTGATGCCGCCGAAGATGTTGAACAGGACGGCGGTGACCTTCTCGTTGGCGAGGATGACCTCGACGGCCTGCGTGATCTGCTCTGCGTTGGCTCCGCCGCCCGCGTCGAGGAAGTTGGCCGGCTCGCCGCCCGCGTACTTGACGACGTCGAGGGTCGACATCACCAGTCCGGCGCCGTTGCCGAGGATGCCGATGTTGCCGTCGAGCTTGACGTAGGTGATGCCCTGCTCGCGCGCGGCCTTCTCCTGCGGGTCCTCGTTCTCGGTGTCGCGCAGCCCGGCGTTGTCGGGGTGGCGGTAGAGCGCGTTGTCGTCGAGCGTCACCTTCGCGTCGAGCGCCACCACCTTGCGGTCGGTGGTGACGATCAGCGGGTTGACCTCGACGAGCGTTGCGTCCTCCTTGACGAAGGCGTCGTAGAGACGGGCGAGCATCGCGCCGACCGGGCGCACGACGTCGGCGTCGACGCCGGCCTCGAAGGCCAGGCGCCGGCCGTGGAAGTCCTGGAAGCCGAGCAGCGGGTCGACGTGCAGGCGCGCGAGGGCGTCCGGGTTGGTCTCCGCGACCTCCTCGATGTCCATGCCGCCCTGCGTGGAGAGCATGACCAGCGGCTGCTTGGCCGACCGGTCGAAGATGACGGACGCGTAGTACTCCGCGGCGATGTCCGAGGCCGCCTCGACCCACACCTCGTGGACCGTGAAGCCCCGGATGTCCATGCCGATGATGGCCGTCGCGTGCTGCTGGGCCTCGTTGCGGTCCTTGGCGACCTTGATGCCGCCGGCCTTGCCGCGGCCACCGATCTGCACCTGCGCCTTGATGACGCACGGGTAGCCGATCTCCTCGGCCGCTTCGACGGCTTCGTCGACGGCATTGGCAGGCCGGCCCGAGGGCACCGGCACGTCGTGACGGGCGAAGAGCTGCTTGCCCTGATACTCGAGCAGGTCCATGTCGGGACGGCACCCTACCCGCCCCCCGTTGACAGCGCTCGTACACTGCCGCTCGCATGCCGCTTCCTAAAGACATCAAGTTCGTTACCTTCGACGTCTACGGGACGCTGATCGACTGGGAGGACGGCGCGTACCAGGCCTTCTCCAAAGAGGCGGAGAAGGACGGCTTCTCGTTCTCCAAAGATGAGCTCGTAACGCTCTTCCTCCAGCATCAGCGCGACGTCATGGGCGGCTCGTACGAGCTCTACGCCGAGGTGCTGCGGCGAACGGCACTCGCCGTCGCGAAGGACCTGGGCTGGGCGCTCGAGCCCAACCGCGCGCAGTTCCTGCCCGACTCGATCCCGCGCTGGAAGCCCTTCAAGGAGACGCTGCCCGCGCTCAAGAAGGTCGTCAAGGCCAAGAACGCCGGTCTCGTCTCCAACATCGACGACAAGCTGCTCGGGCAGAGCCGCCGCTACTTCGGCATCGACTTCGAGCTCGTCGTCACCGCCCAGCAGGTCCGCTCCTACAAGCCGGACCCCGCCCACTTCAAGGAGTGCGAGCGCCGCATCGGGCAGAAGAAGGGCTGGGTGCACATCGCCTCCAGCCACTACCACGACATCGACCCTTGCGCGAAGCTCAAGGTGCCGACCATCTGGGTCAATCGCCGCGGCGAAGAGCTCGAAGCGGGCGCGAAGAAGCCCACCGAAGAGGTCTCGAACCTCAAAGAAGCACTGAAGCTCCTCGGCCTTTGAAGGCGAACCGCTGAAGGTTGAGGCGGTGCACGCCGACGTGGTGGTCGCCACGTCGCGGATCTACCAGACGACGTGCACGCTGCTGCGGCGCGGTGACGAGGCGTTCTGCGTCGACTCCCCGGTGCTGCCGGACGAGCTCGAGCTGCTGCCGTCGATCGCCGGGCAGTCGAGCTTCACGGTGGTCGCGCTGCTTGCGACCCACTCCGACTGGGACCACCTGCTCGGCCGGATGGCGTTTCCCGAAGCGGCGCTCGGCGTCGCCGAGAGCACAGCGCAGGCCCTCGACGAGGACCCCGGCGCCGCGCAGCGGGCCCTGCGTGCGTTCGACGATGAGCACTACGTCACGCGCGAACGGCCGCTCTCCCTCGGCGCCATGGAGCGCCTGCCGGTTCCGGGCCGGCTGGGCATCGGCGACTCGGAACTCGAGCTGCACCCGCTCGGCGGGCATACGCCCGACGGGATGGCGATCGTCGTCCCTTGGGCGCGAACGCTGATCGCCGGGGACCACCTCTCGCCGATCGAGATCCCGATGGTCGTCGACGACGAGGCCTACCTGGAGACGCTCGGGCGGCTCGAGGTGCTGATCGGCCAGGTGGACGCCGTGGTGCCGGGCCACGGGGAGGTCCTGGACGCCGAGCGCGCGCTGGCCATCCTGCGCGAGGACCGCGACTACGTGCGCGCGCTGTCTGCCGGCGGCGCGGCCGCCGCGCTGCCGCTCGCCCGCCGCACCGAGGCGCAGAAGGCGATCCATCACGCCAACGTCGCGCGCCTCAGCCCCGGCTGACCGCGGTCGGCTAAAGCGGACGAACCATCAGCGCGGCGCCGCCGTGCTTCTCGGCGAAGCCCATCGCCTTGTAGAGCTCGCGAGCTGCCTCGTTGACGTCGTCGACGTCGAGCTCCATCCGGCGGCAGTCGCGCTGCTCGGCGCGGTCGATCGCCGCCTCGACCATCGCGCGGCCCAGTCCGGTCCGGCGCGCCGAGTCATTGACGAAGAGGTCCTCGAGCCAGCAGTCGGGCGCGGCGGTCCAGATCGAGTAGCGGTAGCGCAGTTGGACGACAGCGCACGGCGGCGAGTCGTCGTCGGGGGTGCCGAGCAGGAACTCGGTGTCGGGGTTCTCGATGAGCCGCTCCACGCCCGCCAGGAAGGCGTTGTCGGAGGGCCAGTCGACGTTGTACCACTCGCGGAACGCGATCAGGAGCCGAGCGACGTGCTCGGCCTCCTCCGGCGTCGCGACCCAGACGCGATTAGGAATCGTCTTCGCCGTCGCTCGCGGGCGCGGAAGCGGTGATGGTGGCTATCGCATCTCCGGTCTTGATCGGCTCACCCTCCTTGGCGGCGAGCTTGGCGATCTTCCCGGCCTTGTGGGCGGTGATCTCGTTCTCCATCTTCATCGCCTCGATGATGCAGATGAGCTGGCCCTCCTCGACCTCGTCGCCCTCGGAGACGACGACCTTCCACATGTTGCCCTGCAGCGGTGAGGTGAGCTCGTCGGGGCCGCCGCCCGCGGAGGACTTGCGCTCACCGCGCCTGGGGGCCTTGCGACCGCCTGCAGCTGGTGCCCCACCGTTGCCGGCCGCCGGCGCGAACGCCTCGCCGCGGACCTTGACCTCGAAGCGCTTGCCGGACACCTCGACGGTGTACTCGCGCTCCTGCGTCTCCTCGTCATCGTCGGACGGCGCGGGCAGGTCCTCCGCGAGCGACTTCAGCCACTCCTGGTCCTCGATCAGGTCGCGGCAGGTCTCGGCGTTGGCCCACTGGTCGGAGGCCATGATCGCCTTGTGGAACGGCATCAGGGTCGTGACGCCCTCGACCTTGAACTCGTCCAGCGCGCGCAGCATGCGCTTGGTGGCGAGCTCGCGGTTCGAGTCCCACACGATCAGCTTGGCGACCATCGGGTCGTACAGCGGGGTGATCTCCGACCCGGCGAGCACGCCGGAGTCGACGCGGATGCCCGGCCCGGAGGGCTCGAAGTAGGCGGTGACGAGACCGGGAGCGGGGGAGAAGTTCGTCGCGGCGTTCTCGGCGTTGACGCGGCACTCGATCGCGTGCCCGCGCAGCTGGACGTCCTCTTGCTTGATCGTCAGCTCCTGGCCCGCGGCGATCAGGATCTGCTCGCGGACGATGTCGATGCCGGTGACCGCCTCGGTCACGCAGTGCTCGACCTGCACCCGCGTGTTCATCTCGAGGAAGAAGTACTCGTCGGGACCGTCGTCCTGCTTGACGAAGAGGCCCTCGATCGTGCCGGCCGAGTGGTAGTCGACGGCCTTCGCGGCGTCCACGCCGATCTTGCCGATCTTCTCGCGCATCTCCTCGTCGACGAGCGGGCCCGGCGCCTCCTCGATGAGCTTCTGGTGACGGCGCTGGATCGAGCAGTCGCGCTCGCCGAGGTGGATGACGTTGCCCTGCTTGTCGGCGAGGATCTGCACCTCGACGTGGCGGGGGTCCTCGAGGTATCGCTCCAGATAGACCGTGTCGTCCGAGAAGAACTTCTCGCCCTCGCGCGCGGCGCCCTCGAAGGCGTCCTTGAGGTTCTCGGGCTTCATCGCGACGCGGAAGCCCTTGCCGCCACCGCCGCCGGCCGCCTTGACCGCGATGGGGTAGCCGATCTCCTCGGCGATCTTCTCCGCGTCCTCGACCGTCTCGACGGGCTCGGTGACGCCGGGCACGATCGGCACGCCGGCGTTCTGCATCAGCTCGCGGGCCTTGGTCTTCGAACCCATCGCGTCGATCGCCGAGGCGGGCGGGCCGATGAAGGTGATGCCGTTGTCCTCCAGCGTGCGGGCGAACTTGGCGTTCTCGGCCAGGAAGCCGTAGCCGGGGTGCACGGCCTCGGCGCCCGACTTGTCGATCACCTCGAGCAGCTTCTCGATGACGAGATAGCTCTCGTTGGCCGGCCCGGGACCGAGCAGATACGCCTCGGTGGCGCGCTTGACGTGCTGCGCGTCGCGGTCGGCCTCCGAATAGACGGCGACCGAGCCGATCCCCAGTTCGTCGAGGGCACGGATGACACGGACTGCGATCTCGCCTCGATTGGCGACCAGGACCTTGGAGAACATGCGGCCCGGCAGGGTATCTGTAGGGACATGGGACCGGTCCTGCGCTTCCTCGCCGGCAGCCTCCTCGCCATCGCGGTGGTGCTGGTCGGCGGCTTCTTCGTCCTGCGCTCGGTGACGGTCGACGAGGCCGAGCGGCAGACGCGCGACCAGGTCCGCCTGCAGTCGCGGCTCGTGCAGTCGGCCGGGCTGACGGACGGCGTGCTCACCGGCGATCGCGTGGCGCTGCGCCGGCTCGACGACGTGGTGATCAGCCAGATCCTCGAGGGGCCGGTGGTCCGCGTGAAGCTCTGGACCCGCGACGGTCACATCCTCTACTCCGACGAGCCGCGGCTGATCGGCCAGGGCTTCGAGCTCGGCGACGAGGAGCTCGAGCTCTTCTCCGAAGGCGGCGCGAACGCCGAGCTGTCCGACCTGTCGGAGCCCGAGAACCGCTTCGAGCGCCAGGAGGGCAAGCTGCTGGAGGCGCACACGGTGATCCGGACGCCGGACGGGACGCAGGTGCTCTTCGAGACCTACCAGCGCTTCTCGTCGATCAGCGCCGACGGCGCCCGGCTGCTGGAGCGACTGGCGCCGCCGCTGCTCGGCGGCCTCGCCGTCCTGCTGCTGCTCCAGGTGCCGCTGGCCTTCGCTCGCCCGTCGGCTGCAGCGCAGCCGACCCGAGGGCCGTCGCATCGATGCGTCCGACGCCGAGCGGCGGCGCATCGCGGCCGACCTGCACGACGGCGTCGTCCAGGACGTCGCCGGGGTGGCGTTCGGGCTCGCGCCGCTCGCCGACGAGGCCGAGCGCGCCGGCGATCACGAGCGAGCGCGGACGCTGTCCGAGCCACCGACGCCTGCGCCAGGCGGTCCGCGACCTGCGCACGCTGCTCGTGGAGATCCACCCGCCGAGCCTCGACAGCGCGGGCCTCGAGGCCGCGCTCAGCGACCTGCTCAGCCCGCTGCAGGCGGCCGGGTGACGACATCGCTGTCGCGTCGAGGGCGGAGCCGACGGGCACGACGGCCGACGCGCTCGTCTACCGCGTCGCCCGCGAGGCGCTGCGCAACGTGACCAAGCACGCCGGTGCGCGTCGAAGGTCGATCGTGCGTCGTCGCCGGGCAGCGGCTCGAGGTCGCCGACGACGGCCGCGGCTTCGACGCCGCCGAGCGCGAGAAGCGCGGCAGGAGGCGGGCCACGTCGGTCTCGCGCTTCCTGCGAGGACGGTCCGTGACGCGGGCGGGACGCGCGACTCGAAGTGCGTTCGCAGCCCGGCGCGGGCACCACGGTCGTCATGGAGCTGAGCTGACGTGATCCGCGTGCTCGTCGCCGACGACCACGGCGTGATCCGCGACGGGCCTCGGCGCGGCTGATCGGCGCGCAGGACGGCATCGAGCTGGCCGGCACCGCCGCCGACGGCGAGGAGGCCGTCGCGCAGGCGACGGCGCTCAAGCCCGACGTCGTGCTGATGGACCTCGACATGCCGGGGGTCGACGGCATCGAGGCGACGCGGCGGATCGCGCGCTGAGACCGCTGTCCTCGTGCTCACCGCCTTCTCCGACAGCGCGCGCATCCTCGGTGCGCTCGACGCCGGCGCGGTCGGCTACCTGCTCAAGGACGCGTCGGCCGACGAGGTGGCCGAGGGCATCCGCGCCGCCGCCCGCGGCGAGTCGCCGCTCGACCCCCGCGCGGCGCGCACGATTCTCACCGAGCGCTCGCGACCGATCCGTTCGACGGCGTTCTCCGCGCGCGAGCGCGAGGTGCTCGACCTGCTCGTCGAGGGCCTGCCGAACAAGCTGATCGCCCGCCGGCTCGAGATCACCGAGAAGACCGTCAAGACGCACCTCACCAGCATCTTCCGCGCCATCGGCGTCACCGACCGCACCCAGGCCGCGCTGTGGGCCGAGCGCCACGGTCTAAGACCAAAGTCCCATTGAAAGCAGGACCTGCCACCGCTGATCCTGTGTGCATGAGACGCATCCCTCCCCATCGCTGCTCGCAGCTGTCGCGCTCGCCGCGCCGGCGTCAGCCAAGGCAACGACGACGAAGACCGCCAGGAGGTCCGGGTCCCGGGCTCCTGCGGCTCCGGCGCCACCTCCAAGCTCAAGCTCAAGACGACGACGGCGGCATCGAGGTCGAGTTCGAGGTCGACCGCAACCGAGGCCGGTGAGCACTGGAAGGTCACCATCGTGCGCGACGGCTCGATCGTCGCCCGCGGCAAGGCCAAGACCAACGGCGCAGCGGCTCGTTCTCCTTCGAGCGCAACATCTCGGACCTCTCCGGCGCCGACACCGTCACCGCCCGCGGCGCCGGCCCCGACGGCCTGACCTGCACCGCCACGGCCACCCTGCCCGGCTAGGTCAGGCGGAGCACGATGATCGCGACGATCGCCGCCACCGCCAACCCGCCGGCGGCAATCCCCTCGCGGCGGAGCGGACCGCCAGGCTCGGTCCGGCCGTAGTGGACCGTCGCCGCGGCCGCGGCGGACGCGATCGCGTTCGAGCAGCACGTCACCGACTCCCGCCTCACCGTCGAGCGCGAAGGTGAGCGCGGTCAGCGCGGCCAGGACCGCGGCGAAGACGGTGAGCGCGGTCCGCATCACCGCGACGCTACTGGAGCGGGACAACGGGCCTTGCCCCTTGTCCCACCGCCGCCGCGCCCTCATCGCCGAGCACGACCTCGGCGAGCCGAGCGGGCTCTGTTGCGCGGTGCTCAGATGCGCCGAGGGCAGCCGCCAGGATGAGTTCGAGCTTCATCGCTCCCGAAAGTGACAAGCCGCTCAAGCGATGAGGCGGGAATACCGACGAACTGACATATGGGAGATGCGGCGGCGCTCGAGGCACCCGCTGTGGCGCGCGCGTCCGCGCTCCCGAACCTGCTGATCGTGTCGGAGCGCCAATCGCTTCGCGACGGCCTCGTCACCGAGGCTGCGCGCCGCGGCATGCGGGCGGTGTTCGCCACCTCCGCCTCGGACGTCGACGTGCAGGCCGGCCGTCGCCCGATCGCCGCCGCGGTCGTCGACCTCGGACTGCCGGAGGCCTTCGACGTCCTGCGCGCGCTGGACGGCGTTCCCGTGCTCGCCGTCGGCGGCGGCGACGATCTTCCCGACCGGGTGGCCGTCGCCGATGCCGGCGCGCAGGGGCAACTCGACGCGCGTGCCTCCTTCGCCGACGTGATCGACCAGGTCGCGCTGATGGTCGAGCGCAACTCGATCACCGGCGCGACGGTGCTCGTCCTCGACCCCGATCCGGCGATGCGCACAGCCGTCACGGCGAAGCTCGAACGCTTCGACGTCCGCTCGCTGGACTCAGTGGACGCGTTCTGGCAGGAGCTCGCCCGCGCCCGGCCCGCGCTGCTCGTGCTGGCCGGGGACGTCGGCGAGGTCGACGTCGGGAGCCTCTGCCGGGTGCTGCGCTCCGACCCGCGCTGGACGGCGGTCCCGATCGTCGTCCTCGGCGCCGGCGGCCCCGTCGCGCCCCTGTTCGCGGCCGGCGCGACCGACTGTCTTGCGGATCTCGACCAGCTCACGGTGCGCGCGGGCAGCCATGTCGAGCGCTACCGCCTGCACCAGGCGCTGGCCGAGACGGACTCCCTGACGGGCCTGGCCAACCGCCGGACGTCGACGGCGGCCCTCGGCCAGCTGATCCGCCTCGCCGACCGGCTGGTGGAGCCGCTGTGCCTGGCCGAGATCGACATCGACCACTTCAAGCGCGTCAACGACCGGTTCGGGCATCTCGCGGGCGACGAGGCGCTGCGGCGTCTGAGCGATGTGCTGCGCCGCGAACTGCGCCGCGAGGACGTCATCGCACGCTGGGGCGGCGAGGAGTTCGTCGTCGGGATGCTCGGCCTCTCGCGCAACGAGGGCATCGACCGCATGACCGACGTGCTCGCCGCCTTCCGTCGCGAGGTGATGGTCGCGGGCGGCGAGGACTTCCAGCTCACGTTCAGTGGCGGGGTCGCCCAGTTCCCGGCCGACGGCGACACGCCTCGAGGCCCTCTTCGAGGCCGCCGACGAGGCCCTCTACACGGCGAAGTCCAGCGGTCGCAATCAGGTCACGGCCGCACGCAGCGCCGACGGCTCGGCCCAGCAGACGGTGGACGTGGCCGTGATCGAGGACGACGACGCGACCGCGAAGCTCATCTCCATCGCCCTGACCGAGGCCGGCATGAAGTGGTGGCGCTACTCGAACGGAGCGGGGGCGGCGTCGGCACTGGCCGGCGAGCACCCGAGCCTGCGCGCGCGGGTGATCCTGCTCGACCTCGACCTGCCGGCGGTCAACGGCTACGAGCTGATCGGGGTGCTTCAGCGCGACGGCACCCTCGAGGCGACCAAGGTCATCTGCGTGACCGGCAACCACAGTCCCGAGGCCGAGGAGCAGGTGCGCGCCCTCGGGGCGACCCAGTACGTCACCAAGCCGTTCCTGATCGACGACCTGGTCCGCGCGGTGCAGACGGCCCTCGGCCGCTGAGCCGCGGGATCGCTCAGGCGATGGCGCCGCGCGTCACGACGTGCAGGCCGCACTCGAGCTTGTCCGTCCCGGCCCAGCGGCCCTCGCGGCCCTTGCCCGGCGCGGTGCACGGCATGCAGCCGATCGAGTCGTAGCCCTGCTCGTGCAGCTCGTTGTACGGGAGGTCCTTGGCGTGGATCGCTGCCCACAGGTCCTCCTCCGCCCAGAACGCGAGCGGGTTGTACTTGACGATCCCGCGGGTCTCGTCGTCCTCGACGGTCTGCGCGTTGGCACGGGTGGGGGACTGCTCGCGGCGGATGCCGGTGACCCAGGCCTCGGCCCCGTCGAGCGAACGCTCGAGCGCGGCGACCTTGGCGTCCGAGCAGCAGTTGTCGGGGCCGGTCCAGTCGCCACGGGCGTCCTCGACGTGGATGTCCACGCCGTAGCGCTCCTCGAAGGCGCGCCAGGTCGACAGCGTCTCCGGGAAGAGCACGCCGGTGTCGATCGTGACGAAGCGGGTGTCCGGTGCGACGCGCGCGGCGGCCTCGACCAGCACCGACTCCTCCTTCTGGAAGGAGACGAGCATCACGAGCTTGTCGCCGTGGCGGCGGCCGGCCTCGGTCAACGCCACGTCGAGCGAGTCGACCAGTGGCTGGGTGCCGTTCAGACTGCGCATTCGCCTTCGCCTCGAATCACCTGGAAGGGGACGTTGCGGCTCCAGTCGATGAACATGTTCATCGATTCGAGTCCGAACTCGACGGGGAGCGCGAGGTCGCGGACGGCATCCTCGAAAGGCGTGTTGCCGACACGGCGGGCGTAGTCGCGGAAGACCTCGCCCTCCTCGCGCTCGTCCTGGTACATGCGGATCCAGCGGTCGACGGCCTCGGGCACGCGCTTGGACGCCAGGCGCACCTTCAGGCGCGACCCGTAGGCGACCCGGCCCGTGTCGTACTCGCCGGCGACGTGCACGATGTAGGCGGGCAGCGTGTGCTCGCCGACCTTGATCGACGCGCCGTAGAAGCCGATGTCGGCGATGTGGTGCTGGGAGCACCCGTTGGGGCAGCCGGACATCTTGATGTGCATCTTGCGCACGAGCTCGTCGTCGATCGACATCTCGGCGAGCCGCTCGCGGATCGCGAGGTTGAGGCCCATCGAGGAGACGATCCCGAGCTTGCACGAGTCGGTGCCCGGGCACGAGACGACGTCGGTGATCTCGTCGGCGCCGGGCTCGCCGAGATCGAGCGCCAGCAGCCGCTGCCACACGTCGTAGAGCGCCTCGTCGCGCACCCAGCGCAGGACGAAGTTCTGGTGGACGGTCGTGCGCGCGTGGCCGCCGGTGAAGTCGCGCATGATCTGGCCGATGCCGCGCAGCTGCTCCGGCGTCAGGTCGCCGCGCGGGACGTGCACGTGGATGGTCGAGAAGCCGGCCTGGCGCTGCGGCTTGATGGCGCTGCGCGCGAAGCGCTCGAACTCGCGCGAATCGCCGTTCGGGCTCGATGCGGACAGCGGGGCCTCCGGGCGCGCGCGACTCCTCGTCGTAGAGGAACTTGTCGAGCGTGAAGTCGCGCTCGGCGACCCAGTCGCCCGCGAGCTCCTCGTCCGACCTGGCGCCGCAGCTCGTCGATGCCGTACTTGTCGACGAAGACCTTCAGGCGTGCCCGTGCGCGGTTCTTGCGGAGCCATTCCTGGCGGTCGAAGATCCGGAAGACGGCCTCGGCGATCTTCAGGTAGTCGCCGTTCTCGGCCTCCACGAACTCGTAAAGCGTGGGCGCGATGCGCGGCATGATCGACGTGCCGCCACCGACGCGCACCTCGAACCCGCGCACGCCGTCGCGCTCGCGGGCGATGAACGCGATGTCGTGGATGCCGGTGATGGCGCGGTCGGGCTCGGCGCCCGTGAACGCCGTCTTGACCTTGCGCGGCATCAGCTGCGTCGTGGGGTGGCGCACGAAGTAGCGGACGTAGGCGCCGACGTACTCCGTCGGATCGAAGACCTCGTCCTCGCAGACGCCGGCCCACGGGTCGGCGGTCACGTTGCGGACGGTGTTGCCGCAGCCCTCGCGCGAGGACAGGCCGGAGTCCGAGACCTCGCGGATCAGCTGGGCCATGTCTCGCAGCGGGATGTGGTGGATCTGGAAGTTCTGGCGCGTGGTCAGGTGCGCCTTGTTGAGCGGCGCGTACTTCTCCGTGACGTCGGCGACGGCGTCGAACTGGTCCGGCGTGATGCCACCGAACGGAAGCTTGATGCGGCACATCTGGACGTCGGCCTGGCGCTGGCCGTACACGCCCTGCTTGAGACGGAAGCCGATGAACTCGTTCTCCGGCGTCTGACCGTCGAGGTATTTCTCGGCTTCGTTGTCGAAGTCGTCGAACTCGCGCTCGAGGATCGGAATGATGTGGCCGGGAACGTCCTCGACGACCTCAGGGTCGGCAAGTGAGCCTCGGCGACGGACGGGGGAGCTCGTCTCCATCGGCAGAAAATAGCAAAACCCGGTCGGGTTTTATACCTTTATTCCCTACCGGCTTGGCAGGGAGAGACGCAGGATCTTCATCGCCACCGACCGGTACTGCGGTCCGAGGCGCCCGGACAGGTACGGCAGTCCGTGGCGCGCGCAGATCTCGCGCACCCGCGGCGCGAGCTCGGCGTAGCGGTTGCTCGGGAGGTCCGGGAAGAGGTGGTGCTCGATCTGATGGGAGAGGTTGCCGGTCAGCAGGTGGAAGAGCGGCGTGCCTTCGAGATTGCACGAGCCCTCCAGCTGGCGGACGTACCAGCCACCGCGGCACTCGTCCGAGACCTCGTCCTCGGTGAAGGTGCGTGCCCCCTCGGGCAGGTGGCCCATGAAGACGACGGTGTGCACCCAGACGTTGCGGACGACGTTGGCCACGAGGCTGGCCGCGGCGGCGCGCGGAGCCGCGCGTCGGGCCAGCAGCGGGAAGGCGACATAGTCCTTGGCGACCTGCACGCCGGCCTTGCGCGCGAAGGCCTTGAGCTCCTTGCGCCGACGCGCCCTGGTCTTCGTCCCCTTGCGCACCGCGTCGAGCTCCATGTCGTACACGGCGATGCCCCACTGGAAGACGAGCGCCATGAGCACGCCGTAGATCGGCTGGGCGAGGTAGACCGGGTGCCACGGCTGCGCGGGATCGACGCGCATCGCCGAGTAACCCAGGTCGCGGTCCTTGCCGAGCACGTTCGTGAACGTGTGGTGCTGGAAGTTGTGGGCGTGCTTCCAGGACGCGGCGGTCGAGACCTGGTCCCACTCCCACGTGGTCGAGTGCACCGCCGGGTCGCCCATCCAGTCCCATTGACCGTGCAGGACGTTGTGGCCGATCTCCATGTTCTCGAGCACCTTGGCCAGGGTGAGCAGCGCGGTGCCGGCGGCGAGCGGGCCCCGGCGGCCGGCGAAGACGAGCAGCGCTCTCGCCGTCAGCTCCAGCACCCGTTGCGTGCGGATCAGGCGATGGATGTACGCGGCGTCGCGGGCGCCGAGGTCGGCCTCGATCTCGGCGCGGAGACCGTCGAGTTCGCGGGCGAGCGCCTCGAGCTCGACGACGGCGGGCGCAGGGTCAGCGCTTGCCGGCCATGCGCCGGATGGAGTCGTCGTCTTCGTCAGCACGCGGGCGGGTCAGAGTAGGGAACCCGACAAAGGCGTAAGTTACGGTGTGATGATCGCCCGATTCGCCGTCGCCATGGTCGCCGCCTACGTCGTGTTCGCCGCCTCGCCGGCGGGCGCGCAGCAGGACTGCGGCGGGCTTCTGCAGCCGCCGTGCCCGGAGCCGACCGCGACCCCGACGCCCACCCCGGCACCAGGGCCCGAACAGGTAAAGATTCGCTTCAGGCGCAACCGCTCGTTCGGCGTCTACAAGGGCGGGGAGATCGCCAGTTGCCGAACCGCCCAGGCCGTCCGCCTCAGTGGCCGCGTCACAGGGTCGGACAACCTGAGCCGCGAGCTCAAGACCGGCCGGTTCGAGCTGAGGATCACCGAGCGCCAGGTTGGCGGAGCACAGAAATCAGATGAGATCGTCGTCAAACGCGACGGGCGTTTCAAGTCCTGCGACCTCGATGGTGTCGGCGGGGAGTTCGTCGCCCAAACCGTCCCGGACAGCGAATTCGCCGGACGCAGCAACCCGGTTCGGACCGCCTGGTTGCCGGAGGTCTCCACCGACTCGGACGTGGTGGGACGACAGCTGCAGGCGAGCATCACTGCTCCGATCGCCACCGGCGCGGACCGCGGCACCGCAAGCCGCGCCTACTTCTACGCCGGTCCCGAGGAGGGGCCGCTGAGGCGACTGCAGACGAAGCCGCTGCAGCGTCGCGGCGCGCGCCTCACCGCCGAATTTCGCGTCTCCCTCGACGAGCTCCCCTCCGGAGGAGGCGTCTACACGTGCTTCAAGGGCACGGTCTACGAGGGGTCGCTGAAGCCGTACCAGAGCTGCGGTTCCCGCGTCCGCGCCGACTAGAGCGGGATGTTGCCGTGCTTGCGCTTCGGGCCCGGCTCGCGCTTGGTGAGCAGGGTCTCGAGCGCGTTGATGAGCTTCGGACGGGTCTCGTGCGGGACGATGACGTCGTCGATGTAGCCACGCTCGGCCGCCGTGTACGGGTTGGCGAAGCGCGCCTTGTAGTCGGCGATCAGGCGCTCGCGCCGTGCGTCGGGCGTCGGGGAGCCGGCGATGTCGCGCCGGTAGATGATGTTGACCGCGCCCTCCGGGCCCATCACGGCGATCTCGGCCTGGGGCCAGGCGAAGTTGAAGTCGGCGCCGAGATGCTTTGAGCTCATGACGTCGTAGGCGCCGCCGTAGGCCTTGCGCGTGATGACGGTGAGCTTCGGGACGGTCGCCTCGGCGAAGGCGTAGAGCAGCTTCGCGCCGTGGCGGATGATGCCGCCCCACTCCTGCTCGGTGCCGGGCAGGAAACCGGGGACGTCGCAGAAGGTGAGGATCGGGATGTTGAAGGCGTCGCAGGTGCGCACGAAGCGCGCGGCCTTCTCGGAGGCCTCGATGTCGAGCACGCCGGCCATCGCCTTGGGCTGGTTGCCGACGATCCCGATGGCGTGCCCGTTCAGGCGCGCGTAGCCGCAGATGATGTTCTGCGCGAAGTGCTCGTGGACCTCGAGGAACTCCTCGTCGTCGACGATGAGCTTCGCGACGTCGCGCATGTCGTAGGGCTTGTTGGGCGCGTCCGGGACGATCGAGTCCAGCGCCTCGTCCATGCGCTCCGGGTCGTCCGTGGGCTGGACGCGCGGGGTTGTCTCGAGGTTGTTCTGCGGGAGGAAGCTGAACAGGTAGCGGACGTCCTCGAGACAGCTCTCCTCGTCCTCGGACGCGAAGTGGGCGACGCCCGACTTCGTGTTGTGGCTCATCGCGCCGCCGAGCTCCTCGAAGTCCGTCTCCTCACCCGTGACCGTCTTGATCACGTCGGGACCCGTGATGAACATGTGCGAGGTCTCCTTCACCATGAAGATGAAGTCGGTGATCGCCGGCGAGTACACCGCGCCGCCCGCGCACGGGCCCATGATGATCGAGATCTGCGGGATGACGCCCGAGGAGCGGACGTTGCGCAGGAAGACGTCGCCGTAGGCGCCGAGGGAGACGACGCCCTCCTGGATGCGCGCGCCGCCGGAGTCGTTGATGCCGATCACCGGGCAGCCGATCTTCGAGGCCAGGTCCATCACCTTGCACATCTTCTCGGCCATGACCTCGCCGAGCGACCCGCCGAAGACCGTGAAGTCCTGGCTGAAGACGCACACGCGGCGGCCGTCGATCGTGCCGTGGCCGGTGACGACGGCGTCGCCCCACGGCCGGTTCTTCTCCATCCCGAACTCGTGCGTCCGGTGGCGGATGAAGGTGTCGAGCTCCTGGAAGGAACCCGGGTCGAGCAGCTTCTCCACGCGCTCGCGCGCGGTCAGCTTGCCCTTCTCGTGCTGCTTGGCCTCCGCCTCGGGCGACGAGTGGACCGCCGCCTCCCGGAGCTCGGTGAGCTGGGCCAGCTTCTCGTCAAAGGTCTCAGGGCTCGTTTGGCGCGCCATAGCGGCGCCGGAGTACGCCGTATGTAGTTGACTTCGTTGATGCGAAGCCTCCGCGGTCTCAAGTGCGCTTGCTGGATCACGGCGGCTGCGGTCGTGGCCCTTGCGTCCGCACCGGCGGCGCAGGCGGGCAAGCCCTTCATCGTCGGCAACGTCAACAGCGGCGTGCCGACCATCACCGCCGGTGCCTCTGGCAGTGGGTCCTTCTATGTCGTCTACAACGACGACGAGGCGGGCGTGTTCCGCTTCTGCAAGCTCCGCGTTGGCCAGCGGTCCTGTGAGTCAGCTCGGCCATCGGCTTCGGCAGTGAGACGGAGCACGCCACCCAGCCCGGCACGGGCTGGGTCCTGCGCAATCCGGTCAATGGCGCCCTGCTGCTGGTGAACCCCCAGTACCTCAGCGGGAAGACCTACGTCTGGATCTCGAACGATGAGGGCGCCACCTGGAGCCAGCCGCTCAAGATCTTCGGCGGCTACTCGACCTCCACCCTCGGGGTCGGCACGTTCCGTCCGCTCCTGCGTCGGACGCCGACCCAGTACCGGGTCGTCGTGCCGTCGGCGAGCTCGGGCATCTATATCCAGGACGCACAGGCGCTCGGCGCCGACAAGAACCTCGAGCAACCGGCGACGCTGGACAAGACCGGTCTCGGCTCTTCGTCCTTCAACGTCGGCCTGGCCGAGGTCGGCGACCGGACGCTGGTGACGGCCGACGACCTCGAGAACGTCTATTCCTGGTCGGCCGCCAACTCGGCCGACTTCAACGCCGGCACCTCGTGGGGCATGCCGCAGCTCGTGACGACGAGGGACCGACTCGAACCTGGCGGGCAGCGGGACGAACACCTATCTCTCCTATCGCGACGGCGACTTCCTCGAGGTCCGCCGGTTCAACGGCACGACGTTCGGCGCGGCGGAGCTGCTCACCAAGACCGTCTTCAGCGCGCCGAACCTGCACGTCTCCGACGGCGGGAAGCCCGGCGTCACCTACGACAACGGTTCGGGCCTGGCGTTCCAGTTCGCCGCCAAGGGCACGAACTACGTCGCCAAGACGGTGGTCAGCGCCGACGAGACCTTCTTCGATCTCGACGCGGTCCACGACGATGCCGGCCGGGGGTTCGCGGTCTGACTCGCGAGGGAGCGATCGCCGCGGCCGAACTCACCGAGGTCAAGGACAAGTCGATTCCGGCGAAGAGCAAGGCGATCTCCAAGAACGGCATCACGCTCGGGCTCAACGTCCCGGCAGCTGCGTCGTGGCCGGCAAGTCGTTCAACGTGACCACGAGCGGTCAGGGCGTGGGCAAGCTGACCCGCGTCGTGTACCACGCAGCGGGTGCCACCGTGATCGACGACAAGGCGCCCTGGGTGCGGCGCTCAAGATTTCGAGCGCCGTGAAGCCGGGCTCGCAGGTGGCGGTGCGAGCCGACAACGTGGTCGAGAAGAAGGGCAAGAAGTTCACCCTCTCGATCAAGCTCGCCGTACAGGTCTGCGGCGCCTGACCCGTCGCCCTCATAAGCGGTATGCGATTCGCGCAAGTGGACGTGTTCGGCAGCGACGAGGGCTTCGGCAACCCGGTCGCGGTCGTGCTCGGCGCGGATGGCCTCACCGACGTCAGATGGCGGATTCGCCAACTGGACCAACCTCTCGGAGACGACGTTCCTGCTCGAACCGACCGAGCCGGGCGCCGACTATCGCGTGCGGATCTTCACGACGTCGCGCGAGTTGCCCTTCGCCGGGCACCCGACGCTCGGTTCCGCCCACGCGCTCGGTGTCGGAGAGGCCGGCGTGCAGGAATGCGGCGCCGGCCCGGTGCGGCTGAGGCAGGTCCGGCGGGCGGCTCGCCTTCGCCGCCCCGCCGCTGATCCGCTCGGGTCCGCTCGACGACGCGACACTGGCGCAGGTCTGCGCCACGCTCGGTGTCGACGAGGTCGTCGACCATGCCTGGACGGACAACGGGCCCGGGTGGGCGACCGTGCTGCTGCGCGATGCGGCCGCGGTCCTCGCGCTCCCGACGCCCGTCGGATCGCCGCTCGACATCGGCGTGGTCGGCCTCCATCCGGACGGCACGCCGGAGGTCCGCGCCTTCACCACCGACGCCGCCGCGCCCGAGGACCCCGTCACCGGGTCGCTCAACGCCGGCGTCGCGGAGTGGCTGCTCGGGACGGGCGTCCTGACCACGCCGTACGTTGCCCGGCAGGGGACGGCGCTCGGCCGCGGCGGGCGGATCTACGTCGATCGCGACGAGGACGGCACGATCTGGGTGGGCGGCGAGACCCGCACCCTGGTCGAGGGGACGCTGGCGCTGTGAACGACGACGAGATCCCGGGTGCCTTCCGCGCCGCGGCGCTGCGCCGGCTCGCCGACCCTCTCCCGGTTGACGCCGTCGTGCTCGAGATCGGCTCGGGCACCGGCCGCGATGCCGACTACCTCGAGTCGCGCGGCCTCGTGGTCGACCGCACCGATGCAGCGGAGACCTTCCTCGCGATCCAGGCCGAGCGCGGCCAGCACGCGCGCCGGCTCGACGTCACCACCGACGAGCTGGGTGGCCCGTATGACGGGGTGCTGGCGCTGGGCGCGCTGACGCACGTCGACCGGGCAGGCCTCGTGGTGTCCTGGTGCGCATCGCGGATGCGCTGCGGCCGGGCGGCGGCCTCCTGGTGTCGATCGCTTCCTGGTCGCGCGACGCGTTCGAGCAGCGGTTGCGCGGCGCCGGATTCACCGTCGAGTGGTTCGAGCACGAGACCTTCTACGCGACTACGCGGGCGGGACGTCGCCCGACTCGAGCTCGCGGCGCATCCGGTTGAGCTGATCGTCGACCGAGCGCTCCGCCTCGAGCTCGGCGAGGCGGCGGATCGGGTCCTCCGCCGGCGCGTCGGTCCGCGCGCGAGCGGGCCCGTCCCCGGCTGCCTCGACCCGCGCGGCGCGGTCGCCCATGGAGCTCATCTTGTCGACGGCGCGCTCCATCGCCAGGCCGAGGTCGGTCATGTCGTTGCCCGGCGTCTCGACCGCGGCTGCCTGCTCGCTGCGGAGCCGCTCGAACTTCGCGCTGACGTCCTGCTCGCGCTTGGTCAGTCCCGCAAGGTCCTGGTCGAGATCCTCGATCTGGTCGTCGATCGTGTCCAGCTCGGCTTCGATGGCCGTCTTGGCCCTCAGCGCCGCGCGGGCGAGCTCTTCGTCGCCCTTGGCCAGCTCGTCGCGCGCCTGGTCATCGAGCTCGGCGGCGCGGGCGCGCAGGTCCTCCTCGCGCTGCTGCAGCCGCCGCTTGGCAGCAACGACATTGTCGATCCCGTCGCGCACGTTGTGCAGGAGCTCGCGCTGCTCCTCGAAGGCGAGGTCCAACGTCTCCTTCGGGTTCTCGATGTTGTCGAGCATCGCGGAGATCTTGCTTCGCAGGATCGTCTCTATGCGGCTGGTGAACTCGGCCATCCGCGCATCATCGCGCACCTTCAATCAGGGGGCCTGGCCCCCTGATCGATCAGCGCGTGAAGGGGCGGTGCCGGGCCGAGCCGAGCGCGTCGAGCGTCGCGGTCATCACGCGGATGACCTCGTCCTCCGGCATTACCGGCACGACGATCGGCGGCGGCGCCGGAGGTGCGGGCTCCGGCTCCGGTTCGCGCTTGAAGGTGCGCGCGAACCAGCCTCGCTTCGGGGGCTCCGGCGCCGGTGGCGCCGGGACCGGCGGTAGTTCCTGCGTCGCCGGCTCTCCGACGATCTCCACTCGCGTCCCGAAGCCTGACGGCTCCAACGCGAGACGGCCGGCCGCCCGCTCGCCCTCCCATTCAACGAGCGATGCGTCCGCCGTCCGCGTGATCTTGATGTCCCCGAACGCTTCGAAGTGGGTGCCGAGGGCCTCGGGATCTGAGACCTCGGCCCACAACTCGGGGCCCGACTTGACGAGGGTTCTCTTCACCGTCGGCATCGGATCCGGGTTTTGCGGTGTATGTCCGACCTCCTGCACGTGCAAGATGCGAACCGGTACGTTTTGCGAGGAGATGGAGGGGGGTCAGCGGCCGCTCGAGCTCATCCTCGCCCGCAACCTGCTGGCGAGCTTGTCGACGCCCTCGTTCCTCATCGCGGTGAGCGGCGAGATCGCGTTCTACAACGAGGCCGCAGGCGCTCTGCTGGGCCGGCGCTTCGAGGACGCGGGGCCGATGCAGGTCCAGGAATGGACGACGGAGTTCGGTCCGCTCGACGACGCGGACGAGCCGATCCCGTTCGACCAGCTCGACCTCACCCAGGCGCTGATGGGCAACCGCCCCGGCCACTCGCGGTTCTGCATCCGGTCCGGCGACGGCGTCAAGACCCAGATCGAGGCGAGCGGCATCCCGATCGTCGGCACGGACGGCTACCGCGGCGCGATGGTGGTGTTCTGGCCGGTATGAACGTGCGCGTCTGGGGCGCCCGCGGCTCCATCCCGACACCGGGCGCCGAGACGTGGCGCTACGGCGGCAACACCTCGTGCGTGCAGGTCGGCCTCTCCGACGGGTCGACGCTCGTGCTCGACGCCGGGACGGGTATCCGCAGCCTCGGCCTGCGAATGCCGAAGCCTGAGGGCCCGATCCACCTGCTGCTCACCCACCTGCACCTGGACCACATCCAGGGGCTGATGTTCTTCGCGCCGATGTTCAACCCCGAGGCGGAGGTGATCGTCTGGGGCCCGGCCGCCCCCGAGGCGCCGCTGCGCGAGCGCATCGCTCGCTACCTGTCCGCCCCGCTGACGCCCGTGGAGATCCGCGAGCTGCCGTGCGAGGTCTCCTTCAAGGAGTGCGAGACGACGGAGTGGAAGATCGGCCCGGCGACCGTCCGCGCCTCTTCGGTCACCCACCGCGGGCCGACGCTCGGCTTCCGCATCGAGGACGCAGGCGCCTCGCTGGCCTACATCCCCGACCACGAGCCGGCCCTCGGCGCGGCGCTGGACGCGCTCCCCGACGAGTGGATCTCGGGCCTCGACCTTGCCCGCGACGCCGACCTGCTCCTGCACGACGCGCAGTACTCGGACGAGGAGTATCCGATGCACCTGGGCTGGGGGCACTCGGCGATGTCCGACACCCTGAAGTTCGCCCGACGCGCCAACGCCCGCAAGCTGCTCGCCTTCCACCACGACCCGCTGCATTCGGACGACGACCTCGACGGCCTGTCCGTCGTCGCCCGCCGCCGCTGGGTCGAGCTCGGCGGTGAGCCCGGCGCGCTCGAGTTCGCCACGGAGTCGACGCAGCTCTCGCTCGCCGCTACGCCCGCCTGAGTCGAGGCAGCTCGCGGCAAGGAGGCGACACTCCCCACCAGCGGCGGCGTTGAGCGTGTTCAGGCGACAGGCTGGGGCTCGCGCTCCGGGGCCTCGGCGGCCTCGGGTGCGACCGGCTCGGCGGCCTGCTGGCGGCGGAAGCGGCGCTGCTTGCGCTTGACCTGGATCTCGCGGGCGAGGAAGTAGGAGCCGATCACGAAGACCGCGGCGATGATCTGCGCGCCGATCGTCTCGACGGTCGGGTAGACGCCGAACCACAGGCCGAGCCAGTAGGGCGGGTCCCAGCCGATGCTCGAGATGGAGAGCCAGCCGGTCCCCTGCATGGTGCGGGCGGTCTGGCCGACCATGACGACGAGGACGAAGCCGATCAGCACGCCCGTGATGACGAGCATCTTCTTGTAGGGCAGTTTGTGCTGGAGGGTGAACGTGACGACGGCGACGGCGAGCACCATGGCGAGGCCGAGACCGGCGCCCGCGACAACGGTCGGCGTGCCGGCCGACAGCTGCAGCGACTGGAGGAACAGCACCGTCTCGAAGCCCTCGCGGTAGACGCTCGTGAGACCGAGGATGCCCAGCCCGAGCGCCTGCCCGGAGATGAAGCTCCAGCGGGAGCCCTCGAGCTTCTCGAGCTGCTTGCGGCGCCGGTGGAACTTGGCGATCCACTCGCTCCAGTACACGCGGTGGAAGAACCAGTTCGTGATCAGCAGCAGGACAGCGATCGCGACGAGGCCCACCACCGCCTCGAGCTTCTCGCCGTACTGGTCGAGTGACGTGAGCAGCGTCTGGGCGAGCACCCAGGTGATCAGGGAGGCGACGAGGCCGAGGACGGCACCGACGAACACGGGACGGCGCAGGCGGCGCCGGATGCCGACGAACGAGGCGGTGATCGCGGCGAGGATGAGCACGCCCTCGAGGCCCTCGCGGAAGACGATGATCGCCGAGTTCGTGATGACGGTGGCCTTGCTCGTGGAGTCGCCGAGCGTCGCGGCGGCGTCGGCGAGCCGGTCGTCGAGGACGAGTCGGTTCTCGTGGATGTCGCGGTACGCGGCGTCGTCGGCGATCAGCTTCGCCAGGCCGGGCTGCCCGACCGCGCCGAACCAGATCAGGCCTTCGACGTCGAGCGCGAGGCCCGGGTCGAACGCTTGCAGCCGGCGCTCGGGGCCGAACTCGAAGAACGCGTAGGCCTCGAGGCGCGCCTGCTCGGCCTGCTGGTACTCGCCGGCGCCGGCGGCCGCCTCGAGGCGGTCGAGCGTGAGCGCGATCAGGTCGTAGTCGGACTCGTCGGTCGGCTCCTCCCACTTGGCCGGCATCGCCTTGCGCAGGGCCGAGTCGACGGCGTCGCCGGCGGCCTGGACCTCGTCGGGCTCGGCGACGTCGTCCGGCGTCCGGACGGCCCGGTCGATCAGCGCGCTGAGCTCGTCGAGTGCGGTGCGCGCCTCGTCGGTGGCGGCGACGTCGCGCTCCTCGAGACGATCGGCCAGGTCGGCGAGCGCGGTGCGGGCGGCGTCGCGGAAGGCGACGGCCTCCTGGATCTCGAAGTCCTTGCTGACAGCGCCGTCGTTGACGCCGCGCTCGTACTCGACGGGGACGAGCGTGACGAACTGCAGCAGCTGCTGCGCGCGCCGCGCGGCCTCGTCCTCGGTCAGCGGGGCGGCGGTGAAGCCGTCGAGCGTCCTGAGTGCCTCCTCGCGCGTCGCGGGGAGGCCGTCGAAGGTGCGCTGCGCCGCGCGCGTCTCTGCCGCGCCGCGGTCCTCCGTGTAGCGCTCGGCGAGGATGTCGAAGTAGCCGGCCGCCTGGGCGGATGCCTCCGCGGCACGGACAGGCAGGTCGCGCTCGACGCCGGTGCGGACGTCCTCGAGCAGCTCGCGCAGCCGCGTCTGGTAGGCGTCCAGCAGGTCCTTGGCGATGGCGGCGCGCGCGGCCTGCGGCTCGAGGTCGCCCGTGCGCAGCCGCTGCACGGCCAGCGTCGCGTCGGCGCCGGGACGGGTGAAGCGGGTGGCGGTGCGGAACTCGCGGATCAGCAGCCAGCGGCGCGCCTCTGCAGCGTCGCCGCGGTCCGCGGCGGTGAGCGCCCGGTCGAAGGCGGTCCGGAAGATCGCCGCGCGCGCGGCGCCGCGCGCACTCGCGAGTCGCTCGTCGTCACCGGCGCGGGCTGCCGCCAGCGCCGCGTCGAGCGGCGCCTTCGCCAGCGGGAAGGCGGCCGGCGGACGCCTGGGCGCGGCGCACGGCGGCGACCGCGTCCTGCGGCCCGCCGATGATCAGCTGCGACTGCGCGTCGAACAGCTCGGAGCGCACGGTCTCAGCGGCCTGCCACGGCGGCGCCGCGCCGGCCGAGGCCGGTACCGCAAGCGCCACCAGGGCGACGAGAAGACCGAGCACACGGCGCATCGCCCGGCTATGTCTCCAGCGTGAGGTTCAGCTGCCCGGCGGCCTGGGAGATCTGGCCCGCGATCGCCTCGGCCTGGTTCTGCGCCTCGGTGCCGAGCGTGTCGGCATCCTGCGCGTCGAAGGAGCGGCCCTTGGCCTCTTCCTCGCGGAGGTCTCCGGCGAAGTCGCGCAGGCTCTTCAGCGAGGTCTCGGTCTGCTGCGCCTGCTGCATGTCGACGTCCTCGATGGCCGGGCGGACGTTGTCGTAGACCAGCACGAGGCCGGAGAGGATGTCCTCGATGTCCTGCAGGCGCGAGGCGGCGACGAACGCGGTCTCCGTGGCCTGATCGCCCGCGACGAAGCGCGAGTTCTTCCACGCCTCGAAGTACTCGGACATCGTCGGGGTCATGACGACGAGCGCGGTCATCGCGTCCTGGAGCGTCGGCTCGTAGTTCTTGGCCGCGGCGTCGAGGTCATTGGCCTGCGTCTCGAAGTCGCGGGCGGCGGCGACGAGGAAGTCGGCGTCGGGCAGCGCCTCGCCGAACTCGACCTTGCCGTCGCCGTCGAGGTCGGGCTCGACGCCCTCCGCCGCGAACTGCGGCTCCGTGCCGTAGAGCGACGTCTCGATCAGGAAGTTGAAGTTGCCGGGCTGCTCGAACGTCTTGCCGGCGGGCGTCTCGATGTCGAACGGGACGGCGCCGGCGGGGTCGGAGCCATCGCTGCCGGCGTCGATGATCACGTCGAAGTCCGCAAGGGTCGGGACGCCGGCGACGACGCCCTCCATCTCCTCGTAAGCGGGGTTGGCGCGCCGGAAGCCCTCCTGGCCGCTCTTGATCAGCGCGGCGACCTCGTCGCGCTTGGTCTCGAGCAGCGCGGCGTAGTCGAAGTCGGCCGCCTCGGCGAGCTCGTAGTAGGCCTCGGCGTCCTCGCGGATCGCGGTGACCTCGGTCTTCAGCCGGTCCGTGTGATCGAGGAGGAAGTCCTTGACCGCGCTCAGATCGGTCTCCACCGCAGCCGGCTCCTTCGTCGCCGTCGTCCCGGAGGAAGCGTCGTCGTCGTCGCCACAACCGGCAACCGCAACGGCAGTCACCACGGCACAGAGAAAGGTTCGGATCCGCATCGTTAGGTAAGCCTAACACTGCCAAAAAGGGTCCGTCCCTTTTTGGAAGTGGCGATCATTTGTTAGTCTTGCCAAACAATGAAGATCGACCGTCGCCAACTTCTTGGTGGTGGCGCGCTCGCCGCGGCGGGTGCCGCCGCCGGTCTGCGCCCGGCCGGGACGGCCGCGCAGCACGCGACGCACACCGGCGGCGAGACGGTCCATGTGCACGGCGGCGGCATCGACGGCGCGACGTTCCGCAAGGGCTCGCGGGTCGATCACGCCGCGAACGGTTTCAATCCCACGGAGCTCCTGCGGGACTTCGACGAGGGGAAGACCACGCGTCTGTCCGAACGGGCGCGTCCTGCGCGAGTGGGAGATCGTCGCGGCCGACAAGGAGATCGAGATCGCCCCCGGTCTGCGCTACCCCGCGTGGACCTTCAACGGCCGCATCCCCGGGTCCGACGCTGCGCGCCCGCGAGGGCGAGCGCCTGCGCATCAAGTTCATCAACGGGTCCCAGCACCCGCACACGATGCACTTCCACGGCATCCACCCGTCCGACATGGACGGCATCCCGGGCATGGGCCTCGGCGCGATCCCGCCGGGCGAGGCCGTCCTCTACGAGTTCGACGCCGAGCCCTTCGGCATGCACCTCTACCACTGCCACGTGGGGCCGCTGGCCGAGCACATCGCGCGCGGCATGTACGGCGCGTTCATCGTCGACCCGAAGGACGGCCGCGAGCCGGCCGACGAGCTCGTGATGATCCAGAACGGCTTCAACACGAACTTCGACGGCGAGAGCAATCAGGTCTACGCCGTCAACACCGTCGCCTTCCACTACGCCGACGAGCCCGTGCAGGTCAAGCGCAACGAGCTGGTGCGGATCTACCTCGGCAACATGCTCGAGTACGACCCGATCAACTCGTTCCACGTCCACGGGAACTTCTTCGACTACTACCCCACGGGCACGCGCCTGCAGCCGACGGAGTTCACGGACACGATCGCGCAGGTCCAGGGCCAGCGCGGCATCCTCGAAATGAGGTTTCCGTACCCCGGGAAGTTCATGTTCCACGCCCACAAGACCGAGTTCGCCGAGCTCGGCTGGATGGGCTTCTTCGAGGTGTCCGAGTGAGCGCCGAGGCCGGCGCGGCGGATCGCATCCAGCGCGCGCCGGTGTGGGTGCTTGCGCTCGTCCCGCTGGTGTTGATCGCCGGCGCCCTCGTCGCGCTGCTCACCCTCGGCGGGGACACGCTCGGCGACCGCGTCGGGCCGCCCGTCGAGCAGCTCGCCGTCGAGCGCACGAAGCTCGAACCGGGCACGATCGAGCTCTCCGTCCGCAACCCGGGCCCGGATCCAGTGACGGTGGCGCAGGTCATCGTGGCGGACTCCTACGTCGACTACCGCGCCACCGGCGACACCATCGGCCGTCTGGGGACGGAGCGCTTCACCCTCGACTTCCCGTGGCAGGAGGGCTCGCCCTACCTGGTCACCTTCGTGACGGAGACCGGCGTGACGATCGAACACGCGATCGACGCGGCGGTGCAGACCCCCGAACCCGACGGCAGCTTCTTCGGCCTGATGGCGCTGCTGGGCATCTACGTCGGCGTGGTGCCCGTGCTGCTCGGCATGCTCTTCCTCCCGTTCCTGCGGCAGGCGCGCGAGAGCTGGATCCGCTTCTTCATGGCGCTGACGATCGGCCTGCTCGGCTTCCTCGCCGTCGACGCCTACATCGAGGGCCAGGAGCTCGCGGCCGAGAGCTCCGGCGCGCTGGGCGGGATCGAGCTGCTGTTCATCGGCGCCGCCGTCTCCTACCTCGGCCTCGTCGCCGTCGACCGCTATCTGAAGGGCCGCCGCGAAGGCGCGGCCAGCGCGTTCCAGCTGTCGCTGCTGGTGGCGATCGGCATCGGCCTGCACAACCTGGGGGAGGGGCTCGCGATCGGCTCGGCCTACGCGATCGGCGAGCTCGCGCTCGGCGCCTTCCTGGTCTTCGGCTTCGCGCTGCACAACACGACGGAGGGCCTCGCGATCGTCGCGCCGCTCGCCAAGGAGGGCAAGACCAAGCTGCTCCCGCTGGTCGCCCTCGGCGCGATCGCCGGCGCCCCCGCGATCCTCGGCGCCGTCGTCGGCGCGTCCGCGCCCAACGCGGAGCTGTCGACCCTCCTGCTCGGCCTCGGCCTCGGCGCCATCGTGCAGGTGATCGTCCAGATCGCGCCGGTCCTGCGCGACAAGACGGGTCGCGCCCTGCAACCCGCGAGCATCGCCGGCATCCTCACCGGCGTCGCCCTCATGTACGCGACCGGCCTGATGGTGGCGGCGTGACGAGGGAGTCCGAAGCGACCGAGGACTACTGCAAGGCGATCCACGCGATCGCTGACCGCCACGGCCGCGCCGTCGGCACCGCCGAGTTGGCCGAACGACTCGGCGTGACGCCAGGCTCCGCGTCGGCGATGACCCGCAAGCTCGCCGAGCGCGGCCTCGTCGAGGTCGAGCCCTACCGCGGCGTCGCGCTGACCGAGGAGGGCCGCGCGCTGGCGCTCGAGGTCATCCGCCACCACCGCCTCCTCGAGCTCTACCTCAACGAGCACCTCGGCGTTCCGTGGGACCGCGTGCACGACGAGGCCGAGCGCCTCGAGCACGTGCTGTCGGAGTACCTCGAGGCCCGCATCGCCGCCAAGCTCGGCGACCCGACGCACGACCCGCACGGGGACCCGATCCCCACGGTCGACCTGCGCCTGCCCGATCAGGACACGGTCGCGCTGCAGGAGCTCGATTCAGGCGAGGGCGGGCGGTTCTGCCGCGTGTCGGACTCGGACCCGGAGATGCTGCGCTACCTGTCGGACCGCGGGATAGCCCCGGGGGACGAGGTCGAGGTGCTCGACAAGCAGCCCTTCGGCGGCCCGGTCGTGTGTCGCTTCGGCGACGCCGTGCATCATCTCGGTGGTGGCCTGGCGGCGGCGATGCGCGTTTCGAGAGAGCGCTGACAGGTATCGATCGGCGGGAAGGATAAGCGGGCAGTGGCGTCTGTATGAGCATGAAGACACGCGCCATTTGCATTGCCCTTCTCTCCGCCCTGACGCTCGCAGCCTGCGGCGGTGACGACGAGGAGCCCGCTCCCTCCAACGAGGGCACCGAGCAGGTGAGCCTCGAGATCACGGCCGAGGAGCCGGGGGAGGAGGAGTACGCCTTCAATCCCGCGGAGCTCGAAGCCGATTCCGGCGAGGTCACCATCGAGATGGAGTCACCCGACGGCACGAAGGCGCCGCACGGCGTCTCGCTGGAGGGTGACGGCGTCAGCGAGTCCGGCGAGGTGGTCCAGGCGGGCGGGACCAGCACCGTCACGGCTGATCTCGATCCGGGCGAGTACACCTACTTCTGCCCGGTCGGCGACCATCGCGCCGAGGGCATGGAGGGGACGCTGACCGTCGGCTGAGCGTAGGCTCGATCATGTGACCCGGCGGCTCAAGGCCAGCGCGTTGGAGGAGCACATCGACGCGCTGTATCGCGCCGCCTGGGCACTGACCGGCGACCGTCACGAGGCCGAGGACCTGGTGCAGGACACCTGCGCCAGCGTTCTTGCCCGACCAAGGTTCGTGCGCGGGACGAGCGACCGCTCATACCTGCTGCGGGCGCTCAACAACCAGCACACGACTCGGTTCCGGCGTCGCCGACGGCGCCCTGACGAGGTCGCACTCACCGATGCCCAGACCGACCACCGCGGACCCGACGACGCCTACGAGGTGCGTGAGCTCTTCGCCGCCATCGCGGGCCTCGAGCACGACCGGCGGGTGGCGCTCGTCGCGGTTGACGTCGTCGGCCTCAGCTATGCCGAGGCCGCCGCGATGCTCGGCGTCAAGGAGGCGACCTTGACCACGCGGCTGCATCGCGCGCGGCGCTCGGTCGCCGAGCTCCTGAACGCCGGGGCGGTGACGCGATGACCGACGAGATCGGCGCCCGCATCCGCGCGCTCAGCGAGACGGTGTCGGCGCCCGCGCCCCTGCGCGTGCCTCGCAAGTCGTCCCGGCGTCCGCTCGCCGCCGTCGGCGCGACGCTTGCCGCTGCCGTGACCGCAGTGGTCCTCGTGATGCCGGGCTCGCCCAGCGTTGCCGCGGTCGCCGACGTGGCGCTCGACCGCCCTGAGCGCTCGGCTCCCGTCGGCTCGGACTACCTGCCGGGCTTCAAGGCGATCGGCGCGCGCACGGACGAGATCGACGGCCGCCGCGCGGAGACGGTGATCTACACACGTGGCGACGTCGGCATCCACTACACCGTCGTCGACGGGGATCCACTCGATCTGCCGGACGGCCGCCGCGTCCGGGCAGCCGGCCGCGATCTGGTGCTGGCGCGCGACGGTGACGTGAGCATCGTCGCCTGGTACGCATACGGGAAGACGTGCGTGCTCGCCTCGCGCAACGCGACGCCGGACGAGGTCGCGGCGACTCTCAGCTGACGGGCTGGTAGGCCCCGAAGACGTCCTTCATGGCGAGGCAGACCTCGCCGAGGGAAGCGTTGTCCTTGAGCGCCTGGCGGATCGCCGGCAGCAGGTTGTCCGTTCCCTCGCAGACCTTGCGCAGCTCGTCGAGGCGCTGGTCGACGAGCTCCTGGTCGCGGTTGGCCTTGAACTTCTTCAGGCGTTCGACCTGCTCGCGCTCGGACTCGGGGTCGACGCGCAGGGTCTCCTCGACCTCGACGTCGTCCTCCTCGTACTTGTTGACGCCCACGACGATGTCCTGCTTGATGCGGTAGCGCTCCTGGTAGCCCCAGGCGGACTCGTCGATCTCGGCGGTGATGAAGCCGATCGCCTCGACCGAGCCGCCCATCTCGTCGATGTGTTCGATGAGCTTCATCGCACGCGCTTCGATCTCGTCGGTGAGTGCCTCCACGAAGTAGGAACCGGCGAACGGGTCGACCGTGTCGGTGGCGCCCGACTCATGGGCGACGATCTGCTGGGTGCGCAGCGCGATCTTCGCGGCACGCTCCGACGGCAGCGCGAGCGCCTCGTCGTAGCCGTTGGTATGCAGTGACTGCGTGCCGCCGCTGACCGCGGCAAACGCCTGCAGCGCGACGCGCACGATGTTGTTGACGGGCTGCTGCGCGGTCAGCGTCACGCCGCCGGTCTGCGTGTGGAAGCGGATCATCTGCGACTTCGGGTTCTCCGCCCCGAACCGCTCCTTCATGAAGCGTGCCCACATGCGCCGGGCCGCGCGGAACTTGGCGACCTCCTGGAAGACGTTGTTGTGGCCGTTGAAGAAGAACGCCAGCCGCGGGGCGAAGTCGTCCACGTCGAGACCGGCGTCGACCGCCGCCTGCACGTAGGCCATGCCGTTGGAGAGCGTGAAGGCGACCTCCTGCACGGCCGAGCAGCCCTTCTCGCGGAAGTGGTAGCCCGAGATGGACACCGTGTTCCACTTCGGGATGTGCTCCTTGCAGTACTCGAAGAGGTCCGTCGTCAACCGCATGGACGGGCCGGGCGGGTAGATGTAGTTCCCGCGGGCGATGTACTCCTTGAGGATGTCGTTCTGCGTCGTCCCGCGCAGCTCCTTCGACGGAACGCCCTGCTCCTCGGCGACGATGTCGTAGAGCAGCATCAGGCACGCGGCAGGCGCGTTGATGGTCATCGACGTGGAGATCTTGTCGAGCGGGATGCCGTCGAAGGCGATCCGCATGTCCTCGATCGAGTCGATGGCGACGCCGGTCCGCCCGACCTCGCCGAGGCAACGCTGGTCGTCGGAGTCCAGGCCGAGCTGCGTCGGCAGGTCGAACGCCATCGAGAGCCCGGTTCCACCCTGCTTGAGCAGGTAGTGGTAGCGCTCGTTCGACTCCTTCGCCGACGCGTACCCCGCGTACTGGCGCATCGTCCACAGCTGCTTGCGGTACATCTCGCGATGCGGCCCGCGCGTGAAGGGGAACTCTCCCGGCTCGCCCAGTTCGCCGTCGCCGATGTCCTCGGCGGTGTAGAGCGGCTTGATCTCGATGCCCGAGTCCGTGAACCGGCGCGGATCGTCCGGGCCGACGATCGGCGCGACAGAGGGGTCGTCCTCGTTGTCGAGCGCCTTTTCTTCTGTGACATCCGCCATTGTGAGAGCGTATCCACAGCATGATCCGCTCGATCCTCGTCCTTGCCGCCCTGCTCGTGCCCGCCGCGCCCGCGGCCGCCGACCCCCAGGCCGACCTCGATGCCGCCCGTGAGGCCTGGGCCGCTCGCAACCTCGACGACTACGACTTCACGGTCACCCGCACGTGCTTCTGCCCGCCGGCGTACACGCGTCCGCGTGACGTCCAGGTGCGCGACGGCAAGCCGATCTCCGGCGGTAGGAAGATCCGGGAGTACGCGACGGTGCCGAGGATCTTCGACGTCATCCAGAACGCGATCGACGAGCAGGCCGAACGGCTCGAAGTCACCTACGGGCCCGGCGGCCTCCCCCGCAGCGTCTACATCGACTATTCGTTCATGATCGCCGACGAGGAATTGGGCCTGTCGGCGCGGCGTCTCAAGCCGCAGCGGTAGTGCGCCGGCTGCTCCTGATCTGCGTCCTCGCGCTGGCGGTCACTGCACCGGCGCTGGCGGCCGACCCCGAGATCGAGGACGGCAGCGCGCAGGCCGCCCTCGACGCAGCGCGCGGGACGTGGGCGGCAGAGGGCTTTGGCGGCGATTACGACTGGTGGGTGAACCCGGGGCCGTTCGAGCCCGTCCGCGTCCGCGGCGGTGTCGGCGAGCAGACCGTCCTGCAGTTGTTCGACCGCCTCCAGAAGGCGATCGCGGATCGCGTCGCCGACTACGAGGTGCAGTACGGCGAGCGCGGCGTGCCGCGCTACGTGCGCGCCGACTCGTTCTTTGCATCGGTGGGCGCCATCCGCGCCGCCGGACGTGGCGAGGCGGTCCTGGCGGCGCTCGCCGACGCGCGGGCGCGCTGGGCCCAGACCGGACTGCGTGACTACGACGTGACCGTACGCGTGGGGTGCTTCTGCCCGCCCGCGACGACGGCGCCGAAGGTCGTGCACGTGCGCGGCGGGGAACCGTTCGAGCCGAACGGACTGTCCGTCGAGGCGATCTTCGACTTCATCGAGAACAACGCCGACGCGTACGTGTTGAACGCGGAGTACGCCGCGGACGGGCACCCCGTGTCCGTGTACGCCGACCAGCATCCGAACGTCGCCGACGAGGAGCGAGGCTTCACGATCTCGAACCTGACGCCCGCCACTTACGACCCCGCCGCGCAGGCTGCGCTCGACGCGGCGAAGGCTCAGTGGGAACGCGAGAAGCTCGCCAACTACGGCTACCGCGTGCGGACGCTCTGCTTCTGCCCCTCGCAGATCACCCGCATCTACGCGGTCCATGTGCGCAAGAGCAAGCCGGTGCGCTCGCACAAGTACATCCGCTCGGTGGACACGGTCGAGAAGCTGTTCGCGCGCATCCAGTCGGCGATCACGGACGAGGCGTTCGCCTTCCGTGTGACTTACGGCCCGCGGGGCGTCCCGACGTTCATCGCCCTGAACCCGAGCGCCTACATCGTCGACGAGGAGACCACCTACGCGATCGGGCCGATCCATCCGGAGCCGGCGAAGCTCCCGCCCAAGGTCGCGCTCTCGATTCTGAGTGGGACGGCGGCGGCCGAGTTGCGCCTCGCGCGAGAGAACTGGAAGGCGGCGGGAAGGCCGCACGCCAAGCGCGTCCGGGCCGCTTACGCACGCATCGAGCGGGCGATCAGGCAGCGCGCACGGGTGCTCACCGTGACCTACAACGGCCGCGGCGAGCCCACGCGCATCGTCACGCGACCGTAAAAGTCCAGCCGCCGCCCTGCTCGTGCCCGTCGAGCGCCGTGGCGCTCCAGCGGACCGTGTAGCTGCCCTCGGGCAGACGGCTCTTCGTGCTGCGCGCCCTCAAGCGGGTGACGTCCCTGGGGTCGTTGCCGCCGCGCAGCACCACGGCACCGCCGCGCGAGACGGTGATCGAGCCGCCCGAGCGGATCTGCTGGGAGAATTTGACCGTCACCTTCTTGGGGCCGCGGTCGAGCGTCTTGCCCGGCCCGGGCGTGCGCTTGACGACCTCCGTGTGCGCGACGGCCGGGGCGGCGGCGAGCAGCGCTGCCGCCACCGCCACTCCGGCGATCCTCATCGGACCAGATCGACGTACGGCGCGCTCACGTCGATCGTGCCGATCTTGGTGCGCGACAACGCGGCCGGCTTGAGGCCGAGGGTCGGTGCCAGGTCGCGCGCCGCCTCGATCGAGAAGAACAGGTCGCCGCTGCCGATCTTCAGCGCGTCCTCGGTGGCGAACGTCGTCTTATTGCCGAACTGGACGGTGAAGAGCGTCAGACCCTTCTGCAGACCGGACTTGATGACGAATCCGCGGCTCTCGTCATAGGCGAGCTTGTAATTGCCCGTCCGGTAGAACCCGAACTTCAGTCCGCCGCGATGCTTCACGGCGCCCTTGAGGGTGACGATGTCGGCGCGGCCGCCGGACACGGGGAACGCGACGGAGCGGGAGAACTGCGGCCTGGCGGCGCCCGTGGCACGCACGGGGACGTCGGCCTTGGCCAGTAGCCGGAACGTCTTCTGCGACAGCGTCGCGAGCGTCCGGCCCCTGCTGGTGAAGCGCACGCGCTGGGCGACGTCCGTCGAGGCGAGCGTGCCGAGCGAGAGCCCGCCGGCGAAGACGTCGGTTCCGAAGGTCTGGTTGAGCAGGCCGGCGGCCTCGTTGGTCAGCAGCGCCTCGGCGCCGGAGAAGCCGGGGTTGTCCTCCGAGGGCGCGTAGGCGGAGAGGTCGAGCGTGGCGATGGTCGCGCGGCCGCCGCCGACGAGCACCGACAACGAGCCGGTCGGGTGGTCGCCGCCGTTGACCGTGACCGTCGGGTCCTCCAGCGAGACCACCGTGGAGCCCTTGGTGAGCGTGATGGCACCGTCGTGCAGCAGCGCGCCGCCCGCGTCCGGGTCGTCGATCTCGTGGAAGGAGAACTTGCTGCCCGACTGGATCGGGAACGATGCGGGGATCTGCGCGGAGATGCCGGCTGCGACGAACCCGTCCGCAGCGGCCTTGGAGACGGTGAGGGTGGTCTTGCCCTCGGTGGGGAAGACGTCGTGTGCGCCGGCGACGCCCGCCACGATGCCGGCCGCAGCGACGGCCAGGACGGCGCCCGCGCGCCGGAAGGTCTTGGTCATGAGCGCGAGGCTAGAGAATCAGGCTTCGGCGCCCGCCGCGCGCGGCGCGGTGGGGTCGCCTTCTTCTGCCGTCTGCTCACGCGCGACGTAGTCCTCGATGTCGTCGACGTCGTCGCGGAGGCGCTCCGCGACGCGCAGCAGGTCGCTCATCGTCGCGACCTCCTCGACCTGCTCCTTGATGAACCACTGCATGAACTGCTCGCTGGAGTAGTCGTTCTCCGAACGGGCGACGGCGGCGAGCGCGTTGATCTGCTCCGTCACGCGCTTCTCCTGGGCGAGGGCCAGCGCGATCGGAGCCACCACGTCGGCGAAGGCCGTCTCGGGAGCCGCCACGCCGGGGATGCTGACGGTCTCGTCCGTATCGATCAGGTAGCGCACCATCATCATCGCGTGGTCGCGCTCCTCCATCGCCTGGCGGTAGAAGAAGCCGGCGAGCAGGGGCAGCGTGTTCCCGTCGTAATACACGGCGCAGGCCACGTACTGCTGGTGGGCGGCGAACTCATTGCCGATCTGCTCGTTGAGTTTCGCGACAAATGCGGCAGCAGCCATTAGGACACCCTAACATTCGCCCGAGTGGCGTCGGGAATGGTCAAGACGAAGAAGAAGTGCTGCAAGGACAAGCCGCGCTGCAAGCGCTGCCCCGTCACGTGCAAGCGGCTCGAGAAAATGGGCAAGGCCACGCGTGAATCCAAGCGTATCTACGTGCTTCTCGACGTGACCAAGCAGGACTACGCACTCGCGCGCGCCAGGTAACGACCTTCACGCGCGTTAACGTCCGCGGGCGATGGCCACCTGTCTTGTGACCGGCGGGGCCGGGTTCCTGGGCTCGCATCTGTGCGACGAGCTCCTGCGCCGCGGCCACCGCGTGATCTGCGTCGACAACCTGGAAACGGGGTCGCTGGCGAACATCGCGCACATCCGGGTGCCGGAGTTCCAGCACCTCAACCTGGACATCATCGAGCCGTATTTCGTCGATGAGCCCGTCGACTTCGTCTATCACCTCGCGTCGCCGGCGTCGCCGATCGACTACCTGCGCCTGCCGCTGCACACGATGAAGGTCGGGTCCTACGGGACGCACCACACCCTCGGCCTGGCCAAGCAGCACCGCGCGCGCT
>CAVXBH010000013.1:0-113662 GCA_963759945.1 uncultured Solirubrobacteraceae bacterium | reverse complement strand
TGGAGGACGACACCTAGGCTCGCTGGTCGTGCTTACGCGCCGCAAGGACATCCGCAACGTGGCAATCGTCGCCCACGTCGACCACGGCAAGACGACGCTGGTCGACGCCATGCTCTGGCAGAACGGCGCGTTCCGCGCCAATCAGGACGTCAACGAGCGCGTGATGGACTCGATGGATCTCGAGCGCGAGAAGGGCATCACGATCCTCGCCAAGAACACGGCGGTCCGCTACGGCGACGTGAAGCTCAACATCGTCGACACGCCCGGTCACGCCGACTTCGGCGGCGAGGTGGAGCGCGCGCTGACGATGGTGGACGGCGTGCTGCTGCTCGTCGACTCGTCGGAGGGGCCGCTGCCGCAGACGCGCTTCGTCCTGCGCAAGGCGCTCGAGTCGAAGCTGCCCGTGATCCTCGTCGTCAACAAGGTCGACCGGCCCGACGCGCGCATCGCCGAGGTCGTGCACGACGTCGAGAACCTGTTCCTCGACCTCGACGCCGAGGACTCGCAGCTCGACTTCCCCATCGTCTACACGAACGCCAAGGCCGGCTGGGCCTCGCTCGAGCAGGGCGCGGTCGGCGAGGACCTGCGGCCGCTGCTGGACCTGCTGGTTCAGCACGTGCCCGCACCCGAGTACGACGACGAGCATCCGCTGCAGGCCTACGTCACCAACCTCGACGCATCGCCCTACCTGGGCCGGCTGGCGATCTGCCGCGTCCGTCACGGGACGATCCGCAAGGGTCAGGACATCGCCTGGTGCCGCGCGGACGGCGAGACGGTGACCCGCGCGAAGGTCGCCGAGCTCTACGTCACCGATGCGCTCGACCGCGTCGCCACCGACGAAGCGGGCCCAGGCGAGATCGTCGCCCTCGCCGGCCTCGAAGAGGTCACCATCGGCGAGACGCTCGCCGATCTCGACGACCCGCGCGCGCTGCCGGTCATCCACGTCGACGAGCCCTCGCTGGCCGTCGTCATGGGCATCAACACGTCACCCATGGCCGGCAAGGAGGGCGACAAGCTCACCGCCCGCCAGGTCAAGCAACGCCTCGAGGCCGAGATGGTCGGCAATGTCTCGCTGCGCGTCGGTCCCACCGAGCGCCCCGACGCGTGGGAGGTCCAGGGCCGCGGCGAGCTGCAGCTCGCCGTGCTCGTCGAGATCATGCGCCGCGAGGGCTTCGAGCTCACCGTCGGCCAGCCGCAGGTCGTCACCCGCGAGATCGACGGACACGTGCATGAGCCGATCGAGCGGATGGCCATCGACGTGCCCGAGGAGTTCGTCGGCGTCGTCACCCAGCTGCTCGCCCTGCGCAAGGGGCGGATGGAGGCCATGGTCAACCACGGCACCGGCTGGGTCCGGATGGACTACCTCGTCCCCGCGCGCGGCCTCATCGGCTTCCGCACGGAGTTCCTCACCGATACGCGCGGCACCGGCATCGCCCACTCCGTCTTCGAGGGCTACGAGCCCTGGCACGGTGAGCTGACGACGCGCCCGTCCGGGTCCCTCGTGTCGGACCGCTCCGGCGCGGTGACCGGCTTCGCCTGCAGCCAGATGCAGGAGCGCGGCACGCTGTTCGTCGAGCCGGGCGATCCCGTCTACGAGGGCATGATCGTGGGCGAGAACGCCCGCGCCGACGACCTCGACGTGAACGCGGTCCGCGAGAAGCACCTCACCAACATGCGCTCGTCCACCTCCGATGTGCTCGTGCGGCTGGTGCCGGCCAAGAAGCTGTCGCTCGACCAGGCGCTCGAGTTCCTGCGCGAGGACGAGTGCGTCGAGGTCACGCCGCAGTCGGTCCGTCTGCGCAAGGTCCACCTGAGCCAGACCGACCGCGTGCGGGCTTCCCGCAAGGCCCGCGCGGCTGCCACGAGCTAACGGGTGGCGAAGCTCCCACCCGCCCTGGCGTCGGTGCTGGACATCGGCCTCTCGCTTGCGCGGCGGACGGCCAGCGGACGGGTCGGGCTGGCCCGTATGGCGCCGCTCGTCGACGATGACGCGGTGCCGGAGGCGATCCGCGCCCAGGTGCGCGCCGAGCTCGACGGCGCCTGGGCGGCAGTCGTCGAGCCGTTCGGCAAGCAGAAGAACCCGATCGCGGTGACGCCCACGGCGCAGGTACACGTGGAGAAACTCGACGGCGAGCCCGTGGCCGTGAAGATCGCGCGGCCCGGCGTGGCTGCGCAGATCCGGTCCGAGCTCGCCTTGCTCGATACGGTCGCCGTGCCGCTACGCAGTCTCTTTCCTTCGCTGGACGTGGCCGGCGTGATGCGCGAGGTGCGCGAGACGGTGATGGACGAGCTCGACCTCGAGCACGAGGGTGAGCAGCAGCAGCGCGTCCGCCGGGCGCTGCGGCGGCTTGACGGCGTCGTCATTCCCGAGGTCTTCCTCGACGAGTGCGAGCCCGGCAAGCTGGTCACTGCTCTGCTCGAGGGCGAGGCGGAGCCGCTGGACGCCGAGCGCACGGCGGAGCTTCTGATCGCCGCCCACATCGTCGCGTGGCGCGACGGCGGGCTCGTGCTCACCGACCCACGGCCGTCGCACCTGATCTTCCTTGCTGACGGCGATCTCGGCCTGCTCGGCACCGGCCTCGCCCGCGGGCACGACCGCGACCGGCTGGCCCCGTTCCTCGCCGCGTTCCACGCGCTCAGCGACCCGGACGCCGACGCGTTCGTCGCAGCGACCGAGGAGCTCGAGCTGATCGACGCGGATGCCGCGCGCACGGCGCACGGCCTGCTGCGCGAGGTGCTCGGACCGTTCGTCGAGGGCCCGACGCTGCTCGACGCCGCTGCGCTCCACGACGTCACCCTTCGTGCCCAGGAGCGCATCAGCGACTTCCTGGCGCTCGCCGGCGGCGTGACACCGGATCCGCGCGACGTCCATGCCGCGCGGATGCTCGGTCAGCTCTCCGCCACGCTCGCCCGCCTCGGCGTCACCGCCGACTGGCCGGCGCTCGCGGCACGCGTCTAGTCGCTCTTACGCGCTTCCTTGGCGCGGGCAGCCGCGCCGGCGAGGCGCTCGGCCTCGTCACGCTCGGTCTGCGCCTCCGTGCGCTCCTCGAGCGCCTCTTCCTTGGTGGCGAGCACCTCGCGGCGCTCGCGCTGCTCCTTGCGGCGGTTGGCCTCGTCTGCCTTGGCCTTCGCCTGAGCGGCGTCCTGCTTGCGGCGGGCAGCGGCCTTGGCCGCCTTCCCCTCCGTGCGCTCGCGCTGGGCCTTGGCCCTGGTGCGCTGCTCCTGCTCGCGCTCAGCAGCAGCCTCGCGCTTCTGCTCGGCCTCTTCGCGCAGCACGTCGGACGCGCTGCGGTTGAGGCCGACGAGCTGCGCCGCCTGCCGGACCGGCCAGGTGACGAGCTTGACGTATCCGCGTGCCAGATCAGTGACGCTCATGATTCTTCCCGCTCCAGTCGGTCGGCCTGTGCTTCGAGGCGCTGGGCCTCGGCTTCGTCGCGCCGGCGCAGCTCGGCTGCCTGCTCGGCGACCTGCTGCTCCTGCTGGGCGCCGACGGCTTCCGCCTTGCGGCGGTCCTCTTCGGCGGCCTGCTCGCGCTCCTGCGCGGCGATCTCGTTGTCGAGCTCGCGACGCTCGGCCTCGACGCGGGCCTTCTCCTGCTCGGTCTGCGCCTCTTCCTCGCGTTGCCGAGCCTCCACCTGAGACTCGCGAGCCTCGAGCTCGGCGTCCGAGGACGCCTCCTGCAGCCGGCCCTCGCGCGACAGATCGTCGTTGTCGGTCAGTGATCCCACGGCGGATTTGACCCGTCCGGCAACCTTGCCGGCCAGTCCGCCTGTTGTTCTTTCGTCAGTCATGACCTAGGGCTACCCAGCACGTACGCTCGCTACGTGAGGCAGCGCATAGAGCTCGACGCGACGCCCCAGGACGTCCTGCGCATGCTCCGAGGCACCGAGCGCCCCTTCCTCCTGCTCGGCGACTGGGCCGGCGGCGGCGCCATCCTCGGCGCCAACCCCACCACCTGCGAATTGTGCATCCAGGAGATGCACAACTCGCAAGCGACTGTGGGGGGAGGGTGGTTCGGGTGGCTGGCGTACGGGCTGGGCGCGACGATCGAGAACCTGCCGCCGCAGCCCCCGCGGCCGCATCCCGGGCCTGAGCAAGACGTCGCCTTCTACGACCACATCTGGCGGATGGACGCCGACGGCGCGTGGTGGTTCGAGTCACTGAAGGAGAGGGAGCCGATCCTGCCACCGGGCCAGGCTGAGCGGCGCCCGTGGCACCTCGACGGCATGGCGCCGAGAGCCCCCGGCTTCGACGGCCACCGCTGGGCCGTCGAGGACTGCGTCCGCCGCATCGCCGAGGGCGAGCTCTTCCAGGCGAACCTCACCCTCCGCCTGGAGGGAAACCTCGAAGGCGACCCCCTCGACGCCTTCGCGGACGCCACGGAACACCACGCCCCGCCCTACAGCGCCTTCTTCCAGACCCGCAACGGCTCCATCCTGTCCTTCTCGCCAGAGCTCTTCCTCCGAAGGAACGGCGAGCGAGCGCACTCCGACCCCATCAAGGGAACGGCCACCAACCGAGCGGACCTGGAGAGCTCAGCCAAAGACCACGCCGAGCACGTGATGATCGTCGACCTCGTGCGCAACGACCTGGGCCGCGTCGCCCGCTACGGCACCGTCCGCGCGAACGCGCCCGAGATCGTCGAACACCCCGGCCTCTTCCACATGGTCAGCCGCGTCGAGGCCGTAACCGACGCCGGCGACGAGGACGTCGTCCGCGCCGCCTTCCCGCCCGGCAGCGTCACCGGCGCGCCCAAGGTGCAGGCGATGAAGACGATCGCCACGCTCGAGGCGACCGGCCGCGAGGTCTACACCGGCGCGATCGGCTACCTCAGCCCACTCGCCGGGCTCGAGCTCAACGTCGCGATCCGCACTCTCGAAGTCGCGCCGAACGGCGGCGCCTGGCTCGGCGTGGGCGGAGGCATCGTCGCCCAGTCAGAGCCGGAAGCGGAGCTGGAGGAGGCATTGAGGAAGGGGAGGCCGGTGCTCGACGCACTCCAGGCGACCACGCCGGATCCGACCGTCTGGCGCCGCGCGAAGCTGCCGCCACTCCTCGAGATCCCCCGGCCCGACCCCCGCCTCGGCCTGCTCGAGACGATGCTGGCAATAGACGGCGACATCCCCTCCCTTACCAGCCATCTGCAACGTCTCGGCGACGACACCGCCCGAGCTGAACTCGAAGCGGCGGCGAACGAAGCCGGACCCGGGAGATGGCGAGTGCGACTGGTGTCGGGAGAGGTCACGGTCGAGCCCGCCGTGAAACGACCCACCCCCGAACTCCGCCCCGTCCTCATTCCCGGCGGCCTCGGCGACCGCAAATGGGCCGACCGCCGCGTCCCCACGGACGCGCTGATCGTCGACGCCGACGGCCACGTCCTCGAGGGGGCTTGGGCCAACCTCTTCATCGTGGAAGCCGGCCGCCACGTCACCCCGCCCGCCGACGGCCGCCTGCTGCCCGGCATCACCCGCGCGCACGTCATCGGCCTCGTCGGAGCCGCCGAGGAGCCGATCGACCTCGACCGGCTCGCCGCGGCCGACGCCGTCTATCTGACCTCCGCGATCGCGCTCGTCACGCCGGTCAGGGGCGCAGCGTCCGCGCCGTCGGTGACCGTGGGACCGACTTCTGATCCGGCGCCGTCCCCAGCACCCGGTCGCTGAGCGTGTTGGTGATCCCGTGCCAATACCGCTCGTTCTTGAAGTGGTGCAGCCGGTGCCCGCGCCAGATCGCCCGGTAGTAGCGCGACCGCGGCCGCACGCCCGTGTGGATCAGGAAGTGCACCCACTCGTAGGCGAGGATCAGCACGTAGGCGGTCAGTCCTGCCGACAGCGCGGCCGGTAGCGGCACCGCCCCGAAGAGCAATCCGATCAGCGCACACCCGGCGAGCACCACCAGCGGCACCATGACCAGGTAGAGCACGAGTGATTCGACGACGCCCAGCACGATCAGGTTGAGGTTGTTCGGATCCTCGTGGTGCTGGCGATGGCCCTTTGCGGTGATCAGCTCGACCTCACGCCCGCGCCAGCGGAACGGCCGCAGGTGGAGGAGGTGGACGTGAATGGCCCACTCGCCCAGCGCGTACACAGGGACCATCGCCGCGGCGGCGACGAGGTCGCGCCAGCTGAACTCCCCGACCAGCAGCCGGACGACGAGGCCGATCGCCACGCCGGCGAACAGGATGCGCGGGGAGCGCTCGGTGAGGAACTCACGCCGAGCGTCGGGCATCGTCTTGACCCGACCGCCGTGTCGCATAGCTTCAGGATATGCCGAAGGTCAGCGCCGGAGTGCTCATGCAGCGACCGTCCGGCGAGGTCCTGCTCGTCCATCCTGGCGGGCCGTTCTTCGCTCGCAAGGACGAAGGCGCGTGGTCGATCCCCAAGGGCGAGATCGAGGGCGACGAGGATCCGCGTGAGCGCGCCGCGATCGAGTTCGGCGAGGAGACAGGGACGACGATCGACGCCGCCGACCTCACCCCGCTCGGCGAGGTCAAGCAGAAGGGCGGCAAGCGCGTCGTCGCCTTCAAGGCAACTGGTGACCTCGACGCCGACGCCATCGTGTCCAACACCTTTGAGCTGCATGGCCGCACCTACCCCGAGGTCGACCGCGCGGAGTGGTTCGACCTCGACGAGGCCCGCCGTCGGATCAACCCGGCGCAGGCCGCGCTACTCGACGAGCTCTGAGACCAGCGCCGCGTAGGCGTCGATCGAGGCGATCAGGTCCGCCTCGTCGGCGTCCTCCTCGCGGGAGTGCGAGATGCCGCCGCGCGTACGCGCGAAGACCATCACCGTCGGGATGCCGGCCCGCGCGACCGCTGCCGCATCGTGCAGCGGCCCGGAGGTGAGCGTCGGCCCGCCCGTCAGCTCGGCGGCGCGCGCCACCATCGCGGGGTCGAACGCGATCGGGTCGATCGACCAGACCTCTCGCACCTGCGCCCCCTTCGCGCGCCTCGCGGGCGATGCCGTCGAGCGCCTCCAGCGCGGCGAGGTCGCGGTGGCGCAGGTCGAGGGTGAGGCGGACGCGCTCGGCGATCGCCGTCGGCGTCCCCGGCTCGGTGCGCAGCGCGCCGATCGTCGCCAGCCCGCCGGTGGCGACGGCCGCCTCGCGGATGGCCGGCACGAACGCGGCCGCGGCCAGCAGCGGGTCGTCGCGACGGTCCATCGGCGTCGCGCCCGCATGGCCGGCCCGACCGTTGAAGACGATCTCCGTGCGGCGCACGCCGAGACACCCGTCGACCGCGGCGGCAGGAATGCCCGCGTCGTCGAGTACCGGGCCCTGCTCGATGTGCAGTTCCGCGTAGGCGACGGCGCCGTCGAGTTGCGCCGACGCGTTGGGCATCTCCGACAGCAGGATGCCGTTGGCCTCGAGCGCGTCGGGCAGCGAGACGCCTTCGGCATCCCGCAGCCCGGCGGCCGCGGCGGTGTCCAGCAGCCCGGCGGCGGCCGAGGAGCCGAGCAGCGAGTGCCCGAACCGCGAGCCCTCTTCGTCGGCCCAGTCGACCAGGGCGAGCGAGCGTCGCGGGGTCTCCGTGGCGCGCAGCACCTCCGCGGCTGCGAAGAGGCCGAGGCAGCCGTCGAGCCAGCCGCCGTCGGGCACGCAGTCGATGTGCGACCCCACGATCACCGTCTCGGGCGACTCACCGGCTCGTCGCGCCCACAGGTTGCCGGCCGGGTCGAAGGCGATGTCGACGCCCGGCGCCTCCTCTCGCAGCCAGGCCACGAAGCGCTCGCGCTCCTCCCGCCACACCGGTCCCCAGGCCACGCGCCGTCCGCCGCTGCGCGCGTCGAGCTCGCGCAGACGGGCGACGACCGCGGCCGCGTTCACGACGCCGGCTCGCGCACGAGCTCCATGGTGGAACAGTGCACGCCGCCGCCGTTCTTCTGGATCTCGTCGTAGGGGACCGTGACGACGTCGATGCCGGCGCGGCCGAGCATGTCGGCCGAACGCGGCGACCCCTCCGCCATCAGCACGCGGCCGGGCTCCAGGCACAGCGCGTTCAGCCCCCACTCCTCGCCGGGCTCGGCGTGCAGCGTCTCGATGCCCTCCGCGCGCAGCCGTTCGAGGAAGTCAAAGGGCAGGCCGGGTGCGTTCACCAGCGCGCGGTCGACGTCGACCATCGCGAGGTGCAGGTCGATGTGGATCGTGTAGCCGGGCAGGGGGACGACGATCAGCTCCCAGCCGATCCGGGCGAGCACATCGCGCAGCTGGCGGGCGCCCTCGGCGTTGCAGCGGATCGAGGTGCCGAACGCGGCGAGGCCTGGGCGCAGTTTCACGAACGACCCGCCCTCGAGCGTTGCCGTCCCCGTCAGTGTCGACAGGATCGGCAGACCGGCGGCGGCGACCTCGCGCGTGATCGCGGCCTCTTCTCCACGTCGGGCCCGCACCGCCATGCGGCCGATCACCGCGCCGCCGGGGATGGTCACGAGCGGGTCGCGTGTGTAGATCGCCTTGACGAAGCCCTCGCCCAGCGGCTCGGCGACGACGACGTCGACACCCTCGGCCTCGAGGCGCGCGACCAGGCCCTCGTGCTGCGAGCGGACGAGGGGAAGGTTGGGCGGGGTGCGGTCGGTCCAGTACCAGCGGCCGTCGGGGTCGACGAGGGCCTGCGCCTCCTCGTCCCACGCGTCCACGCGCACCACGGAGAGCTCGTCGCCCGGCCGGCGGACGAGCACCTTGCGCAACTTGCCGACCTCGTCGGACGCGCCCCACTCGGCTCCCCAGACCGCCTCGAGCTCCTCGTGGAACGGCGGCTCGGCCGCCGACTCCATCCGTGTCTGGTGGAGGTCCGGGGGTCCTGTCATGGATCGCACCGTACCTTTCCGTCGATGAGATGGTTCGCTGCGGCGATTCTCACGGCCGTCCTGGCCGGTTGCGGGGGCGACGATGGACTCGATCGGACAGAGCTGGCCGAGCAGGCGAGCGCGATCTGCAACCAGTACGCCCAGCAGGGTCGCGAGCTCGGCCGGCCCGATCTCGCCGACGCTCAGACGGCCGAGGAGTACTTCTCCAGGGCGGCGGATCTCGCCCGCGAGCAGCAGGAGGAGTTGAAGGGGCTCGAACCGGCCGATGACGTGCGGGCCGACTACGAGGCACTGACCGTGGCGACCGAGAAGTCGATCACGCTGCTTGACGACCTCGCGGCTGCGGCCGCCGAGGAGGACGACACCAAACGCACGGAACTCGTCAACGAACTGCCGCAGCTGCGCGTCGAGGTCGACGATGCTGCGCAGACTGTGGGGGCTGAAGATTGCGCCGGTTAGTCATTCTCATCGCACTGCTCGCCGTCGCGCCCGCGCAGGCGGCGAACCTGAAGGTCGGCACGCCCACCAAGCGCGGCGTCCCGGTGAAGGTGAAGACCAAGACGGCCGTACGGCTGGTCAGCCCGCTCACCGAGCCGGTCAGCGTGAAGCGCTCCAGGAGCGTCGTCCTGCGCTTCCATCGGGCGGGCCGCGCGGCGTGCCCGGGGTCGACGCTCGTCGTGCGCGCCTTCCGCGATCGCGGTCCGCGCCGCGCGGCGACGCCGGCCGGCCGCGGCTCGCACGCCTTCGAATGCTCCCCGCCCGCGCCGGGCGACGTCGAGCTCCCCGACGGCACCAACTGCGACCAGCTCGATCCGGCGCACTGCCTGCAGCCGTTCCCGAGCAACCGCTTCACGAAGCCCCAGGCCGGCACGGACACGGGGCGTCGCATCGACATACCGAGGGCGGCGATGCCCACCAACCGCGCAGGCATCCAGGCCGATCCCGCGGAGCTCAACCGCAACGACGGCTTCAGCCCGGGCTCCGCGCTGATCACGCGCGTCCCGGGCCTCGACACGCAGGAGGCGCTGAAGAAGACGGGCGCCGTCCCGATCAACGATCTCGCCCGCTCGTTCGACAAGCGCCAGCCCGTCGTCGTGATCGACACGGCCACCGGGCGCCGACACCCGGTCTGGACCGAGCTCGACGCGAACCCCGAGGACCCGGCGGACCGCAACCTGATCGTGCGGCCGGCGCGCAACTTCCTCGAAGGCCATCACTACGTGGTCGGACTGCGCCGCATGGGCGCGCAGCCGTCCGCCGCCTTCGCCGCATTGCGCGACGGCGTCATCACCACGGACGAGCACCTCGAGGGTCGTCGCAAGCAGGCGGAGGCGGACTTCCTCGCGCTGGCGCGCGCCGGGGTCCGCCGCGGCAACCTCTTCCTCGCCTGGGACTTCACCATCGCCAGCGAGCGCAACCTGACCGAGCGGATGCTGCACATCCGCGACGACGCGTTCGGCAAGCTGGGTGACACGAACCTCGCCGACATGAAGGTCGAGGGGAACGCGCCGGCGTACGTGATCGACGAGGTGGTCGAGAACCCCGACGGAGCCGAGGGGGAGATCCTGCGCCGGATCGACGGGCATCTCGAGGTGCCGTGCTACCTGACCACGCCGGGCTGTATCTCGGGCGGCGTCTTCACCAACGGCCCCGGCGGTCTCCCTGAGGCCAACGGAACGGCGACGGTGCGCTTCACCTGCAACATCCCGCGGGTCGCGCTCGACGGCGCGCCGCTGCGTCCCGGCATCTACGGCCACGGCCTGCTCGGCAGCCGCGGCGAGGTCAACCAGGGCCAGCTCAAGACGCTCTCGCAGGAGTACGGCTTCGTGTTCTGCGCGGCGGACTGGATCGGGATGGCGTGCGCCGACGTGCCGGACATCCCCGTTCCCAATCCCGAGGACCCGCTGCTCGTCCCGAACTGCGACATCCCGACGGTCGGCGGCATCCTGCTCGAGATCTCGAACTTCCCGAGGCTCGCCGATCGCGTCCAGCAGGGCATGCTCAACTTCCTGCTGCTCGGACGGCTGATGATCCATCCGGACGGCCTGAGTCAGAACCCCGCCTTCCAGGTCGACGGCAAGTCCGTCATCAACCAGCGGCGCCTGTACTACGACGGCAACAGCCAGGGCGGCATCATCGGCGGCGCACTGATGGCGTTCGCGGTGGACAACGACCGCGGTGTGCTCGGCGTCCCGGGGATGAACTACTCCACGCTCCTGCGCCGCTCCGTCGACTTCGACAGCTACGCCAGCATTCTCTACAACTCCTATCCGGACGAGCTCGAGCGGCCGGTCCTGCTCCAGCTGCTGCAGATGCAGTGGGACCGCGCCGAGACCAACGGCTACGCGCAACACATCACGCGCGACCCGCTGCCGAACACGCCGCCCCATGAGGTCCTGCTGCACCCGGCGCTCGGCGACCACCAGGTGACGACCTACTCGGCGAAGGTCGCGGCGCGCACGATCGGCGCGCGGGCCCTGACGCCGTGGGCGGACCCTGGCCGCGACAGCGACAAGCAGCCGCTCTTCGGCCTGGGCGTGATCCGCGGGCGCAGCTACGCGGGCTCGGGCATCGTGCTGTGGGACTCGGGCTCGCCCGTTCCGCCGCTCACCGAGGTCCCGCCGCGCGAGGGCCAGGATCCGCATGAGCATCCGCGCCGGTCGCCGCTGTCGATGAAGATGAAGTCGTTCTTCCTGCGGCCGGGCGGCAAGGTCGTCGACGTCTGTGGCGGCAAGCCGTGCTACGCCGATGAATACAAGGGACCGGCTCGCTAGCGCCGGCTTCGTCGCGCCCGACGAGGAGGCGGCGGAGCTCGAGGCCGCGGGGGGAGACCTCGAACATCTGCTCGCCCGCCGGCTGACCGGCGAGCCACTCGCCTGGATCACGGGCACGACGCGCTTCTGCGGCCTTGACCTGATCGTCCACCCCGGCGTCTACGTCCCCCGCCCGCAGTCCGAGCTGATCGCCGAGCGCGCCGCCGAGCTCCTCCCGCCCGACGGCGTCGCCGTCGACGCCTGCTGCGGTTGCGGCGCCATCGCCGCCGTCCTCCAGGCCCGCCACCCCAGCGCCACCGTGCACGCCTACGACATTGACCCACTCGCCGTCGCCTGCGCCCAGGCCAACGGAGTCGCCGCCCTGAACCAAGCGGCCTGCCCGCTTGTTTCAGCGGACCTGGTGGTGGCGGTGGCACCGTACGTGCCGACGGACGAGCTGCGGCTGCTGCATCGCGACACGCTCGCCTTCGAGTCGACGCTCGCCTACGACGGCGGCGCGGACGGGCTCGAAGTCGTCCGCGACATCATGGCGAAGAGCGCGGGCGCGACGCTGGTGCTCGAACTCGGAGCCGGTCAGCCCGAGCAGCTCGGGCTCGAAGGGGAGCTCATCCGCGACGAGGACGGCGACGTGCGCGGGCTCGTGGTCACGCAGCGATGAGCACGACGCCCGCCAGCGCGGCGAAGACGCCGACGGTCTGCAGCCGCGACGGCCGCTCGCCGAAGAACGCGACGCTCAGCCCGACCGTGAAGACCGGGAACAGCGCGCCGAGCACCGACACGAGGCTGAGCTGCCCGCGGCCGGCGGCGATCACGTAGAGCACCGTCCCCGTGAGGAGCAACAGACCGGGGATCGCCATCAGCGACGTGCGCGCCTCGAGCCGCAGTCCGCGCAGCTCGCGGCCGGCCCAGATGGCCACGACGATCAGCACAGCGACGCGGGCGTCGACGATCGCCCAGGCGCGCCCGCCGTCCTCCGACGCCGCCGGCAGCGCGGTGAGGAACAGGCCGAAGGCGAAGGCCGACGCGCACGCCCACAGCGCGCTCGCCCGCGGATCGCGGTAGGCCTCGTTCGCCGCCGCGGTGCGCCGCGCCGCGAGCACGCAGCCGCAGAGCGCCAGCACCATGCCGGCCCCCTGCGCCGCGGTCAGCACGTCGCCGTTCGTCAGTCCCCAGAAGACGGGGACGGCGGCGCCCGTCGCACCGATCGGCGCTGCGACCGACAGCGGCCCGAGCTCCGCCGCCTTGTAGAAGCCGATCAGCCCGACGGCGTTGCCGACGCCGGCGATGCCCGCATACGCGAGCCGCTCGTCGGCCAGCCACGTCCCGCCCTCGAGGCCCAGGTAGGCGATGCCACCGAGCAGCGCCGCCAGGTGCGAGACGAACAAGACGACGAACAGCGCATCCCGCCGCGCGAGCAGCGGGCCCACGAAGTTGGACACGCCGTAACACGCGGCGGACCCCAGCGCCAGCACGACCGTGACCACGGCACGACCCTAGGTGCGGCGCGAAGCGGCGAGCAGGCCGAAGCCGGCGAGCGCGAGGATGATCGTGAGCGGCCAGCCCCAGCCGGGCGGGTCGGAGGGTGCGCCGCCGATCGAGCTGGCGGCCGTGGTCGTCGCGCTCTCGACGTAGAGGTCCGAGGTGAACGACGAAGGGGACGCGCCGTAGGCGGTGAGCTTCGTGACGTGTGTGCCGGCAGAGAGGATCTCCGCGACCTCGGAAGGCGGTTCGGGGGACAGGTCGGCGACCTCACCGGAGTAGGACTCGGTCAGGCCTTCGACGGTGCGCTCGCCGTCGGCGAGCACATAGAGCGTGAGGTCGACGGGCATCGTCGCGAGCTGCGAGAGCTGCATCGGATAGACGAGCGAGTCCGTGTCGAAGGAGACGCGCAGCGGCTTCAGCGCTCCTGCGGCGCCGGAGGCCAGGCGGATGGCGACGTAGCGCCAGCCGGCCTCCACGTAGTCGTCGAGGATCGGCTCGGCGCCGTCGGGCAGCGTGTAGCCGTTGGCGTCGAGCCATGTGTCGAGCGCACCCGCGTCGTCGGCCGCCAGGCGGGTGACGTCGTAGCCGCCGATCACGTCACGGCCGATCACATCGACCCCGCCCGTGGGCGCGGCTCCTCCGACGGCGCCGTCCGGGGCGTCCGGGTCGATCGGGGGCCGGGTGGCGATGTCGAGGTAGGTCAGTGGGTCGCCCGCCTCGATCTCCTCGACCTCCGGATCCGACGGGACCGGCAGGACGATGGCCGCCCGGCCTGCGCCGTCTGACTGCAGGTCGAGGGAGAGGATGATGTCCTCGCGGCCGGGCCGCTCGATGACGAGCGCACGCTCGCGCGTGACGTCGGCCAGCAGCGCGACTCCGCATCCGCACGCGCGCGCAGGTGCGGCGACGAGGAGTCCGACCGCCACCAACATCCCAAGGGCTAGCGCCTTCACGCCACTAGTCTGACCCGCCGTGGACGGGAAGGTCAAGCCGCAGCAACCCGACTTCATCGGCGTGGGCACGCAGCGCTCCGGCACCACGTGGTGGTTCGAGAGCCTGCTCGAGCACCCCGACATCATCCTGCCGCGCTCGGGCAAGAAGGAGCTGCACTACTTCCAGCGCTTCTGCATGCGCGAGATGAAGCAGGGCGACATCTACCACTACCGGACGCGGTTCCAGACCGAGCCGGGGCAGATCACGGGTGAGTGGACGCCGCGCTACATGCACGACTTCTGGACGCCGCCGCTGCTCAAGCGCGCCGCGCCGGACGCCAAGCTGCTCGTCCTCTTCCGCGACCCGATCGAGCGCTTCCGCTCCGGGCTCCCGCACCGCCTCACGATGGGCCGCATCCCGCTGATGGACCGCCTCACCTACGACGCGATCCAGCGCGGCCGCTACGCCGCGATGATGCGCCGGCTGTTCGAGTCCTGGGAGCCGGAGAAGATCCTCGTGCTCCAGTACGAGAAGTGCGTCGCCGACGGCCCGGGGCAGTTCAAGCGCACGTTGCAGTTCCTCGGCGTGAAGGACGACTTCCTGCCCGAGGACATGACCAAGCCGCGTGGCGTCAGCCGCGAGTCGGCCAAGGAAGAGCTGTGGCCGGACATGGACGCGGGCATCCGCGCCGTGCTCGAGCCCGAGGTCGAGAAGCTCGCGGAGATGCTGCCGAACGACATCGACGTCAGCCTGTGGCCGAACTTTCGCCATCTCGTGAAGGAATCGGCATGAGCGGCGTCCTTCGCGGCCCCGCCGCGCGTCGCGCGGCCGGCCTCGCCATCCGCGCGGCACGGTCGGTCCGCGCGCGCACCCAGCAGCCGGTCGAAGGACCTCCCGGCCCGCCCGACTTCATCGGCATCGGCTCGGTGGGTGGCGGCGGTCCCTGGTGGCACGGCCTGCTCACACAGCACCCGGACATCCAGCCGCCGCGCAACCGCAAGGCAGCGCAGCGTTACTTCGACGACTACTGCTTCAAGATCCTCGAGGACGCGGACATCCGTGACTACCACGGGCGCTTCGCGAAGACGCCCGGCAAGATCACGGGCGAATGGACCGACGCCTACGGCGTGCAGCCGTGGACGCTCCCGCTGCTCGCCCGCGTCGCGCCCGACGCGAAGATCCTGATCATGCTGGTCAACCCGTTCGAGGCGTACCGAAAGGCCTACCTGCAGCGCAAGGCGCGCGTGGAGCGGGGGACAAGCGCGTGTGGATGAACACCGCCGCCGCCGACCGCGAGTACGGCACGCAACTCGCCGCCCTCTACCGCTTCTTCGACCCGTCGCAGGTACTGGTGCAGCAGCTCGAGAGCTGCCGGAAGAACCCAGAGGCCGAGTACAAGCGCGCCCTGCGCTTCCTCGGCGTCCGCGACGACTACACCCCGCCGCAGCACCGCCTGACGCGCTCGCCGCGCCACGAGCGTGTCTTCGAGGCGTTGCAGAAGGCGCCGCTACCCGAGGGCACGCTGGACGCGGCCATCGGCCGCCCGCCGTCGGACCAACCCTCCGGAGTCGAGCTGTGGCCGGACATCGAGCGCGCGTTGCACGCCGACCTCGACGCAGAGATCCGTGAGCTGATCGAGCTCGCCCCTGATCTCGACCTGTCGCTGTGGCCGGAGTTCGCGCACCTCACGCGCGCGTCCTCTGCGGTCTGACCGCGTGCCGGCCGACCCCTTCCTCTACGACCCGAGCCTCGACGGCGACGCCGACCCGGGCGAGATCGTCTGGACCTGGATCCCCTACGAGGAGGATCCGACGCAGGGCAAGGACCGGCCGGCGGTCGTCGTCGCCCGCGTCGAAGGCGATGTCGTCCTCTGCCAGCTCTCCAGCAAGAGCCACGAGGAACGGCCCGACGGTGACGAGTGGATCGAGCTCGGCAGTGGGGCGTGGGACGACGACGGCCGCGTCAGCTACGTGGATTGCAGCCGGCTGATCCGGGTGGCACCGGACTCGATCCGCCGCGAGGGCGCGATCCTCGAGCGCTACCGCTTCGACGCGGTCGTCAGCGCAGTGAAGTCCAACTCGTAGGTGTCGCAGACCGAGCCGGCGACGATCGTCTCCTGGCGGACGATCCCGACTGCCTTGCTCGCGGTCTTGAAGAATCCCTTGAGCGTCGTATACACGGTGACCCCGTCGTAGGTCTCCTTCTGACGGCCCGAGAACCTGCCGTTCTTGACCTTCCACGTGAGCTTCGGGCCGATTGTGGTGGTGCTCGACGTGCTCTCGCCGTCGCAGGTCTCGAGCACGTTGGCGACGAGCTTGGAGATCTTGGTGCCGCCGGCCGAGACCTTGAACTTCAAGGTCGTAACCGAGCTCGACCTTGCCCTCGGGCGCGACGAACAGACCGTCCTTCGGTTTCGCGGCCAGCGCGGGCGTGGCGGAGAGGACGACAATGGTGGAAAGCGCTGCAATGAACCTGATCACGGCGAGTCAGGCTAGAGCCGCGCGCGAGCGACGAGTCCTTGTATCGGTTGGGGAACGAACGGCAGCAGCCGGTAGGCGATCTCGGCCTCGATGCCTACCGGTACGACGGCCTGGTTGCGCTCGACGGCCCGGACGATCGCCTTCGCCACGAGATCCGGTGAGTGGCCGAAGCGGAAGGCGCTCGTAATGCGCTCCTGCCTGGACGCCATGGCGCCGAACATGCGGGTGTTGACGGGGATGGGCGTGTTGATGACGCCGGGGCAGATCGCGGAGACGCCGACCCCGGTGCCCGACCAGTCGGCCCGCAGACAGCGCGACAAGGCGAGCACACCGGCCTTCGATGCGCAATAGGCGGCCATGTCGCGGCTCACCATGTAGGCGGCCGCCGAGGCGATGTTCACGATGTGGCCGCTGCGGCGCTCGATCATGCCGGCGCCGAACGCATGACAGCCGTAGGCGACCCCGCTCAGGTTGATCCCGATCAGCCAGTCCCAGTCGTCGGCGCCCGTCTCCAGGAACCGGCCGCCGACGCCGACGCCTGCGTTGTTGACGAGCACGTCGACGGCGCCGAGTTCTTCGGCGAGTGCGTAGACCTGTTCACGGTCGGCGACGTCGCAGATCCACGGCTCGCCGCCGACCTCGTCGGCGGTCTCCTCAGCGGCCGCGCCGTTGATGTCGACGCAGACCACGTCGGCGCCCATCTGCGCGCAGCGGATGGCGGTCGCCTTCCCGATGCCGCTGCCGGCACCCGTGATGACCACGCGTGCGTCGGCGATCCTCATGCCGCGAACGCGTAGTCGTCGAGGTCGAAGCGCGCGCTGCGCCAGGCCACTTCCAGCGACGGCGAGGCACGGAACGGCACGTCCCCGTGGTCGTCGAAGTAGTACGAGTTCGCCAGCGAGCAGGAGTCCTGCCAGACGATCTGGTTCTTGCGGCGCGCGAGCATGTGCGCGAAGAAGCGTGCGTTCGCCTCCGGCCGGACCTCGGCGCGAGTCGAGCCCTCCTTGCGCGCGCGTTTGAGCACGCGCAGGATGTGCCGGCTCTGGGTCTCGATCAGGTTGAAGTAGGACGCGCCGTTGTAGCCGTACGGCCCGAGGATCGCGAAGAAGTTCGGGAAGCCCGGGACGCTCACGCCCTCGTAGGCCTGCATCCGGTTCTTGCGCCAGAACGCTTCGAGGTCACCCCCGGGACCTCGCACCGGGAACGGCGGCATGTTGCCGGGCTCCATGACCTTGAAACCGGTCGCGAGGATCAGCACGTCGACCTTGTGCAGGTCACCCGCCGTTGTGCGGATACCGGTCGGCGTGATGCGCTCGATCGCCTCCGTCTCGAGCAGGACGTTGTCGCGGTTGAACGTCTTCAGGTAGGAGTTGTGAAAGCTCGGCCGCTTGCAGCCGACCGCGTACCTGGGTGTCAGCTTCTCGCGGATCTCAGGGTCGCGGACCTGCCGGCGCAGGAACGCCTTGCCGATCTCCGCGGCGACGGCGGACACCGGCAGCACACGGCCGAAGTGCAGCGGCAGCGGGAACGTCGCCTCGACGAACGCCTGGCCGGCGAAGCGTGCGGCGAGGTCGCCACCGGGCAGGCGCTCCATCGCGAAGCGCAGTGCTCCCGGCATGGCGGCATCGGGCTTGGGCATGCACCAGATCGGCGTGCGCTGGAAAACCGTCAGCTGGTCCACCAGCGGCGCGATCTCCGGGATGATCTGCACCGCTGAGGCGCCCGTGCCGATGATCGCCACGCGCTTACCGTGCAGGTCGACGTCGTCGTCCCACCGTGCCGTGTGCATCGTGGTGCCGCGGAAGGAGGCGAGGCCGTCGATCTCCGGCGGCTTGGGCTGCGTGAGGACACCGGTCGCGCCGATGACGAAGCGGGCCGTGACCTCGTCGCCGCCGTCGAGCGCGAGGCGCCAGGCATGCGCGTCCTCATCGAAGGCCGCGCCGGTCACGCGTGTGTTGAAGCGCACCTTCTCGCGCACGCCGTACTTGTCGGCCAGGTCGCGCGCATAGGCGTGCAGCTCCGCGCCCTTCGCGTACACCCGCGACCAGTCCGTGCGCCGCTCGAAGGAGAACTGGTAGCTGAACGACGGGATGTCGACGGCGACGCCGGGATAGCGGTTCCAGTACCACGTGCCACCCACGTCGTCGCCCTCCTCGAGCAGGACGTGGTCGTCGATGCCCGCCTGGGCGAGGCGGATCGACGTGCCGATGCCGGAGAAGCCTGCCCCTACGACGACGACCTCATGATCAGGTGCCACCGGCGTAGCATTTCAGCATGGCTGAGATCCTGCGCCTTGCCGCGTTCACCGATCGGCCGGACGGCGGCAATCCAGCGGGAGTGGTGCTCGACGCGTCCGGGATGAGCGACGACGAGATGCAGGCCGTCGCGGCGGAGGTCGGTTACTCCGAGACCGCGTTCGTCGTCGGGCCAGGTCCGCATGTCCGCTACTTCAGCCCGCTGACCGAGGTGCCGTTCTGCGGGCACGCGACGATCGCGACAGCGGTTGCGCTCGGCGACGGGACGCACCCATTCACCACGAGTGCCGGCGAGGTGGTCGTGGTGGTCGCCGACGGCGTCGCGACGCTGACGAGCGTGCCGTCGCACGTCGAGGACGCGCCGGACATCAGCGACGTGCTCGACGCGTTCGGATCGCCGGAGCTCGATCCCGAGCTGCCGCCGCGTGTCGCATACGCCGGCGCGCGCCACCTCATCCTCGGCCTCGCGGACCGCGGCACGCTTGCCGAGATGGCGTACGACTTCGACAGCGTGCGCGAGCGCATGATCGCCGAGGACTGGATCACGATCGCCCTCGTGGTCCGCCGCGATGAGGTCACCTTCGACGCCCGCAATGCGTTCGCGGTGGGTGGCGTCGTGGAGGATCCGGCGACGGGCGCGGCCGCTGCGGCGTTCGGCGCCTATCTGCGCGAGCTCGGTCTGGTCGACCCTCCCGTGGAGATCACGATCCATCAAGGCGATGACATGGGCCGGCCGAGCGTGCTGACGGTCGGCATCGACGCCGAGCCCATCAGCGGGATCCGCGTGAGCGGCGCCGCCGTCACAATCGCCTGATGCACCCCGACCTGCGCGCGCTCGCCGAGACCGGGCCGCTGTGCCATCTCGCCACGATCAACCCCGACGGCAGCCCGCAGGTGACGGTCGTGTGGGTGGCCGCCGACGGCGATGAGCTCATCACCTCGCACATGCACCGCCAGCAGAAGGTGCGCAACCTCGAGCGCGACCCGTGTGTCGGCCCGTGGGCGGAGTAGTCCCACCGGCACCGTCCGACGAGCAGATGGATCGGCTGGCGGCCTTGCTCGCGCCGCTCGCACGCGTCACCCAGCCGAAGCTCTACGGCGTGGACGGCGTGCCCGAGCGCGGTGCCCTCTTCGTCGGCAACCACACGCTGTTCGCCTTCCTCGACCTGCCGTTCATGATGGCCGAGCTGTGGAAGCGCCGGAACATCAAGATCCGCGGGCTCGGCGACCACGCGCACTACGGCATTCCTGTGTGGCGCGACATCCTCACGCGCGCCGGCATGGTCCGCGGGACGCGCGACAACGTCCGCGACCTGATGGGTGACGGCCAGGACATCCTCGTCTTCCCGGGTGGCGGCGACGAGGTGTTCAAGGACCGCGGCCAGCAGTACAAGCTGCTGTGGAAGGAGCGGATCGGCTTCGCGCGCCTGGCGATCGAGCACGGCTACCCGATCGTTCCCTTCGCCGCCGTCGGTGCGGAGGACATGCTTGACATAGTCGCCGACGGGTCGACGCCGGTCTTCGGCCAGCTGTCAGCGCTGATGAAGAAGCTGGCCGGCGTCTCGCTTCCGCCGATCGCATTCGGTGTCGGACCGACGCTGCTCCCCAAGCCCGAGCGGTTGTACTTCTGGTTCGGCGAGCCGATCGACACGGCGCGCCTCGGCGACGAAGACGCTGCGGCGTTGCGCGACGAGGTCCGGGATGCGGTGGAGGGCGGCATCGATTTCCTGTTCGCCGAGCGCGAGGCGGATCCGCAACGAGGCCTCGTGCAGCGTCTACGATCCGGCGCCTGATGGGTCCGTGGTTCGTGCCCCTCCTCGCGCTCGAACTTCGCCGACGAGTGTTTCAAGGACCGCGGGATCCGCGGGTTCGCCGACCCGATCGTCGTGGGGGACGGCGCGACGGTCCCAACGTCACCGCCTCGGGGGCACCAGTCGCGAACGTGACGGCGGAGCTGCCGGACACGAAGTCGGTGTCGTCGCCAGCGCGTGTACCGGCGCGGACGGCAAGTACGCGATCGATCCGATCGGAGGCGTGGCGGGAGAGCTCACAACCCAGGCGGGTGCCCGCGCGGTCAATCTCGGCCCGGGCCAGCTCAGGCACGAGCTTCGAGTGCGCGCTGCTCGGCGAGCGCTCTGAGCCTGCACATCGCCGACGACCTGCAAGAAGCTGAAGAAGCGCGGTGCAAGTTCCGCGTTCAGTGAGCGTGGCGGCGGTGCAGCACCGCCACGACGACCGCGCCCACGACGATGCCGAGGATCGCCGAGGCGCCGGTGTTGACGAACCACCCGAGGACGCCGCCGCCCACGTCCTCCTCGAGGTGGTGCACCTCCTCGTAGGGAGCGTGCAGGCCGAGCTCATCGAGACCGACCAGCAGGATGTGCCCGCCGACCCACAGCATCGCGCCGATGCCAACCGTCGCAAGCACGGACAGCACGACCGGCATCGCACGAACGAGCCCGCGTCCGAACGTCGCCGCCCCGGCCTTGCCCGCCCGGGCGAGTCGCAGACCGACGTCGTCCATCTTCACGATCAGCGCGACGACCCCGTACACGCCTGCCGTGATCGCGAACGCGACCACGACCAGGATCAGCGCTCGCGACAGCAGCGGCTCGTCGGCCACCTCGTTGAGCGAGATCACCATGATCTCCGCCGACAAGATGAAGTCCGTCCGAATCGCTCCGCTGACGAGCTCTTCCTCCTGCTCGTGACTGTGGCCGGCCGCCCCGTCGTCCTCTGCGGCATGCCCGCCGTGACCGAGCGCCTCCCACAGCTTCTCGGCACCCTCGTAACAGAGGTAGACGCCGCCGATCATCAGCAGCGGAGTCAGCAGGTCCGGCAGCAGCTCCGAGAGCGCGAGCAGGACCGGCAGGATCAGCAACAGCTTGTTGCGCAGCGACCCCGTCGCGATCCGCTTGATCACCGGCAGCTCGCGCTCGGGCTCGAAGCCGTGCACGTAGCGCGGTGTCACCGCCGTGTCGTCGATGATCACCCCGGCGGCCTTCACGCTCGCCTTGCTCGCGCCCACCGCCACGTCATCCACCGACGCCGCCGCTGCACGGGCCAGCGCCGCGACGTCATCCAGCAATGCAGCAAGGCCAGCGCTCACGATTCGTAAGCGTAGGCGCTTACATCAAGACGGTTCGCGGGTACGGGTACCGCATGGGTGAGGGCTGATGCAGCGCGATGAGCTCATCGAGATCGTCCACGACTTCAACAACGCGATCGGAATCATCGTCAACTACGCGCAGTTCGCGGCGGAAGGGGTCTCGGCGGACTCGAGCGTGGCCGCCGACCTCGCCGAGGTGCGGAAGGCCGCGGAACGCGCCGCGGAGATCAATCGCCGCCTCGCCGCTCTCTTGAACGGCCGATGACGGCGTTCGACCAGGAGCACGCACAGCGCCTCGAGAGTGTCGGGCAGCTTGCCGGTGGCGTCGCCCACGACTTCAACAACCTGCTCGCGGTGATCATCGGCAACAGCGACCTGCTCGCCGCCCAGATGGATCGCGATGCGCCGGGGTCGGCAGAACTCCTCGAGATCCGGCGCGCAGCGGCTCGCGCCGCCGAGTTGACCCGACAGCTACTGACCTTCAGCCGGGCCGACGAAACCGTCCCGGAGTCCGTCGACCTCAACCGGGTCGTGGTCGACGCGAGCCGGATGCTCCGACGCGTCCTGGGCGAGCGGGTGACGGTCGAGCTCGAGCTGGCGCGCGAGCTGCCGGCCGTGACTGCCGATCCCGGCGCGGTCGAGCAGGTGCTCGTAAACCTCTGCGTCAACGCCCGCGACGCAATGGCTTCGGGTGGTCTCGTGTGCATCGCCACCCGAGAGCGCAACGGGTGCGTCGAGCTCTCGGTGCAGGACGACGGAGTCGGTATGCCGCCGGAGGTCCTCGAGCGTGTGACCGATGCGTTCTTCACCACCAAGCCCAAGGACCGCGGAACCGGACTGGGCCTGTCCACCGTCAACAGCATCGTGCAGCGGGCGCATGGCACCCTCGAGATCCAGTCCACCGAAGGTCTCGGGACGAAGGTGACCGTTTCGTTGCCGCCGTCCGCCACGCCTCCGCTGGAAGAGGCGCCCGCCCAGGTCCCGGTCCGTGGGGACGGTCGGCAGATCCTCCTCGTCGAGGACGACGATGCGGTCCGTCGGGTGGCGGTGCGGATCCTCGAGCGCAACGGATTCACGGTCCGCAGCGTGCACGGGCCGCTACCCGCCCTGACGGTGCTGGAGAACGGGACCCGGCCTGATGTGCTTCTGACCGATGTCGTCATGCCGGCGATGCCCGGTTCGGAGCTGGCCCTGCGCGCTCGAAGGCTTGCGCCTGGCCTGCCCGTGGTCTTCATGTCGGGCTATGTGGATCCGGAGCTCGACCTGGAGCAGGTGGCCGGGGCGCACATCGTCCGCAAGCCGTTCACCGAGGCGAGCCTGACAGCTGCGCTTGCGGCCGCCCTGGTCTGAGCGGCTCGCCGAGGGCGGCGCGGAGGGCGGCCACCACCGCAGGGTCGAACTGTGACCCGGCGGCGCTGCTGAGCTCCGTAATCGCGTCGGCGATGGAGCTGTGCGCCTGATGCGGGCGCTCTCGGGTCATCGCGTCGAAGGCATCCGACACCGCCACGACGCGCGCAGCGAGCGGGATCGCGGTCCCCGACAGCGAGTCGGGATAACCGAGTCCGTCCCAGCGCTCGTGGGTGGACCTGACGATCCTTGCGACTGGCGCGAGCGCGGGCGCCGCAGCGAGGATGCGCTCGCCCACCACCGGATGCTCCGCTAGGAAGCGCCATTCCTCCGCCTCGAGAGCACCGGCCTTCGCGAGCACGTCGTCAGGGATCGCGATCTTCCCGATGTCTGAAAGTTGCGCCGCTGTGCGCAAAAGGTCGAGTTCTTCGCCGGCGATCCCGAGTTGTTCGCCGATCGCCGAGGCGACCACGGCGACGCTGGTCGCCACGTCGGTGAGTCCAGGTCGTTGTTCGTGCAGGGCGCGTACGAGGACGTCGGCGCTTTGACGGCTGGTCGACGCGCGGCCGGAGTTCTTGGCCGCGTAGAGCCGGCGGTCGGCGACCTTCAGCGCCTCGGCCGCTTCATCGGCCTCGTGTGGAATCACCACGTGGCCGGCCGTGCAGCCGACCACGAAGCCCTCGCCACGCTCGGTGAGCTGTGCGGCTGCGAGCCGCGCCAAGCGCTTCGCGCCCCGTGGCTCGGCTCGAAGCAGCATGCAGAACTCATCCCCGCCCAGGCGGTACGCGCTCCCCGTCCCGCCCAGATGCGCGCGGAGCCGATCGCCCAGGCGTACGAGCAACGCGTCCCCCGAGGGATGCCCGAAGGCGTCGTTGTAGTTCTTGAAGCCGTCCAGGTCGAACAGCGCCATGACGATCGGTCCGTCCTGGTCTTCGAGATGCGCCTGCAGGTCGCGCAGGAGCCGACGTCGGTTGCCGAGTCCGGTGAGCGCGTCCGTCAGCGCCTCCCGCCGACTCATCCGCAGGATCCGCAGGTTCTCACGCAAGGTCACCGTCGAGCGAGCAAGCTGCGCCAGTAGCGCAATCAGCGCGAACGCCGCGGCGGTGTCCGGCACATCGCCGATCACCGCCAGGCCGACGACCGTCAGCGCGATGGCTGCGAACAGCGCGGACATGATCAGGTGCCGGCCGGCGTGGTCGCCCGTGCTACGACCTGACGATTGCCAGGCGGCGGCGGAGAGCAGCAGCATGCCTCCCGACCAACCCATGTCGTACCAACCGCCGGCGGCATAGACGTCATGCAGGTTGTCGACTGCGTAGACGGAGTCAGCGACGCCGAACATGCACGCACCCGCCGCAAGCATGGCCCAGCGGGCTCCCACCTCCCAGCCGGCACGTGCGCTTGCGGCGACGATGGTGCCGATCAGCAGGAGATCGGTCATGGGGTAGCTGAGCGCGATCACGATCTCGATCGTCCGCCCGTCCCCCACGCCACCCAGGCGCGGCAAAACGATGGCGGTGCACACGGAAGCGACGCTGAGGCCGGCGGCGACCGCGTCGAGCCGATGCCCGAGGTGACTCCGGCGCCGGGTGCGGGAGAGTTTGAAGAGGGTGGGGATGGCGACCGCGGTGAAGCACAAGTAGCCGATGTCCGCCGGGGACGGCACGGGGATGTGCTGGGCGCCGACGAGCGCGAGCGCCCAGTACGCGTTGCCCAAGCCCCAGGCCGTGATGCCGGCCGCGAGCACCGCCCAGCGGCGGCGGTCATTCGGCGACGAGTAGGCGCGCAGTGCCATCAGCGCGGCGGCAGTCAGAATGACGGCGGTCTGGGCCACGGGCCCGAACAGCGGGTGCAGCACTCCGTTGGGTTCCAACAGGCAGGCGAAGACGCCGACGATGAGCCAACCCAGCAGCACCGTGTACGTGGCGCGGACCAGACGCGGGGCGGAGTCTGCGAAGTGCATGCCAAAGCGGATCGGCGGTTCTGCCGGGTTGCGAGATACCGCGGACCGGTGAATTGGACAATCACCGGGATCTTGAAAGGATTCCTGTTGTGGACGAGGGCTGCCTGTGATCGCACAGGTCTTCGATGGTCTGATCGTCCTGGGCGACGACGGCAGCATGCTGAGCGCGGACGCCGCGGCCGAAGTCACCTTCGGTCGTGCAGCGGCTGAGTTCCAGGGCTGGCCCCTGAGCGCTGTCGTGCCCTGGTCGGCGGACTTCACCGAGCACGCAGGGGGCACCGCCGGGCGGCGCGGTTGGTGGCGCACCTACGGGCTGCTACCGGACGACAGCCTGTTTCCCATCACGTTGTCGATCCTGCGCGAGGAGGACGGGCGTCGGGTGGCGCTGGTGCGGGACCTGCGAGGAGCCGAGCTCGATGCGCCCCCCGGAGAGGTCTTTGGCCACTGGCAGGCGCAACTGGACACCGGGCGGGTGCTCTGGAGTCCGGGCATGTACGAGCTGCACGGCTGCGACCCGCAAACCTTCGATCCTTCCGTCGATGCAGTGCTGGAGCTCATCGAACCATCCGACAGGCAAGTCCTGCTCGACCTAGTGACCGCCGTGCAGCACGGGCGTCTCGGCCATGCGCAGGAATACCGGCTTCTGGCATCGACGTACGGAACCCGCGTCCTCGAGATGCGGGCCGCCGCCGCCCGATCCGGCCCGGACGGGCCGGTGGTCAGCGTGCACGGCGAGGTACGCGACATCACGAAGCAGCGGCTCGGGGCGGATCGTCTCGCGCTTCACGAAGCGGTCGCCAGCACGTTGGCGGACTTCGCCGACGACACCCTCGACCTCCGCGGCCTGTTGCAGCGGCTCCTCCTGGCCCTGGGTTGGCACGTGGCGGCTTTGTGGGTTCCGGACGGCGAACGCTTGACGTGCCGCGGCTTCATCGCAGAGACGGGGGTGGAGATCGAGCAGTTCGAGCAGGTGACGCGCGATCTGAGACCCAGGGTGGGCGACGAGACTTTGGGCGGCCAGGCCTGGATCACCGAGAGGCCCGTGGCGGTCACTGACCTGGCGGCATCCCGGTTCTTCCGCGCCCGGATAGCCAAAGAGAGTGGAATCGGTGGAGCGCTGGCGTTGCCGGCGTTCCACCGCGACGAACTGCTGGCGGTGTTCGAGTTCTTCACCCCGGCCCCCCGTGAGATCGGGTCCGAGCTACTGGAGACGCTCACAGGGGTCGGACTGCAGCTCGGCGCCTTCCTGAAAACGCACCGAGGACTGCTGCGCGAAGCTCCCCTCACGCCGCGGGAGCGCGAGATCCTCACGCTGGCTTCGCACGGCGCGGCCATCCGCGAGATCGCCGTGCAGCTGCACGTGAGCCCGGCCACCGTCAAGACCCACTTTCAGAATCTCTACGCCAAGCTGGGCGTCAACGATAGACCGGCTGCAGTGGCTTTCGCCTTGCGTGAGGGCATCATCCGCTGAGCGGGAATACGCCATTCGGATGATGGGCTTCACGGCCTCTCCGGTCGATGCTGATGAGGATGCCTCGACTTCAGACCGATGACTGGACCCTGCAGCAAGGGCGCGAACGTCTGTGGCAGGTCTCCGGGGAGTTCTTCGCGGCGTGTGATGCAGAAGGCCGGATCTATGACGTCAACCCGGCGGCCGAGCGGCTGCTCGGATCGACGCGAGGCGCGCTCCTCGGCATGGATGTGCTGGCCCTGGTGCACCCGAAGGACCTTGCGTCGGCGCGCGTCCTCTTCGAGTCGCCCGCGCCGAGTTCCCCGATCGAGGTCAGGGTCCGCGTCGAAGGCGACGGCCACCGCCGGCTGGCACTGACCGCATTCGCCGAGAGCGGAAGCGTCCTGCTCATCGGGCGCGACGCGGGTGCCGTCGAGCTCGCGGCACGCGACGCCCGGCGAGAGGTCGAGCGCGACCTACGGGCGGCGTACCGCGCAACGGGCTTCACCCCTTGGCGCTGGGACGTGGTGCGTGACGAATTCGAGCTGCCGGTGTTCGGCGACACTGCCCACGCCCCGGTGGCCGGGGATCGGCACACCACGCTGCACGGTGCTCTCTCCGGCGTGCCGGAGCCCGACCGCAGCCGCGTCGAGGAGCAGATGCTCGCGCTCGCCGAAGGCGAGCAGGACGGAGTCCGCCTGCGCTACCCCGCTCGGCTGCGGCCGGATGCGGAGGTGGTGTGGCTCGAGGCGCGATGCGCGGTGGTGCGCGACGACCGCGGCGACGTGGTGGCCATTCACGGAGGCACGCACGACGTGACGGAGTCCGAACTCGCCAACCAGCGGCTCCGGCAGGCGCTGAGCTTCAACACCGCCACCCTCGATGCGCTCGATGCCAACGTCGCCGTGCTGGACACTGATGGTCAGATCCTCAGCACAAACCTCGCGTGGCGCCGTTATGCGGAAGCCAACGGCGGCCCGTCAACCGGTGACAACTACCTCGCGGCGTGCGACGCCTACGCCGCCAAGGGCGTAGCCGCGGGCCGCGTCCTCGGTGCGGGGCTGCGCGAGCTGATTGCTCGGAGCCGGGAGCGGTTCGAGGTCGAGGCCCTGCCGGTCGCTACGCCGCACGGCGAGCGGTACTTCGACGTCCGGTGCGTGCTGCACTCCGACGGCGGCCCGGCCCGCGTGGTCGTGCGGCGCCTTGAGGTCACGGAAAAGGTGACGGCGAACCGTGCCGCGCGGATGACAGCAAGTCTCTTGGACCAAGTCGGCGCGGCGGTGATCGCCACCGATCTGGAGGGGCGGATCACGCACTGGAACAAGGGAGCGGTCACGACCTACGGCTGGACGGTTCCCGAGGCGCTGGGCCGCGAGATCGGCGAGCTGACAGTGGCTCCCGACGTGCTCTGTGAGGGCGAAGAGGCGATGCGCGCGTTGATGGAGAACGGCTCCTGGGAGGACGAGGTCGCGATGGTGCGCCGCGACGGCTCACGTTTCATCGGCTCGACGCAAAGCGCGGTCTACCGGGACGAAGCCGGACAACCATCCGGCCTGATCGGGGTGTCTCACGACATCACAGGGCGCAAGATCTACGAAGAGAACCTCCGCGCGGCGCGCGACTACCTGAAGGCGGTCACCGACAGCATGGGCGACGGGGTCGCGACGCTCGACGAGGAGGGGCGCCTGACCTACGTCAATCCCAAGTTCCAGGAGATGCTCGGGTGGGACGCAGAAATGCTCATCGGCGAGCCGCTGCAGCACCTGCGCCCGATCGACGGTGCCGAACGTTGCGAAAATGATGTGCTGCGCCGGCGCGATGGTGCCGAGCTCTCCGTCGCCTGGGTCTCCACACCGCTGGTGGACGAGACGGGCCATCGCGGCTCGGTGCTCGTCCTCACCGATATCACGGAGCGCCTCAAGCGTGAGCGTGAGCTCGAACAGCGCGTGGCCGACCTGTCGATGCTCGAGGAGATCCGCGACGCGCTCGAAGAGGACCGCCTCGTCATGCACGGCCAGCCGATCGTCGATCTCGACACGGGCGAGATCTCCCATCACGAGCTACTGCTGAGGATGGTCAGCCGGGAGGGCGAGCTGGTGATGCCAGGCTCGTTCCTGCCCGTCGCCGAGCGCCACGGCACGATCATCGAGATCGATCGTTGGGTGATCGAGCGCGCCTGCTCCATCGCCGCGGGCGGCCGCCCGGTCGCGTTCAACCTCTCGGCCCAGTCGTTCGAATGCGCGAGCCTCCGCCAGACACTTGCCGATGCCCTGCGCGTGTCCGGCGCGTCGCCGCACAACCTCATGGTGGAGCTGACGGAGACCGCGGTGATGCACGGGGGCGAGGAGGCGACCGCTTTCGTCGACGCCGCCCGAGAGATGGGCGTCCGACTGGCCCTTGACGACTTCGGGACCGGGTTCGGCGGCTTCAGCTACCTCAAGCGTATGAACATCCACTGCCTGAAGATCGACATCGAGTTCGTCCGCGACATCGCCGTCAATCCGGCGAGCCGGCGGGTGACGGAGGCGGTGGTCGGGCTTGGCGCGGTCGTTCGGCCTGCACACGATCGCCGAGGGCGTCGAGGACGTCGAGATCATCGCGCTGCTCAGGAGCCTCGGCGTCGATCGGGTGCAGGGCTACGGCCTGGGCCGGCCCGCGCCGCTCTAGTCGATCAGGCCCAGACGCATGCCGGTCGCCACGGCGGCGGCGCGGTCGCTGACGCCCAGCTTCTGGTAGAGCGTCTGCAGGTGCGAGCGAACGGTCGCACGACTCAGGTGCAGTTCCGTCGCGATGTCCGCAGCGGACAGTCCACGAGCGGTGAGGTCCAAGACCTGCTGCTCACGTTCGGACAGATTCGGCCCACCCGGGGTCTGTGCGCGAATGGCTGCGGCGAGGCCTGCCTGCATCTCGACGGGAAAGCGCGCCTGGCCGCGAGCGACGGCGACGATGGCGTCACAGACGCTTTCGAGCGCCGCGCTCTTGAGCACGAACCCCGTGGCGCCCGCAGCGAGGGCTGCGTGCAGGGTCTCGGGGTCGTCGGCGCCGGTGAGCAGCAGCGCTGGTGTCTCGTCACCACGTCGCCGCAGCGATCGCAGCACGTCGAGGCCGGAGCGATCCGGCATGTGCTGGTCGAGGACGATGACATCTGGCGACAAGGCCGCCGCGGCTGCCAGTGCGGAGGCCGCGTCGTCGGCGTCGCCGACGAGTTCGAGATCAGCGCGCGCGGCCAGCGCACGCGCGAGGCCGTTCCGGAAGAGCGGGTGATCGTCGACGATCAGGACGCGAAAGGGCACGAGCGACCCACTCAAGGCTACGCCGGTTCATCACCTTGTTCATCACATGTGCTGACCGGTTGACCGCCCGGGGTACCGATGCCTGCGTCATGACCGTCTCAACCTCGTCGCTTCCGGAGATCCTGCTCGTGGAGGACCACCCCGCCGTCCGGGAGGGCATGGAGCTCCTGCTCTCCAATGCCGGCTTCCCGGTCGTCGGCGCCGTTGGTTCGATCGCGGAGGGTCTACGCCTGCATCGCCTGCGGCGGCCGGCGCTCGTCGTGACGGACTACCGCGTCGAGGACGGGCTCGCGCCGGACTTCATCCGCGCGCTCGGCCCCGAGACCCCCGTGGTGGTCTACACGGGCACGACCGACCCGGGTGCGCACACTGAGATCCTCGCCAGCGGTGCCCTGGGCCTCGTCCTCAAAGGCTCGACCTTCGACCGGCTCGTGGCGGCGATCAGGGTGGTGGCCGGCGGCGACACGTACATCGACCCGGCGCTGTCTCCGCGCAAGTACCAGCTGACGCGCCGCCAGCGTGAGGTGCTGCGGATGATCGCCGATGGCCTGACCGGCACCGAGGTCGCCGAGCAGATGGTGGTCTCGCCCGAGACGGTGCGCACGCACATTCGCAACGCGATGTCGCGGTTGGGTGCCGGGACGCGAGCGCACGCGGTCGCACTCGCGGTCAGCACCCATGAGATCCGTCTGGCGCACCCGTCGTGATCACCTGCTTCGTACCGCCGTCGGTGGACGAAAGCCGCTACGCGGCGCTCAGTGCCAGCCTGGCCGGGCGCCCCGGGCTCAGGGTGGCGCGCGGTCCGCTCGAGTCTGAGGGCCAGGTCACGGTTCCGCGGAGCGTCCCGGTTCCTGGGGAATACGTCGAAGACGGCCTCCGTTTCGAGCAGGAGCTGCTGCAGGTGACCGAGGCGCAGGCAAGTCGCACGTCGGCTGACCTCGTCGCCTCTGCAGCGCGCGGAGAATCCGCGGCCGCGACCGAGCTCTACTTCCGCTCCTACGAGCGCATGCGGCTCCTGCTGAGGCAGTCGTCGCACACCGACACGCAGGAGCAGCAGCAGACGATGCGCCGGGTGTTCGGCGCAGCGCTCGATCTCGTGGCCGGCCTGCGGCCGGTTCCGCGCGACCTCGCGCCGGTGCTCGAGCAGGCGATCAAGGTCGCGTCCTAGGCGCAGGCCTTCTTCTTCGCGGCCTTGGCCTTCTTCGCGGCCTTGCGGGCGAGCTTGACCGCCTTCTTGGCCTTGCGGAGCGGCTTGCCTGCGGCCTTCTTGGCCTTGAGCTTCTTCTCGGCCTTCTTCAGCTTCGCCTGGGCGCTCTTGAGCTTCGCGCCCGCCTTCTTGCACGCCGCCGAGGGACCGGGGTCCGGGGTGGGCGTCGCAGTAGCCGTGGGGGTCGGAGTCGCAGTTGCCGCGGCTTCGTCGTCATCCGTGATCGTCTGGGTCGCCGTAGCGGTGGCGACCGTCGCTCCGACCGGCTGCGAGAGCGTGACGTCGAACGTCTCGGATGCGGCTTCGTCGGCCGTGTCGCCGTTGACGGTCACCGGGGCGTTCGCGGTCGTCTGCCCGGCCGGGATCGTGACGGTGCCGTTCGTCACGCCGACGTAGTCAGAGCCCGCCGTGGCGGTGCCGCCGCCGGTGGAGTACTTGACCGTCACCTCGGCGCCGGATGCTGCTGAGAGCGTGACCGGCGCGTTGAGCACGACCGTGCCGGCGTTGCCCTCGGCGATCGACGCCGTCCCGACCGAGACGGTCGGCAGCGCGCCAGGGCAGTTCAACGTGCCGGAGCGCAACGCGTGGCCGCCGGTCGACGAGTCGTCGAGCCAGTACACGGGCCTGACGCCGCCGACGCACTCGGCGACCGGCGCGATGGTGAAGCCCTCGTTGTTGAGGTTGGGCATGCCGGTTGGGCGGCGGAGGTTCTGCTCGACCACGAAGTTGCCGGTGCCGTCGACGTCCATCCGCGCCACATTCCCGGCGCACGTGTCATCGCACGCCGCGAACAGCTTCTTCGTCGTGACGTCGTACTCGAGGTCCATCACCGCGCTGTAGGTGTTCGAGAACGTCGACACGAGCGTTGCGGTGTCCGTCGTCCTGTCGAGCGCGTAGGCGCGGATGCTGCCGTCGAACTCGACGCCCACGAAGAACAGGCCGGTGCCGTGATTGGAGTAGTCGGCCGGGCTGTAGACCTTGTTCAGCGTCTGATCACGGAAGCCTTTGGTCACCAGGTCCACGTCGGGGATCCACTGGATCGCCTCCGGCCCGGTGTTGTCGCCGGCACCCGGAATGCTGAGGACGAACTCGTCCGTGGCGTTCAGGGGCTCGGCGGCGCCGGTTGTGTCGTAGCGCAGGACACGCGGGGCGCTCGGAGCCGGATTTCCGTCGCGCTCGACGGCGACGTAGACCGCGTTCGGATCGCCGGCGTCGATCGTCACTCCCTCGGCGTCGGGGTTGCCGTTGCCCAAGGGGTAGAGCAGGGTCTTGCCATCGGCCCAGCCGTTGGTGGCGTCCTGCACCCAGGCCGCCCCGTTGTGGATGAGCCGGAAGAGCGTGCCCGGGTTGTTGCGAACGGCGTACATGACGCCTTTCGCCGCGCTACCGGACGGGATGTATTCCAGGCCGCTCATGTTGCCTGTCGGCAGGCCGTTGAGAAGGTCGGCGTCGGCCACGCCTGCGCCGCCCGGCCAAGTAGCGAGGTTGGCAGCGCAGCTGTTCGCGGCGTTCGAGGTCGGCCCGAGGGTGGCGATGAACGTGCCCGTCCCGTCTGGGCAGCGCCCGAACGTGGTCGCGGCGTGATCGAGCCAGCTGAAGGTGTCGACCGTTGCGTCAGCGGCGTCGCGCAGTGTGACGGCATCGGGGTTGCCGAGCCCCGGAGGGTTCGGGAAGACGAAGAACGCGCCGGCAGCGATGCTCGTCGGAGCGTTGGGTATCGAGGACACGTTGCCGCCTTGGTCCACGATGTCCCAGTTGGCGATGTCCACGGCGGCCGGGCCCGTGTTGTAGAGCTCGACGAAGTCCGCGGGCTGCGAGTCGATCTCGTTGATGACGATCGCCGCCTGAGCCGACGCCGCGCCCCCCGCCAGCGCGATCGTGGAGAGAAACGCTGCGAGGAACCCCTGTCGCCTGAGCATGAGCCCACTCTGACGCACCGGCTCGGCGTACGCTACCCCGGGTGCGCTACCTACTCGTCGGTCTGCTGACCCTCGGCCTGGCGGCTCCCGCCTCCGCGGCCCGCGCGCCCACCAAGGGCGAGAAGGCGAAGATCTCCAAAGCCGCGCACAACTCCGAGCAGACGGAGTTCTTCGACTGCTTCACGATCGACCATGTCCGCGTCTCCACCAAGGGGCCATGGGCCGGCGGATCGCTACGCAGTTGTGAAGACGAGGTCGACGTGATCTTCGGCCTGTTCAGCCGCAACGCGGCGGGCAAGTGGAAGCTGCGAGCGACCGGCAACGGCTCGGTCGGCTGCGACATCGCGCCGAAGAAGGTCCAGAAGGACCTCGACCTCGGCTGCTTCTAGCGGAAGTCCGGACGAGCGAGCGTCGGCTGATCCTCCACATGTCGACATCGCTGGACGGGTTCACCGGCCTCGCAGACGGCACGATGGACTGGCTTGAGCCGGAAGGCGAGCCCGATCACGGAACGACCCGGCACCAGGCGAACCTCGAGATGCTCAGTCAGACCGGCGCGATCGTCATGCGCCGCGTCGCATACGCGACGATGTGCAAGGTCCTCTTCTCCGAGACCCTCGACACGGTCGACTGGGAGAACGTCGCGGCTCAACGAGGCACGCTGGCGGAGGAGATCGGCCGTCAAAAGTCCGAGCCGAGCGGCGACATCCGTTCGCGGTCGGCACCGGCATCTCGCTGATGCACGGCCTGCCGGAGGCGCAGCGCTTCCAGCTGATCAGCACGACCGTCTACACCGACGGCACGCTCGGGCTCGTGCTGCGGCCCGGCCTCAAGCCGTAGCGGCAGCGTCGGCGAGTGCGCCGAGCAGCGCGGCGACGGCTGGCGGGTCCGGGGGCTCGCCGTAGGTCGCCGCGTGGACGCGCCGCGGCAGGCCGGGCAGCTTGGTCGCGACGACGCCGTCGGCGTGGTGGGCGCGCAGCGCAAGTCCGGGAAGCACGCCCTTGCACAGACCCGCCGCGACGAGCGACTGCATCAGCACCATGTCGTCGGACTCGAAGCCGATGTTCGGCTCGAAGCCGGCGGTCTCGCACAAGGCGAGGAGGTGACCGCGACAGCGATCGCAGCCGGCCATCCACGTCGCGTCGCGTTGACTTGCCAGGCCGCGGACGCGGCGGTCCGACAGCAGGTACATCGGGTCGTCGAGCAGATGGTGCAGGCGGATGCCGGGCGGTTCGGGTTCCGCGTCGTCGTAGCGGAAGACGACCGCCACCTCGACCTTCCCCGTCCGCAGCAGCTCGAGCGCCTCCGGCGGATGCGTGTCCGTCGAGCCGATCTCGAGGCCGGGATGGTCGCGCGCGAGCGCGGCGGCGGCGCGCGGGACCAGCAGTGCGATGGCGGAGGCGAAGCCCGCCAGGCGAACGCGCCCCGCCGTCAGCCCGACGTGCGCGGACAGCTCGGCCTCGGCGGCGTCGACGCGGCCGAGGATCTCCGCCGCGCGGCTCGCGAGCAGCTCACCGGCCTGGGTCAGGCGGATGCCGCGGCCGACGCGCTGCAGCAGCTGGGCGCCCGTCTCCGCCTCGAGCCGGGACAGGTGGTGGCTGACCGACGGCTGCGAGTAGCTCAGCTCCCGGGCGGCGGCGGTGACGGACCCGTGACGGGCGACGGCGTCGATGACGCGCAGCCGGGAGACATCGAGCATCGATCAATCCTATCTATCAATTCAGTCGTCGACTGGCATTGGACAGATACGTCGATCCCGAGCAAGCTGATGCCCATGTCCGCAACCCTCACTCGCCCCGCAGGCCGGCTCACGGAGTTGATCGACGCGGTCCGCGACACCATCGATGCCCACGCCGACTGGACGCGCACCGCGCAACTCGTCGCCGAGCAGCTGCGCGCGCATCTGCCCGGTCCCGATGTTCTCACCGCCGAGCAGCGTCTCGGCTCGCCCGACGAGGCGGCCGGACACACGCTGTACGTCGAGCCTGACGGTTCGTTCTCCGTCACCGCCGTCGTGTGGCGGCCAGGGCAGCTGACGCGTATCCACGACCACACGACCTGGTGCGTGTTCGGTGTCGTCCAGGGTGTCGAGCACGAGGACGTCTACGACGCTGATCTCAACCTGATCGGCAACGCCGACGGCCACGTCGGCGACGTCAACGGCTTCGCTCCGCCCGGAGACATCCACCGCGTCCACAACACCGGCGCCGAGGTCGCGATCTCGATCCACATCTACGGGACCGACGTCACGCGCATCGGGTCGAGCGTCCGCCGGTACTACGACTGATGCCGCTCAAGCGAATGGACAACGTCCTCATCGTCGTGGAGGACATCGCGGCCGCCAAGGCGTTCTTCGCCGACCTCGGCATGGAGCTCGTGGGGGAGACGCAGGTTGAGGGACCCTGGGTGGGTCAGACCATCGGGCTCGAGGACGTCCGGGCCGACATCGCCATGATGCGCGCCCCCGACGGCGGCCAGGTCGAGCTCACGCAGTACCACACGCCGACGGCGATCAGAGCCGAGCCGGCGGACGCACCCGCGAACGCGCTCGGCATCCGCCGCATCATGTTCACCGTGGAGGACATCGACGGCGTCGTCGCCCGCCTCCGCGAGAACCACGGGGCCGAGTTGCTCGACAAGATCGCGCAGTACGAGGACATCTATCGCGTCTGCTTCATCCGCGGACCGGAGGGCATTCTCATCGGCCTCGCCGAGGAGCTCGGCCAGCCGGGGTCAGCCCCGTGAACACCAAGCGGCGCAGGAGCCAGAGCGGCGGGCCGAAGCCGGGCATACGTCCCTCGATCTAAGCTCGTCCAGGATGCTTCCGCTGGCCATCCTGGTGTTGCTCGTGGTCGTCGTCGCGGTTCTGGGTCGCCGGCCGCGCCGGATTCAGCCGCGCTCGTGCTGTTCGGCGGGTCAGTGGCCGCCGCTGGATCTCATCGACCCCGAGCGCTAGCCGGTCAGCGCGGCCGTCGACTCGCGCCGTACGAGCTGCGGACTCACGCGTACGCGCGCACGGGCCCCGCGCCTGGGCTTGCCCTCCACCGCGGCGGCCAGCAGTGAGCTGGCGGACTTCGCCAGGTCCTCCATCCCCCACAACACCGTGGTGAGCGTCGGGGCCAGGACCGTGGCGATCGGATGGTCGTCGTACCCCGCGACCGACAGGTCGCCGGGGAGCGAGAGTCCGAGCTCGGCGGCCGCCGCGTAGACCCCGCAGGCGATCGAGTCCGACAAGCAGAAGACGGCGGTGGGTCGCGGGTCGCCCGTCAGCAGCGTGAGCGCGTCCGCGGTGGCGTCCGCGATCGAGTGCCGCGAGTTGACCACCGTCGCCTCGAGTCCGAGCTTCCTGCAGACGGTGCCGATGACCTGCTCGGCCGGGCGCTCGGGAGTGGACGGGCGGCTCGGGGTGAGCACGGCGACGTTCTGGTGCCCGAGCTCCGCCAGGTGCGTGAGCACCAGCGACACGCCGGCGCGATTGTCGAACAGGACCTCGCCGACCGTCGGGCCGGCGAGGGCGTCGCCGACGGTCACGATCGGCAGCATCTCGCCGACCGCCAGCCACGACGGATGAGACGGGTCGAGCGGCGATACGACGAGCCCGTCCACCATCTGGTCGGCGAGCTGGATGGCGAGCGCTCGCTCGCGCTCGGGCTCGCCACCGGAGTCGACCAGCACCATGTGCAGCCCGTGGCGCTCGAGCGCCTGACCGATCGCCGCGACGAAGGACTGCTCACCCAGGTCCTGCAGCGAGGCGGCCAGCACGCCGACCATCCCGGTCCGTCCCCGCGACAGGGCCCGCGCCACGGCGTTGCCCGTGTAGCCGAGGCGTTCCGCCGCCTCACGCACCCGCTCCTGGGTCTCAGGTGAGGTCTGGATGCCGCGCAGCGCGTAGGAGACCGCGGCCTGTGACAGGTCGGTCTCGGCGGCGACGTCCTTGAGGGTCACGCGTCGACGCCCGGCCACGCGGCGAACCGTACCGGTCGGCGCCTCGCCCGACGGCCATGTCATTGCGGTTCCACGCCTCATAGATTAGCCTTGAACCGGTTCAGTGAATCGGTTCAGTGAATCGCTTCACCACCTCATGATCCACGACCTCCATCAACACCTCTGGCCCGCGCCCTTCCTCGCTGCGCTGCGGGCCCGCAAGGCGCCGCCGCGCCTGGACGGCTGGGTGCTCGAGCTGGCGGACGCCGCGTTCGCCATCGACCCGGAAGCCCACGACGTCGACCGACGTGCCGCCATGGGCCCCGACGTCATCGCCGTCGGCGTGTCCGCCGCGCTGGGGATCGACAGGCTGCCGGCGTCCGAGGCCGCGGAGCTCGCCGACGCGTGGCACGAGGGCGCCTTGGCGTTGGGTGGCCCGTTCGCCGTCTGGGCGACCGGCCGCGACCCTGATGCACTTCGCGTCGCGCTCGACCAGGGCGCCATCGGTCTCGAGCTCGCCGCGGACGCGCTTGTCGCACCGGACGCGTTCGAGACCCTCGCTCCCCTGCTCGAGACGCTGGGCGACCGTCCCCTCTTCGTCCACCCTGGCCCCAGCGCGGACCCTGGCCGCGACGGCTGGTGGACGCCCGTCGTCGGCTACGTGAGCCAGCTGCACGCGGCCTGGTGGGCGTGGAGCGACGGCGGTCGCGAGCGCTTCCCGCAGCTTCCCGTCCTCTTCGCCGCCCTTGCCGGCCTCGGCCCGCTGCACGGTGAACGCTTCCGTGCGCGCGGCGGGCGCAGCGGCCCCGTGGACCCGCTGACCTTCGTGGAGACCTCGAGCTACGGCACGCAAGCCGTCGACGCGACCGTGCGCGTGCTCGGTATCGACGTCATCTGCCGGGGCTCCGACGAGCCCTACGCCGCTCCCGCCACGCTCGCGTTCGATGCCGCCGCGCTGCACGCCATCGACTCCGCCAATCCCCATCGCCTACTCACCGCAACGGAGGTTCCCGCTTGACCCGCCCCATCCCCGTCTCCCACGACCGCCCGCTCACCCGCGACGAGCTCGAAGCGCTGGTCACCGACGTCGCCGGCCGGCCCGAGCTCTGGGCCCAGCACGTCGACCGCACCGTCGAGCAGCGCAGCTACGCGATGCTCAGCCGCGATACGAGCGTCGACGTCTGGGTCCTCGTCTGGCGACCAGGAGCGGACACCGGTTGGCACGACCACGACGTTTCCAGCGGCGCCGTGCACGTGGTCGAAGGGACGCTGAACGCGCACGCGCTGCGCATCGGCGCCCCTGAGCGCTGTACCGAGCACGACGAAGGCGAGCGCTTCAGCTTCGGCCCGTCGCACATCCACCGCATGTCGTGCGAGTCGGACTTCGCGGTGTCGATCCACGCCTACTCCCCGCCCCTGTGGCGGCTGGGCCAGTACTCCGTCGAGGAGGACGGCACGCTGCACCGCGTCTCCGTCTCCTACGCGGACGAGCTGCGGCCGCTGGAGGCCGTCGCGGCGTGAAGCAGGACCTCGTCGTCATCGGCGGGGGCGTGATGGGCCTGATGACGGCCTACCACGCGTCGGCACGCGGCCGTCGCGTCGTGGTCCTCGAGCGCGGGCGCGTCGGAGACCCCATGACGGCGTCCTACGGGCGCACCCGGTCCTACCGCAGCGACTACCTCGATCCGCAGTACGCCCGGCTGGCGCAGGAGGCCCAGCAGCTGTGGAAGCGCTTCGAGGCCGAGACGGACAGCACGCTCCTGGTCCGCTGCGGCTGCATGAATATCGCCTCCAGCGCGGTGACTCCCAACCTCGCGGACACCTACGCGCACCGCAGCCACCAGATCCTCACCGGGCTCGGCCTGCCGACGGAGTCGCTGGACGCTCCGGCCCTGCGTGCGCGCTTCCCGTACCTCAACGCCGACCTCGCCCACGTCGACCTCGGCGGCGGCGTCGTCAACCTGCGCGCGACCACGGACGCGCTGCTGCGCGCGCTGAAGCAGCGCGGCGTCGAGATCGTCGAGGACGCGGACCCGCTCGAGATCCCGGATGCCAGGGCAGTCGTGGTCACCGCCGGGCACGGGACCAACGACGTTCTCGCTCAGATGGGTGCTCCGCTGCGCGCCCCCATCACACGCGACCGGCCCGTCGAGGCCCGGTACTTCACGCCGGCCGACCCTGCGCCCTATCGCGCCGACGCGATGCCGGTGATCGCCTATCTGGACGCGGGGATCTACTGCCACCCGATCGTCGACGGACTCATCGACAAGGTCAAGATCGGCTACTACCACCCGCCCGACCTGCCGCGCACCGACACGCCGATCGACGGGATCCAAGCGTTCGTCGAGCTGTGCATGCCGGGCCTGCGCGACGCCGTCTCCGAACCCGTCACGGACACGGACGGCTGCGACTACGACCTCGTCGCCGACGACGACTTCGTCCTCGGCCCAGTGCCCGGCACCGACAACGTGCACGTCGGCGTGGGCTGGCGCGGCACGGGTTACAAGTTCGCGCCCTGGGTGGGACGCGTGCTCGCAGAGCTCGCCCTGGAGGGCGGGACCGTCTACGACATCGACCGTTTCGCGCCCGCGCGATTCACGGAAGGAGGTGCCGGCGATGACACGACCGTCGACCCGGACCCTGCAGCAGCGTCTCTCTGACGGCGTCGTCCTCGGTGCCGAGGGCTACGTCTTCGAGCTCGAGCGGCGCGGCTACGTCAAGGCCGGTCCGTTCGTCCCGGAGGTGATCCTCGACGCTCCTGAGGCCGTGCTCGGCCTGCACCGCGAGTTTCTGCGCGCAGGTGCCGACGTGATGGTGGCGCTGACCTACTACGCGCACCGCGACAAGCTCAAGTCGGTCGGGCGCGACGGCGACCTCGAGCCCATGAACCGCGCCGCCGTCCAGATGGCCAACACCGTGGCCGCCGAGGGCGGCGCACTGGTCGCGGCCAACATCTGCAACACCTGGTCCTACGACCCCGCGGATGCGCAGCGCACCGGCGCGATCGTGCGCGCGCAGTATGAGGAGCAGCTGGGTTGGGCGGTCGAGGAGGGCGTCGACTTCGTCGTCCACGAGACCAACGACTTCGTCGGCGAGGCGCTGATCGGCCTCGAGGTCTGCCAGTCGCTCGGGCTGCCCGCGCTCGTGACGTTCGCCAGCGTCAGTCCCACGCACACGTTCGACGGTTACGACTACGTCACAGCGTGCAAGATGCTCGCCGACGCGGGCGCCGAGGTGGTGGGCCTGAACTGCTCGCGCGGCCCGGCCACGATGCTGCCGCTGCTCGCGGAGATCCGCTCCGCCGTCGGCGGTCACATCGCCGCGCAGCCCGTCCCCTTCCACACCCACGCGGCGGTCCCGGCCTTCGAGTCGCTCGAGCACTCCGACGGCCGCCGCGCCTTCCCCATCGAGCTCGAGCGCTTCTCCGCCTCGCGCTTCGAGATGGCGGCCTTCGCGCGCGCCGCCGAAAATCTCGGCGTCGGCTACATCGGCGGGTGCTGCGGCACCGGTCCGCACCACGTGCGTGCGATGGCGGAAGCACTCGGCCGCGTCACCCCGGCCAGCCGCTACTCGCCCGCGCTCGAGCTGCACCCCGTGCTCGGCACGGGCCACGAGCACGCCGAGATGGGGGACTGGGCAGCCGCCAGCGCCTAGCGATCTGCGGCCGATCAGGCGCTGCGCGCCGTGCCAGCCGCAGCGCGCCGATGACCGCCGCGACGACCCACGGGCCGCCGGCGATGACGACGGTCTGAGCGTCCGCTGCGCGCCGAGCCATCGGCGGTCAGGCCCGACAGTGCCGTACAGCGCGGAGTTCACGTCGGACCGCGGGATGCCCACCGCGAACTTCCCCACCAACGACGTCCTCCCGCCGGGCTTGAAGCTCCTACCGACGAAGGGCCGGATCTCAGGCACGCCGACCGAACCCGGCATCCACAAGTTCTCGGTGCTCTTGGACAACGGGATGTTCCCCGATGCGTCGCGCAAGGAGTTCACCCAGGAACAAGACCGTGACCGAGGGCACAAAGGTCAGATCGGATACATCGCCGGCGAGGCGGGCATCCTGACGGTGAGGGTGCGACCGGTGACCCCGGGCATCGAGATCGACGGCAAGTGCCGCCAGAAGAAAGACGGGGAGCAGAGCGGCGAGCCGTGCGACTACATCGGTCGAACGCATGCGACGTACGAGAGGACGTCCCGGCCGGGGCACGGAGTCTCAGCCTGAGGGTCGCATGGTGAGCCCGGGCAACTTCACGCTGGTGGATGCGGAGCCGGTGGACTAGAGCACGCGATATCAGAGTTCGGCGGCGGCGGCCTTCGGGTCGCCGGCGCCGAGCGCGCCCGCGCCGGCTACGAGATCGAGCCGATCAGCGACCGCGCCTTCATCAAGGGAGCGCCCAGCACCGCGTCGTGGCGCTTCCCCGCACGGGAGCACATTCGCCTGAGCGGCCGGCCGGCCATCGGGGTAGGCCCATGCCCATGGCCCACGAATTGGAAGCGTCCGTGGCCGGGCGTCCGCGTTCGGCGTGACGGGCGGCGCGCGCGACCGGCTGAAGGCGCTGTGGCTCACGTTGACGCGCAATCTCCTCGCTGTCCCCGCGGCCATGATCGTCTTGTTCGCCGCGCTGGGGGTCGGTCTCACGGAGGTCGACGCGCGTTTGGACATCGGCGAAACCGGCTGGGTCTTCCAAGGGGACGGCTCCGCGGCCCGCACGGTGCTCTCGGTCATCGCCGGCTCGCTGATCACGGTCGCCGGGCTCACGTTCTCTGTCACCATGGTCGTCCTCCAGCTCGCCGCGAGCCAGTTCAGCCCGCGGATCCTGCGGACCTTCTTCGGCGACCGGGTCACGCAGGTGACGATCGGCACCTACGTCGGCACGTTCGTCTACTCGATCCTGGTGCTGCGCGCCGTGGGCTCCTACGGCGACAGCGGCTTCGTCCCGCGGCTCAGCATCACCTTCGCGACTCTGCTCGGCATCGCCGGTGTCGTGCTGCTCGTCGTGTTCCTGCGCCATGTCTCGCAGATGGTGCAGGTGTCCCACGTCACGGCGGGGATCAGCCGCCTCACGCTCTCACGCACCGAGGCCCTGTTTCCCGAGACCCTCGTGGACAGCGTGACGGAAGACCCCTCGAACCTCCTGGAGCAGTGGCGTGCGAAGGAGGCGCCCGGCCGGATCATGCCCGGCCGGCCCGGCTTCGTGCAGCGGGTCGAGCTGGACCAGCTGCGCCGCGTCCTCGCGCCCGAGGCCCACCGCGTCGCGCTTCTCGCCTGCCCTGGCGATTTCGTCACCCTCGAGCGGCCGCTGGCTGAGGTGTGGCCGGCCGCCGCGGCCCACACGCTGGCGGACCGGGTCCGAGGCGCGGTGAAGGTCGCCGACGAGCGCGACATCGATCAGGACGTCGGCTTCGGCCTGCGCCAGTTGGGTGACATCGCGATCAAGGCGATGTCCCCTGGGATCAACGACCCGGCGACGGCGGTCACCTGCATCGGCTACCTGCGAGCCATCCTGGTGCGCCTCACTGAGCGGGCAGCCGCCCCCGCAGTTGACGTCGGCGACGGGTTCACGCTCGTGCTGCGCCGGCAGGCCTACGCGGAGTATCTGGACACCCTGCGCCAGATCAGCCGCTACGCCGCCACGGATCCCTGGGTTTCCAGCGAGCTGCTGGTGGCGCTGGTGGCCTGCGCGAGCGCTGCCGCCGAGCACGGTGCGCGCGACCGGGCCCATCAGATCCGCGGACTCGCCGAGAGCATCGCCGAGTCCGCAGGCGCTGGGGCGAGAACCGACGCCGACCGCCGTCAAGTGGCGAACCGGCTCGCCGAGGTTCGTGCCGCCGCGGGCGGGTAGTCCGCCGCGATGCCTGACGACCGGAGCAGCAGCGAAAGCCTCACACTCACTACGGGCGGCATCACCCTGCTGTCAGTCCTGTTCAGCGTGAGCGTCAGCGTCGCCTTCGGGATCAAGGCGGCGTGGTGGGCGCGCGTCCTGGCCGGCCTGGCGACCATGATCGTCCTCGGGCTGGCGGTCAAGCTCGGCACCCGCGCCGGGCGCGGGCCGCTCGCCCGCCTGGCGCACTGGATGATCGGTCGCTGACACGGGGGATCGACGTTGGGCGCCGGCCCGTGGATGGGCCGGCGCACGGGCCCGGGACGCTCGGCGTCGGCCAGCAGGGAGGAGGTCGGCCGCGACGTCCGCCAGCAGCTGGGCGTGGTCAAGCGGCGGTACTTCTCGACGATCCAGGACGCCAGTCCCGAGGTAAGTCGTCGGGGCCCCCCGCGTTGGGGTCCCGGCCTGGCTCAGCCGGCGCCCGACGAGCAGACGATCGCCTACCTGCGGGAGGCCTTCGCCCGGCAGGATCGTGAGGGGCAGCTCATCCCAGCTGGGACAGGAGGACGGCCAGCACCACCCCGAGAGCGGTCGCGACGCCCACTCCGTAGCCCTCTTCCTTGAACGCCTTGGGGAACACCTCGGTCCCGAGCGAGGCGACGACCGCGCCGGAGGCAAAGCACCGGATCAGGCCCAGCACGGCGGGCGAGGCGCCGGCGAACAGCAGGTTGCCGGCCAGCGCGGCACCCGAGAGGAGCACGGCCGTCGCTGTCCACAACGCCATCGCCGAGCCCCTCGACCTTTCGTTCCGAGCCATCGCGTCCGCGCCGCCCGCGGCCTCCGGCAGGTTCGAGAGCAGGATCGAGCCCGCCAGGGCGGCGACCTCCCGCGGCCCGGCACCGATCAGTGCGACGCCCAGGGCCAGGTTCTCCGGGACGCCGTCGAGCGTGATGGCCGCCAACAGCCCGCCGCCGCTGTCGGAGCCCCAGCGCTCCTTCACCGCGTGGGCGAGCGCCGAGAAGGCGACGGCGCCGGCGACGACCGCGGCCATCGCCGCCCACACCGACACCGCTTTGATCGACGGCTCGATCAACTCGATCGTGGCGGAGACCAGAAGCGCGCCGCCCGCGAGCGCCACGATGAAGCCTTCGACGTCCTGCGGCAGCGAGCCGTAGATCCCCCAGGCCGCTCCAGCGATCAGCGCCCCCGAGACGATGACGATGACCGCGAGGGTAAGCACGCTCTCTGTGTACCCGGGACGACCAGTCGTTCAGCGCGGCCTGCCCGCCGACGGCGGCCGCCACCCAGCGCGAGAGCGGCCGAGACGCCCGAGCCCGGCATCATCGCTCCAAGGCAGAGGCCGGCGGAGCGCGGACGGCGGCCACGCGCGTGAGCCGCCGCGTCAGCGCCACATGCCCTGTAGCAGAGGTTCCAACGACTCGGATTGGCTCTGCAGAGAGCTTCCCGGCCGATGGCGAGACCCGGACTCGAACCGGGGACACCATTTTGCTGCCATCGCGGTCACTCGCCGGCGATCGCGGCGCGGAGGTGGCTGACGGTTGCCATTAGGGTGGCGGGCTGTCTGCGAGCGGCGCGAAGCCGAAGCGCTGGTAGAACGCGGCGGCCGGTTCGTCGATGGCATCGACGAGCACGGCGCGGATGCCGACTTCGTCGGCGGCGCGGACGGTGCGGCGCATCGCGTCGGCAAGGAGCGCGGCGCCGAGCCCGCGGCCCTGGCAGTCCTTGGTGACCGCGAGACGTGCGAGCAGGACGACGGGTATCGGGAAGTGTTTGGAGAGGCCCTTGCGTGCGGCGGCGGTCGCGGCCGAGTGCTCGGCTTGGGCAGCGACGAGCGTGTAGTAGCCGACGACGCGTGCCTGGTCGTCGGCGACGACGAAGGTCCGAGCCGCGTCACGGCGCTGGGACTGGCCGGCGTAGGCGCGCAGCCAGCTGTCAAGCCGCGGCTGCCCGCTGGCGAACTCGTCGACGACGTGGCGGCCGGAGTCAAACGGCTCCGGCGCCGAGACCCTCACGCGCTCCAGGGTGCTGGGTGCTCGAACAGCTCGCGCATTGCGGGAGGGGGCGGCGCGTCGGCATCCAGGGCGGCGAGGAAGCTCCGGGCGGTCTCGTCGTCGAGCGCGATCTCGCCGCGCTCGCGGAGCACCTCCTGGGCGCGGCCGCGGGCCGCTTCGCGGACGAACTCGCTGAGGGTCACGCCGAGCGCCGCCGCTGCCGCTTCTTCGAGCTGTCGTTCCTCGTCGCTGATCCGCACCTCGATGCGGCGGGTTTTCGTGCTGAAAGCCATGTCCGGACAGTGTACGGACATTACTGGCGGAGGAGTAGGGAAAGGATCCCCGCAGCTGCCGGCGCTCGTCCGAGCCCGGCGACTGCGTCGCTCGGGTCGGGAGGCGACCTTCAAGGACAACATGATCCAGGGAGGTACGCGGGTTCACGCTCGACCTACCACCCAAGTCCTTCTGCGGGTGCCTTCCGCTCACCCGCCCTGACCGACCTCGTCGTCACGGTCGTGCAGCGGGGCCCCTGATCCCGAACAGGATCAGATCGACCCAACGCTCCATGGCCGCTGGATTCTGACTCGCTGGAGCGTTGCTCAACAGCAAGTACAAGTCGTCCATGGTGAGATCAGTCCTGGCCGAGCCATCAGCTTGGGCTGCGGCAACCAACGTCTGCAACGCAGTTTGCGCCCGCTGCACGTCGCGCGAGTCCTGGACATCGGCATTCAGTGCCGCCGCCGCTGCCTTGACCGCGTGGTTGGTCGCTGTGCCAAGGACGATGTCACTGAGCAGCCGCGCCAGCTCCTCGAAAGCTGTGCCGCCGGCTCGCATGCGGCCGACTGCGGCTTCGGAGCGGTCAGCGACCGTCGCCACGAACTCGCTGATGACAGCGGCGACCAGGTCGGTCTTGGTAGGGAAGTGCCGGTACAGGGTGCCGACGGCGACTCCGGCAGCTCTGGCGATCTGCTCCATGCCCGCGTCCGGGCCCATCGCCACGAACTGGTCCCGCGCCGCGCTCAGGATCTTGGACCTGTTGCGGACAGCGTCGGCTCTCGCTGGCCGGACTGGACCTTTGGACACGTCAGACCTCGCTTGCCAGAAGATGAACTAAGGTTCATGATAGAACCTGAATCGCCCCTCACCTTATCGAGCAAGGAGCTCACATGTCCACCGCACCAACGCAGAAGGTCGCCCTCGTCACCGGGGCGTCCTCCGGCATCGGGCAGGCGACGGCGCTGCGCCTCCACGCCATTGGCTACTCCGTCTACGGAGTTGCCCGCCGCACCGACCGGATGCAGCACCTCGCGAAGCAGGGCATCAAGACGCTCGCCATGGACGTCTCGGACGAAGAGTCCATGACGCTCGGGGTCAAGCAGATCCTCGATCAGAGTGGTCGCATCGACGTGCTGGTCAACAACGCTGGCTACGGCTCCTACGGCGCCGTCGAGGACGTTCCACTAGAGGAGGCGCGCCGTCAGTTCGAGGTCAACGTGTTCGGTGCGGCCCGGCTCGTCCAGCTTGTCCTGCCGGGGATGCGCGCCCGACGCAGCGGGACCATCGTCAACGTCACGTCGATGGGCGGCAAGGTCTACACCCCCTTGGGCGCCTGGTACCACGCCACGAAGTTCGCCCTTGAGGCGTTCAGCGACTGCCTGCGACTGGAGACCGCGGAGTTCGGGATCGACGTGGTGATCATCGAGCCCGGTGCCATCGCCACGGAATTCAACTCGATCGTTGCCGACCACCTGGACGAGACAGCCGCCACCGGCAGCGGGGCGTACGCCAAGCAGGCGAAGTCCGTCGCCGACGTCAGCAGGTCAGAGTCGACGGCCAAGCGCGCCTCCTCGCCCGAGGTCATCGCCAAGACCGTCGCCAAGGCTGCCACCGCTCGCCGACCCAAGACCCGCTACGCCGTGGGCGCCGGCGCCAAGCCGCTGCTCTTCATCCACCGCTGGCTGCCAACCCGGACCTACGACGCGCTCATGCGCCGCATGACCGGTATGCGCTAGGTCGCGATCTGTCCAAGCGTGTCGGACCGCGATCGACGAACAACAAGGTCTGGTTCATCACGGGCGCATCCAAGGGCTTCGGCCGCGAGTTCGTCACCGCGGCATTGCAACGTGGTGATCGGGCGGCCGCGACCGCGCGCAACATCGACGCTCTGCGCGACCTCGTTGACGCTCACGGGGATGCCGTCCTGCCCCTGGGCTTGGACGTCACTGACCCCGACGGGGTCTTCGCCGCAGTCAAGACGGCGCACGAGGCGTTCACTCGCTCGGCGATCGGTCACGGGCTCGAGTTCCGCCGGCTGACGGCTTGCTGCGGCTCTCTACGTTCTCGAGCCCGTTGCAACTCGCGGCGGTGGCGGCGATTCGTGCTCCCCATCGCCTGCGCCTGAGGACGCCTCGTCGCCGCCGTTGCCGGTCGCAAGCGCAAGAAGCGAGCTAGATCGCATGAGGGCCAGCCTGGGGCGACCAACCCGGACCACGGAGTGTTCCCCCAGGAACACGGTGTCGCGATCTGGGGAACACTGCCGGAAAAGTCATGCTGTGCCTGAACGCCCGCGTGGCTTGCGCGTTTGGCAGCTGAGGATCGTCGGACGCGCGAAACCCTGCCGGTGCGCCGCTCGTCGCGCTTCGTCCGCGACGCGCCGAGATCCGCCGCTGGCGCTGACGATCCACAGGCACGCCGGTCAGCCGGGCAACCCGGCGCATAGGACCCGCCGCCTGCTCGCGCTACCTCCGCGAACGCGTGGGCCAGGGTCTTCTGACGCCCGGTCAATCCCTTTCGGGGGGTGGGTGGTCTCCGTGTCGCGTGAGCGGGACTCGCTCTGCCGCCTGGACCGCGACCTTGTCGCCGACGTGCCCGAGGATCGCCTGCCCGCCGCCGAACGGGATCTCGTGGTCGCGCTCGCTCCGGGCCTACCCGTGCGGATCGGGGCCTCTGGCATGGGCTTGTTCGCGCTTTGTTCGCACCGTCGGACCGAGGCGCGGAAGGGGAAGGACGTCGCGGGCGGGGCTTGCGCATCGGCCCGAGCGATGTCTAGTTTGGCGTCCTGGAGCGGACCCGGCCGATGGCGAGACCCGGACTCGAACCGGGGACACCACGATTTTCAGTCGTGTGCTCTACCAACTGAGCTATCTCGCCGAGCGGGCCAAGGGTAGCGAGGGCCGCTCATGGCGCAGGCAGGGTGGCCCGATGAATAGGGGATGGGACGTGCCCTCCTGCTCACGCTGGCTCTGGCGGTCGCCGGCTGCGCGGCCCCGCCCACGGCCGGCCTGAGGATGACGTCGTATTCGCCGCTGCGCGAGGCGCTCTCCTACTTCCCGCAGTCGGCGCCGCTGGTGGGGGTGATCGCGACGGATGCGCAGGACCCCGGCCTGCGGCGCTTCGCGGCGTCGGGCGCCCTGAGGCCGCTGCGCCGCGCGGCGGCCCGACGTGACCTCTTCTACGCGCAGCTGCGGTCGCTGTTCGGCAACCCGGTGGTGATCGGGCAGCCGTACCCCGGGGCGCCGCCGCTCGCGGTGATGGCGACCAACGACTCCGACAGGCTCGAGCTGCTCGCCCGGTCGCGGGTGCTGCGCGGTGACGCGCGGCCCGCCGGGCGCTATCGCGGCGTGAACCTCTTCGTCGAGACGGGCTGGGCCTTCGGCGTACGCGACCGCGTCGTGCTCGTCGGCGCCACTCCGCGGGACCTGTTGCGCGCGATCGACACCCGGCTCGACGGCGACGGCTTCGAGGCCGCGCAACTCAACGACGTGCAGCCCGACCCGGCCCCTCCCGCGGTCTTCGCACGCGCGTACGCGGACCTGTCGGCGCTCGTGGACCGCGCGAGCCCGGCGCTGCGAGCCGTGCCGCTGCTGCGCGCGCTCGGCCCGGCCGGCGTCAGCATCGGCGCGTCTGCGGAGGAACTGCGCGGCTCGCTCGTCACCGACGTCTCCGGCACCGGCATCACCGAGCAGGATCTGCCCGGCCTCGAGCCCGGCGGTCGGCGGCCGGTGGTGCCCGAGGACGCGATCGCCCTCGCCGTCACCGATCTGTCGAGCCTGGCCGGCGCCGCCGAGCGTGCGTTGCGCGCGGCGCTTCCGGTCAGTGCGCTTCGGCTCGACGCCCTGCGCACCCGCCTGCTTCAACAGGGCATCGGGCTCACGCCACAGCTGCTCGACGGCGCGGCGGTCATCACCGAGGGGCCCGCGATCCGGATCGACTCCGTCCGGCCGCAGCTCCTGCACGCCGTTGCGCAGCGCCTCAAGGGCAAGCGGCGCAAGGACGGCCTCATCCGCTTCCGAGGCGCCCTGCTCGGGGTCCGCAACGGCGTCTTCGTGGCAGGCCGGACGAGCGCCGCGCGGCTCCGCCGGCTTGCGGAGACGCCCTCCGTCCCCGCGCGCAGCCCGGTGTTGTTGCGTATTCCGCGCGTGTCGCCGTGGTTCGCCCGCCCGCTCATCCTCACGCTCGAGGGCGAGCCCGCCGAGCTGACGGTCCAGGCGTACTCCGGCTTCTAACTAGCCCGCGGCCCAGGCCTGCAGCTGCGGCAGCGGGTCGATCGGCTCGGAGTGCGGTGCGTACCAGCCGTCCGGCCAGATCTCGAAGTGCAGGTGCGGGCCCTCGGACGAGCCCGTGTTGCCGGTGGCGGCGATCTGCTGGCCGGCGCGCACCGTGTCGCCCTTGGAGACCAGTTCGGAGTTGGCGGCCAGGTGCATGAAGACGTAGTCGACGCCCTGGGCGTCTCGGATGATCAGGTAGTGGCCGGCGCCGCCGACCTGGACCTTGCGCCAGTAGACGGTGCCGTTCACGGGTGAGACGAGGGGAGTCCCCTCGGCGGCGGCGACGTCCTGGCCCTGGTGGACGTGGTCGCCGCGGTCGGCGCCGAAGCGCCCGTCCTTGCCGCCGAACGAGTACTCGCCGCGGATCGGGAAGACGCCCTCCTTCGTGGCGACCAGCGACACCGGTGCGGCTGCTGCCGAGACGGTGACCGGGAACGTGCGCACCCGCTTGAGTCCGCCGGCGCGGATCACGAGCCGCGCCTTGTAGGTGCCGGCGGCCAGGTCCGGCGTCCACCGGCGCCCGACGACCTCGCCGGTCGGCACGTCGCCGAATGACAGCCTCGCGCTGCCCACGGTCACCCGCGCGCGCACGGACGGCACGGGTCCGCGCGTGCGGAACGACACGGTCACCGGCGTGCCCGCGGCGAAGACGCCGGGGGCGACATGGAAGTCGCGCGCGCCCAGCGCGAGGCCGGCGCCACCGGAGCCCGCCGGGTCGGCAGGTGCCGCGACCTGCGCGCTCGCCGAGGCAGGGAGGAGAAGGATCGACACCAGCGCGAAGAGCAGAGGACGGCGCATCCCGCCCTACATCGGCGCCCGTTTCACCGGACTTCAAGCCTGCAGCATCTGATCCATCAGCTCGATGCAGCCCGCCTTGTGCAGCGGCTCGTTGAGGTTGCCGCACTTCGGCGACTGCACGCAGGACGGGCAGCCGTCCTTGCACGGGCACTCCGACACGAGCCGGTGCGCGTCCCCGACGAGCATGTCGAACATCAGGTAGCCGCGGCGGGTGATGCCGATGCCGCCGGGGTGGCCGTCGTAGATGAAGATCGTCGCGTTGCCGGTCTGCGGGTGCAGGTTCGTCGACAGGCCGCCGATGTCCCAGCGGTCGCACATCGCGATCAGGGGCAGCACCGCGATCTGCGAGTGCTCGGCTGCGTGCAGCGAGCCGAGCAGCACGTCCATCGGCAGGTCGAGGTCCTCGAACTCGTACCAGAGCGCCTGCGTCGAGAACGAGGTGGTCGGCAGGTCGAGCGCGATCAGGTCGATCTGCTCGTGGTCGGAGAGCCGCTTGCGCTGGTAGGCGATCACGGTCTCGGTCACCTGCACCATGCCGAAGGAGAGCGTGACGCCGAGCGCGGTGCGGCGGTCCATCAACCGCTCGATCTCGGTGAACGTCTCCTTCTTGGGCTGCGTGTACCAGTCCCCGTCGAACGGCGTGACGACCGCGTGCCGCGCGTCCAGGTCAAGAGTCCGCACCTCGTAGGAGCGGCTCTGGTGGAGGTAGATGGCGCCCTCGTGGATCGTCGTGAAGGCGCGCCCGGCCTCGACGGTGCCGAGCATCTCGCCTGAGGACCCGTCGACGACGACGAAGTTGTCCGCGCCCGCCGAGCGCAGCGACACCTCGCCCGCCGGGTAGCGCTCGGGCTCCCGCAGCACGTAGCGCCCGCGACGGTCCGTCCGCAGGCCGCCGGCCTCGACCTGCCGCTGCGCGTGCCACTCCCAGTCGTCGCCGAGCGCGTCGTCGGCCCCGGGGGTCAGCGGCGCCTCGTGCGCCGCGCACAGCAGATGGCCGCCGTGGATCTGCGCGTTGGACGGGTCGAGGATCGCCGCCTCCACCGCACGGTCGAAGAACTCGTCCGGGTGGCGGCAGAAGAACTGGTCGAGCGCGTCCTCGCCCGCGACGTAGACGGCCAGGCCCATCCTCCCGCGCCGGCCCGCCCGGCCCCACATCTGCCGCAGCGACGCGACCGTGCCGGGAAAGGTGACGACCACGGCCGCGTCGAGCGCGCCGATGTCGATGCCGAGCTCGAGCGCGTCCGTCGAGATCACCGCGAGGAGCTCGCCCTTCCACGAGCCGGCGCTCGAGCTCGCGCCGCTGCTGCGGCGTGTAGCCGGCGCGGTAGGGCGCCACGCGGGCGGCAAGCTCGGGATCGAGCCCGTCGCGCACGAAGCGCGACATCAGCTCGACGGCGCGCCGCGACTTCATGAAGCAGATCGTCCGCGCGCCCTCGCGGACCAGCTCGGCGACGACGTCGGCAGCCTCGGCGAGGACCGAGCGGCGGATGCCGAGCGCCTCGTCGGTCAGCGGCGGGTTCCACATCGCGACCGTCCGGCGCGCGCCGGGCGAGCCGTCGTCGTCGATGAGCGCGAACCCCGGGCGTCCGGTCAGGCGCTCGGCGAGCTCGACCGGGTTGGCGATCGTCGCCGTCGCCATCAGGAAGCGCATCTCGTCGCCGCGCAGGCGGCGCAGGCGTCGCAGCACGTTGGCGACGTGCGAGCCGAAGACGCCGCGGTAGACGTGCGCCTCGTCGACCACCACCGCCGTCAGGTGCGAGAGGAAGCCCGCGCCACGCCTCGTGGTTGGGGAGGATCCCCATGTGCAGCATGTCCGGGTTGGTGAGGATCAGGTTCGACGAGCGCCGGATCGCCCCGCGCGCCTCCCGCGGCGTGTCGCCGTCGTAGATCGCGGGCCGCACGCCCTCGACCCCGAGCTCGGCCAGCGCCCGCGCCTGGTCCTGCGCGAGCGCCTTGGTCGGGTACAGGTACAGCGCGCGGGCGAGCGGGTCGCGACACAGCTGGTCGAGCACCGGCAGGTTGAAGGCCAGCGACTTGCCGGACGCGGTGCCGGTCGTGACGACGATGTCGGCGGTCTCCGACGCCGCGAACGCCGACGCCTGATGTGACCACAGCTCGGACACGCCACGGCGTTCCAGCGCAGCCGCCACGGAGGGGTGCAGGTCGTGTGGAAGGGGCGCGGCGCGGGCAGTTCTAGCGTGTACCGCCGTCGTCGCGACCAGCCGTTCGTCCTCGCGCCCTGAGGCCAGCAGCGCGTCCCACGGCTCGACATCTCTCACCACACCCAAGCTCGTAGCGATACTAAGACCGTGGTCCGCACCTTCCACCACCGCTCCTTCACCTCACGGCCGGCGTCCGTCTCGGTCGTCGTGCCCACGCGCGACTGCGCCGCGACCATCGGCCCGATCGTCTCCGCGCTGCAACCGCTCGGGCTCGAGCAGCTGCTCGTCGTCGACGCGGACTCCGCCGACGGCACCGCCGCCGTGGCGCGCGAGGCGGGCGCTCGCGTCGTCTCCGAGAACGCGATCCTGCCCGGGTACGGCCCCTGCCGCGGAAAGGGCGACGCGATGTGGCGGGCGCTCAGCCTCTGCACCGCGGAGACCGTCGTGTTCCTCGACGGCGACTCCGAGGAGGGCTTCGGACCCGCATTACGTGACCGGCCTGCTCGGTGCGCTCGGTGAGCCCGGCGTCGAGTTCGTCAAGGGCTTCTTCCGGCGACCGTTCGGCGATGCCCCCGAGGGCGGCGGTCGCGTGACGCAGCTGACCGCGCGCCCGCTGCTGCGCCGCTTCTGGCCCGAGCTGTCCGGCCTGCACCAGCCGCTCGCCGGCGAGATGGCCGCGCGCCGCGACCTGCTCTGCCGGCTCCCGTTCTCGACGGGCTACGCGGTGGAGACGGCGCTGCTGCTCGACGTCTACCGCGAGGTCGGCGCCGGCGCCATCGCGCAGGTCGACCTGGACATCCGCCGCAACCGCCACCAGCCGCTGCGCGCGCTCTCGTCGATGGCCGACGAGGTGCTCGCCGCCGCCAGCGTCAGGCTCGGGCTGCCCGGCGCCGCTCCCGTCGAGCGGCCGCCGATGGAGAAGGTCCTAGCTGCTGCTGCGTGAAAAGTTTCTGCGCCACCAGGCCTTGACGCCCAGCCAGCGGCGGCGGAAGAACCCGGCCGGGGTGGCGCGCGCGGGCGGCGGCGTGGTGGTGCGGACCTTCTCGACCCACTCGTCCAGGGGCAGCTCGCCCTCGATCAGGCCGGCCAGCGCCGTGACGATCGGCGCCTCCACCTGGGCCTGGCGCAGCGCGTAGGCGAGCAGCGGCACGAGGTCGAGCGCCTCCACGGCCTGGCCGATGAGGCCGGGGATCTCAGAGGCGGGGATGCCGTCCGCGAGCAGCTCGCCGGCGCGGCGGTTGCGGCTCTGCGGCGCGAGGGCCGTGCCGACCAGATCGCCTGTCCCGGCAAGGCCGATCAGCGACTCGGGCCGCGCGCCCTGGCGCTCGGCGTAGCGCCAGACCTCGAGGAAGACGTGGCCGGCGGCGGCGCCGGCGGCGTTGAGGCCCTGCGCCTCGGTGGCGGACGCGGCGAGCGCGGCGGCGTTCTTGGCGGCGCCGGCGAGCTCGACGCCGATCGGGTCGTCGGAGCGCTCGACCACCAGGCCGGCGCGCTGGAAGACGTCGGCGACCGCGAACGTGAGGCGCTCGTCGAGGCCCGCGACCACGAGCGCGGCGCCCTCGGTGACCATCTCCCGTGCGTGCGCGGGCCCGCCCACGCACGCGACGCGCGCGGGACCGAGCGTCTGCGCGAGCAGCACCGTCGGGGCGATGCCGTGCGGCGGCACGAGGCCCTTCGCAAGCGAGATCACCGGCGTGCGCGGCCGCAGCCCGGCCTCGTCCAGCCCGGCGATCACGTCCTCCAGGCCGCGCGACGGCACGCCGAGGAAGACGTAGTCGGCGCGCGAGATGCCGGCGCTCATGTGCTCCACGCGCAGGTTCGACGGGAACTCGATCCCCGCGCAGGTAGACCTTGTTCTGACGGTCCTCGATCAGCCGCTCGGCCTGCTCGGCGGTGCGCGTCTGCAGCGTCGTGCGGAAGCCGCCGCGCGCGAGCAGCACCGCGATCGCGGTCCCGAACGAGCCGGCGCCGATGACGACGGCGCGGCGGGAGCCGGGCGTGGGCAGGCTGACGTGTGGCCGCGGGGGCATCCGGATGCCTACACCAGAACGGCCTTAGGGTCACCACCCCAACCGCGTCCAGCACGGTTGAGGCCTGGCGGCCGGCTTCCGATACGAGGGTCAGACCAGCCACCGAGCGAGTACCTCACTCCCTGACACCAGAGGGCTCGGGGGCACAGGTCACCCATGCGCAGGCGCGCCGCCGGCCGAGTCCGAGCCCGGGATCGGCGGCGCGTCATGCCTGCCCGGCGCGGATGAGCGCGCCGAGTTCGTGAGCGGAGGCCTCGACTTCATCCGTGGTCGAGGCCTCCCTCACCATCTGGAGGTCGATCATGCGCGCACCGAAGCCGTCCAGCGCGTTGCTGCCGACGATCGCGTGCAGCGGCACGCCGTTCTGGCGGGTGCGCGTGCCGATCTCGCCGACCACCTTGCCCTGCAGGGTCTGCGCGTCCAGCCGGCCCTCGCCGGTGATGACGCAGTGCGAGGCGAGCATCCGGGCGTCGAAGTCCAGCGCGTTGAGGATGAAGGCGGCGCCCGGTTCGAGCAGTGCGCCGTGAGCGGCGAGCAGTCCGGCGGCCAGCCCGCCGGCCGCGCCCGACATCGGCACGTCGCGCGGCAGGTCCATCCCCCGCAGACGCTCGGCCAGGCGGGCGACCATGTCCGGGTCGGCGCCCTTCTGCGGGCCGAAGACCTCGGCGCAGCGCTCCCACGGCGTGCGCACGTCGCACAGGACGACGAGCCGCGCGCCGCGCAGGCCGCCGTGCTCCGCGATCGCCTTGACCGCGCCCGCCCCGCCGTCCGTCGTGGCGGAGCCGCCCACGCCGAGCAGGATCACCTGCGCGCCGGTCGCCGCCGCCGCGGCGATCAGTTCGCCCGTGCCGTACGTCGACGCCGCCCACGGGTCGCTCGTCCCGAAGCGGATGCCGCTGGCCGCCGCGGTCTCGACGATCGCGGTGCCGCCACCCTCGATCAGGGCGAACCCGGCGCGGATCGGGTTCCCGAGCGGGTCGTGCGCCTCGGCGCCGACGGTCTCACCGCCGAGCGCGGTCACCAGCACCTCGAGCGTGCCCTCGCCGCCGTCGGCGACCGGGCACAGGTCCGGCGGCTCCCAGCCCCGCGCGCTTCGAGGCCGCGGCCGATCGCGGCGGCGACCTCCGTCGCGCGCAGCGTCCCCTTGAACGAGTCCGGTGCGACGAGGACCGGCCCCATCGGCTCAGGCGTAGAGCGTCAGGGTGAGCGAGCGCGAACCGCCGGAGTCGCGGTGCTCGCAGAGGTAGATGCCCTGCCAGGTGCCGAGCGCGAGGCGACCGTCGCGCACGGGCACGGTCAGCGACGGGCCGAGCAGCGACGCCTTGATGTGGGCGGGCATGTCGTCCGGGCCTTCGTCGGTGTGCGTCCAGTACGACGCGTCCTCGGGGACCGCGCGGTTGAACCAGGACTCGAAGTCGCGCCGCACGTCGGGCGAGGCGTTCTCGTTGAGCGTCAGCGACGCGGAGGTGTGGCGGACGAAGACGTTGAGCAGGCCGGCCTCGGCGTCGCGGAGCTCGGGCAGCGCGCGCTCGACCTCGCGCGTGATCAGGTGGAAGCCGCGCGGCAGCGGGTCGAGCCGCAGGTCGGCCGTGGACACGCTCACGGGATGCGCGCGATGCGCATGTCCACACGCGCGCCGCGGAAGGGGACGCCCTCGGCCTCGAGGCGCTCGCGCTGCCGGTCGCCCTTGGCCAGCGACCCGTCCGCGCGCACGACGCGCCACCACGGCAGGCCGGGCTCCTCGGCGTCGTGCAGGACGGCGCCGGCGACGCGTGGCGCGCCCGGCGTGATGTCCCCGTACGCGCGCACGAACCCCTCGGGGATCGAGCGCACCCGGGCCAGCACTGTGTTCGTACTATCGCTCTCGGTGCGCAAGGGGACCTATTCCATCGTGGCGCGCGACCCGGTGTCGGGTGACGTCGGCGTCGCGGTCCAGTCGCACTGGTTCTCCGTCGGCTCCGTGGTCACCTGGGGTCGGCCTGAGGTCGGGACGGTAGCCACTCAGAGCGTCGCCGAACCCCTCTACGGACCGCGCGCGCTGGACCGCCTCGCCACCGGCGAGGAACCGGGTCCGGCGCTGCGCGCGCTGCTGGCAGACGATGAGCTCGCCGCGGTGCGCCAGGTCGCCGTCGTGTCCGCTGCCGGCAACGTCGCCGTCCACACCGGCGAGGACTGCATCCCGCACGCGGGTCACGTCACCGGCGCAGGCTTCTCCTGCCAGGCGAACATGATGGCCCGGCCGGGCGTGCCGGAGGCGATGGCGGACGCGTTCGTGGCCGCAGAGGGGGATCTCCCGGCGCGGCTGCTGGCCGCGCTCGAGGGCGCCGAGGAGGCCGGCGGCGACGTTCGCGGGCGCCAGTCGGCGGCGCTGCTCGTCCCGGGCGTGGTCGAGCTGCGCGTCGAGGACCACGCGGACCCGGTCTTCGAGCTCGGGCGGCTGCTGCACCTGCACCGCGCCTACGCGCTGGCCGAGGAGGCCGACGAGCTGCTCGGCGCCGGCGACGCCGTGGAGGCCGGCCGCCTCTACCGGCGGCGGCGGAGCTCGCGCCGGAGTCCGACGAGCTGCTCTTCTGGTCCGGCCTGTCGCTCGCCCACGCGGGCGAGCTCGAGGCCGGGGTGGACGCGGTCCGCCGCGCTGCCGCGGTCCACCCCGGCTGGCTCGAGTTGCTGGATCGGCTCACGCCGCAGTTCGCTCCAGCCGGCGACGTCCGTGCGTCGCGCGCTAGGTCGACCAGGTCGGTGACCGCCGAGTCGACGCGCGTCCACGTAGTCGGGATCGAGGTCGCCGCTCGCGAAGGCCGACTCGGCGAGCGGGACCGGCGTGTCGCGATCGAGCACGCGGGCGCCGATCAGTCCGAGCACCCTGCGCAGGTCGGCCTGCGCCCAGACCGCGCCGAACATGCCGGTCGACGTCCCGATGACGGCGACCGGCTTGTTGCGCAGGACGTTGTGCTCGAACGGGACGGACGCCCAGTCGAGCGCGTTCTTGAGCTGGCCGGGGATCGAGCCGTTGTACTCCGGCGTCGCGAACAGGACGCCGTCCGCCTCCGCGATCGCGTCCGTCAGCTCGCGCACCGCTGCGGGTGCGTCCGTGCTGTCGCGCTCCTCGTCGAAGGGCGGGACGTCCCGCAGCCCGTCGAAGACCTCGAGTTCGACGCCGTCCGGCAGCCGATCGCCCACGACGCGCATCAGCTGCGCGTTGTAGGAGCCGGCCCGCAGGCTGCCGACGATCCCCAGCAGCTTCATGGTCTTAGGCCTCCGCCTTGACCAGCTGCAGGTCGACGGTCAGCGTGACGTCGTCGCCGACGGCCTTGCCGCCGCCCGGGAGGTCGGCGTTCCAGCTGACGCCGAAGTCGTGGCGGTTGACGACCGTCTCGAGCGCGATCGCGAGGCGCTCGGGGCCCTGGAGGTACTCGACCGGGCCGGCGAACTCGCCGGTGGCCTCGAGGGGCTTGGTCACGCCGCGCATGGTCAGCTCGCCGCGCACGGTGAGGGCCTGGCCGTCGAGGTTGAGCTCGTCGGCGCGGAACTCGATGCGCGGGTGCTGCTCGGCGTCGAAGAAGTCCGGCGACAGCAGGTGGCCCTTCAGCTGGGCGACGGCGGTGTCGACGCTGTCGACCGTGACGGAGCCCTTCAGCTTGCCGTCGGCGAGGTCGGCGTCGAGCTCCGTGAAGTGGCCGCGGAAGGTCGCGATGCCGGAGTGCTTGACGCCGAAGGCGGCGCGGGAGTGGACCGGATCGATGGTCCAGGTGCCGGTGGGAACTGCGGTCTGCTCGAGAGTGGTTGACACGGTGATGCCTCCTGGTGAAGAAGTTGCTTGCGTAAGCAACAACGTACCACAGAAGGTTGCTCTCGCAAACATTTGCGAAAAGGCGTACACTTGTCTGCGTGAGCGTCGTCGATCCGAACTGTCCTTGAGACCGCCACGGGCCTCAAGTACTTCCCGCCCGACCGCGAGGCGGCGTGGTTCGGGCTGCTCGCCGCCCACGCCGAGCTCACGCGCGGGCTCGACGGTTGCCTGTCCGCCAAGCACGGTCTGTCGCTCAGCGCCTACGAGGTGCTGTCGCGCCTCGCCCACGCCGAGGACGGCCACCTGCGCATGTCCGAGCTGGCCGGCAGGTCGCAGCTCAGCCTCAGCCGCGTCTCCCGCGTGGTCGACTCGCTGTGCGAACGCGAGCTCGCCGAGCGCCGCAGCTGCCCCGGTGACTCGCGCGTCGTGCACGCCACGATCACCGACGCCGGCCGCGAGCTGCTCGCCGCGGCGCAGGACACCTTCTTCGAGACGGTCGAGCAGCGCTTCCTCGGGCGGCTCAGCTGCGACGAGGTCAACCTGCTCGGGGCGATCTTCGGGCGCCTGGTCGAGCTCGGTCCGCCCGCCACCGCCTGACCGTCTAGCTTTCCGCTCATGCGCCACGACGACCTTGCCGAGATGCCGTGCTCGATCGCGCGCAGCATGGCGATCCTCGGTGAGCGCTGGACGCTCGTGATCCTGCGCGAGGCCTTCATGCGCGCGCGCCGCTTCGAGGACTACCAGCAGGGCACCGGCATCGCCCGCAACATCCTCACGGACCGGCTCAACAAGCTCGTCGAGCACGAGATCCTCGAGCGGCGCCCGTACGCCGAGCACCCCGGCCGCACGCTCAACGAGTACCGCCTCACCCAGAAGGGCCTCGACCTCTATCCCGTGCTCGTCTCGCTGATGCAGTGGGGCGACCAGTACGGCGGGCTCGACAAGCCGCCGGTCACGCTCGAGCACAAGGACTGCGGCAGGACGAGCACGCCGAGGCTCGTCTGCGGCGAGTGCGGCGATGCGCTGCACGCCCGCGAGGTCATCGCCCACGAGCAGGTGCCAGCGTGAGGCTCGCCCTCGTTCGCGCTCCTGCTGACTCTTCTGGTTGCCGCGCCGGCGTCGGCGAAGACGCTCGAGGCGTCCTCCGGCGAAGTCCGCGCGGTGGCGACCTGGAAGGAAGGCGAGCTCGGCCCGCAGGACGTCACGCTCGAGGTCTTCGACGGCGACGCGCAGATCGTCTCCAGGTCGATCCCGGACAAGCGCTACATGCTCCCGATCGACGTCGGCGTCCGCGACCTCGAGGGTGACGGCGCACCCGAGGCGATCTTCACGCTCTACAGCGGCGGCGCCCACTGCTGCGTGACCAACCTGATCTATGAGGGCAAGAGCGTCCTCGAGGCCTTCTACGGCAACGTCGGCTTCACCATCGAGAAGATCGGCGACGGGCTCGCCTTCGTCTCCGCCGACGACCGCTTCGCCTACCGCTACGCGTCCTACGCCGGCAGCCTCTTCCCGCTGCTCGTCCAGCGCTACGAGGACGGCGAGCTCGTCGACGTCACCCGCTCGGCCGCCGTCCGCCCGCGCCTGAAGAAGGAAGCCAAGCGCTACAAGCGCTACTACGGCCGCGCGCACCGCAACCAGCCCGAACCTGCGGAGGCCTTCGCGTCACCCCTCGCCGCCTACACCGCCGACATGTGCAACCTCGGCGACTGCCAGAAGGGCTACGCCCTGGCCGTCAAGGCAATCGAGCGTGGCGAGGTCGGGGCCCTGTTCGTGAAGCGCCTCGAGCGCGACATGCAGAAGCTCGGCTACGACCGCTCCTAGCGGCCCGGCGATCCCGCTATTGGAGTGCGCGCGTGCGGGTAGCCGTGCCGATGAGCGGACGCACGCCCGACGAGATCTGGGAAGAAAGCATGGACGAGGGCGAGCGCCGGCTGCGCCGGGGCAGCGTCGCCCTCGGCGCGACCGGCTTCGCGGGCGGCGTCGACGTGTTCTTCGGCGTGCTCGCCCTGGCGGTCACCACCGGCGCCCTGCAGGGCAGCATGCCCGAGGCGCCTGCGCACATCATCGCCTCACTGACCTTCGGCATCGGCTTCGCGTTCATCACGATCGGGCGCGCCGAGCTCTTCACGGAGAACTTCCTGATCCCCGTCGGTGCAGTCGTCGCCGGGAGAGCGCCGGGTTCCGACCTGCTGCGAATGTGGGGTCTCACCCTGGTGGCGAACTTCGCCGGCCTGCTCCTGTTCGCGGCGATGTTCGCGGTGGACGGCGTGCTCGAGCCCTCCACGCACGAGGCGGCGGGCGTGCTCGCCGATACGCTCGGCCAGCGCGACAACCTGCCGGCGCTCCTGAGCGCGATCGCGGCCGGAACGATCATGACCCTCTTCACCTGGGTCGCCGCGGCGGCCGAGGGCTCCGCGGGACGCATCATCTCCGCGCTGATCGTGGGGTTCATCCTCGCCGCGCCGAGCCTCAACCACGCGGTCGTGTCCTTCGGCGAGATGTCCTTCGGCATCCTGGCGGGCACGGCGTCCATCGGCTGGACCGACCTGCTCCGCGACGTCGGCATCGCCATCGTGGGGAACCTGATCGGTGGCGTCGGACTGGTGTTCATGACGCGTATCGCCCAGGTGCGCGGTGAGCCCGACAGCGAGTCGGGCGGCGTCAAGAGCAGCGCGGACTGACTGCGCCCGGCGAAGAGCCGGGGCAGGCGCTCAACGGTCGCCGGGCGCGCGCGTCGGGTTGACCGAGACGGGGATGTCCAGGTCGAGCGCGGTGCGGATGATGCGGTTCTGCTCGGTGGTGTGGGCGGCGGGGTAGCCCTCGCCCGGGCTGGCGCGCTCGGGGCGGCCGACGTAGCCGAACTCGAGGTGCTCGGGGAGGATCTGGAGCATGCGCGGGCTCATGTGCGCGCGGGCGCCCATGTTGCGCGGCTCCTCCTGCACCCAGACGACCTCCTTGAGGTTCGGGTAGCGCTGGATCTCCTCGAGGATCTGGGCCTGCGGGAAGGGATAGAGCAGCTCGACGCGCGAGATGGCGACGCCCGGGTTGTCCTCGCGGGTCGCGTGGCCCTTGAGGTCGTAGAAGATCTTGCCCGTGCAGAAGACGAGGCGCGTGACCTCGTCCTCGTCGATGCGCGGCTCGGCGAGCACGGGGTAGAACTGGCTCTCGGCGAGGTGGGCGACCTGCGACATCGCCTGCGGCAGGCGCAGCAGCTGCTTCGGCGTGAAGATGACCAGCGGGCGCTGCTTGGCGACGCGCGCCTGGCGGCGCAGCAGGTGGAAGTACTGCGCCGGCGTGGTCAGGTTGGCGACGCGGATGTTGCCCTCGGCGGCGAGCTGCAGGAAGCGCTCCAGGCGCGCGGAGGAGTGCTCGGGACCGGAGCCCTCGTAGCCGTGCGGCAGCAGCAGCGTCAGGCGTGAGGTCTGGCCCCACTTGGCCAGCGCGGAGATGATGAACTGGTCGATGATCACCTGCGCGGAGTTGGCGAAGTCGCCGAACTGCGCCTCCCACAGGACCAGCGACTCGGGCGCCTCCATCGAGTAGCCGTACTCGAAGCCGAGGCAGGCGATCTCCGACAGCGGCGAGTTGTGCAGCTCCATCGGCGCGAGCGCGCCGGGCAGGTTCTGGATCGGCGACGTGCGCTGGCCGGTCTTGGCGTCGTGGAAGACGAGGTGGCGCTGGGAGAAGGTGCCGCGCTCGACGTCCTGGCCGGTCAGGCGGATCGGCGTGCCCTCCCACAGCAGCGACGCGTAGGCGAGCGCCTCGGCGTGCGCCCAGTCGATGCCGCGGCCGGTCTCGCGCGACCTCGCGGCGCTTGTCGAGCTGGCGCTCGAGCTTGGGGTGGATCGTGAAGCCCTCGGGCACGCGCAGCAGGTCGGCGTTGAGCTGCAGCAGCCGCTCCTCGGAGACGGCGGTCTTGACCTCGGGCGACTGCGTGCGGTCGAGCTCGTAGCCGCCGGTCGGCTGGTCGGCGCTGGACGCGGCCAGCTCCTCCTTGAGCTCGCGGTGGCGGCTCGACGATCGCGTCCATCGCGGTCGTCGGCCGCGACGTCGGTCTCCTCCTTGGTGAGCGTCCCGTCGGCGACGAGCTGCTCGGCGAAGATCTCGCGGACCGCCTTCTTGGCCTTGATCGCGGCGGCCATCTCGGGCTGCGTGTAGGCCGGCTCGTCCGTCTCGTTGTGGCCCCAGCGGCGGTAGCCGATCAGGTCGATGAGGACGTCGTGGCCGAACTCGTGGCGGTAGGCGAACGCGAGCCGGACGGCGGAGATGCAGGCGGCGACGTCGTCGGCGTTGACGTGGATGATCGGGACGTCGAAGCCCTTCGCGAGGTCCGACGCCCAGCGCGTCGAGCGCGACTCGTCCGGATCGGTCGTGAAGCCGATCTGGTTGTTCTGGATCAGGTGGACGGTGCCGCCGACCGTGTAGCCGTCGAGGCCCTGGAGGTTCAGCGTCTCCGCGACGACGCCCTGGCCGGGGAAGGCCGCGTCGCCGTGCAGGACGATCGGCATCGACGCGGCGTGGTCGATGTGCGTGTGCGGGCCCTGGCGCGTGGTCTGCACCGCGCGCGTGGCGCCGGTGACGACGGGGGCGACGTACTCGAGGTGCGACGGGTTGGACTCGAGGCGCACGAGCACCGAGCCGTCGCCCACCTGGTAGGTGCCCTGGGCGCCGTGGTGGTACTTGACGTCGCCGGTGCCGCCCTGCGGGATCGTCGTGACGGCCTCGATGTCCGAGGCGCCCTCGAACTCGCGGAAGATCGTCTCGTAGGCGCGGCCGAGGTTGTGCGCGAGCACGTTGAGGCGGCCGCGGTGGGCCATGCCGATGACGACCTCGCGCGCGCCCTTGTGGTAGGCGAGCTGGATCAGCTCGTCGAGCATCGGCACCGTCATGTCGAGGCCCTCGATCGAGAACTGCTTCTGGCCCAGGTAGGCCTTGTGCATGAAGCGCTCGAGCGTGTCCACCTGGGTCAGGCGGTCCAGCAGCGCCTTCTTCTCCTCGTTGGTGAGCGGCTGCCGGTACTGGCCGGACTCGATCGCCTTGCGCAGCCAGACGCGCTGGCGGTGGCCGGCGATGTGCTCGATCTCGTAGGCGATCGTGCCGCAGTAGGTCTCGCGCAGGTGCGGGAGCGCGTCCGCGAGCGTCGCGCCGGGGACGCCGACGCGCAGGATCTTGGCCGGGATGCGGCCCATGACCTCGGGCGTGAGGCCGAGCGGCTCGGGGTCGAGCGCGGGGTCGCCCTCGGGCTCCTGGCCGAGCGGGTCCAGCCGCGCGGCGAGGTGGCCGTGCGTGCGGTGCGCCTTGATCAGCGAGACGGCGGCCTGCACGGCCTGCAGCAGCTCCTCGTCGGGCGGACCGGCAGCGGCGCCCGGAGCGGCATCACGCGCGGTCGCCGCGGCGGCGGCCGGCGCGGGCGGCTGCGGCGCGGAGCCGAGCGGCGCCTCGAGGTCCTCGAAGACGCGCTCGTAGAACTCGTGCTCGCCCTGGAGGTAGGCCTCGACCGTCTGCAGGAACTGCCCCGACTCCGCGCCCTGGATGATGCGGTGGTCGTAGGTCGAGGTCATCGTCATGACCTTCTCGGCGCCGATCAGCGCGCCGATGTTGCCGAGGCCGACGGGGTACGCGATCGAGCCGGTGGCGACGATCGTGCCCTGGCCGGTCATCAGCCGCGGGACGGAGGCGATCGTGCCGATGCCGCCCGGGTTGGTGAGGGAGACGTTGGCGCCGACGAGGTCGTCCGCGGTCAGCTTGTTCTCGCGCGCGCGGGCGATCAGGTCGTTGAACGCGTCGAGGAACTCCTTGAAGGTCATCCGGCCCGCGTCGCGGATCACCGGGACCATCAGCGTGCGCTCGCCCTTGCGGTTGGTGACGTCGACGGCGATGCCGAGGTTGACGCGCCTCCTCGTCGACGAACGCGCGGCTTGCCGTCGACCTCGGTGAAGGTGCGGGCCATCACCGGCATCTCCTCCGTCGCGGCGCGCGCGATCGCGTAGGCGATCAGGTGCGTGAAGGAGACCTTGAGCCCGGCCTCCTTGAGCTGCTTGCGGCGGCCGTCGAGCGTGGTGACGGTGAGCGTGCGGAAGGAGGTGGCGGTCGGGATCGAGCGCGACTCGTCCATGTAGCGCGCGAGGGTCGCGGCGCCGCCCTTGAGGGGGGTCGCCGCCGGGCCGGACTCGCCGGCGAGGACGTCGGCCTTGGTGATGCGGCCGCCCGGGCCGGTGCCGGTGACCTTGGCGAGGTCGACGCCCTCGACGGCGGCGACGCGCTTGGCGACGGGCGTGGCCTTGACGCCGTCGGGGTCGTGGCGAGCTGCGGAGCGGCTTCGGCGGGCGCGGCGGTGGCGCCGTTGGTACTCGGCGGGAGCGGCCGGGGCGGCGCCGCCGCCCTTCATGCGCGCGACGACCTGGCCGACCGTGACCGTGTCGCCGACCTCGACGAGCGTCTCGGTGATGACACCGGCCGACGGGTGACGGAAGCTCGGCGTCGACCTTGTCCGTGGAGACCTCGACGATGCCGTCGTCCTGCTTGACGCTGTCGCCGACCTTGACGAGCCACTCGAGGATCACTCCCTCGGAGACGGACTCGCCCATGCGACGGCACGGCGATGTCGAGTTCCTTCTCCTCGACTTCGGCCGGGGCCTCCGGCTCAGCGGCGGCCGGCGCGCTGCCGTTGGACCCGCCACCGCTGATCTCGCACAGCACGGCGCCGATGGCGATCGTGTCGCCCTCCTGCGCGTGGATCTTGGCGATCACCCCGGCGGTCGGGGAGGGCACCTCGGCGTCCACCTTGTCGGTGGAGACCTCGACCAACGGGTCGTCGAGGGCGACGGTGTCGCCCTCCTTCTTGAGCCACTCGAGGATGGTGCCCTCGGTCACCGAGTCACCCATCGCGGGCATGACCACTGAAACGGTCGTTTCGACTGCCACGGCTCAGTCCAGCGTACCGGCTTTGCGATTCTCGATGTAGAAGCCAATAGATCCTGCAAATGGCCCTACACCGCCGACCACGGCGACCATCACCCCGAGCCAGAGCGGCAGCTGGCGCCGCCGGACGGCCGCCAGGCAGACGCAGCGACAGCACGATCCAGAGCACGCCGTGCGCCCACCCGAGCACCGTGACCAGCCCATCATCTCGGTTGACAAAGGCGAAATAGAGCAGCGCGAGATACACGCACGAGTGGAAGTACGAGGCGTATCGGAGCCGGATCAAACGAGCAGTCGCGCCATGTGGCCGAGCGCCGGGCTGGCCTCCTCCGGCCAGTCGTCGGGGTCCGGCGGCCACCAGGCGTGCTCGTCGTGCTCCGGGTCTCGCACGACCTCGGCGCCGGCCGGCACCCACGCCTGGGCGACGAGCAGCACGAGCCGGTTCGGCGTGCAGACCAGCGACTCGATCTCCACGCGCTCCGGGACCAGGGCCCACTCCTCGTGCGAGCTCACGGGTCACGGTCTCCACCGGGTTCTCGCCGACCTCGACGGCGCCGCCGGCGCCCGAGCGCCCAGCGCCCGGCCCAGGTCGCCACCCACGCTGCGCGGCGGCCGGCGAGCCAGCGCCCGTCGGCATCGCGCACGACGCACTGCACGGAGATCGAGCCGAGCGCGTCGTCGCCGAGGCGCAGGCTCCAGCGCATGGGCTGGAGCTCCAGGTCAGCCCGCCGTCGCCGTCGAAGGACGCCAGACGGGCGGCCAGGCCGTCGTGCGACGGCGAACCGCGGTCGCTGAGCGCGGTGATCGCGGCGTCGGCCTGCGCGGTCTGATCCGCGGTCGGCGTCGTAGGCCGCATCGCGCCACGTCGTCGCGCACCGCCTCCGGCGGCCACGGCCCGCGGGCGAGGATGCCGGGCTCGACGGTCACCCTTCCGAGCGACTACGCCGTGCGCCGGGCGTCATGGCTGCGGCGCAGCGTCTGGGGCCTGGGGCATCGGGTGAGGGCGACGTCGCCGACCCCGCGGCCGTCGCCGGCTTCGCCGAGCACCTCGGCTTCGGCCGGACGGACGTCGAGAGCGCCGGCCGAGCCGGTCATCGCCTGAGCCCCGGAGTCCGCGATCCCGCCCGAGCTCAAGGACTGCGCGACGGACGATCCGTACGACCGCGCGCGACTGGGCCTGGGCTCGTCCTACCTCGACACGGTGCGCGGCTTCCGCGGCGACTTCTCGACGGCGCCGGACTTCGTCGTGCACGCGTGGACGGAGGACGCCGTCGTCCGCACGCTCGAGTGGGCGGCGGAGCAAGAACGTCTCCGTCACGCCGGTCGGCGGCGGCACGAGCGTCGTCGGCGGTATCGCGGCGCAACCGCTCGAAGGCGGCGCGATCGCACTCGCGCTCGGCGCGATGGACCGCGTGCTCGAGGTCGACCACATCTCAAAGGCCGCTCGCATCCAGGCGGGCGCCACCGGCCCGCGGCTCGAGCAGCAGCTCGCCGAGCAGGGCCTGACGATGCGCTTCTACCCGCAGTCCTTCGAGCGCTCGACGCTCGGCGGCTGGATCGCGACGCGCGCCGGCGGGCACTTCGCGACCGGGCCCACGCACATCGACGACCTCGTCGAGGGCGTGCGCGCGGTCACGCCCGGCGCGGGTGTCTGGCAGTCGCGCCGCCTGCCGGGATCGGGCGCCGGCCCGTCGCCGGACCGCCTGCTGCTCGGCTCCGAGGGGACGCTCGGCGTGATCACCGAGGCGTGGGTGCGCGTGCAGGAGAAACCGACCGAGCGCCGCGCCGCCACCATCCGCTTCGCGGACTACTTCGCCGCCGCCCGCGCGGTCCGCGACATCCTCCAGAGCGGGCTGCGCCCCGCCAACTGCCGCGTCGTCGACGCGCGCGAGGCGAAGCTCACCTTCGCGGGTGACGGCTCCGCCGCGCTGCTGCTGCTCTCCTTCGAGGACGGCCTCGACGACCAGTTCCAGAAGGCGCTCGCGATCGCCGGCGGCGAGCCCGAGGTCAAGTCGAGCTCGTCCGGCGCCTGGAAGGACGCCTTCCTGCGCGCGCCCGTACCTGCGCGACACCTTCGTCGCCATGGGCGTCCTGTCGGAGACCTTCGAGACCGCGATCACCTGGGACCGGCACGAGGCGTTCGTCGAGGACGTCCGCGGCACCGCCGAGGCCGTGCTGCGCGAGCACTGCGGCGACGGCCAGGTCACCGTCCGCATGACGCATGCCTACCCCGACGGCTGCGCGCCCTACTTCACCTGCCTCGCCCCGGTCGAGCGCGGCGCCGAGGCCGGACACCTGGGCCGCCGTCAAGCACGCGGCGAGCGAGGCGATCATCCGCGGCGGCGGCACGATCACCCACCACCACGCGGTCGGCCGCGACCACGCGTCCTGGTACGACCGTCAGCGCCCCGAGCCGTTCGCCGCCGCCCTGCGCGGCGCGAAGGCGGCGGTCGACCCCGCCGGGATCCTCAACCCCGGCGTTCTCGGGCTCTAGGCGCTCGCGGCTTCGGCGCGGGAGATCTCGATCCCGCTGCGCTCGCCGAGCGGGTGCTCGCGGATCAGCGACAACGCGATGGTGACGACGAGGCCGAGCGGCGCGGCGACGAGGAAGAGCTCGCCGACGCCCCGCCCGATCGCGTGCGGATCCGCTCCGGCGAGTCCGTGCCCCGCGTGCGCCGACAGGACCGCGCCGAGGATCGAGACGCCGGCCGCGCCGCCGAGCGTGCGCATGAAGGTGACGAGCGCGCTCGCCGACCCGATGTCCTCCCGCGCGACGGTGTTCTGCACGACGAGCACGAGGTTCTGCATCAGGCAGCCGAGGCCGGCGCCCATCAGCAGCATGAAGGCCATCAGCTCGATCAGGTTCGTCGTCTCGTCCATCGTCCCCATCAGCGCCATGCCGGCGGTGAGCACCAGCGCGCCGCGCACCATCAGCCGCTTGTAGAGGCCGGTGCGCGAGACGTAGCGGCCGGCCAGCGTCGACGCGACGAACAGGCCGAGGACGAGCGGGATCGTCAGCAGCCCGGACTCGGTCGGCGTCTTGCCGCGTGCGAGCTGCATGTACTGCGTGAGGAAGACCGTGCTGCCGAACAGCGCGACGCCGACGCTCGCGCTGGCGACGGTGGCGAGGACGACCGTGCGGTTGCGCAGCAGCCGCAGCGGGATCAGCGGATCCTTCGCCGAGCGCTCGACGCGCACGGCGACCAGCAGCAGCGAGACGCCCGCCGCGACGAGCGCGGCACCCTCCGGCGAGATCCAGTCGAAGCTCTCGCCGGCGAGGGAGACGAACAGCAGCAGGCAGGAAAGACCGCCGGCGATCAGCGTCGCGCCCCTGTAGTCGAGCGACACCTCGCGGCGCGTGGCGCGGGAGGTCCAGCGTGCGCTGCAGCACGACGAGCGCGGCGATGCCGGGCGGCACGCCGACGTAGAAGCACCAGCGCCAGCCGACGGTGTCGGTGAGCAGGCCGCCGATCAGCGGTCCGAGCGACGGTGCCGAGGCCGAAGACCGCGCCGAGGTAGCCGGCGTAGCGGCCGCGCTCGCGCGGGGAGACGAGGTCGGAGAGGATCACCTGCGTCAGCGCGGTGAGGCCGCCGACGCCGAGACCCTGCAGGACCCGACAGGCGATCAGCCACTCGCCCGACTGCGCGAGGCCGGCGAGCATCGATCCGACGACGTAGATCGTGAGGCCGGTCTGCACGAGCAGCTTGCGGTCATAGAGGTCCGCGAGCTTGCCCCAGATCGGCGTCGTCACCGTCAACGCCAGCAGCGTCGAGGTGATGACCCACGTGTAGGTCGCCTGGTTGCCGCCGAGGTCTGAGAGGATGCGCGGCAGCGAGGTCGAGACGACGGTGCTCGAGAGGATCGCCACGAACATGCCGAGCATCAGCCCGGACATCGCCGTGACGACCTGGCGGTGGCTCATGGTCATGCGGAGAAGGCCTCGTTCAGTCGCGCGAGCTGCTCGGTGAGCGCCGCGATGTCTGCCTCCGACCAGTCCGTGAGCACCTCGGCGAAGGCCGCGACCATGCTGCGGTGCGAGCGCTTGAGGACGCGTCTCCCGGCAGGCGTGATCCTGACGACCTGTGCCCGGCCGTCGCTCGTGTCGCGCTCCCGGGTGACGTAACCGGCGTCGGCCAGAGCGCCGACCTGGCGGCTGGCGACCGAGAGGTCGACGGCGAGCCGCGTGGCGATCTCGGAGATCCGGATCGGGCCATGGCGGAACGCGATGCCGAGGGCGAGGAAGCCCTGCGAGCCGAGCTCGGCCAGCGCATGGCGGCCGATCTCCCGGCGCGCGGCGCCGAGGGAATACAGCTCGCGGACGAGCGCCTCGACGGGGTCGATGACAATTGCTTGCTTGATGCAAGCAAATGTAGCGGAAGGGGCGGCCGCCCAAGCGGGTTCTCTTCCCGCTCTTGCCGTGTGGGGGCGAGCTTCCTCGGGCTCGCGCTGAACCGCGTAACCGCGTCGACCGACGCCCGGTCAGCACCAACCGTGTCGGTTCGGGTTCGGACTACGGGGCCGATCTGACGCGGTTCGTCGAGACCGGCGGTGGTCCGACACGTATGGCCACGAAGGAGGGCTGCGGCGGCGACTCGAGGTAGCTCGTGGCGCTCCCCACTCCTCCCCCTCCCTCACCAGCCAAATCTGCGCGTTCCCGACCCGCCGCCAGCGGTCGCACTGAGCGGGACGCGCCCGACTAGGGCGTGACGATCTGCAGCGTGCCGTCGGCCTGGGCGGCGACCGCGAGCGTGCCGCCGTCGGCGGCGACGGTGAACGGGCTGCGGCCCGTGGCCACGGCGTCCCCGACCTCGCCCGAGGCCGGGTCCACCGGGACCGCCTCGTTGCGCTCGGAGAGGGTGACCCAGATGCGGTCGCCGTCGGCAGCGAGCCCGAGCGGGGTGCCGTCGAGCTCGATCCGCCGCTCGTAGCGCATGCGGTCGGTGACCGCGAAGACCATCAGTGCCTGCCCGCGGGTGTCGGCGATCACGAGCCGCTCGCCGACGGACTCCACGTGTGACGGGCCCGAGCCCCGCGCTCTGGCCGCCCTGCCCGCGCGGCTCGTCGCTGTCGCCGTCGTAGAGCTCGACGGTGTAGGCGCGGACGGCAGCCACGGCGATCCGGTCGCCGATCGCGGCGACCCCGCCAGGCTGCGCGTCGACCGGCACCTGGCCGACCAGCTCGCCGCCGCGGACCACCGACATCGTGGAGCCGAACTCGTCGGCGGTGAACACGCGCGGGCCGAGTGCGACGGCGTCGTGCGGGCCGTCGCCGACGTCGGTCACGACCGCTTCGCCGGCCGAGCGGCACCTGGACCAGCTGATCGGTGTCCTCGATCGGCACGAGGAAGACGCCGTCGCCCGCGGCCACGTGCCGTGCGCTGCCAGGCAGCGGCACCTCGCGCTCGATCGCCCCGGTGGTCGAGCTCGACGAGCACGAGCCGCGCCGGCTCGTCCACCGCGACGCCAGCGACCCCGTCCACGATCGCGACGCCCTCGGGCGTCGCGCCGACCTCGACGATCCGGCCTGGCGGGTCAGCGTCCGGCTCCGGTCCGCCGGGCGGCTCGGCGGCCTGCGGCGGGTCGAGCTGCGGCTGCGGTTCGGCCGGTCCCTCGTCGCCCCCGCACCCGGCGACGAGCGCCAGGAGCGCGACGGCAACGAGCCGTCTCACAGCTCGGCCAGGCGCTCGGTCAGGAACACCCGGTCGACCCTATGGTGCGCCAGCTCGAGCGCTCGCATGTAGGCGCCGCGGGCCTCGTCGCCGCGCCCGAGGCGCCGCAACAGCTCCGCTCGAGCGGCGTGGAAGAGGTGGTAGCCGTCGAGCGCGCCGTGCGCTCCCGCGGCGTCGACGGCAGCCATTCCGGCCTCCGGACCGCGCGCCTCCGCGATCGCCACCGCGCCGTTGAGCCGGACGACTGGGCTCGAGTCCAGGCGGCCGAGCCGCGAGTAGAGCGCGGCCACCGCCTCCCAGTCCGTTGTCCCGTTCGCGTGCTCGGCCGCGATGCGCGCCTGCAGCGCGTAGCGGCCGTCGCCCGCGCCCGGGCAGGACGCGCCGCGCCTCGGCGATCGCCTCCGCGTCCCACAGCGAGCGGTCCTGGTCGGCGAGCCGGACGAGCGCGCCGTCGGGATCGAAGCGCGCCGCCCGCCGCGAGTGCTGGAGCAGCAGCAGAGCGAGCAGCCCGCGCGGCTCGCCCTCGTCCGGCGCCAGGACGACCAGCAGCCGCGCGAGCCGGATCGCCTCGTCGCACAGCTCCGCCCGCCCGCCCGCGTAGCCCTCGGTGAAGACGAGGTAGATCGTCGCCAGCACTCCGCCGAGGCGCTCGGGCAGCGCGTCGCGCTCCGGCACCTCGATGGCGATGCCCGCGCCGCGCAGCTTCTGGCGCGCGCGCACGAGGCGCTGCGCCATCGCCGTCTCCGAGACCAGGAAGCCACGCGCGATCTCCGCCGTGGTGAGGCCGCCGACGTGGCGCAGCGTCAGCGCGATACGCGCCTCCGGCGCCAGCGCCGGGATGACAGCAGGCGAAGGTCAGCGCGAGCCGGTCGTCCGGCCACTCCGCGCGCGGCTCCTCGGGAGCCGGCAGGTCCTCGAGCGCGCTGGCGTCGGCCTGCCGCTTGCGCCGGCGCAGCTCGTCCAGCGCGCGGTTGCGCGCCGTGACGAAGATCCACGCCGCAGGGTCGTCGGGCACGCCGTCCGCCGTCCAGCGCTCGAGCGCGACGGCGAAGGCGGCCTGGACGGCCTCCTCGGCGAGGGACAGGTCGCGCGTCGTGCGCGCAAGGGTCGCGACCGCCCGCCCGGCCTCGCGGCGGAACAGGCGGTCGGCGACTCCCGGCGACGTGGCTCAGACCGGTTGACCGTTCTCGTCGAAGGCCATCACGGGGCGGACCTCGACGCAGCCGGTCTCGGCGCCCGGGATCTGGGCGGCGATGTCGAGCGCCTCGTCGAGGCCGGGCACGTCGACGACGTAGTAGCCGCCGAACTGCTCGCGGGTCTCCGCGAACGGGCCGTCGGTGAGCATGCGCTCGCCGTCGCGGACGCGCACCGTGGTCGCGGTCGGCGTCGGCTGCAGCGCCTGGCCGTCCTGGATCGCTGCGGCGTTGCTTCTCACCGAACGCCGTGTAGTCGGCCATCAGCTTCCCGAGCGCCTCGGGCGGCTGGTGCGTTCCAGAACGTCTCGTCTTCGTGAATGAGCAGTGCGTAGAGCATGGGGTCCTCCTGGGGGTCGCTTGCATTCTCTCGACGAGGGCACGTCGGGCGCAACGACAAAGTGGCGCGCAGACGCTCACACCAAGCGGACGATGAGCTTCCGTTTGCCGCTAGCGTGATCCGCCGGATGCGCGAGACCGTCCACGGCCGACCCCTGATCCCCGTCCTCGGCGCCCTGCTGCTGTCGGCGATCTCCTTCGCCCTGCTGCAGACGATGGTGGCACCTGCTCTGCCCTCGATCGCCCGCGAGTACGACACGACCCCGGCCACCGCCGCCTGGGTGCTGACCGGCTTCCTGCTCTCGGCATCGGTGTGCACGCCGATCGCCGGCAAGCTCGGCGACCTCTTCGGCAAGGCGCGGGTGCTCACCGCCGTCCTGCTCCTCTTCGCCGCGGGCTCCGTGCTGTGCGCGGTGGCCAGCGACATCCACCTGGTGATCGCCGGGCGCATCATCTCGGGCGTCGCCGGTGGCGTCTTCCCGCTCGCCTTCGGGATCATCAACGACGAGGTGCGGCCCGAGCAGCGCGCGGTGGGCATCGGCCTCATGTCAGCGATGTTCGGCATCGGCGGCGGCATCGGCCTCCCGCTCTCGGGGATCATCGTCGACAACGCCGACCTGTCCGTCCTCTTCCTCGTCGGCCTGCTCGCGCTGCCCGCCGCCTTCGCGGTCTGGCGGCTCATCCCGCCCTCGCCCCCGCGCGAGCGCACGCGCGTCGACTGGCGCGGCGCCTTCGTGCTGTCCGTCGGCCTCGCCTCCGTCCTGTTCGCGATCTCTCGCTCGAACCTCTGGGGCTGGGGCGACCCGCGCACGATCGGGACGCTCGGCGGTGGCCTTCTCGTGCTCGCCGGCTTCGTCTCGCTGCAGCTGCGCACGACGGACCCGCTCGTCGACATCCGCGTCATGCGCGAGCGGGCGGTTCTGGCGACGAACATCACCGGCTTCCTCGTCGGCCTCGCGATGTTCGGCTCGTTCCTGCTCGTGCCGCAGTTCGCGCAGGTCAACGGCGACGGCTACGGGTTCGACATGAACGTGACCCACGCCGGCCTCGTGATGCTGCCCAGCGCGCTCACGATGTTGATCGCCGGCCCGATCGGCGGGGCGCTCGGCACGCGCTTCGGCTTCCGCGCGACCCTGATGGCGGGCACCGTGCTGTGCAGCGCGTCCTTCGGGGTCATGGCGCTCGCCCACGGCCACGTGTGGGAGTTCGTCGCGGCGGGCGTCCTGCTCGGCGCCGGCATCTCCTTCGCCTTCGCCTCGATGGCCAACCTGATCGTGAACTCCGTGGACCGCGTCCGACGTCGGCATCGCCACCGGGATCAACACGATCATGCGCACCGTCGGCGGTGCCTTCGGCGCGGCCATCGTCACCGCCCTGGTGACCGCCGACGTGGTGCCGGGCACGGGCGTCCCGACGGAGGGCGCCTTCACCGAGGCCTTCGCCATCTCCGCGATCGGCGCGCTGCTCGCGCTCGCCGCCGCGATGGCGATCCCGAAAAAGCCTCAGGCCGGCGAGGGCACGACGACCTCGCGGTCGCGCGTGACGGCCTCGACGGTCTCGATGTCCTCTTCCTCCTGAAGACCGTCCAGGTCGTCGGGCTCCGCGTCGCAGGTGACGCGCATCATCCCGGTGGCGACCTTGGCGTCGCCCATCACGGTCAGCCCGCAGATGTCGTCGCCCTCCTCCCAGCCCATGCGCTCGATGTCGAACCAGTTGAGGTGCACGGCGTTGGCGTTGCCGCCGTACGGGCAGGTCTTGTCGTGGACCTCCTTGGCCTTGCAGACCGCCTGCATGTTCTTGGCTGAGGCGTCGGTGCTCACGCGGTCACAAGAGTAAGCGGCACGCCGAACGCGCGCTCGAAGGCGTCGGACTGGCGCTCGGCCATCCAGCGGGCGAGGGTGACGTCCTCGTCCCCGGAGAGATGCAGCTCGGCGTGGCCGTTCGTGATCTCGAGGCGGGCCTGATGGACCGCCTGGTCGCGAGCGCGCTCGAGCTGCTCGGTGAGCCGCAGCAGAGCGGCGCCGCGTTCGAGCAGCTCGTCGTCGCCCTTCTCGGCGAGCGCCTCGAACTCGCCGAGTGACGGCGTGCCCTTGCGGTGATAGCGGGCGAGCTGGGCGATCAGTGCGACCTCGCGCGGGGTGAAGCCCGGCAGCCCGGCGTTGAGGATCAGGTAGCGCGAGTGCTTGTGGTGGTCGTCGTAGTCGACCGCCGTGCCGATGTCGTGCAGCATCGCGGCGGCCCACAGCAGGTCGCGCTCGGCGGGATCGGCCGCGTGCCGGCCGGCGGCGGCCAGCGCGTCCCACATCTCGAGCGCGAGCTCGGCGACGTGCTCGGTGTGCGCGAACTCCGGGTGGTACTGCGCCGCCAGGTTGAGGACGGACGCGCGGCGCACGTCGTCGAAGAGCGGGGGGTCGGTGTCCGCCAGCAGCGTCTCGAAGAAGACGCCCTCCCGCAGGCCGGCCTCCGTGGCTTCGAGACACTCGAACTCGCCGACCTCGAGCACGGTGTCGATGACGACGGCTGCGGCGAGGATGACGTCGGCGCGGCCGGGCTTGATGCCCGGGATCGAGCCGCGCTCGGCGGCCGGCAGCTCGGCCATCGTCTCGATCAGCGTGCCGAGGCGCTTGCGGTCGATCAGCGAGCCCTGCACGCCGATCTCCGGCGGCAGGCCGCGCGCGGCGTCGATGGCGCGGGCCAGGTTGCGGACGGCGCCGCCGACCCCGACGAGCCGGCGGTCGTGCGCGGCGGCACCCTCGGCCCACGGAGCGCGGGCGACGACCTTCTTCTGCACATGGGCGCGCAGCGCCTTGATCTGCTTGGGCTGTGCGCGCTTGCCGTCCAGGAAGCGCTCCGTCATGCGCACGGCGCCGAGCCGCCACGAGCGCTGGTCGGTCGCCATCCGGCCGTCCACCCGGCTGAGCTGCAGCGAGCCGCCGCCGATGTCGAGCGCGACCCCGTCCGACAGCGTCGACGAGTTCACCGCGGCGAGGTAGCCGTAGCGCGCCTCGTCCTCGCGGGAGAGCACCTCCACCTCGAGCCAGGTGCGGCGCCGGACCTGCTCGAGGAACGCGTCGCGGTTGCCGGCGTCGCGGATCGCCGAGGTCGCCACGGCGCGCACGTCGGTGATCCCGGTCGCCCGGCAGAAGTGCGCGTAGAGCTCGAGCATCCGCAGCCCGCGCTCCATCGGCTCGGGTGCCAGCTCGCCGGTGGCGTCGAGCCCGGCGCCGATGCGGACGGATTCGTGGATCTCGTCCGTCCGCTTCCACCACGCTTCGCGCCCTTCGCCCGACCACGTGAAGACCACGAGCCGGAACGAGTTCGAGCCGAGGTCGATGACCGCCTGGCGACGCTCGCTCACTCGTCGCACACTACCCGCGGAGGCCGCGTACGCTGGCTCGCATGATCGTGGAGCGCTCCATGCGGGATGACTACCTGTCGAACACCTACCTCGTGGCGGCGGAGGAAGGGGGCGAGGCCTTCTTCGTCGACGCCGGCGGCCCGGTCGCGCCGCTGATCGACAAGGCGGACGAGCTCGGCGTCACGCCGACCCACGTCCTGCTCACCCACCGGCACGGCGACCACATCGAGGAGCTCGGTCAGCTGCTCGAGCGCTGGCCCGACCTCGAGGTGCTCGCGCACCCCGACGAGGAGGTCATGGGCGTCACCGGCACGATGGACGCCGACGAGGAGCTCGAGGTCGCCGGCCTCGAGGTCCGCACCATCCACACCCCCGGCCACACGAGCGGCATGCTCGCGCTGCTGGTCGAGGGCAACGTCTTCACCGGCGACACGCTCTTCAAGGGCTCGGTCGGCGGCGTCCGCGCTCCCGGCTCGACCTCGTACGCGGACCTCAAGCACTCCGTGATGGACGTGCTGCTCGCGCTGCCCGACGACACCGTCATCCGCCCGGGCCACACCGACCCGTCCACGATCGGCGAGGAGAAGGAGTCAAACGCCTTCGCCCGCGTCTGGAACGGCGTCGACCCCGAGGGCGACGAGACGGTCACGGTCTGGGACAAGCAGGCGACGCTCGTGTTGTGGGGCCCGGACTACGACGGCGGCCACAAGGCCTGGATCCGCTGGGAGGAGGACGGGGCCGACGACATCGTCCCGGGCAGCCAGGTCCAGCGGAGTGGCTCCTAAGGACCGCATCCCCACCTCCCGCGTCGGGCGCACCGCGATGGTCGGGCGTCTGGCGGCGGGTCAGGGCGCGCGACAGGTCGCCACGCGCACGGCCAACCTCGCGCGCGGCGAGGAGCGCAGCCGGGTCGCGCTCGAGAAGCGCCACATCGAGGCGGCCGAGCAGATCGTCACCGTGCTCGGGACGATGAAGGGCGCGGCCATGAAGGTCGGCCAGGTGCTCTCCTTCCTCGACGCCGGCCTCGTGCCCGAGGAGTACCGCGAGGAGTTCCAGCGCAAGCTCGGCGAGCTGCGCGACGCGGCGCCGACCGTGCGCTTCGACGACATGCGCAAGGTCGTCGAGTCCGAGCTCGGCGAGAAGCTCGGCGCGGTCTTCGCCGACTTCGATCCCGAGCCGATCGCCGCCGCCTCGATCGGCCAGGTCTACCGCGCGACGCTGAAGGAGGACGGGCGCGACGTCGCCGTCAAGGTCCAGTACCCGCGCGTCGCCGAGGCGGTCCGCGCCGACATGCAGAACCTCGGGATGCTGCTGCGCGTCGCGCGCACGATCGCGCCGGGGCTCGACGTCAAGGCGGTCGGCACGGAGATCCGCGAGCGCATCGTCGAGGAGCTCGACTACGAGCTCGAGGCGCAGAACCAGCGCGCCATGTCCCGGCTCTTCCGCGGCCACCCGTTCATCCACGTGCCCGACGTCGTGACCTCGCTGTCGCGCGAGCGCGTGCTCGTCAACGAGTTCGTCGACGGCGCCGGCTTCGAGGACGTCAAGCACCGCGACCAGGCCACCCGCGACCGCGTCGCCGAGATCGTCTTCCGCTTCTACTTCGGCTGCATGTACCGCCACGGGCAGTTCTCCGGCGACCCGCATCCGGCAACTTCCTGCTGCGCGACGACGGCGTCGTCGCCTTCCTCGACTTCGGCCTCTACAAGCACCTGCCGCGCGAGCTCCTCGACGTCGAGCTCGCCGCCCTGCGCGCCGGCGCCGAGCGCGACGCCGACTCCCTCTTCGAGCAGTGGACGGAGATGGGCCTCCTCGCCCGCACCAAAAAGATGGACGCGGAGCGCGCCCTGCGCAGTTCCTCGACGCGACCTGGTGGTACCTCACGGACGAGGAGATCGAGCTCGACTCCGACGTCGCCGCCCAGGTGATGATCGACATGGGCGACCCGCGCTCGGAGCACTTCGACCAGATGCGCCGCGAGACCCTCCCCGCCGACCACCTCTTCGGCCGCCGCGTCGAGGTCCTCACCCTCGCCGTGATGTGCCAGCTGCGCGCGACGGGCAACTGGTTCTCCATCGCCCGCGAGTGGATCTACGGCGCCGACCCCGTCACCGAGCTCGGCGAGCTCGAGGCCGGGTTCTACTCCCGGTCCGGCTAGCTGACCCCGATTCGGCGGTTCGCAGCCGCTCATCCGTTTGGTGTGGCATGAAGATCCTTCCCGCCGCCGTCCTCGCCTGCATCGTCGCCTTGCCGGGCGCCGCGCAGGCCGCCCCGAAGGCCGGCACCTACGAGGGGATCGTCGCGGCCGGCTATGGCGCGCCGCAGTTCGGCTTCACCGTCGAGTCCGGCAAGGTCACCGACCTCTTCGCGCGCATGTTCTACTCGTGCGACAACGGCCCGCAGGAGCAGACGCATCGTGGTGCCGGCCCAAGCGCTACAAGGTCAATGCCTCGGGCGCCTTCTCCGGCGAAGACCGTGCAGAGCATCGGCGGTGTCGCATCAGAGACCGTCTGTGGTGACGGGACGCTTCACCTCCAAGACCCACGTGAAGGGCAAGATCCGCTCGCAGACCGTCGGCGGCGGCGAGATCTGCGAGACCCAGGTAGCGACGCTTCACTGCCGATCTCGTCGAGCCCGTCCAGCGCGACCGCTGGCGGCGGGACCGAGAGCGTCGCAGGGGAGGAAGGGAGGGAGTGACGTCGCCAGCTTGCGCGGCCTGAGGCGTGGTAATGACCTCGACGAAAGAGTTTCGGTCACCTCCAAAGGGCGCAAGCAAGGCCAGCGCGGCGACTCCCGGGTCGTGATCATCGCCTCCGAACGTCACACGCCGGCCGCTCGCCTCTTACTGCCATCCTGCGCGTCGACGGCCTGAACCGGCGTCGGCGCTGGACGGAACCAGCGCGGGTCAGACCTCTGGATCTGGAACAGCGAGGTGGTGCCCGGGCGGCCTGAGGGGAGCCCGGCGGTGATGCCGACGCGCTCGCCGGGCTTGACCCAGCCGAGCTCGACGACGCGGCGCGGCGGACGCGGCGATCAGCTCCTCGGTGACCTCGTAGCGCGGCAGCGAGCCGGCCTGGACGCCCCACATGAGGCCGCAGCGGCGGACGGTCTCGCGGCCGGGGGACAGCGCGAAGATCGGGACGGTCGGGCGGTGGGCGGAGATCAGGCGCACCGAGCGGCCGGAGAGCGTCGGGACGACCAGCGCGGCGAGCCCGAGCTCGTTGGCGGCGCGGCAGGCCATGAAGGCGACGGTGTAGGCGGGGTCGCGCCCGTCGCGCGTGACGCGCCACTCGTTCCAGCGGTCGTAGGGCGCGGCGGTCTCGGCGTGCTCGGCGATCGCGGCCATCATCGCGATGGTCTCGACCGGGTAGTGGCCGACCGCGGTCTCCTGGGAGAGCATCACCGCGTCGGTGCCGTCGAGGATCGCGTTGGCGACGTCGGCGACCTCGGCGCGCGTCGGGCGCGAGGACGAGACCATCGAGTCGAGCATCTGCGTGGCGGTGATCACGGGCCGGGCGATCGCGCCGGCGCTGGCGATCACCCGCTTCTGCACGAGCGGCACCTCCTCGATGCGCAGCTCGATCCCGAGGTCGCCGCGCGCGACCATCAGGCAGTCGGACGCGTGCACGATCTCCTCGATGCGCTCGACGGCCTGCGGCTTCTCGATCTTCGCGATCAGCGGCAGGCGCGTGTGCTTGCGCATGTCGTCGATCTCCGCGGCGCGGCGCACGAAGCTCAGCGCGACCATGTCGACGCCGATCTTCTCGCCGGTGCGCAGGTGGGCGAGGTCCTCCTCGGGCACGGACGGCAGCTCGGTGACCTCGCCGGGGATGTTGAGCCCCTGGCGCGACGCGACGGCGCCGCCGATCTCGACGACCGCGTCGAACTCCGCGTCGTCGGGGCGGACCGCTCGACGCGCAGCCGCACCGCGCCGTCGGCGAGGTAGAGGACCTCGTCGGTCGTGACAGCGCTGGCCAGCCCGCCCCACGAGATGTGCATGTGGCGGGCGTCGCCGTCGGCGGGGTCCTCGCCGCCGCAGGTGAAGGTGACCGTCGTCGCCGGGCTTGAGCTCGACGACGTCCTCGGCGAGCTGGCCGATGCGCAGCTTCGGGCCGGGCAGGTCCTGGAGGATCGCCACCTGCCCGCCGGCGCGGTTGGCGGCCTCGCAGGACGCGGTCAGCCGTCTCCGCGTGCTCGTCCGCGGTGCCGTGGGAGAAGTTCAGCCGCGCGACGTCCAGCCCGGCCTCGATCATCCGCACCAGCGTCTCCGGGTCGCGCGACGCGGGGCCGATGGTGGCGACGATCTTGGTGCGGCGGGCCATCTCGCCGCACCGTACCCGGATCGCCCACCTACGCCGCAACCGGAACGTGACGCGGCGGGTGGCGGCGTTGCCCGCGAGGTCCGTGGCGCGCAGGACGAGCCGGAGGCGGTGGCCTCGCAGGTGGGCCAGCACCGCCCGCCGGGCGGTGACGTGGACGATGAAGTGATTGCCGGGATTGCGACGCGAGCGGCCCAGAGCAGGCGCCGGCCGCTCAACAGCTGAGCCGTCAGCCGGCCGGGCTCGGAGAGGCCGACCGGGAGGGAGAGACGGCGCAGACGCCGGACGGTGATGTGGCGACCGAGGCGACCGACCCGGATCGCCGGCGCCGTGCGGTCCATGCCCAGGAGCTGGCGGGCGATCAGCAGCCGTGCGGTCCCGCCCGTGCAGCGCGCATCGGTCCCGCCGACGCACCCGATGCCGACGGTCACGAGCCGGCCGCCGCGCTGCAGGGCGCCGGCGGTCGCCCGCGCGATCGGGTATTCCGGCCAGCGAACGATCGCGACGCCGTCCCCGGAGAAGTCCGGGTCGCGGCGGCCGGTCGCGGTCAGCCGCACGGTCGCGAACGCGTAGCCGCCGACGTCGGTGGCGGCCTGGCCGACGAGCACCGGCCGCTCGTCCTCCATCACCACGTCGTTGGCGATGGAGCCCTGCAGCAGCCGTATGACGGTGCGCCCGCGCCGGCCGAACTCGCCACCAGCGCGCCGTGTCGGTGCCGCGCACGGCGGCCATCGCCTGGTAGCCGTCAGCCACGGCGGCGCCGGCGGCGACCCAGCCGCCGGGCGCGCCGACGACGGCGTTGGCGAACGAGGACGCGTTGCCGACCCGCTGCTCGGCGATGCCGTCCGTGCCGAAGCCGCGATCGAGGTAGCCGCGGGAGGTCGCTCGCAGCTCGCCGAAGCGGTAGGCGGCGGGGTCCGACGAGCTGCCGCCGAAGAGGCCGGCGACGAGCGTCGCGCCGCCCGGCCGCGGGTCGACGCCGAGGCCGTAGCCGTACGACGCGCGCCCGCCGAGCGTGACGCCCGCCGTCGCCGAACGTCGGGTCGAGGTCGCCGTCGGCCTCGAAGCGCGCGACCGCCATGCGGCCTCCATCGCATGTCGACCGCCTGACCGGCGGCGAGGATCGTCCCGCTCGGGCCGGGGGCGATGTCGGCGAGCGAGGCATGGGACGTGCCGACGGGCTGCAGCGCGATGCCGCCGGTCCCGAAGCCCGGTCCAGCGCGCCGCGGGCGTGTAGCGGGCGAGCGCGAAGACGTCGTGGCCGCCGACGCTCGCGACGCCGGCGACGAGGACGCGGCCGTCGGGCACACCATGAGGTCGAGCGCCTGCGAGCGCCCTCGCCGACCGGCGTGGTGACGAAGCCGTTGTCGCCGAACTCGGGGTCCAGGCCGCCGTCCGGGGTCAGGCGCGCCGAGCCGGAAGCGAGGCGTCGCCGTCGGCCAGGCAGGTGCCGTCCCGCGACGGCGGGTCGGGCTCGCAGCGGTAGCCCGCCGACGACGATCCGGTCCGGCCGTCGACGCCGACCGCGCGCGGCACGAAGGAGCCGGCGGCCGGCAGCGCGACGCGGCCGTCGCCGCAGAAGGTCGGGTCGAGATCGCCGGCCTCGCGGCGCGCGCGGCGGGTAGCCATCACGAGCACGAGGCAGCGCCACGAGGCGCGAGGCACCTCGCCCCGCAAATGACACCTGCACAGGCTGCCCGTCGGCTAGCAGACGGCCCCGTCCGCGCAGGTCGCAGATCAGGTCCCAGTGCACGGCGCTCTCGTTGAGGCCGCCCGTCTCGGGGTAGCTGCGGCCGAGCGCGAGGTGCACGGTGCCGCCGATCTTCTCGTCGAGCAGGATCAGCCCGGTTGGGCGGTCGATGCCCGGTGTTGGTGCCGATGCCGAGCTCGCCGAGGCGGCGCGCGCCCGCGTCCGTGTCGAGCGTCTCGCAGCAGGTACTCCTCGCCGCGCTCGGCGCGCGCGTCGACGACCACGCCGTCCTCGAAGCGCAGCTCGACGCCGGCGACGTCCACGCCGCCGGGCTCGACGGGATCGTGAAGTGCACGGTGCCCTTGGCCGACGTCTCGTGCGGGCCGGTGAAGACCTCGCCGGACGGCATGTTGCGCTTGCCGTCCGAGTTGACCCAGGTGCGGCCCTCGACCTGCAGAGCGTCAGCTCGGTGCCCGGCGCCTCGATGCGGATCTCCCGGCGTCCGCCAGCGTCTCGATCAGCCGCGCCTGGCGGTCGCGCAGCGCGCCCCAGGCGGCGACCGGGTCCGGCTGGTCGAGGAACAGCGCGCGCTTGACCAGCGTCGGCGAAGGCGGCCGTGCCCATCCCCGCCTGCTGCGCGAGCGCGGGCGTCGGCCACAGCGTCACGTTCCAGCGGCGGTGCGCGCCGAGCTCGCGCAGCTCGGAGCGCGCACGCGTGGCGCGCGGCCAGGCGCGCGGGGTCGACGTCGGCCAGCGCGTTGGCGTTGGTCGGCGCGATGATCCGGACCGTCGCGTCCGTGGTCTCGGCCTCGAGGCGCTCGAGCGGTGCCGAGCTGGCCTTCGCGCGAACGACTCTCCTCGTCGAGCGCCGACGCGCAGCAGCGGCCATGCGCGTCGCGCGCGCAGGATCGCGCGCTGGAGGGCGACCATCAGCGGCGCGGCCGCGACGCCGCCGGCGACCACGACCTGCTGGCCGGGCTGCACGTCCAGGCAGTAGCCGGCGAGCAGCTCGGCGTGGCGCCCGATCGGGATCGTAGTCACGGAACGGCGCGGGCAGCTCCGGGAAGTGCTCGGCGAGGTGGTCGCGCAGGACGCTCGCGGATCCACGCGCGCTCCTCGGCCGAGGCGAAGCGGAAGCGGGCCAGGAGCTCCTTCTGCTTGGTCAGCGGCTCGCGCCGGCGATCGTCCAGCTGACGACGAGCCGCTCGAAGAGGAACTCGACCTGCCGCTGCCAGGCGTCCTCGCGCACGCCGCCGATCTCGCCGGTAGGCCTCGCGCGTCTTCGGCGTCATCGCGCCGCGCAGCACCAGCACGTCGTCGCCCGCCGCGGTACTCGGCGTCGGGGCGCGGAGCTTGTCGCTGGTACGCTGGCGGCGCGGCCATGCCGGCAGCGTAAGGTCGCGCCGCGCGATGGCCAAGCCCACCCAGCGGGTCGTCGGACGCGGGGAGCGCGTGCATCCCGGCATCTGGCGCCTGCGCCTCCCGCTGCCCTGGCCCGGCGTCCCGCACTGCAACGCGTGGGCGATCGCGGCGGGCGACGGCGTCGTGCTGGTCGACACGGGCGTGCACGAGCCCGGGTCGATGGGCCACCTCGAGCGGGCGCTCGACCAGGTCGGCCTGCGCGTCGAGCACGTCCGGCTCGTCGTCTGCACGCACGCGCACGCCGACCACTGCGGCGCAGGCGGCGACGATCGCCGAGCGCGCCGGCTGCGAGGTCTGGATGCACCCGCGCTCCGACCACCTCTTCAAGCAGGCGCGCCGACCCGGAGCGCGTGCTCGCCCGCGGCTCGAGATCGCGCGCCAGAGCGGCGTGCCCGCCGAGCCGCTGGCAGCGCTGGGCGGAGGCCCGCCGCGGCCAGGGCCCGCTCGCGGCGCTGCCGCTGAAGGTCGACCGCGACCTCGTCCCGGGCGTCGAGGTCGAGACCGACCTCGGCACCTGGCACGTCGTCGAGACGCCGGGCCACGCGCCGTCGCACGTCTGCCTGCACCAGCCCGAGCGCCGGCTGCTGATCTCCGGCGACCACCTGCTCGGCCGCGTCTCGCTGTACTTCGACGTCGGCTGGAGCGCCGACCCCGTCGAGGAGTTCCTGGCCTCGCTGGACCGCATCGAGACGCTCGACGCGCGCCTCGCGCTCTCCGGCCACGGCCGGCCGTTCACCGACGTCCTCGGGCCACATCGCCGCCAACCGCACGCTGGTCGCAGGACGCCTCGACGCGCTGCGCGCGCTGCTGGCCGAGGAGCGCGCTGTCGGCCTTCGACCTCGCGCCGCGCGCTCTTCGGCGACGCGTTCGGCGCGGCGACCGGCGCGTGGCTGTTCACGGAGACGCTCGCCTTCCTCGACGCACCTCGAGCGCCGCGGCGAGGCGCGGCGCATCGCGGGCGACCCCGAGCCCTGGGTGCCCGCCTAATCTGACGCCATGCGCATCGACGAGCTCCTCGAGCGCGCCGACCGGCCGGTCTTCTCCTTCGAGTTCTTCCCGCCCAAGACCGAGGAGGGCGAGCACAACCTCGTGCGTGCGCTGGAGGCGCTCGGTCCGCAGCAGCCCGACTTCGTGTCGGTCACCTACGGCGCGGGCGGCTCCACCGCGCGAGCAAGACGATCGACATCGTCAAGCGCATCAAGTCGCGAGTTCGGCATGGAGGCGATGGCGCACCTCACCTGCGTCAACGCGACCGTCGACGAGCTGCGCGCGCACGCTCGACGCAGATGCGCGACGCCGGCATCGAGAACGTGCTCGCCCTGCGCGGCGACCCGCCGCGCGGCCAGAACGGACTGGACCAAGACCGAGGGCGGCTTCGAGTCTCGCCACGAGCTCGTCGAGCTGCTGCGCGCCGACTACCACTTCGCGATCGGCGGCGCCGCGTTCCCGGAGACCCACATCCACGCCACGTCCGCCGAGGACGACCTGCGCTACCTCAAGGCGAAGGTCGACGCGGGCGCGCAGTTCCTGATCACGCAGATGTTCTTCGACAACGCGTACTACTTCGACTTCGTCGAGCGCGCGCGGGCGATCGGCATCGACGTGCCGATCATCCCCGGCGTCATGCCGATCCTCTCCTCCGACGGATCAAGCGCATGACCGAGCTGTCGGCCGCCAAGCTGCCGCCGGCCTGGTGCGCGAGCTCGACGCCCGCCGCGGCGACGACGAGGCCGTCGCCGAGCTCGGCGTCTCCTACGCGACGCTGCAGTGCTCGGACCTGCTGGCCGGCGGCGCGCCCGGCATCCACTTCTATCACGCTGAACCGCTCGCCGGCCACGCGCGCGATCCTGTCGGCGCTCAAGGTGTTCGAGCCGCGCCGCGCCGACGACGGCGTAGGCACGCTCGCTTGGACGCCGCCGCGGGGAGCTCGGCCGCGGAGGCTTCCGGAGGCGAACCGGGTTGCGTTTCGCTAGTCGGCGGCGAGCGGCAGGCCGTGGGCGAGCGGCGCCCGTCGACCTCCCAGGCGACGTCGACCTCGTCGTTGCGGCCGTAGGTGCCGATGCCGAACGCGCCACGCGACCACTTCCAGAAGCCGAGCTTGCCCTCCTGGACGAGCGCGCGCGTGAACACCAGCGCGCCGTCGGCGACCTGGTAGTCGCTGCCGGGCTCCTGGCGGACGCCGTTGACGAAGACCGTGAACGGCGAGCGGACGCCGGGCGGGAGCAGGACGCGCGATACCCATCGGGAGCCGAACCGTAGCCTGCGCCGGTCGCGATGGACTACACGTCCGCCGCTCCAGCCGCGCCCGCCGCGTGCGGGTGACCGTCCACCCCGACCGCCAGGTCGAGGTCATGCTGCCCGCGCGCGCCCCGCCGCGCGAGGCCGCCGCGGCGGTGGTCGGAGCTGCGGCCGTGGATCGAGCAGCGGCTGCGGGCGCTGGACGCGCGCGCCGCCGAGCTCGCGCCGCGCCGCCGGGCACCGTGCCGTTCCTGCGGCGAGACGCTGACGCTCGTCCCGCAGCCGGGCCGCACGCGCGTGCACCGGCGCGGCGACACGCTGCTCGTTCCGGCGGCGGACCCGGTCCCGCGCTCGAGCGCTGGTACCGCAGCCAGGCGCGGCAGCGTGATCGCCGCCGAAGCTCGACGCGGCGACGCCCGCGCCGGCACGCACCTACACCGGCCTGACGATCCGCGGGCAGCGCACGCGCTGGGCGTCCTGCTCGTCGACCGGGGCGATGTCCTTCAACTGGCGGCTGCTGCTCGCGCCGCCGGCGGTGCTCGACTACGTCGTCGAGCACGAGGTCTGCCACCTCGAGGTCATGGACCACTCGCCGCGCTTCTGGGCGCTGCTCGAGTCGCGCGTGCCCGACTGGCGCGACCACTCGCGCTGGCTGCGCCGCTACGGCTCGACGCTGTCGCTCGAGCAGCGCCGTGCGCAGCGCGGCGTAGGCCGTCTCGCCGTCGCTGGTGCTCGACGACGCGCTTGCGCAAGCGGCCGGTGAACGCCTCGACGGAGCCGTCGCCGCGCACGTCGACGCCGCCCGCGGAGCGGCCCGGGCCGCGCAGCTCGACGCGCGCCTGCACCTGCCGCACCGGGTCGTAGGTCCGGCGCGCGACCTTGATCTCCTGACGCCGGCTGGGACGTGGCGACCGCGCGGCACTCGGTCTCCAGCGCGTCCATCGCCTCGTCCAGGGTCGGATGCGTGCTCGTACGGACCTGTTGGTTGACCCGCATGGTCATTCGCCACGCCATGGGGTTGAATCTAGGAATGTCTCGTGCCGCCGTCGCTCGCGCTTGCCGCGCTCGCCTTCCCAGCCGCATCGGAGGGGGCGACCTTGACGACGGATCAGTAAGTGCTACATCGATGCGGAGGGCCAGACCCTCAACGTCGCCGGTTCCGCCTGGGCGCCGGGCTCGTCGTGGAGCGTCTCCGGCGGCGGCATCGAGGAGGCGGGCGTCGCAGACGGCGCGGGCCGCTTCGGCTTCAACACGCGCCGTGCCGCAGATCGGCGACGGCATCAAGCCGCGCACCTTCACGATCAGCGCCACGCAGGACGGCGCTCCCGCAGCCGAGGCGACCTTCAAGGTCGTCAACTTCCTCGCCATGCCCGCTTCGATCCAGGGCCGCCCGACCGGCACGACGGCGTGGGGCTTCTCCGGTTTCGCGCCCGCGCAAGCCGATCTACGTCCACGTCAAGCGGGGCGGCAAGGTCTACACCGACAAGGCGGGCAAGGGCGACAAGCAGTGCGGGACGCTCAAGACGCGCCTGCGCCGGCTGCCCGGCGGTGCCGGCGGCACAAGATCACCTACGGCACCTACAAGGTCTACGTCGACAACAAGCAAGAAGTTCAAGCGCGGCGGCCTGCAGTACTTCGCCACCATCACGATCTTCCGGCGCGCGTCCAACTAGGTGGCCGAAGCCGCAGCGGCGGCCGCCAGCAGCTCCTCGACGCCCTCGGCCGGAAGCGGCCGGGCGAGCAGGAAGCCCTGGGCGAGCGGGCAGCCGGCGTCGGCGAGGAAGGCGTGCTGCTCCTCGGTCTCGACGCCCTCGGCGACGGCGGTGCGGCCGAGCGCCGTCGACAGGTCGAGGATCGCGGTCAGACACGCGGACGCCTCGCGGTTGTCGGGCACCTCGCGCATGAACGCGCGGTCGATCTTGAGCGTGCCGACCGGCATGTCGCGCAGGCGGCTCAGCGAGGAGTAGCCCGCGCCGAAGTCGTCGAGCGCGAGCTGAGACGCCGAGGTCGTGCAGCGCGCGCAGGATGCGCTCGCACTCGGCGGGGTCCTCCATCGTCGCCGACTCGGTGAGCTCGGCGGTCAGGCGCGACGGGTCGGCGCCCGTCCCCTCGAGGTGGTGGGCGACGCGGTCGGCGAAGTCCAGGCGGCGCAGCTGGCGCGGTGAGACGTTGAAGGAGATCTGGACCTCGTAGCCCTGCGGCGGCCCAGGCGGCCTGCTGGCGGCAGACGGCGCCGACGACCCAGTCGCCGATCGCCTCGATCAGGCCCGGTCTCCTCGGCGAGGCCGATGAACTCGCCCGGCGGGACGTTGCCGCGCTCGGGGTCGTTCCAGCGCAGCAGCGCCTCGACGCCGATCAGCGCGCCGCGGGCGACGTCGAAGATCGGCTGGTAGTGCAGCAGGAACTCCTCGTTGGCGAGCGCGCGGCGCAGGCGGGTCGAGCCCTCGAGGCGCTCGCGGCGCTCGCCAGGGGCGGACTCGTAGACGACCCAGCCGCCGCGGGCGACCGCCTTGGCGCGGAAGACCGCGGCGTCGGCCTGCTCGATGAGCGCCTGCGCCTCCTGCGGCGCGTCGGGCTCGTGCAGGGCGATGCCGATCGAGCAGTCGAGGTCGAACTCGGCGCCGTCGAGCGAGAAGGGCGCGTCCAGCGCCTCGGTCAGCCGGGCGGCCGACTGCTCGGCCACCGTCTCGCGCGTCACCCTTCGGGATGTCGGCGATCAGCAGCAGGAACTCGTCGCCGCCGGGGCGGGCGAGCAGGTCGGTGGTGCGGTCGCCTCGCCCAGACGGTCGGCCAGCGCGGCCAGCACGCGGTTGCCGGCCACGTAGCCGAGCGACTCGTTGACGAGGCGGAAGGCGTTGACGTCGACGTGCAGCAGGGCCACGCCGGTCCCGGCACGGCGGGAGCGGGCGAGGGCGAGCGTCAGGTGCTCTTCGAGGAGCAGGCGGTTCGGCAGGCCGGAGAGCGGATCGCGGAAGGCCAGCTCGAGGCCGCGCTCGCGCTCGGCCGCGAGACGGTGCTGCAGGTCAGCGACCGCTGCCCGCGCCGCGTCGAGCTGCTCGACCAGTCCTGACTTCTCCCACCCGTGCTTCATCGGCGCGGTGCGGCCGAAAGGGTGAGTAGGTCATGCGGCCACTGGTCAGGCGTACTCGACGCGCGTGTCCGGAGCGTGCTTGAGCAGCCGCCGGACGGCGCGGTTCTCGCCGTCGATGCGCGCGGAGAAGCGGCGGATGCCGACGGCGTGCGCCTCCTCGACGAGCGCCTGCATGAGGCGCGTGCCGAGCCCCTTGCCCTGGAGCGGGTCGGCCACGACGATCGCCCACTCCGCCATGTCGGGCTCCTCCGGGAGCCGGACGGCGCGGGCGGACGCGACGAGGCGGCCGGTGGCGGTCGAGATCGCGACCAGCGCGATGTGGTTGACCCCGTCGACCTCGGTCAGGTAGCGCAGCTCGGCGAGCTGAAGCGCGGCTTGGCGGCATGGAAGCGGCGGCGCACGGTCTCCAGCGAGAGGCGCTTGAGGCCGTCCTGCAGGCGCCACTTGTCGTCCGGCGTGATCGGCCGGATCCAGACCTGCGTTCCGTCGGTGAGGCGGTACGCGAACATGGTCGTTGCAGTTTGCAACGACCATGCGCGTTCTTGTGTGATGCTAGCGCTCTTGAACCGGCTTGTAGGTCTGCTCGCGGGCGCCCGTGTAGATCTGGCGCGGGCGGGCGATCTTCTGGTCGGAGTCGCCCATGTGCTCGAGCCACTGCGCCATCCAGCCGCTGGTGCGCCCGATCGCGAACATCACCGGGAACATGCTCGTCGGCAGCCGCAGCGCCTCGTACATCAGCCCGGAGTAGTAGTCGACGTTCGGGTAGAGCTTGCGCGACGTGAAGTAGTCGTCGTCCATCGCGCGCTTCTCGAGCTCCTCGGCGACCTCGAGCAGCGGGCTCTTGCCCATCACCTCGAAGACCTCGTCGAGGTGCTTCTTGATGATCCGCGCGCGCGGGTCGTAGTTCTTGTAGACGCGGTGGCCGAAGCCCATCAGGCGCTCGTCGCCCTCCTTGACGCCCTCGAGGAAGTCGGGGATGTTCTCGACCTTCTCGATGCGCTCGAGCATCCGCAGCGCCTGCTCGTTGGCGCCGCCGTGCAGCGGGCCGTAGAGCGCGGCCACGCCGGCCGCGACGGCCGAGTACGGGTCCACCTGCGTCGAGCCGACGAAGCGCACGGCGCTCGTCGACGCGTTCTGCTCGTGGTCGGCGTGCAGGATGAAGAGGACGTCGAGCGCCCGCTCGAGCCGCGGATCGGGCTCGTAGCGCAGCTCGGTCATCTTGTACATCATCGAGAGGAAGTTGCCCGCGTAGCTGAGCTCGTTGTCCGGATACACGTAGGGCTGGCCCATGGTGTGCCGGTAGGCGAACGCGGCGAGCGTCGGGACCTTGGCGAGCAGACGGATGATCTGCATGTCGTTGGATCTCGCCGTCCTTGATCTTGGACGCCTCGGGATAGAACGTCGACAGCGCGCCGGTGGCCGCGAGCAGCATCCCCATCGGATGCGCGTCGTAGCGGAAGCCCTGCATGAAGTCCTTGACGTTCTCGTGCACGAACGTGTGGATCGTGATCTGGTGGACCCACTCGTCGAGCTGGACCTTGTTGGGCAGCTCGCCGTGGATCAGCAGGTAGGCGACCTCGAGGTAGCTGGCCGACTCGCAGAGCTGCTCGATCGGGTAGCCGCGGTACTCGAGTACGCCCGCGGCGCCGTCGATGTAGGTGATCTCAGAACGACACGACGCGGTGTTGGTGAAGGCCGGGTCGTAGGCCATCATTCCGAAGTCGTCCTCGTTGACCTTGATCTGCCGAAGGTCCATCGCCTTGATGGTGTCGTCGGTGATCTCGACCTCGTAGGTCTTTCCCGTGCGGTTGTCGGTGATCGACAGCGTGTCTTCGGCCATGGCGCGTAGTCTGCCCACATGCGCACGCTGGCACTCGATCGGGCCTCGGTGGAACGCACCTTGGCGCCGCTGGAGCGCGCCACGCAGCTCCCGCAACAGGCGTTCCTCGACCCCGAGGTGCTGGCCTGGGAGCGCGAGGCGCTGTTCGCCGGCGGCTGGACCTGCGCCGGCCACGTCTCGTCGCTGAGCGAGCGAGGCGCCTTCATCTCCACGGGCGACGTGTTCGTGATCGCGGGCGACGACGGCGTCCCGCGCGCCTTCTCGAACGCGTGCCGGCACCGCGGCGCGCGCCTGGTCGACACGCGTGAGGGCGCCGTGCGCCGCCTCCAGTGCCCCTACCACGCCTGGACCTACGGCTTCGACGGGTCGCTCAAGAGCGCACCCTTCACCGAAGGCGTGGAGGACTTCTCGTGCTCCGGCCTGCACCCGGTGCGCATGGAGATCGTCGAGGGCCTCGTCATGCTCGACGTCGGCGGGACGGCCGGGCCGATCGAGGCGCACGTCGGCGACCTCCGGTCCCAGCTCGCGCGCTACGAGCTGTCAGACCTCGAGCGCGGGCCGGCGGATCGTCTACGACGTCGCCGCCAACTGGAAGGTCGTCGCCGAGAACTACTCGGAGTGCCTGCACTGCCCCGGCGTGCACCCGGAGCTCAACCGCCTCTCGCACTTCCTCTCGGGCGAGGGCGTCGAGGGCGAGGGCGCGTGGTGCGGCGGCTCGATGACCCTCGCCGAGGGCGCGCCGACGATGGGCACCACCGCGACCGTCGAGCGCCCTCGCCTGGCCGGCGCCGACCACGGCAAGGTCCTCTATTTCGCGCTGTTCCCGAACACGCTCGTCTCGCTGCATCCCGACTACGTGATGCTGCACACCCTGTGGCCACAGGACATCGGTCGCACCGAGGTGGTCTGCGACTGGCTGTTCGCGCCCGGCGTCACCGAGGTCGCCGACGCGGTCGAGTTCTGGGACCAGGTCAACCGGGAGGACTGGGAGGTCTGCCGCCTCACCCAGCTCGGCATGGCCACCCCGAACTTCACTCCCGGCCGCTACACGACGCAGGAGCACGACGTCCATGCCTTCGACGGCATGATCGCCGAGCGTTACCTGGCAGCGCTGGGCTAGGCGGTGACGACGGCGGTCGCGCAGGCCGCGACCACGAGCAGGGCGGAGATGCCCATGATGCCGCGCGCGGCACCGTCGCTGGACGGCCAGTTCGCGTGGCCGCGGATCCCGATGAAGGAGACGAGCACCGCCCACAGGGCGAGCGCGCCGCCAGCGATGTAGAAGGCGGTGTGGTTGGCGTGCTCCTCGCCGGCTGCCTCGGCTGCGAAGAAGATGAAGTCGAGCATCGCGGCGGAAGCCTACTTCCCGTAGCGGCTCTCGGTCGCCGCCTGTTGGCCCTGGTAGTGCGAGCCCAGTCCCTCGGAGCCGTACGGCCGTTCGGCCGCGCGATCGAGCGCCATCACGCTGAGCTGGGCGATCGGCAGTCCGGCGTAGAGCTTGATGGGCACGCGCGTGAGGTTGTTGAGCTCGAGCGTGAGCGTCCCCTTCCAGCCGGGGTCGACGAAGCCGGCCGTCGCGTGGACGATCAGTCCGAGGCGGCCGAGGCTCGACTTGCCCTCCACGCGAGCGACGAGGTCGTCGGGCAGCTCGACGTGCTCGAGCGTCCGCCCGAGGCAGAACTCACCGGGGTGGATGACGAACGGCTCGTCATCTGACGATCAGCACCTCCTCGGTGAGGTTCGGCGGCATGTCGCGCAGGTCGATCGCTGAGATGCGGTGATTGTTGAAGACCCGGAACGAGTCGCCCAGGCGCAGGTCGATCGACGCCGGCTGCACCATCGCCGGGTCCCAGGGTTCCACCACGAGCCGCCCGTCGTCGACGAGCCGGCGCAGGGTGCCGTCAGATATCGCGGAGTGGACGTCCACGCGCGGGAGTCTGCCACGGCTCCCGCGTGCGCGGCGGCGAGGGGAGCACGGCGGGGCCGCCGTGCGGATCCCGGGGGCGCGGCTTACGGCGCGGGCGCGTGCGGATGCGGCCGCTTCTCGACGCGCGCAGGCTCCTGCGGAGCGGGGTCCTCGCTCTTGCGCACGGCCCACCAGACGATCCCGAACAGCATGAAGATCGGGATCTTCAGGATGAACATCAACCAGATAAAGCCCCAGGTCATCCTGGGGTGGACACTACCCAGAGAAGCGCGTCATCTCCACAAGGGCGCGTACGCGCTCCTCGACCTCCTCGAAGTCGAGCGTCTGGAGGCGCTCCGTACCGAAGGCCTCGACGTTGAAGGAGGCGAGCGCCGTGCCGTAGGCCAGCGCGTGCGCAGGTCTGAGTCACCGTGCGCCGCGACGTAGCCGACGAAGCCGCCGGCGAAGGTGTCGCCGGCGCCCGTCGGGTCCACCACGTCGGGCGTCGGGAAGGCGGGCAGCGCGAAGACGTCGTCGGCGGTGAAGAGCGCCGAGCCGTACTCGCCCTGCTTGGCGATCACCACGCGCGGGCCCATGGCGAGCACCGCGCGCGCGGCGCGGACGAGGTTCGGCTCGTCAGTGAGCTGGCGGATCTCCCAGTCGTTGAGGATCACGCAATCGACCATCCCGATCGCGCGGACCAGGTCGTCGCGCGCGACGTCGATCCACAGGTTCATCGAGTCCAGCGCGGTGAAGCTGCGCCGCTCTGCACTGCTCGCGGACCGCGATCTGCAGCGCCGGGACGATGTTGGCGAGGAACAGGACGTCGGCCGCGGCGGACTCCGCTGAGAGCTTCGGCTCGAAGGTCTCGAAGACGTTGAGGTCGGTCCGCAGCGTGTGGCGGAGGTTGACGTCGCGCTCGTAGCGGCCCTCCCAGAAGAACGTCTTGCCGCCCGCGATGCGCTCGATGTCGTCCGTGTTGACGCCGCGGCCGTGCAGGACGGCGAACTCCGCGTCGCCGAAGTCGTCGCCGACCGGGCCGACGACGCGCGTGTCCGCGAAGAAGGAGGAGGCGAGCGAGAAATGCGTCGCCGACCCGCCGAGCAGCTTGTCGCGCCGGTCGGTGGCGGTCTCGACGGCGTCGAACGCGATGGACCCGACAACGGTGACTTTGCTCATTGCGCGGCGAGGCTATAGCTTGCGCCGATGCGCCTCCTGGCTCGTCCTGACAGTGCTCGATCGCGGTGCTCGGGGCGGGCGCCGCGTCGGCCGGCGACTTCCCGCCGAAGACCGTGCCGAGCGCGAGCGTCATCAATGTGAAGATCGGCGGGGCGAAGCTCGGGATGAGCTACAAGAAGGCGATCAAGGCGTGGGGCGAGCAGGGAGACTGCAAGCCCAGCAAGTACGAGGAGTTCTGCTTCTGGAACGGCTCCGACAGCCTCTCCTCGCTGCGGTTCAAGAAGCGGCAAGCTCGATTCGATCCAGATCATCGCGGACGAAGGCACACGTGGCAGCGAGGTCCGGCAGTTCAAGTTCGCTCCGGACACCGGCATCTACTCGACGCGTGCTCAGGTGCGGGCCGGCTTCAAGCAGGTCCCGCCTGACGGCAAGGTGCTGCTCGGCAAGAAGAGCGACAACGTCAGCGCGAACGGTCGCCAGACGGCGTTCATCTACACGAAGGACTTCGTGACCGCTATCGCCATGTACCGCTGAGCTCAGCGGCGCTCGCGGCGCTGCTCGCGCGCGATGCGCGCCTCTTCCGCGTTCCAGCCCGACCACGCGGCCTCCGGCTTCGCGCGCTTGCGCCCCTTCGGCGCCGCGTCGGCCGCGGGGCGCGGGGCGCGCGCGGGACGGAAGAGATACGACAGCAGGAAGCCGAAGACGGCGATCAGCGCGAGGATTCCGAGCACGCCGAGCGGGTTCGGATGGCTGGCGAAGTCGCCGAGCGCGAAGCCGACCGTCGCGAGGGCCACGAGAACGGCGATCTGACGGCGATACGCATGCTGTGCAGCAGTGTCGCAGCCCTAGTGTTCATAGGCGACTACATGACGACGACTTTCAAGGACCTCGGCCTCTCCGAGGACATCCTCACCGCCCTCTCCGAAGTGGGCTACGACTCGCCGAGCCCCATCCAGGAACAGGCGATCCCGCATCTCCTCCAGGGCCACGACGTGATCGGCCAGGCGCAGACCGGCACCGGCAAGACCGCCGCCTTCGGCCTCCCCATGGTCCAGTTCGTGGACCCCTCCGACGAGGACGTCCAGGCGCTCGTGCTGACGCCGACGCGCGAACTCTGCATCCAGGTCACCCAGGCGCTGCGCGCGTACGCGAAGCCGAAGGGCATCGAGCCCGTCGCCGTCTTCGGCGGCGCGCCGATCCGCGACCAGCAGGCGCGCCTGAAGACCGGCGGGCAGATCGTGGTCGGCACCGTCGGCCGCGTGATGGACCTCATCAGCCGCCACAGCCTGATGCTGCACTCCTGCCGCTACGTCGTGCTCGACGAGGCGGACGAGATGCTCGACCTCGGCTTCCTCGAGGACGTCGAGAAGATCCTCGCGCATCACGCCGAGCGGCCGCCAGACCGCGCTGTTCAGCGCGACGATGCCGCCGCCGATCGCCAAGCTCGCGGACAAGTACATGTACGACCCGGTCACCGTGAAGGTCAAGGCGGCGACGCTGACGATCGACACGGTCGAGCAGTTCTACCTCGAGACCTCGCAGCGCGACAAGCCCGAGGCGCTCGCCCAGGTGCTCGAGGCCGAGCGGCCCTCGCAGTGCATCGTCTTCTGCCGCACGAAGATCCGCTGCGACCAGCTCTACCGGTCGCTGCGCGACAAGGGCATGAACGTCAAGGCGCTGCACGGCGACATGACCCAGGGCGGCCGCGACGGCGTGATGATCTCGTTCAAGGACGGCCGCGTGCCGATCCTCGTCGCCACCGACGTCGCCGCGCGCGGCCTCGACATCTCGACGGTGACGCACGTCATCAACTTCGACGTCCCGAACTCGCCGGACATCTACGTGCACCGCATCGGCCGCACGGGGCGCATCGGCCGCTCCGGCCGCGCGATCACGTTCATCGAGCCCAAGCAGAAGCGTGACCTCGAGGCGATCGAGGCGCACGCCAACACCAAGATCGCCGTGTGGGAGGCGGGCGCGAAGGTCGACGCCGCGCCGGTCACCGAGCCCAAGCCGCGCCGGCACACGCGCAAGCCGCGCGACGTCGAGCCCGTGCAGCCGGCCAACGGCGCCTACCGCTCGCTGATCGCGGGCTCCGGCCGCGCCGACGGCCTGTCCGAGGCCGACCTGATCGCGGCGGTGCACGGCGCCGGCGTCGACGGCGAGCGCATCCGCAACGTCCGGCTGCTCGAGCGCTTCGCGCTGGTCGAAGTGCCCGAGGCCGACGCCGACCGCGTCGTCGACGCGGTCAACGCGGCCAACGGGCTGCGGCTCGAAGCCGCCCGCGCCTGACCTGGATTCGCCGCATGACCGCGCATAAAGCGCCGAACCTCGGCGTCGGCGGCGCGGTTCGGCGCCTTTGTCGCGGATACCGCGACTAACCCGGCGAGCCTCTGCGAGGAGCCGGAGGTCCGGCGCCTTAATCGCGGGTCGCCGTGCGGCACCGTCCTGAGGTACTCGAGGTAGGGAGCGAACTTCCCCCGCCCTTACCAGCCCATCCGCGCGTTCCCGACCCTTCGACCAGCGGTTGCGCTGCGGGTGCCTACTCCGGGCGGCGCCAGACGCCGTAGACGTTGTTGGTGAAGTACTCGCGCAGCGGCCGGATCCGGGCGATCCGGTCCATCACCTTGACGGCCGGGTGGTCACCGGCGTTGCGCCTGACGTAGACGGGCTCGAAGCCGGTGCCGGCCATGATCGCCTCGAAGCGGGCCAGGGTCATCTTGTTCAGGCCACCCTGGATGTCCTCGAAGCGGGTGGCGGGTTCCTCGGGTCGGAAGCGCCGACGCTCGGCCATGATCACGTCCTCGGGGAAGATCAGGTGCGCCCACGGCACGCGCGTCATGAAGCCCATGTGCGCGCCGTCGAAGGCCTTCCACAGCGGGCCGAAGCCGATCGCGAACAGCCCGCCGGGCTTGACGTACTCGATCACCTGCGCGACGAAGCCCTCCGGGTCGTCGTAGTGCTCCATCGCCTCCTTGGAGATGACGAGGTCGAAGCGCTCGTCGCCGAGCTCGTCGAGGCTCCCGTCGGTCTGGACGAGCTCGACCTTCGCCATCGCCTCCTCGCCGTAGCGCTCGACCAGCCGCTCGCGGACGCCGTCCGGCAGGTGGATGTCCACGCCGACGACGCGCTCGGCGCCGTCGCGGGCGAGCATCGCCGTCAGCTCGCCGCTGCCGCAGCCGGCGTCGAGGATCGTCTTGCCGCGCGGGTCGGCATGGCTGCCGAGGCGCTCCAGGAAGCGCTGGCCGGACGCCTCGTACCACTCGATGCCACGGTCACCCGCCTGCGGCTCCCACGTGTAGTCCTTGACCGTGATCGCGTGGAAGAGACGGGCGCTCGGGCGCATGCGCCGGAGCCTAGGCTCCCGATCATGTCTCAGGCCACCATCTCCACGAACCACGGCGACATCAAGCTCGAGCTGTTCGACGACGCGGCGCCCAAGACCGTCGAGAACTTCAAGAAGCTCGCCAATGACGGGTTCTACGACGGGCTCATCTTCCACCGCGTGATCCGCGACTTCATGCTCCAGGCCGGCTGCCCGAAGGGCAACGGCACCGGCGGGCCGGGCTACGAGTTCGAGGACGAGTTCAACGAGCACAAGGTCGTGCGCGGCGCCCTGGCCATGGCCAACGCCGGCCCGAACACCAACGGCTCGCAGTTCTTCATCGTCACCACTGGCGCGGCGCCGTGGCTCGACGGCAAGCACACCGTCTTCGGCGAGGTCACCGCGGGCATGGGCGTCGTCGACATCATCGAGCGCCTCCCGACCGACGGCCGCGACAAGCCGCGCGACGAGGCGAAGATGGTCAGCGTCACCGTGGAATAGGCAGCGTCCTCGGCACCGGCTGGCTGGGCAGCCAGGGTCATGTAGCCTGAGTCACATGGCCACCGTCGAGCACGAGAAAGGCGCGGCCGCGGCCAACGGCGCGCGCGATTCGATCCCCGTCGAGAACCCGGCGACCGGCAAGGTCGTCAAGACGATCCCGGCAACGCCGCCGGACGCCGTCGCCGACATCGTCATGCGCGCACGCATGGCGCAGCCGGCATGGGACGACCTGGGCTTCGAGGGGCGCTCCAAGGTGTTCCGCCGGGCGCAGAAGTGGGTGCTCGACAACTCCGACCGGATCATCGAGACGATCATGTCCGAGACCGGCAAGACCTACGAGGACGCGCTGCTCGCCGAGGTCGGCTACGCGGCCCACGCGTTCGGCTTCTGGGCCAAGAAGGCGCCGGACTACCTGGCCGACGAGAAGGTCAAGAGCGCGAACCCGTTCGTCATGGGTCGCAAGCTCGCCATCCGCTACCGGCCGGTCGGCGTCGTCGGCATCATCGGCCCCTGGAACTACCCGCTGACGAACTCGTTCGGTGACGCGATCCCGGCGCTCGCCGCCGGCAACGCCGTCGTCCTCAAGCCGTCCGAGGTCACCCCGCTGACCTCGCTGCTGATGGCCGAGTGCATGCGCGAGTGCGGCCTGCCCGAGCACGTCTTCACCGCGATCCCCGGCTACGGCGAGACCGGCGCGGCCCTGATCGACAACGTCGACATGGTCATGTTCACCGGCTCGACGGCCACCGGCAAGAAGGTCGCCATGCGCGCGGCCGAGCGGCTGATCCCGGTCAGCCTCGAGCTCGGCGGCAAGGACCCGATGATCGTCCTCGACGACGCCGACGTCGAGCGCGCAGCCAACGCCGCGGTCCACTACTCGATGCAGAACGCCGGCCAGACCTGCATCTCCACCGAGCGCGTCTACGTCGAGGCCTCGATCCACGACGAGTTCGTCGGCAAGGTCACCGAGAAGGTCCGCGCGCTGCGCCAGGGCGTCCCGGGCGGTCCGGGCACCATGGACCTCGGCGCGGTCACCTTCCCGCCGCAGTACGACATCATCGAGTCGCACGTCAACGACGCGCGCGAGAAGGGCGCCACGATCGCCGTCGGCGGTCACGGCACCCGCGGCGACAACGGCATGTACTGGGAGCCGACCGTCATCACCGGCGCCGACCACTCCATGACCTGCATGCAGGACGAGACCTTCGGGCCGACCCTGCCGATCATGAAGGTCGCCGACGACAGCGAGGCGATCCGCATGGCCAACGACTCGGTCTACGGGCTCGCCGCCTCCGTGTGGGGTTGGGACACCGCCCGCGCCGAGCGCGTCGCGCGCCAGATCGAGGCCGGCGTCGTCACCGTCAACGACGCGCAGATCAACTACCTCGCCACCGAGCTGCCGATGGGCGGCTGGAAGACCTCCGGCCTCGGCTACCGCCACGGGCCGGGCGGCATCCGCAAGTTCTGCCGCCAGCAGTCCCTGCTCGTGACGCGCTTCGCGCCGATGAAGAAGGACCTCCACATGATGGGCTACTCGGCGAAGACGACGAAGCTCATCTCGCGCCTCACCGCGCTTCATGTACGGCCGCGGCAAGCGCGACTAGCGCCACATCGCTGACATGGCTGCCGCGCGTCCGGCAGGATGCGCGGCGTGGCGGGGCTCGCGATTGTCGTCTTCACGGACCTCGTCGATTCGACGGCCCTGATGGCACGGCTGGGCGACGACCGGATGAACCGGCTCGTCCAGACGCACCTGCAGGATGTCGCGGCGGCGGTGGACGCCGGCGGCGGCCGTGTCGTCAAGTACATGGGCGATGGCGCGATGGCGACGTTCTCGAGCGCCCTAGGGGCGTTACGCGCCGCTGCCGCCGTGCAGGACTCGGTCGCACGACTGGACGCGACCGAGGGCGGCGTGGGCATCGCGGCACGGGTCGGCGTGAGCGCCGGCGAGCCGATCGCCGACGGTGACGACCTGTACGGCATGCCGGTCGTGATCGCGGCGCGGCTCTGCGCGGTGGCGAACTCGGGCGACGTGCTCGTCCACGACGTCGTCCGATCGCTCGCCGGGTCGCGGGAGGGCGTGACCTTCGGCGAGGCGAGCGCGCTCGATCTCAAGGGCGTGCCGGACCCGGTCCAGGCCGCACCGCTGCGGTGGGAGCCGACGCCGGAACCGGCGGCTCAGCCTGCCTCTGCGCAGGCGGTCGATCGACTGTTCCCGCGTGCCCTGGCCGAGTTCGACCGCCAGCCGCTCGTCGGGCGCGACGCGCAGCTCTCCGACCTCCGGGAGGCGCTCACAGCCGGCGAGCGGCATGCAGTGCTGTTGCTCGGGGAGCCCGGCATCGGCAAGACGCGTATGGCCTCGGCCCTGGCCGCGCACGCGCATACGGAAGGTGCGCTCGTGGTGCTCGCACGCTGTCCGCCCGAGGCGGCGACCCCGTTCGAGCCCTGGGTGCGCGCGATCGGCGAGCTCGCTCACCATGGCGACCGAGAGGGCCTGGCCGCGGCGGCCGGCCCAGAGCTCGCGGCTCTTGTACCCGAACTCGCGGACCTCGCGTTGGGGACGCGCGCCGAGGCGACCGAAGGCGCTCGCTACCGGGTCCTGCGCGGCGTTGGCGCGACGCTCGCACAGGCAGCAGGCGACCGCCGGGTCTGCATCGTGCTCGACGACGCGCACTGGTGCGACCCCGCGTCGACCCAGGTCCTGACCGAACTGCTCGAGCGGGCACCCTTCGCGCGTCTGTCCCTGATCGTCACCGCGCGCGAGCGTGACCTCGGCCGGGGCCATCCCGTCTCACGGGCGCTCAACGACCTCCGGCGGACCCGGGTGCTGCGCGAGGTCAAGCTCTCCGGTCTCGACGAGAACGGGCTGGCCGCCCTCGTCGCCGCTCGTGTCGGGCGCGCGATCACGCCGCGGCGTGGCGGCCCGGCTGCTGGCGCGCACCAGAGGCAACCCGTTCTTCGCCGGCGAGTTGGTGCAGGACCTCGACGAGCGCGGGAGCTTCGCGAGGAGACGCTGGACTCCGCACCCGTGCCGGACGCGGTGGCCGGACTGGTCGACGAGCGCCTCGAGCGGTTCGGACCCGGACACCGAGCGGTTCCTCATCGCCGCGGCGGCGATCGGTCCGACCGCGCCCGTGGCGCTCGCGGGGAAGGCGGCGAACCTCGACGCAGCCGCGGCGAGTGCGGCGGTCGCCCAGGCGGTGGCCGAGCGCCTCGTCGACGAGGCGCCGACGCTCGAGCCCAGGTCGTTGCCTTTCCGCACGCCCTGATCCGCGAGGCCTTCGCCGCCATGCTCGAGCCTGCGGCGGCAGCCCGTCTGCATCACGCCATCGCAGAGGCGCTGGCCGCCGACGACGCCTCGGAGCCGGCCGACCTCGCCCGCCATCGCGCCCTCGCCGCTGCCGCTGACCGGACCCGAGCCCGCGATCGCGGCCTACCGGGCGGCCGCCGCCGACGCGGCGGCGGGCCATGACCATGAGGCGGCCGCCGCCCATCTCGAGCACGCCGCGAGCCTGCTGACGGCCGAGGCGACGCCGATCGGGGCCGGCTGCTCCTCGCCTGCGGCGAGCAGCATCAACACGCGGCCGACATGCGGCGGGCCCGTGTCGCCTACCTGCAGGCCGCCGACGAAGCCCGGCGCACCGGCGACGCCGAGCTCCTCGGCCGAGCTGCGCTCGGCTTCGCGGGCGGCGAGGTCGGCTTCATGTGGGAGATCGGCGGCGAGGCGGTGCGGGCGCCGTCAGCGCTCTTGCGGGAGGCGCTCGACGGGTTGCGGGATCAGGCCCCGCGACTGCGTCTCGCGCTGGGGTGGCGGTTGATCTACAACGACCTCTTCGAGATCGCTCCCGAGGAGACGGCGCGGCTGGTCGCGATCGGCGAGCGGCGCCCTCGCCGAGCTGCCGCCCGGCAGCGCGCCCCCGATCCTCGAGAACCAGAGCCGCTTCGCCACGTTCGCCGCGAGCGCGGACCCGGTGATGGATCCGATACGGGCGCTTGCAGGACCTGTCGCCCGCCCTGCGAGGCCGGAGGCTCAGACGACGAGTGGCGGGTTCGGGAGCTGATGTGGGCGGCGCACGCCGCCGCGTGCCGGTGCGAGCCGCAGCGCTGCGACGAGTTGATCGAGCGCATGGGTGAGGCCGCGGAGCGGCTGGGTTCGCCGCGCTTTCTGTGCGAGGTCGACCTGATGCGCGCAGCAGCGGATCGCTCGAACGCGGCGACATGGCGGCCGGGCTCGCCCTGGCGGAGTCGGCCGGCGCGGTGCTCGGTCGCCTGCGGCCCGACCTCCAGGCGCTCTTCCTGCTCACGCAGCGCGCTGTCGGGGTGGTCTTCTTCGACAGCGACCCGCGCGCCGCGCTGGACCCGCTCCGGAGCATCGCGGCCGGCCGTCGATGGGGCCTGGTCGAGGCGTGGATCGTCCTCGTGTCGAGCCTGGCGGGCGAGCACGAGCAGGCCTGGGCCCGCATCGACGAGCTGCTCGCCGAGCCGGATCTCGAGACCCTGGCACGCCGCCCATCCACCTGGCTTCCAGTCTGCTCCTCATGGCGATCGCCGCGGCGCGCATCGGTCACCGGGCGGCAGGCGAGCGGCTCCGCCCCCTGATCGAGCCCCTGCGAGGACACGTGGTCTACAACGCGCCGCTCGTCGCCTGGGGGCACGTGCCGGAGATGGCGATCGGGTTGCTCGAGGACCTCGCCGGGCCGTCACGAGTCAGCCGTCGCCGAGCTGCACGAGGCGGTCGAGATCGCCGACGCGGCGGACATCTTCTGGGTGCGTTGCTACGCGCGCAACGCGCTCGTGCGGGTCCTGCACCGCAGCGGCGACGTCGAGGCGGCACGCCGGATCCTGGACGAGGCGGAGGCCCTCGCGCGAGGCAAGGAAGCGCGCTTCTTTATCACCGAGGCGGCGGCCATTCGCGCCGAACTGGACGGCGTCCCGCTGGCCGCGACCGTGCCGGCTCCGGCGGAGGTGCGACCGGTACGCGCCTTCGCCGTGCGTTCGAGCCGCCGCGCCCTGGCCGCGCTCGTCAGCGGTCAGGACGACGAGCGCTCGAGCGGCGGTTCCTCCCGCCACGCCGCCAGCGGTCGTTGCTGCGCGCCATGGCGCGGGGCTTCCAGCCCGGGCTCGCGGACGGCTTCGAGGGCGTGATCGCCTACGAGCTCGAGCCCTTTGCCGTGGAGGCGCCGCCCGACGCGCCCTGGCGCTGGGCCATCCAGGTGCGCGGCGGCCACGCCCGCGTCCTGGACCTCGCGCCGCTCGACGCCGCGGTGACCATCCACTTCGGGCTTGCGGACTGGGTGCGGGTCCTCGCCGGCGTGCAGGATCCGATCACGTCGATGACCGAGGGCCGCTGCCGCGTCGAAGGCGACCTCATGCTGGCCGCCCGCATCGAGCCGATGTTCAGCGCTCGCTGATCCCTGCGCGCGGCACGCTCAGTTCGATGCGCTCGCGGCTGATGTGAGCGCACCCTTGAGCAGGTGAGGGAGGGGAAGTGGCCGTCCTTGCCGCGAGCTACCTAGCTTCGCGGCCGCCCGGAGTCGCCCATGGCGAGAAACGGTCGCTAGGCGACCACAATTCGCCAATGATGAATAAGGCGCCTATAGGAGGCCATATTCATCACTGGCGACGAATCGAGGTAGCTCGTGGCAAGGAGATGACACTCCCCCTCCCTCACTAGCCCATCTGCGCGTTCACGACTCAGAACCAGCGGTCGCGCTGAGCGTGCTTAGGCGACGACAGCGAGAGCGGTCGGCGCCGACTCGAGCGCGGTCAGCTCGCGGCGCAGTGCGGCGCGGCCGCGGTGCTGGAGGCCGTGGATGGCGTCCTCGGAGCGACCCATCGCCGAAGCGATCTCGCCGGGCGACATGCCGAGCACGAAGCGCCGGACGATGACCTCGCGCTGCTCGGTCGGGAGCCGGCTGATCGCGTCCTGCAGATCCTGGGCGCGCTCGCGGGCCAGCGAGGCGTCCTCGAGCTCGGGCGAGCGGACCTCCTCGCACGGGATGGAGCGGCGGGCGCGCCGGCTGTCGATGGCGGCGTTGTGGGCGATGCGCAGGATCCACGCCGAGAACGGCACGGACCGCGGCTCGTAGCGCTGGATCGCCGTCAGCAGCTTGGCGAAGATCTGCTGCGTGACGTCCTCGGCCTCGTGCTCGTCGCGGACGATCGAGCAGACGTAGCCGTAGACGTTGTCGGCGTAGCGGAGGTAGAGGAAGCGCAGGGCTTCCTCATCTCCGTCCTTGGCTCGCAGGACGGCGGAGAGCACGAGCGACTCGGACCCGGCGGAGGTCTCGAGACGGCGGCGGCGGAAGCGCTCTCCCCGGCCTGTGGCGGCGAGCCGGTCCGCTGCTTCGCGGACATTGGCGGGGCGGTATGAAGGTGCGGCGACGGACTGGGACATGCTGGCCTCCCCCTAAGAGGCTGTACTGCAGATACGGCGGACAATCCGCACCTTGTCCTATGCCCGTCAGCTGCCGATTAGGGAATAGATTAACTCCGGATCAAAGACCGCCGTCTGGACGTTTGTTCGACCCCGATCCAGTGCAATGACCGAGCCGAGCACAGCGCCGACCCCGCCGCCCGCCGATCTCGGCCTGAAGGTGCCGATCGCCTATCGGGCGGTTTTCGAGTTCTTCCCGACCGGCATCATCGTCACGGATTCGCGCGGGCAGCTGCAGGGCGTGAACCTGCGCGCGCAGGGCCTCTTCGGGTCGCTGCTCGACCGCGACCGGCCGCGCTGCTGTGACCTCTTCGACTGCCGGCGGGCGGGAACGCCGCTGGCGGAGCACTGCATCACCGAGCTGGCGCTGACGCACGAGGGGCCGCTGCCCGAGCTGCGCGTCGACCTCCCGGGCGGCCACGGCGCGGCGCGCTCGGTGTGGGTGACGGGCGCGCCCTACGGCGGCGCCGAGCCGGCGGTCGTGCTGCAGGTGCGTCCCGGCGTCGTCGGCGATCGCCGCCGCCGCACCGAGCCGCACTGGATGGGCGGGCCGCAGCTGCGGATCTTCACGCTCGGCCGCAGCCGGGTGGAGAGCGGCGAGGGCCCGCTGGCCGGCGAGTGGCTCGGGCACCGGCCCGGGCACGTCCTCAAGTACCTCGTCTGCCACCGGACCCGGATCGTCCCGACGGACGAGCTGATCGAGACCTTCTGGCCCGAGGCCGGGCGCAAGGGCGTCACCAACGTCCGCCAGGCGGTGCACACGCTGCGCGACCGGCTCGAGCCCGACCGGCCCAAGCACGGCGGTTCCGCGTTCGTGGCCTCGCGGTCGGGCGGCTACGAGCTCGAGCGGGCGTTCGTCTGGATCGACGCCGACGACTTCGAGGCGTCGGTCCGCGAGGGCCTGCGCGCTCGCACGCAGGGGGACGACGAGACCGCCGAGGTCGCGCTGGCGCGGGCGGCCGGGCTCTACCGCGGCGACTTCCTCGCGGAGGAGACCTACGCCGAGTGGGCGTTCGGCGAGCGCGACCGGCTACGGGAGATGGCCTCCCAGGCGCTGCGCGGGCTGTCGGAGATGCGCGCCGGGCAGGGTGACCTCGAGGGCGCGACCGAGCTGCTGCACCGCCTTGCCGAATTCGAGCCCTACGACGTCGAGGTGCAGCGCGACCTGCTGGCCATGCTCGTCCGGCGCGGCCGGCACGCCGAGGCGGCGCGCCGCCACGACCTGCTGCGCCGCCGCTACTTCAAGACGTTCGGTGAGGAACCACCCGTGGACCTCGCCGCGATCGTGCGCGAAGTCGGTCGCTGAGATCCGCGTGAAAGAAACGGGCATCCCTGCCGTTAGGTGGGTGAGTGCATGCCCGTGTGACGGGCGCCAAAGCGGTGACGGGGCGGCGGCGCGCGCCGCCCCGGGCTCGGACCCGCCATCCGGGCATGTGCTCAGTTTTCGGCTCGCAGCTCCACCCCTAGGAGCTGTTCGAGCTCGGTGATGGTGGCCTCGGCATCGGTGTGCAGGACGGTGGACATGCCCAGCGCGCGGGCGGGCTTGAGGTTGAAGCCGAGGTCGTCCACGAAGACGATCTCCTCCGGCGGCAGGCCCATCCGCTCGGCCGCGATCGGATAGATGCGCTCGTCGGGCTTGCGCATGCCCTCCACCGCGGAGATGACCTGCGCGTCGAAGAGATCGTCGCCGAGCGACGCGTAGTCGGTCGCCATTCCCCATGAGTTCGAGAGCAGGCCGGTGGTGATCCCGTGCGCGCGGGCGGCGCGGACGGCGTCGATCATCGCCTGGTCGGCGCGCGCGCCCGCGAAGAGCTTTGCGATCAGGCCCTCGCCCGGAAGGCCGAGCCGCGCGCCGAACGCCTCCTCGAACTCGGGCTCGGCCAGCGTCCCGGTCTCCAGCCGCACGAGCAGGTCGCGCGCCTCGGGATCCGAGCGGAAGAGCTGCTTGACGTGGTCGGGGTCGAGGCCCTCGTCGCGGCAGAACGCCTCGAAGGAATCGAACACGTTCGAGGTCAGCACCCCGCCGAAGTCCACCAGTAGTCCGCGCACCCGCGCAGTTCTACAGGGCGGGCCGCATTCAGGCCATTACGCTTCGCCGCGATGGCCAAGCATCTCTGGCTGCTGCGGCACGGCGACGCCGTCCCGCACGACGCTCGGGAGCGACGACTCGGACCGCGAGCTGACGCCGCGCGGCGAGGAGCAGTCGCGCGCGGCGGGCCTGGCGCTCGCCCGCCTCGGGATCGAGTTCGAGGCGTGTTACGCCAGCCCGAAGATCCGGGCGCGCGACACCGCACGACTGGCCGCCGCCGAGTTCGGCGTCGAGGTCACCGAGGACGCGTCGATCGCCGGTGCGTTCGATCGCTCCGACGCCGAGGTGCTGGTCGGCGCGCACACGGGTCCGATCCTCGTCGTCGGCCACGAGCCGGACTTCTCGGAGCTCGTGTACGCCTACACCGGCGCCCGCGTGGACTTCAAGAAGGGCGGCGTCGCGGCGATCAAGGTCGGTCCCGCGCCGGAGCTCGTCGCGCTGCTGCGGCCGGCCGAGCTGCGGACTATGGCCGGCTGAGCACTGCGCTCACGACCGCCAGCGCGACCTCGGCCCGCTGACGCAGCGAGCGCTCGAGGACGAACTCGCCCGGGTTGTGCGCGGCCCCGCCGCGCGGGCCGAGCCCGTCGATCGTGACGCCGATGTGGGGAGCGAAGTGGCTGGCGTCGGACGCCCCGCCGCGCGGGTGGCCGTGCAGCGGGCGGCCGAGCGCGGCGGCGGCGGCGGTCAGTACCGGCGCGTCCTCGGCGGTCGCGTCCATGCCGGGCCACACGCGCAGGAGCGAGCGCTCGAGCCGGACCTCGTCGAGCTCCTCGGGGATGGCGTCGAGCACGGCGTCGAAGGCGACACGGTCGTCGGCGCGCAGGTCGCAGTAGAGCTCGCCGTCGCCGGGCACGACGTTGAAGGCGGCGCCGGAGTTGAGGATCGTCGGGACCGCGGTGAGGCGGTACTCGCCGGCCGGGTCGTGATGGGTGGAGACGGTCTGGGCGACCCGCGCGAGCGCGAGCAGGGCGTTGCGTCCGGCGTCCGGCGCCGAGCCCGAATGCGAGGCGCGCCCGTGCGCGCGCACGTGAAGCGTGCCCGCGCCCTTGCGCTTGACCACGACGGCGTCCTCGCCCGTCCCGGTGGTCTCGCCCGCCTCGAAGCACAGGCACGCGTCCCAGCCCGCGAACGCCTCGGCGTGCGTGAAGGCGGCGGTCCGCCACTCCTCGTCGTTGACCAGCAGGAGCGCGACCTCGCCGAAGCGCTCGGGCGCCGCGGCCAGCGCGCGCAGCACGCCGAGCGCGAGCACGACGCCGCCCTTCATGTCGACGGTGCCCGGAGCCGTAGAGCTTCCCGTCGCCCGCGTCGCGCAGTGGCTGGTGGTCGGCGTGCGAGACCACGGTGTCGACGTGTCCGAGCAGCACGATCCGGCCGCTGCCCGTTCCGTGGACCCGCGCGAGCAGATCGGGCGCATGGCCGGGGGACGAGCACGCCGGCCGTTCGACGGTCGCCTCGTCGGGCAGCAGCGCCGCGCACAGCGCCGCGCACTCCTGGGCGCCGGGGACGTCGCCGGACGGCGAGGACACGCCCACGAGCGCCTCGAGCTCACGCCGCGCGCGGGCGGCGATGCGTTCGGCCTGCTCGGCGACCCAGGGTTCCATACAGTCGGAGCGTATGCCCGAGTTGCCCGAGGTCGAGGCCACCGCCCGGCTGCTGGATGCCGCAGTACGTGGCGCCAAGGTCGAGTCGGTGCTCACTCCCGGCGTCAACGCGCTCAAGACGTTCGACCCGCCACCGGACTCCATCGTCGGCTCCACGCTCACCGGCGTCCGTCGCCGCGGCAAGCTCCTCCTTCTGGAGACCGATGCCGCTGTGACTCTCGTCATTCACCTGATGAACGCGGGACGGTTGCAGCTCTTCGAGAAGCGGGCATCGCTCAAGGACCGCACGAGCCGCATGCTGATCCGGTTCGATGGCGACCGCGAGTTGCGGCTGCGGGAGTTCGGCACCAAGCAAGCCGCCTGGGTGAAGCTCTACCGCGACGACGAGGTCGAGTCCGATGAGCACTTTCGCGACCTCGGGCCCGAAGCCTGGCCGGATCCACCTGACCTGACAGGGCTGCCGGGCTCCCGTCCACTGCACACGGTGCTGCGCGACCAGAAGGTGATCGCCGGGATCGGCCGCACCTGGGTCGACGACATTCTCTGGGCGGCGAAGCTCTCGCCCTTCAAGCGCTCCAACGATCTGTCGGACGACGAGGCCGCCGCGCTCCGGGAGGCGATCCGCTCGGAGATGGACCGCGCCGTCACCTACTACGAGGAGCACTGGAAGCTCCCGCTCCCCGACAAGCAGGCGAAGGTCGCGGTCATCCACGCCCACCAGGGCGAGCCCTGCCCGCGCTGCGGCACCGTCCTCGAAGCCGTCTTCTTCGAGGACTACGTCATGACCTACTGCCCGACGGACCAGACCGGCGGCCGGGTCCTCAAAGACCGCCGCCTGTCCAGATTGCTGAAGTAACGGCACAGATCCGCAACGTTCGCGTCTTGTTCGGTCACTGAGGAAGTGACTGAATCAGGCGGGTGCCGCGCCGCGAACCGCGCCCCTCTGGTTCCGCCCGAGGCGAACCGCGCCGCTCCGGTTCCGGAAAGCGGAACCTCAGCGGCTCGGTTGCGGTCACCCGGAACCGGATTGCCATGGTTGCGGAGCAGCAGTACGGCACGGCGCAGTGGGCCCAGCTGAGGCGACGAGGCCACGCTGAGCCGCGCGATCAACCGCGGCGATCTCCACGAGATCCACGACGGCGTGTACTGCATCGTGCCTCCCTCACTGATGCAGTTCGAAGCCAAGCTCGCGGGGATCCACGTCGCGATCACGGGCAAACGCACAGAGACGGACGGCATCCGCTGGCATCGCGTCACCCACGCCGATCGCATCAAACAACGGCATGCCCATCACCGCCCTCGCCCGCATCCCACTCGACCTCGCGCCAGACGACTTCGCCGCGCCATCGCCGCACACATCCCGCAGCTCGCCGAGACCAAATCCCACCTCGAGTGCGTCTGCGTGGAGTTCCTCATTAGCCGGAATTTTGAACTGCCGATCTTCAACCATGACAGCGGCAAGGCCACCATCGACGCGATCTATACGAAGCAGCGAGTTGCCATCGAGCTTGACGGCATCAAGGGTGACGCCGGTGAACGTCGCATCCTCCGCGACCAACGGCGCGACCTCCACCGGCGTCGCGAGGGTTCAGGCCGCTGCGCCATGCGTTCGCGCAGCTGATCACGCCGGCGGATCAGATCCTCGTCGAAGAAGAGCTCGAACGGCTCGGCATTCCGAGAGTCACTTCCGTAAGGTTCGCGCCGTTAGATCCTTCCAGCAGGAGAAGTGCCGATATGGCGACCGGAACCGTGAAGTGGTTCAACAATGACAAGGGCTTCGGCTTCATCACGCCGGACGACGAGGGCAAGGACCTCTTCGTCCATCACACCGCCATCGAGTCGAGCGGCTACCGCTCACTCGAAGAGGGTGCGAAGGTGGAGTACGAGGCAGCTGAGGGTCCGAAGGGCCCGAATGCGACCAACGTCCGTCAGATCTAGGACCGAGATTCGATGACGGCCGTCGCGGTCTACGACGTCGCGGTTGCCGTCCACATCATGGCCGTGGTGGCAGCCTTCGGGCTGCCGCTCGCCTACCCGCTGCTCGTCCCGTACGCGCGGCGCCATCACCCGCGGGCGATGCCGGCGATCCACGACATCCAGCACCGCTTCAACAACCGCATCACGGCGATCGGGACGGTGGTGATCCTGCTCGTCGGCTCCTACCTGGCGTCGGACCGCGACTACTGGGGCGAGGTCTGGGTGATCGTCCCGTTCGTGATCCTGCTCGTGATCGGCGGCGTCGGTGGTGCGATCGTCGTTCCGGCCACCAAGAAGCTCGCCGAGTTCTCCAAGCGCGACCTGTCGCGCGCCGACTCGCCGGGCGACACCGTGACGTTCTCCGACGAGTACGAAGCCGAGTTCGCGCGGTACCTGCGCGCGGAACAGTTCCTCGGAGCCCTCGTGCTGATCGCGATCTTCTTCATGGCCGCCAAGCCGTTCTCCTGACGGGGACAGAAGCTGACCGCAAGCCGGGATAGCCTCGGCGCGATGTCGGAACCGGCGATCAGCGTGCAGGGCCTGGTGAAGCACTTCGGCGAGGTGAAGGCGCTCGACGGGGTCGACCTCGAGTCCCCGGCGGGGTCGGTCCTCGGCCTGCTGGGCCCCAACGGAGCCGGCAAGACGACCGCCGTACGGGTCATGACCACGCTCCTCAAGACCCGACGCGGGGACGGTTCGCGTCGCCGGGCTCGATGCGGTCGAAGACGCGACGGAGCTGCGCTCGCGCATCGGGCTCGCCGGCCAGTACGCGGCGGTGGACGAGAACCTCACCGGCCTCGAGAACCTGACGATGGTGGGCCGTCTCTACGGCGAGAACCGGCGCAACGCGAAACAGCGCGGCGCCGAGCTGATCGAGCGCTTCGGGCTCACCGACGCCGCGAACCGGCCGGCCAAGACCTACTCCGGCGGCATGCGCCGGCGCCTGGATCTGGGAGCTGCGCTGGTGGCCAAGCCGCCGGTGCTCTTCCTCGACGAGCCGACCACCGGCCTGGACCCACGCTCGCGACTGGATCTGTGGGGCACGATCGAGGAGCTGGTGGCCGAGGGACGCACGGTCCTGCTCACCACCCAGTACCTCGACGAGGCCGACCGCCTCGCGGACCGCATCGCCGTGATCGACCACGGCAAGGTGATCGCCGAGGGGACCCCCGACGAGCTCAAGGACCGCGTCGGCGGCGAACGGCTCGAGGTGCGGCTCGCCGACGGCCAGGACACGGAGCGCGCGATCGAGGCCCTCGCGACGATGTCCGAGGAGCGCCCGACCGCCGACGGCCCGCTGGTGTCGCTCACCGCGCGCCAGCGCAACGGCACGATCGTGCAGGCGGTGGGCAAGCTCGCCGAAGCGGGCCTCGACGTCGACGACCTGTCGATGCGCCGGCCGACGCTCGACGACGTCTTCCTGACCCTCACCGGGCGCCCGGTCGAGGAGTCGCAAGAGCCCGAGGAGCAGAACTGATGCCGCGCATCATCACGGACACCCTGATCATCGCCGAGCGCAACCTCATCCGGCTGCCGCGCGCCCCTGACCTGCTGCTGGCCTTCACGGTCCAGCCCATCATGTTCTTCCTGCTGTTCGTCTACGTCTTCGGCGGCGCGATCGACACGCCCGGCTTCGACGACTACAAGGACTTCATGCTGCCGGGCATCGTCGTGCAGAACATCGCCTTCGGTGGGTTCGTCACGGCGCTCGGCCTCAACGAGGATCTCCAGAAGGGCCTGATCGACCGCTTCCGCTCGCTGCCGATGTCGCGCGCCGCGGTGCTGGGCGGTCGCACGCTCGCCGACATCGTCACCAACGCCCTGTCGATGGCGATCATCGTCGTCACCGGCCTGATCATCGGCTTCTCGTTCCACGCCAACGTCGCCGAGATCCTGCTCGGGGTCCTGCTGATGCTGCTGTTCGGCTACGCCTTCTCCTGGGTCTTCGCCTGGCTGGGCATGCTCGTCTCGTCACCCGAGGCGGCGAATTCCGTCGGCTTCATCGCCGTGTTCCCGCTGACCTTCATCTCGTCCGCGTTCGTCCCGACGGACTCGATGCCGGGCTGGCTCGAGGCCTTCGCCGACGTCAACCCGTTCACGACGATGGTCGACGCGATGCGCTCGCTGTGGCTGGATGCTCCCGCCAACAGCGACGTGTGGGTCGCCTTCATCTGGTGCTTCGTGATCTTCGCGGTGTTCGCTCCGCTGGCGGTCGCGCGCTACCGCAGCGCTTCGTCGCGCACCTAGCCGCGCGGGCGGAGCGTGAGGCCGACCTTCGCGTTGGCCTTGAGGACGTTGCCCGCGCGGTACTGCTGCCGGGCGACGCGGATCCGACGTCCGCGGCCCTGGCGGCGGACGTAGCCGACGCGGCAGTGGCGCCGCACGAGCAGTGACTTCGCCTTGCCGAGGCGCTTGCCGACGAGCTTGGGGACCTTGCACGGCGGCGGCGGCTTCGGCGGGGCGTACGGGAAGACGCCCTCGCCCGGCAGCCCGAGGTCCCCGTCGATGACGTTGTTGTCGATGTTGATCGTCACTCCGCCCCAGGTCTCCTGGTGGCCGCCGCGGTACTGGTGGATGCGCTTGCCCATCCAGCGGTCACCGGGGAGGTAGGGGTCCTCGACCGTGGCGCGGTTGTTCCAGTTGGCGACCCAGAGGTCGTCCGGCGGCGTGAAGGCCATCGTCTCGGCATCCACGACGTCCGTGATGCCGGAGCTGCCGCTCGAATAGAAGCCGGAGAGGTAGCCGAGCGAGTGCAGGCGCTCGGTCCAGGCATCCATGAAGGTCAGCACCGTTCGGGTGGAGGTCGTGCCACGCGCGTAGTGCTCCATGTCGTAGTACAGCGGCGTGCCGGTCCCGAAGCCCACCGCTGCGGCGCTGGCGACCGCGTCGTCGGCGGCGAGCACGCCCTGGGCCGCGGCGCGCCCGGGGCTGATCTGCGCGCAGTCGCCGCAGGAGGAGCCGGGCGCCTGCAGCCCGACGTAGGTCGGGATGAAGCTCCAGCCGGCGTCGGCCTGCTGCTGGACCCAGGTCGCGGTCAGGTTCGCCTGGGTGCAGCCGCGGTTGGAGCCACCGATGTACACGCCGATGCTGCTGTAGGGCGAAGCGCCCAGCCACGCCGCCATCGTGGCGGCCGGCGGGGCCGTGCAGGCGTCGAAGCCCAACCCGTCGCCCGCGACGCCGGCTCGTGGCTTCACAAAAGGGACGGACCCCTGAGCGCCGCGCGCCTGAGCGCTGCGCGGCCGGGGCGGGGGCGGGGGCGTGTCCAGGCGTAGCACCGCGCGCTGGCGGCCGACGACGTGCGCCGGGCAGTTCTGCTCGGCGCCCGGGGTGCCCACGTAGATGACGGGCCGATCGAGCCGCACGCAGCGGTGCGGGTGCTGATCGAGGTCCACCACGGGCCGCCGGGCCTCCGCCGCCGTGACCGGCAGAAGCAAGAGGACCAACGTCAGGAGGCGTTTCACAGTTCGAAGAGGTCCTGCAGCTTCATCCCGAACTTCAGGTCGCCGAGCACCCGCAGCCGGCCCTTCAGGGCGAGGCGTCGCGGGCCGGCGTCGCCGGTGACCATCCGGCGCAGGTCGGTGGGGCGGACCTTCAGTGTGAGGCGTGGCTCGTGCTCGAGGGTGTCCGACGCCGAACACTGGCCTCCGGAAAGGACCAGTTCGCGCTCGTCGTAGCCGCCGCCCGGCCGGTCCCAGAGCTTCACGTGGATGACCGCCTCCACCTCGTCGTCACCGCGGTAGGTGCCCGCGAAGTGGGCGACCAGCGAGTCGATGATCGGTTCACGCGTCTCCGCCGTCTCCATCAGCGTGGCGAAGTCGTCCTCCTCGAGGGCCGCGACGCGCCGGTAGACCTGCGCCGGCGTGCCCGTTAGGTCGATGTCGGTCACCGCACGCGGAACCTAGTACGCCGGTCACCGAGGCGGCGCCCAGCTCGGACGTCGCGCGGATGCGAACGCGGTACTTGCCCTTGCGCGGCTTGCCGAGGCGAAGGGTGAGGGTGAAGCGTCGGTCGGCCGGCACCCGCAGTCGCACGACGCGCTCGCGCAGGAGCCCTCCTGCAGCGGCGGGATGTCACGGCGTCGTGGCGCCGTCGCCGGGCACCACGCCGGTGTTTCCGACGCCATTGCCGTTCGAGACCGTGAACACGACGCCCTTCGCTCACGCCTCGTGCATCGCGTCGAACGTGTCCTGGAAGAGTGCCTGCGCCGGCCCGACCGGGGCGATGATGCCGGTCGACCTGCCGAGAGCACCGATCATGGACGCCGTCGCGGTGCCGTGGCCGTCCGGGTCCGACACCGGGGTGTCGGGATCGAACATCTGGCCCGCGACGACCTCGCCGCCCGCGGTCAGGGCCTGCGCCGGGGCGGCGCAGCAGGCAGGAGAACGGTGGCGGAGAGCAGCAGGCGGCGCATGTCTGCTCGAACGCCCCGCGGCGCGGAACTAGCGGCGGCGGGTCAGCAGTCCGAGCAACACG
>CAVXBH010000012.1:0-9364 GCA_963759945.1 uncultured Solirubrobacteraceae bacterium | reverse complement strand
TCTCGCCAAGCCGAATGCGCACAACTCTGACCTAGCGCGTCAGAACATCCCCGCGGGCTGCGACTCTGCCCTCGATGGCACTCCATGTGCACAGGGCGGAACGGGCCGATGGCCTGGTGCGGGCGCTGGGCGATCTCCTCCAGACGCCGCTCGCCGACCCCATGGCCACCGAGATCGTCTCGGTGCCGACCCGCGGGATGGAGCGGTGGCTGGCGCAGACGCTCTCCGAGCGGTTCGGTGTCTGCGCCAACGTCGACTTCCCGAGCCCGCACCGCATCGTCACGGGCGCGATCGCCGCGGCCACCGGCGTCGACCCGGATGAGGACCCGTGGAGGCCGGAGCGCTCGGCGTGGGCGTTGCTCGACGTGGTCAACGCTCACCTCGACGACCCGTGGCTCGAGCGCCTCAAGCGCTACCTCGGCGAGCCCGACGACGATGTGCGGCGGGCGCGGCGGCTCGGAATCGTCCGCCACCTGGCCGAGCTGTTCGACCGCTACGCCCTGCACCGGCCGGACATGGTCCGCCGGTGGGCGACCGGGGAGGACGACCACTGGCAGGCCGAGCTGTGGCGGCGCCTGCGCGCGCACATCGGCGCGGCCGGTCCCGCCGAGCGCCTCGAGCGCTTCACAGGGGACACGGACCTCGACCTCCCGCCGCGGCTGTCGCTGTTCGGCCTGACGCGGCTGCCCACCGCCCACCTGCACGTGCTCGCCGAGATCGCCACTCAACGCGAGGTCCACCTCTACCTCCTGCATCCTTCGCCTGCGCTGTGGCACACGGCTCGCCGCAGCGCCGCCGGTGCGACTGCGTGCCGACGACGAGACCGCGCTGCAGGTCCGCAACCCGCTGCTGGCCTCGTGGGGGCGCGACAGTCGCGAGCTCCAGCTGGTGCTGGCCGGCGCACCGCACGAGGATCACCACGAACCGGTCGGCCACACCGAGGGCACGCAGCTTGCAAGGCTCCAGAAGGCGATCCGCGAGGACGCCCCGCCGCCCGAGACCACCGACGACGGCAGCCTCGAAATCCACTCCTGCCACGGCCGCGCGCGCCAGGTCGAGGTGCTGCGTGACGCGATCCTGCGCACGCTGGCCGCGGACAAGACCCTCGAGCCGCGCGACGTGATCGTGATGTGCCCGGACATCGAGGCCTTCGCGCCGCTGATCCAGGCCACCTTCGGAGTGCCCGTCAACGGCAAGGACCTGCGCGTCCGGCTGGCCGACCGGTCCCTGCGCCAGACCAACCCGGTGCTCGGTGTGGTCGCGACGCTGCTGGAGCTGGCCGCGGCGCGCGTCACGGCCAGCGAGGTGCTCGACCTCGCCGATCGCGAGCCCGTCCGCCGGCGCTTCGGCTTCTCGGACGACGACCTTGCGCGGTTGCAGGAGTGGATAGCCGCCAGCGGCACGCGCTGGGGCCTGGACGCCGAGCACCGCGCGCCATGGAACGTCGACGGGACGGACACGGGGACGTGGCGCTTCGGGGTCGACCGCGTGCTCGCCGGCGTGACCATGACCGAGGACGAGCGCCGCCTGATGCACGGCATCCTGCCCCTCGACGACGTCGACAGCATGTCCATCAACCTCGCGGGCGGGCTGGCCGAGCTCGTCGATCGGCTGGAAGCGACGATCGAGGCGTTCTCCATTCCCATGTCGGCCGTCGAATGGGCGACGGCGCTGGCGGACGCCGCCGACTCCTTCACCCGCGTGACCGGCCGCGACGCCTGGCAGCGCTCAGAGCTCGACGGCATCCTCGCCGACCTCACCGAGAACTCGCAGACGGCGGAGCCGCTGGGCCTCGCCGAGGTCCGCCGCCTGCTGGCCGACCGCCTCCAGGGCCGCCCGACCCGCGCGAACTTCCGCACGGGCGCGCTCACCGCCTGCACCCTGGTCCCGATGCGCTCGGTGCCGCACCGCGTGGTCTGCCTGCTCGGCCTCGACGACGGCGTCTTCCCGCGCAAGGCCCCGCGTGACGGGGACGACCTGATGCTCGCCGAGCCGCGTGTCGGCGAGCGTGACCCGCGGGCGGAGGACCGTCAGCTCCTGCTGGACGCCCTGCTGGCTGCACAGGACAAGCTGATCGTCACCTACGCCGGTCGCGACGAGCGCACGAACGCGGTGCGCCCACCCGCCGTCCCGATCGGCGAGCTGCTCGACCTGCTGGAGGACGGCCACGTCACCCAGCACCCCCTCCAGCCCTTCGACCCGCGCAACTTCGATGCGAAGGCACCGTTGAGCTTCGACCCGGCGACCCTGGCCGGCGCCCAGGCCCTGCGCCAGCCGCGCCACCAGCGCCGCCCGTTCCTCGAGGGGCCGTTGCCCGCACCCGAAACCGACCTGATCGAGCTCGACGATCTCGTGCGTTTCGCCGAGCACCCGGTGCGCAGCTTCCTGCGCCGACGCCTCGGGCTCCAGCTGCGCGACTTCACCGAGGAGGTCGAGGACGGCCTCGAGATCGAGCTCGACGGGCTCGGCCGCTACGAGGTCGGCCAGCGCCTCCTCAATGCCCGGCTCTCCGGGGTCAGCGCCGCCGCGGCCCGCGAGGCGGAGCTGCGCGGCGGTCGGCTCCCGCCGGGCGCCCTCGGCCAGCCGGACGTCGACAAGGCGATGCCGCTCGTGGAGCGCCTGGTCGAGGCGGCCGGTGAGGGAGAGGCCGGGACCACCGACGTCCGCGTCGCCCTTCCGGACGGCCGTGAGCTGCGCGGAACGGTTCCGGGCGTCTGCGGAACGACGCTGCGGACGGTCACCTTTGCGACGCTCGCCGCGCGTCACCGGATCGACGCATGGGTCCGGCTGCTCGCGCTGTGCGCGTTCGCCCCGGACGCCGGCTTCAACGCGCGGACGATCGGCAAGCGCGGCCAGGGCATCGCCGTCAAGCAGATCGAGCCGCTCGCCGACGCGCTGACTCCGCTCGCCGCGCTCGTGCAGCTGCACGACCTCGGGCTGCGCGAGCCGCTGCCGCTGGCGCCGAAGACCTCGGCCGCGTACGTGGAGTTCGGCGACGGCCAGGCGCGCAAGGAGTGGGAGACGCAGTTCTCGGCGATGGGCGAGCGCTGGGAGAAGGAGGCCGTCGAGCCCGAGTACCAGCAGGTCTTCGGCGGCGTGCTCAGATACGAGGAGTTCAAGGCCAAGCCGGGCTTCGACTCCTTCGCGCATGCGCTCTGGGATCCGATCCGGGAGCGGGAGCAGTGAAGTTCGACCTGGCCGGGAAGCTGCCGGACGGCATCACGGTGCTCGAAGCGAGCGCCGGCACCGGCAAGACCTACACCATCGCCGGACTGGCCGCCCGCTACGTCGCCGAGGGCAAGTCGCTGGACAAGCTGCTGCTGGTCACCTTCACCCGCCTCGCGACCGGCGAGCTGCGCGAGCGGGTGCGCAAGCGCATGGCCGAGGTCGCGGCGGGCCTGGAGCACGGGGGTTCCGACGACCCGGTGGTCGCGCTGCTGGCGGCGAACAACCGCGACCTCCACCTCGCCAACCTGCGCCGTGCGCTGGCCGACTTCGACGCCGCCACGATCGCGACGACCCACGCGTTCTGCCAGGAGATGCTGTCCGGCCTCGGGATCGCCGGCGACCACGAGCCGGAGGCGCAGCTCGTCGAAGACGTCCGCGACCTGCAGGCGGAGGTGGTCGACGACCTGTACGTGTGGCGGCTCGCCGGCGGCAACCCGAGCGAGCGGCCGTCCTACGCCGAGGCGCAGCGGATCGCCGCGGCCGCCACGGAGCAGCCCATTGTGCTCGCGCCCGCGGAGGGCGGCATGGCGCTCAAGCGCCGCAAGACCGCCGACTGGACGCGCCGTGTACTGACCGAGCGCAAGCGGCGCATGGCGGTCGTCACCTACGACGACCTCGTGCTGCGGCTCGGCCAGGCGCTGCTCGCCGGCCCCGAGGCGACCGCGCGGCTTCGCGAGCGCTACGACGTCGTGCTGGTCGACGAGTTCCAGGACACCGACCCGGACCAGTGGCAGATCCTGCGGACCGCGTTCGGGGACCGCGCGCTCGTGCTGATCGGCGACCCGAAGCAGGCGATCTACGCCTTCCGCGGTGGCGACGTCTACGCCTACCTCGACGCGGCCGGAACGGTCGAGCGCCAGGAGCTCAACCGCAACCATCGCTCCGACGGGCCGCTGATCCGCGCGCTTGACGTCCTGTTCGACGGCGCGCAGCTCGGGCACGAGGAGATCACCTACCTGCCGGTGGAGGCCGAGCACGTCGAACCGCGGCTGACCGGCGCGCCGGGCGGCGCGCTGCGCATCCGCTTCGCCCTGCTGCAGGATCTCCCCGAGCTGACCAAGAACCAGGGCTGGGCGTCGACGGGCGCGACGCGCGACTACATCGCTGAAGACACCGCCGCCGACATCGCCGACCTGCTGTCCTCCGGCGCGCAGATCGAGGGCCGGCCGATCGCTCCGAGCGACATCGCGGTGCTGGTCCGCAACCGCTGGCAGGCACGCGACGTCAGCGCGGCGCTGGGCGACTCGACGTTCCCGCTGTGATCGCCGGCGCGGGCAGCGTGTTCGACACGCACGCGGCGCACGAGTGGCTGCGGCTGCTGGAGGCGCTGGAGCGCCCGGGCGCGACGCGCCGCGCGCACGCCGTCGCGCTCACCTGCTTCTTCGGCTGGAGCGCGGAACGGTGCGCGCTGGCCGAGGACGCCGACTGGGAACGCCTCCACGACACGCTCCACGACTGGGCGCAGGTGCTGCGCACCCGCGGCGTCGCCTCGCTGATGGAGACGGTGACGCGCGAGCAGGACCTGTCGGCACGCGTGCTCGGCGAGCTGGGCGGTGAGCGAGCGCTCACTGACATCCGCCACATCGCGCAGCTGCTGCACGGTGCCGCCCTCGCCGACAGCCTCGGTCCGACGGCCCTCGCGCAGTGGCTGCGGCGACGGATCACGGAGGCCGAACGCGACTCGGCCGACGAGGACCGCAGCCGCCGCCTCGAGTCCGATGCACGCGCGGTGCAGGTCCTGACCGTGCACCGGGCAAAGGGCCTCGAGTTCGGCATCGTCTACCTGCCGTATCAGTGGGACTTCACGGCGGGCGACCGGCGGCCCGGGCCGGTGGTCTTCCACGACGACGACAACCAGCGCACGCTCGACGTCTCGCTGGAAGGGCCGGAGTACCAGGCCCACCGCCTCAAGCAGCAGCAGGAGCAGCGGGGGGAGGAGCTGCGGCTGCTCTACGTCGCCCTCACCCGCGCCAAGCACCAGGTCGTCCTGTGGTGGGCCGCGTCGTTTCCGTCGCGCGACTCCGCGCTTGCCCGGCTGCTCTTCGCCCGTGACGGGACGACCATCCCCGACCAGATGGACGCGCCGCCGGATGACAAGACCGCGACGGAGGTCTTCCGGGCGCTGATCGCGCGCTCCGAGGAGGCGATCACCCTCGAGCGCGCGCGACGGCTCGTGCCGCCGGCCGCCTGGCCGGGGGAGCCGTCGACGGAGGGCGAGCTGGCGGCGGCCCGATTCGGTCGCGACATCGACATCACCTGGCGGCGCACCTCCTACAGCGCTCTGACCGCGGCCGCCCACGAGGCGGCGCCGGTCGGCAGCGAGCCGGAGGCCGCGGGCGTGCAGGACGAGCCGGAGGGTGGCGCCGCGCCACCCGGCGCGTGGGCGGACGTGCCGGTCGGCGTCCGCACCGGCACGCTCGTGCACCGCGCGCTCGAAGCCGTCGACTTCTCCGACCCCGAGTTCGGCGCCGACATCCTCGAGCTCGGCGCGGAGGCCGGGCTGCGGGCGGCGTTGGCCACGCCGCTCGGCGACCCCTTCGGCATCCGGCTGGCCGATCTCGCGCGCGCCGACCGCCTGGACGAGCTCGAGTTCGAGCTGCCGCTGGGCGGCGGCACCGTCGCCGGGCTGGCCGAGGCTGCCGCATCGGCCCACGGCGACCCCTACGGCGACCGTCTCGCCGGCCTCGAGGCCGACGAGCTGCAGGGCTTCCTGACGGGCTCGCTGGACCTTGTCGCCCGGCTTGCCGGACGGCCGCTTCGCGATCTTCGACTACAAGACCAACGGGCTGGCGGCCTTCGGCCCGGACGCGCTGCGCGAGGAGATGCACCGCCGCCACTACGGCCTGCAGGCGCTGCTCTACGCCGTCGCCCTGCACCGCTACCTGCGCTGGCGCGCGCCAGGCGCGGAGATCGCGGGCGTCGGCTACCTGTTCCTGCGCGCGATGGACGGCACGCCGGGCGCCGGCGTGTTCGCGTGGACCCGCCCGACCCGACGCTGGTGGAGGAGCTCAGTGTGCCCTCTCCTGATGCGTTCTCGCGCCGCCGCGCGCTCGGCGCGACCGGCCTGCTCGCCGATTTCAACGCGGCGGGCGTCATCTCCGCCGCCGACGTCCACGTCGCCCGGCGGCTGTGCGACGCTGCTGGGCGAGACCGACGACGCCGTCCGGCTCGCCATGGCGCTCGCGGTACGCGCGTCCGCGCCTCGGCCACGTGCACGTCGACCTCGCCACGATCCGCGACACGGCCACCACCGATGACGAGGAGCCGTCGACCTCTCGGCGCTCCCGTGGCCCGGCGACGACTGGACGGGCAAGTCGCGATCAGCCGCATGGTCTCCGACGGCCCGTTGGTCCTGGAGGGCTCCGCGCTCTACCTCGACCGCTACTGGCGTGAGGAGAACGCCGTGGCCGCGGATCTGCGGGCGCTCAACGAGCAGCTCGACGCGGAGAGGCGCTGCTCGAGCGACGGGCTCGGCCGGCTGTTCGACGACGCCGTCGCAGGCGAACGCGGGCAGGTCGCACTGACCCGGCGCCTGGCCGTCGTGGCCGGCGGCCCGGGCACCGGCAAGACGACCACGGTCGCCCGCATCCTCGCGCTGCTCTTCGAACAGCGCGACCGACCCGCTCGTGGCGCTGGCCGCGCCGACCGGCAAGGCGCAGGCGCGGCTGCAGGAGGCGATCACCGCCGAGGTGGAGGGACCTCGACGTCACCGCGGAGGTCCGCGAGCAGATCCTCGGGCTGCGCAGCTCCACCCTGCACCGCCTGCTCGGCTGGCGGCCCGACAGCCGCAGCCGCTTCCGCCACCACCGCGGCCAGCGGCTGCCGCACGACGTCGTGATCGTGGACGAGACCTCGATGGTGTCGCTGTCGCAGATGGCGCGGCTGACCGAGGCGATCCGCCCGGACGCCCGCCTGATCCTCGTCGGCGACCCGGGCCAGCTCGCCTCCGTGGAGGCCGGTGCGGTGCTCGGTGACGTCGTCGGCGCCGGCGGTGGGCGGCTCGCGCCGGCAGTCGCGGAGCTGCAGACCGCATCGCCACGGCGGCTCTATCGGCGCGCTCGGCCGCGCCATCGCCGCGGGCGACGACAACGGGGCGATGGCAGCTGCTCGCCGCCGGGACCGACGATCTCGAGTGGCAGCCGGAGGAGAACCTGCGCGAGCCGGCTCTCGCGGCCGCGACCGCGGTCCGCGCCGCAGCCGCCGCGGGCGACCGCGCCGGCGCCCTCGAGGCGCTGACCGGCTTTCGCGTCCTCTGCCCCACCGCCACGAGGTCGTCGCCTGGACGCAGCGCTTCGAGGAGTGGCTCGGCATCGACCCGCGCGACCGCTTCTACCGCCGGCCGCCCCCTGCTCGTCACCGCCAACGATTACGACCTCGGCCTCTACAACGGCGACACCGGCGTCATCGTCGCGGCCGGCGAGCGCCGCGTGGCCGCGCTTCGAGCGCGGCGTCACCGTCAGCCCTGGCCGCCTGTCCGCCATCGACACCGCCTACGCCATGACCGTCCACAAGGCCCAGGGCTCGCAGTTCCGCACCGCCGCCGTCGTCCTGCCCGACCCCGACTCGCGCATCCTCACCCGCGAGCTGCTCTACACCGCCGCCACCCGCGCCCAGGACGCCTGCATCGTCTGCGGCACCGAGGCCGCCGTCCGCGCCGCCATCACCCGCCCGATCGCCCGCGCCTCCGGCCTCCGCGCCCGCCTCGAGCCTAGTTCATCGCGGGCGACGGCTCGATCGGGATGAAGCGAGGATCCGACTCGATCGCGGCGCCGACGGCGTCCACGATCTCGCGCCGCCGTGTCAGGTCCGCCTCGTGCACGTCCTCGAAGCGCACCTCGAGGATGTCGGCCAGCAACTGCAGGCTGTCCGCGTCGCGAGGCGACGAGGGGCAGTCGACGCGGGGCGGAGTCCGGGACCGCCTTCGTCTCCATGGACTCGCGCGGAGGCGTGCGGCGGGAGCGCGGCGACGTCGACGCCGCGGCCGAGGTTGAGCGCGACGCGGCAGAAGTCCTCGCCGAACGGGGTGAGGTGGATCGAGCGCCGGACGAGCTTGGCCATGCGGACGGACTTCATCGCCGCGATGCACCTCCGGCTGGGCCTCGACGACCTGGTAGGGGAGCGGGTCGCGCAGCGTCTCGCGGGAGAACCAGACGAGGCCCAGGCGGAAGAGGTTGTTGAGGTACTGGGGACGCGGTCGACGTAGCGGCAGCCGGCGCGGGCGCCGATCATGTTCAGGCCCGGCGCGATCAGCTGGGAGGACACGAGGCCGATCGGGCCGCCGGTGCGGACGTCGACGCTGACGGCTGCGGGCCGCTCGAGCAGCATCAGGCGCAGGATGCGTCCCTCGTCGGGCGCGAGCTCGGACAGGATCCGCTCGTAGGCGGGTGGGCGTCCTCCTCGTGGCGGACGTCGGCGGACTTGCGCAGCAGCTCGTCGCCGTGCTCGGCAAGGGTCTAGGGTTCGCTCCCGCCCGTTGTTGTCCGACGGTGCCGGCGGGAGCGCGGGCCAGCGGTCGGAGACCTGGTCGGGCATGACGTCGGCGATGCGGCTCCTCGATGTCGTCCCAGCCCGTCAGCTCGCGGGCGAGGTCGCGGATCCCGTGGCGCACCTCGTTGATGAGGTCGGGGCGCGGTCTGCGGCCGGAGCGCCACCTGGGCCAGCCGGAACCCCGCGCGCAGGCCCGCGTTGAAGGACCACTCGGCGGTCTTGAAGGCGGCTCCGGCGGCGAGCGCGGCCAGATTCGGCAGCGCGTCCATGCCCTCGGGCCCGTCCGAGACGACCTCGCCCTCGAGCGTCTCGGGATCGTCGTAGTCCACCAGCCGCTCACCCCGAACAGGGCCAGGTGCAGGAAGCCACCGGCCATGCCCATCACCGCGCCGTGGAAGTAGAGCATCCACCGTCCTCCGATCGCTGCCCGCATCATCTCGACGAAGCCGCCGGTGGCAGCTCCTTGGTCCCGGCGGCCACCAGCGTGCGGATGCGCTCCGACCGCTGCGCGCGAGAACTCCGGGTCCTGGAACGGCCTCGAGCGTGTGGTTGACGGCGTCGCGGCCGACGGACGCAACGCACGGAGTCGTACTCGTCCCGTGCCATCGCGACGCGGACGGCGGCGCGCGCGGGACCCAGCGCGCCGTCG
>CAVXBH010000011.1:0-213207 GCA_963759945.1 uncultured Solirubrobacteraceae bacterium | reverse complement strand
TGCTCGGCGCGGGCACGGTGGGCGGCGCGTTCGCCGAGCTGCTGCCCGAGCGCGCGGAGCAGATCAGCCACCTCACCGGGCTGCGGCCCGAGCTGACGGGCGTCCTGACGCGGTCGCGCGGCGACTTCGAGGACATCCTCGAGCGCTCGCAGCTGATCGTCGAGCTGATCGGCGGCCTCGAGCCCGCGCGCGACTACGTGCTGCGCGCGATGCGCGCGGGCCGCCACGTCGTCACCGCCAACAAGCAGCTGCTGGCCACCCACGGCGAGGAGCTGTGGGCGACGGCGCGCGAGCACGGCGTCCAGCTGCGCTTCGAGGGCGCGGTCGCGGGCGTCGTCCCCGTCATCCGGGTGATGCAGGAGTCGCTGGCCGGCTCGCACGTCGACCGGGTCAGCGGCATCGTCAACGGGACGACGAACTACATCCTCACCGAGATGGCCGCCCGCGGCGTGACCTACGACGAGGCGCTCGCCGACGCGCAGCGGCTCGGCTACGCGGAGTCCGACCCGACCGACGACGTCACCGGCAAGGACGCCGCCGCCAAGATGGCGATCCTCGCGCGCCTGGCCTTCGACACGCCGGTCTCGATCGACGACGTCCCCTACGAGGGCATCGAGAACATCACCGCCGACGACATGGCCTTCGCGCGCGACCTGCGCCTCGGCCTGAAGCTCATCGGCACCGCCGAGCGCGTCGGCGACGGCCTCTCGGTCCGCGTCCACCCGACGCTTCTGTACTCCGGCCATCCGCTGGCCTCGGTCCACGGCCCGTACAACGCGGTCACCGTCGAGGCGCCGGCGATCACCGAGATCACGATGTCCGGCCCCGGCGCCGGCGGCCCGCAGACCGCGACGGCGGTGCTGGGCGACGTCATCAGCGCGATGATCCCGCCCGCCTCGACGCCCGAGACGACGCAGCGCCTGCCGATCGTCGAGGACGTCGTGTCCGCGTTCTACGTGCGCTTGGAGGTCGCCGACCAGCCCGGCGTGCTCGCCCGCGTCGCCGAGGTGCTCGGCATGCAGGGCTGCTCGATCAAGCAGCTCTACCAGCACGGCCTGGGGGAGGACGCCCGCCTGGTCATGACGATCCATCCCGTCCTCGAGTCGCGCCTCTACGCGGCGCTGCAGCTCATCGGCGGCCTCGAGTTCGTCCGCTCCGCCCCACACGCGATCCGGGTCATCGAGGAGGAGTACGTCTGAGCCGTATTCCGCAGGACGAGCTGCGTGGGGACGGCGTCGTGCTGCGACTGCCGCGGCCCGACGACGCCGCGGCCTACGTGCAGGCGTACGTCGACGACCCTGACCTCGCGCGCGCGATGGGCCGGCCCGTCGCCGCCCGAGAAGGATCTGCGCCGTCGCTTCCGCGACGAGCGGCGCGACCGCGAGCGCGGCGAGGCCGCCAGCTACGTCATCAACGACGCGGACGGGTTCATCGTCCTGCACAGCTTCGCCTGGGAGCACATGCGCGCGGACGTGGGCGTGCAACTCGCGCTGGCCGCGCGCGGCCGCGGGATCGCGACCACGGCGATGAAGCTGCTCGTCCGCTGGGGCCTGGACGTGCTCGGGCTGCAGCGCATCGGTCTGCAGACGCTCCCCGGCAGCGGGGCGTGCGGCCTGGCCGAGCGCGCCGGCTTCACCTTCGAGGGCACGCTGCACCGCTACACGCGGGAGTTCGGCGCGCCCATGGACAACGTCATGTACGGCATATGGGCCTGATCGAGCGCTACCGCGACCGGCTGCCGTTCGCGCCGGAGGACCCCGTCGTCTCGCTGGGCGAGGGCTCGACGCCGCTGGTGCTCGCCGAGCGCGTCTCCGAGCGCGTCGGCGCGGAGGTGTGGCTCAAGCTCGAGGGCCTCAACCCGACCGGGTCCTTCAAGGACCGCGGCATGACGTGCGCGGTGTCCGCGGCGGTGCGCGAGGGCGCGCAGGCCGTGATCTGCGCGTCGACGGGCAACACCGCGGCGAGCGCGGCGGCCTACGCGGGCCGGGCCGGTCTGACGGGCGCCGTGATCGTGCCGGAGGGCAAGATCGCCACGGGCAAGCTCGCCCAGGCGCTCATGCACGGCGCCAAGGTGATCGCGCTGCAGGGCAACTTCGACCAGGCGCTCGAGATCGTGCGCGAGCTCGCCGACCAACCACCCGATCGGGCTCGTCAACTCCGTCAACCCGTTCCGCCTCGAGGGGCAGAAGACGGCGGCCTTCGAGATCATCGAGGAGCTGGGCTCGCTCGACGCGCTCTCGATCCCGGTCGGCAACGCCGGCAACATCACCGCCTACTGGAAGGGCTTCAGCGAGCTCGGCCACGCACTCCGCCGCGGATGCTCGGCTGGCAGGCGGCGGGCGCCGCCCCGCTGGTGCACGGCGCGCCGGTCGCCAACCCCGAGACGGTCGCGAGCGCGATCCGCATCGGCAACCCCGCTCGCTGGGAGGAGGCGATGGGGGCGATGAGCGCGTCCGGCGGCGCGATCCGGGCGGTCACCGACGACCAGATCCTCGATGCCTACCGCTTCCTGGCCGCCCACGAGGGCGTCTTCTGCGAGCCGGCGTCGGCGGCCAGCGTGGCCGGGCTGCTCGTCGAGGGCGTGCCGGAGGGCGTCAGCCGCGTCGCCTGCGTGCTCACCGGCCACGGCCTCAAGGACCCGCAGACCGCGCTCTCCGCAGGCCGGCGCGGTCGTGCCCTGCGACGCCTCGACGAAGGCCGTCGAGCGCGTCCTGTTCCCGTGAACCGAACGCGCACCGTGCGTGTGCCGGCGTCGTCGGCGAACCTCGGGCCCGGGTTCGACGTGCTGGCCGCCGCGCTGTCGCTGCACGTCGAGCTCGAGGTCGCCGAGACCGGCCGCTTCGCGGTCCAGACCGACCTGCGCATCGCCCGCGACCGCCGCAACCTGTGCGTGCGCGGCTTCGCCAAGCTCGCCGACCCAGGCGCCTTCGAGTTCCGCATCAAGTCCGACATCCCGCTCAGCGGCGGCTTCGGCACGAGCGCCGCGGCGTACGTCGCCGGCCTCATGGCCGCCGACTCGATCTTCGAGCTCGACGCCGACATCCTCGCGCTCGCGACCGAGCTCGAGGGTCATCCCGACAACGTCGCCGCCGCGCTGCACGGCGGCTTCGTCGCCTGCGTCGACGGCGACGTCGCGCGCCTGGGCGTGCCGCTCGGCCTCGAGGCCGTCCTCGTCGTCCCCGACGAGGCCGTGCGCACCCGCGACGCCCGCCGCGCCCTGCCCGAGCAGGTCCCGCTCACGGATGCGGTCGCCAACATCGGCCGCACCGCGCAGCTGATGCTCGGCCTCGCTCGCTCGGACCTCTCGCTCGTCGCCCTCGGCCTCGAGGACAGCCTGCACCAGCCGTACCGCTCGCACCTGTACCCGCGCTCGGCGGAGATCGTCGCCGACGCGGTCACCCTGGGCGCGCTCGGCGCCACGATCTCGGGCGCCGGCCCGAGCGTGCTGGTGTGGACCGCCTACGAGGCGACCGGCGCCGTCGTCGGCGCCCTGCGCGAGCGCTGCGAGGGCTGGGCCGACGTCAAGCGGGTCCCGTTCGAGGAACGCGGCGCGCAGGTCCTGTAGCGGCTTCGACTCTGGCTGGCGCCCGGTGGCGCGATTCGGAGTGTGATCGCCCTCCTAAGGGCGCACGCTGCGATCGATCCCCCGCCTCCGTTACGCATCCCGCTCGGGCAGACAATGTCCGAGGCACTCCAGGAGCAGCGCGAGGATCGTCTGTGATCTACGACGCTGCCGTCGCGCTGCCGGTGCTGGCGCCGGCCTGACCTGTTTGCCAGCGGCGGCCGATCTGACGCAGCATCGGCGGGTAGACGATCAGGTGGCGGAAGGGCCGGATCGCGAGCATGTAGGCCTGGCCGAACAGGCCGTTCGGCTTGACGTAGACGGCCATCTCGCCGTGGTACTGCCGTCGTCGTCCTCGACCCAGCCGAGGTGGAGGACGCCGTGCACGGTGTGGTTGGCGATCTCGGCCGCCCACTCGTTCTCGGTCAGATACAGCGGTGAGAACGGCAGGCGGTCCGGGTCGGGGCCGCGGGGGCCGTCGCGGAGGTCAGCAGGAAGGCGCTCGCGGAGGCTCGTGACGCGGCCGTCGAGGCCGGAGTCCTCGTCGTCCCAGCCGAAGAGCTCGCCGAGCTTCCAGCGCAGCGCCCACAGCGCCCGGGCGGGCAGCGACGGAGACTCCTGCGAGGGGTCGCCACTCGAGAAGCCTTCGATCAGGCGCGGGAAGTCGTCCGGCCCGCCGGGCGTCGGGAGCGCCCAGACGTCCTCGAGGCGGAAGTCGGACACCAGCTCGTGGATGCGCCACGGCCGGGAGCGGTGCACCGCGTTCGTCGATCCGGTGGTCCATGGTCAGGCCTTGACGATGACGGGCGCGCCGAGGGGGAGCGGCGCATCAGGCGGCGCAGGTCCTCCTCGGTGGCGCGCATGCAGCCGAGCGAAGCGGCCGTGCCGATCGTCTCCGGCGCCTGGGTGCCGTGGATCGCCAGGCGGTCGCCGCCAGGCCAGCCTGGTTCGAGCAGCGTCTGGTGGCCGGTCAGGGCGAGCGCGCAGCAGCCGTAGGGCGAGCCGGCGTCGGTCGTGGCCAGTTTGTCGGTGATCGCGTAGCGGCCGAGCGGGGTCTCGTTGCCCGGGCGGCCGACCGCGACGGGGAAGCGGAAGACGACGCGGCCGTCGTCGCGCAGGGTGGCCTGGTGCTTGGAGCGGTCGACGCGGACGTCGAGGTCGGTGCCGCCGATCGTCGCGTGGCCGGCGCGGATCCAGCCGCGCCGGCCATTGGGGAGCTGCGCGGCGGCGACCTTCAGCCAGCCGTCGCGACGGCCCAGCACGCCGAAGACGGTGCCCGAGCCGAACTCGGTCCTCCGCTCGATGCGGTGCAGGATCCGGCCGCGGGGCCGGTCGCGCAGGCTGACCGTCCGTGCGACGGCGGCGGTGAGGTGGCGCGGGCGCTCGGCGGCGACGGCGGTCGGCTCCGGCTGCGGGAACGAACGGCCGCTCGGCGGCCACAGGGGGCGCCGCGGGCGGCTCGTCATCGGTCCCGCCGCAGGCGGCGATCGTCGCCGTCAGGGCGAGAAGCGCGCTAAACCGCCAGATGTCGCGCAGTGTATGCGCGCACGTGCTCGGGAACCGGACCATCCGAGTCCGGTATCGGCACTCCGGCCACGGTGCTGAGCGGGATGACGCCGGCCCACACCGGGAGGTCGTAGTCCGGCGCGTCGTCGACGGGCGGCCCGGTGCGCACCTTGGCCGAGCCCTCGTCGATCGGCAGCGACAGCACGTCGGTGCCCTTGAGCTCCTTGGCGGTCGGCCAGCGGACCTCGTCCCAGCGGCCGGGGACGAGCTTCTCGGTGAACGCCTCGAGCGCGCGGGTCTTCTCCTCGGCGCCCTCGACGAGGCGAGCGGTGCCGAGCAGGACGACGGAGCGGAAGTTCATCGAGTGGTGGAAGGCGGAGCGCGCGAGCACCAGGCCGTCGAGCAGGGTGACCGTGACGCACGCGGGCGCGCCGCCGGCCAGCGCCCGCATCGCGCGGCCCGCCGCAGAGCCGTGCAGCAGCAGCTCGTCGCCGACGCGGGCGTGGATGGTCGGGATGACGAAGGGCTGGCCGTCGTCCACGAGGCCGAGGTGGCAGATCGGCGCCTCGTCGAGGATCGCGTCGATCACCGCGCGGTCGTATGCGCCGCGCTTCGCCGTGCGCCGGAGCTTCGTCCTGTCTGTTCTGATACAGTCATCCATCTGTGTCACAGCAGAAGCGTATCACGGCCATGGGGCTTGCCGAAGCGCTCGAGCGCGAGATCGCCGACCGGGAAGCGGGTCGCCGGGGAGCCACTGCCCTCCGTGCGAGCGCTGGCCCAGGACCGGCGCGTGAGCCCGGGGACCGCCGCGGCCGCCTACGCCGAGCTCAAGCGCCGAGGTGTCGTGCTCTCCCGGCCGCGCAGCGGGATGCGCGTGGCGGACCGCTCCCGCCTGATGCCCGCCGCCCCGCCGCCTGCCGTTCCCGAGAGCGTGCGCGACCTGCGCCTCGGCAACCCCGATCCCTCGATGCTGCCCGACCTCGGCAAGGTGCTGCGCAAGCTCGACCCGGCACCGCGGCTGTACGGAGCGGAGACCATCGACCCGGCGCTGCGCGCGGTCGCCGCGGCGGCGCTGGCCGAGGACGGGATCGACGCTGCCCACCTGTGCGTCCTCAACGGGGCGATGGACGCCATCGAGCGGGTGCTCGCGGCGCACCTCGCACCGGGTGACGCGGTCGCGGTCGAGGACCCCGGCTTCCCGGCGGTCTTCGACGCCGCACGCGCGCTCGGCCTGCGGCTCGTCCCGATCACCGGCGGCCGGATCCCCGACGGCGTGCGCGCAGCGGTCGTGACGCCGCGCGGGCAGAACCCGACGGGCCGCGTGCTCGACCCGCGGCTGCGGGTCCCGCCTGGCGTCCTGTTGATCGAGGACGACCACCTCGGCCCGGCCGCGGGCGTGCCGGCACGCACCCTGTCCGCCGGCCGCGAGCGCTGGGCGGCCGTCCGCTCCGTCTCGAAATGGCTGGGGCCGGACCTGCGCCTCGCCGTGCTCGCGGGGGACGCTGCAACGGTCACCCGCGTCGCGGGCCGCCAGGCGCTCGGGCCCGGCTGGGTGTCGACGCTGATCCAGCGCTCCGTCGCGGCGCTGTGGAGCGACGACGACGCGCTCGCCCTCGCCGAGCAGGCGGCGACGGTCTACACCGGCCGCCGCCGCGCGCTGATCGAGGCGCTCGCCACCCACGGCATCGCCGCCGAGGGCCGAGAGCGGCCTCAACGTCTGGGTCCCGGTGCCCGAGGAGGACGCCGCCGTCACCGGTCTGCTCGCCGCGGGCTGGGCGGTCACCCCGGGCCGCTTCTTCCGCCTGGAGTCCCCGCCGGCGATCCGCATCACCATCGCCGACCTACGCCCGGCCGAGGCGCGCTCGACTTGCCGCCGACCTCGCCAGCGTGCTCACCGGCGCCGGCCGCACCCGCGCCGCTTAGGCGGCTGGGGCCGGCGCGACTGCTTCGATCAGCGCCTTGAGCTTGCGGCGCGGCCCGGTGAGGCCGATCCGGTAGAGGATCTCGTCGGCCAGATACAGGTAGTCCGCGCCGAGGTCGGGGCGGTGGTCGAGGATCGACTTCGCGCGCTCGGCCGACTCCGCGTAGGCGATGGACGAGCGCACGACGGTGTCGAAGACCTTGTCCGGGAAGTGCTCCTTGAGCGAGGCGAGTGCCTCGCGGGAGTGCACCGTGCGCATGTCGGCGATGTTCAGCACCACGCCGAGCCACTCCAGGTCGTCGTTGTAGTACTCCTTGGCCTGCTCGACGACCTCGAGCGCGCCCTCGACGCCCTGCAGCGCGAAGTACTGCGCCTCCGAGGAGATCAGCGCCCAGTCGGCGGCCACCAGCCCGTTGACCGTCAGCAGGCCGAGCGCCGGCGGGCAGTCGATGAGGATCGCGTCGTAGGACTTGCGGGCCTCCTTGAGCGCCTTGCGCAGGACGAGCTCGCGGCCCATCTTGCCGCTCAGGGAGCGCTCGACCTCGGCGAGGATCGGCGACGCCGGCATGACGCCGTCGTGGACGGCCTCCTTGGCCTTGGCCTTGCCGGCGAGGACGTCGGCGACCGTCGGGGACGCGTCGGCGGCGACGTCGAAGTAGTCCGAGAGGTTGCCCTGCGGGTCGAGGTCGACGGCGAGCACGTTCAGCCCGAGGCGCGTGAGCACATCGGCGAGCGTGCGGACGGTCGTGGTCTTCCCCGTCCCGCCCTTGAGCGAGAGGACTGCGATCGTGGCGGCGGCCATTGCCGCCGCCAGACTACAAAGCCGCTACTGGGCGGAGGACGACGACGCCGTCTCGACGGGCGAGCCCACCGTGGCGGTGTCCAGGAAGAACAGGGTGTGGCGGCCGACGACGATCTGGTCGCCGTCGGTGAGCGGGCTCCACTCGACCCGGCGGCCGTTGACGTAGACGCCGTTCAGGGAGCGGTCGTCGAGCACGCGCGTGCCGTCGGCCTGGTGGACGACCAGGGCGTGGCGGCGCGACACCGTGGCGTCGTCGAAGCGCACGTCGGCGGCCAGCGACCGGCCGATGCGCGTCCACTCGCGCTGCACGGGGACGACCTGCTGGCGGCCGCCGTCCTCGAAGGCGAGGTACTTGCCGGGGACGGTCAGGCCTTCGCGGGCCTCGGTGACCCAGGCGGGAACTGCGGCCTCGGCCTCGGCGGGCGCCTCGACGGAGGCGGGCACGGCCGAACCCTGGATGGGCAGCGTTCCGGTGCTTTCCAGCTCGATCGGATTCTTGGGGTCCATCGGTCGTCTCCTTTGCCCGCAGCGACTTGGGGGGTAGCTGCGGGCGGTCCTCGCAACCCTCTCCGTCCGGAAGCATAGGGGTCGCGTCAACCACTGGGAGGGGATCGGGGCGGACCGTCGAAGGTCGAGCGACCATGCCCGTCCTGCCCGCTCGCCGCGTCCGTTCGAACGTCTTCGGCATCGAGGCAGCGCTGCTGCGAGGGGCGGTCGACGCCCTTCGCGACGAGCGTCCCCGGTGCTGCCACTGCCACCGCACGCCGCTCACCGGCGAGCGGATCTTCTCCTACAAGGGCCGCCACCGCACGGAGGCCGTGTGCGAGCTGTGCCGCCCGCTGCGGACCGCCGCACCCGACGGCTGGGAGCTCGTCCGCTCGCCCGAGCAGGCGGCTTCGGTGACGCTGACGCCCACCGCGCACGCCAGCTAAATAGGATCCGCCGGGTCCATGGACCCGGTCACGACCAAGATCACCATCGACCGCCCGCGCGAGGAGGTCTTCGCCTACCTGGCGGACATCGCCAACCACGCGGAGTTCATGGGCCCGCTGTTCGAGGACTGGCACCTCACCCGCGAGGACTCCTACGGCCGCGGCGCCGGCGCGCGCTTCCGCTCCCGTGCCCGCATGGACCGCTTCGGCTGGGGCGACCTGAACTTCCTCGAGGTCGAGCCCCCGCGCCGGATCGTCGGCGTGGGCCGCGGCGGCAAGTACAACCGCATCAAGACCTACTGCGAGTGGACGCTCGAGCCGGAGGGCACGACGAGCACGCGCGTGACCTTCATGTACGAGACGGAGCCGCCGCTGCCGACGGACAAGATCGTCGAGGCGCTGGCGCGTCGCCGCGCCTGGTTCAAGCGCGGCGCGCGCAAGGCGCTCAAGGGCCTGCGCGACCGCGTGGAAGAGGGCCGCAGTCGCGGCGCGCGAACGACCGTCGCCGGGTCGGTGAATCTTCGCGCCGGCCGCGTCGCCGTGAAGCGTGCCCTGATCGCCGTCGCCTGCCTCGCCGCCCTCGACCGGCTGCAACAAGGAGGACGTGACCACCGAGGCCGAGACCGAGGGCCTGTGGGTCGACGTCCGGCGCGCTGGACTACCACGTCCAGGGCTCGCGGATCCTCAACCCGTACCAGGTGCCCGACGACCGCTACCTGACGGGCATCCGGAGGGCTGACGCCGAGCCGAAGGCCGACGAGACGTGGTTCGCGGTGTTCCTGCGCATCGAGAACAAGACGGACGAGGCGGCGCCGAGCGCCGAGGAGTTCGAGATCGAGGACACGCAGGGCAACCGTCTACACGCCGGTCCAGCTCGATCCCGAGGCCAACCCGTACGCGTACGCGCCGACCGAGCTGGGCGAGAAGGAAGCGATCCCGCACCCGGACTCGTCGCAGGAGTTGGATTCCACCGCGGGTTCGATGCTGCTCTTCAAGTTGCCGGTCGCCGGGTACAACCGCCGTCCGCTCGAGTTCATCATCCACGCTCCCGAGGGCTCGGAAGGCCCGGAGGAAGCGTTGATCGGGCTCGACGTCTAAGAGCGGTGTGGAGCGCCGCCGGGTTGGGCAGAACGCAACTGTTCACAACCCGAGCGAAAGGACCATCATGGGCGACGGCACGATCGACGACCTGAAGGGCCGCACGAAGGAAGCCGCCGGTGACCTCACCGACGATCAGAGCCTGAAGAACGAGGGCAAGGTCGACAAGGCCACGGGCAAGGTCAAGGACACCGTCGGCGACGCCGCCGACAAGGTCAAGGACAAGCTCTAAGCAGCGGGCAGGTTGGGCTACAGCGCGGCGTCGAGTACGACGCGGGCGGCCGGGGCGGCGGTGGCCCCGCCCGCGCCGGCGCCGACCAGCATCACGGCGACGACGATCTTCGGCTTCTTGGCGGGAGCGAAGGCGACGAACCACGCGTCCGTGTCCTCCGGGCTGGGCTCGGGGACGGCCTCCGGGTCCTCCGGGTCGACCTGGGTCGAGCGCAGCTCGGCCGTGCCGGTCTTGCCGGCGATGTCCTGGCCCTCGATGGCCGCCGCCGTGCCCGTGCCGTAGCTGACGACGGCGCGCATGTAGCGCGTGACGATCTTGGCCGTGCTCTTGGAGACGGCGCGGGCGCTGTCGCCCTGCTGGCCGCGGCCGAAGACCGGGCGGACGCGCACGCCGTCGTTGGCGATGGTCGCGCCGACCTCCGCCATCCGCAGCGGGTTGGCGGTCACCTGGCCCTGGCCGATGGCGCTCGAGCCGACGGCGAGGTCGTCCCCGATCTCCGGCGCCGGGCGGGATCGAGCCGGGGGGCGCCCCGAGGCTCTCGCCGGCGGGGTCGTTGAAGCCGAACGCCTCCGCGGTCTCGACGAGCCTGTCCGCCCCGAGCTCGGCGCCCATCGGGCCGAAGGCCGAGTTGCACGAGTGGGCGAAGACCTCTTCGAGCGTGCCGCCGCAGAGCTCGCCGTTGGCGTTCTGGAGCTCGACGCCCTCCAGCAGGGCCGAGCTGACCACGGGGTAGGTGTCGCCCGGCTTGACGACGCCGTTCTCCAGAGCGCCCGCCAGCGTGATGATCTTGAAGGTCGAGCCCGGCGGCTGGGGCAGGCAGCAGTCGTAGCCGGCCAGCGCCAGCACCTCGCCCGTGCGCGGGCGCAGGACGGCGATGCCCCCGAGGCGCCCGGCGAGCGCGGTCACGGCGGCGGACTCGAGGTCCACGTCGATCGAGGTCTTCACCGCCTTGCCCGGCTCGGGCTCCGTCGTGGCGAGGACGCGGTCGCCCGCGAGCAGCGTCCCGCCGGCGCGGCCGGCCAGGCGCTGCTCGAACTGCGCCTCGAGCCCGCTGAGCCCGACGGAGGCCTCGGGCGGATACCCGAGCCCCGTGTAGCGCTGGGCCTCGTCCTCGGGGATCGGCCCGACCGAGCCGACCACCTCGGACGCCAGCGTCCCGAGGTCCGACGTGCGATCCGGACCGGTCGCGAGCACCTGGCCGTCGCGCGCCTGCAGCTCCCCGCGCGGCGGCAGCTCGGTCGTGCGCTCGAGCCTCTCGGAGTCCGCGAGGCCCGGGAACACGAGCCCGGGGTGAAGGCGACGCCGGCCACGTCGTCGGCGTCCGTGGTCACCGCGAAGCGCAGCGTGCCGTCGACCGTGCCGAACACGCGCGTCTCCGCCTCCATCGGGACGCTGAACTCCTCACCGTCGTAGTCGAGCGGCCCGGCGCTGCTCACCGCGCGCAGGGTGGCCGCCTCCGCCGCCTCCGCGTAGCGGGCTCGCAGGTCGTCCAGCGTGTATTGGCGGCGCGACTCGGCGTCGAGCAGTTCGTACATGCTGGCCACCTCACCGTCCTCCCAGGCCGCGACGAAACGCTCGGCGATCGTGCGCTCGCGCGGCTGGTGGCCAGCGCCGGTCGACGATACCGGCGGTCAGCGAAATCACGGCAATGCACGACCAGCGGCACGCAGCCGGGCGACGAGGCGGCGGCGCCGCTCGGAAGAAAGCGTCCTGTTCACCGGTCAGGGATATTGAAGCCCTCGTGGGCCTTGTCGACTGGATCATCGTCGCCGTTGTCGCAATCCTGGCGCTGTTCGGCTATGGCCGCGGCTTTCTTGCGGGTGCGTTGTCGCTGGCCGGGTTCGCCGTCGGCGCGTACGTCGGGACGCGGCTGGGGCCGCTCCTGCTGTCGGACGGAAACGACTCCGCGTACGCGCCGCTCTTCGGCCTGGCAGGCGCGGTGGTGGTCGGCGGCGTGCTGTCGACCGGCCTCGGCGGGCTGGGGGAGCGGGCCAGCTGGCTGCTGCGGCGCGCGCCCGGCTTCGGCATCCTCGACGGCCTGCTCGGCGCGGTGCTGATGGGCGCTGTGGGGTTGGCGCTGGCGTGGGTGCTCGGCGCGATCGCCCTGCAGACGCCCGGCGCGCGCGAGTGGCGCGACGACGTCCAGCGCTCGGCGATCCTCACCAAGCTCAACGACTTCCTGCCGTCGCGGCAGCTGCTCAACGCGCTGGAGCGCTTCGACCCGTTCCCGCAGATCGCCGGCCCGAACATCGATCAGGTTCCGCCGCCGCCGGACGGCATCGGGTCCGACCCGCAGGTCGACGCCGCGGCCGACTCGGTCGTGAAGGTGCTCGGGACGGCGTGCGGCCTCGGCGTCGAGGGGTCGGGCTGGGTCGCGGGCGACGGCATCGTCGTCACCAACGCGCACGTGATCGCCGGGCAGGACGACACCGAGGTGCGCCTCGAGGGGACCGGGGACGCGCTCGACGCCACGGCGATCGGCTACGACCCGCGCAACGACGTCGCCGTGCTCAGCGTCCCGGGCCTCGAGCGCGGAGGCGCTGCCGCTGGCGCTCGTCGCCCAGGTCGGGGACGCCGGCCGCGATCCTCGGCTTCCCGCTCGACGGTCCGTACCGGGTCCGCAACGCGCGCCTCGGCGACACCCGCGAGGTGCTCACCCAGGACTCCTACGGCGCCGGGCCCCTGCGCCGGTCGATCAGCTCGGTGCGCGGGCTGATCCAGCCGGGCAACAGCGGCGGGCCGGTCGTCGACGGCCGCGGCCGCGTCGTCACCACGGTCTTCGCCGCGACGACCAGCGGAGCGCGCGGCGGATACGGCGTCCCGAACGCCGTCGTGAAGGACGTTCTCGCGGGCGCGCGCGAGGAGGTCTCCACCGGCCCCTGTAGCCGCTAACGTCGCGCTCCAGACGTGGGCAAGACGCTCGTCATCGCAGAGAAGCCGTCCGTCGGTCGCGACCTGGTCGGCGTGCTGCCCGGCCAGTACGAGAAGAACGAGGGTTTCCTCGAGGCCGACGACTACGTCGTCTCCTGGGCGGTCGGCCACCTCGTCCAGCTCGCCGAGCCCGAGGAGTACGGCCCGCAGTTCAAGAAGTGGCGCATGGCGGACCTGCCGATCGTGCCCGACGCCTTCAAGCTCGTCGTCCGCGACGAGCGCTCCAAGAAGCAGATGACGGTCCTGTCGAAGCTGCTCAAGCGCGACGACGTCGACGCGGTCATCAACGCCTGCGACGCCGGCCGCGAGGGCGAGCTGATCTTCGCCTACATCTTCGAGAAGGCGAAGGCCAAGAAGTCCGTGCAGCGGCTGTGGCTGTCGTCGATGACCAAGCAGGCGATCCGGGACGCGTTCGAGCGGCTGCGCCCGGCCGAGGAGCTCGCCTCGCTCGAGGACGCGGCCCGTTCGCGCTCCGAAGCGGACTGGATCGTCGGCATGAACGCGACGCGCGCTGCCACCATCCGGCTGCGCTCGTCCTTCGACGGCGCCGTCTCCCTGGGCCGCGTGCAGACGCCGACGCTCGCCCTGATCGCGCGGCGCGAGGAGGAGATCCGCGCCTTCAAGCCCGAGCCCTACTGGGTGGTGGACGCTCGCTTCGACGCCGACGCCCAGCGCAACTACGCCGGCCGCTTCTTCGAGGGCACCCAGCCGCGCATCAAGACGGCCGCCGAGGCCGAGGCGATCGTCGAGGCCGTCCGCGGCGGCCGCGGCACGATCTCCAAGCTCGAGAAGACCAAGCGCACGGAGAAGGCGCCGCTCCTCTACGACCTCACCTCGCTCCAGCGCGACGCCAACACGCGCTACGGGTTCTCCGCCCGCCGCACGCTGTCGGCCGCCCAGCGCCTCTACGAGGAGCACAAGGCGCTCACCTACCCGCGTACGAACTCGCGCTTCCTGTCCTCCGACATGGCCGGCGAGATCAAGCCGACCGCCGAGCTCGTCGGCCACAACCGCGACTACGCGGCGGGCGCCGCGTACGTGACCGGGCTCGACGTGCTGCCGCTCGGCCGCGTGATCAACGACGAGAAGGTCACCGACCATCACGCGATCATCCCGACGCGCTCCGAGCACAAGCTCGACAAGATGTCCGACGACGACCGGCGCGTGTACGACATGGTCGCCCGCCGGTTCCTCGCCGCCTTCCACCCGGAGGCCGTGTTCGAGAACACGCGCCTGGAGACCACCGTGGCGGAGCGCATCTTCCGCACGAGCGGCAAGGTCCTGATCGTTCCCGGGCTGGCGCGGCGTCTACGGCGAGGGCCTCGACGGCGACAAGGAGGACGACGACTCCGGTGGCGAGCAGCGGCTCCCCAAGCTCGAGAAGGGCGAGGACGTCGACGTCCGCGAGGTCGGCCTCGAGGCCAAGGAGACCAAGCCGCCGCGGCGCTACTCCGACGCGTCGCTGCTCGGTGCCATGGAGACCGCCGGCAAGCTCGTCGACGACGACGCGATGCGCGAGGCGATGAAGGAGTCCGGCATCGGCACGCCCGCCACGCGCGCGGCGATCATCGAGCGTCTGATCTCCGTCGGCTACGTCGAGCGCGACGGCCGCGCCCTGGTCGCCTCCGACAAGGGCATCAACGTCATCCGCCTGCTCGGCGAGCACGCGCTCACCCGTCCCGATCTGACCGGCGACTGGGAGAAGCGCCTCGAGGACATCGAGCACGGCCGCGACTCGCGGGCGAAGTTCATGGCCGACATCGCCGCCTTCGCCGGCGCGACGGTCACCGAGCTCGACACCAAGCTCAAGGACGTCAAGATCGAGCGCGCGTCGCTCGGGCCCTGCCGCGTCTGCGGCCACGAGCTCAAGGAGAACCGCAAGGGCTTCTCGTGCTGGTCGCGCGAGGATCCGGGCTGCGGCTTCGTCATCTGGAAGGCCAAGGCGGGCAAGACGCTCACGCCCGCGATCGCCCGCGAGCTGATCGAGACGGGCTACACGGCCAAGCAGGTCACGGGCTTCAAGGGCAAGTCGGGCCGCTCGTTCCGGGCCAAGCTCGCGCTGCGTCAGTCCGAGGAGGGCAAGTGGCGCGTCGAGTTCGACGAGCCCTGGGCGCAGGAGGGCGGCGCCGCCGCGGCACCGCCCGCCGAGGAGGAAGCGACGGCCGCCCCGGCCGCGGCTTCTTCCGAAGCCGCCTGAACGTCAGCGTTTAGACGAGCAGGCGGGTCGGGCATGAGAGCGCCCATGCGCCGACTCGCACTCGCTCTCGCCACCACTGCCGCCCTCATCTGTGCCGCACCCGCGAACGCCATCGTGGGCGGGCAGAACGCCTCGCCGGGCGAGTACCCGTCCGTCGCGGAGATCTCCTACGGCCTCTTCGGCTGCACCGGCACGCTGATCGCGCCGACGAAGGTCCTCACCGCGGGCCACTGCTCCTCGATCACGGGCGCGGTCGTCGCGACCCCGGCCTCCTGGCCGGCGCCGCTGATCGACGTGCGCATCGGCGGGAACACCGCGCGGCAGCGGCGAGAAGGTGCCCGTGTCCTCCGTGAAGATGCACCCGAGCTACCTGCTCGGCAAGGGCTACGACATCTCGATCCTGACCCTGTCACGACCGTCGACGATGACGCCGACCAAGGTCGCCGGCTCGACCGAGACCGGCCTGTGGGCCGCGGGCACGACGGCGACGATCGCCGGCTGGGGCGTCACCACCGAGGGCGGCAGCGCCCCGAGCGTCCTGCAGGAGGCGCAGGTCCCGGTCACCACGGACGCCTACTGCGTCCGGCGCCTACTCGGACTTCGACGCCAGGACGATGCTCTGCGCCGGCTACCCGCAGGGCGGGCGTCGACACCTGCCAGGGCGACTCGGGCGGCCCGATGTTCAGCGGCGGCCGGGTCATCGGCGCGACGTCGTTCGGCGAGGGCTGCGCGCAGCCGGGCAAGCCGGGCGTCTACGCACGCGTCGCGGACACGCTGCTGCGCGAGTGGATCCGCACGAACGCCCCGGGCGGCGTCTAGCCTCAGAGGTAACGCCAGCGCTCGAGCAGGCGCTCGAAGAGCGTCTGCGGGCGCAGCTCGACGGTGGGCGCGGCGGCCTCGAACTCGAGGACCGCGTCCACGAGCGGCCGGGCCGCTCCGCCGTCCGTCGACCAGGCGACGTAGAGCTCCGCGCTGCCGAGTGCGTGCGCGAGGGCACCGGCGAGGACGAGGTCGTCCTCGGTGTGCGCGACGGGAAGGTGCAGCGCGGTCACTCTGACGGACTTAACGGCTCGAGCCGCACAAAAGTTGTGCACAAAAGAAAAAGTCGTTGCGATCGCTGACCGTCCGGCGCCGCGGCCACGATGGGTGGTCGCATGGCGCTCACCCTGGTCACCGGTCCCGCGAACGCCGCCAAGGCGGGTTTCGTGCTGGGCGGATACCGGTCGGCGCTGGCCGGCGACGGCCCGGACGCGCTGCTCGTCGTCCCCACGGGCGGCGACGTCGAGCCCTACCAGCGTGAGCTCGCGGCGGCCGGCGGGGTGTTCGGCGGCGAGATCGTCACCTTCGGACGCCTGCTGGGCCTGATCGCCCGGCGGGCGGGCTACGCCGGGCGGCGGGTGGGCTTCGTCGCGCGCGACCGGCTCGTGCGCGCCGCGATCGCCGACGCGCAGCTCTCGGTGCTGGCCGCGTCGGCGCGCACGCCCGGCTTCGCGCGCGCGACCGGGCGGCTGTTCGAGGAGCTGCGCCGCGCGGGCGCGACGCCCCAGCGCTTCACCGCCGCCACGCGGGCGTGGGCCGAGGGTTCCCGCTCGGCGTACGCGGGTGAGCTCGCCGCGCTCTACGCCGCGTACGGCCGCCGGCTCGAGCAGCTCGGCCGCGTCGACGCGGATGGCTACGCGTGGGACGCGCTGGCCGCGCTCCGGGCCGAGCCCGCGGCCTGGGGCGCGCGGGCGGTCTTCCTCTACGGCTTCGACGACCTGCAGCCGGCGCAGCTCGAGGCCGTCCGCCTGCTGGCCGGCCCGTGCGGCGCGCCGGTCACCCTCTCCGTGCCCTACGAGGCGTCCCGGGCCGCGTTCTCCACGCAGACGGCGACGGTCGCGGCGCTGACCGAGCTCGCGGAGGAGGTCGTCGCGCTGCCCGACGTCTCCGAGCACTACGCGCAGGCGGCCCGGCCCGCGCTGCACCACCTCGAGCGCCACCTGTTCGACGGCGCCGCCGGGCGCGTGCCGCCCAACGGCGCCGTCCGGCTGCTGGAGGCGGGCGGTGAGCGCGCGGAGGCCGAGCTGATCGGCGCGGCGCTGCTCGAGCTCGTCGCAGGCGGCGCCGCCCCCGGCGAGATCGCGGTGCTCGTGCGGGCCGAGGAGCAGGCGCCGCTGCTCGCGCAGACGCTCGAGGCCTACGGGCTGCCGGTCGAGCGGCCGGCGCGCGTCGCGCTGGCCGCGACCGCGCTCGGTGCGGGCGTGCTGGCCTACGGCCGCGTGGTGCTCGGCGGCAGTGCCGCCGATCTGCTGACCTGGCTGCGGACGCCGGGCAAGGCCGCGCCGGAGGCGGTCGACGCGATCGAGCTCCGCGTGCGGCGCGCGCAGGTCGCGACCGCTGCGGATGCCGTCCGCCTGCTCGAGGACCCCGACCTCACGGCCGGCGCTCGAGGCCGGCCGGGAAGCGGCGGAGGCGGGCGTCGAGGCATTCCTGGACCGCCTGCAGGGTGAGCTCGACGCGATCTGGACCGCCCCGCACCGGCGGGAGGCAGCGGTGCTGGACGACGACAGCCGCGTCGACGCCCGTGTCGCGGGCGAGCTGCGCTTCGCCGCACGCGAGCTGCGCGGCCTCGGCGAGGCGGCCGGCGACGCTCACGACGTGCTCGCCGCGCTGGCCGCGCTGCGCGTCCGCACCGGCTCGGCCACCGGCTCCGGCGTGCTCGTCGCCGACCCGTCGACCGTGCGCGCGCGCCGCTTCCGCGTGGTGGTCGTCTGCGGGCTGCAGGACGGCGTCTTCCCGTCGCGGCCGTCTCCGGACCCGTTCCTCGACGACGCCGACCGGCGTGCGCTGGCGAGCGCGAGCGGGCTCGTCCTGCCCCTGCACGAGGACCCGCTGGAGCGCGAGCGCTTCCTCTTCTACAGCGCGGTCTCCCGGGCGCGAGGAGGTCCTGCTGCTGTCCTTCCGCGCGTCCGACGAGGAGGGGGAGCCGCAGCTGCGCTCGCCGTTCGTCGACGACGTGGCGGACCTCTTCACCGAGGAGCTGTGGACGGGCCGCGGGCGCCGGCTGCTGGCCGAGGTCGCGTGGCCGCCCGCGCAGGCGCCGACGCCGCTCGAGCTGCGCCGCGCGCAGGCGGCGACCGCGACGGAGCGGGTGGAGCCCGGCCCGCTCGCACCGCCCGGCCCCGGCGTCTTCGCCGGCCACGACCGCGAGAGCGCCCGCGGCCTGGAGGCCTACGCGCTGTGCGGCGTGCGCTGGCTCGTGGAGCGGGTGCTGCGGCCGAAGCGGCTGGATCCCGACCCCGAGCCGATGACGCGCGGCTCGCTCGCCCACGCCGTCCTCGAGCAGACCCTGCGCAGCCTCAAGGAGCGGACCGGGTCGGCGAAGCTCGAGCCGGCGAGCCGGGAGGCCGCCCGCCGGGAGCTGCGCGCGGCCATCTCCGCGCTGGGCAGCTCGCGCGCCGGTGCCGTCGCCCGCGCGGGCCTGCGGGCGCTCGAGGTCGAGCTGACCCGCTGGCTGGACCAGGAATGCGACCACGGGCCGGGCTTCGAGCCGCAGGCGCTCGAGTGGAAGTTCGGCGTGGCGGGCGCCGAGCACGGCCCGCTGCAGCTCGAGGGCGTCGCCGTCACCGGGGTCGTCGACCGCATCGACGTCGGGTCCGGGGGGCGTGGCGCTGGTCCGCGACTACAAGGCCTCCAAGGGCTTCCCGCACGCCAAGTGGGCGGCGGACGGGCACCTGCAGGCCGCGCTCTACGCGCTCGCCGTGCGCGACCTGCTCGGCCACGACCTCGGCGGCGCGCTCTACCAGCCGCTCAAGGGCGCCGACCTGCGCCCGCGCGGCGCTGCGGTCGGGAACGCCGCCGCCGGCCTCGTCCAGACCGACGTCGTCGACGTGGACCGCTGGGAGGCGCTGCTCGCGCAACTGCGCGCGGAGGCCGAGGACGCCGCCGCGCGGATGCGCGCGGGCGAGCTGGTCCCGTGCCCGAGCCGCTGCAGCCCGCGCGGCTGTTCCTACCCCGGCATCTGCCGTGCGCCCGACGCGGCCCCGCCGCCGCCGACCGTATGACGCGCGCGTTCACCCCCGAGCAGCGCGCGGCGATCGCGGACCGCTCCGGCTCGTCGCTGCTGGCCGCCAACGCCGGCTCGGGCAAGACGGCGGTGATGGTCGAGCGCTTCGTCGAGGCGGTGCTGCAGGACGGCGTCGACGTCGGCGCCATCCTCGCGCTGACCTTCACCGAGAAGGCGGCGGGAGAGCTGCGCGAGCGCGTGCGCCGGCGCTTCACCGACCTCGGCGAGCACGAGCACGCGCGCACGTCCGAGGGCGCTGCGATCGGCACCATCCACGGCTTCTGCGCGGGCGTCCTGCGCGCCCATCCGTTCGCGGCCGGGCTGGACCCGCGCTTCACCGTCCTCGAGGAGCCGGTCTCCCAGCGGGTGCAGGCCGCGGCCTACGACCGGGCGCTCGAGGCGTGGGCGGCCGCGGAGGGGGCGCCTGCGGTCGACCTGCTCGCCGCCGGCCGCGACGACCTGCGGACGGTCATCCTCACCGCGTACGCCGAGCTGCGCAGCCGCGGGGAGCGCGAGCCGCGCCTGCCGATCCCGCCGGAGCGGCCGGCCCCCGACCCGGGGCCCTGGCGCGCGGCGACCGCCGCCGCCGCGAGCTGCCTCGCAGTCGCGACGTCCGGCAAGACGATCGACGCGGCCCTTGCCGCGCTGGAGTCCGCGGCGGCGATCTCCGAGCGATCGAGTCCCGCTGCCGACCGACCTCGACGCCGCCAAGCTCGGCGGGCGCGCGAAGGCGCTCGAAGAGCCGCCGTGCCTCGCCTACAAGGAGGCGTGGGAGGCGTACCGGCAGGCGTGCGCCGACCACCACGCGCGCCCCGCGGTCGTCCTCGCAGACCGGCTGCTCGCGCGCTTCGGGGCGCTCGTCACGGAGGGCAAGGCGGCGCGGGCCGCGGTCGACTTCGAGGACCTGCAGCTGCTCGACGCGCGACCTGTTCGCAGGCGACGAGACCCTGCGCGCGCGCTGGGCGCAGCGCTTCGCGCTGATCATGGTCGACGAGTTCCAGGACACCAACCGGCTGCAGCTCGACGTGCTCGAGCGGCTGGAGCGCGACAACCTGTTCGTCGTCGGCGACGAGTTCCAGTCCATCTACGGCTTCCGTCACGCCGACGTCGAGATCTTCCGCCGCCGCGCGACCGGCCGGGCCCGCCGCCTGACCGCCAACTTCCGCTCGCGCCCCGAGCTGCTGGCGACGCTCAACGCCGTCTTCGAGCCGATCTTCGGCGAGGGCTTCGCGCCGCTGGTGTCCGGCCTGCCGCCCGCCGATCCGGACCGCCTGTTCGACCCGGACCACATCGGCGCGTCGTCGGCGCCCGCCGTCGAGCTGCTGCTCACCGACCGCGGCCACGACTGGGACGCGGAGACCGGCCTCGGCCTCGAGATCCCGGGGGAGCACGCGTGGCGCCGGGCGGAGGCCCGGCGGGTCGCCCTGCGCCTGCGAGCCGAGCTCGACGGCGGCCGCCGCGCGGGGGAGATCGCGGTGCTCGTGCGGGCGGCGACCTCGATCCGCCTGATCGAGCAGGCCCTCGAGGAGGCGGGCGTTCCGACGTACGTCGTCGGCGGCCGCGGCTACTGGTCGCAGGAGCAGGTCCGCGACGGCCTCGCCTACCTGTCCGTGCTGGCCAACCCGCTCGACGAGGCGTCGCTCTACGCGGTGCTCGCCTCCCCGTTCGCCAACTGGGGCTCGGCGGAGCTCGTCGCGCTCGCCCGCTCCGCGCAGGCCGACGGCGGATCAGCGCGTGGGCGGCGCTGCGCGCGGCCGGCGGGCCACTTCGCCGAGCTGCTGGTCACCGAGCGCGAGCGCGCACAGCGGGTCTCGGCCGAGCTGCTGCTCGAGCGCGCCATCGCCGCCACGGGCTACGACGTCGCCGTGCTCGCGCGCCCCGGCGGCGAGCGCCGCCTCGCCAACCTGCGCAAGCTGATGCGGCTGGCGCGCGAGTACGAGCGCTCGGAGGGCCGCGACCTGCGCGCCTTCGTCGACCACGCCGTCACCCAGGACCTCTCGGGCGCGCGGGAGGGCGAGGCCGCGATCGAGAGCGAGGGCCTCGAGGCGGTGCGGCTGATGACGATCCACCGCGCCAAGGGCCTCGAGTTCGGCGTGGTCTGCGTCGCCGACCTCGGCCGCCAGGGCCCGGGCGGCGGTCCGCCGCTGCTGCTCGACACCACGGGGCGCGGCCGGATCGGCCTGCGCCTGCGCACGCTCGGCTCGGCCGTCGGGACGCCGGCGCTCGACCACCCGGCCCTCAACGAGGAGCGCCTCGCCCGCGAGGACGCCGAGGAGCGCCGCCTCTTCTACGTCGCCATGACCCGCGCCCAGGAGCGGCTGATCCTCTCGGGCGGGATCGACCTCGGCCGCCCGCCCACGCCGCGCCCGGGCGGCGCGCCGATCGCCTGGATCGCACCCGCACTCGACGGCGTCATCGAGGCCGAGATCACCGACCCGACCCGCCTGCGCGGCGCGCCCGCCCAGCCGACCGCGCAACCGGCACCGGCACCGCGCTCCCGGCACCCCCGACCCTGGCCCTGAGTCAGGCGGCGCAGGCCGCTTCGCTCCACCGCCGACGCGGCTGTCGTTCTCGTCGCTGGGCGAGTACGGGCGCTGCGCGTACCGCTGGTACCTGCGGCGGTCGCTGGGCTGCCGCGAGGTCAAGCCGCCGCCGCCCGTGGACGCGGCGCCCGCAGCCGCCACCCGAGGGGCTCGAGCCTGCGCGACCGCGGCTCGCTCGTGCACCTGCTGCTCGAGGAGTTCGACTTCACGGATCCGGTGCCGCCGACCGGCACGGCGATCGACGCGCCGCGGCCTCGCTGGATCTCGAGCTCACCGACGCCGAGCGGGCCGACGTGCGAGCGCCTGGTCGACGGCGTTCGCCGGGTCGCCGCTGTGCCTGCGGATCGCCGCGGCGAGCCGCGTCCGCCGCGAGGCGCCCTTCGCCTTCACGCTCGAGGCGGACGGCTGGCCCGCTCGTGCAGGGCATCGTCGACGTGCTCGCCGACGAGCCCGACGGCGGCGTCCTGATCGTCGACTACAAGACCAACCCGCTCGGCGACAGCACGCCGGCCGCCATCACCGAGGCCGACTACGGCGTCCAGCGGCTCGTCTACGCGCTCGCGGCGCTGCGCGGCGGCGCCCAGCGCGTCGAAGTGGCCCACTGCTACCTCGAGCGGCCGGCCGAGCCCGCGGTCGCCGTCTACACGCCGGCCGACACCAGCGCGCTCGCGGTGCAGCTCGCCGACGCGGCTCGCGGCCTGCTGGCGGGCGACTTCGCGCCGACCGCCACACCGCACCGCGAGCTCTGCGGAAGCTGCCCCGGCCGGCGCGCGCTGTGCTCGTACCCGGAGAGCGTCACGCTGCAGCCGCTCGTCGCCGGTCTGACCACTGTCACCGACCCGGCGGTATCGTGAACCGAAAGGCGGCTCGGACGGATGACGAGTCGTGCCCGCGAGCGTGCAACAAGCCATCCCGCAACCGTCCCGAACCGAGAACTCACCCCCGTCTGAGGACCGCGCGGCCCGCGCCGCGGAAGATCGGCGGCTGCTCGAGCGCTACCACCGTCACGGTGATGCCGACGCTCGCGAGCAGGTGGTGCAGCGCTTCCTGCCGCTCGCGCGCCAGCTGGCCCGCCGCTACGCCGGCGCCGGCGAGCCGCTCGAGGACCTCATCCAGGTCGCGTCGCTCGGGCTGGTGAAGGCGGTCGACCGCTTCGATCCCTCGCGCGCCGTCGCCTTCTCGTCCTTCGCGGTGCCCACCATCCTCGGCGAGCTCAAGCGCCACTTCCGCGACAAGGGCTGGAGCGTCCGCGTTCCCCGCGACCTGCAGGAGCTCGCGCTGAGGCTCGACCGCACCTCGGAGGAGCTCAGCCGCGAGCTGGGCCGCGCGCCGACGACCGCCGAGGTCGCCGGCCGCCTGACCGTCTCCGAGGAAGAGGTGCTCGAGGCGCGCGAGGCCGCGCACGCCTACCGGGCCGTGTCGCTGGACCGGCCGCGCACCGACGACGACGAGGGCGGGCCGGCCGTGCAGGACGCCATGGGCGGCGACGACCCGGGCTTCCGCCGTGCCGAGGACGCCGCGACCGTCGACCAGCTGCTGCAGGTCCTCGCCCCGCGCGAGCGCGAGGTGCTGCGCCTGCGCTTCTCCGAGGATCTCACCCAGCAGGAGATCGGCGATCGCATCGGCGTCTCCCAGATGCACGTCTCGCGTCTGATCCGCCAGGCCATCTCGCGCCTCGGCGAAGCCGCCGACGCGTAGCCGCGTGCCCAAGCTCATCCTGGTCCGCCACGGCGAGTCGGCGTGGAACGCCGAGGGGCGCCTGCAGGGCCAGGCCGACCCCGAGCTGTCGCCGCTCGGGCGCGAGCAGGCGCAGGCCCTGAGGCTTCCGCGACTCGAGGCGGTCAGCTCCGATCTCCTGCGGGCGCGCGAGACCGCCGCGCTGGCGGGCTTCGCCGACGCGCCGACGGACCCGCGCTGGCGCGAGCGCGGCCTGGGGGATTGGGAGACGTTCCTCGAGCGGGAGGTCACCACCCCGGAGGACATGGCCCGCTTCCGCGCGGGCGAGCTCGTGCCGCCCGGCGGCGAGGCGTGGCCGGACTTCCAGGCCCGCGTGGTCGAGGCCGCCGCCGAGCTCGAGGGGGACCGGCTGGTCTTCACCCACGGCGGCTGCGTGCGCGCGCTCGTCGCCGAGATCACCGCCGCCGACTACCGGACCATTGCCGGACCCGCCAACACGAGTCTGACCGTGCTGCGAATGGGGAAGCGCCCCAGGATGCTCGCTTTCAACTGGACGCCTGACGCTCCGGGAGCGCTGCCACCCAGCGATCCCGGCGGCGTCTGATGGATCTCAGCGCACTCGCGCGCGACCAACTCGGGCTCGACGAACTGCGCCCCGGCCAGCTGGAGGTCGCAGAGGCGATCGTCGCCGGCCGCGACGCGCTGGCCGTCATGGCGACGGGCTACGGCAAGTCCGCCATCTATCAGCTGGCCGGGCTGGCGATCGACGGGCCGACGCTCGTCGTCTCCCCGCTGATCGCCCTCCAGCGCGACCAGGTGGAGAGCCTCGAAATCCACGGCGCCGCGGCGATCTCGTCCGTCGTGCCCGAGTGGGAGCGCGACGACGCGCTGAAGAACGCGGGGGAGGAGATCGAGTTCCTCTTCATGGCGCCGGAGCAGCTCGCCAACCCGGAGATGCTGGAGAAGGTGAAGGCCGCCCAGCCGTCCCTGATGGTGGTCGACGAGGCCCACTGCATCTCCGAGTGGGGGCACGACTTCCGCCCGGAGTACCTGCGCCTCGGCCAGGTCGCCGAGGCGCTCGGGCATCCACCGGTGCTCGCCCTCACCGCCACCGCGTCGCCGCCGGTCCGCGAGGAGATCGTCGCCCGGCTCGGGCTGCGCGACCCGCTCGTCTCCGATCCACGGCTTCGACCGGCCGAACCTGCATTTCGCCGTCGAGCGCTTCTACGACGAGCAGGCCAAGGAGCGCGCGCTGATCGAGCGCGTCGTCGAGCTCGCGAAGCCGGGGATCGTCTACACCGCCACCCGCGCCGACGCCGAGCGGATCGCCGACGACCTGGCGGCCGCAGGCCTGCGCAGCGCCGCCTACCACGGCGGCATGGCGGCCGGGATCCGCGATGACGTCCAGACCGCCTTCATGGAGGACGAGACGCACGTCATCGTCGCCACCACCGCCTTCGGGATGGGCGTCGACAAGCCCAACGTGCGCTTCGTCGTCCACCACGCGATCGCCGACGCCGTCGACTCCTACTGGCAGGAGGTCGGCCGCGCCGGCCGCGACGGCGAGCCGGCCGCCGCCGTCCTCTTCTACCGCTCGGAGGACCTCGGCCTCCGCCGCTTCTTCGCCGGGTCGGGCCAGGTCGCCGCCCCGGAGATCCAGGCCGTCGCCGAGGCGATCCACGAGGCCGGCGGCGCCGCCGAGCCGACCGTGCTGCAGGAGGCGCACCGAGCTCTCGGCGACCAAGCTGGCGACCGCGGTCGGCCGCCTCGAGGACGTCGGCGCCGTCGAGGTGCGCCCGGACGGCACCGTCGCTCCGACCGACGAGCTCGACGGCCAGGCCGTGATCGCCGCCGCGGAGGCCCAGGCCGCCCGCGAGGAGTTCGACCGCTCGCGCGTCGACATGATGCGCGCCTACGCCGAGCTGCGCCACGCGTGCCGCCGCGAGTTCCTGCTGTCCTACTTCGGCGAGACCACGGACGGCCCGTGCGGCAACTGCGACCTCTGCGACGCCGGCGAGGCCGCGGGCGCCCCGGAGGACGCGCCCTTCGCGGTCGGCGCCCGCGTCCGCCACGACAAGTGGGGCGAGGCCACCGTCCAGCGCTACGAGGAGGACAAGCTCGTCGTGCTCTTCGACGAGGTCGGCTACAAGTCGCTCGCGCTCGAAGCGGTCACCGAGAACGACCTGCTCACGCCCGCCGACTGACGCGTTCGCTGGATTTGGGGGTAGCTTCGGCGCATGAGCATCTCCGACAACGGCCCGGAACCCAACGCCTTCGACATCGAGCGCGAAACGATCGCCAACCAGAACTACCGGACGGTCGCGTGGACCGGGAGGTACCTCCAGGTGACCCTGATGTCGATCCCGCCCGGCGAGTCGATCGGGCTCGAGGCGCACCCCGAAACCGATCAGTTCCTGCGGGTGGATGCCGGTGAGGGCAAGTGCGTCATGGGCCCCGCGGCCGACGAGCTGGACTTCGAGCAGGCCGTCACAGATGGCTGGTCGATCCAGGTGCCCGCCGGCCTGTGGCACGACGTGATCAACACCGGGCAGGAGCCGCTGCAGCTCTACGCCGTGTATGCGCCGACGCACCATGCGCCGGGGATCGTGCAGGCCACGAGCGAGGACGCCGAGCGCGACGAGCAGGAAGGCCGGGACGAGCCGCCGTCATGGTCGGTGCAGCCCGCAGGCGGGGCCGCCGACGAGCACGCGTAGCCCCGGCGTCAGCCGAGCTCGACGCCGCGGGTGGCGAGCTGGTCGCGCAGCTGCAGGACGGCGAGGTCCTTGGCCTTGGCCTCGACCATGACGTCGAAGTCGCGCCGGCAGCGGGTCTCGCGGAGGAAGAACTCGAAGGCGACGGGGTCGACCATGTCGGCGTGCGCCCGCAGGGGCGGGAGGACCCAGGAGCGCTCCACGCGGCGGCCGACCTTCTTCTTTTGCTCCTCGAGCGTCGTGCGGGGCGTGGACCAGTGGATCTTGGGCGCGTGCCCTCGGGCCACGTGTCGAGCGCGAGCCGCGAGTGCCTCGCGGTCGGGGATGCCCTCCGGGTCCAGGCAGTGGTGGTGCAGGATGTCCCAGACGACCCGCAGGCCGGTGCGCGGTGGATCTCGAGGACGTCCATCAGGGAGAAGGTGCGGTCGTCGTTCTCGATGATCAGGCGGGCCTGCGCGGCGTCCGAAGCTGCTCGAAGCCTCGCTCGAAGCGCTCGAAGGCCGCCTCGCGCCCACCGGCTGCGCCGCCGATGTGCAGGATGCAGACGCCCTCGGCGTCCATCCCCATCGCGTCCAGGAGCGCGGCCTGGACCTCGACGTCGCGGATGGCGGAGGCCATCGTCACCGGGTTCTCGGAGTTGAGGACGATGTACTGGCTCGGATGCGTGGAGAGGCGGATGCCGAGCTCCCGGGCGCGGGCGCCGAACGCCGCCAGCTCCTCGCGGCACTCGTCCACCTGATGGTGGAACTGCGGCAGGTCGGGGTGGGTCGCGTACGGCGCGATGGACGCCGCGAACCGGTACATGCGCAGGTCGTGCTTGTCGCAGTAGTCCAGGACGCCGTCGAGCATCGCCAGCGAGTAGCGCAGGTGCGGGTCGACTGCCAGCGCCGGTTGTCGGACGTCGGCAGGCCGCCGTCGCCCATGACCTTGACGGCGAAGCCCAGCCGCAAGCTAGGAAGCGACGGCGAGGCCGTCGAAGACCGGCGGCTCGTCCCCGAGCAGCCAGCCGCCGTCGTCGAGGCGCGTGACGAGGTTGCGCTGCGAGAGCTGGCCGAGCGCGGTCGTCACGGAGGGCCGGCGCGCGCCGACGATCCACCCGAGCAGCTCGTGGGAGAGGAAGCTCGGCAGCACGCGGCCCTCGGTGGTCACGGTGCCCCAGCGCTCCGACAGGTGCCACATGGCGATCAGCAGCCGCGTGTCGACGCGGGGAAGCTGCGCGACGGCGAGCATCCGGGCCAGAAGGCGGGAGCGGTCCAGCGCGCGGGAGATCATCTCGCCCGTCATCTCCGGGAAGCGCGCGGAGCGGGCGACGAAGCGCACGTCGAGGTGCGCCAGCGTCAGCGGCTCGACGACCCGGAAGGCGACGGAGAACGGCGCGAGCAGGTCGTTGAAGCCGTCCTGGCTCGGGCGCAGGAGGTCGCCCGGGCCGATCAGCTCGGCGCACGAGCGATGGCTCAGGGAGAGCCGGCGGACGAGCACCCCGCTGAGGACGAGCAGGCCGATGCCGCCGAAGGAGTCCGGCCCGCCCTCGGGGGAGGGCGCCCACACGCCGCGCGGGACCGTCTCGACGCGCGCCACGAGCGCCTGCCGGGCCTGCTCGAAGCGCTCCCTCGTCAGGCTCGCGCCCAGGTCGGGATCTGCGTCGAGCACACGCACCCCCTGCGTAGGTGCCTGGCTCACGGAAGAGGGGAAGGCCATCGCGTGTCTGCAGGACTCCCCATCCCGGGCGGCTACGTCAAACGCGGGTCAGGCATGTCGGACAGCCGCGAAGGCCCGCAGACAGGCCACCCCGGAGACGACCGTCAGCGTCAGCGTCGCGCCGACGAGCGCCTGGACCCAGGTCGCGGAGGGGTCGCCGACGGTGATCAACGCGAGCACCATCGCGACCTGCATGAACATCTTCGCCTTGCCCGAGGCCGACGCGGGCAGCACGTGGCCGCGGCGGGCGGCGTGGGCGCGCAGGAGGGTGACGAGCAGCTCCCGGCCCGCGATCACGGCCACCACCCACAGCGCCAGCCGGTCGGCGATGACGAGGCTCGCCAGGGCCGCGATGACCAGCGCCTTGTCGGCGATCGGGTCGAGCAGCTTGCCCAGCGAGGTGACGAGGTTGCGCGAGCGGGCGAGGTGCCCGTCGACGATGTCCGTCACCGCGATCAGCACGAAGACCAGGCCGGCCGCGATCGACCCCTCGGGGTTGGCGACCACCAGCGCGAACATCAGCGGCGCGAGCGCGATCCGGCCGGCCGACAGCACGTTGGGTACGTTCAGCAGGCCGTTGAAGGCACTCGACTCGAGCGAGAGGGAGAAGCGCGCGGGCCCTGCAGCGGTCGGCGCGGGCACGGGCCGCAGCGAGCTGCCGGTGGCGACGGCACCGATGCCGACCGCGAGCAGCGCGATCACCACGCCGGCGATGTCGTCGATGAAGTAGTGCCAGCCGAGGTAGACGGTCGCCACGACGACGATCCAGAAGTACGCCCACAGGCTCCAGCGCAGCCACTTGTTCACGCGCAGCAACTGGGCGATGAGCGCCGCGGTCAGGCAGACGGAGACGTGCAGCGAAGCGAACGCCGCGATGCTCTGCAGCACGTCCTCCGCGACGCCGGGCGCCGACCCGTAGATCACGTTCAGCCGCTCCACCCACAGGGAGTGCTGCAGCGCCGAGGACGACGAGGGCGCGAGGTCGGCGAACAGCTCGGGCGCGACGAACGCCGGGCCCATCGAAGGGATCAGGTAGTAGCTGACCGCGCCGAACACCCAGTTCAGGCACAGGGCCATCGCGTACCAGAGGCCGTTGCGCATGTCGCCGAACCACACGAGCGCGACGGCCAGCGAGATCGGCACGAACGCCAGGTAGATGACGTAGAAGAACGAGAGGAACGAGTTCGCGAAGCCCGTGCCGAGCAGGTCGTGCAGCAGCGTCGCCGGATCGTGACCGAAGAACAGCGCCCGGTCGAGCTCCAGCAGGCCGGTGTCGTTGATGCCCGGGCTCAGGAAGGGCAGGAAGCCCTTGAAGTTCCGGTACGCGACGTACGTGATGTAGAAGGAGAAGAGGCCGACCAGCACGTAGGCGAGGCGGCGGCCGGTCCAGCGCTCGCGGACGACCTCCAAGAAGCGCACCGGGATCCGCAGCGGATTGCCGCCGGCGCGCCACACCGCGCGCGGCAGCACGTCGAGCATCATGAAGACGCCGAGGATGACGCTCAGCCGGACGAGCGGAGGCCCGCCGACGCCGTCGGGATCGACGATCTCCAGGCCCTCGGAATTGGCCGTCAGGAACATCGCGAGCGCGCAGCCGGCCGCCAGCAGCGCGGGCATCGCGTACGGGCGACGCTGGGTCAGGCCGAGCATCCGAGCGGTCATCGGACGCGGCCTACCCTGGAAAGGGCGCGCCCCGCTGACGAGCGGAAAAAAAGGCTGCTGACGCCGGTGCGATGCACCGGGGGAGGGTAGCTGACCCCCTGCCCGTTCCCGAGAAAAGCTCGTGACCGACTAGTGGACGCATTCGTCATCTTCAACCCCTCCGCCTCGCACGTGGACGCCCGTTCGCCGAGACGGCCGTGCTGCGCGCCCTGGCGGGTCGCTGCAAGGTCGAGGTGGCCCGCACGGACCACCCGTTCCACGCCGCCGAGCTCGCGGCCTCCGCCGCGGCCGAGGGCGCTCGGCTCGTCGTTGCGGTCGGCGGCGACGGCACCGCCAACGAGGCGGCCAACGGCCTGGCCGGGACCGGTACCCCGCTCTGGTGCCTGCCCGGCGGCGCGACCAACGTCTTCGCGCGCACCGTCGGGGTGCCCGACAAGTTCGACGCCGCGCTCGAGCAGCTCGCCGCGCACGTCGCCGAGCCAGACCGTCCGCCCGATGACCACCGGCACGGTCGACGGCCGCCACTTCCTCTTCATGTCCGGCATCGGGGTGACCGCCGAGATGATGCGCCGCGTGGCCGCGCGCCCGGTGCTGCGCGCCCGCCTCGGCGCCGGGTACGTCGCCGTCGGCGCCGCCGTCGCGCTCGCCGAGGCCGGTCGCGGCCGGCTGCCGCGCCTGCGCATCGAGGCCGGCGGCGAGGTCGCCGAGGCGGCCACGGTGATCGTCCAGCGCTCGGATCCGCTGACCTTCTTCGGCCCGCGCCGAGTGAGCGTCTGCCCGCCGCAGTCGCTCGGCAACGGCACGCTCTCGATGGCCTTCGCCGACCGCGCCGCGCCGCGCGATGTCGCCGGGATCTTCCTGCGCCTGCTGTCGGGCGACGCCGGCCGCGTCACCCAGCATCCCCGTGTCACCGCGCTGACCGATCTCGCCGAGGCGCGCGTCTCCGCGCCCGATGGCCGCACCTTCGGGATCGAGGTCGATGGCACGTACGTAGGCGATGCCGCGGCCGTCGATTACGGCATCGCCCCCGATTCTCTGCTGGTCGCCGGAGTCCCGGACGGCCGTCGCGGGTAACCCGGACAGATGAGCGCTCCCGCTTCCGATCTCGACAAGCTGCTCGCACGCGGGGAGGAGAACGGAACCATCGCGCAGTCCGAGGTGGCCACCTACGTCGAGCAGCTCGCTCTCGATGACGAGGGCGTCAACGAGCTGCACGCCGCGATCGAGAAGCGCGGCTTCGAGATCGTCGACGACGTCGCCCGCGCCGCGAGCGGTAACGAATCGACCACTTACACGCACGTGGACCTCGCGGTCTTCACGACGGACGCGCTGCAGCAGTTCCTCAACGAGGCCGGCCGCCATCGCCTGCTCACGCCCCCCGAGGAGCTCGACCTCTCGCGCCGCATCGAGAAGGGCGACCTGCGCGCCAAGGAGCGCCTGACGACGCACAACCTGCGCCTCGTGGTCTCCATCGCCCGCAAGTACCAGGGGCTCAGCGAGCTGTGCCTGCTCGACCTGATCCAGGAGGGCATGCTCGGACTCATCCGCGCGGTGGAGAAGTTCGACCACCGCAAGGGCTTCCGCTTCTCCACCTACGCGACGCTGTGGATCCGCCAGGCGATCCAGCGCGGCATCGCCGACAAGGGCCGCACCATCCGCCTGCCCGTGCACGTCGCCCAGCGCGAGCGCAAGATCGCCCAGACGGAGCGCGCGCTGTCGGTCTCCCTCGGCCGTGAGCCGACGCCGGAGGAGATCGCGAAGGCCGCAGAGCTGCCGCTCGAGCAGGTCGTCGAGATGCTCGACGTCTCCCGCACGGTCACCAGCCTCGACAAGCCGATCGGCGACGACTCCGACGCGAGCCTCGGCTCGATCATGGACTCGGGCGCCCAGAGCACCGAGGAGGAGGTGGAGGTCTCCCTCTCCCGTCAGGCCGTCCGCGCCGCCGTCGAGGAGCTGCCCGACCGCGAGCGCATGATCATCAAGCTGCGCTTCGGCCTCGACTCCGAGGAGCGCGAGCCGCTGCCGCTGTCCGCGTTGCAGCGCGAGCTCGGCATGGGCCGCGAGGAACTGCGCGCGATCGAGCGCCGCGCCCTGCAACATCTGTCCTTGCGCCGCGAGCTCGCCGCGCTGGCCGACGCCGCCTAGTGCCGGCCGCCGCCATCCTCGACATCGACGGCACGCTCGTCGACACGAACTATCAGCACGCGATCGCCTGGTTCCGGGCGTTCCGCGACAGCGACCTCGTCGTCCCGATCTGGCGCATCCACCGCGCGATCGGGATGGGCGGCGACCAGCTCGTCACCCACCTGATCGGCGAGGAGGGCGAGGAGGAGCACGGTGACGCGGTGCGCGACGCCGAGCACGAGCACTACGCCGGGCTGATCGACGAGGTGGTGCCGCTCGAGGGCGCACGGGACCTGATCGTCGCGCTCAAGGACCGCGGGCTCACCGTCGTGCTCGCGAGCTCCGCCAAGGAGGAGGAGCTCGACCACTACCTGGATCTGCTCGACGCCCGTGAGATCGCCGACGACTGGACATCGTCTGCTGATGTCGGGACGACCAAGCCTGCACCGGACCTCGTTGAGGCCGCGCAGGAGAAGGCGGGCGTGACGGACGCAGTGATGATCGGCGACACGCCGTGGGACATCGAGGCGGCGGCGAAGGCGGACGTGCCCACCGTCGCGGTCATGACCGGCGGGTTCGACTCGGCGGAACTGAAGGAGGCGGGCGCGAAGGCCGTCTACGAGGCGCTCCCGCCCCTGATCGACGAGCTAGATCGGCTTGGGATTGGGGTCGGGCGGTAGCGGACCCGGCTCCGGCGTCGGGGTCGGCGGCGCAGGGTCTGGCATCGGGGGGCGTGGGTCGGGGATGCTCATGCCCAATCCTTGTGATCGGCGGCGCGCGAGCCGACCGCGCCGGAACCCATGAGCATGATCGCGCCGATCATCGGCGCGGCCGAGATGCCGAGGCAGAAGAGCCCGGCGACCGTGTTGATGTCGGCGACGAGCAGGATCGCGCCGACGACGTCGAGCACGAGGGCGACCGCGAGCAGCTTCAGGCCGTTCGCGGACAGCTTGCGCGAGGTCCGCTCGAGCCGCTGGTCGGTGTCGGGTTGTAAGGACATGTCTTGAGCGCTTCCCGCTGAGCCTGCTGGGTAGTCTCGAACCATGGCTACAAATCACCTTCGCGAGATCCAGGCCGAAGGTCAGGCCGTGTGGCTCGACAACATCTCCCGGCAGTTGATCGATGACGGCGAGCTCAAGCGCCTCATCGACGAGGACGGCATCTCCGGCGTCACCTCCAACCCGAGCATCTTCGACAAGGCCTTCGGCGACTCCGATCGCTACGACGAGGCCATCCGCGAACTGGCCGAGGACGGCAAGGACGCGCGCGACATCTTCTTCGAGCTCGGCTTCAAGGACATCCGCGATGGCTGCGACCTGCTGCGCGAGACGTTCGACGCGACGGAGGGCAAGGACGGCTACGTCAGCTTCGAGCTCCCGCCGGAGCTCGCCGATGACACCGACGGCTCCGTCGAGCAGGGCAAGCTGATCCGCGAGCGCATCGACCGCCCGAACGTCCTCATCAAGGTGCCGGCCACCGAGGCGGGCGTCGAGGCGTTCGAGGAGCTCACCGCGGCCGGCGTCAACGTCAACGTCACGCTGCTCTTCGACGTGCGCCGCTACGAGGCGGTCGCGGAGGCCTACGTGCGCGGTGTCGAGCGCCGCGTCGAGGCCGGCGAGCCGGTCGACCGCGCCTCGTCGGTCGCCAGCTTCTTCGTCTCCCGGGTCGACGGCAAGGTGGACGCCAAGCTCGACGAGCTCGGCCGCGAGGACCTCAAGGGCAAGGCCGCGGTCGCGAACGCCCGCGTCGCCTATGAGTCCTTCCAGCGGATCTTCTCCGGCGAGCGCTGGGAGAAGTGCGCCGCGGCGGGCGCCGCCGTCCAGCGGCCGCTGTGGGCCTCGACCTCGGTCAAGAACGACGCCTACCCGGACACGCTGTACGTGGACGAGCTGATCGGCCCGGACACCGTCAACACGATGCCCGACGCGACCATCGAGGCCTCGCGCGACCACGGCACGGCAGCGCGCACGGTCGACAAGGACGTCGAAGAGGCGCACAAGCTGCTCGACGAGCTGCGCGAGATCGGTGTGGACTTCGACGAGATCGTCGGCCGCGAGCTCGTCGACGAGGGCGTCGAGTCCTTCGCCAAGGCGTTCAACTCGATGATCGACACCATCGAGGAGAAAGCGGGCGCGGTCGCCACCTCCTGACTGCGGGAGGCCTGAGTCGGGCCCGCTAGCCGATGCCCACGCGGTGCAGCAGGCGCTGGGCGGAGTTGGTGACGCTGGGGCGGGTGATGGGGATGCCGCCCTTCGCGATGCCGCGGCCGGCGCCGTCGTGCAGCGGCTCGGTGCCGGCGTCCGATTGCCGGTCTCCCGAGCGGAAGTAGTGGTAGATCGCGCTCATCAGCAGGTCGCCGGCCGGGCGGACGGAGTTGAAGACCGTCTCGATCAGCTTGGTCTCCGCACCGAAGGTCGCCTCACGGCGTGGATGCTCCGCGAGATCGACGAGGGCGGCCGCGACCTCGTTGGGGTCGTAGCCCTCGGGCGGGCGCCGGGGCTGCTCGCCGGATGGGCTCGGCATCTCGTCCCAGATCGGCGTGTTGATGGCGCCGGGGTGCAGCATGGAGACGGAGACCTGGCTCTTGCCGGCCCGCAGCTCGGCGTGCAGCGTGTTGAGGAAGCCACGCTCGGCGTGCTTGGCCGCCGAGTACGAGGACAGCATCGGCAGCGGGAGCTTGCTCATGAGAGAGCCCACCACGACGATCGCGCCGCCGGAGCGCTCGAGCTCGGGAAGCGCCGCCCGGATGACGTTGACGGCGCCGAGGAACGTCACGTTGACGATGCGGTCGAAGTCGTCGGCCTCGATCTCGTCGAACCGCCCGTAGATCACGGCCGCCGCGCACTGCGCGAGCACGTCGATGCTTCCGAGCTCGGCAACCGCTTCGTCCACCGCCGCCTGCACGGCGGTGCGGTCGGTGAGGTCGGCCGGGACGATCACGGCTCTCCGACCGTGGGCGCGGACGCGCTCGGCCGCTTCCTCGAGGCCGGGCACGCTGCGTGCCGAGACGGCGACGTCATGACCGGCTGCCGCGAACGCCTCCGCGGCGGCGAGGCCGACGCCGCTGGAGGCGCCGGTGACGAAGGCCGCCACGACTAACCGCGGCCCGGGTGGAAGACGACCTTGATCATGCCGTCCTGCTTCTTCTGGAACTTCTCGTAGGCCATCGGTGCCTCGTGCAGAGGCAGGTGATGGGTCGCGAAATCGTCGACGCCCAGCGGGTCGTCGTCGGTCAGCAGGGGCAGGATGTCGTCGACCCACTTCCAGACGTTGGCCTGACCCATCCGCAGCTGCACCTGCTTGTCGAAGAGCTGCAGCATGGGGAGGGGGTCGGCCGCGCCGCCGTAGACGCCGCTCAGAGAGATCGTGCCGCCGCGGCGCACCAGTTCGATGCACGAGTACAGGGCGGCGAGCTTGGAGATGCCGGCCTTCTCCATGAGCGGCGCGCCGATGGCGTCCGGGAGCAGCCCGACGAGCTTGTGGGCGACGGCGGCGGCGGGCGAGCCGTGCGCCTCCATCCCGACCGCGTCGATGACGGCTTCCGGGCCGCGCCCGTCCGTCATGTCGCGGACCGCCGCGGGCAGGTCGCCGTTGGAGAAGTCCTCGAGGTTCAGCGTCTCGATCCCACGCCCGCTGACGCGCTCGAGGCGCTCGGGCACGCGATCGATGCCGATCACACGCAGGCCCTTGTGCACGCCTATCCGCGCGGCCATGTCGCCGATGGGGCCGAGGCCGACGACGCACAGCGTGCCGCCGTCGGGCGTGTCGGCGTACTCGACGGCCTGCCACGCGGTGGGCAGCACGTCCGAGAGGAAGAGGAAGCGGTCGTCGGCCGGGCCCTCGGGCACCTTGATCGGCAGCTTGTTGCCGAAGGGGACGCGCAGGAACTCCGCCTGGCCGCCGGGCACCTGCCCGTAGAGCTTCGTGTAGCCGAACAGCGACGCCCCGGTGCCGTGCTCATGGACCTGCGAGGTCTCGCATTGCGAGTAGAGCTCCTGACCGCACATGAAGCAGTCGCCGCACGAGACGTTGAAGGGGATGACGACACGGTCGCCGGGCTTGACGTGCGTGACCTCGGGTCCGACCTCCTCGACGATGCCCATCGGCTCGTGACCGAGGATGTCGCCGGCGTCCAGGAAGGGCGCGAGCACGGTGTAAAGATGCAGATCGGAGCCGCACAGGCCGGTGGAGGTGATGCGGACGATGACGTCGTCGGGCTGCTCGATCCTCGGATCGGGAACCTCGTCGACGCTGACCGATCCGACGCCTTGCCAAGTGAGTGCCTTCATGCTGTTGCGCTGCCCTGTAAGTCCGGTCGCGACACCGCCAAGGTCAGCTGGGCGCCCGACCACTCGATCAGGCCCAAGTTGGCGAACGCACGCAGCCACCCCTCCATCGGCCATCGGCCCCAGCGCGCGTGGAAGCGGCGGGCGTTGCGGACGATGTCGCGCAGGTGCTCGACGGGCGGGTCGGAGACGGGATGGTGCTGGTGGTGGGCCCAGGCGCCGCCGACCCAGGCAAGGCCGACCCCGGCCCGCCGCGCGCGGAAGGCGTAGTCGGTGTCCTCGGCGCCGTAGCCGGCATAGGCCTCGTCGAAGCCGCCGATGCGCGCGTGGGTCGCCGGCGTGACGGCGAAGGCCAGCGACCAGAACAGCTCGACCCGGGCCTCGGCGACCAGCTCCCCGGCACGCGGGACCGGCCGCGGCCCGGAGCGGGCGGCCGCACGCGATGCGCGCAGCTCGGCCGGCGTCGGCTGCAGTCGTCCCGCGGGCAGGGCGGGTAGCCGGCCGACCGGCCCGGCGAGCAGCCCGTCGTCCCGACGCGCTGCGGCGGTCATCCGGGCGATCAACCCCGGCTCTGGCACGCAGTCGACGTCCAGGCAGATGACGAGCTCGGCCCGCTCGGCCGCCGTGGCGATCCCCGCGTTGCGGGCAGCCGCCAGCGGGAGTGGCGTCCCATCGGGCACCGGCCGCCGCACCACCCGAGCACCGAGCGTTCCAGGGGGCCTGCCCCCTTGGAACGGCGGTTCGAGGTCGACGACGACATAGTCGTCCGGTGCCGGATCGAGACGCGCGACGGCGTAGGCCTGGCGCTCGAGGTGGCGGCGGCGGCCGCGGGCGAGGGTGACTACCGCGGTGCGCACGCAGCGACCTCCTCGATCACCGCGGCGAAGCGCTCGGCCCCGCGGCCGTCGTGCAGCAGCGACCACCGCTCGGTGTCGAGCGCCGCGGCGCGGTCGAGCACCACCGCCCAGTCGTCCGGCCACTCGCGGCAGACCACGGCGACACCCAGCGCTTCGAGGGCGTGGGCCTGGTCGAGCTGCTCGTCGAACGGGCGCTCCTGGGGGAGACAGACGAACGGGCGCCGCGCAGCCGCCACCTCGGCGACGACGTTGCCGCCGGCGCTGCCGACGACGACGGAGCACCGCTCCAGCAGATCCGCCACGGGCGCCCCACCGTCGGCCACCAACCAGTGACCTGGAACGCGCGCACGATCGACCTGGTCGCCGCCCGCGCCGAGCAACAGGAGGACGTCGTCCCCCGGTGCTCGAAAGTCGCGGTCGTCGAAGCGCGAGATGGCGCCCACGAAACGCGGCGTCACCGGCAGCTGTGTGGGCGCGTGGGCTGCTGCGGTCCAGGGGGCGACGACTGCGGCGGCCTGCGCGAAGGCGAGCCCGTGTGGGACGTCGTCGCGCCGTCCGCGCTGCGCGACGATCACCGTCGGCACGCCGTGCAGCCGGGCGAGCAGCGCGACCTCCACGGAAACGTCCACGACGAACACGTCCGGCTCGTGGGTCGCGATCCAGGCGGAGATGCACGCCATTCGCTCGCGCAACCCGGCGTGGCCGACCGGCACCCAGTGCAGCGTCCCTCCGGCGCTCGGATCCAGCGGCGTATCCGCGACGTCGAGTGGTAGTCGCACCCCGCCGGGCAGCGGAAGCGACGAGAGCGCGGTGACGTCGTCGAGCAGGGGCGCGACCGCCGCGAAGCGCGTCCGGTGCCCGGCCCCATGGTGGTGGACGTACCAGCCGAGCTTCATCAGGCCGCCTCGAGCTCGACCAGCTGACGGCCACGCAGCGCGCGCTCGTAGAGGCCGAGGTAGGCGGCACCCATGGCATCGATGCCGAGTCGGGAGACGGCGGCCTGCCGGACCGCCCGCCGGTCGAGGGCCAGCGCAGCGCGCGCCGCATCGGCGAGCGCATCGACGTCGCCGGGCGCCACCAGCACGCCGCCCGACCCGACCACGTCGGGCAGCCCGCCGCGTGCGAAGCCGGCCACGGGTGTGCCGGTCGTCATCGCTTCAGCGGCCACCAGGCCGAACGGCTCCTCCCAGGCGGGCGTGACGAGCGCAACCCCGCTCCCACCGACCGCGCGCGCCAGGTCCGCGTGCCCGAGATGCCCGAGGTAGGTGACTCCTGGTCCGAGCTCGGGCTCCACGAACTCACGGAAGTAGGCCTCGTCGTAGATCGGGCCGGCGACTCGCAGCTCGAGACCCGCCCGTCGCGCGGCCTGGATCGCGAGGTGCGGCGCCTTCTCCGGCACGATGCGTCCGCTCCAGAATGCGCTGCGGCCGCCCGGTCCCGCAGGCCAGTGAACCGGGTCGATCCCGTTGGGTATGACCCGCGCGGTCGGGGCCACGTGGCGCCACTGCGTCGCGGTGTACTCCGACACGGCCGTCGGCCACAGCCGCCCGCCGGTGCGCGCGAGCAGCGCCGCCTCGAGCCATGGCGTCGGCGGGCAGTGGAGCGTCAGGACGGCGGGCACGGGCAGCAGCGCCGCCATCGCAACCGGGAGGTAGTGCAGCGTCTGCAGGTGCACGACGTCGAAGGGGCAGTGGCCATGCAGCTCGACCAGCAAGGACTGGTAGGCACAGTGGGCGTCCATGAAGGCGCGGGGCGGCATCGACACGTCGCCGCGCGCCGTGTCCGAGATTCGCGGTCGCATCTGCAGGGGGACGACGCGGACTCCCCCGATCGCGGAGCCCTCGAGGGCGAACAGCGTCACCTCGTGCCCGGCCTCCGTCAGCCAGCGCGCGAGGTAGTGCGTGTGGGACTCGACGCCGCCGGCGAACGGCGGGCGGATGGGGGCGACGTGATGGCCGACGATCCCGATGCGCACGCCAGGCTCCGACCCGCAGGCGAGCACGAGCAAACCGAAGCGGGCGCGTCCGAGCCGACCGCGTCGGCGATCAACCCGCTTCGCAGAGGCGGCGCAGCCGGCGCAGCGACTCGACGTTGCGCGCCTTGATGAGCAGTTGCACGGGCGGGAGGAAGCGCAGCGGCGCCACTTTGCCGGTGGGGTCCTCGATCAGCGTGACGTCGGTGCCGCCATCGGCCTCGGCGAGCTCGATCGTCACTTTCGCGGGGCCGACACGGCTGCCCACCTCGAGGACGATCCGGCGGCCGGGGTCGACCGCGCAGACCTCCGTGCGGTCGACGTGGCGGGTCGCCAGGCGGACGCGGAACGCGGAACCCGGCAGAGGCCAGCTGTCGTCGGCCGACAACGTGCGGTCGGAGCCGACCACCCACTCCGGGTAGGCGTACGGGTCCGCCAGGGTCGCCCAGACGGCGTTCGGGGCTGCAGCGATGTGCGTTCGGTTGCGGGCCATCGGGTCGGACTATCCAGTCGCGGCCAAATGCAACTCGTCCAGCGTCCTGCGCAGTAGCCGCGACACGTGCATCTGCGACATGCCGAGGTCCGCACCGATCTCCGATTGCGTCCGGTCACCGGCGAAGCGCAGGGCGAGGATCCGCCGCTCACGCTCGGGCAGCTCCTCGGTGAGGCGCCCGATCGTCGCTCGCAACTCCGCCTCCTCGTAGCCGGGATCTTCGGCGCTGACCGTGAGCGCCGGCTCGTCGGCCTCGCCGTCGGCGCGCGGCCGATCCAGGGAATCGGCGCGCATGGCGCGCTGAGCAAGCCGTCCGGAGACGATGTCCTCGATGTCGACGCCGAGGCGCTCGGCCGCTTCGGAGGCGCTGAGACGCTCTCCACCGTCGCGCTCGAGCGCCGACAGGCGCTGCGCGAGCTCCTGCGCACCGCGGGTGACGTGGACAGCCCACCCCGTGTCGCGGTAGTGGCGGCGCACCTCGCCGGACATCGTGGGCAGCGCGTATGTGACGAACGGTGACCCGCGGTCGGGGTCGAAGCGTTCGAGCGCCTTCACGAGTCCGAGCAGCGCGACCTGCTCGAGGTCCTCCAGGGGTTCCTCGCCTCGGTGATAGCGACGCGCGACGCCGTGCGCCAGTGGGCGGAACGCCTCGATGACCGTCGGGCGCGCCGACGGATCGCGCTGGTAGAGCAGGACGAGCTCTCGTTCGTTGCGGCGGTGGCCCGGGCTCACCGAGCTGTCACTGCGGCGGATGGCACGGGCGGCGAGCTCGGCTCGGGTGCGGGCCGTCATGCACCGGTGCTACCGGTCGCGGGCCCGCGTGACTCAGCTCTGGTTCAGTCCCAACGCTTCGTCGCGACCGTCCACCACATCGAGCACCGCGTCGAGGCCGGTGATCTCGAACGTCTTGCGTACCGCGGGAACGTCCGTGGCTACGACCAACCGCCCGCCTCGCTGTGACAGCCGGCGGTGGGCGGAGATCAGGACGCCGAGGCTCGAGGAGTCGATGAACGTGGCGCCCGTGAGGTCGACCACGACCACGTCGCGGCCGCCATCGAGCGCCTCTCCGATCACGCTCTTGAACTCCGGTGCCGTGAAGATGTCGATCTCCCCTGAGACCACGACGACGTGCGTGCTTGCGTCGACGAGTTCCTCGGACGCGCTGAACTCTCCGTTCATAGCCGGGTCAGAGCTACCCGACGAAGGCGAGGCACACGCGCAGGTACTCGGCCCCGTCGGCCTCGTCGACCTGCACGTCGTCAGCGAGCGTCACGATGATCGACCCCACGTCACGGTTCTCGCCGAGCAGCGCCTGCGCGCCGCCGCTGGAAAGGGGGCCGATGCGCATCCACAACTGCCGCGGCTCGACCTCGAAGCGGATGCGTATTGCATCCGGCGCGTAGGCGCCGGCGCGCTCGGCGATCACGTCCGCGACCAGCACGGCCTCGTCGAGGCGGTCCAGGGGCAGGTCGGCGCGCGCGGCGAGCATGCCAACGACCCGGCGCAGGACGGGGCCGACCAGCGGACCGGGCGTGATCGACAGCTCGGTCGGCTCGGTCTGGGTCAGGGAGTCGTCGGGCATCAGGGCTTGGGCAACCTATCCGGCAGCGGCTTGGAAGCGCATGCGAACCCGGCTGCCGGCGCCGGCGCTCTGCTCGATCTCGAGCCCTTGGGCGAGCGCGCCCATGAGCGGCAGCCCCAACCCGGGACCGTTGCTGGTCGACGCGGGGCCGCAGGCCGCCGCCGCGGTCGGCCACCTCCACGGTGAGCGAACCGGGCTCTCGATGGCCGATCTGGACCTCGAGCGGTCCGGGCTCCCCGTCGTAGGCGTGGCGGACCACGTTCGTGCACGCCTCGGTGACGGCCAGCCGGATGTCGTCGACCAGGTCCGCCGGCAGTTTCAGCGGCTCGGCGAGCCCGGCCACCACGTGCCGCACGAGCACGACGTTCTGCGCATTGGCGGGCAGGGTCAGCCGAATGTCGTCCTGGCTTTGCTGGCGCGGTGAGGCGCGAACGACGCTCCGGCGACCCGTCGATGAGGACAGAGCCGTCATGCATTGGTCGAGCCGCCGGTTACCCGCCCGGGGGCACCGTTGAACGCCCGTCGGCGATCAACGGACGCATGGCGGACTGCGCGGCCGACTACAGTCGCCCCGCCAGATGGCCCTCCCGTCCGAGCCGCGCATCGAAATCGTGTCTCCGCCGCCCCGGGAAGGGGTGGCGGTCGTCGAGCTCTCCGGCGAGCTGGATCTCGCGGTGCACGAGCGTTTCCGGACGCTCGCGGAGGAACTCGTCGCCGCCGCGCCCACGCTCGTCGTCGCCGACGTGACCGAGGTCGAGTTCATGGACTCGACCATGCTGCGCGAGCTGCTGCGCTGTCATCGCGAGCTCGACGAAGCCGGTTCGCGGCTCGTCGTCGCAGGCGCACAGCCGCCGGTCCGGCGGCTGCTCGAGCTGACGGGCACCGATGAGGTGCTCGCGCTCGCCGACAGCCGCGCGGACGCGCTGGCCTGAGCGCCTAGGCAGCGAAGCGGCGGGCTTCGGCGCTGACCGTCTCGTGCAGATCGTCGATCGTCCTGCGCAGCAGGCGCGACACGTGCATCTGCGAGATGCCGAGCTCGTCGCCGATCTCGGACTGCGTCATGTCGCCCGCGTAGCGCAGGGCGAGGATCTTGCGCTCGCGCTCGGGGAGGTCGGCGACCAGGCGGCCGATGGTGACGGCCTCCTCGGCACGCTCGAAGGCGGGGTCCACGTCGCCGATGCGCTGCATCGGCATGTCGTCCTCGTCCTCGGCCGCAGCGGAGGGGCGGTCGAGCGACGCCGGGCGCATCGCCCGCAGGGCCTCGCGGGCCTCGAGCACCTCTTCGACCTCACGGCCGAGTGAGTGCGCGAGCTGCTGCGGCGTCGGCGGACGGCCCATTTCGGTGTTGAGCTGGTCGTTCTTGCGCTGAACGGCCAGCGCCAGCTCCTGAAGGTCACGCGGAACGCGGATCGCCCAGCCCTTGTCACGGAAGTGCCGGCGCAGCTCGCCGACGATGGTGGGGACGGCGAACGAAGCGAAGGCATGCCCGCGGTCGGGGTCGAAGCCCTTGATCGACTTCAGGAGTCCGAGCGCGGCGACCTGCTCGAGGTCCTCGAGCGGCTCCTCGCCACGGTGGTAGCGGCGGGCCAGGCTCTTGGCGAGCGGCATGAACGCCTCGACGGTCTCGGCGTGCGTGCGCGGCGAGGGGTCCTGCTGGGCCCGGCGCACGAGCTCACGGTCCTCGGCGTCGCGGGCGGCGCGCTTGTTGGTGGTGCCGGCAGCCAGACGGCCACGGCGAACAGGCATGGTTAGAGCAGCGGACACGGAAAGCCTCCAAGGTCTCGTTGACGAATAGACGGCCGCAGATGCACTACATCCGCGACTGAGTGAGGCGCTTCCGGCTTCCCCCCGAGGGCCGCCAGAACGTTCCTTTCTGTGCCATCAGCATGCCCTCAGGTGTTCGCGAGCAAACGTTGATGGCGCGTGTGACAGGGGTTGTTCTGCAACCCCCTGTCTGGCTCTATCCGGCGCGTGGCGGGTCGCCGGTATCGATCGTCGGTTCCGCCTCGGCCTCGCCACCGATGGGGTCGCGCTTGAAGCGGCCGCCCTCCGGTTCCTCGGGTTGCCGGGCCGGGCCGCGCCCCTCTGCGTGAGAGGACTGGTCGGAGTGCTGGGGGGTGTCCCCGAGCGGTGTGTCGTCCCCGGACTCAGGCGATGCCGGCGTCGAGCCCTGGACCGCACGCATCACGATCACGGTCACTCCGCCGCCGATGACGAGGATTGCGAGAACACCGATAGCCACGTATTCCATGACAGTCGGCTACCCGCGATGTCTCGGTTCTGACACGCCCCGGTTTTCAGGTCACCCCTGAGGGCAGACCTGACCTGACACTCACGCAATTGAGCATCACGCGTTGAGGGCGCAGTACGCCGTTCCCCCCGGCGGCGTGCTGTCACTACTAACGGCGGCCCGGCGCATACGCACCGGGTCGCCGTTTTTTACGACTGGTGCGGATCCGCGGACGGTTTCGCAGCGCCGGCGATCCTGCCGTCGCCGTCGAGAAGGCCCACTAAGTCTCCCAGCGACCGTCCGGGCCGGGCCTGCCCGTGATGGGGTTCTCCTCGGCGGGATCGGTCTGGCGTTCGTACAGGAACCCCATGCGCACGATGGTGCCGACCTCGTCGCCGTCGGTGGCACTGCGGAGCTCGAAGGAGTCGGAGAGTGCGGCGATCAGCGGAAGGCCGAGCCCAAGCGCACCTTCGTGGCGATCGTCCTCCTCCTCCGGGATCCCGATGCCGTGGTCCGACACCACGACGGTCAGCTGCGACTCGTCGGCGTACATCTCGACGTCGAAGCGGGCGGGCTGGGACTGGCCGTCCCCGTAGGCGTGCACGACGGCGTTGGTGCAGGCCTCGGTCACCGCCATCTTTGCGTCCGCGAGCACCCCGGCGGTCAGGGCGAGCCCGTCGGCGAGGCCGGTCAGCGCCTGGCGTACGACGCCGACACCCTCGGGACGGGCCGGCAGATCCAGGCGGACGACGGGCGCGCTCTCGATGGTCACGCGTCCGCCGGTGCCGCGCGGGCGGTCTCGAGGGCCACGGTGAGCGACTCGACCACGGGAAAGACCGGCATCAGCCCGGTGATCTCGAGTATCCGCGCCACTCCCGGCTCCGGCTGCTCACCGAGGCTGACGACGTAGCCCGTGCCGCGCTCGAGCGCCTGCCGGCGCGCGTCCAGCAGCGCGCCGAGGATCGAGGAGTCCAGGAACGTCGCGCTCGACAGGTCGACGACGACACCCGCGGGGTCGGCGACGAGCGCCTCTTCGAGCTGCTCGCGCAGCTGCGGAGCCGTATAGATGTCGTGTTCCCCGCGCACGGCGACCACCAGCACGTCGCCGTGCGAATCGTCGACGGAAATCGTCCGAGCGTCCATCGGGGTCAGAACATACCCCGCGCGTCTCTCGCATAACGTCAGCGGACCGATGGGCGACGCGGACCGTCTCTCCGACTACCGCGCAAAGCGCGACTTCGACGCCACTCCAGAGCCCACCGGAACAAGGCGACAGTCCCCCTGTTCCCGTCGGAGATGGGTTGCCGCGGTTCGTGGTGCAGGAGCATCACGCCTCGTCGTTGCACTGGGACCTGCGGCTCGAGCACGAGGGGACGCTGGCGTCGTGGGCCATCCCGCGCGGCATCCCAGCCGACCCGAAGCGCAACCACCTGGCGGTGCGCACGGAGGACCACCCGCTCGAGTACCTGGACTTCCACGGCACGATCCCGAAGGGCCACTACGGCGCGGGCGAGATGAAGATCTGGGACCGCGGCGTCTTCGAGCTCGAGAAGTGGCGCGAGGGAAAGGAAGTGATGGTCGTCCTTCATGGCGAGCGGGTGCAGGGTCGCTACGTGCTGTTTCCCACGGACGGCAAGAACTGGATGATCCACCGGATGGACCCGCCGCAGGACCCGGAGCGGGAGACGATGCCGGCCGAGCTCGTGCCGATGCTGGCCAAGGCGGGCAAGCTGCCGTCCGACCAGTCCAAGTGGGCGTTCGAGGTCAAGTGGGACGGGGTCCGCGCCGTCGGCTTCTGCCAGGGCGGGCGTCTCAAGCTCGTGTCGCGCTCGGGTCGCGACATCACGTCGCAGTACCCCGAGGTCCGCGGCCTGGCCGAGACGCTCGGCGCGCGCGAGGCGATCTTCGACGGCGAGGTCGTCGCGTTCGGCGACGACGGGCTGCCGAGCTTCGAGCGGCTGCAGAAGCGGATGAACCTCGGCAGCGCCCGGGCGGTCGGGCCGGCTCGTGCGCGACGTGCCCGTCGCCTACGTGCTCTTCGACCTGCTGTGGCTCGACGGGCACTCGCTGATGGCGCAGTCCTACGAGGAGCGCCGCGCCGCCCTGCTCGAGCTGGGGCTGCACGGCCAGAACTCCTGCCAGGTCCCCAACCACCACGTCGGGGACGGTGACGCGCTGCTCGAGCTCACCCGCCGCCAGGGCCTCGAGGGCGTGATGGCCAAGCGGCTGGACTGCCCGTACGTGCCCGGCCGGCGTCCCGGCACGTGGATCAAGGTCAAGAACGTCCATCGCACCTCGCTGGTCATCGGCGGCTGGCTGCCGGGGGAGGGCGGGCGCTCGGGGCGACTCGGCGCGCTGTGCGTCGGCTTCTACGAGGACGGCGAGCTGCAGTACGCCGGGCGCGTGGGCACCGGCTTCAACGAGAACGAGCTGACCCGCCTGGGCCGCCTGCTCGAGCCACTCGCCGCCGAGCGCTCGTCCTTCTCGGGCCGCCAGCCGCCCAAGCACGCGCGCTGGGTGGAGCCGCAGCTCGTCTGCGAGGTCGAGTACCGCGAGTGGACGCGCACCCGCACGCTGCGCGCGCCGTCCTACAAGGGGCTGCGCGACGACCTCAGGCCCGAGCAGGCGACGTTCGAACCCCAGTGAGCAGGAGGTCGACGAAGCCGTCGGCGATGTCGGTGGCGCTCAGCGCGCCGGACGGGTCGAACCACGTCGCCATGTGGTTGACCATCCCCAGCAGCGCGAGTCGCGCCAACGGGTCGCCCGGCAGCAGCTCGGCGAGCAGATCCTCGAAGCGCTCGCGCTGAGCGCGGATGTCGGCCCACCGCGGGTCGGACTCGACGAGCCGGCGCTCCGCGGCGAAGACGACCATGTGGTCGCGGTGCGTCTCGACGTGGCGGACCCACTCGTGCACGACCGCGCGCAGCTTGGCCTCGGGCTCGTCGTGGGCGGCGGCAGCGGCTTGGGCGCTCTCCAGCAGCGGCGCGAGCAGCTCCTGCTGCACGGCGATCAGCAGGTCGGCCTTGCCCTCGATGTAGTGGTAGAGGCCGCCGCGGGTCAGGCCGGTCGCGGCGAGCAGGTGCTCGATGCTCGTGGCGTGGTAGCCGCGGGCGGCGAACTCACGGGCAGCGGCTGCGATGACGTCTTCACGGGCCATACCGAACGTTCGGTATGCTAGCGCCAGTATGGACTTTGAGCTTTCGGACGACCATGACCTGATCCGCCGCACGGCACGCGACTTCGCCGAGGGAGAGGTGAGGCCCGTGGCGGAGGAGCTCGACCGCGAGAAGCGCTTCCCCTACGAGATCGTCGAGAAGCTGGGCGAACTCGGCTTCATGGGCATCCCCTTTCCGGAGGAGGTCGGCGGCGCCGGCGGCGACTCGCTCGGCTACGCGATCGCCGTCGAGGAGCTCACGAGGGTGGACTCGTCCGTCGCCATCACGATGTGCGCGCACACGTCGCTCGGCACCCAACCGGTCTACCTGTTCGGCAACGACGAGCAGAAGGAGCGCTACCTGCCCGACCTCTGTGCCGGGCGCAGGCTCGGGGCGTTCGGCCTGACCGAGCCCGAAGCCGGGTCCGACGCCGGCAACGTGCGCACCCGCGCGACGCTCGCCGACGGGTCGTGGACGATCAACGGAGCCAAGCAGTTCATCACCAACGCGGGAACGAACATCTCCGGGCACGTCGCCATCACCGCCCGCACGGGCGACGGCGAGATCTCCAACCTGCTCGTCGAAACGGGAACCCCCGGCTACGAGGCCGGTGAGCCGTACCGCAAGATGGGCTGGAACGCGTCCGACACGCGACCGCTGACCTTCGAGGACTGCGTCGTGGACGAGTCCGCGCTGCTCGGCCCGCGCGGCCAGGGCTTCAAGCAGTTCCTGCACATCCTCGACATCGGCCGCATCGGCGTCGCGGCGATGGGCGTCGGCCTCGCGCAGGGCGCGCTCGACGAGGCGCTCGCCTACGCGAAGGAGCGCCAGGCCTTCGGGCAGTCGATCTCGAAGTTCCAGGCCATCCAGGCCAAGCTCGCCGACATGGCGACGGAGATCGAGGCTGCGCGCCTGCTGACCTACAAGGCCGCGCGCCTGAAGGACCTGGGCAAGAACTTCACGCTGACCGCCGCGCAGGCGAAGCTCAAGACCGGCCGCCTGGCCGTGCGCTGCGCGGAGGAGGCGGTGCAGATCCATGGCGGCTACGGCTACATCGAGGAGTACCCCGTGTGCCGCATGTACCGCGACGCGAAGATCCTCACCATCGGCGAGGGCACCGACGAGATCCAGCAGATGGTGATCGCGAGGGCGCTGGGCGCATGATCCGCGAGGTCGGCCCGCGCGACGGCTTCCAGAACGAGCCGGAGGTCATCCCGACCGACGTGAAGATCGCGCTGATCGACCAGCTCGCGCGCACCGGTCTCAAGCGCATGGAGCTGACGTCGTTCGTGCGCGCGGACGTCATCCCGCAGCTCGCGGACGCGCGCGAGGTGCTGCTCGGGGTCGACATCCCCGACGGCGTCTCCCGGTCGGTGCTGATCCCCAACGAGCGCGGCCTGGACAACGCCCTCGAGCTGCGCGAGCGCTTCGACGAGGTCAGCGTCTTCCTCAGCGCGAGCGAGAGCCACAACAAGGCCAACGTCAACCGCTCGATCGACGAGTCGTTGAAGGGGTTGGAGAAGGTCATCGGTCGGGCCCGCGAGGCGGGACTGCGCGTGGAGGCCGTCATCGCGACGTCGTTCGGGTGCCCGTTCGAGGGGCGCGTAGACCCGGCGCGCGTGCTCGAGATCGCCCGCGACCTCGTCGCAGTTCGGCGCGCAGGAGATCGGCTTCGGCGACACCACGGGCATGGCCAACCCGGTGCAGGTCAAGCGCTTCTTCACCGACGTCGACCTCGGCGTCGAGCTCACCGCGCACTTCCACAACACGCGGGGGCAAGGTCTCGCCAACGTCTTCGCGGCCTGGGAGGCGGGCGTGCGGTCCTTCGAGTCGAGCTTCGGCGAGCTGGGCGGCTGCCCGGTGCCCGCCGGCGCGACCGGCAACGTCGCCACGGAGGACGTCATCTCGATGCTGCACGAGATGGGGGAGGACACCGGCGTCTCCCTCGAGGCGCTGCTCGAGTGCTCACGCGCGGTCCAGAATCACCTCGGCCGCACGCTCGGGTCGCACACGCTCGTGGCCGGCCCCGTGGACTGGCAGTGATGTTCTCGTCGGTGCTGGTCGCCAACCGCGGGGAGATCGCGCGGCGGATCGTGCGCACGTGCGACCGGCTCGGCATCCGGACGGTCGTCATGGAACGCGATTTCCTCGACATCGAGGCGGTCATCGCGGCGGGCGCCGGATGCGACGCGGTCCATCCGGGCTACGGATTCCTCTCCGAGAGTCCGGCGCTCGCCCGGGCCTGTGCGGACGCGGGCCTCGTCTTCATCGGGCCGTCGCCCGAGGCGATGGAGAAGGTCGGCGACAAGGAGCGCGCCCGCGCGCTGGCGACCGAGGCGGGCGTGCCCGTGCTGCCGGCGTACGAGCCCGATGCCGTGTCGGAGTTCCCGGTGCTGGTGAAGGCGGCGGCAGGCGGAGGGGGCGGGGAATGCGCGTCGTGTCCTCCCCCTCGAGCTCGACGACGCGCTCGCTGCGGCGCGGCGCGAGGCGCACTGCCGGCTTCGGCGACGACCGTGTGTTCATCGAGAAGTACGTGGAGCGCGCGCGGCACATCGAGGTGCAGCTGCTCGGCGATGTCGCCCTGGGCGAGCGCGAGTGCTCGCTACAGCGGCGCCATCAGAAGGTCATCGAGGAGGCGCCGTCGCCGTTCCTGGACGCCGAGATGCGCGCGACGCTGTTGGAAGAGGCGTCGGCCCTGGCGCGGGCGGCGGGCTACGAGAACGCCGGCACGGCCGAGTTCCTCTTCAACGCCGACGACCCGAGCGAGCACTACTTCCTCGAGATGAACGCGCGGCTGCAGGTGGAGCATCCGGTGACGGAGCTCGTGACCGGGCTGGATCTCGTCGAGTGCCAGCTGCGGATCGCCTGCTGGCGAGTCCGTGGGAGTGGGATGGGCGGTGACGGGGCACGCTGTTGAGGCTCGGGTGACGGCCGAGAACGCCGACTGGCTCCCGCAGACCGGGCGGATCCTGCGGTACGTCCGTCCCACCTCGGCGCGGGTGGACGACGGCATCGAGGAAGGGGATGTGGTCAGCGGTCGCAGTACGACTCGCTGCTGGCCAAGGATCGTGGTCGGCGGCGAATCGCGGGACGAGGCGCTCGACCGGCTCGACGCCGCCCTCGCCGAGACGACGATCCTCGGCGTCGTCACCAGCACGGCGTGCTCCGCGACCTCCTCGCGCTTCCCGAGGTCCGCGCCGGCGAACTGACCACCGAGCTCGTCGCGCAAGCGCTTCGACATATCGACGCCCCCAGGCGACACAAAACGTCGCGCGAGGTGGCGGCGGCGATCGATTTCGCGGCGGCGGGCGGTGGCGACGGCTGGCGGCTGGGTGGCGTTGCGCGCTCCGTCGTGGTGGCTGCTCGAGGTCGATGGCGAGACCGTCGAGGTCGAGCTCGAGGCCGGCACCGAGCCCGATCCGGCGTGGATCCACGCTCGCGACGGCGCCACGCTGTGGCTCGCGAAGGACGGCTACGTCCACCGCGTCCGCGAGCCCGCCATCGAGGAGACGCTGCTCGCCGCCGACGACGGCGCGGTCAAGGCGCCCATGCCCGGCAACGTCATCGACGTCCGCGTCGCCCAGGGCGACACGGTCGAGGAAGGGCAGACGCTGATCGTCATGGAGTCGATGAAGATGGAGCTCTCCCTCACCAGCCCAGCGGCCGGCACCATCGAGCGCATCGAGGCGACAGCCGGACGCGCGTCAAAGAAGGGGAGACGATCGCTGGCGGTGATCGAGATGAAGGACCTCGTCGAGGACCTGAACGCCCAGCTCGCGCCGCGTCCGCGAGGGCGGCGGCGAGAAGGCGCGCACCCGGCACACCGAGCGCGGCAAGCTGCTGCCGCGCGAGCGGGTCGACCGCCTGCTCGACCCCGGCGCGCCGCTGCTCGAGCTGAGCCCGCTCGCCGCGCACGACCTCTACGACGGCGCCGCGCCCGGCGCGGGCATCGTCACGGGCGTCGGCCGCATCGCCGGCCGCGAGTGCGTGATCGTCGCCAACGACGCCACCGTCAAGGGCGGCACCTACTACCCGATGACGGTCAAGAAGCACCTGCGCGCGCAGGAGGTCGCCCTGCAGAACCGGCTTCCGTGCGTCTACCTCGTCGACTCGGGCGGCGCCTTCCTGCCGCTGCAGGACGAGGTCTTCCCCGACCGCGAGCACTTCGGCCGGATCTTCTTCAACCAGGCGACGATGTCATCGCAGGGCATCCCGCAGATCGCCGCCGTGATGGGCTCCTGCACCGCCGGCGGCGCGTACGTCCCCGCCATGAGCGACGAGTGCGTGATCGTGCGCGAGCAGGGGACGATCTTCCTCGGCGGGCCGCCGCTCGTGAAGGCGGCCACCGGCGAGGAGGTCACCGCGGAGGAGCTCGGCGGCGGCGACCTGCACAGCCGCACGTCCGGGGTCACCGACCACCTGGCCGCCGACGACGCGCACGCACTGCAGCTCGTCCGCCGGATCGTCGGCACGCTTGCGCCGAAGGCCGCCGCGCCCTGGGAACGCAGCGACGCCGGAGCCGCCCGCCGTCGACCCGGCGGGGCTCTACGACGTCGTCCCGGACGACGTGCGCACGCCATACGACGTCCGCGAGGTCATCACCCGGCTCGTCGACGGCTCGCGCCTGCACGAGTTCAAGGCGCTGTACGCGCCGACGCTCGTCGTGCGGCTTCGCGCACCTCGACGGCCATCCGGTCGGCGTGATCGCCAACAACGGCATCCTGTTCAGCGAATCGGCGCTCAAGGGCGCGCACTTCATCGAGCTGTGCGACCAGCGCAAGATCCCGCTGCTCTTCCTGCAGAACATCACGGGCTTCATGGTCGGCCGTGACTACGAGGCCGGCGGCATCGCCAAGCACGGCGCCAAGCTCGTGACCGCTGTCGCCACCGCCCGCGTGCCGAAGCTGACGGTGATCATCGGCGGCTCCTTCGGCGCCGGCAACTACGGCATGTGCGGCCGGGCGTACTCGCCGCGCTTCCTCTTCACCTGGCCGAACGCTCGCATCTCGGTGATGGGCGGCGAGCAGGCGGCCTCGGTCATGGAGACGGTCGGCCAGCCCGAGACCGGCGCCACGCTGCAGGAGCAGTACGAGCGCCAGGGGCACCCGTACTTCGGCACCGCCCGGATCTGGGACGACGGGGTCATCGACCCGCTCGACACCCGCCGGGTGCTGTCGCTCGCGCTCGACGCGTGCGCCAACGCGCCGCTCGCAGACGTCCGCTACGGCGTCTTCCGGATGTGACCGAGTGACGTGGGCCGCTTCCCCGGCCGGCGCCGGGCGGCCCCGAGGATGTAGGCACCGCGGCTCGGCCGCACCTCGGTGGTGCCCCGCGGCACCGGTGCGCCGGGCGGGAACAGCGCGAGGACGTGACCGCCGAAGCCGCCGCCGATCAGCCGCGCGCCGTGGGCGCCCGCCGCCTTCAGGGCGTCGCGAACCTCCTCCACGCGATCGTTGGAGACACCGAGGTCGTCGCGCAGCGAGGCGTGGGAGGCGTCGAGCAGCGGGCCCAGCGTGTGGGCTCCGGCGAAGGCGCGGACACGCTCGTTCTCGGCCTCCAGATGCTCGGGGTGCGGCCGATCCCGGACGTCGTTGTAACCGCTGGCGGTGAGGTCGCGCGGGCCGGCGCGCGCGACCACGAGTCGCCAGCCACCGAGCTCGAGCGGCACCGGTTCGACGGTGTCGGCGGTGAAGTCGATCCGCAGCGCGTGCCCCTCGAGTGACAGCAGCGACGCGTACTGGTCCAGCAGACCCGTGCGCGCGCCGACCCACTCGTTCTCGACCCGCGACGCGAGCCGGGCCAGCGCGCGACGATCGGGGTCGTCATCACCACACAGCGCGAGCGCCAGCGCGCAGCCCAGCGCAGCAGAGGAGGAGAGGCCGCCGCCGCGCGGGACGTCGCCGGAGATCTCGATGCGCAGCGGACCCGCGCCGGTCTCGGCGACCGTTCCGCGTACGAACGCCCGCCATCCCGTCGTGTCCGGCCCCTGCTGCGCGATGCGCGTCGAAGGCATCGTGCTCGCCGAGGTCGCGGGCCACCGCCATGGTGAGCGGCCCCGGCAGCCGCGTCGCCCGGACCGTCACGCCCTGCTCGATCGCGAACGGCAGCGCCAGCCCGCCGCGGTAGTCCGTGTGCTCCCCGAGCAGGTTCACGCGGCCGGGCGCGAACGCCACAACCGCGCCGTGGCTCACCTATCCAGCTCGAACCAGACCGCGCTGGCGGCCTGGTCGGCGGTGCGCTCGACGCCCCAGCGGTCCGACAGCGTCGCGACGAGATACAGACCCCAGCCGTCGACGGTGTCGCGGTCATCGGCGGCGCCCTCGAGCTGAAAGCCCTCGCCCGGGTCGGTCACCTCGACGCGGATGCGCTCGTCGGTCACCCGCACCGTCAGCCGGATCGAGTCCTCCGGGTTCAGGTCGGCGTGGCGAAGGCTGTTGGTGACCAGCTCGGAGACCAGCAGGCGCACGTCGCCGAGCTGCTCGGACCCGATCGTGCTTGCGAGTTCGTCGACCGCGTGCCGGGCGGCGGCGGCGGAATCCAGATCGCGCGGAAGCTCGAGCTCGAGGCTCACTCCCCCGCCTCCGCTGCGGAGTCGACGAACCGCAGACGCTCCTCCATGCGGGTGATCTCGAAGACCCGCTGCACGTCCGGCTGGCCGCGGACGATCGTGAACGTGCGGTCCTCCGCACGTGCCCGGTCATCGGCGAGCACCATCATGCGCAGCCCGGTGGAGTCCATGAACTCGAGGTCGGAGAGGTCGAGGACGAGCGCGGTGGCTCCGTGGTCGGCGACGATGCGCGCCATTTCGTGCTCGATCAGAGACGCTCCGGCGACGTCGAGTTCGCCCGTGAGCGCGACCACCGCGGTGTCACCGGTGATCGTGGTCTGAAAACTCAGCAACGTCACGCGCTCCGAAACATACGCAAGCCCGCCTGCGGATACCCCCACCCTCGTGCCACGACTGAGAAGAGCCGACTGTTCAGGCCCCGGGATCCGGCGCGTCAAGCGCGGGCGCGGCTTCGGCTACGAGGACGCCGACGGCCGCAAGGTCGAGGAGCCTGAGGTCCTGACGCGAATCGCCGAGCTCGTGATCCCGCCGGCGTGGAAGGACGTCTGGATCTGCCCGTATCCGATGGGGCACATCCAGGCCACGGGCACCGACGCCGCCGGCCGCAAGCAGTACCTCTACCACCCGCAATGGCGCGTGCAGCGTGACCGCGCCAAGTTCGACGACATGATCGCCTTCGCGAAGGATCTGCCGAAGCTGCGCGCCGCGACGACTGCGCTGCTCCAGGGCGGCGAGGAGCTCACGCGCGAGCGCGTGCTGGCCTGCGCGATGCGCCTGCTCGACAACGGCTTCTTCCGGATCGGCTCCGAGGACTACGCCGTCACGAACGAGTCCTACGGCCTCGCGACGATGCGCAAGGAGCACGTCACCCTGGCCGCCAGCGACACGATGGAGTTCGACTATCCGGCCAAATCCGGCATTCGCCGCGTGCAGGAGGTGGTCGACCCGGTCGCCTTCGACATCGTCGCCCAGCTCAAGCGGCGGCGGTCGGGCGGCGACGAGCTGCTGGCCTTCAAGGAAGGCCGCCACTGGCGCGACGTGAAGCTCCGACGACATCAACGTCTTCCTCAAGGAGCTGACCGGGGGCGACCACTCCGCCAAGGACTTCCGCACCTGGAACGCCACGGTGCTCGCCGCGCTCTCCCTCGCCGCCGACGGGGAGGTGGCCTCGACGACGACCGGGCGCAAGCGTGCCGTCTCGAGCGCGGTCAAGACCGTGGCCGGCTACCTCGGCAACACGCCCGCGGTCTGCCGCGCCTCCTACATCGATCCGCGCATCATCGACGCCTACCAGGGCGGCGAGATCGTCACGCCGAAGCCCGACCGGCCGGCGGTCGAAAAGGCAGTGCTCAAGCTGTTCGCGCGTGCCGCTAGGTCTCGTCCGGCTTGGGCTCCGGTGGGTCCACGGGCTGCGTCGGGGTGGGCGGCTCGGCCGGCTCCGCGGGGATGGCGCGGCCCGGGGTCGGGTCCGCCGGCACGGTGGGGGAGTCCGGGACGACCAGTGGCTGGTCGGGGGTGACCGGGGTGGTGGGGACCTCGCTCATGCCGCCACCGCCGAGGGCTCGCCGGTGCGGGCGGTGAACGTCTGCTCGGCGAGGCGGACGACCTGCTGGCGCAGGTCGGCGAGCATGCGCTCCTCGACCTTGCGGTGCTCGACGGCCAGCGTCGCGGTGGTGTCGTCGCCCGCGGCCAGGGCCGCGGCCTCGATCGCGTCGTAGGTCGCGATCTCGAGCGCCTCGGTGGCGCACTCGTCCTTGGCGTTCTTGAGCATGCGCTCACGCTGGTCGGGCGTGCGGACCAGGTCGAGCGGGCCCTTGGAGAGCACGAGCACCTGGCCGACGGCATCGCGGGCGAGGCCGGACGCGACGGCCAGCAGGCCACGGCCGCCGTCGGAGCCGAGCTCGGCGCGGCGGCGTTCGATCGCCTCCACCTGCTCGCGTGTCTCCTCGCGATGGTGCTCGAGCAGCTCGCGGTAGGCGTCGTCGGTGGTCATCGCCAGATGGGCGGTGAGGTTCGAGACAAGCGCGGCCTCCAGGGCGTGCGCTTCGTCGAGCAGCTTGATCACAAGTGTCGTCGGGTCCATGCGACAGTGCTGCCCGCTCATGGCATCCGCAAAGCGCCTCCAGGTCGACGTGGCCGGTCACACCCTGTCCCTGAGCAACCTGGACAAGGTGCTCTATCCCGCAGGCGGGCTTCACCAAAGGCCAGGTGATCGACTACTACACGCGGATCGCGCCGTACGTGCTGCCGCACCTGCGCGGGCGGGCGCTGACGCTCAAGCGCTATCCGAACGGCGTCGACGCCCCGTTCTTCTATGAGAAGCAGTGCCCGAAGCACCGGCCGGACTGGATCCGCACCGAGCGAGCGGCGGACATCGACTTCTGCGTCTGCGACGACCTCCCGACGCTGGTGTGGCTCGCCAACCTCGCCGACCTCGAGCTGCACCCGTCCCTGGCGCTGATCGCCGATCCGGCGGCGCCGGCGATCCTCGCCTTCGACCTCGATCCGGGGCCGCCCGCGACGATCGTGGAGTGCGCCGAGGTGGCCGTCCGACTGCGTACGGCGCTGCGGGCGATCGGGCTCGAGTGCTTCCCCAAGACCAGCGGCTCGAAGGGGATGCAGGTCTACGCGCCGCTCGGCCCGCGGCGCGACCTACCAGCAGACGCGCGCCGTTTCGCACGCGGTCGCCCGCGCCCTCGAGCGTGCCGAGCCCGACCTCGTCGTCTCCGAGATGAAGAAGTCGCTGCGCGTCGGGCAAGGTGTTCGTCGACTGGAGCCAGAACGCCGAGCACAAGACGACCGTCGGCGTGTACTCGCTGCGCGCCATGCCGCGGCCCACGGTGTCGACGCCGCTGCGCTGGGAGGAGGTCGAGGCGGTGCTCTCCTCGCGCGATCCGGAGGACCTCGTCTTCACTTCGGACGCGGTGCTCGCCCGCGTCGCCGAGCACGGCGACCTGTTCGCGCCCGTCGCGGACCTTCGCCAAGCGCTTCCGGCGCTATGAGGCCGCCGCGAATCCTCGCGACGTAGCCAATGGCATCGAGTGGGGGGAGCGCCCGCTCGCGCCGGAGCTCGGGTCCGCGTTGGGGTCATGACCCCGCTCAGGACCCTCGCTGGCGCCAGGTTGTGCAGTTTCGGGTGTGATCACCCCCGGAAGTGCACACGCCAGGCTGATCCCTGGGGGCGGTTGCGGCGCTGCTGGTCAGCGTGCACGGGTTCGGTGGCAGCGCCTCGGCGCAGGAGACCTTCACCGGATGGACGCAGACCGCGGCGCAGCGCAAGTTCATCGTGGCGTATCCGCAGGGCCGCCCGTCCCAGTACGGCGGCGCCTGGGACCCTTACACCGCCGACTCGCCGGACGTCGGTCACATCCGCGCGGTTGTCTCCGACATCGAGGCGGCGTACTGCGTCGACCCGGCCCGCATCTACGCGGACGGCTGGTCCAACGGCGCGGTCATGAGCCAGCGCCTCGCGTGCAGCGCCGCCGATCTCTTCGCCAAGGTGAGCTCCTACGGCGGGGGCACGCCGACCGCCGCGGGATTCGCCACGGGCTGCACCCCGAGCCGCCCGATCTCGGTCGCGCTGTTCGCGGGGCAGTTCGACTTCACCTACGCCGGCCTCGCCCAGAACACGCAGGAGTGGCGCACGATCGACGGGTGCGCGGCGACCCCCGTCCACACGTCCGATGCCTACGGGTCGACGGACACCTACAGCTGCGCGGCCGGGACGCAGGTGGTCTCGCGCGTCGTCGCCTACACCTCGCACAACTGGCCGTCCGGCGCGCAGGGCGCCGACCAGCGCGACCGCCTCTGGGCGTTCTTTACCGGCTGATCTCGGCGAACCGCACCGGGACGCCGAGGTCGTCGAGACCGTCGGCTTCCCGGTAGCCGAGCTGATCGTCCGGGTGGGTGAAGATGACGATCTGGTCGGCAGGGAAGGTGGCGAGGGCGTCCTGGAGGGCGACGACGGGCTCTGACTCGCCGCTCTCGCCCACCGCGTCCATGCCGCCCTCCTCGAGGCGCTCCGCCGACTCCACGGCGGACTCCTTCGCGGAGGCGATGGCGTCGTCGGCGTCGGACATCCAGAAGCGCAGGCCGGACTCGTGGACGGCGGGGGAGATGACGAGGATCTCGGCATCGTCGGCGCCCTCACCCGCGACGGAGCGCAGGGCGTCGGCGTCGATGGCCTCGGGCGTCAGGACGAGCAGTTTCACGGTGCGACCCCGACGGGGTTCCTTCCTGATTCTTCGTAATCATGGCGTGCGCAGTACCCGCGGCGCAGCGGGGCTACGCGGCGACGAGCTTCGGTGCCGCCGCGTGGCCAGCGAGCGCCGCCGTCCAGCCCGCGCCGAGGCGGGTCATGGACGCCTCCCAGGTGCGCCCGCGGACCGCGGCGATCCGCCCTGCGCCAGCGCCGCGCGCATCGCCCGCGACCGGGCGAGGCCGACGAGCGCCGCCGCGATCTCGTCTGCCGTGGGTCCGCAGAGGACGCCGGAGCGGCCGTCCTCGATCAGCTCGGCCGGGCCGCCCGCGGCGACGGCGACCACCGGCAGTCCCGACGCCTGCGCCTCGAGGATCACCTGGCCGAAGGTGTCCGTTTCCGAGGCGAAGCAGAACAGGTCGGCCGAGGCGTAGGCGGCGGGGAGGTCGTCGCCCTCGAGCCAGCCGAGGAACGTCGCGGTGCTCGCCGAGCCGCGTCGCGCAGCTCGGCCTCCGCGGGGCCGCCGCCGGCGAGCACGAGGTGCAGCGCGGTCGTCGCGCTCGCGGGCGCGCTCGAACGCCTCCGCGAGCAGGTCGACGCCCTTCTCCGGCGCCAGGCGGCCCGCGTAGAGCACGTCGATGCGCCGGGCGTGCTGCGCCCGCGCGCGTGCTGCGGGCCGAAGCGGTCGAGGTCGACGCCGCGGTCCCAGCGGCCGACCTTCGCGGCGGCGATGCCGAGGCTGCCAGCGCGTCGTCGGCGACGCGCGCGGGGGAGAGGACCCGGTCGCAGTGGCCGTAGAAGGCCGCCATGATCGCGGTCATCGCCATCCGGCGCCCGCTGGTCGCCGGTGCGCAGGCCGGCGTAGGCGGCCAGCTCGGAGTGGTAGGAGCCCACCAGCGGCAGCCCCATCACCTGCGCGACGAGCGCGGCGGCGATGCCCGGCCGGGCCGGGGGCGGTGACGTGCACGAGGTCGTAGCGGCCCTCGGCGAGCGCCTCGACGACCGCGGGCAGCGCACGGCACGCCGACGTTGACGCCGCCGAGGTCGACCTCGGCCACCGAGGCGCAGCCGCCGGTCGACGCCGCCGTCCGTGCCGATCAGCTCGACCTCGAAGCCGGGCACGCCGCGCTCGCGGACCTGCTCGAGGGTCCGCGTGACGCCGTGGGTGGCGCCGATGCCGTCGGCGACGATCGCGACGCGCTGCGGCTCGCCCTCGCGCGCGCGACCAGCTTGGCCTTCTCGCGGCCGAGGAACGCGGCGGCGGGCGCGTAGGGGACGGCGGGGAGGCAGGCCTCGAAGACCCGCACCGGGAGGCTCGCCGTCGACCGGGCGCCTGCGCGGCCGCTCGCGCAGCTTGCGCTCGTGCACGCGGCGGGCGCGCCGGGCCAGGTCGGCGTGGCTGAAGCCGTCGGCCTGCATGAGCGCGATCGGGTCCTCGTCGATGCCGACCGCGTCGAGCCAGGCGCCGACAGCGCGCGGGCGTCGTCGGGGCTCGAGGTCGGGCCGATCGCGCCCGCCGGCGCGTCGCCCTCGCGTCATGATCCGCTCGGCCATCCGTGAGGACGGCGGCCGGGTCCGGCGGCGGCGCTCGTCGCTCGCGGCCGAGCGTGCGGACGGCGATCGCCAGCGCGGCGTGCGCCCACTTGGCGGCCGAGCCCTCCTCGCCGCCGGCGGTCGGCGCGGCCCGCGCGGATGTGCGCGAGGTAGCCGCGCCAGTCCTCGGCGGGCGGCGTCTCGGTCCACGTGCGGCCGATGTCGACGCCGGCGTGGTCGTCGGAGCCGCCCGTGCCCGGTCCCGCCGTGCGTGTCGATGTAGATCGCCGCCGGCGCGTTCAGCTCCCGGGCGCGGGCGCCGTTGCGCGTCTCCCAGATCGGGAACAGCTCGGCGAGCCGCCGCCGGTGCCGGCGCTCCAGCGGCGCGCCGACATTGAAGAACGGGTGGGCGAGCGCGCAGGCGATCTCGTGCTCGTCGCAGGTACAAGGCGACGTCCTCGACGTCGCTCGCGAGCGCCTGGAGTCGCTCGTGGTCGTCGGGGGTGATGCCCCAGCAGAGATGTGGACCGCCTGCGCCGCGCCGCGGAAGCACGCGGTCAGCTCCTCGGAGATGAAGGCGTCGTCGTAGCGCTCGGCGAGCTCGACCGCGCCGTCGATCACGTCGTGATCGGTCAGCGTCACGAGTCCATGCCGCGCCGCTTGGCCAGCTCGTAGACCTCCTCGGGCGGGGTGGCGCACTCCGGCAGGCCGAGGGCGCGGGACACGCCGAGCTTGGAGACAGGCCGAAGCCGTGGAGTGGCAGTGCAGATCGACCCGGTTGGTCGTCGTGTTCTCTTCTGTCATGTCACGGCACAGATTCACCGCATTTGCGGGGAATCTCGTGACCAACCGGTGAAGGGCTCAGGTGCCGAAGGCGGTGAAGGGGAAGGCGAGCTCGCCGAGGGTGACCCCTGACGCGCTGAGGTTGCACGCCTGCACTCGCAGCGCGGTGCCGTCGGGGGAGCGGCCGCTGACCACGAGCCCGTCGGGCAGGTCGGCCGGCGCGCCGACGAGGATCGTGGTGTTCGCGAAGGCGCCCGTCGGTATCGCGTAGGACGCCGGGGGGGTCAGGGTCTGCGCCGCGCACGCGCCGGGCGCGATGGTTCCCAGGGTCCCGGTGACGATGCCCACCCGCAGGATCGACGCACGCAGCTGGTTGCGCGAGATGGCATTGCCCTTGATCTCCGAGTTGCCGACCGCGTCTGAGCCGACCTCCTCCTCCCCGGCTGCCCCGACCCCGAGCTCGGTGGCGGAGACGGTGTCGGCGACGAGCTTGCCGCCCGTCAGCGAGCGGTCCACGACCTGGTCGTTGCCGACGCTGCGCGGCGCGAGGTCCGCGCCCGTGACCGTGCCGTCGATGATCCGCGCGCCGGTGACGGGCGCCAGGGCGGCGCGGCGCAGGGACTTCACCGCGGACTTGGTCAGCTTCTGCGTGGTGACGGACCGGTTCTTGATCGTCCGGCCGTCGATCAGCCGCTTGGCGGCGGTGGCGGTGCCGCCCACCGCGAGGAAGAGGGCGAGCAGGGCGATGAGCGTGGAGCGCGAGGGCATGAATGCAGGTATGCCCAGGTCGGCCCGGCGGTACGTGGTGGGCCCAGAGGCAGGTCGTTGACGAACCACCCCGGGCACGCGGTGGGACGCGTCCTTGTGCGGATCGTCGCAATATCGGGTCGAGAACCAACCTTCTGGGTAGGTCTCAAGAACACGGTTCGACGGATGAACCGCCGCCCCCCAAAGACGGGAGAAGCAATGCGCAGGTACGCCTGCTGTCTCGTAGTGCTCGGCCTCGGCCTCGCTGTCGCGGTGCCGACCTCCGCCACGCCGCGTCCAAGCAGCGATGAGCGGCCCCTGACCGATGCGTTCATGACGCCGAGGGACATCAAGGATCCGGCGTTTGACGCCGATTTCATCGTCCGCCCACCCGAGGGCAGGCCGACCGCCGTTTCGGACACCAAGGTGGCGAAGTTCCCCCGCAAGGGCAACCGCTTCGCGATCCTCTCGACCGGCGACGCGACGGCCGCGCTGAAGCGCGACAACAGCGGCCGACGCAGTGCCAACAACCGCGGCCCCGTGATCCGCGGAGTGCGTGACCTGGTGATGCTCAGGGTCCGCTTCAGGGTCCCCGAGAACCGCAACTGCCTCTCGTTCACGTTCAAGTTCCTCAGCGAGGAGTTCCCGGAGTTCAAGAACTCCGTCTTCAACGACGCCTTCCTGGCGGAGATCGATCGCAGCGTCTGGGACTCACCGCGTGACGATCCGGGAGTCAACTCCGCGCCCCGCAACTTCGCGCGGGACGCCGAGGGCAATCGCATCAGCGTCAACGCCGTCGGCGCCGCGCGGGTCAAGCGCGCCTACGCGAAGGGCACGACGTACGACGCGGCAACGCGGACGCTCAAGGCCAGGACACCGATCACGCCCGGCCGTCACAGCCTGTTCCTCTCGATCTTCGATCAGGGTGACCGGCAGTACGACTCGACGGTGTTCATCGACCGGCTGCGCATCACGCGCAACGGCAACTGCACCAGCGGCGTGGTCCGGGACCTCTAGACCGCGCAAAGCCCGGAGCGTCAGGTGGCGGTACGCCACCGGCGCTCCGGAGGTGGTACCAGGGCAAGAGCGAGAAGTCCGGCGGCACCGCAGTGCACAAGCCGGACGCGCTCAGGCGGCGGTCTTAGGCACGAACAGCAGGGCGGTGGCGACGGCGCGCCCGCCGGGCTCGGGCACGCCGAAGTCCGCCGCGCGGGCGGTTGCGCAGCCGCCCGCCGGCGACCAGCGACGTCGAGCCGCCGCCGTCGAGGTTGATCGCTGTATCGGCGCCGAGGCCGACAGCACGCCGGCGAGCTCCTCGAGGGTCAGCCCGGCGTCGTTGCGCGAGCGGCCGTCGCAGGCGACCGCGAGCAGCTTGCTCGCCGGCGAGCGCGAGCGCGGCGCGCGGGTGGCGCCCGGCGGTGATGTCGGAGTCGAACTGCTCGGCGCCGGCGCTGAAGCCCTCGGGGTCGGCCGCCGCGGTCGTAGACGGCGGCGCCCGTCTCGACCAGCAGCGGGCCGGCCTGGAGCAGGTCGCCGCGCGGCGCGGCGGGCAGCTCGTCGCGGCGCGGCGATCGCACGCGTGCCGCCATCGACGTGCACGCACGCGCGCTGGCCGCCCCAGGGCGCCGCGAACGGCACGTGTGCGGCGGGCCACGCCGCGCGTGCGCAGCTCGCCCAGCGGCTCGGCCGTCCGGCCGCGTGAAGAAGCCGCCGACCAGCGCCTCGCCGACGCCGCTGGCCGCGCACCAGGCCGCCAGCGGCCGGCCATGGACCAGCGCGACGCGCAGCTCGGTCTGCGCGATGGCGTGCGCGGCGACGTGCACCGTCGTCCGACGGCCGTCGTCGAGGACGACTCGGAGCCGGCGCAGGTGCGCCGGGCGGTCGGCTTTGCGAAGCGGGTGCGCCATCAGCCATGGAACGCATAACGCGGATGTACCCATCCGCTGGGTGAAGGTTCCGTGACCGGGGGTAGGTTCCTTGTGCGATGACGCTCCTGATGGCGACGCAGTTCTTCCCTCGCGGGGGCTCTGCGCACGTCGCAGGCAACCTCGCCGCACCCTCCGTGCGAACGGCGTCGACGTCCGCGTCGTCAGCGGCTCGGTCGAGGGCGACGGCGACGCGAGGGCCTTCTACGAGGGCCTCGACGTGCGCGTCGTCGACATGACGGCCGCGCTGGAGTCGCCCGACCCGATGCGCGGCCGACCGCGCCGATGCACCCGTCCTACGAGGACCGGCCCGACGCGCCGGACCGTGTCTTCGCCTCACTCGACGACGACGCCGTACGAGCACCAGGTCGCGCGCCTGGGCGCGCGCGCTGTCCGACGCGGGCGCGGCCGACGCCGACGTCCTGCACCTGCACCACCTGACGCCGGTGAACGCCGCCGCCGAGCGCGTCGCGCCGGACGTGCCGGTGGTCGGCCACCTGCACGGCACGGAGCTCTGATGCTCGAGGAGGGCGACCGCCGGCCGTGGCCGCACGCGGCGGCCTGGCGCGCCCGCATGGCGCGCTGGGCCGCCGCTGCGAGCGACTGATCGTGCTCACGGACAGCCACGCCGTCCGCGCCGAGGGCCTGCGGCATCGACCCCGACCGCTGCGTCGTCGTCCCCGACGGCTTCGATCCGGAGCTCTTCGTCGCCCGAGATCGGCCGGCTGCCGTTCTGGCGCCGCACCTCGTCGAGGATCCGCAGGGCTGGGCGCCGGACGCGGCCGGCTCGGTCGCGTACGCCGAGGACCAGCTCGCGTTCGTGGCGGCCCCGTCCTGCTCTACGTCGGTCGCTTCACCGCCGTCAAGCGCCTGCCGGTGCTCGATCGAGGCCTGCGCGCAGCGCGACGATTCGCCGGCCGCGCCGCTGGTGCTCGTCGGCGGCTTTCCCGGCGAGAGCGAGGGCGAGCACCCGCCGACGCCGATCGCCCGCACCGGCGCCGCGACGTCCTCCTGGCCGGCTGGCACCGCCACGACGTGCTGCCGGACTTCTTCGCCGCGGCCGACGCCGTCGTGCTGGCCAGCGTCCGCGAGCAGTTCGGCCAGGTGCTCGTCGAGGGCATGGCCTGCGGCCTGCCGGCCATCGCGGTGGACGCGCACGGGCCGGCGGAGATCATCGACGACGGCGTCACCGGATGGCTCGTCGGGCCGGACGACCCAGCCGCGCTGGCCGGCGCGATGGCCGAGGCGATCGCCGACCCGGACGAGCGCCGCGCGCGTGGCGCCCGGGCGCTCGCCCACGTCCGCGGCGCGCTACGGGTGGCCGGCGCTCGCCGAGCGCGTCGCCGACGTCTATGCGTCCGCCGAGCAAGCCGGTAAAAAACGGGCATGCTCGACCTCTACACAATCCTCCTGACTCTGCACATACTCGCTGTCGTGGCCTGGCTCGGCACGGGTCTCGCGATGGTCACGTTCTCGACTCGCGTCACGGCGGCCAACGAGGCCGTGCTCACCGAGCACTACTCGTGGCTCGGGGCGAAGTGGGTTCCCCTCGGCGAGCGGCCTGGCGGCGCTGACGGGCATCGGCCTGTGGATCGACGGCCCGTGGGAGTTCGGCACGGCCTGGATCATCATCGCGGTGGTGGGCTGGATCGCCAGTGCGATCATCGGCGCGACCCAGCTGGATCCGGCCGGTCCGCAAGTGGCACGAGGGCGACCAGGCGGCGGCGGCCCACTTCCGCCAACTGGCCCGCGTCGACCTCACGGTGCTGACGCTCGTGGTGGCCGACATGGTCATCAAGCCGTTCGCCTGGATCGCTTGACGACCCTCGCCGCGCGCCCATTCGCCGGATATGGGTCCCGCTCACCCACGCAATTATGACTACCCGCAAGCGCCCCACCGAGCGGGTCGGCCTCTACGACCCGGCATACGAGCACGACGCCTGTGGCGTGGCGTTCGTCGCCCGCCTGGACGGCGGCCGGACGCGTGAGACGGTCGATCGGGCGATCCGGGCGCTCGAGAACCTCGAGCATCGCGGTGCCGAGGGCGCCGATCCCAACACGGGCGACGGCGCCGGGATCCTCATGCAGATCCCCGACGCGTTCTTCCGCGACGTCGTCGGCGACGAGCTGCCGGCCGCGGGCGCCTACGGCGTCGGCGTCGTCTTCCTGCCCCAGGACCGCGCGCGGCGCGAGGAGCTGCAGGCCTGCATCGACGAGGCGGTGGCGCAGGAGGGCCAGCGCGTCGTCCTGTGGCGCGACGTCCCGACGGACAAGGACTACTGCGGCCTGACGGCGCTCTACCACCGGCCCTACGTCAAGCACGTGGTGATCGCCGCCTCCGACGATCTCGCCGCCGACCAGGACGCGTTCGAGCGCAAGCTGTACGTGATCCGCCGCATCGCCGAGCTGGCCGCCGGTGCGGACCTCGTGATCCCGACGCTGTCGTCGCGGACGATCGCCTACAAGGGCATGCTCACGCCGCTGCAGCTCAAGGGCTACTTCCCCGAGCTGCAGTCGCCGCTGATGGAGACGTCGCTGGCGCTCGTGCACAGCCGCTTCTCCACGAACACCTTCCCGAGCTGGGAGCTCGCGCACCCGTACCGGATGATCGCCCACAACGGCGAGATCAACACGCTGCGCGGCAACGTCAACTGGATGCGCGCGCGGGAGTCGCAGCTGCGCTCGGAGCTGTTCGGCGCAGACCTCGAGAAGGTGCTGCCGATCGTGCGACCCGGCGGGTCGGACTCGGCGACGCTCGACAACGTCCTCGAGCTGCTGGTGCTCGCGGGCCGCAAGCTGCCGCACGCGATGATGATGCTCGTCCCCGAGGCCTTCGAGGGCCGGGACGACATGAGCGACGAGCTGAAGGCCTTCTACGCGTTCCACGCGTGCTTCATGGAGCCGTGGGACGGGCCGGCCGCCGTCGCCTTCACCGACGGCCGCGTGATCGGCGCGACGCTCGACCGCAACGGGCTGCGCCCCGGCCGCTGGCTGGAGACCAAGGACGGCTGGGTCATCGTCGGCTCGGAGTCGGGCATGCTCGACATCGAGCCCGGCAACGTCGCCCGCCGCGGCCGCCTCGCTCCGGGCAAGCTCTTCCTGGTCGACGTCGAGCAGGGCCGGATCGTGCCCGACTCGGAGGTCAAGGGCGACATCGCGGGCGCGCAAGCCCTACGGCGACTGGTTCGCACAGGGCGGCGTGCACGTCGACGACCTGCCCGAGCGCGCCTCGACGCCGGAGTACGCCGGCACGCTCGCCGACCGCCAGCTCGCGTTCGGCTGGAGCGCCGAGGACCTGCGGTTGATCCTCGCCCCGATGGCGCGCGACGCCGCCGAGCCGACCGGCTCGATGGGCAACGACCTCGCGCTGGCGATGCTCTCGGACAAGTCGCCGCCGCTGTTCGACTACTTCAAGCAGCTCTTCGCGCAGGTGACCAACCCGCCGATCGACCCGATCCGCGAGTCGATCGTGATGTCGCTCTCGAGCGCGGTCGGCCGGGAGGACAACCTGCTCGCGGAGTCCGCCGAGCACGCGCACCTGCTGCACATGGACCAGCCGATCCTGCGCACGGCCGAGCTCGAGCGGCTGCGCCAGGTCGACCACTCGATCTTCTGGGCGCACACGATCGACTGCACCTGGCCGGCCGAGGAGGGTCCGGACGGGCCTGGAGCAGGCGCTGGCGCGGATCTGCGAGGAGGCCGAGGAGGTCGTCGAGGACGGCGTCAACGTGCTGATCCTGTCCGACCGCCGCACGGGCCCCGGCCGCAGCCCGGTCCCTGCGCTGCTGGCCACGGCCGCCGTCCACCACCACCTCGTGCGCGTCGGGCACGCGCCTGCAGACCGGCCTGATCTCCGAGACCGGCGAGGCCCGCTCGGTCCACCACTTCTGCGCGCTGATCGGCTACGGCGCCGCCGCGGTCAGCCCGTACCTGATGTTCGAGTCGGTGGGCGAGCTGGCGCGCGCCGGCCGCATCCCCGGCGTCGACGATCCCGACGAGGCCGAGCAGCGCGTCGTCAAGGCGATCGGCAAGGGCCTGCTCAAGACGCTCTCCAAGATGGGCATCTCGACGATCTCGTCCTACTGCGGCGCGCAGATCTTCGAGGCGGTCGGGCTGCACCGTGACGTCATCGACCGCTACTTCGCCGGCACCGCGTCGCGCGTCGGCGGCGTCGGCCTCGACGTGCTCGCCCGCGAGGCGCTCGAGCGCCACGAGCGCGGCTTCCCGACGCGGCCACCTGCCGACGCGCCCGACGGCGAGGACGCGCCGCCCGAGGACGTCCTGCCCAGCGGCGGCCAGTACCAGTGGCGCCGCGACGGCGAGCGCCGCCAGTGGGACCCGACGGCGATCGCCGCGCTGCAGAAGGCCGCGCGCAGCGGCTCGTGGGAGTCCTACGAGGAGTTCGCCGAGCACATGAACGGCGAGGCCGCGGCGAAGGCGTCGCTGCGCGGGCTGATGGACTTCGTCTGGGACGCGGACGGCGGGATCGACGTCGACGAGGTCGAGCCGGCCAAGGAGATCGTCAAGCGCTTCGCCACGGGCGCGATGTCGCTCGGCTCGCTGAGCCGCGAGGCGCACGAGACGCTCGCCATCGCCATGAACCGGATCGGCGGCAAGTCGAACTCCGGCGAGGGCGGGGAGGACCCCGTCCGCTACGAGCGCGAGCGCGAACGGCGACTACCGCCGCTCGGCGATCCACCAGATCGCCTCCGGCCGCTTCGGGGTCAACATCCACTACCTCGTCAACTGCGACGAGCTGCAGATCAAGATGGCCCAGGGCGCCAAGCCCGGCGAGGGCGGCCAGCTGCCCGGCCAGAAGGTCGACGACTACATCGGCCGCATCCGCTTCACGACGCCCGGCGTGACGCTGATCTCGCCGCCGCCGCACCACGACATCTACTCGATCGAGGACCTCAAGCAGCTCATCTACGACCTGCGCTGCGCGAACCCGCGCGCGCGGGTCTCGGTCAAGCTCGTCGCCGAGGTCGGGGTCGGCACGGTCGCCGCCGGCGTCGCCAAGGCCGGCGCCGACCACATCCTCATCTCCGGCCACGACGGCGGCACGGGCGCCTCGCCGCAGTCCTCGATCCAGTCGGCCGGCGTGCCGTGGGAGATCGGGCTGGCCGAGACCCAGCAGACCCTCGTGCTCAACGACCTGCGCTCACGCGTCTGGGTGCAGGCGGACGGCCAGATGAAGACGGGCCGCGACGTCGCGATCGCCGCGCTGCTCGGCGCCGACGAGGTCGGCTTCTCCACGGCTCCGCTGATCGCGGAGGGCTGCGTGATGATGCGCGTCTGCCACCTCAACACCTGCCCGGTGGGCGTGGCGACGCAGGACCCCGAGCTGCGCAAGCGCTTCACGGGCGAGCCCGACCACGTCGTCAACTACCTCTTCTTCGTGGCCGAGGAGCTGCGCCGGATCATGGCCCGGCTCGGCGTGCGCACCTACGACGAGCTGATCGGCCGCGTCGACCTGCTGTCGACCGCCGAGGCGATCGATCACTGGAAGGCGAGCGGCGTCGACCTCTCGGAGATCCTCAAGCAGCTCGACGTCCCGCCCGCGACCCCGATGAAGCGCACGATGCCGCAGCCCTCGCCGCTGGTCGGCGCGCTCGACTACGAGCTGATCGCGCACTGCGCGCCGGCGCTCGACGAGGACCCGCCGGTCCCGGTCGACGGCAGCTTCCCCATCCGCAACGTCAACCGCACGGTCGGCGGGATCCTCTCCCAGGCGGTGACGGTGGTCCACGGCTCCGAGGGCCTGCCGCCCGGCACGATCCGCCTGAGCTTCGACGGCTCGGCCGGCCAGTCGTTCGGCGCCTGGCTGGCGCCCGGCATCGAGCTGACGCTCGTCGGCGACGCCAACGACTACGCGGGCAAGGGCCTGTCCGGCGGCGTGATCGCCGTGCACCCGCATCCCGACGCGACCTTCGTCGCCGAGGACAACGTGATCGTCGGCAACACCGTCCTCTACGGCGCCTCGGCCGGGCGCGCCTTCTTCCGCGGCCTCGCGGGCGAGCGCTTCGCCGTCCGCAACTCCGGCGTCGACACGGTCGTCGAGGGCATCGGCGACCACGGCTGCGAGTACATGACCGGCGGCCGCGTGATCGTCCTCGGCCCGACCGGCCGCAACTTCGCCGCGGGCATGTCCGGCGGCGTCGCCTACGTGCTCGCCTCCGAGGAGGAGTTCGCGCCCGAAGCTCAACACCGAGCTCGTCGCCTTCGACGAACTCGACACGGAGGACGAGCGCGTCCTCTACGAGCTGATCACCGAGCACCAGGCCCGCACCGGATCGACCGTCGCGGCAGAGCTGCTCGCCATGTGGCCCGAGAGCCTGGACCGCTTCGTGAAGATCATGCCGAACGACTACAAGCGGGTTCTGCAGGAGCGCGCCGCCGCCGCCGAGGCCCGCGCCGAAGTCGCACCGGCCTAACGACGTCACTTCAATCAGGGGTCCGTCCCTTTTTTGAAGGGCTTCAACCGGGGGTCCGTCCCTTTTTTGAAGGAGTCGGGTGGTCCGCTGATTCGCGTTACGCAGGACGACTCGCCGCCGCGCTGCAGGACGTTGTCGCGGGAGGTGTCCCTCTGTTCGCTAAGCGGCGGTGCGCACCTCGATCTTCCCGTCCGTGACGCGCGTCTCGTAGACGGGCTGGGGGAAGGTCGACGGGCCCGACTCAACCGAGCCGTCGGTGAGCGAGAAGACGGTGGCGTGCCACGGGCAGGTGACCGTGCCGTCGGAGATCTCGCCGTCGGAGAGCGGTCCGCCGCGGTGGGCGCAGCGGTTGTGCAGCGCGCGGACCTCGCCGTCGTGGCGGACGAGCATCACCGGGGTGCCGTCGACCATCGCGCAGCGGGCGGCGCCGTCGGCGAGCTCGGATTCGGACACGTCGGTGGACGCCCACTCGTCGATGGCCGCGTCGAAGATCGTCTGGTCGACGCCGATGCCCTTGGCGTAGGGGAGGTGCCCGCCGAGCCAGCCGCCGGCGCCGAGCACGGACACGCCCGCGAGCGACGAGCAGCTTGCCGCGGCCGGCAGGCCGCTGCGGCGGGCGGCGAGCGAGGCGGCCATCAGGGCGATCGCCGTCCCGTTGACCGCGGCGTGCATGAGGCCGATGCGGCGCACGCCGGGGTCGCCCATCTCCGAGTCGGCCCAGTCCGACCAGCCGGTGGCGAGGGTGGGCGCGGTCGCCAGCAGGCCGGCGCCGATGAGCTTGGCGGCGGCCTCGTCCTCACCCGCCAGGTCGAGCAGCACCGAGCTGGTCCACGTACCGATCGGGACGTCGGTGAGCAGCGGGTGCAGCGCGTGGCCCATGAAGGTGCCGCTGAGCGCGTCCTTGACCGCACCGGGCGGGATGGCGCTGCGGACGAGCTCTCCGATTTCGAGGCGATGGGTCGAGGGCCTCGAGGGCTCGAGGCGCTCGCCGGCGGCGGCGGAAGGGGTCTGGTCACGCCCTCACGGATGGGATCGGAAGCCGAGTCTTCCACCTGAGCTTGGCCGAAGCGCCAGAGGGCTCGTTCGCGTCGCTGAAGATCCGGCGCATCATGTGGCGGCGGCCTGCCGGGTGCGTGGGAGCCTTCGGGCTGACTGCTGGAAAGGTCGCCCGAGCATGAGCCTATCGGCAAGACCCGGTTGTCGATGATGTACCGCGATCTCCTGGGAACTCGTTCGAGAGATGCACGACGACCCGCCGAGTGCACGCTCGCCGGCGAGCACGAGCCCGGCCGAGCTCCAGAGCAGCCGCGTTCTCCGGAGCGCTGTCGCGTCGAGGTCATTCGGGCGCCCCCAGACCACCCCGCGGCGTGAAGGAGAAGCTGAGCGAGCCTCGTCGTTCGGGGATCGATTGGTGAACGGTCGGCGTTGATGCGCCAGTGCACGGAGAACGACGCCACCCGCTCCTTGGCGACGGACAGTGCGAGGCGAGGGCGAACGTTCGTCGTTGGATCACGTTGGCCAGCTTCTCCGCGGCTTCGCGCGTCGTCGTAGCGTTCTTTGTCGTCATCAGGTTCGATCCTGGGCGACGAGCACCTTCTGGTGCACGAGCTCCTGGGCGGCCTTCCAGATCCCGAGGCCGGACGACTTGCCGTACCGCCGCGGGGACGAAAGACGAACCACGTCCTGCCCGTTGAGGACGCTGCGTCCGTGAAGCTCGGCGACCCTCGAGCCTCACGAGTCGGTGAACGCCTCGTCGAGCGCGAGGGCGCCGAAGCGGAACGGATTGACCGGGCCGGTCACGGTCGCCACATCATAGGGATGGGCGTAACGCTGCTTGGCGTTACCCCGAGCTGCGTCACGCGCACATGGCGGCGACCGCCTAGACCAGCCGGTCCGCGTCGGCCTCGTCGTTGTAATGGACGAAGCCGGCGCGGACCGCGCCGTCGGGCGCGAGCCCGAGGTGGCGCTCGAGTTCGTAGGCGTAGTAGTTGCCGTCCCAGACCGCGATCTCGCGCGACGCGAGCTGGGTCGCCACCTCGAGCGACGTGCGTGCCGGCACGTTGAACATCAGCGTCGACGTGCGGTCGCTCGCGGCGCCGTAGAGCGTGACGCCGTCGAGCGCGCCGAGGCCGCCGAGCGCGCGGGTCAGCAGGCCCTCCTCGTAGGCGCGGACCGCGTCCCAGTCGAGCTCGCGCAGGTAGGCCGCGGCTCGGTCACGCCGGCCAGCGACTCGAACGGGAGGGTTCCGAGCTCGAAGCGGTCGGGGACGTCGTCGGTGGACGGGCGCGAGCTTGTCCGGCCGCAGCGTCTCCAGGAACGCCGGGTCGGCGCACGAGCATCCCGACGTGGGGACCGAACCACTTGTACGCGCTGCAGGCGAGCACGTCGAACGCGGTCGCGTCGAGCGGCCGGTGCGGCGAGGCATGGACCGCGTCGACGTACACGCGCGCGCCGACCGCACGGGCGGCCGCGGCGATGCCGCGAGGTCGGGGATCGTCCCGCACGGCGTTGGAAGCGGCGGTGACGCAGACCCACTTGGTCCGCTCCGTGAGCACTGCTTCGACCCGGCGTCCGGACAAGCTCGAGCGTACCAGGTACCGGGTCGGCGAAGCGGACGTCGGCGCCGGCGTGGATACCAGGGCCGCACGTTGGCGTCGTGGTCGAGGCGCGTGCAGACGACCTCGTCGCCCGGCGTGATGACCGTGCGGGCGAAGCGCATCGTCAGCGCGGTCATGCTCGGGCCGAAGACGACGCCCTCCGGCGGGGTGCTGAACAGGGCGCCGACCGCCTCGCGCGCGGCGACGACCGTGGCGCTCGTCGCCTCCGCGGCGGCGAACGCGCCGCCGTCGTTGGCGTTCTTGCCCGAACGCATGAAGTCCGTCATCGCGTCGATGGCGGTGTCGACCATCTGCGTGCCGGCCGGGCCGTCGAGGCGGGCCCAGTTGCCGGCCAGGCCGGGGAAGCGTTCGCGGTTCATCTAAAGGACCTCGCGGTCGCGGTCGTAGGTGAGCATCGCGCGGGCCTCGTCGGCGGGCACCCAGCGGACCTCGTCGACCTCGTCGTTGGGTGCGAACTCCGGCACGTCGTCGGCCTCCATGACCCAGTAGCGGACGATCTTGCTGCGGCCCTTGTGGTCGGTGTACTCGGTGGGCGGGAGCTCCTCGCCGAGGGTGCCGCGCACGCCGATCTCCTCCTCGACCTCGCGCAGGGCGGCGTCCTCGAAGCTCTCGCCGGGGTCGAGCTTGCCCTTGGGCAGCGACCAGTCGTCGTAGCGGGGGCGGTGGATGACGGCGATCAGGCCGTCGTGGCGGACGACGCAGCCGGCGGCGGTGACCTCGTGCTCCATGCGCGGATCGTAAGGTGCGGGCCTTGAGCGTGGAGGTCGAAGCGGGGCGGCGGGCACGGACGAAGGCGACCAATCGCGCCGCGATCCTCGCTGCCGCGCGCGAGGTGTTCGGCGAGCACGGGTACGGCGCGGCCTCGGTGCGCGACATCATCCGCCGCACCGACCTCGCCGCCGGGACCTTTTACAACCACTTCCCGGACAAGGAGTCGATCTTCCGGGCGCTGATCGCGGAGGTCGGCGCGGAGGCGCGGCGGCGGGTGCGGGCGGCGCGGCAGGCGGCGTCGAGCCCCGGGCGGCTTCATCGCCGACGGCTACCGGGCGTACTTCGAGTTCATCGTCGAGGACCCGGCCAACCAGGCCTTCCTGTCGCGCAACGCAGGGACGATTCGCGCCATGTTCGAGGACGGCGAGCTGCCGGTCGCCGCGTCCGAGCTGCGCGAGGACCTCGAGGCGGCGATCCGGCGCGGCGACGTGCCGCGCACCGATACCGCCTATCTGGCGCACGCGATGGTGGCCGTGGGCCTCGAGCTCGGGGAGCGGCTGCTCGAGCGCGACCCGCCTGACGTCGACGGCGCGACCCGCTTCGCGGCCGACTTCGTGCGCGGCGGATATCGCTGGTCTCAGCTGATCCGATCGGTACCCTGACGCGCAACTCAACACCGGGGGCCCGTGTTGAGTTCCTGAAGTCATGATCCGTCGACTGCTCGTACCCATCTCGCTCTTCGTGCTGCTCGTCAGCGCGGCTCCGGCCATGGCGAAGCAGATGGAGATCGCCATGCAGGACGATCAGACGATCATCTTCACGAACCGCAACCGCGACACGGCCCTCGACCAGTTCAAGGCCATGGGCGGGACGCACGTCAAGATCAGCGTCACCCACAAGATCGGCGAGGCGACGGAGAACCAGATCCACTACGGCACGCAGGCGCCGATCAAGGTCTACGACAAGGCGATCGACGCGATCCGCGCGCACGGCCTCATCCCGCAGGTCGCACCTGATCTGGAAGCAGCGCCGCGACCCCGCGTTCGTGGCCGCCTGGATGCGCAACGTCGCGATGCACTTCGGCAAAAAGGTCAAGCGGTACTCCGTCCTCAACGAGCCGGACTACTACCTCTACTACGACGAGGGGTCCTGCGACGTCAAGAGCGCGGACCGGTTCCGCAAGCGCTTCCAGAGCCGCATGGTCATGACCTTCGGGGAGTGGCGCGCGAAGGGCACGCTCGTGAAGGGGACGAACCTGTCCCTGCGGGTCGCCTGCCAGCGCTTCCTGCGCGGCATCGAGTACCGCAAGGTCTTCAACGCGTCCGCCAAGGCCATCCACAGCGTCAACTCGAACGCCCAGGTCCTCGCCGGGGAGACCTCGGCCCGGCCCGGCCTGGACTGGTTCTTCCGCGGCATGGACTGGGACAAGCTCAAGGGCGCCTACGGCTACGCGCATCACCCCTACCAGCTGCACGACCTCACGCCGGGCAAGCGCGCGAACGGCTACGGCATCGGCAACCTCAAAGACCTCGACAAGCTCGTCCCGCTGCCGATCTACCTGACCGAGTTCGGCTACCCGCACCCGAACTCGTCGATGGACAAGCGCACGCTCGGCCGCCGCGCCAAGCCGGCTGAGATCGCTCGCGCCTACGCGGCGGCCTGGCGCATCGCGCGCAACTTCGGCGCCGCCCAGATGCTCCAGTACCAGTGGTTCCTCAAGCCCGATTGGCGCACGGAGTACTGGGAGACCGCGCTCAACAAGGTCGACGACGGACGGACAACCCAGGCTTACCGAGCGCTCAAGAAGCTCATCCTCTCCTGGTGACCTTCCGCGTTCTCATCCTCGCCGCCGCCCTGTTCGCGGCGCCCGCCTCCTTGCGTCCGCCGCCCCGAGCGTCGGCATCTCCGACAACCGTCCCGCCATGCTGGACGACCCGCTGTTCAAGCGCCTCGGCGTCGAAGCAGGTCCGGCTGGTCGTCTCCTACAACGCCGTCTCGGCGGGCAAGCGCGGCGACGACGAGCTCTCCTCACGCGTCGCCCCGTACCTCGCGGCGGCGGCCAAGCGGGGCATCGACGTCCACGTCGCCTTCGAGCACGCCCGCGGCGATGCCCAGGTGTGCGAGGACAACCGCAAGCCGGCGCAGTGCCGGCTGCCGTCCGTCGCGGCCTACAAGGCCGAGGTCACGAAGTTCCTGCGCACGTTCAAGTCGGTGAAGTCGATCACCGCCTGGAACGAGTCCAACCACTCGACGCAGCCGACGTATCGGGATCCGAAGCGGACGGGCGAAGTTCGCGCGCGCCGCCGAGGCCGCGTGCAAGACGGTCGGCGCAAGTGCACGGTCGTCGCCTTCGACATCCTCGACTCCGCGAACGACCCGGAGGCGGAGGACCTCGACTTCAGCCGCACCGTCAAACTTCGTCAAGAAGGCCCGCGCGGCGTACGGCGGCACCCCGAAGGTCTGCGGCATCCACAACTACGCCGACGTCAACCGCTTCCGCACCGACGGCACGCGGACCGTCGTCGAAGGCGCTGCGCTGCAAGTCGATCTGGCTGACGGAGACCGGCGGCCTGTTCAACTTCGCGTCCTTCTGGAGCAAGCCGACGAAGGCCGTCGGCAACTGCTCGACCGCCCCGGCCTGCCAGGTCAAGGCGCTCAAGTACCTCTTCGCCAAGACGATCAAGGCGGCGAAGCACATCGACCGCGTCTACGTCTACAACTTCTACGCCGGTGACGACGGCCGCTTCGACGCGGGCATCGTCGACGGCGTCGGCGACAAGCCGGGCGGCAAGGCGCGCCCGGCATACGCCATCGTCAAGAAGCACATCTGAAGCAGCGGACCGTGAATCAGCGGACCTGGTCCGCTGATTCAGGGGTCCGTGAAGGGCAGGACGTCGAGGCCGTGGGCGGTCTCGCGCATGCCGAGCTCGTAGACGCCGCCGTGCTCCGTGTGGAGGCGGCGGCCGTCGGCGGTGACCGTCAGCGTGGCGATCGATCCGTTGGCCGTGTTGTGCTCGGAGCCGTCCGGATCCGGCATAGCGCCAGACCACGACGTCCTCCTTCGGCGAGCGAACGTCGACGGTTATGCCGCCGATCTCGAGGTGGGCGCCGAGCGGGTCCTCGGTCACCTTCGCGCGGCCGTCCACCCGGCGGCGCACGCCGTCGACGCTGAGCGTCCCGAACGCGGTCCACGGCGTGATCAGCGGGCCGACCCTCACCCGGCCGACGACGACGTCCAGCCACGCGCCGTCCGCGTCCTCGAATGCGTGGCCGTTGAGCCAGATCCAGCGCTCGGCGTGCTGGGAGCCCCAGTTGTGGCCGAGCATGCCGTGCCAGCCGTCGAGCTCGAGGCCCATCGCCGTGCCGCTCAGGCGCAGGGCGGGCAGCGGGCTCGAGGACTTCGTGCGCGGCAGCGGCGCGCGGTACATCCACTCGCGGGGGAGATGCTGCAGCGGCTCGCCGTCCACCGCCTCCCAGGTGAGGTCGGCGATGCTCTCCCGTGACGCCGTCCGGTCCGATCGCCGAGACGTCGCCGACGCGGATCCAGCCCGGCGCGACGCGATCGGACACCTTGTGGCGCGCGCGGCGGCTTCCGTCCCCGAACGCGACGGCCCACACGGAGCCGACGGGGTCGTGTCCCGGGGCCTGATGGACGGTGTGGCGCAGCCACAGGCCGCGGCGGTCGTCCGGATCGACCGCCCGCAGGTACACCGACTCGTAGCCGCCCCCGGGGAAGGGGAAGCGCGTCGTCAGGAGGTCTTGCCGTGCCTGAGGCCCAGCCACATCCACACCGGGTAGGTCGCGAACAGGAGGGCGCTGGCCGCGTGCGTGCGGCGGGCCGGCGTCGCGATGGTCGAAGTTGAAGACGCCGGAGTTGAGCATCCAGTCGCGCCCGTCGTCGGCGCGGCAGAGGCGCCAGATCCAGCGCGTCCAGCCGAGGTTGAAGTACAGCGAGATGCTGCGTCACCAGGAACACCGTCAGCGTGCCGGCGGTGAGCGGTTTCTGCGCTTGCTCGGGGAGCGCGGCGGCGATGCGGCCGTTGGCGTAGAGCCACGGCGGGTCGATCAGGAACGACACAGATGTTCTCCCAGTCGGTCGGCGAGGGCCATGATGGTCAGCTGCGGGTTGACGCCGAGCGCGGTCGGGACCGCGCTGCCGTCGCAGACGTAGAGGTGGTCGCGGCCGCGGACGCGCAGGTCTGCGTCGAGCACGCCGCCGTGGCCGGCGCGAGCGGTGCCGAGCGGGTGGAAGGCCATCAGCTTGAGGTCGCGGCGGCGGGCGCGCGAGCGCCGTCGGCCGGTCGAGCTCGCCGAGGCCGGCGATGGGGACGTAGACCTTGCGCGCGCCGGCGGCGAACAGCAGCTCGACGAGGCGCTCGAGGCCCTTCACGACGGTGTCGGCGTCGTGGCGGTTGAGGTCGTAGCGGACGAGCGATGGCGGGCGCGGCCAGATCCGGCCGCGGCTCGTGTCGGAGACCATCAGGCCGAACTGCGCGACGTTGCGGTAGCGCGAGCATCAGCTCGCGGTGGCGCGCGCCGACGTAGGGGACGGCCATCGCCATGTAGTCGGGCGGGCCGGCGACGCCCTCGAAGAGGATGCCCTCGTCGGCGAACTCGTCGACGCAGTAGGACTGCGGGACGCCGCGGCCCATGTCGACCTCCTCGTCCATCAGCGCCCACGCGGCGGTGGCGGGGTGGATGGAGAGGTTGCGCCCGAGCTCGGGGTGGCGGACCCCGCTGCGCCGCAGCAGCCCGGGGTGTGCAGCGTGCCCGGTGGCGACGACGATCCGGTCCGCGTCGACGCGCAGGCCGTCCGCCATCACGGTCCGGCCCTCGACGCGGCGGACCTTCGTGCCGCTGTGCAGTTGCGCGCCGGCCTCCTGCGCCCACTTCATGTAGGTCTGGCCCGTGTGCTGCTTGGCGCCGGTCGGGCAGCCGAAGGCGCAGACGCCCGAGCCCTTGCAGCCGCGCGCGTTGCGGTCCAGGAAGCGGCCGGACCAGCCGAGCGCCTCGGCGCCCCGCTGCGCGACCAGCGCGTTGTTGCCGGCGATGTCGGGCGTCACGCGCGTGACGTTGATCTCCTTCTCCACGCGGGCGAAGTGGCGGTCCTCGAGGTCGAGGCCGAGCTGTGTGCGCCAGCGGTCGCGGACCTTGTCGGGCGCGCGGAAGCAGGTGCCGCTGTTGACGAGCGTCGGTGCCGCCGACGGTCTTGCCGAGCGGCAGGACGATCGGCGGCGTGCCGATCGTCGCGGTCTGCCCGGCGTCCCGGTACAGGCGGCCCATCATGTCGCGGGGCACGCCGTTCATCTCGGCGGTCGAGTGCGGGACGCCCTCCTCGAGGACGACGACCTTCGCGCCCGCCTCCGCGAGCGCGCGGGCGACGGGAGCGCCGCCGGCGCCCGTGCCGATCACGCAGACGTCGGCCCGCTCAACGCGCATAGCCGACCGCCCTCGCGACGCGCGGGTCGCCGTAGTAGCTGACGGCTGCCGCGGCGCGGAGGGGCTCGAGCGCGACCGACGCGCTCACCCGCGAGCAGCAGCGCCGCGCGGGCGCCGATGCGATTCAGGCGCGGGGCCGCGGCCATCCAGCGCTCGAAGGACGCAACCGCGTCCGTGTCGGCCACGGGCGGCAGGGGAGGCAGCGGCGCGCAGACGATCTCGACCAGCCGGGCGAACGCCCGCCGCTCGCGAGCGGTCACGATCGCATCGCCTCCTCCTGGATGCCCGCCAGCACGTCCATCGCCGCGGAGGCCGCGTCGGCGTCACCGGCGCGGATCGCCTCGGCGACCGCCACGTACACGCGGCGCGAGCCCGTCGCGGTCGGCGACGATCGGCCGTGAATGCGTCGAGCTGCTGCAGGTACAGCTCGCGGATCGAGTTCACGATCAGCGTGAAGACCAGGTTGCCGGCAGCGTCGATGACGGCCGCCATGAACGCGAGGTCCACCGGTCTGCGGGATCCTCCGCCACGGCGAACGCCGCCGCCAGCGCGCCCAGCTGCGCGGCCTGCGCCTCGTCGCGCCGCGCCGCGGCCAGCCCCGCCGCCTCGCGCAGCAGCAGCCGCCGCGCCTCGAACAGCGGCTCGGTGAACGCGGTCGCCGCGTACGCGAGCACGTCGAGCCCACCGCTCGCCCGCCAGTCCGTCACCCGCATCGCGTCGCCGTGACGCACTTCCACGAGCCGCAACTGCTCGAGCCGCTTCACGCCCTCCCGCAGCGACGCCATGTTGACGCCCAGCTCCGCGGCCAGCGCCCGCTGCGGCGGCAACCGCTCACCCGCCGCGTACCGCCCGTCCAGCACTGCCTCCGCCAGCTCACGGAAGACCTGCTCGGGAAGGCTGCTCCGCTCGACCATCCCGGCAGTGTTCCATTGTTCCGAACAATCGTCAACCTAAAGGGATGGAGTCTCGGCACCGGACACGTGTCCGGTGCCGAGACTCCATCCCTTTATGTGGGGGCGACGATGGCGGTGGCGACGTTGTCGCCGGCGCCGGCGGAGCAGGCGGTGTCGACGAGGGCGTGGGCAGCGGCTTCGGCGGTGCTTGGGTCCGCGGTGGCGAGGACGCGGGGAACGACGTCGGCAGGGCGCAGGGGAGCGACGAACTCGGAGAGGCCGTCCGTGACGGCGATGACCCACTCGTCCGGTGCGAGGCCGAGGGTGCCGCGGCCGACGGTGTTCTTCAGCGCCCGGCGGTTCATGGGATGGCCGATGAAGCGCATCGCCTCACGGTTGAGCTGGCGGCCGCGCTGGGCGCCGGGCCGGCAGACGACGAGCGCGCCGTCGCCGATCGCGCCCCAGCTCAAGCGGCCGGGGGAGACGAGCGCGACGACGAGCACGGTGTTGGAGGCCGGCTGCTCCGACCCGATGCCCTTGCGTGCGAGGACCGCGTCGTTGACGCGTTGGAAGAGGTCGAGCCACCCGTCGTCGGACAGCGTCGCCGGCGGGTCGACACCGAACGCGCTCAGCGTCTCTTCGACCGCGGCGTTGGGCGCGAGGGAGCCGTTGTGGCCGTCCGCGCAGACGATCAGCGTCGCGTTGTCGCCGACGACCGCGGCGACCGAGTCCTCGTTGGGATCGAGGAAGCGGTAGGCCTTCGGGTAGCGACCGCGAGTGTTCGCGATCGCCGCATGCGGGCCTGCCGGCGCGACGGCGATCTCATCGAGCTCCTCGTGGTCGGTGCCCCAGAGCACCGCCGCCTTTCCGTCCGGCACCGCATCTACGTTACGCGGCGTCCGGCTGTCTGCACCGACGCGAGAGCGAGAGACCACCCATGCCCCTCTGCTTCATCGAGCCCCGCGACGCGGTCCGCGTCATCGCCGACTCGGTCGGCCGAGAGGCGCGGCACCAGCTCCTCGGTGAACTCGTCCGTGCGTGGGTCGACGAGATCCCCGACGAGGAGCTCCCCGCGCACTACGCGAAGGCCGTCGCCGACCTCGATGAGCACGACCTCTCGATGCTTGCCGCCTGGCACGCGTCGATGGAGGTCGGTCAGCCGATCGCCAACTGCGACTTCCTGCTCGGCGCGTACCCGGCGCTCGAATCAGACGCCCGTCGCGAAGCGCTGAAGATCGCTGCCGGCTTCCGCGGCGAAGAGGCGTTCGCGAGCGGCGTCGGCGTCGATCAGGCGCTGGAGACGGTGCTGCCCTGGCTCAGCCCCGAGCGCTGCTCCGAGCTGCTCGAGGAAGCACTCGAGCTGTACCTCTGGGACCGCCTGGGCTCGGACAACTAGTCGCGCTTGCGCAGCACGTCGTAGCGGCCGGTGCCGATCGCGCCGCCGGAGTGCCAGCGCAGGAACGCGAGGTCGAGCGTGAGCTCGCCGAGGTCGACGGAGGTCCCGCACACGACCTCGCCCGCCGCCCGGACCGGGTAGCCGGCCTCCTCGGTCATCCACAGCTCGAGGCCGGCGCGGCGCTGATGGCCTTCACCGTCGTAGGTGGTCGACAGCCGCGCGTCCTGGACGGCGACCGGCTCACCGCGTTCGACGAGCGTCGCCCACAGCGCTTCTTCCCCGTGGCCCTTCGCCTTGGTCGGACGCTCGGACTCGAGCACGATCGCCTCGCCGTCGTCGAGCCAGGCCGCGACGCTCCGCACGAGCGAGAGCCCGGAGAGGTCGGTCTCGCCGCCGGTGTGGCCGAGCTGGCCGAGCGCGTCGATCGGCTCGCCGCGCACGGAGCCGCGAACGCGCACGAGCTGCTCGACGCCGGGCGGCCCGCCGCGGCGCTCGACGGGAGCACCGGCCACCTCGAGCGTCGCCTCGAACTCCTCCCAGGCGACCTCCGGTCTCGGAGATGCGCAGATCCTCGCCGCCGGCCAGCACCTCACCGCCCTCGCTGCAGCAGGACCGCCAGCGAGCGGTCGGCAGCCAGGCGCGCCCAGCCGTACCAGCCGGCCCGCGCGTCCGCGAAGGCGAAGGTGAGCGCCTCAGCGGGGGACGTCACGGGCCTTTCCCTCGACGTCGTAGCGCCGCTGTCATCGATGCGGTCATCCGCCCGGTCAGGCGCCGCGCCAACACTCGGCGCACCACCGCTCGCGAGGGCGGCAGCAGCAGCGCGAGCCCGAGCAGTCGCTGAGGAAGCCAGGGGTCAGCAGGAACGCGCCGCCGAGCAGGATCAGGCCGCCGTCGATGACCTCCCGCGCCGGCGGCCGGCCCGCGGCCAGCGTCTCGGAGAACCGCCGCCAGGCCAAGCGACCCTGCGATCGCAGCAGCCACGAGCCGATCAGCGAGTCGACGATCAGGATCGCGAGCGTCGGCAGCACGCCGATCGCCTGCCCGACCTGGATGATCACGTAGAGCTCCGCGATCGGGACGACGAGGAACAGCAGGACCAAGAGGGGCATGATGCCCCCTGCAGGCTAAGCCAGCGCGACGGCGGGCTGGCGGTCGAGCCCGGCCAGCTCGATGAGCCGGCGGATGTGCGGCTGCGGAGCGTCCAGAAGCAACTGGCGACCCTCGGAGCGCAGCCGCCGCGCGAGGACCGCGAGGTCGAGCATCAGCGACGAGTCGGCGAAGGTCAGCTCGCGGAGGTCGACCACGACATCCACCTTGGCCGCGAGTGCCTTCGAGAGCGCCTGACGGCGCCGGCCCGACGTCACGCGATCCTCCTCTCCGGAGACAGTGAGCACCGACCGCTGGGCGTCGAAGGAAACGATCCCGGCAACCTACGTGACTAGCCTCCCTTACGCAATGGTCGACGAAGAAGAGATCACCGAAGCGCTCACGAACGTCATCGATCCCGAGCTCGGGCTCGACTTCGTGGAACTCGGACTTATCTACGCCGTGGAGGTCGCGGGCGCCGACGTGAAGGTCACCTTCACGCTCACCACGCCCGCCTGCCCGATCGGCCCGCAGGTCTCCGAGCAGATCATCGAGTTCGTCTCCGAGCTCGACGGCGTCGAGAGCGTCGTCCCCGAGATGGTCTTCACTCCGCCGTGGACGCCGGAGAAGATGTCCGAGGACGCGAAGTTCGCACTCGGCTACTAGCCGCCGCTACCAGCTCCGCCAGTGACGCCTCGAAGTGCTCGCCGAGCACGTCGAGGTCGTACAGCACGTCGTAGTCGCCGAGCAGGCCGAAGTCGAGGCCGCCGTCGTAGGACATGATCGCGATCGCCAGGCCGTGGTCCTCCGGCAGGAAGGCGATCGGGAAGAGATCCTGGAGGCGGCGCCCGAGCACGTAGAGCGGGAACTGCGGCCCGGGGACGTTGGTGACGATCAGGTTGAACAGCCGCGTCGAGAAGTTCAGCCGCGACGCCTGTGCGAGCACGGTCGGCGGCGCGAACTGCTGCACGCCGGCGAGCACCTCGGCGCCGACCGCCTGCTTGGACTCCTTGAGGCCGTCCATCGCCGCCTTGACGACGCGCAGCCGCGCGACCGGATCCTCGATGTAGACCGGCAGCGGCCCGCGCATCACCGCGATGCGATTGCCCAGGGAGCCGTGATCGTCCTTGGCGCGGATGGAGACGGGGACGAGCGCCCGCAGCTCCAGGCCCTCGGTGCGCGCACCGCGCCCGCGCAGCCAGCGGCGCAGGGCGCCGGCCACGACCGTCAGCACGACGTCGTTGACCGTCGCGCCGAAGACGTCCTTGACCTTCTTGAAGTCGCTCAGCTCGCAGCGCACGACCTCGAAGCGCCGGTGCGGGCCGATCGGCGCGTTGAACGGGGTCGGCGGCGCCGGGTTCAGCCCGGCCCAGACGAGCTCGCCGATGCCCTCCGCCGCCTCGCGCGCCGCATCCGCCGCAGCCTGGGGTTTTGCCGCGGCGCCCGCCGCGCGCCCCGCCAGCTCGAACGGGGTGCGCACGAGCGCGCGCACGCCGCGCGCCGCCATGTCGGCCGCCGAGGGCGAGCGCTCCGGCACCCATTCGCGCGCCGGATGGTCGAGCGCGACGGACTCCGAGGGCTCGGGAGCGAGGTCGAAGATCACCGTCGCCAGATCCACGCCCGACACGCCGTCGACGAGTGCGTGATGGGTCTTTGAGATGAGCGCGAAGCGTCCCTCCTCGAGTCCTTCGACGAGGTGCAGCAGCCACAGCGGCTTCGCCCGGTCCAGGCGCTGGGAGAAGACCCGGGCGGCGAGCGCGCGCAGCTGCTGCTCCGAGCCCGGCGCCGGCAGCGCGGAGTGCCGCACGTGGAAGTCCAGGTTGAAGCTCGAGTCGTCGACCCACAGCGGCCGACCCGTCTCGAGCGGCGGGAAGGCGAGCCGCTGCCGGTAGCGGGGAACGAGGTGCAGCCGGCTGCGGATGTGCGCGCTGAAGTCCTCGTACGCGGGCGCCGGACCCTCGAAGATCGTCAACGCGCCGATGTGCATGTGCGACGCGTCGCCCTCTTGAGCGAGGAACGAGGCGTCCACCGCGGTCAGCCGGTCTCCGTGGGCCTGGCTCATGCGATCGGACCCTACCTACACTGAAAGGCAGTGTCCGCCGCCCCCGAGAAGCTGATCCTGGCCGCCCCGCGCGGGTACTGCGCGGGCGTCGACCGCGCCGTCCAGACGGTCGAGCGCGCGCTCGAGCTCTACGGCCCGCCCGTGTACGTCCGCAAGGAGATCGTGCACAACAAGCACGTCGTGGAGGAGCTGCGCGAGCGCGGCGCGATGTTCATCGACGAGCTCGACGACTCGATCCCCGAGGGCGCCGTCACCGTCTTCTCCGCCCACGGCGTCTCGCCGGAGGTGCACGCGGACGCCGAGCGCCGCGGCCTGCAGACGATCGACGCGACCTGTCCGCTCGTCACCAAGGTCCATCGCGAGGCCGTCAAGTTCGCCGGCGAGGGCTACACGATCGTTCTCATCGGCCACGCCGGCCACGAGGAGGTCGAGGGCACGATGGGGGAGGCGCCCGACCACATCGTGCTGGTCGAGACCGAGGCCGACGTCGACGCGCTCGAGGTCGCCGATCCCGGCCGTGTCGCCTACATCTCCCAGACCACGCTCTCGGTCGACGAGACCAAGGCGATCATCGTCCGCCTGCGCGAGAAGTTCCCGGCCATCACCGGGCCTCGCACCGACGACATCTGTTACGCGACCACCAACCGTCAGTCCGCCGTCAAGGCGATGGCGGTGCAGTGCGACCTCGTGCTCGTGATCGGCTCGCAGAACTCGTCCAACTCCCAGCGCCTCGTCGACGTCGCCCGCGACCTCGGCGCGGAGGCGCACCTGATCGACAACGAGTCGCAGGTGCAGGAGGAGTGGCTCGAGGGTGCCGGCGTCGTCGGCATCACGTCGGGCGCCAGCGCCCCCGAGGGCCTGGTCCAGCGACTGGTGGCCTTCTTCCGCGAGCGCGGTACGGAGGACGTCTCGGAGCTGGAGGTCCTCAGGGAGGACGTCCGCTTCATGCTCCCGAAGACGATTCGCCAGGCCTTGACTGCCGCAGCCAGCGCCTGATCGCGTCCCCGTGCTCGTCGAGCGCGGGCGGCGGCAGGCGCACCGGCGGGCGTGACCCGTCGACGCGCATCGGCGGCGCCGGGATGCCGTCGGCGATCGGCTCCAGGCCGAGCGCCTCGGCCAGCGCCCACGCCTCCGGCACGTCGTTGACCGGGCCGGCGGGCACGCCGCGCTCCTGCAGCAGCGCGACCCAGTCGGCGCAGGGACGCTGAGCGAAGGCGGACCCGAGCCGCGCGGCGATGGCCTCCCGATCGGCGACGCGGCCGGCCGACGTCGCCCAGCCGGGCTCGGGGTCGATCGCCAGCGCCTCGCAAAGCCGCGCGAACAGCCGGTCGTTGCCGACGGCGAGCGCGATCGGCCGATCGGCCGTCTCGAAGGTCTCGTAGGGAACGATGCTCGGGTGGCGGTTGCCCAGCCGGGAGGGGGACTGTCCCCCCATCACCCACGCGGAGCCCTGATTGAGCAGGCTGGCGAGGGCAGCGTCCATCAGCGAGGTCTCGACGTGGCGGCCACCGCCGGCGTGCAGCGCCCCGAGGATCCCGACCGCCGACAGCAGCCCGCAGACGAGGTCGACCACGGCGGAGCCGACCTTCAGCGGGCGCCCGTCCTCCTCGCCGGTGACGTGCATGAGGCCGCCGACCGCCTGGGCGAGGAAGTCGTAGCCCGGCAACGTCGCGTTCTGCGCCCCGAAGGCGGTCACCGAGCAGGAGACGAGCTTCGCGTTGCCCGCGGCGCGGATGCTGTCTCCGTCGAGACCCCAGGAGGCCATCAGTCCAGGACGGAAGCTCTCGACGAGCACGTCGGCGCGCATGCACAGCTCGCGCGCGAGTGCCCGGTCGTCCTCGTCGCCGAGGTCGAGCACCACGGAGCGCTTGTTGCGATTGAGCCCGAGGAAGTACGTCGCTTCCTCTCCCTGCCAGGGGGGACCCCACTGGCGCGTGTCGTCCCCCGTCTCCGGGCGCTCCACCTTGACGACGTCCGCGCCGAGGTCGCCGAGCAGCATCGTCGCGTACGGGCCCGCGAGCACGCGTGAGAAGTCGGCGACCAGGATCCCGTCGAGCATCTGGATACCTTCCCATCCCAGTGGCCACGCTTGTCGTCTCCGACCTGCACCTCGGCGCTGCAGGCGAGGTGGACCTGCTGCGCCGCCCCGAGCTGCGCGCCGCCCTGACCGATCGCCTGCGGGCTGACGACATCACCCGCCTGGTCATCCTGGGGGACGCGCTCGAGCTGCGCGAGGTGCCCATCCACGAGGTGGCGGCGATCGCGGAACCGGTGTTCGCTGACCTCGGCGCGGCACTTGGTGCGGAGGGCGAGATCGTCGTCACGGGCGGCAATCACGATCACAACCTGCTCTCGGGCTGGATCGAGCAGCATCTCGAACAGGCCGAGCCCCTCGGCTTCGCGCAAGCGATCGAACCCGCGATCGCCGGGCCCATCGCCGATCGGCTCGCGAAGGCGGCGCGGCCCGCGAAGCTGACCTTCTCCTATCCCGGCGTCTACCTGCGCGACGACGTCTACGCCATCCACGGTCACTACCTCGACCTCTTCACGCCGGTTCCGACGATCGAGCGCCTCGCGGCCGGGATGATGGCGCGGCTGCTCGCCCCGCTGCCCGAGGGCGCCCTGACGACGGACGACTGCGAGGCGGTGCTCGCGCCGCTGTACGCGTGGATGTTCGCGCTGGCGCAGCGATCGAACGCCGCCGCCGTCCGCGCCGGGTCGCGCGGCTCGGTGAGCGTCTGGCGGATGCTCGCCGGCCCGGGGCGGCGGGAGCGGCCCGTGCGGGCGCTCGCGATGCTGGCCGGCCTGCGCGGCGCGGTTGCCGTCCTCCAGCGCGCCGGGCTCGGTCCGCTGCGCCCCGAGCTGTCGGGCGCGGCGCTGCGGCGCGGCAGCCTCGAGGGGATCGGGGAGGCGCTGACCCGGCTCGGCGTCACCCATCCGTACGTGATCTTCGGCCACACCCATCGCTCCGGGCCATGGCCGGGCGACGACGAGTCCGAGTGGAGTCAGATGCCGGGACCCGACTGGTCAATACGGGCAGCTGGGTCTACCAGCCGCACTTCCTGCCACGCAGGACGGGCGCCGGACCGTACTGGCCGGGCATCGCGGTGCGGGTCGAAGACAGCGGTCCGCCCGTGCTCGAGCGGCTGCTGTCAGATCGCGGTCACGACGAGCTCAGGCCGCCGCGGGCGCCGGCGTGAAGCAGGTCGCCAGCACTTCGACGTCGCCTGTGACGGCCACGTCGAGCACCGCCTCGGTGTGGTGCGGATGTTCGAGCAGCGTGTAGCACCCGCAGCCGTCAACCACGATCTCGGCAGCGCCGTCGGTCACGGTGCCGGTACCCGTGCAGACGAGGTGCACGCCACCGGCCTCGTACCGGCCTGTGTGCAGCCCGCTGACGTCGTCGGTCTGGGCGGGCAGCTCGACGCCCGGCGCGTCCTCGGGGCGGACGGGCGCCACCGGCTCGACTTCACCGAGCTCGAGCAGCGCCGCGATGTCGCGCTCGGTCTCCGCGTAGGCGCCCTCGCCGTAGTGCAGCGACACGAGCCGGCCGTCCGGGCCCCACAGATATCGCCCCGGCCAGCCGCGGTTGCCGTACTGGTCCCAGACCTCGAGCTCGGAGTCGATCAGCACCGGATACTCGATGCCGAGGCGCTCGACGGCGCGCTCGATCGCCTCGGGTTCACGCGAGCACGCGAAGCCACCGGTATGGACGCCGACCACCCGCAGGCCATGTTCGGCGTAGCGCGCATGCCAGGCCTTGAGGTAGGGCATGGTTCGCAGTGAGTTGATGCGACAGAAGTCCCAGAACTCGATCAGCACCGGCCTTCCTCGCTGCTGGTCGGCCCGCAGCGCAACGGTGTTGAGCCAGGCCGATTCGCGCGGAAAAGGCGGCACCGTTATCTCGCTGGAAAGCGGGCGCATGCCGGGTTCGACGCTAGCATCGGCCTCCGCGCACTTTGAGGGCTCCGCCTGTGTTACAGCCTTCAAGTACCCCAGTCCCATTCCGAGGAGGAGACACAAGTTGAAGAAGCTCGCTATCGCCGGGCTCGCGGTTCTGACCGCGTTCGCCCTTTCCGCAGTTGCATTCGCGCAGGTTCCCGCCACCATCGACGGCTCCCTTCAAGTGACCCCGAGCAAGGCCGGCACCAAGAAGAAGCCCGCCAACGCGCGCCTGGTCAACGTGTTCAACGTCAACAAGGACTCGAACACGTCGCTGCGCGCGGATCGAGTACACGATCCCGAAGAACATCAAGCTGAGCGGCAAGGGCTTCCCGACCTGCTCCGCTGATGCGGTCAACGCCTCCGGCGAGTCCGTGTGCCCGAGGGCAAGAGCAAGGGTTCGCAGGTCGGCACCGGTGCCGCCACGGCCTACCTCGGCTCCGGCCCCGCCGCGTCGCAGATCGATTTCCTGGTCAAGGTCTACGTGGCCGGCCCGAAGGAACTGACGCTGTCGCTGACCTCGAACGTCACCAACGTCGCGTTCCCGGCCACCATCAGCGGCCAGGTCGTCGCGTTCGACATCCCGGACGAACGTCCAGCAGCCGGTCCCCGGCCTCTTCTCCTACGTCACCTCGGTGACGGCGGACCTCGGCAAGCAGCCGGGCATCTCGGCCACCGTGAAGAAGACCAAGACGATCAAGAAGAAGATCAAGAAGAACGGCAAGACGAAGACCAAGAAGATCAAGAAGAAGGTCAACGGTCCCTTCGCTTCGCTGATCGGCTGCTCCGGCGGCCAGCACGAGGGCTCGGTCAAGGCCATCCCGAACAACGCCGCAGAGCTGGTGGCGACCGCCACCGCTCCCTGCTCCTAGCAGCAGCCTGAACGCGCATCCCCGCCCGTCTCTTTAGGAGGCGGGCGGGGTCCGTTCCTACCATGGCGCGGCGTGAGCAGCCGTCAGCGCCTTGTCAACCTCGCCATCGCCGCCGTCATCGCCGTGGTGGCCATCGTGATCATCGTCGCCACGTCCGGCGGTGATGACCAACCCGAGCGCGGGGCCACGGCCACGCCCACGGCAACCGAGCCCAAGGCCGAGGCGACGCCGAAGCCCAAGCCGACCCCCGAGCCCGTCCCGCTCATCCGCTTCGAGGGCGGCGAACTCGTCGACGGCCTCCAGGACATCGAGGTCGACAAGGGCGACAAGGTCACCTTCGACGTCATCTCAGACGTCCCGGAGGAGGTCCACGTGCACGCGTACGACCTGATGACCGACCTCGAGCCGGGCAAGAAGGCGCGCATCTCCTTCGAGGCGACGATCACCGGCGTCATCGAGATCGAGCTCGAGGACTCCGCCACGGAGATCGTCGAGCTCCGCGTGAATCCCTAGGCACCGATGATCCCGTTCGTCTTCGGGCACGGCATCGTCGGCCGGGCGGATCTGCCGATCCCGGCCGAGTTGTTCGGCGTCGCCGCGGCGCTGGTGCTCGTCGTCTCCTTCGTCACCCTCGCCGTCGGCTGGCGGTCCGCCCGGCTGGAGGCGCCCGGCGAGCGGCCCTGGATCCCGTTGCCGCGCGTCATCGACGTGGTGCTCGGCGCGATCGGTGTCACGGTGTTCGTCGCCGGGGTCTACGCCGGGCTCGCGGGCACGGACATCGAGGGCGACAACCTGCTGCCGACGCTCGTGTACGTCGGGTTCTGGGTCGGCATTCCGGTCCTTTCGCTGGTGTTCGGCGACGTCTTCCGGTTGCTGTCGCCGTGGCGGGCGATCGGTCGCGTGACCGGCACCATCATGCGCCGCGTCGGCGACCCCGAGGTGACCGAGCCGCTGCCGTACCCCGAGCGCCTCGGCCGCTGGCCGGCCGTCGCGGGTCTGCGTCGCCTTCGCGTTCGTCGAGCTGTGCTGGGGCAACGGTCGCGACCCGCAGTGGCTCGCCGTTCTCGCCCTCGCGTACTTCGCCATCCAGCTCGTCGGCATGGGCCTCTACGGCGTCGAGACGTGGACGCGCAACGGCGACGCGTTCGGCGTCTACTTCGGCCTCTTCGCCCGCCTGTCGCCGGTGACGCGCCGTCCGGACGGCCGCCTCGCGCTGCGCGCGCCCGGCGTCGGCGCGACCGGCCTGACCACCCCGCCCGGCACGGTCGCGCTCGTCTGCATGGCGATCGCCACCACCGCGTTCGACGGGGCCAAGGAGGGCCCGCTGATCAGCAGCCTGCTCGGCCCGCTGCAGGACGCCGGCACCGGCATCGGCCTCTCCAAGGGCGCGGCGCTCGAGCTGGCCTTCACGATCTGCCTGGCCGGGACCATCGCCTTCATCGCCGGGGTCTACGCCGCGGGCGTCGCCGGCATGCCGCGCGTGACGGGGCTGGCCTCGCGGTCGCGCGCCTTCGCGCACGCGCTGATCCCGATCGCGGCCGCGTACGTCATCGCCCATTACTTCTCGCTGCTCGCCTACAACGGCCAGGACCTCGCCCGGCTGGCCTCGGACCCCCTCGGCGAGGGCAGCGACCTCTTCGGGACGGCCGACTCGACCATCGACTACGGCATCGTCTCTGCGACCGCCATCTGGTACGTGCAGGTCACGACGCTCGTCACCGGGCACGTGCTCGGGCTCGTGCTCGCCCACGACCGCGCGCTGACCGCGTACGGGTCCGCCCGCGCAAGCCGATCCGCTCGCAGCAGGTGATGCTCGTCGTCATGGTCGCCTTCACCTGCCTGGGGCTCTGGCTACTGTCGGTGAGCAACGGATGAGCGTCCCATTCGCGCACGCCGGCCACTGGCTCGCCTCGGTCGCCTATGCAGCCCCGGTCGTCGTCCTGGTCGGCTGGCTGCTCGTGGTCCGGTTGAAGGACAACCGGCGCCGCCGCGAAGAAGTCTGACGACGCGGCAACGCGGGTAAGCACGGTCACAGTGTCCTCCGTCGACCCTCGCCCGCATCCACCACCGGCCGCTTCACGCAGCCGGTCATCGAACCGCCCGCACCGTCGGAGCTGTTCGCACTGTGGACGATCGCGCAGGCCGAGGCGAACCTCGCCTACGACGCCTGGGCCACGACGCCCGGCGCCGATTCCTACGCGGTGTTCATCGCCGCAGCGGACCGGGCGGACGCTGCGCAGGACGCACTCTCAGCTCCTCTGACAGCCGCAGCACAGCTTCTGAGCGCAACATCACATCCGCTGGTGGGTTTGCGCACGTAACGAGGGAGAAGGTCAAGAGACCTGCTTCCCGAACCGACACGACACCTGAGATGAGTGCCCACGAGCTCAAAGATCTGCTGGACCAGGTCCCGGACACCCGGGAACTCGTCCTGCACCGGATCAGCTCGGACTGGGAGCTCTACACCGCCTGGAGCGACGCGCACGAGGAGGCCGAGGCGGCCTACCGCGAGTGGCGTCTGCGGGCGGTGGCGCCCAGTACGCGGCCTACCGGGCCGCGCAGGACCGCGAGGACGCGGCCCAGGACGCTCTCGCCGACGCCTCGCGCTGAGTCCGCCGCCCTATCTTGGCCGCTCCATGAGGACGTCCCTCGCCGTGCTCCTGCTCGCCCTCGTCCTGCCCGCGGGTGCCGCCGCCCTCGGGCCGGGCGCCGTCGACGCCTCGTTCGGCACGGACGGCGCGGTCTTCTCGCGGCTCGGCCCGCTGGTGGAGCCCGGCAGTTCGGTGGCCGGCGCGCGCGACGTCGCCAATGTCCCGGGCGTCGGACTGCTGGTCGCCGGCTCGGCGCCCGACGAGGAGGGCAACCGCGCGCTCGCCGTCGCCCGCTACCGCGCCGGCGGCAAGCCCGACCGCGACTTCGGCGACAACGGCTTCGTCGTGGACCAGCTCGGCCTGGGCGACGCACCCTCGTCGGCCGGCACCGCCGTGCTCGCGCGGCCCGACGGCGGCGTGATCGTCGCCGGCAACGCGACGGTCGCCGGCGGACGCACCGTCCTCCTGCTCGCCCGCTACGCGCCGGACGGCCGTCGCCTGTGGTCGTTCCGGCAGCCGATCGACGAGACCGTCGACACCGCGGCGCTCGAGGTGTCGCAGGACCTGACGCGGCCGGCTGCTCGTCGTCGGCCGCTCCGGCCCCGAGCCCTTCGTCGCCCGCTTCGACGCCGCGACCGGAACGCTCGACCCGACCTTCGCCGAGCGTGGCTACCTGATCGATCCGATCTCCCGCGAGGACGACGGTTCCGCCTGCATCGCCCGGCGACGCCCAGGCGAACGGGATCGTCGAGTCCGCTGACGGATCGCTCGTCGTCGGCGGGACGATCGCGCGCACGTGCACCGGCGGCGGCACGCTGCCCAAAGCGCTCCTGCGCCGCTTCGACGCGGCCGGCGTGCCCGACCCGACGTTCGCCACGGCCGACCTCGGCCTGGATCGCATCACCGCGCTCGTCACCGCCCCCTTCGGCTCCGGCGTGGTCGCCACCGGCACCGTGGAGGAGGACGGCGCCACGGTGCCCGCGATCGCGCGCATCACCGCCGGCGTCCTGGACACGGACTTCCCGGGACCGACCGGTTTCGGCCCGCTGCCGGGCTTCGGCCGGCTGGCGGGGACGGCGACCGCTCTCGACCGCAGCCGGCGTCGGAGGGCAACCTGCTCCTCGCCGTCGACGCCGACGACCCGCTCAAGCCCGACCGCATCGTGCGCACCGACGCGGGCGGCCAGCGCGACAAGACCTTCGCGAGCACCGGCCTCAACGACGCCGGCCTGCACTCGCCCCGCGCCGCTCGCCGTGCAGGCCGACGGCCGCATCGTCGTCGTCGGCGACCATCCGCCGGCCAGCGCGCGCGAGGCGCAGGGTTTCGCGCTCGCCCGGCTGTTCGGGGGCACCGCCGTCTCCAACGTTTCCGTGCGCTCATCCGCGCCGCTGCGCAAGGGCGCGCTGCGCCTGCGCCTGACGTGCTCGTCGGGCCCGGGCTGTGCCGGCGTCGTCCGCGGCCCGCAGCTCGGCGTGACCGACTACGTGATCCGCGGCGGCGGCAGCACGAAGGTCGACGTGCCCGTGCTCGAGAAGGCGCGCAACCGCGCGGGCCTCCGGGCGACGATCACCAACGCGCCCTCACCGGCGCGCAAGCTGACGATCGCCGTCAGCCGCTGAGGCGCTCGAGGTCGCTCGCCAGGCCGTCCGGGTCCAGGTAGTCGGGCAAGAAGCCGATCCGCTGGCGGTCGCCGTTGGCGAGGACGATCCCGGCGCTGTGCTCGAGCGCGTCGGTCTGCGGGCCGATCCCGAAGGCCTCCCACAGCGGCTCGAGCTCCGTCCCGCGTCGCCGAGCAGGAACTCCATCCGCCCGGTCATGTGCTGGTCGGCGAGGAAGGCGCGGGCGCTGCGGGCGTGTCGTTGGCCGGGTCGACCGAGACGCCGAGCACCGGCACGTCACGGCCCGAGCGTGTCGAGCGCCGCGCGGATCTGCTGGACCTCCAAGGGGCAGGTGTCCTCGCAGTGGGAGTAGATGAAGGCGTAGACGACTGGCGACGCGTCGGGGCGCGTCACGCGCTCGCCGTCCTGGTTGACGAGGCGAGAACTCCGGGACCGTCGCGCCGGGCGGGCGCATCGCGCCGCTGAAAGCCTCGCTCGGTGTCGGTTCCAGCTCCCGGTCTCCGGCGGCCAACCAGGCGCCGGCGAAGCCGGCGAACACCATCGCGACGACGGCGATCAGGACGAGGCGAACGCGCTGGTTCACCCCGTCGAGGCTACGTGTTCCAAGGGGGCAGGCCCCTTGGAACGTCAGGCCTCGATGAAGCCCTCGGCGGATCGCGTACCGGACCAGTTCGACGCGGTCGCGCATGCCGAGCTTGCGCAGGATGTTCGCCCGGTGCGACTCGACCGTCTTCTCGGCCAGGTGCAGCGTGGAGGCGATCTCCTTGTTGGTGTGCGCCTCGGAGATCAGCTTGAGAACCTCCTGCTCGCGCGGCGACAGCGGCTCCTCCGGACCGGCCGACGAGTCGGCCATCCAGGCGCGGATCATCGAGCGCTCGACGGCGTCGGTGACGAACGCCTCGCCGCGGTGCACGGCGCGGACGGCGTCCAGCAGCGCCTCGTCGACGTCGCGCTTGAGCACGTAGCCCGACGCGCCGGCCTTCAGGGCGTCGAAGACGTAGCGCTGGTCGTCGTGCATCGAGAGGATCAGCACCTGCGTCTCGGGCAGGTGCGCCTTGATCTGGCGCGCCGCCTGCAGGCCCGTGAGCCGCGGCATCGACACGTCGAGGATGCAGAGGTCGGGTCGGTGCTTGAGCGCCTGCTCGAACGCGTCGACGCCGTCCACCGCCTCTGCGACGACGTGCATGTCCGGCTGGCGATCGATCAGCAGCCGCATTCCGCCGCGCACGATCCCGTGGTCGTCGGCGATAAGGATGTTCATCCTGAAGCCCTCACTTTGATCCCATGATCAGTTCGACGGTTGTCCCCTGGCCGGGGCGTGAGAAGACGTTGAGGTCGCCGCCGACGAGCAGCGCGCGCTCGCGCATGCCGTTCAGGCCGAGCCCGCCGGGCCGGCCGCGCAGCTTGCCGTTCTTGCTCGCGGCCAGCGCCTGGAAGCCGTTGCCGTCGTCGGCGACCTTGAGCACCGTGTTGCCGGTGAAGGAGAGGTCGACGTGGACGTGGTTGGCCTGCGCGTGGTGCGCGATGTTGGACAGCGACTCCTGGGTGACGCGGTAGATGACGAGCTGCTCCTCGTCGGAGAGGTTGGTGAGCTCGCCGTGGCGGTGGAACCAGGTCTGGATGCCGGTCCGCTCGCCGAAGTCGGTGACCTGCGAGTGCAGCGCGCTGATCAGACCGTGGTCGTCGAGCGCGGTGGGGCGCAGCGCGCGGGCGATCTGCAGCAGCTCGTCCATGGCGCGGTCGACCAGCTTGTTGGTCTCGCGCAGCTCGGCGACGAGCTCCAGGGGCGCGTCGTGCATCGTGGCCGACAGGCGCAGCTTGATCGCGGTGAGTGCCTGGTTGACCTCGTCGTGGAGGTCCTGGGCGATCTTCTGGCGCTCCTGCTCCTGGCCGCGGACGACGGCGCGGCCGGCCGCGCGGCGCTCCTCCTCGAGGCGCTCGAGCATCTCGTTGAGGCCCTTGGTGAGGAACTTGACCTCCTTGGCGGCGTGCTTGTCCGGATAGGCGCGCAGGCCCGGCTTGGACAGGTCGATCGCCTCCATTGTCTCGACGAGCTCCGTGAGCGGCTGCAGGCGGTGGCGCAGCAGCAGCGAGTTGAGGAGGATCACCGCGAGGACGGAGACGACGAGCAGGCTGACGCCGGGCACGGTGGCCGCTTCCTCGAGCCGGTCCTTGGTCAGCACGGCGGCGAGCGCAGCCGTCACCGCGACCAACACGGCGTTGACGGCGAGGACCTGCGTGAGCAGCGTGCGTGACCGCATCAGAATGCGTATCGGCACGTCCCGGCGTGGGCGCGAGTCCCGCTATCCTTTGTGAAGTCTTGGAATCCCGATCAGGAATAGTCCTTTCATGAGCCCCTCTGGCGCGGAATTCATCCGCAACGTCAAGAGCGACATCGTCGAGGTGGACCCGTCCCAGGTCCAGGAGTGGATGGGGAACGGCACAGTCATCGTCGACGTCCGCGAACCCGATGAGTGGGACGCCGGCCACCTGCCCGGCGCCAAGCACGTCTCCCGCGGTCATCTCGAGTCGCGCATCGAGGGTGCCGCGCCCGACCGCGACTCCCACGTGATCCTGTACTGCGCCTCCGGCAACCGGTCCGCGCTGGCCGCGCGCACGCTGCGCGACGACCTCGGCTACACGAACGTCGAGTCGATGACCGGCGGCTACACGCTGTGGAAGGACCGCGGCTACGCCGTCGACGTCCCCCGGCACATGACCAAGGAGCAGCGCGAGCGCTACTCGCGCCACATGCTGGTCCCCGAGATCGGCCAGGTCGGTCAGGAGAAGCTGCTCGACGCCAAGGTGCTGCTGCTCGGCGCCGGCGGCCTCGGTTCGCCCGATCGCCCTGTACCTCGCCGCGGCCGGCGTCGGCACGCTCGGCCTCGTCGACGACGACGTGGTCGACCTCTCCAACCTCCAGCGCCAGGTCATCCACACGACGGACGGCATCGGCACGCCGAAGGTCGACTCCGCCGAGGCGGCCATCCACGACCTCAACCCGGACGTCAACGTCGTCAAGTACCAGACGCGCCTGGACGCCTCCAACATCATGGAGATCATCGAGGGCTACGACGTGATCGTCGACGGCGTCGACAACTTCCCGACGCGCTACCTGCTCAACGACGCGACCGTCCGCCTGCAGATCCCGGTCGTCTCGGCCTCGATCCTCGGCTTCGACGGCCAGCTGTCGGTCTTCAAGCCCTACGACGGCCCGTGCTACCGCTGCCTCTACCCGGTGCCGCCGCCGGCCGAGCTGGCCCCGTCCTGCGGCGCCAACGGCGTGCTCGGCGTGCTGCCCGGCACGATGGGCCTGCTGCAGGCCACCGAGGTCGTCAAGCTGATCATCGACGCCGGCGAGCCGCTGATCGGCCGCCTGCTCCTCTACGAGGCGCTCGGCGCGACGTTCACGGAGCTCAAGGTCCGCCGCGACCCCGAGTGCCCGGTGTGCTCGCGCGCGCCCGACGAGATCTCCGACGAGGAGATGGGCGTCTTCCCCGACTACGAGGCGTTCTGCGCCGCGGCTGGCTAGGGTCACGCACATGGCAAAGGTCAAGATCCCGCCGGTCCTGCGGCCCTCGGTCGGCGGCGAGAAAGAGGTCCAGGCCGAAGGCGGCAACGTGGGCGAAGTCCTGCGCTCGCTCGCGTCCGACCACCCGGCCACGGAGTCGCAGCTCTTCAGCGGCGAGGGCCAGCTCAATCGCTACGTCAACGTGTACCTCAACGACGAGGACGTCCGCGTCCTCGACGGGCTGGACACGGGCGTCAAGGAGGGCGACACGCTCGTCATCCTGCCCGCCATGGCCGGCGGCTGTCGCTAGACCCCGCGCCGCGATCACCGGCGGTTAGCACGCTCAGCGCGTGGCGCTGCGGCGCAGCGACGCCGCTGCCGGTTGGCATCGACGGGGCGGGTGCAAACCGCGCCGATCCGACAAATGGTCGCCAGGCGACCCCGAAACGGATCAACGATCCGACAAACCCGGACCAATGCCCGCTAAGGCGGATCAACGGTCGCCGCACCGCCCGCCCCGGGCTTCCCATCCCTACCTGCCGTCTGCGCGCTCTCGTCTCTGGACCGACGGTCGCGCTGAGCCAGCCGCGCTCGACCCCGGCCACGAGCTTGTCGAGCAGCCGTCGCCGCGGCCGTGTTAGGGGTCGTCCCCAATGGTGCAGCGGGCCGTTGCGCCGTAGCTTCGCGCAATGCTCATGGCTCGGGGGTTCAAGAAGGCCGGCGCAGTGGCGGGTTCGGCGCTGCTGCTCGGTAGCGCGACAAGCGCGCAGGCGGCGTCAGGCGACTGCGACACCAACAGCAACGGCGTGACGACCTGCGCATACGCGCTGACCGGCGCCCCCCAGCGCTTCGAGGTGCCGAACGGCGTGCGCTCCGTCCTGATCACCGCGGCGGGCGGTCAGGGTGCGCTCTACAACCGAAGCCACTTCGCCTACGGCCAACCCGACGAGTTCGACCAGACGAGCGGCGGGAACGGCGATCTGATCCAGGCCGCGGTGCCGGTGACGCCTGGCGGGTTCCTGCAGGTCACCGTGGGCGGTGCCGGCTTCAGGACCCTCGGCGGCTACAACGGCGGCGGGGCCGGTGGGAGCGGAGGCACGTCCGGCAACGGATACGCGGTGATACGCGACGGCGGTGGCGGTGGCGGCGCTTCCGACATCCGCTCCGGAGCGTGTGCCGCGACGCTCAGCTGCCCGCTTGATAGCGCGCATGATGGTCGCGGGCGGCGGTGGCGGCTACGGCCAGACCCTGGAGGAGCGGACGTACTACCCGGGCGGTGCGGTTGGCGCCGACGGACAGGGCGGCGCGTGGGCCGGCGAAGGCGGCAGCGACCTCTATCCAGGCGACGGCGGGCGCGCGAGGACGGCCGCCACAGGATGCACCGCGGCGGGCAACGGCGCCAAGGGCGCCGACGGCGTCGGCGGGGCCGGCGGCAACGGCGCCGCGAGCAGCTACGGCTTCGGTGGTGGTGGTGGCGGCGGTGGCGGCGGCGGCTACCGGGGCGGCGGCGGCGCCGCCGGAAGCGAGTGCTACGGCCTGGGCGGAGGAGGCGGCGGTGGCGGCTCGAGCTACGGGCCGGTCTACATGAAGCATGCGGCGATCAACCAGGGCGACGGCGCAGTCGCGATCAGCTATGGCCCCAACGTCGCCATCCTGCCCAGGACACCGAAGGTGACCTCGGTCTCACCCCTGCCTGCGAGCTTCGACGCGACCGACCCGGTGCGGGTCAACTTCAAGGTCAACTCGAACGCCACGGTGGAGGCCAAGGTCTTCAAGCTGGTCGACGGCAAGCCGGTCCGGCTGTTCCTCTACGAGGCGATCCATGCGCAGAAGGGGTCCAACACCGCCGACATCACGAGGGTCCAGAAGCTGCCCACGGACGTGCCGCTGTTCGTACGGCTCACGCCCTTCACGACGAAGCAGCCGGCGATCGAGGGCACGCCGGTCGACACGGAGACGTTCATCGTCCGCGGGGACTCTGTTCAGGCGCGCAGGCCGCACCACGGCAAGAAGAAGAAGCACCGCCACTAGTTCGTCCGCACGAACAGGCCGCGGACGAAGTCCCAGACCTGACGGTGAAACGGCGGCCCGGGTGGGCCGTCGTATTCGCCGGCGCGGACGCACGGCCATTCGGCGGCGAACTCCGCCCCGAGCAGTGCGACGAAGGCAACGATGTAGGTGAAGACCAGGAACGCGATCACCGAGCCGAGTGACGCGTAGACCGCGCCGTAGTTGGCGAAGTTGTCCAGATACAGGGTGAATCCGCGCTTGGCCAGTTCGTAGCCGAGCGCCGCGACCACGACGTCCGGGCCAGATGTCGCGCAGCGGCGGCCGCTTGGCCGACGCGTAGCGGTAGATGCCGGTGAACAGCAGGACCGCGAGCAGGAGCGGCACCAACCGCCCGATCTCCTGCAGCGCGCACAGGAGCCCCGAGTCGGTCCGGTCGACGAGCTGGTCGATCAGGGTCAGGCCCAGCGAGAGCGTGATGAGGATGCCGAAGACGAACACCATCAGCAGGTCCCACAGCTTGGCCTGAGCAGGTGGGCGCGATCCTCGACCGCGTAGGCGGCGTTCAGCGCCTGGCGGATGGAGCCCATGACGTTGGTGGAGGCGAACACCAGCGTGACCAGTCCGAGCACGCCGAAGCCCGTCACCTCCCGGGTGACCGTCAGCATCGCGCGCTCGAGCTGCCGGCGGCCGTCGTCCTCCGTGAGGGGCAGACGGTCCAGCAGGAAGTCGACGACCTCCTGCCGGGCGGCCACGTCGTTGGTGACGATCCCGAGGCCGGCCACGCAGAGGATCGCGATCGGGAAGATCGAGAAAAGGGCGAAGAACGAGATCGACGCGGCCCGCTGCGTGCAGCCATCGCGGAAGAACGCGCCGACGCCGTGCTCGATCAGCTGGCCGAGTCGGCGCATCAGGGGTGAGTACCCATTGCGCAAGATTCGCCCTTGCCGGCGCGTTCTCATTGAAAGGTGAGGAGAGTTGCTCGGGTCATGCTGGCCGCATGCGCGGTCTCGCTGTGCGTTACGGCTCCCGCGCGCGCGGTCTCGCCGCTCGACAACACGACCTACACGGACGCAGGCGACGGCCGGGTGCGGGCCGGTGTCGGGAAGGCGGACACGACCTGGCACGTGGGGGCGAGCGCGGGTCAGTACGCCTCGACGAAGGCCGACACCGACCCGCTGGGGGAGATCGACCCGAGCGTGCTGGCGGTCAAGAACCTGCCGTCCTACGGCATCCAGAGCCGGCTGGAGGCGCGCGCGATCGTCGTCGAGGGCGCCGACGGCAAGCGCGTCGCGCATCGTCAAGAACGACCTCTACATCCCGCAGGACCTGCTGTGGCGGCGCACGGCGCAGATCCTCGAGGCAGGGCGACTCGCGGATCACGGCCAAGACGCTGACGATGGTCTCACCCACAACCACTCGTCGCCCTACTACTCGACCACCGCCCCGGGGCGCCTGGACGTTCCAGGACGTCTTCGACGTGCGCTTCTTCGAGTACTACGCGCAGCGCATGGCCCAGGCGGTCGAGGAGGCGGCGGCGAATCTCAAGCCGGCCCGCATCGGCGCGGCCGTCGGCTCCCTCGACAAGCCGCACGCCACTCCTTCGGGCCGGCGATCGCCGACGACGGCACGCCCGCCGGCTACCCGAACTCCGACGCCGACCACGACCTGACCGTCGTCCGCATCGACGACGTCTCGACGCGCGAAGCCCAAGCCGCTCGCGATCCTCGTCAACTACTCCCTGCACCCGGAGATGCTCAACGGCAACGACCTGATCTCGGCGGACTACCTCGGCCCGCTGCAGCGGATGGTCGACCGGCGGACCGGCGCGATGCTGCTCTACACGCAGGCCGCCGTCGGCACCGCCGAGCCCGAGCGTTCGAGCTACCACACCATCCATGAGCGCCTCGAGTTCACCCATCGCGAGTACGGGCAGGCCGAGTTCGCCGCGCGGCTGATCGCCGACGAGGTGATCGACACCTACGACGACGTCGCGGCGAAGACGCCCGAGGGCGCCTTCGTCCCGTTCCGCACCTCGCTCCCGGTGCGCATGGCCGATCGCTTCTACCCGGGCCCGCTGTCGCACCCGGTCCCGACCGTCTCCAACTGCCGCTTCGACTACCCGGCCGTCCCGGTGGCGGGCCTGCCCGACTGCCAGCGCCTGCCGTTCACCACGCAGGACGCCGGGATCTCGCTCGCAGATGCTCAAGGAGCTCGGCGATCCCGATCCCCGAGAACATCTCCGCGCCGGGCTACGGCGCGCTCGAGGAGTCCTTCAGCATCCACCTGCAGGCGCTGCGGCTCGGCGACATCCTGCTGACGCTGTGCTCGTGCGAGCAGTGGGCCGATCAGTCACGCAACATCCGCACGCGCACCGACAAGGTGACCGGCAACCAGTACCTCGGCTACCAGTGGGCCGACCGCTGCGAGCCGGCGGGCGACGAGTGGTCGTGCGTGGACCCGCGCGACGAGAGCGAGCGCCTGACGATCTCCGACGCGCTGTATCGGAAGATGCGCGCGCAGGTGGCCAACGACGCGGTCGGCTGGGACTTCCCCGAGAACGTCGCGACGGCCGAGTCCGAGCCGGCCGACCCCGACAAGATCAAGGGCAACTACACCCACGAGGAGCTGGCGCCGGCCAACGGCTACGACGTCACCGTCCCGATCGCGATGGCCAACGATTACAACGGCTACATCGCGACCTACCGCGAGTTCCAGCGCGGCGATCACTACCGCAAGGCGCTGACCGCGTGGGGGCCGCATTCGTCGCGACTACCTCGCCACGCGGCTCGTGCAGCTCGGCGGGCATCTCAAGGACAGGGACTCCTACGTGCTGCCGACGGAGGCGCAGCGCGAGAGCGCCGACGACCTCGGGCTCGCCAAGACCCAGATCGACCAGGCGATCAACGACGCGAAGGCGCGGTCGTTCGGCGAGGTCGGGCGCGCCGGCAGCCCCGGCCTACGCCGCGACGCTCCCCGACGACGGGGGGAAGGCCGAGCCGCTCACCCAGCCGCGGCCTGTCGTCGAGCGCTTCGGCGCGGCGCTGTTCGAGTGGCGCGGCGGCTCCAACTTCACCGACGATCCCCGCGTCGTCGTCCAGCAGAAGGTCGGCGACGGCTGGGTCGACTACGCCGACCAGTCGGGGGAGGTGCCCGTCACCGTGAAGTTCCCGCGCGTCGACGGCGACAACGTCCCCAGCTACGCCCAGGGCTCGTTCGCGTGGAAGTGGACGGCGACCTTCGAGGCGTTCGTCTCGCGCTTCGGGCTCGGCGACCGTCCGCGGGCGACCCCGCCGGGCGACTACCGCTTCGTCGTCAACGGCCGCCGCCGCGAGGCCGGCGCCGAGGTGCCCTACCGCGTCGTCTCCGACAGCTTCGCGGTCGCGCCGTGGGACGGCATCACCGTCGACGACATCCGCCTGGAGAGCAACCGGACGGTCTCACTCGAGATCGGGCCGCGGCGCACCGTGCCGGTGTTCGGCGGCAAGCCGCCGCTCACCACCGAGCTCGGCCCGATCGACTATCCGGACTCCTACTCGGACGAGGGCAAGGGCGCGCTTCATCGACGACGAGCGCACGTCCTTCCGCGACCCGCGCGCGCCGGCCGACCCGGCGAAGGTCGAGTGGTACTGCTTCGCCTGCTCCTTCCGGCCGTGGATGGACGTCGGGCGACGCCGAGACCGTCGCGGTGACCATCACGCGTGCCGACGGCTCCCGCGAGGTGGTCCGTGCCCACCGCGCGGGCGCGCGCTGGCGGACGGCGGCCAAGCTCGAGCCCGGCGACTCCGCGCGCGTCGAGGCCCACGGCATCCTGGATCCCGTACCGGAACTTCAACGCCGCGCCCTCCGGCGTCGTGGGCGACCGGGGGCCGTGCGGCGCAGTGGTGCGCGGGACGGGCGGCGCCGACAGGCTCCGCGGCACGGCGGGCCGGGACCGGCTCCTCGGCCTGGGCGGCGACGACCGGCTGCTCGGCGAGGGCGGCGCGGACTGCCTCGCCGGGCGGCGCGGGCGACGACTTCCTGCGCGGCGGCCAGGGCCGCGACCGCCTGGCGGGCGGGCCGGGGGACGACACCATCGCCGCGCGCGGCGGCCGCAAGCGCAGGGTCGCCGACCTCGTGCGCTGCGGCCCGGGCCGCGATGTCGCAAAGGTCGATGCGCGTGACCGCGTGATCGGTTGCGAGGTCGTGCGCAGGCGTTGACCTGCAGCCGCTTCTGAGTACTATCCTTTCTGAAGCAATGCCTGGAGAGAGCTGAAGAACCGGCCCTGCGGCGGTCGCTATGGCGACATCGTCCAGGCGATCGGCAACACACCGCTGGTCGAGCTCAAGCGGCTCTCGCCGAAGCCCGGCGTCCGCATCTGGGCCAAGCTCGAGTCGCACAACCCGACGGGCTCGGTCAAGGACCGCGTCGCGCGGGCGCTGATCGAGGACGCCGAGGAGAAGGGCGCCATCGGCCCCGGCCAGACGATCCTCGAGCCGACCTCGGGCAACACCGGCATCAGCCTCGCGATGATCTGCTCGCGCAAGGGCTACCCGCTCAAGGTCGTGATGCCGGACAACGTGACGCCCGAGCGCACGCAGCTGCTGCAGATGTACGGGGCGGAGATCGTCTATTCCCCGGGCGACCAGGGCTCCAACGGCGCCGTCGCGATGGCGCTCGAGATGGCCGCCGCCGACGCTTCGTACTACATGCCCTACCAGTACGGGAACCCCGCGAACCCGGCCGCGCACTACAACGGCACGGCACCCGAGATCCTCGAGGAGCTCGACGAGATCACCGCGTTCGTCGCCGGCCTCGGGACGGGCGGCACGCTGATGGGCAACGGCCGCCGCTTCAAGGAGGAGTTCGGCGACGCCGTGAAGATCGTCGCCGCCGAGCCCATGCAGGGCGAGCCCGTGCAGGGCCTGCGCTCCCTCGACGACGGCTTCATCCCGCCGATCATCGATCTCTCGGTGCTCGACCGCAAGATCTTCGTCACCAACCGCGACGCCATCATCTGGACGCGCAAGCTCCTCGACGAGGAGGGCATCTTCGCCGGCGTCTCCAGCGGCGCCATCGCGTCGATCGCGGTGCGCATCGCCAACGAGCTCGACGAGGGCAACGTCGTCTTCATCGTCTGCGACGACGGCTGGAAGTACCTGTCGTCCGGCCTCTACAACAAGCCGGTGGACGAGCTGGCGCAGCTCGAGTCCACGCTGTGGTGGTAGGGGTCTACTCTCCTTCCTATGCCTAACATCGGCCTCCCTGAGCTGCTGATCGTCCTCGTGATCGCGCTGGTCGTGCTCGGTCCCAAGAAGCTGCCCGAGGTGGGCCGCTCGCTCGGCCGGGGCATGCGCGAGTTCAAGGACTCGATCTCCGGCATCACCGAGGCCGACGACGACGATGACGAGCGGCCCGCGCTCGGCTCGCCGACGACGACGACGGCCAGCTCGACCGCCAGCACGGCGGCGAGCCCTGAGAAGCAGACCACCTAGGCCTTGCAGATCCCGCGAGCGCTCCTCGACGAGCTGATCGCGCTCGCCGACGCCAGCCCGCGCGCCGAGATCTGCGGGATGATCGCCGGGCGCGACGGCCTCGCCACGCGCCTGCTGCCGGTCGTCAACGCGGCGCCGCAGCCCGAGCGCGCCTACGCGATGGATCCCAACGACCAGCACCGCGTGTTCACGGAGATCGAGGACGCCGGGGAGGACCTGCTGGCGATCTACCACTCGCACCCGCCTGAGGGCGCGTACTTCTCGAGCACCGACCTCGACCGCGCCTACATGGGCGACGCGCCGGCGTGGCCGGGCGTGGAGTACCTCGTCGTCGGCCTCAAGGACACCCGGCGCGGCCCGCGCGGGGTGAAGGCGTTCACCATCGCCGACCGCGAGGCCACCGAGGTCGACCTTGTCGTCGTTTAGCGGCGCCGACCCGCGCAAGGTCTTCCCGCAGTACGGGGAGGGGCCGCTCGTCAAGGTCGGCTGGGCGCGCAACCAGGCCGAGGCCGAGCTGATCTCGGGCCTCCTGCTCGAGGAGGGCATCCCGAGCATGGCCAAGCGCACCGCGGGCTTCGACGTCCCCGACTTCATCGCCGCCGGACCGCGCGACATCCTCGTCGCCGCTTCTGGCGCCGACCGGGCCCGTGACGTGCTCAGGACGCAGGAGGGCCACGTCCCGCGCACCGAGCGCGAGCCTCAGCCGCTGTGGGTGCGGATGCTGGCCCTGGCGCTCGTCATGCGTGACGATCGCGTCTGGTCGCCGCGGGCGTCATCGTCGCCCTGGTCTCCTAGGCTCGAGGCGACCCTCGGCCATGCGCTGCAGGTGCGCGCGCCAGGTGCCCTCCGTATGTCGCCGCGGACGGCCGTGGAACGCCGAATCGAGGTCCGTCTCCCCGCGGGCGAGCGCGACGGTCGCGGCCTCGCCCTCCTCCCGGCTGAGCATGTCGAAGATCGAGCCGCCGAGCAGAAAGGCGTCGGCGCGGCTGGGCGGGAAGTCAGGTGGCCCGCCCTCGCGCAACCGGCGGGCCATCGCCGGCCGGGCGTGCTCGACCTGGCCGGAGAAGTACGCGGCGGACCCCTCGATCAGCCAGGCCCAGCGGTTGTAGCGCGCGAGCATCCGCGGTCCGAGCTTGGGGTGCAGATCGGGATTGGCCTCCGTGACGATCCGCCGCGCGAGTAGAGCGACGGGGGCGAGCATGAGCGTCTCGAGCGATCCCTCGACGTTCGAGGCGCGCTTGGCCAGCACGCGCGGCGAGAGGACGTGCAGCTCGGCCTCGCCGGCCCAGCCGACGACGTAGCGGCGAACGGCGGGCGCGCTCAGGCGCCGCAGCAGCGGCAGCAGCGGCGCGGCGGCATCGAGCTGCGCGTCCGTGCCGTGCATGACGACGTCGAGCGGACCGACGGTGGCGCCGAGGTGTGCCTGGAGCCGGACCCGCTCGCGCTCGAGGGTGTCGAGCACGAGTGCGGCGTCGTCGGCGTCGCGGGCGTCGTGGCGCGCGGTGAAGGTCTCACTGGCGGTCTCCGCCCACATTCTGTCGTTCCCATTCCAGCTCCGTGCGGATTCCCATGCCCGCGAGGATGGCGTCCGCCTCCGCGAGCGAGCCGGCATCGACGATCGCCTTGGCGAGACGAGCGGGTCCGGCGATCGCCGCCGCGCAGTCGTAGAAGTAGGTGATGGCGCCCTCCGGCGTCAACTCGACGGAGCGGCGGCCCTCGCGGATCGGCACCTCGCCGACCTCGCCGCGGTAGCAGCGCAGGACGCTCGCGCTCGCCTCGGTGGGCACGACGGCGATCGCGGCCTCGAGGCGCTGCGCCGCCTCCGGCGTGAGCTCCCACGTGCGCAGCGTGCCGACCTCGGCGATGCGCTCCATGACCTCGGCCGGACGCAGCTCGCCGTCGCAGCCCGCGCCGATCACCGCCCCGATCACCGGGCGTGCGCATGTGGGCCGACGCGGCGAGGAAGACGGCGTCGCACAGCGGGCTCGCGAGGCCGGCCTCGTCCCCGTGGGCGAGCACGTCTCCCCCGACGTCGACGAGCACGACCTCGTCGCAGCGCAGCGCCTCGGCGGCCGCGTCGAGCGTCGCGGCGATCGCCGCGCGGGCCGCCGTGGGGGTCGACCAGCGTGACCGGCTCGCCGATCACCCGCGCGAGGTTGGACTCGGCGAACAGGAAGCCGCCCGGTCCGAGGGTCCCCTGGCTCGCGAGCACGGCGCCGGGGACGAGCGGCTCGGCGCCCTCGATCTCGTCGAGCGTCCGCGGCCCGGGCAGCGGGTCGATCGGCCGGCGCTCCCACGTCACCCCGCCGACGCGCGCGGGCCACTCCGACTGGGCGACCGCGTAGGCGCCGGCGCAGTCGCCGCCGCCTCCGATTCCCGACGAAGAGTTTCAGGACCTAGGCGAAGACCGGCATCGCGACGGGAGCGCCGTTGGCGTCCGCGACGCGGGCGATCTCGTCGGCCGCACGGTCGAACTCCTCGTCGGAGAGCACCGGGGTGCCCTCGAACGGGAGGTCGCGCGTGATCTCGAGGAACGAGCGGCAGCCGCCGAAGTCGTCGCGGACCTTGACCGTCACCGGCCGCGGGATGCGGTAGGTGCGCAGCAGGACCACGTTGAGCGGGTGCCGGCGCTTCCAGTTGAGGCGCTTCTCGGCGTAGTCGGGCGTCCAGACGTAGTACGGCGACAGCGCCTCGATGGCGCGGCGGTCGGTGATCGTCCAGGCGCCGGCGATCTCGGCCCACGCACGGATCCGCACGCGGTCGGGCTGGGGGATGCCGCCGTCGGCGGTCAGCGCCCACGCAGGGGGCTCACCCTCGGCCCAGACACCCTCTTCGAGCGCGCGCTGCAGCTCGGGGTGGTGGGATTCGCGCACCAGGTCGTTGCGCTGGTGATCGAACGTCGGGTACAGGAAGAAGCGCTGATGGTCGAGCGCGAAGCGCTCGTCGGGATCGTGGACGCCGCCCTTGCGCAGAGTCAGAAGCTGCTCGCCTTCGGCGAGTGCGCGCACGGTGACTGCCCATTCCTTAAAGGCGATTGGCATATGGGGGAGGGGGGTTGCGGACTGCCTACGAGAAAACGTTTACGACGATGGTCGTCCGGGCGCGTTCCGGACTGACTCCGACATCCTATGCACAACGCGCTTCAAAAGTACAACTTGCCTGCAAATCAGGGGGTTTTTCGTGCTGACACAGCGTCAGTCAGGCGGACGCCGGCGAGGTCTTCGAGCACGGTCAGGACCGCGGCGAAGTCCTCGTCGCCAAGCCCGCGGCCCAGGGCGGCGACGTACTGGTCGCGAGCGGCCGCCGCCGCCGGGAACGGCACGCCCGCGGCCTGCGTCTCCTCGAGGCAGAGACGCACGTCCTTGAGCATGTGCTCGAGCTTGAAGAGCGTCGTGAAATCGTGGTCGCGCATCGGCTGCGCCTTGAGGTTGAGCATCGCCGAGCCGCCCGAGCCCGCGCCCATGATCTGGGTGAGCGCCTCGAGGTCCACGCCGGTCGCCTGCCCGGCGATCAGCGCCTGCGCGAGGGTGCTGGCGTTGACGGCGGCGACGGCGTTGTTGATCAGCTTCGCCATCTCGCCCTGACCGAGCGCGCCGACGTGCACCACGAGGGCGCCCATCGCCTCGAGCAGCGGTCGGGCCCGCTCGACGTCCGCGTCCGCGCCGCCGCACATGATCGTCAGCGTCCCGTCGGCTGCCTTGGGCGCCGAGCCGGTGACCGGCGCGTCGACGAAGGCCAGCCCGCGCTCGGCGAGCGCGGCGCCGATCGACCGCGTCCGGGCGGGCGCGATCGTGCTCATGTCGACGAACAGCGTCCCCTCGCGGGCGCCGTGCGCGGCACCGTCTCGGCTTCGGCGAGCAGCAGCGCCTCGACCTGGTCTGAGTCGACGACCATCGAGATGACGATGTCGGCCCCCGCCGCGGCCTCGCGCGGCGTCGCGGCCACGGTGGCGCCGTGCTCGGCCGCCCACGCCTCCGCGGTCGCGCGGGTGCGGTTGTAGACGGTCAGCTCGTGGCCGGCGCGCACCAGATGGACCGCCTGGCGCGAGCCCATGATCCCGAGGCCGAGGAACGCGACGGCGGTCATCGGCCGTCCCGGATCAGCTCGATGACGCGCTGCGGCTTCTCCTCGGGGAGGAAGTGGCCGGCGTCCTCGACGACCACGGTGCGTCAGGTCGTCGACGTAGGCCTCCGCGCCGCGCATGTCGCTCCGGCGTGACGACCGGGTCGCGGCTCGCCCGCCGCGTAGCACCACCGGGCAGGTCGACCCGCCGGTTGTCGTAGCGCCCGCGCATCGAGGGCGGGCAGCTCGCGGCGAGCGAACGTGCGGTAGATCGTCGCGCCGGCCCGCGCGTGCTCCGGGCGGCGCCAGCCGTCGGCGAACAGCCGGGCGTCCTCGGCGCTCCACCTCGGGCTTCGACCGCGCGTCGCATCAGGCGCACGAAGCGAGGCACCGAGCACGCGGTTGGCGTACGGGCGTCATCGCCGGCAGCTGGTACCAGCCGCTCGCGATCGCGCCGACCGTGCGCTCGAGCTTCCACCACGGGTTGATGATGTTCATGACCGCCAGGCGCTCGACGCGCTCCGGGGCCCGGATCGCAAGCAGCCAGGCGACGAAGCCGCCCCAGTCGTGCGCCCCCGACGACGCAGCGGTCGATCTCGAGCACGTCGAGCAGCCGCTCCACGTCGTGGGCGAGGCCCATCTTGGAGTAGTTGCCGGCCGGCGCATCGCTCCAGCCGAAGCCGCGCAGGTCGGGCGCGTAGACGCGGAAGTCGGCGGCCAGCGGGCCGATCACCCGGCGCCACATCCACCAGTGCTGCGGCCAGCCGTGCAGGAGCAGCAGCGGCGGTGCCTCCGGGTCTCCGGCGACCGCGACGTGCCAGCGGTTGCGGTCGACGCGCACGTCGGTGTGGACGACGCCGTGCAGCGGCGGTGGCTGGGACGGGAACGCCATCGCCGGGTCAGGCTATGCCGTGCCCGCCGCCGCCCGGCGTCTCGATCCGCAGCCGCTGCCCGGCGCGCAGCTGCCGGCCCACCTTGGACGGCAGCTCCTCCCCGTCGAGCAGGTTGCGGCCGGGCTTGCCGGGGTCTCCGCCCTCGGCGCCGGGTGGGGCGTGGCGCCGGCGCTCGGTCAGGAGGGACAGCTGCATGTCCTCGAGCACCTCGTACTCGCGGATGATCCCGTCACCGCCGCGGTGTGCGCCGGCACCGCCCGAGCCGCGGCGGACGGCGTACTCGACGACCCGCAGCGGGAACTCGAGCTCGAGCGCCTCGACCGGCGTGTTGAGCGTGTTGGACATCGCGACGTGGACGGCGCTCGGCCCGTCGGCGTCACGGACACGCGCCCTGCCCGCCGCCGAGCGTCTCGTAGTAGGTGAAGTCCTCGGTCCCGAGGACGACGTTGTTCATCGTGCCCTGGCCGAGGGCTCGGCCGAAGGCTTTGAGCACCAGGTCCGCGACTCTGCTGCTGGTCTCCACGTTGCCCGCGACGACAGCGGCGGGACGTTCTGGCATTGAGGAGGGAGCCCGGGGGCGCGGTGACGGTCAGTGGCCGGGACGCGCCCGCGCTGGCCGGGATGTCCGGGTCGGTGAGGACTCGGACGGCGAACAGGCAGGCGGACTGCGTGACCGCGAGTGGGCAGTTGAGGTTGGAGTCGTGCTGGTCGGCGGAGCCGGTGAAGTCGAGCGTCAGCTCGTCGCCCTTGACCGTGGCTTCGAGGGTGAGCTGCAGGTCGCCTTGGGACGACTCGAGGACGTCCGTGGCTCGGTACGTCTGGTCAGGTAAGGAGGTGATGCACTCGCGCATGCGGCGCTCTGCGTAGTCCTGGACGGCGTCCGTCGCCTGGCGGAGGTCGACCTTTGCTCCGAGCTCCTCGAGACGTTGCGCGCCGATGCGGTTGGCGGCCAGCTGCGCCCGGAGGTCAGCCCGGCGCTGTCGTGGGTTGCGCATCTGGGCGACGAGCTCCTCGATCGTCTCGTCGGTGAGCGGCCGCGGCGCGATGATCACGCCCTCCTCCTCGAGCGTCCTGGAGTCCGCCGGCATGCTGCCGGGCGTCGGCCCGCCGACGTCGGCGTGGTGCGCCCGGTTCGCCGCGTACCCGAGCTCCCCGACCGGCGTCACGACGGTGATGTCCGGCAGGTGCGTCCCACCCGAGAACGGGTCGTTGAGGATCCACGGCCGCTCGTCGTCGGGCTCGCGCGCGGCGTGCACGGCTGCCACCGCGGCCGGCATCGCACCGAGGTGCACCGGGATGTGCTCGGCCTGCATCACCATCGCCCCGTCCGAGTCGAACAGCGCACACGAGCAGTCCCGCCGCTCCTTGATGTTCGCCGAGTGCGCCGACCGGATCAGGACCGCACCCATCTCCTCACACGCGGCGCGCAGCGCCCCGCTGACCACCCGCAGCCCTACGGCATCCACAACCGCACCGCCCACTCCTCAGGCTCACCCCGCCACCCCTCGGCGACGACCAGCGTCGATTCCGGCAGCGGGATCACCTTCGGCCCGACGAAGTCGTCGATCCTTTCCGGTATTCGGGTAAGGATCGTCGACTTCGCCGCTTCGACGTCCGTGATGCGCACGCTCACGAGCTCGACCTCCGCATCAGAGTCGCGGTAGCCGTACGCGCGCTCATGAGCCTCCTCGAACCTTTCCCTCAATGAGGTAGTTCCTTCCACCGCCAGCTCAAACGACTGGCCCCGGTACCGGAGCTCGCATACCACCCGGTCACCCTCGGTGAATTCCGACGCAACACTCAGGTCGGTGGTCAAAACGGAGCGCACCGTGTCCCGCCGACGCTCCGAGACAACGAGGCCCAAGGCGGCCAGGACGCCAGACGCGTACGGCACCAGGATCTCCCTCATCCCCAGCTCCTCGGCGATCGCACACGCATGCAGCGGCCCCGCCCCGCCGAACGGCAGCAGCACCATCTCGCGCGGATCGACCCCGCGCTCCACGGTCATCACCCGAAGCGCGCGCACCATCTCGGCGTTCGCGACCTCGATCACACCGCGAGCGCCTTCCTCGACGCCCAATCCGAGCGTCGCGACGGCTTCGCGGGCCGCATCGACATCGAGCGAGATCCCGACCACGTCGTCGATGTGCCCGAGCACGACATTCGCATCGGTCACCGTCGGCTCCGTGCCGCCGTGCCCGTAGCAAGCCGGCCCCGGCCGGGCGCCCGCTGACCGCGGCCCGACCCGCAGCGCGCCACCCGCGTCCGTCCAGGCCACCGAACCGCCGCCCGCGCCGACCGTGTGCAGGTCGAGCATCGGCAGCGCGATCGGTCGCTCGCCGACCTTGCGGCCGCCCGTCTCCCGGACGCGCCCGCCCTCGATGACGCACACGTCACAGGAGGTGCCGCCCATGTCGAAGCACAGGGCGTCGCGGTCGCCGGCGATCCAGGCCGCGCCGGCCGCTCCGCCCGCCGGCCCGCTCAGCACCGTCGTCGCCGCGTGCGATGCCGCCTCCTCGGCGCTCGCCAGGCCACCGTTCGACTGCATGACGTCGGGCGCCGGAAGCCCCGCCTCCTCCGACCGATCCACCAACCGTCGCAGGTAGGCGCCGAGGAGGGGGGAGAGCGCCGCGTCGACCTCGGTCGTTGCCGCTCGCTCGTACTCGCGAAACGTCCCGACCACCGCATGCGACAGCGAGACGTGCACGCCCAGCTCCTCCAACGCCCTGCCGAGCGCCGCCTCGTGCTCGGGATGGCGATACGAGTGCAACAGACAGACGGCCACGGCCTCGACCTCGAACGACCGAACCCGATCGACCACCCTTCGGACCTCCTCCTCGGTCAGGCCGACCAGCGGACCATCCGGACTCATGCGCTCCGCCACACCGATCCGCAACTCAGGCGGCACCAGCGGCGCCGGATGCGCCACGCACAACCGGTACAGGTCGGCGCGGGCCTGACGCCCGAGCTCCACCAGGTCCTCGAAGCCCGCCGTCGTCACCAGGGCCGTGCGCGCGCCACGTCCCTCGAGCAGGGCGTTGGTCGCCACCGTCGTCCCGTGCGCGAACGACTCGACGTCACCCGCACCGACGCCAGCCTTCTCGAGCGCGGCGCGCACGGCCGCCAGCACACCCTCGGACTGGTCCTCCGGCGTCGTCGGCGCCTTGGCCGTGACCAATCGCCCGTCGACGGCCAGCACCGCATCCGTGAAGGTGCCTCCGACGTCGACTCCCAGCAGGGACACGCCGGGAGCCTAAGCAGCTACGGCGAGTGCTTCCTCCGCGAGGTGCTGATGGGACGGGCAGTAGCCGTTCAACGGCAGCGGCATGCGCTGACACGGCCGGCCCTTGCGCGTGGTCGCCCGGCACTCGAGCCGGTTGCCCATCGGGTCGAAGCCGGTCATCGGCTGCGAGATGAGCCACTCACGGCACAACTCGAGATAGGTCTCGACCACGCGGTACACGCGCTGCTGAGACGCCATGGGGAAGAACACCCGGATGTCCGAGAACAGCGTCTTGCACGGCTTGGCGAAGTAGTGCCGATCCGTGGCGAGGCGCAGCACGGCCGCCTCACAGGCAGCCAGGACGCGCTCGTGGTTGGACGAGCCATCTGGGCATACGGGAACGGCCACGATCTCCGGGGCCAGCTCTCGGTACATCGCTCGACTGAAGCGGTACATCTCTCCTCGCTGAATGGTCGCTCGCGCGGCGTCTCCATCGCCGCTACTCCCAGAAAACGAGGTCGGAGGCAAAAGCTTGCGGCTGGATTGTTGAGTGTTGATGATCCAGTGCCCCGTCTGACTTCGGGAATTCCGCACGAGCGTGTCCGCCACGGGTCTCCTCGCGGCGCAGAGCGCATGCGGCGACGAGGCGTGCCAACGGGTGGGGATCGTCCTGCAGCTCCTCGAGGTCCGTGGCCGTGCGTTCGAGCCCGGCGAGGCGCCACATGGCCTCGCGGGTCTCCCGCGACGGTGCCTCGGGTGGGTCGCCGACGGGCTCGCCGACCGCCTCGGGCGGCGGCTCCTGCAGACCGGCCAGCGCGGCGCGGCGGCCGAACACGAAGCACTCCGACAGCGAGTTGGATGCCAACCGGTTCGCACCGTGCAATCCGGTGCAGGCCACCTCTCCCACCGCGTACAGGGCGTCGACACCCGCACGGCCGTCGAGGTCGGTCGCGACGCCGCCCATGACGTAGTGGCTCGCGGGTGAGACCGGGATGCGCTCCTTCGTCGGATCGATCCCGGCGGAGCGAAGCGACTCGACCACGTTGGGGAAGCGCTCCGGGTCGACCTCGCCGCATGTCCAGCCCGACGTGCGACGCACCGGTCTCGCGCATCAGCCGGAAGATCGCGCGGGCGACGGCGTCGCGCGGCGCCAGCTCGTCGACGAAGCGCTCGCCGTCCGGACCGTGGAGGGTCGCCCCTTCACCGCGGATCGCTTCCGTGATCAGGTAGCCCTCGCGACCGGTGACGCCGGTGACCGCGGTGGGATGGAACTGGACGAACTCGAGGTCGGCGAGGACGGCACCCGCGGCACGGGCGAGCAGGAGGCCCGAGCCCCACGAGCCGGGCGGGTTCGTGGTGCGCGAGTAGAGCGCGGCCCCGCCGCCCGCGGCGAGGATCACCGCACGCGCGGAGAGCGTGGCACCGTCGTCGAGCAGCGTCCCCGTCACCCGTCCCTCGGCCGCCAGCAGCCCGGTGACGCGACGTCCCTCGAGCACCTCGATGCGCTCCTCGGCCACGACCCGCGCAGCGAGCGCGCGCAACAGACTGCCGGCCGGTCGCGCTGCCACCGGCGTGCACGATGCGGCGGACGGAGTGGCCGCCCTCCAGCCCGAGCTCGAGTCTGCCGCGGTCGTCGTGGTCGAAGCGCACGCCGAGCTCGACGAGGTCCTCGAAGCGCGCCGGCGCCTCGGCGCACAGCACCTCGGCGGCGCTGCGGCGGACGAGCCCGCGGCCGGCCGCGAGGGTGTCCTCGAGATGCTGGCCGGGCGAGTCCTCCGCCGCCAGAGCGGCCGCCAATCCGCCCTGCGCCCAGTACGACGCGGTCTCGGCCAGCGGCAGCGCGCTGACCAGCGTCACGCGCCCGCCCTCACGCGCCGCGCACAGCGCGCTGTAGAGGCCGGCCGCCCCGGCACCCACGACGATGACGATCCGACACGGCCAGGCCGTACGGTATGCCCGTGGCCGCCCCGGCGCTTTGGCTGACCCATCCGTCGTCGCTCGAGCACGTCATCGAGGGCCACCCCGAGCGGCGCGAGCGCCTGCTCGGCCTCGAGGCCGCGATGACCGCCCACGGTCACTTCGGGTGGACCCGCGTCGAATCGCCCGCCGCGACCCGCGCGCAGCTCGCCGCAGTCCACACCGAGGCGCTGATCGATCAGGTCGAGTCGCTGTGCGCGGCCGGCGGGGGCGCGATCGACGCCGACACCGCCTGCATCCCGGCGACGTGGGAGGCCGCGCTGCACAGCGCCGGCGGAGCGGTCGCGCTCGTCGACGCGCTGCTCACCGGCGAGGTGCTCGGCCGGATTCTCGGCGCACCGCCCGCCCGGCCATCACGCGGAGCCGGGACAGGCGATGGGCTTCTGTTTCTTCGACTCGGTCGCGGTCGCCGCCGCGCACGCGCTGCGGACCGTCCCGCGCGTCCTGATCCTCGACTGGGACGTCCATCACGGCAACGGCACCAACGAGATCTTCCGCTCGTCCGCCGACGTGCTGTTCGTCTCCATCCACCAGTCCCCGCTCTATCCGGGGACCGGCCCGGCGTCCGACGTCGGCAGCGGAGCGGGGGAGGGCTACACGGTCAACCTGCCGGTGCCGCCGGGCTCCGGTGACGAGACCTACGTGTCGCTCGTCGAGCACGTGGTCGTCCCGCTGGCACGGGCCTTCGAGCCCGGGCGTCGTGCTCGTCTCCGCCGGCTTCGACGCCCACTACGCCGACCCGCTGGCCTCCTGCCGGGTGACCGAGGCGGGCTTCGCCGCGATGACCGGTTCGCTGCGGCGCGTCTGCGCCGAACTGGGCGTCGGCCTCGGGCTCGTGCTCGAGGGTGGCTACTCGGTTGAGGCGCTGGCGGACTCGGTGGTCGCGCTCGCGCCGGTGCTCGGCGCCGCGGACCCACCGCCTCCGCTGGAACACCTGGGCCGACCAGCCTCGCTTCGCCGATCAGGCGCGCCGGAGCGGCTTACGCGCCTACTTCGGGACCACCTCTTTCGCGTAGGCGCCCGGCGCCTGGCCGCGCGCGGCGTCGGCCGCGTTCTGGGCGGAGCCGTTGGTCTCGTAGACGCCGGAGAAGACCACGAAGTAGCCCTTCGCCAGCGAGGCGAAGTCGTCCGACTTCAGGATGCCGACGCGCGGCAGTCCTGAGATCGATTTGGCCTTCGCCTTCGCGGCGCTGCCGCTGGTCTCCGAGAAGAGGACCACGGTGAAGGCGGTCTTTCCCTCGGGCCACTTGCCGATACCGCCGCTCGGCTTGGGCGTCGGCGAGGGCGACGGCGAGGCGGAGCCCGTCGGCCCGGTGCTGCCGGACGGGCCGGTGATGCCCGACGGACCAGTGGTCGTTGCCGCCGGTGTGGCGGCGACAGCGCCGGTCGGGCCGGTGGTGCCGGTGGGGCCCGTGATCGGCGTAACGGGCCCGCGGGCGACGCGGTCGGCTTCACCGGACAACTCGAGGAAGGCCAGGACCAGCACCGCGGCGGCGACGATGAGGACCGCAGCCACGATGGCCAGCGGCGTGCGCCAGCCACCGGCGCCCGCGACGGTCGTCGTGAGCGCCGTGCCGCAGTTCAGGCACCAGTCCTGATCGAGGCCGACCGGCGCGTGGCAGTTCGGGCAGCGCCGCCGCGGCGGCGGCCGGCGGCGGAGGCGGCGGGGGAGGGGGCGGCAGGTCGGTCATGCGGGCGGTGGCGGTGGAGGGGGTGGCTGGGCGGGGGCGGCGGAAGCTCGATGACCGTGCTCTCGATGTGGCCGAGCGCGGGCCGGATCGCCTCCGCGGGACGCTGCGCGCCCGGGGCGACCGGCATGCCGCACGCCCAGCAGAACCGGGCTTCGCTGCCGAAGAGCTCGTTGCAGTTGGGGCAGCTGCCGCCGATGCCGGGCTCGCGGATGACCATGCCCGCGGCGATCGTTGAGGAGTTCCTCGAGCTCGCGCAGCTCGGCGTCGAGCACGGCGAGTCGCTCGAGCTTTCCCGTCGACGGCGTCGGACTGCCCGGCGCCCGCGCGGTGGACCTCGAACACCATCCCGCCCAGGTCACGCAGCAGCACCTCGCGCACGCTACGCAGATGGCGCGCCCGCCGGCGCAGGCGGGAGCGACGCCGAGTGGCGGGCGGGCGCCCGACGAGCTCGTCGAGATCGGTGCCCGCGGGCAGGACGATCTCGGCGGTGTGGGCGCCCGGGTCGGGTGGCGGCGGCGGCCCTTCGGCCTGCCGCTTGCGTCGAAAAAGTCCGCTCATACCGGGCGCCGCCAGGGTAGGCGGCGCTCCTAAGCGACGAGCTCGCGCCAGGCGGCGATCACGCGGGCGGCCATGCGGTCCGCCGAGAAGAGCTCGGCGCGCGCGGCGCCGTCCACCCGCGGGTCCGCGGCGGCCAGCGCCGGCGCGACGGCGGCGCGCCACGCGTCCGCGTCCCACTCGAGGCAGTGCGCGCCTGGCAGGTCGCCGAGCGCCACGGGATGGATGCCGACGGGTGTCCCGAGCACCGGGACGCCACACGCGAGGGCCTCGATGACGGCGAGCCCGAAGCCCTCGTCGAGCGAGGGGACCAGCACCGCGTTGGCCGCGTTGATCCAGTACGGGACCTCGGCCGGCGCGACGTTGCCCAGCGTGAGCAGCGGGACGTCGCCTGCGACCTCCTGCGCACGCGGAAAGCCCTTGAGCGGGCGCGACGGGTCGTGAGGGAACAGCAGGTAGGGCCCGTCCGGGTCCAGCCCGAGGTGGGCGCGCGCCTCGGCACGCGGGATCGGCCGGAAGCGCGCTCGTGTCGATACCGACGGGCAGCACGGCCAGGCGCGGTGCGTTCGGCGGCACGTTGGCGCTGAAGGCGCGGCTGACCGCAGCGGCCAGCGCGACCCGGGGGAGCGCCAGGCGCGTGACCAGCTTCGAGCGGGGGACGAGCAGGTCGTTGCCGTGCAGCGTCACGACGACCGGGCCGAGGTTCGCGAGCAGCGCGGGCCAGGCGGTCAGACCGAAGTGCGCGTGGACGATGTCGAAGCGCTCGCCGCGGTACTCGCTGACGCAGTTCACGGGCGGCGGCCGGATAGCTGCGCAGGCCCGGTGGGAAGGCGAACAACTCGACCTCCACGCCTTCGTGGCGGCGCAGCGCCTCCACCTGGTCGCGCACGAAGGAACCCAGCGCGGGCCGCTCGGCCGAGGGGTACATGTTCGTGACGACCAGCGCGCGCACAGTTGGCACAGTCTCGCGCGACAATCGGCACGCCTGCGTCTGGATCCGTCACACGCCCCTCGGAAGCCTTCGTGGCCACAGTTCCCGCCGCCGGCAGGAGCGCCAGAAAAGGGGTATCGATGTTCTACGGATTGATGGGTCGCCTGCACGCGGCGTTCGCGGGCCGCCAGGCCGGTCAGGGGACGGTGGAGTACGTCGGCCTGATCCTGCTGATGGCGGTCGTGCTGGCCGCGTTCGTCGCCGCGGCCGACGGCTTCACCGACGAGCGGCGATCGCCGACAGACGATCGTCAAGAAGCTCAAGGAGGCGATCTGGCGATCAACGGGCAAGTAGCCGCGCCGCGGGCTGCGCAAACTCGGCGCGTGCCCGGCGCGCCGACGATCGAGCAGCGCCGCCGGCCGATCGGGGTCTTCGACTCCGGCGTCGGCGGCCTGACCGTCCTGCACGAGCTGCTCGTGGCGCTGCCGCACGAGGACTTCCTCTACCTCGGGGACACCGCGCGCTTCCCCTACGGAACGCGGCGGCCGGAGGAGCTCCAGGGCTTCGCGCTGCACATCGGCGCCGAGCTGGTCGAGCGCGGGGCGAAGCTGCTGGTGGTCGCCTGCAACTCGGCGACGGCAGCCGCCGCGCCGCAGCTCGAGCAGCGCTTCGGGACCGAGCTCGGTGTCGACGTCATCACCGTCGTCAGCCCGGAGGCCCAGGCGGCGGCGGTGGCGACGCGCAACGGCCGCGTCGGGCTGCTGGCCACGCCGGCGACGGTCGCCTCGGGCGCCTACGACCGCGCGCTGGCGGCGGCCGATCCACACCTGGTCCTCACCGCCGTGGCGTGCCCTGACCTCGCGCCGGTCATCCAGGCGGGGTTCCCCTTCGATGAGGAGCTGATGGACACGGTTCGCGGCTACTGCGAGCCGCTGCGCGCCGCCGAGGTCGACACGGTGATCCTCGGCTGCACCCACTACCCGCTGATCCGCCCGATGCTCCAGCGCACGCTCGGCCGCGGCGTCACGCTGGTGACGCCGGGCTCCGCGATCGCACGCCGCGTCGAGTGCGCGCTGGCCGCCCGCGGGCTGGACTCGCCGGCCGTCGGCGAGGGCGACTACCGCTTCCTGTGCACGGGCGGGGCCGACGACTTCCGCGCGCTGGGCACCCGCTTCCTGCAACTGCCGCTCGGCGACGTCGAGCACGTCGATGTGCACGCGGCCGAAACCGTCCTCATGGAGCTTCCGAATTGAGCCGTTCCTACGACCGCGCGCCCGACCAGCTGCGCCCCGTCACCATCGAGCCCGGCTTCGTGCGCACGGCGACCGGCTCCGCGCTGATCTCCTGCGGCGAGACCCGGGTCATCTGCACCGCCTCCGTCCAGGAGAACGTCCCGAAGTGGATGCAAGGCCGCGGCAAGGGCTGGGTGACCTCGGAGTACGGGATGCTCCCCGCCTCCACGGGCGACCGCAAGCAGCGCGACATCACGAAGGGCCGCGCCGACGGTCGCACGGTCGAGATCCAGCGCCTGATCGGCCGCAGCCTGCGCGGGGTCGTGGACTTCGAGGCCCTCGGCGAGCGCACCGTCTACGTCGACTGCGACGTCCTGCAGGCCGACGGCGGCACCCGCTGCGCCTCGATCACCGGCGGATTCGTCGCCCTCGAGCTGGCGCTTCGCGAAGCTGCTCAACGAGGGCAAGGTCGAGAGCGTGCCGCTGACAGGATCGGTCGCGGCGGTCTCCTGCGGGGTGGTGGACGGCGTGCCGCTGCTCGATCTCGACTACCCCGAGGACTCGTCGGCGGAGGTCGACGCGAACGTCGTCATGACCGGCGAGGGCGGCCTGATCGAGGTGCAGGCCACCGCTGAGCGCACGCCGCTCTCCCGCGCCCATCTCGACGACCTGCTCGCGCTGGCCGAGCACGGGCATCACCGAGCTGCGCGCCGCCCAGGCCGCCGCTGGTCGCGTGATCCTCGCCACGCGCAACGCGCACAAGGTGCGCGAGTTCGAGCGCCTGCTCGGCGGGCTCCCGTGCAGCCGCTGCCCGACAGCGCGCCGACGCCCGAGGAGACCGGCGCCACCTTCGCCGAGAACGCGCTGATCAAGGCCCGCTCCGCGGCCGCGTCGACCGACCGCGCCGCCTTCGCCGACGACTCCGGCATCGGCGCCGGGCACCTCGACTGGGCGCCCGGCGTGCGCTCCGCCCGCTACGCCGGCCCGACCGCGACCGACGAGGAGAACCTCGCGAAGCTGATCGAAGAGGTCCCGCCGGGCACGCCCCTGCGGTACACGTGCGTCATCGCCCACGTCGCCGCCGACGGGACGGAGACCCTCTTCGAGGGCACCTGCGACGGCGTCATGGCGGCCAGCCCGCCGGGCGAGGGCGGCTTCGGCTACGACCCCGTCTTCGATCTTCCCGACGGGCGAACGATGGCCCAGCTCCCCGACGACGAGAAGGACGCGATCTCCCACCGAGGGATCGCCGCGCGAGCCTTCGCCGACTGGCTCAGCCAGCGTGCGCCTTTTGGGGTGTGATCACACCCCAAAGTGCACAACCACCACCGATCCCCGCCGGGCGGCGACACTCCTCGCCCTCCTCACCTGCCGCAGTTGTTCTCGACCCGCGAACCGCACCCGAGTCGTCGCAGCTAGCGCAGATTGATCGCCGCGCTCAGCCCCACGGCACCGAGCACGCCGGCGTAGCCGTAGTACTCCTCCAGCAGCAGCACGAGCGCGGCGATCGCGCACGCACCGGCGGTGATGATCCAGGCGATGCGCTCGAGGTTCACGGGCGTATCGTGCCCGACGGCGATGACAGGTGAACGCCTCGCGCTCTCGGAAGACCTCGCGGCGGCCTACATCCGCGAGCTCTCGGTCGACGTGCGGGCAGTGGTCCCGGCGCCCGCGGACCTGCCCGAGGGCGTCATCGCCCTCCCCGAGGGCGTCGTCGTCGCCGGCGGCGGGCTCGCGGTGCTGATGGCGCCGGGCGCGCTGTGGTCGCCGACCGCACTGGACGTCGCCGCGGCGACCGCGACGACTCCGTTCCCGAGCTGATCGGCGATCCGACGCCCGCAAGCCCGCGCGGCGGCCGAAAACGCTCCTCCGCGGCCTCTGATCGAAGCGTTTGCGCCCGCAAAGGCCCGCTCTTTCCGACAAGTCCCGGGATTTGGCGGCCCAGAGCCGTCCGAGAGCGTTGTTAGCGTCGTCCATTGGTAAATCACCCGAATCTCGGGAGGACTACGAGAGATGTCGAAGCAGGAGTTCGTTGACAAGGTCGCGTCGGAGACCGGCCTGTCCAAGAAGGACGCCGGCGCTGCCGTCGATGCAGTGCTCAGCACCATCGAGAGTGAGCTGAAGAGCGGCGGTGAAGTCACGTTCACCGGGTTCGGCAAGTTCCACGTCGCTGACCGCGGCGCACGCGAGGGTCGCAACCCCCGCACCGGCGAGACCATGCAGATCGCGGCCACGAAGGTCCCGCGGTTCTCCGCCGGGTCCGGCCTCAAGAAGGCCATCAAGTAGCCCGATGCGCTTCGGGCGCCGGCTCCGGCCGGCGCCCGCTTCGCTTCACCCTCGTTCCATGACCCACTTCGGCGACCGCCTCGCCGCCTCCGTCGCGCGAAGCGAGTCGCAGATCGTCTGCGGCCTCGACCCGGACCCGGCGAAGCTCTGGCCCGGATGCAACGACGTCGCGGCCCACTGCCGCGCCGTCATCGAGGCGACCGCGCCCGCGATCGTCGCCGTCAAGCCGCAGCTCGCGTGCTTCGAACGCCTCGGCAGCCCTGGGTGGGCCGCCCTCGAGGCGCTGGTCGAACACGCCCACGCCCACGGGCTGCTGGTGATCCTCGACGGCAAGCGCGGCGACGTCCCCGTCACCGCCTCCGTCTACGCGAAGGCGCTGGCTCAGGGCGACGCCTGCACCGTCAACCCGCTGCTCGGCCGCGACGCGCTCGCCCCGTTCGCCGAAGGCCCGGCCGCGCCGTTCCTGCTCGTCCGCACCTCCAACCCCGGCGCGGCCGACGTCCTCGACCTCGAGCTCGCCGCCGGCGGTCGCCTCTGGGAGGCGCTCGCGCGCCTCGCCGACGAGCTGGGGACGCCGGGCCCGAGTCCGGCCTGCAGGACGTCGGCGCCGTCACCGGCGCCACCGAGCCGGCGCACCTCGCCCGCATGCGCGAGCTGATGCCGCACACCCCTTTCCTGCTGCCCGGCGTCGGCGCGCAGGGCGGCTCCGTCGAGGCGCTCGGCCCGGCCTTCGCGCCCGGCCGCGCGGGCGGGCCTGATCACCGCCTCGCGCTCGATCGTGAACGCCTACGAGGCGTCCGGAGGGGATCCGGCGCCGGCCGCGCGGGCGGAGGCTGAACGCCTGCGCGCGACGGCGTGGCACCTATCATCGCCGGCGTGACCGGCCGTAGTCCCGTACGCCTGCTGGCGCCGGTTGCGCTGGTGGCGGCCGCTGTCGCGCTGTTCGCCATCGTCTCCGCCGGCGGGGGCGATTCGACCTCCGAACCGTCCTCCTCGGCCACCGAGCCCGAGGTCACGGCGACCGCCACGGCGAAGCCCGAGAAGCAGGACGCCAAGCCCGCCTCGAGCGGCGACACCTACACGGTCGAGCCCGGCGACACGCCCAGTGGCATCGCGGCCAAGCTCGACATCGACCCCGACGACCTGCTGGCCGCCAACCCGGACGTCGACGCCACCGCCCTGACGGTCGGCGAGGAACTCCAGCTCCCGTGAGGTTCGCGCGTCTCGCCGCGCTGCTCGTCGCAGCACTCGCGCTCCTGCCCGGCGTCGCGCGCGCCCAGCGGGCGCCCGCCATCACCGCTCCCGCGGGCATCGTCATGGAGGCACGCACGGGCGAGGTCCTCTGGCAGAAGGAGGCCGACACCGAGCGGCCGATCGCCTCCACCACGAAGCTGATGACCGCGCTGATCACGCTCGAGGACGCAGACCTCGACCAGGTGGTGACCGCACCGCGCTACCGGCTGACCTCGACGGCCGAGTCCGTCGCCGGGCCTCATCCCGGGCGAGCGGATCACGGTCAGGGACCTGCTGCGCGCGCTGCTGGTCGAATCCGCCAACGACGCCGCCTACACGCTCGCCCTCAAGATCGGGGGCACCGTGCCGGAGTTCGTCGACCGGATGAACGCGCGCGCCGCCGAGCTCGGCCTCGAGCACACGAGCTACGCCAACCCGATCGGCCTGGACGACCCCGACAACTACTCCTCGGCGCGCGACCTCGCCACCCTCACGCTCGAACTGCGCAAGAGCGACCTCTTCCGCGAGATCGTGGCCTCCCGCGAGCTGACGATCGAGTCCGGCGACCATCCCCGCACCCTGACCAACACCAACACCCTGCTCGGCACCGCGTCGGACTTCGTCGACGGGGTCAAGACGGGGTACACCTCCGACGCCGGCGAGGTCCTGGTCGCCTCGGGCAAGAAGGCGGGCATTTCGATGATCAGCGTCGTGCTCGGCGCCGAGACCGAGACGCTGCGCAATCAGGAATCGGTCGACCTGCTCAACTTCGGCTTCAGCAAGTTCGAGCGCAGCCGCGCGCAGGCGGAGGGCGACATCGTCCGGACCCTGCCGATCGCCGATCGCCCGGGCGCCGACCTGCCCGTGCTGGCCGGCCGCACCGTCACCCGGGTGGTGCGCAAGGGCTCCGTGTTCGACAAGCAGGTCGACCTCCCGGAGGAGGTCGAGGGGCCGATCGGCTACCACGAGAAGCTCGGCGAGATGGTCATCAGCGTCAACGGTGAGCAGGTCGCGCGCGTGCCGCTGATCTCGGCGCTCAAGGTCCCGGCCGCCGGCACCGGCCGCCGGATCCAGAACTTCCTGACGAAACCCTGGACGTTGCTCGTGCTGGGCGCGATCCTTCTGGTGGCGACGGGGATCACCCAGCGGCGATCGTCGCCTCCGCCGCGCCGGGAACGCACCGCATGATCATCACCGTCACCCTCAACGCCGCGATCGACAAGACGATGGAGGTGCCGAACTTCCAGCCCGGCCGCCGCCACCGGACGGTCGACCAGACGACGACGCCGGGCGGCAAGGGCGTCAACGTCGCGCGCATCCTCAAGACCCTCGGCCAGCCCGTGATCGCGACGGGGCTCGCCGGCGGCAACACCGGCACCCGGATCGTCGAGCAGCTGTCGCGAGATGTCCGTGCTGGCGGACTTCGTGCGCATCGAGGAGGAGTCGCGGACCAACACCGCCCTGGTCGACACGACCACGGGCGAGCAGACCGAGGTCAACGAGCGCGGCCCGCACGTCACGCCCGAGGAGATCGAGGCCTTCCGCGAGAAGCTCCTGTACCTGGGCAAGGGCGCCTCGATGTGCGTCTTCGCCGGCTCGCTGCCGCGCGGGGTCGACGTCGACGTCTACGCGGGCCTGGTGGCGAGAGCTGCGCAAGCTCGGGGTCCAGACGCTGCTCGACACCGACGGCGACCCGCTGCTGCGCGCGGTCCGCGCCGAGCCCGACGTCATCTCGCCGAACGTGCTCGAGGCCGAGGAGCTCGTCGGCCACGAGTTCCTCGAGGACGAGGACCAGGTCAACGCCGTCCGCGAGATGGCCGAGATGGGCGCCCGCGAGGCGATCATGACCGTGCCGGACGGCTGCCTGGCGCTGCTGCAGCCCGACGAGGGCGGCCCCGTCATCTACCGGGCGACGCATCCCGACGGTCGAGGCGACGGCCACGATCGGCTCGGGTGACGCCTTCCTGGCCGGCTACGTCGCCGCCCGCTATTCCGGCCGCTCGGCCGGCGAGTGTCTCGCCTACGGCGTCGCCTGCGGCGCCGAGTCCACGCGCCACCTCGGGGCCGGCGTGGTGGTCCCGGAGGCCGTCGAACGGCTCGTGGCCGAGGTCGAGGTCGGTCCGATCACCGCAAACTCCACCATTTAGACCGTTTCGGCAGTCGGTTGGCGTCCGAACCGATGCCTAGTATCGGGTCATGGAAGTAGAGATCGGACGAGGCAAGAAGGCGCGCCGCGCCTACGGATTCGACGACATCGCGATCGTCCCGTCACGCAGGACCCGTGACCCCGATGACGTCGACGTCTCCTGGACGCTCGGCCCGTATCGCTTCGAGCTGCCGCTGCTGGCCTCCGCGATGGACGGCGTGGTCTCGCCGGAGACCGCGATCGAGATCGGCCGCCTCGGCGGCCTCGCCGTCCTCAACCTCGAGGGCGTCTTCACCCGCTACGAGGACGCCGACGAGCAGCTGGCCCGCATCGCGCAGCTTCCCAAGGACGAGGCGACGCGCGAGATGCAGGCGATCTACGAGGAGCCGGTCAAGCCGGAGCTGATCACCCAGCGCATCCAGGAGATCAAGGCCTCGGGCGTCGTGACCGCCGCTTCGCTCACCCCGCAGAAGGTCAGCAAGTACTACGAGCTGGCCCTGGACGCCGGGCTCGACGTGATGGTCATCCAGGGCACGGTCGTCTCCGCCGAGCACGTCTCCTCGGATCCCGAGCGCCCGCCGCTGAACCTCAAGGAGTTCATCGCCGACCTGCCCGTGCCCGTCGTCGTCGGCGGCTGCGCGAGCTACCACACCGGCCTGCACCTGATGCGCACGGGCGCGGCCGGCGTGCTCGTCGGCGTCGGTCCCGGCGCCGCCTGCACCACCCGCGGCGTGCTCGGCATCGGCGTCCCGCAGGCGACGGCGATCGCCGACGTGGCGGCCGCGCGCTCGCAGCACATGCTCGAGACGGGCGAGTACGTCCGCGTGATCGCCGACGGCGGCATGCGCAACGGCGGCGACATCTCCAAGGCGATCGCCTGCGGTGCCGACGCCGTGATGATCGGCTCGCCGCTCGCCCGCGCCCACGAGGCGCCGGGCCACGGCTACCACTGGGGCATGGCGACCTTCCACCCGACGCTGCCGCGCGGCGCCCGGGTGCAGACCGTCCAGAACGGCACGCTCGAGGAGATCATCACCGGGCCCGCCCACGAGAACGACGGCACGTTCAACCTGATGGGCGGCCTGCGCACCTCGATGGCGACCTGCGGCTACCGCGACATCGCGGAGTTCAACCGGGCCGAGCTGATGATCGCGCCCGCGCTGCAGTCCGAGGGCAAGCACCTCCAGCGCGACCAGCAGGTCGGCATGGACAACCGCGCCGTCGCCCGGGAGGCACCGGAGCGCGTCCCCGCGTGAGCGACCTCGTCTCGCTCGGGCACGGGTCGGGTGTAGCCGCTGACCAGCCGGTCGAGGAGCTCGCGCTCGAGCGCCGGGTCGCGCACGACGAGGTCGTCGTGCTCGACTACGGCGGGCAGTACTCGCAGCTGATCGCCCGCCGCGTCCGCGAGTGCGGCGTGTTCAGCGAGCTGCTGCCGCACCACGTCGGCGTGGAGGAGGTCCGCCGGCGCAAGCCCAAGGGCCTGATCCTCTCCGGCGGGCCCGCCTCCGTGTACGCCGAGGGCGCCCCGCGGCTGGACCCGGAGCTGCTCGAGCTCGGGATCCCCGTGCTCGGCATCTGTTACGGGATGCAGGCGATCGTCCTGCAGCTCGGCGGCAAGGTCGAGGGCGCCGAGGTGGGGGAGTTCGGACGCTCGCGCCTGACGGTGGCCGAGACCGGTCGACTGCTGGCCGGTCAGCCCGACGATCAGGCCTGCTGGATGAGCCACCGCGACACCGTGTACGAGCCGCCCCCGGGTTTCACGGCCCTCGCCAGCTCCACGGAGTCCCCTGTCGCCGCGATCGAGGACGTCGAGCGCGGCATCTACGGCATCCAGTACCACCCGGAGGTCGTCCACACCCCGTACGGCCAGCAGGTGCTGACGACGTTCCTCGAGGACATCAGCGGCTGCGACCGGTCGTGGAGCCCAGCCTCGATCGTCGACGACCAGATCGCGCGCATCCGCGCCCAGGTCGGCGACGCGAAGGTCATCTGCGGCCTCTCCGGCGGCGTCGACTCCTCCGTGGCGGCGCTGCTGGTCCACCGCGCCATCGGCGACCAGCTCACGTGCGTGTTCGTCGACCACGGGCTCATGCGCCACAACGAGGGCGAGCAGGTCATCACCGCCTTCCGCGACGTCTTCAAGGTCCCGCTCGTCGCCGTCGACGCCGAGGATCGCTTCCTCGAGCGCCTCGCCGACCTGTCGGAGCCCGAGGCCAAGCGCAAGGCGATCGGCGCCGAGTTCATCCGCGTCTTCGAGGAGGAGGCGAAGAAGCTCGGCGACGCGAAGTTCCTCGTGCAGGGCACGCTGTACTCCGACGTGATCGAGTCCGGCGGCGGCACCGGCGCCGCGACGATCAAGTCCCACCACAACGTCGGCGGCCTCCCGGACGATCTCGAGTTCGAGCTCGTGGAGCCGCTGCGCGCGCTCTTCAAGGATGAGGTTCGCGCCGTCGGCGCCGAGCTCGGTCTCCCCGAGCGGCTCGTATGGCGCCAGCCCTTCCCGGGCCCCGGTCTCGCGATCCGCATCGTCGGCGGCGTCGCCACCAAGGAGCGCCTGAACACCCTGCGCGCATGCGACGCGATCCTCCAGGACGAGATCCGCAAGGCCGGCCTGTACCGCGAGCTGTGGCAGTCGTTCTGCGTGCTGCCCGACATCCGCACGGTTGGCGTCCAGGGTGACGAGCGCACGTACGGCTACGTCGTCGCCATCCGCGCCGTCACCTCCGACGACGCGATGACCGCCGACTGGGCCCGCTTGCCGTACGACCTGCTCGAGCAGATCGCCTCGCGCATGATCAACGAAGTTCGCGAAGTGAACCGGGTTGTGCTCGACATCACGAGCAAACCGCCCGGGACCATCGAATGGGAGTAGACACGGTCCGGCTCCAGCCGGCCACGGTCGAGAACCTCTGGGCACAGGCCCGCGAGCTGACCGAGCGCGCTTCGGTCGAGGCCGACCACGCGGCGCTGCGCCGGGCGCTCGTGGTGCTCGCGGTCGCCGGCTCGGGCTCGGACGTGGAGGAGTTCCGCCGTCTCGCCGACACGCTGGCCGCAGCGGCCACCCGACTCGCGTTCGCCGATCCCCAGCCGCTGTTCGACGCCGCCGCCGCGCTGGTCGCGGCGGACGACTACCCGGCGCGCGAGGCGATCGTCCTCGCGCCCGAGCGCGTCTAGGAGTACGCGTCCCAGGAACGCAGGTCGGCCATGGGGTCGAAGGCCGAGCCGCCCGAGTACCAGCCGGGGGCGCTCCACAACTCGATGTGCAGGTGGCAGCCAGAGGCGCTGCCGGTGTCGCCGACGAAGCCGATCGGATCGCCGGTGTGCACCCGGTCGCCCTGCTCGAACAGCGCTGGCTCGCGCAGGTGGGCGTACATGTAGTCGACACCCGTCTGCGCCCCGTCGATGACGAGGTAGTTGCCGGCGCGCGACTGGAACTTGGCCATCTTGACCGTGCCGCCGCGAGCGGCGACGAGCGGCGTACCGCAGGCGGCGAAGATGTCGAGGCCCTCGTGGCCGCGACCGGCGCCGAAGCCGCTCGCCGTACTCGTGCTTGCCGCGGATCGGGAACTTGTTGCCGAGCAGCCGGAAGGCGGTCGGCGTCCGGCGCTCGAGCGGTCGTGGCGCTGAGCCCGTTCGGACCCTGCGCCGAGACGATGAAGGCATAGCGGCCCTGCCGGCTGCCGTTCCACGCGACGAACTGCGCGCGTGCCGGCGCGCACCACGCCCTCGTCGAAGGTCTTCACCACGCGGCCGGTGGCTTGCGGACGACGGTCACGGTGACCTGCGCGCGCTTGCCGGTCTGCAGCCGGTAGGACAGCGTCGGGCGCTGCAGCCCGTCGACGAAGACGCGCTTGCCCGGTCGACGGCGGTCGCGATCGGGCCGAGCCGTGCGCTGCGGGAGGCGCGATCTGCTGGATCGCGATCGGCGCCGAGGGCTCGGACGCCTGGCCGAGGCCGTCCGTCGACGACGAGCGGCCCGCTCGCGGCGCCGGCGGGCACGGTCGACCTTCAGGCGCTGGGCGCGTGACGGCCGCGCCGGCTTGGCGGTCGCGCCCGTGAACGTGACCCGGACGACGTCGCTGAGCGCGGTGCCCGTCACCCGCAGCACCGAGCCGGAGCGGCGACGCCGCCCTCGCACTCGCGCTGGCACTCGACGCGACGCCGACGGCGGGCGCGGCCACCGAGCGTGCGCCGCCCTGGCGCTGGGCCGTGGCAGGGGCGGCGAGGCAGACGGCAGAACGCACAGCGATGCGATTGAACGGCGCAGCATGGACTCCCGGGTTCAGTGGGCCTACGGGGTTAGCTGACGGGCTCGGGCGCGCTGAACGGCCCTACCAGGCGGTGATGCCTGGATTCGCCCCCGAGATCTCGGTTCCCCCGTTCCGCTTCGATGCGGACTCGGCCGTCGGTCTGGGACGCGCGGAAATACCCGCGGCGCGGATCCCGAGGCCGCTAGCAGTCATCCGCCGCCCCGGGCACGGTGCCGCGGCGCTTGCCACGCCATGAAGACCTACGTCGCCACTCCCGCAGACCGCGAGCGCAACTGGGTGCTCGTCGATGCCGACGGGCCAGAACCTCGGCCGGCTGTCGACCCAGCTCGCCGACCTCCTGCGCGGCAAGCGCAAGCCGACCTACACGCCGCACTGCGACGTCGGCGACTTCGTCGTCGTCATCAACGCGGAGAAGATCACCGTCACCGGCAACAAGCGCGCAGAGAAGCGCTACTACCGGCACTCGGGCTACCCGGGCGGGCTCAAGAGCCGCACGCTCAACGAGATGCTCGAGCGTCGCCCGGAAGAGGTCATCCGGATCGCCGTCAAGGGCATGCTCCCGCGCAACCGCCTGGCGCGCAAGCAGATCACCAAGCTGAAGATCTACGCCGGGCCGGAGCACCCGCACGCCGCCCAGCAGCCGACCGCGATCGAGATCAAGACCTGATGACCGACGACGAGCCGAGACGCCCGAAGACGCTCCGAGCAGGACGAGGTCGCCGAGCCGAGAGATCGCCGCCGAGGACGCCGTCGGCGCCGACGAGACCCCGCCGCCGAGGCGCCAGCAGGAGCGCGAGCAGGCAGTCGTCGAGGAGCCCGTCGCCGAGGCCGAGCCGCGCCGCGCCGAGGCCGCCGAGGCCCCCGCCGAGCCGCCGACGACGACGACGACGACGAGCCCGAGACCCCGCGCGTCAAGCCGGAGATCCCGGCATGGACCTCGAGGTCGACATCGGCTCGCCGAGGAGCGCCGCCCAGTACTCCGAGGACGACGACCCGACGCGACGAGGACGACGCCGACGACGAGGAGGAGGACGTCTTCGCCCAGCCGATCGCCGACGCGCGATCGACCTCGCCGCCGACGCGCGCTACCGCGCGACCGGCAAGCGCAAGACCGCCGTCGCCCGCGTGATCCTCAAGCCCGGCACCGGCGCCTACACGATCAACGGCCGCACGCTCGAGGAGTTCTTCCCGCGCGCCACCCTGCAGCGCACGATCCGCCAGCCGCTCGAGACCGTCGGCTACGAGGACCGCATGGACGTCGTCGCCACGCATGCACGGCGGCGGCGTCTCGGCCCAGGCCGGCGCGCTGCGCCACGGCATCTCGCGCGCGCTGCTCGAGGCCGACCCGAACCTGCGTGGCGAGCTCAAGCGCCGCGGCTTCCTGACGCGCGACGCGCGCGCCAAGGAGCGCAAGAAGGCCGGCCTCAAGAAGGCCCGCAAGCGGCCGCAGTTCTCCAAGCGCTGAGCGCTTGCCGCACGCAAGCTCTTCGGCACCGACGGCGTCCGCGGCGTCGCCGGCGAGTTCCTCACGCGCCGAGCTCGCCCTGTCGCTCGCCCGCGCCGGCGACCGCGCGCGCTCGGCGCGCCGCGCCGCGCGTCCTCGTCATCCGCGACACGCGCGAGTCGGGCCCGATGCTCGAGGCCGCGGTGGCGGCGGGCGTCGCCGAGGCCGGCGGCGAGGCGCTGCTCGGCGGCGTGCTGCCCACCCCGGCCGCGCCGCTGCTGATCGGCCGCTACGGCTTCGACGGCGGCGTCGTCATCTCCGCCTGCCACAACCCGTACCGCGACAACGGCATCAAGTTCTTCGGCGGCGACGGCTTCAAGCTCTCCGACGACGCCGAGGCCGAGATCGAGGCCGCCCTCGACACCGGCGGGCGCCGGCACCGGCATCGGCCGCGTCGCGCCGCTCCACGGTGCGCTCGAGGACTACCTGCGCGCGCTGCACGAGCGCTTCGCGACCTCGACCTGCGCCGGCCGGCGGGTCGCGCTCGACTGCGCCAACGGCGCCGCCTACCGGGCCGCGCCCGAGATCTTCCGCCGCCTCGGCGCCGACGTCACCGTCCTCGCCGCCGAGCCCGACGGGCGCAACATCAACGCGGGCTGCGGCTCGACGCACCTCGACGACGCTGATCGCGCTGATGCGCGAGGGCGGCCACGACGCCGGCTTCGCCTTCGACGGCGACGCCGACCGCGTGCTGGCCGTCGACCGCCGCGGCGCGGTGGTCGACGGCGACGAGCTGATCGCCCTGGCCGCGCTGCACCGCTCGCCGGAGCTGCCGGCCGGCGTCGCGGTGACGGTGATGACCAACTTCGGCTTCCACACCGCGATGCGCGAGGCCGGCATCGAGGTCGCCACCACCAACGTCGGCGACCGCTACGTCCTGGAGGCGCTGCGCGAGCGCGGCTGGGCGCTGGGCGGCGAGCAGTCGGGCCACATCATCGACATGGGCTTCGTCCCCACGGGCGACGGCACCGCCGCCGCGCTGCTCGCGCTCGAGGGCTCGAGGGCGAAGCCTCGCCGACCGCCACGCGATGGAGAAGCTGCCCGCAGAAGCTCGTCAACGTGCCGGTCGCCGACCGCGACGCCTACGCCGGCGCCGCCGAGATCCACGCGCTCGTCGACGCCGAGCACGCGGCGCTCGAGGGCCGCGGGCGCGTGCTCGTCCGCACGAGCGGCACCGAGCCGCTCGTGCGCGTGATGGTCGAGGCGCCGACCGCGCGAGGAGGCCGACGACGTCTGCGGCCGGCTCGTCGCCGCGGTCGTGCCGAACTAAGCTGAAGCGGCCGCCCACCGAAGGGAGTTCCACGTCATGTGCGGCATCGTCGGATATGTGGGCCGCAAGGCGGTGCAGGACATCCTCCTCGCCGGCCTGGAGAAGCTCGAATACCGCGGCTACGACTCCGCCGGCATCTCCCTGCTCGAGGACGGCGAACTGCGCTCCGTGCGGGCGGTCGGCAACCTCAGCCGCCTCCGCGAGGCCGTGGACGACCGAGGCCGAGCGGCGCGGTCGCCGACCGCGATCAAGCCGGCGACGACCGGCATCGGCCACACCCGCTGGGCGACGCACGGGCGCGTCACCGAGGAGAACGCCCACCCGCACTACGACGACGACAACCGCGTCCACGTCGTGGTCAACGGGATCGTCGAGAACTACCTCGAGCTCAAGCAGCAGCTGCAGGCCGACGGCGCCACCTTCTCCTCGGAGACCGACGTCGAGGTCATCGCCCACCTCGTCTCGCCGCGAGCTGGCCGAGGGCGACGGGCTCGATCGCGGCCACGCTGCGCGCCTACGCCCGGCTCGAGGGCCACTACGCCTTCGTCGTCATCTCCGCCGACGAGCCCGACCTGCTGGTCGGCGCCCGCAGCGAGTGCCCGCTGATCGTCGGCCGCGGCGACGGCGAGCAGTTCGTCGCCTCCGGCATCCCGGCCTTCCTCGAGCACACCCGCGACGTGCATGTACGTCGAGAACGACGAGATCGTCGTCGTCACCCCGGACGGCGTCGAGCTGATCACGCCGGCCGGCGAGCCGATCGAGCGCGCGATCGAGACCGTCGACTGGGACGCCGACGAGGCCGCAGAAGGACGGCTACGAGACGTTCATGCTCAAGGAGATCCACGAGCAGGCGGACGCGGTCGCCGAGACGATCGCCGACCGCACCGTGCGCCGCGACGGCGTCGACCTCTACCTCGGCGAGACGGTCACGGACGACTTCCTGCGCGGCGTCAACCGCATCGTCGATCGTCGCCTGCGGCACCTCCTACCACGCAGGCCTGATCGGCCGCTACGCCATCGAGGAGTGGGCGCGCGTCCCCGTCGAGATGGACGTCGCCTCCGAGTACCGCTACCGCAACCCGGTGGTCGGCCCGGGCGACCTCGTCATCGGCATCACCCAGTCGGGTGAGACCGCGGACACGCTCGCCGCGATGCGCCTCGCCCGCGAGCGCGGCGCGACCGTCCTCGCGGTCACCAACATCATGGGCTCGCAGGCCACGCGCGACGCCGACGGCGTGCTCTACACGCGCGCCGGCCTCGAGATCGGCGTCGCCGCGACGAAGACGTTCATCGCCCAGGTCGCCGCGATGTACCTGCTGGCCCTGCGCCTCGCCGAGCTGCGCGGAGACGCTGGCCGCGGAGCGAGCGCAGCGCGCATCGTCGCCGACCTCAAGCACATCCCGCACCACATCGCCGACGTGCTCGAGCGCCACGACGACGCCGATCGAGCGCGCCGCCGAGCGCCACTATCAGGCCGAGTTCTTCCTCTACCTCGGCCGCCACGTCGGGCTGCCGGTCGCGCTCGAGGGCGCGCTCAAGCTCAAGGAGATCTCCTACATCGCCACCGACGCCTACGCGGCCGGCGAGATGAAGCACGGGCCGATCGCGCTGCTCGACGAGGCGACGCCGGTCGTCGTCGTCGCCACCGACTCGCCCGTGCACGACAAGGTCGTCTCCAACATGCAGGAGGTCCGCGCCCGCGGCGCGCACGTGATCGCCGTCGCCACCGAGGGCGACCCGACGATCGCCGAGCACGCCGAGGAGGTCCTGCACGTGCCCGCGGACGGACTGGATCCTGCAGCCGCTGCTGGCGGTCATCCCGCTGCAGGTGCTGGCCTACCGGATCGCCCGCAAGCGCGGCCTCAACGTCGACCAGCCGCGCAACCTCGCCAAGACCGTCACCGTCGAGTAGCGTCGCGGATGAGCGGCGTCGGCATCGACCTGCTGGAGATCGAGCGCATGGAGAGGGCGCTCGAGCGACGGCCGAGCCTGGCGGCGCGGCTGTTCACCGCGGCCGAGCGCGAGTACGCGGCGGGCGCGGTCGTCCCGCCCAGCACCTGGCGGCGCGCTTCTGCGCGAAGGAGGCCGTGGCCAAGGCGCTGGCGCTGCAGGCTGGGACCCGCTCGACGTCGAGATCCTGGCGGGCGGCCACCGAGGTGCAGCTGCACGGCCACGTCGCTCAGCGCGCGGAGAGCTCGGCGTGACGTGACGTCTCGCTGACGCACATCGCGGGATGGCCGGGGCAGTCGCCGTCCTGTCTCCGTCAGCTGTCTCTCCCCGCTCCCGACGCCGAGCAACAGCGCGAGATCGACCGCTGGGCGATCGAGGACCTCGGCATGGACGACCTGATGGAGCGCGCCGGGGCGGGGCTCGCCGATGTGGCCGGCCGCGTCGCGCCGACGGGGCGGATCGTGGTCGTCTGCGGGAAGGGCAACAACGGCGGCGACGGGAAGGTCGCCGCGCGGCTGCTGCGGGACGGGTGGCGCGAGGTGGACGTGCTGGAGGAGCCGTTCGACGACCTGTGCGCGCTGGACGGCGCGGCACTGATCGTCGACGCGCTGCTGGGCACCGGCTTCAGGGCGCGCCGCGCGCACCGCTGGACCGCGTCATCGAGGCGGTCAACGCCAGCGGTGTCCCCGTCGTCGCGGCGGACATGCCCTCGGGCGTCAACGGGTCGACGGGTGAGATCGAGGGTGTCGCGATCCGGGCGGTCGCCACGGCCACGTTCGACTCCGCCAAGCCTGGCCTGTTCATCCATCCCGGAAAGGCGCACGCCGGACAGGTGCACGTGATCGACATCGGCATTCCCGCCGACGCGCGCCCGGCGACCCCGCAGGCCGGGCTGATCGAGCAGAGCGTGCTCGACGGCCTGCCCGGCCGCGATGCCCAGTCGACCAAGTTCTCCAGCGGCACCGTGGTCGTGATCGGCGGCTCGCCCGGCCTCACCGGTGCGCCGGTGCTCGCCGCCATGGCCGCCCAGCGCGCCGGTGCCGGGTACGTGACGATCGCCTCCGACGCCGAAGCGACCCACCGCCCCGTCGAGGTCATGCAGCGCGGGCTCGACGGGCTCGACAAGTTGCTCGAACGCGCCGACGCGGTCGTGCTCGGCCCGGGTCTCGGCCCGGACGGCGCCGAGCTCGCCCGCGAGCTGTACGCGCGCATCGACGTCCCGCTCGTCCTCGACGCAGACGGCCTCAACGCCTTCGCCGGCCATCCGTTCCCGGATCGCGCCGCGCCGGCGGTCCTGACCCCGCACGCCGGCGAGCTGGCGCGGCTCATCGACGGGGTGGACGTGAAGGCGCGAAGACTGCAGGCTGCTCGGGCGGGCGCGGCACACGCGCACGGGGTCCTCGTCCTCAAGGGCGACGACACCCTGTGCGTGGACACCGACGGCCGTGTCGCGATCGGGCCCGGCGGCGCCCCCGCCCTGGCGACCGCCGGCACCGGCGACGTCCTCTCCGGCGTCATCGCCGCCCTGCTCGCCCGCGGCGTCGACGCCCACCGCGCCGCCTGCGCGGCCGTCTACGCCCACACGCGAGCGGGTCAGATCGCCGCCCACCCGCACGGCCCGAACGGGGTCATCGCCACCGACGTGATCGCTGCGCTGCCCGAGGCGTTCCGCGTCCGTTGACTTCCGGTCCACGCGAACCGCGCCTCTGAGCTTCCGCTTTCCGGAAGCAAACGACCGCAGTTCGTGGTGACCGGAAGCAGGTTGGCGCGGTTCGCGGGCCCCCCTCCTCACTGCCAATTGCCACGGCATTCGTGGAACCGGCGTTGGAAGCGGCCCCTGCCGTTTACATTTCGGGCATGAAGAGGCTTGCTCCCCTCGTGGCCCTAGCGGCCGCGATGACCCTGTCCCTCGCCGATGCCGCGTTCGCCTTCGAGGCCGGCGGGAGCGCCCGGCAGGTCTACGTGACCGACGCGGCGCCCGGGACGGCAACCGAGCTCATCGATCCGCAGGGCAAGACGCTGCGCAAGGGGAAGGTCAACGCGCTCGGAGCCGAGCTGTTCCGCGGCGTCAAGCCGGGGGAGGGGTACCGCGTCAAGGTCGGCTCGGAGCAGTCCGACGCGCTGACCGTCCTCAGCGAGGACCCGACGCCGCCGTCGACCGATGTCTACGACCAGACGCTCGTCGAGGACGGCTACGGCTACATGACCATGCGCGACGGCACGAAGCTCGCCTACTCCGTGCATCCGCCGACGGACGTCAGCGGTGCGCTGGGCGCGCCGCTGCCGGAGCCGCTGCCCAACGGTCCCAAGCCAGTGCTGATCGAGTACGCCGGCTACGGCTACGCCCGGCCCTCAGGCCCCGAGAGCGGCATCTCGCTCGTCGCCAACATCATGGGCTTCACCGTCGTCGACGTGAACATGCGCGGCACGGGCTGCTCCGGCGGCGCCTTCGACTTCTTCGAGCCGCTGCAGAGCCTCGATGGTTACGACATCGTCGAGACCGTCGCCCGCCAGCCGTGGACGGCCAACGGCAAGGTCGGCCTGCTCGGCATCTCCTACGGCGGCATCAGCCAGCTCTTCACGGCGTCGACGCAGCCACCGAGCCTCGCCGCCATCACCCCGGTCTCGCTGCTCGACCAGGTCGCACCACGCTGTACCCGGGCGGCATCCTCAACACGGGCTTCGCCTTCAACTGGAGCAAGGAGCGTGCCGAGGAGGCGCGGCCCGCGGGTCCGGAAGCCGGTCAGGAGTGGGCCTACCAGCGCATCCAGGAGGGCGACGAGGAGTGCAAGGCCAACCAGGCACTGCACGCCGAGGCGCCCGACCTCCTGGGCAAGGTCCGCCGCAACAACACCTACAAGCCGAAGGTCGCCGACCCGCTGTCGCCGATCACCTTCGTCGACAAGATCAACGTGCCGACCTTCATGGCCTGCCAGAACACCGATGAGCAGACCGGCGGCCACTGCCCGACGCTCGCCTCGCGGCTGAGCGGCACGGACAAGAAGTGGATCACCTTCACCAACGGGCCGCACATCGACTCGTTGGCGCCCGAGACGCTCAACCGCCTCTACGACTTCCTGATGCTCTACGTCGCCAAGCAGCCGCCGATGACCAACGCGGCACTGCTGCAGGCGACGGCGCCGGTCATCTACGAGGAGGCGATGGGCATCAGCGGCCTGTCGCTGCCCCCGGACCCCGTCCAGAACCAGCCGACCTACGAGGGTGCGCTCGCGGCGTTCGAGGCGCAGCCGTCCGTGCGGATCGACTTCGACAACGGCGCGGGGCGCGAACCCGGGCAGCCGTACCCCGGCTTCTCTCAGGGCTTCGGCCAGTACCCGCCGCCCGGCCTGAAGGCCCGCACCTGGTACTTCGGCGCCAAGGGCGCGCTGACCGAGGCGAAGCCGAAGGCCGCCGGCGCGGACGCCTTCACCTGGAACGCATCGGCGCGGCCGATGGACAACTACGACGGCAAGGGCGACTCGAACCCCGGCGGTCTGTGGACCGATCACCCGAACTACCAGTGGCTGCAGGATCCCGCCGGCACCGCGGTCGCCTACGTGAGCGACGCGTTCAAGGGAGACACGACCGTCATCGGCCAGGGCTCCGTCACCGCATGGGTGAAGGCCAACAAGCCCGACGTCGACCTGCAGGCGACGATCTCCGAGGTCCGCCCGGACGGCAAGGAGTACTTCGTCCAGGGCGGCTGGCTGCGGACGAGCATGCGCACGCTCGACAAGAAGAAGTCGACGCGGTTCTCCCCGGTGCTCAGCCTGAAGGCCAGGGACGTCAAGAAGCTGCCCCGCGGGCGCTTCACGAAGGTGACGATCCCGCTCTACTTCCAGTCGCACGCGTACCGCGAAGGCTCGAAGGTCCGCGTCCGCATCACGGCGCCGAACGGCGATCAGCCGGTGTGGGCGTTCAAGGAGACCAAGCCGGGACTGAAGAAGAAGGCGAAGGTGCGGATCGGCTACGGCAAGGGCATGCCGTCAAGCCTCCTGCTGCCGATCCAGCCGGGCTTCGACATCCCGACCGAGCTACCGCCCTGCCCGGGCCTGCGCGGCCAGCCGTGCCGGGACTACGTGGCCTTCAAGAACAAGGCCGTCAAGCGGTAAGCCGTAGGCTGCGGGGCCGTGAGCCTCACCGTCCGCGACATCATGGATCCCTCGCCCGAGACCGTCGGGCCGGAAACGCCCGTGGAGGAGGTCGTGCGGACCCTGCGCTCGAACGAGCTCTCCGGCGTCCCGGTCGTCAATGAGGGCGGTCGCTGCGTCGGGATCATCACCGAGGAGGACCTCGTGATGGCCGGCGACGAGGGCGACCTGCACCTCCCGCACTTCATCGAACTCTTCGGGGGCATCGTCTTCCTGGAGTCGATGGAGAAGTTCGAGGAGCGCCTGCAGCGCGCGACCGCCTCCATGGCGAAGGACATGATGACGGAGGACCCGTACACCATCGCGCCGGACGCGACCGTGCGCGAAGCGGGCCGTGAGATGACCCACCGCAAGCACAACCGGCTCCCGGTTGTCGAGCATGGGCGCCTGGTCGGCCTCGTCACGCGCGTCGACGTGCTCGACGCGCTGACCCGGGACGACTATGCTCCGCGCCGTCGCCCGCATCGACGCCGGTGCCATCGAGCGCAACGCCCGGCGGCTGAAGACGGTCGCGGGCACACGGTTGTGCGTGGTCGTCAAGGCCGACGGCTACGGCCACGGCGCGGTGACCGCGGCGCGGGCGGCGCTGGCGGGTGGTGCGGACTGGCTCGCCGTGGCGACCGCGTACGAGGCCGCGCGATCTGCGGGCCGCCGGCATCGCCGGTCCGCTGCTCGTGATGGGCGCGCTGTCGCCGAGCCGAGACGCGGATCGCGCTCGAGGCGGAGGCCGACGTCGTCGCCTGGCGCCGCGGCTTCGTCGACGGTCTTCCCGACGGCACCCGCGTGCACGTCAAGCTCGACACCGGGATGGGCCGGCTGGGGACGCGCGATCTGGACGAGGCGCTCGCGGTCGCCGCCGCGGCGCGCGACCGCGGCCTGCTCGTCGGAGCCATGACCCACTTCGCCACCAGCGACGACGACCCGGACTTCGCCCACGCGCAGCTCGAGGCGTTCGCGCCCTTCGTGGCGCAGCTCGGCGACGACGTGCTGGTGCACGCGGCGAACTCCGCGGAACGCTCGGGATCCCCGCGAGCCGCTTCGACATGGTGCGCTGCGGGGTGGCCGTCTACGGCCTCGACCCGTTCCAGGACGACCCCGCCGACCACGGCCTCGAGCCGGCGATGACGCTCGCCTCCTACGTGGGCGCCGTCAAGCAGATCGCGCCGGGCGAGTCCGCCGGCTACGGGCGTCGCTTCGTGGCCGAGGACCCCACCGGTGCTCGCGACGGTTCCGATCGGCTACGCCGACGGCGTCCGCCGAGGGTTGAGCAACAACGCCGCGGTGCTGATCGGCGGAAGGCGCCGCCCGCTCGTCGGCACGGTGTCGATGGACAACATCACCGTCGAGGCGCCGGACGCGCGCGTCGGCGACGAGGTCATCCTCATCGGCGCGCAGGCCGAGGAGCGCATCCTCGCCGAGGAGTGGGCGTTCCGGCTCGGCACGATCAACTACGAGATCACCTGCGGTGTCCGGCCCGCGTGCCGCGCGATGCGGTCTGAGCTGCGGCAGGCGCTCGGCGATCAACCGGCCTGGATCGTGGGCGGCGCGGTCCGCGATCGCCTGTTGGGGCGGCCGACCAGGACTTCGACGTGGCGCTCGAGGGCGACCCCGAACAGGCGGCCCGGGCCGTCGCAAGCTGACCGGCGGCGCGGCCTTCCCGCTCTCGAAGAGCTTCGCGGGCTGGCGGGTGGTGGCGCCGTCGGGCGGCGTCGACCTGCTGCCGCTGACGGGCGGGACGCTCGAGAGCGATCTGGCCGCGCGCGACTTCACCGTCAACGCGATCGCCGAGCCGGTGGGCGACGGCGAGCTCGTCGACCGCACGGTGGGGTGGGGGACCTCGAGGCACGCATCCTGCGGCCGGTCGGGCCGACGTCCTTCACCGCCGATCCGGTCCGCGTGCTGCGCCTGGTCCGCCTCAGCGCGGAGCTCGGCCTAGAGCCGCTCGAGCTCGTGGCGGCGCGGGCAGCGGCGCCCGCGCTGCTGAGCGTGTCGCCCGAGCGAGTCCTGGCCGAGCTCAAGCGGATCGTCATGGCGGGCGCGGATGCCGTCCGGCTGGTGATCGACCTGGGCGTCGAGATCCGTGCGCTCGACGCGGAACGCCTCGAACAGCTGGTGGTGCCCGAGCGGGTGGCCGACCTGCTCGCCGAACCGCTGGCGGACGACCTCACCCGTGGGGAGGCGCTACGTCTCGCGGCCGCGCTGCCCGACGGCAGCGAGCTGCGGCGCCTGCGCGCGTCCGAGCGCCTCGTCACCTACTGCGTGAAGGCCAACGTCGCCTCGCCGGCCGGCGACGCGCGGTCGGTGCACCGCTGGCTGCTCGCCACGACCCGTGGAGCGTCGACGCCGCGATCCTGGGCGGCGGCCCGCTGGACGCGGCGCTGGCCGGGCTGCCGGCCGAGCCCCTGGTCCGGGGCGACGAGCTGGGCATTCCGCCGGGTCCCGAGGTCGGGAGGCTGCTGGCCCGGCTGGAGGAGGACCGCTACGCGGGCGAGATCGGCACGCGCGACGAGGCGCTGGACCGCGCTCGGCAATACCTTGCAGAGTGATGAGCGACGACTGCCTCTTTTCCAGATCGTGGCCGGGGAGATTCCGGCCACCAAGGTTCACGAGGACGACCGAACGGTCGCCTTCATGGACATCAACCCTGGGACCCGCGGGCATCTGCTCGTGATTCCGCGGGCGCACGCGGCGGACGTGCACGAGATCTCCGACGAGGATCTCGCGGCGGTGGCGGGGACGGCGCGCGATCTCGCCGGCCGGGCGCGCGAGGCACTCGGCGCGGAGGGCGTCAACGTCATCCAGAACAACGGCGCCGCGGCCTGGCAGACCGTCTTCCACTACCACGTGCACGTCGTGCCGCGCTACCCCGACGACGGCATCCGGCTGCCCTGGGTGCCGAAGCCGGGCGACGCCGACGAGATCGCCGCCGCGGCGGAGGAGCTCAACCGATGAGCGTCACCGTGGAGCGCGAGGGCCCGCTGGCCTTCATCACGCACGACTCGCCTCCGGTGAACCTCTGGGACCAGCCCACCATCGGCGGCTTCTTCGCCGCGCTGGACGACATCGAGGCGGACCCGCCGCGTGCGCTCGTCCTGCGCTCGCGGGGCCGCGTGGTCTCGGCCGGCGTGGACGTCAAGCTGTTCGCGCAGATCGCCGACGGCGCCGCGGGCACCGAGCTGTGGCGCGATCTGCTGGTCATCCCAGCCCGGCTCGAGGCGCTGCCGTTCCCGACGATCTTCGCCGCGCACGCGCTCTGCCTGACCGCGTCGTTCGAGATCTCGCTGGCTTGCGACCTGCTGCTGGCAACCGAATCGGCGAAGTTCGGCCTGGTGGAGCGGGTCGTCGGGCTGACCCCGTCCATGGGCGGCCCCCAGCGGCTCGTCGAGCGGGCGGGTCCGGCGCGGGCCCGCGAGCTCGTCTACACCGGGGCGCTGTACGACGCGGCGACGCTCGAGCGCTGGAACGTCGTCAACCGCGTCCTGCCGGACGAGGGTTTCGACGAGGCGGTCCGGGAGTTCGCGCTCGATCTCGCCAACGGGCCGACCGTCGCGCACGGCGCCACGAAGCGGATCGTGCAGGAGACGCTGGCAGGTGGGGTCACCGCCGCTGACGCGCTTGTGCCCGAGGTCGCCGGCGCGCTCTTCGACACCGATGACCTCAAGGGCGCGGTGGCCTCCTTTCTCGAAAATGGGCCTGGAAAAGCCACGTTCAACGGGCATTGACTTTTCCGCCGGAGGTATGGGAGGTTTGCGCCATGCCTACTGGGACGGTGAAGTGGTTTTCAGACGACAAGGGCTTCGGTTTCATCACGCCTGACGAAGGCGGCCGGGACCTGTTCGTCCACTACTCGGGGATCACCGGGGACGGGTACAAGTCCCTGGCCGAGGGCGCACAGGTCTCCTATGAGGAGGAAACCGGCGACAAAGGTCCCAAGGCCGTCAACGTCGCGAAGATCTGAAGCAACCCCGGCTGCAACGGTTACCGCAGCCACCGCCGCTCAGCGGTGTTGAATGTCCTTGATGCCTTTTAGATATGCATGGCGCTTACTGGCGCTCGTGGTTGCGCTGACGGCACTTTCGCCGTTGGCCGCGCACGCCAAGATCATCGAGCTCGGGCAGACCGACACGCAGCCCAAGCCGAGTTGTCCACGGACCGACGAGGCCGAGTGCCGCGCCGTGTCGCGGACGACGGGCTACCAGAACCGGGTCGGGACGCTCGAGGACCTCTTCGTCGTCCCCCGTGACGGGCGCATCGTCGCCTGGACCGTGATCACCGGCAATCCGACGAAGAAGGAGACCAACTTCTTCAATGCCGGATTCGGTGGCGAGCCATCCGCCGCCATCACGGTGCTCGAGAAGGCCGAGAAGAACACCACCGATCAGACCGTGACCGCCCAGAGCGGCGTGCGCAACCTGTCGGACTACCTCGGCAAGCGCGTGCAGTTCCCGCTGATCAAGTCGCTGCCAGTGCTCAAGGGCCAGCGCGTCGCGCTCACGGTGCCGACCTGGGCGCCCGTGCTGGCGTTCGGCTTCCCCGGCAACGTCGCCTGGCGCGCCAGCCGCGCGAGCGAGAACGACGGCTGCAACGACTTCGCCACGCAGACGGCGATGACCACCCTCGGAGGCACGCGGCCGTTCCAGTGCTACTACAAGACCGCCCGGCTGACGTACTCCGTCACGCTGATCACCGAGCCGCGCATCACCAAGGAGGCGCGCAAGCGTCAGAAGAAAGAGGAGAAGGCGGCGCGCGAGGAAGGCCGCACCACCTCGTTCCGCTCGGCGCCGCGGCTAAGCAACGACGCCGCCGCCCGCCTGCTTGGCGGCACGAGCGCTCCGTAGCGCGGCATCGAGCAGTGCGGCGCCGTCCTGGTGGTCTGCCGCCGGGGCGACGCCGATCGAGGCGCGGAGGTCCAGCTCGGTGTTGAGCGACTGCAGGATGCGGGCGCCGACGGCCGCCGGGTCCTCCTGCACGATGGCGGCGAACTGATCACCGCCGAAGCGCCCGACCGCGGCGTCCTCGCCGCACTCCCTGCGGATGAGCGCAGCCACGCGGCGGAGCTGATCGTCGCCGCGCCGGTGCCCGTCGCGGGCGTTGATGACGTCGAAGTCGTCGAGATCGACCAGTAGGCAGCCGTGGGGCGGCTGCGGGCCGGCCATCGCGGCGGCGAAGGCCGCCTCGAGCGCGCCGTGCTCGAGCGTCCCGGTCAGTGCGTCGAGCTGGTTGGCGGCACGGAAGGCCTCCGCGTTGCGGCACGCGACGGAGGCCATGTCAGCGAAGGCCTCCAGCAGCCGAAGGTCCGAGCGGGTGATCCGACGCATGCGGCTGAAGCCGATCGACAGGGCGCCGCGCAATTCGCCGTCCCACATCATCGGCACGGCGACCGCGGTCCGCATGAGCTCGGCGATCGGGTTGCCGCTGGAACGGACGTCCTCCTGGTAGGCGTTGCTGATCACCGGCCGCGCCGTCTTGAGCACCCGGCCGCCGATGCCCTCGCCAGGGCGCATCAGGTAGCCCTCCCACGCGGGCGGCGTGTTGTAGCCGGCGGTCGCGACGCCGCCGGTGACGCCGTCGCCGAAGTAGACGCCGCCGACGTCGCCCGCGAGCGCCTCGGCCGCCTCACGGGTCAGCGTCCGCAGGACGGTGTCGAGGTCGAGGGACGAGTTCAGCGCAGCGGCAGCGGCGGTGAGCACGGTGCCCTGGTCGGCGGTGGCGGAGTGCTCCTCGCGCATCTCGACCAGCGCGAGCCCGGCGGCGGCCTGCTCGGCGAGCAGCATGATCAGTTCCACGTCGGCCTCGTCGAAGGGCTCGGGGCGGCAGCGGGCGAGCACGGAGGCCCAGCGGACCTCGCCGCCCCAGGTGATGGGGGCGAAGACGACGCTGCGCACGCCGAAGCGCTCGGTGTAGTCCGCCCGCAGCGCGCTCGAGCCACGCGCCTCCTCGACGACCATCGGCGTGCCGGTGCGCACCACCGTGCTCACGCCGGAGGGGCGCTCGTCGAGCACCATCACGTAGGCGTCCTCGCGCAGGCCGCCCGCCTCGTAGGCGACGACGCGCGCGTGCCCGACCGAGGCGTCCTGGGACACCTCGACCAGGTGCACCTGGTCGATGGCGAGCAGGTCGCGCGCGGCGGCCAGGAAGGCGTCGACGACGTCTTCCACGGAGTTCGCCGACAGGACCGCTGCCGACAGCGTGCGCAGGCCAGCGACGACCTCCGTCATGGCTCTATGCGACCGCTAACAGGCGCCGGGGTTGTCGGCGCAGAACTGGTCGGATGCGCCTCCGGCGACGGCACCACCGGTGTCATCGGTGGGCGCGACGGGCTCTTCGGTCACCGGGTCCTCTGTGGTGGGCGGGGTGACACCGCCGCTGTCGTCCGTCGGCACGACGGGCTCCTCGGTCACCGGAGTGACTGGCTCCTCCGTGACCGGCGTCACCGGATCGACCGGGGTCGTGGTCGTGGTGTCGGTGGTCGCGGCCGCGGGGGTCGGCGTGGCCTTGCCCGTCTTGACGTTGCCCTCGTCGTCCGTAGCGGCCTCGGTGGGCAGCGCGTCGGCCGTGGTGCCATCGGGCAGCGGCAGCTCGGCCGGGTCGGATTCGATCTCGGAGTAGGCGATCTCGGATCCGCCACAACCCGCGAACAGGGCGGCGCAGACGATCAGGAGGGCGACGACGGGCCGCGCCATGGACGTCAGCTGGGGAGTGCGGACATACGGCGCCCGCACGTCGGGCAGTCGTTGAGGTCCTTCTGAGCGAGCTGATCGCACCAGTTGCAGAAACGCAGGTTCTCGGGAGACCACGGCAGTCGTGACTTCGACGGCGCTTCGGGAAGCACCTTCCCGACGACCTCCATCGGCTCGCCGGTCTCGCGGTCCACGTAGATGCGGCCGGGCTCTGCCTCGAGGAAGACCTCGCGGCCGGTCGAGGGCGTGCGCAAGCGATACGTCTGGCTCATCCGGCACAAAGATTAGCTTGACTAGCAGCGTGCGCGTGCTCGTCTTCCACGGCTACCTGCTGCATGGCACGGGGTCGAACGTCTACAACGCGCGCCTCGGCGCCGCGCTCGTCCGCGCCGGGCACGAGGTCCACATGCTCTGTCAGGACGCCGACCCGCCCGACATCGGTGCGACCATCCACCGCCCCGACATCGGCCGGACGCTTCCGGTCTACGTGCCTGACCACTACGAGGGCTTCGATGCGCGGCCGTTCTACGAGCTCTCGGACGACGAGGTCGAGCGCTACCTGGCCGCCAACGTCGAGGCGGCGCGCGCGGTGCCACGCTGCGACATCGCGCTGGCCAACCACCTGATCATGGGTCCCGCCGTCCTTGCGCGGGCGTTGGGCGATGACACGCCCTATGCGGTCAAGATCCACGGCTCGGCACTGGAGTACGTCGTCAAGCCGCACCCGCGCTTCCTTCCATGGGCACGGGAGGGCGTCGCGCCCGCGCGCGGGATCCTGGTCGGGTCGCGCCACACCGGCGAGAGCCTGTGGGCCACGATCCCGGAGACCCGCGAGCGCACGCGGCTCGGCCCCCCGGGCGTGGACGTCGAGGAGTTCTCGCCGCGCGAGCCGGCCGAGGCCCGGGCGGGGGTGCGGGCGCTCGCCGAGCGGCTCGCCGACCTGCCGGCGACGGGCTCGGGCTCCTTCGCCCGCGATCCGGCCGAGGGCGCGCGTGCCCTGGCGGAGGCAGACGGGCGGCTGGTCGTCTTCGTCGGCAAGCTGATCGACGCCAAAGGCGTTCACCTGCTGCTGGGTGCGTGGCCGAGCGTGCTGCGCGAGCACCCGGACGCGCGCCTCGTGATCGTCGGCTTCGGCGCAGACCGCGAGAAGCTGGAGCGCCAGGCCGCCACCCTCGAGCGGGTCACCTTCACCGGCCGCCTCGAGCACTCCGAGCTGGCCGACCTGCTCCCCGCGGCCGAGGCGCTCGTGGCACCGAGCATCTTCCCCGAGGCGTTCGGGATGGTCGCCGCCGAGGGCGCCGCCGCCGGAGCGCTCCCCGTCGTCGCCCGGCACTCCGGGCTCGCAGAGGTGTCTGAGGCGCTCGCCGAGCGTGTTCCGGAGCAGGCGCGGAGCTGGCTCTCGTTCGTCGTCGGGCCGGACGCGGAGGCCGAACTGGCGTCCTGTTTGAACGGCTGGCTGGGCGCCGACGAGGCGACGCGCGCCGCCACGCGGGAGGCAATCGTGGCCGTCACCCGCGAACGTTGGTCCTGGGATGGAGTGGCCCGCACGGTCGTCGCCGCGGCCCAGGGTGATCTCGACGCCTTGCCGCGTCCCTGACCAATAGGATTTGCGCCGCAATGTGGAGGAGTCCTGTCGCCCTGATCGCCGCCGTCCTGTCCGCCGCCGGGCTGTCCGCCTGCGGGCTTGCCGAGAGCGACCCGAACCTGATCGCCGGCAAGCGTGCCTTCGTCGAGAAGTGCGGCTCCTGCCACATCCTCGAGCGTGCCGGTACGAAGGGCATCCAGGGTCCGAACCTCGATGAGGCCTTCCGCCAGTCCCTCGAGGACGGCATCGGCCGCTCCACCATCGAGGGCGTCGTCCACCGCCAGATTCAGATTCCCAACCGCGAAGCGCAGATGGACCCCGAGTCGCAGAAGCCGCTCATCGCGATGCCGGCCGACCTCGTGGAGGGCGACCTCGCCCGCGACGTCGCCGCCTACGTGGCCTACGCCAGCGCCGCGGGCGGCGAGGACCCCGGCCGCCTCGCCGACATCGGCACCGCCGAAGCCGCCGGCGTCGCCAAGGCCTCGAACGGCGAGCTCGACATCCCCGCTGACCCCGACGGCCAGCTCGTCTACGAATTCGCGGCCGCCGAGGCGCCCGCCGGCAGCATCACCATCAAGTCCCCCAACGACTCCGCCACCGACCACAACATCGCCGTCGAGGGCAACGGAGTCGACGAAGAGGGCCCGGTCGTCGCCAACGGCGGCGTCTCCGAGATCCAGGTCGACTTCAAGCCCGGCGACTACACCTTCTACTGCTCCGTCCCAGGCCACCGCGAAGGCGGCATGGAAGGCAAGCTCACCATCAAATAAGGCCGGTGAAACAAGCGGCCTGCCCGCTTGTTTCACCCCGCGCGCGGTTGATGATGCGCCGCACGGTGGAGTGGCTCATCCCGGCGGCCTCGGCGATTGCTCGCAATGAGTAGTCCCAGGACTCGTGGGCGACAAGCAGCGCCTTCGGTGTTGGGTCGGCAACCAGTCCCGCCAGCTCCGGGCGCTCGCCTGCGACACCAGCCCACAGGCGGACGTCGCGGTGCTCTTTCGGATCCTCACCCGTGACGAAGCTCTCGTAGCGAGCGGCAGCATCCCAGGGCCGAACCACTCGAGTAGCCGGGCGGCAGCCAGCATCGCGGAGAATGGGCCTTGCCGATGATGGATCGGTGGGCGCTCCAGCGGTATTCCTCGGCGTGGTCGACCGCGACGCCTACCGGATTGAGCGCGATGTAGCGCACCACGGTCAGGAAGTACTTGTCGTCGGTCGACGGCTTGATCTTCGGGCGGCGGCCGAAGACGTGTCCGAGCCGCGGGCGGTAGGCCGCCTTGTAGTGCTCCGCATACTTCCAGTGCAACCACCAGAGCCCGTGCTCAATTCGGATCACCGGGCTTCTACCAAGCAGGTGGACATGGTTGTTCATCAGAACGAACGTGTAGAGGCGCCAGCCGTGACGCTCGGCCACGCTTCGCAAGCAAGTCGACGTAGAGCTTGTAGTCGCTCTCACGACGAAAGAGCAGCTGTCCCTCGATGGCACGCGGATGCATGAACCATCGGGAAGAATTCGTAGCCAGGACATATCCCTCATAGGTCCCGGCGAGCGAAACCGAACGGTGAAACAAGCGGGCAGGCCGCTTGTTCGCTTGCAGGTGTCTAGAAGAGGGCGCGGGCGATCAGGATGATCGCGGTGATGGTGCCGACGATGACGAGGACGTAGAGGAAGAAGCGGAAGGCTTCGTCCTCGGACCGCAGGGGGTTGAGCACGTCAGATGAGGTAGACCGACGCGTAGACGACGATCCACATGACGTCGACGAAGTGCCAGTAGATGCCGGGCACTTCGACTCCGCGGTGTGAGGTGGAGGAGAAGTGGCCGCGGAAGGCGCGGACGCAGACCATGGCCAGGAGGGTGAGGCCGATGAAGACGTGGGCGCCGTGGAGGCCGGTGAGGCCGTAGAAGATCGTGCCCTGGGCGTCGGTCTGGGGCGCGAAGTTCAGATTCGCGTACTCGTTGATCTGGATGAAGAGGAAGGTGCAGCCGAGCAGGAAGGTGGTGAGGATGCCCGCCTTGAAGCCTGCGCGGTTGTCGGACTTCACGCAGGTCTCGGCCCAGTGCAGGGTGAAGGAGGAGCTCACGAGGATCGCGGTGTTGAAGCCGGCGATCAGCTTGGGGAGCTCGGCATCGGGGCCGGGCCACTCCGCCTCGCCCACGACGCGCACGAAGAAGTACGCCGTGAAGAAGGCCCCGAAGACCATGATCTCCGAGATGATGAAAAGCAGCATCCCGAGCAGCTGCGGGTCCACCCGCGAGGAGCGGTTGGCCTCGGGCGGGCCGTGGTGCTCGTCGTGGTGATCGACGGCGGGGGCAGGCGACGGCCATGGCTTAGACGCTCTCCTTGACGGCGCTGGACTCGACGTGATGGACGGGCTTGCCCGTCCGGCGCTTGATGCCTTCGACGAGACCGCCCTCGAGCCAGGCCGACCGGTTGTGGGCAGCGTCGAGATGACGATCTCGGAGATGAAGAAGTAGCCGACGGCGTTCATCGTGGCGGTGAACGGGTCGGGATCGCCGATCATCCCGGCGGAGACGATGCCGGCGGCGTCGAGGGAGGCCAGCAGGTCGTTCAGGCGGGCGCGGGCGTCGGCGATGGCGCGGCCGTCGCCCGAGTCCTGCGGGACGATGACGATGAAGCGCCGCTCGCGCTCGGCGGCGAGACCCTTGAGGCGGTCCACGAGCTCGTTGCCGGCGACCGTCTGGTTGGCGACCACCAGGGTGACGTCGAAGGGCAAGCCCTCGTTGGCGATGTCCACCACGATGTGCTCGACCGGCAGGCCGGAGTCGGACTCGATCCGCTCGGGCAGGTCGCGCCGCATCCAGCCCGAGGAGGACGACGGGTGCGTCGAGACGATGACCTCGTCGATCTTGTACTCGTCGATCGCGTCCATCGCGGCGCTGTAGGGATCCTCGTCGCCGACGGTGCCGGTGGCGTCGATGCCCTCGTTGCGCGCGAAGGCGCACGCCAGGTCGACCCGCACCTGAGCGGAGGAGCGCACGACGTCGTCGTAGATGACGTTGCCGAACTTCGGCTTGGTGCGGGGGACGACGACGAAGAACTTCGCGTCGCCCTCGGCGCTGCGCTCCCGGATCCGGTTGAGCAGGCCTGCGCCGCCGATCGTCTCGTTGGCGAGCACCAGGACGTTGGCCATCAGTGACCCGCCTCCGCCTTCTCGGACTCAGCCGCGGACGCGACCGTCTCCTTCGCGGGCTGGAAGATGCCGTGGACCGCGCCGGGCACGCCGTACTCGTACGGCCCGCCGACCACGGTCGGGATGTGGTCGAAGTTGAAGATCGGGGGCGGTGAGGACACCTGCCACTCGAGCGTCAGCGCCTTCCACGGATTCGCGGGGGCGCGCGGGCCCGAACGCCAGCTCGTGACCATGTTGTAGAGGAAGATCAGCGACGACATCCCGAGGAAGAACGAGGCGATCGAGATCGCCAGATTCCAGCTCGCGAACTGGTCCGCGTAGTCGAACACCCGCCGCGGCATGCCCTGGATGCCGATCACGTGCATGGGCGCGAACGTCGCGTTGAACGAGATGAAGGTCGACCAGAAGTGCAGCTTGCCGAGCCGCTCGTCGAACATCCGCCCGGTCATCTTCGGGAACCAGTAATAGACGCCGGCGAAGATCGTGAACATCGACCCGCCGAAGAGCACGTAGTGGATGTGCGCGACGATGAAGTAGGTGTCGGAGACCGCGATGTCGAAGGGGAGCATGGCCAGCATCACCCCCGAGATCCCGCCGAGGGTGAACATGGTCAGGAAGCCGAGGGCGAACAACATCGGGGTGTCGACGTGCAACACGCCCCTCCACATGGTCGCCAGCCAGCTGAAGATCTTGATGCCCGTGGGCACCGCGATGATCGCGGTCGTGATCATCATCGGTATTCGGATCCACGACTGCATGCCGGACACGAACATGTGGTGAGCCCAGACCGTGAAGCCCAGCAACACGATGGCCAACAGCGAGAAGGCCATCATCCGGTAGCCGAAGATCGGCTTTCGCGACTTCACCGCCAGGACCTCGGAGATGATCCCGAACCCGGGCAACATCATGATGTAGACGGCCGGGTGGCTGTAGAACCAGAAGACGTGCTGGTACATCAGCGGGTCGCCGTTCGAGCCCGCCGCGGACTCGAAGAAGTTGAAGCCGAGCATCCGGTCCAGCAGGACGAAGAACTGCGAGGCGGCGATGAACGGCGTCGCGATGACGACCAGCAGCGAGGTGGAGAAGTTCGCCCACACCAGCAGCGGCATGCGCCAGAAGCTCATGCCCGGTGCGCGCATGGTGATGATCGTCACCAGGAAGTTCAGCGCGGTCGCGATCGATGACGCGCCCGCGAACTGCACGCCGACGGTGAAGAACATCTGGCCTATCGGCGTGTCCGTGGACAACGGCGCGTAGGCCGTCCAGCCCGTTGCGAACGAGCCGCCGGGGGCGAGGAAGGACGCCGTCATCATGATGCCGGCCAGCGGCAGCATCCAGAACGACAGCGCGTTCAGGCGCGGGAACGCCATGTCCGGCGCGCCGATCATCAGCGGCAGGACGTAGTTGGCCAGGCCCGCGAAGACCGGGATGATGAAGAGGAAGATCATCAGCGACGCGTGGACGCTGAAGAGGCCGTTGTACGCGTTGCCGGAGACGAACTGCGAGCCCGGCGCCGCCAGCTCGGCCCGCACGAGCATCGCCAGCAGGCCGCCGATGAACATGAAGAAGAAGGCGGTGACGACGTACTGGATCCCGATCACCTTGTGATCGGTGTTGACCCGGAAGTAGTCCTTCCACGAGGTCGCGCCGTGGCTCGAGTGATCCTCGGGCCGCGTCGGCTTGCCCGACGCCCAGTAGAACCAGTAATCGAAGGCGCCGAGGCCCACGAGGAAGAACAGCGGGGCCGCGATCATCGCGATCACGCCCCAGGCCTCGACGACGAACAGGTCGTTCTCGTGGTAGGCCAGCTTCGTGATGACGCTCAGGCCGATCGAGAACGCGATCCCGAGCAGCGTGTACCACCCTGCGCGCCCCAGGCCGGGGCGCCTCATCGACGCGATCACTTCGTGCTCTCCACTAGGTAGGCCACGAGCGCATCCAGCTCCTCTTGCGGAAGGGACCCATAAGTCTTGGGCATGATGTTCTCACCGTATCCCTCGGCGATCACCTTGTTGGGATCGGTGATCGATTCGGAGATCTCGGCCTCGCTGAGGTCGGGCAGGACCTCGTCGAGCACCGGGCCGGTCTGACCCGTCGAGCCCGCCGCCGCCAGCGTGTGGCACCCGCCACAGCCGTTGGCGGTGAAGACCGCCTCGCCGTCGGCGGCGCGGCTCTCGCTCACCGTCCGTCTGCTCGCCGGCGTCCTCGCCCGCCTGTTCTCGGCGGCGGTCGTGCCGGCCTTGCCGCTGCTCCTCGATCCAGGCCGCGAAGTCGTCGTCGGTCATCACCGTCGCCGTCTGGCGCATGGTGGCGTGGCCGAGGCCGCACAGCTCGGCGCAGACGACCGGGTAGCGGCCGATCCGGTTGGGCGTCACCCGGTACGAGGTCGTGATGCCGGGCACCGCGTCGATCTTCCAGCGGAAGGCGGGCACCCAGAAGTCGTGCAGCACGTCCTTGGTCTGGACGGAGAAGTTCACCGAGCGGTCGATCGGCAGGTAGAGCTGGCTCGAGGGGACCTCCTCGCCGCCGTCCTCGCCCTCGTAGAAGAAGGTCCAGGTGAACTGCTCGCCGACGACGCGGACGTTGAGCTCGGGCGGCTCGTTGGAGGCGGGCGCCTCCTCGGCCTGGCCGAGCAGGATCGCGGCATAGACGCAGAGGCCGAGCATCATGGCCGCGGGGATCAGCGTCCAGATGACCTCGAGCCGCGTGTTGCCGTGGATCGGCGGGCCGTCCATGTCCTCCTCGCCCGGCAGCATCTTGAAGCGGTAGACGCTGTAGAGGACGATCGACGTGACGGCCACGAAGACCGGCACCGACGCGATGATCAGGAGGTCGTAGAAGTGGTCGACCTGGTCGACCTGCTCCGACGCCCCGACCGGGAACCAGTCGATAAGCAACCCAAGGGCGATGCCCAGCGCCGAAGCGATCAGCCCGAGGCCGACCAGCGGCAGGACGGGTGCCTTGTGGTCTGCGATGCGCAGCCGCTCGGACGCGGGCGCCTTGGTTTCTTCTTCCGTGCCTTCCTCCATCGAGGCCGGAATCCTATTCAAGGCGCGCGACGGAGGATGCGCCGCCGCGCGCCAGGCTGCTCCAGACCGCTAAGCGGCCTGTGCGGTCGGGCGCCCTACGACCTCGAAGCGACCCGTGGAGTTGTGCGACCGGTAGTCGGACGGGGCGACGCCGATATGGCGCCGGAAGGCCTTGGCGAACTGCGCCGGCTGGCGGTATCCGACCCGGCGGGCGACCTCGCGGACGGTGAGCCCGCGATCGCCGAGAAGGCCCGCGGCGCGCTCCATCCGCACCCGGGTGAGGTGCTCGCGGAACGTGGTGTCGCCGATCTCGGAGTAGGCACGTTGCAGCTGGCGGCGCGACGACGCGACCCGGCGGGCGATGTCGTCGAGGGAGAGCTCCGTGGCGTATTCGGACTCGACGATCTCGACCGCGTCCTCGAACAACGCCGTCCGGTGCGTGATGGTGGAAGGACGGTGAGTTGGCACGAAGGAGTTACGTCCGGAGGGCAGGATTCGGATGAGTCAGCGCACGAACCGCTCGGAAGCTGGCGCAGGGGTAGGATTGAGACGATCGTTGCAAAGTGCGAGGACGGACGCGAGTCCAGGAGGTAGGAAGATTGCACGTCTATGACGGCATGAGCTCGATGGTTCTGACGGTGGGGCCCGGCCACACGCTGCGCCACGTCGCCAAGCTCATGGTCGAACGGCGTGTCGGCGCGGCCGTCGTCCTCGACCCCGAGGCGCACGGCCCGGCCATCATCACCGAGCGTGACGTGCTCGACGCGATCGGCCGCGGCCAGGACGTCGACACGGAGACCGTGGCCGAGCACCTGACGCAGAACATCATCACCGCCGACAAGGGCTGGTCGCTCGAACAGGCCGCCGCGGAGATGATCCGCCGCAACTTCCGCCACCTGGTGGTCGTGGAGCACGGCGATCTCGTCGGCGTGCTGTCGATGCGCGACATCGTCCGCTGCTGGACGCAGGACGGCGCCGTGTCGGAGCTCGACGGCGCACCCAGCGCCGCCTAGGTGGAGGGGCTCGACCCGGCGCGCCGCCGGGCCTACTCCGTCATCAACTTCAGCTCGGCCCCGGTCTGGCTGGCGATGATCCTCGCACCGCGCGCCCGCCTGACCGGTTGGCTCGTCGCCCGCACGAACGTGCTCCATGTCGGCCTCGGCCTCGCCTACGACAGCCTGTTGGTCAGCGGCATCGCACGCCAGCGCAAGATGATCGACTTCGGCAACCCCGACGCGGTGCGGAGCGCCCTGCAGCAGCCGGACACCTTCCTGGCCGCCTGGAGCCACTACATCACCTTCGACCTGTTCGTCGGCCGCTGGATCTGGCAGGACGCGCTCCAGAAGGGCCGCACGGCCCGCCTGGCGCTGCTGATGACGTGGCTGGCCGGCCCCGCCGGCCTGTCGCTGCACCTGCTGCGCCGGTGAGCGCGTCGCTGCACCTCGGCCGCTTCCAGCCCCGAGTGGCGGGGCGCGCGCTGCGGCGCGTGGGCGCGCTGCGGCGGACGCCCGGGCTCGTCAGCGCCCGGCCGGTCGCCATCGCGCGCTTCGAGACCACCTTCGGCGGCACGCTCATGCCGCTGCGCTGGGGCCTGTGGTGCGGCTGGGAGGACGGCGCGGCCCGGGACGCCGGCTTCGAGACCACGGCCCGTTTCACCGACGGTGCCGACGAGGCGTGGAGCGTGTCGCTCGAGACCGTCCGCGTCCGTCTCGGGGAGGAGTGGGGTGGGTGGTCGCCTCGGACGGACGCCGTCACCCGGCTCTCGAAGGACGAACCGGTCGCGGTTCTGACGTCCGGCAAGATCGCGGTGCGGCACCTACCGACCTTCCACGTCGAGAACCGGCGCGTCTACCGCGAGCTCGCCGAGGCACCGGGGTTGGGGATGCGCATCGGATAGGCGACCATCCCCAGATGCGCGCCACCTTTTCCCTGTGGCGCGACCAGGGCAGCATGGTCCGCGCCGCCTACGGGCCCGAGACCCTCCACAGCCCCGTCCAGAAGCGCTCGCTGGCCGTGCCGTGGGGCAGGGAATGGTTCTTCGCGCGCTTCCGGCCCGTCGCGTCCGTCGGGACGTGGGACGGCTCGAACCCGCTAGCGGTGTTCTGACGGCAGCGCGGCCGTTTCGCGCGCGGCGGCACGGATCCAGATCACGGTGGTGATCAGGAAGACGATCATGAAGGCGCCGAACAGCCACCACGAGAGCGTGACCATGACGATCGCGCCGGCCAGCGACGCCGCGTTGAGCAGCGGCAGCAGGCTCGGCTCCGGCATGTGGATGTGCTCGCCGGCCGGCGTGGCCTCCATCTCGACGGGCGGGCGCTCGCTCATGCCGTGTAGACGTAGGCCGCCACGAACGTGAGGCCGAAGATGATCACGCAGATCGCGCCGACGATGAGGCCGGTCCGGATGTTGCGCAGTGCGAGCTTGCGGTCCATGGAGCGGCTCAGCCTATCCCAGCCGAGCGTCGACGACCATGGAGACGAACAGCGCCGCCAGGTATGCGAGTGAATAGAGGTAGGTGCGCAGCGCCGCTTTGCGATCCGCGGCACGCTGCAGCCGGACCGCAAGCACGATGAACCAGATGCCCAGTCCGGTCGCCACGACGCCGTAGATGGCGCCGAAGAAGCCGAAGACGACGGGCATCAGCGTGAGCCCGACGAGCAGGACGGAGTAGAGCGTGATCTGGCGGCGCGTCTCGTCCTCGCCGCGCACGACGGGCAGCATCGGCACGCCGACCTTCGCGTACTCGTCCTTCATGAGCAGTGAGAGCGCCCAGAAGTGCGGAGGCGTCCAGTAGAAGACGATCGCGAACAGGTACAGCGCCGCGGGGGCGAGGGAGCCCTCGACCGCGGCCCAGCCGACCAGCGGAGGCACGGCACCGGCCGCGCCGCCGATGACGATGTTCTGCGGCGTGCGGCGCTTCAGATACATCGTGTAGAGGAGCGTGTAGCCGAGGAAGCCCATCAGGGCGAGCACGGCGGCGAGCACGTTGACAGTCGCCGAGAGCCACGCGAAGGAGAGCGCCGAGAGGCCGATCCCGTACCAGAGGGCGGCAGCCGGGGCGACCCGGCCCGACGGCACGGGACGGTCCGCGGTGCGGGCCATCTGAGCGTCGATGTCACGGTCGTAGAAGTGGTTCACCGCGCCTGCGCCGCCGGCGGACAGGTAGCCGCCGATGCACGTCGCCACCACGAGCGCGACCGACGGATCCCCGGCGACGTACATCGTCGTCACGGTGGTCAGCAGCAACAGCGACTGGACCTTCGGCTTGGTCAGCGCCACGTAATCGCGGAGGACCTGTCCGACCGACGCGCCGGCCTGGGCAGGCGCGTAGGTGGTCGGAATGCTCACCGGTGAGCCACCCACTAGACCTCGGCCATCGCCCGGCTGGGCGCGTGCCGCTGCTGGGTCTGCGTCTCCCGCTCCACCTGCCGGCGGAGGTCCTTCATCGGCTCCACGGAGCGGATGCGGGGGATGACGTCGAAGTTGTGCTCCGGCGGCGGGGACGTCGTGTACCACTCGAGCGTGTTGGCCTTCCACGGGTCCGGGCCGGCGATCGCGCCCTTGCGCAGCGAGGTGAGCACGTTGATGAAGGTGATCAGGACGCCGAGGCCGAGCATGAAGGCGCCGATCGTCGAAACCAGGTTGTAGACGCCCCAGCCAGACGCCTCGTCGTACTCGTAGATGCGCCGCGGCATGCCCTCGAGGCCGGCCGCGTGCTGGATGAGGAAGGTGACCTGGAAGCCGACGAAGACCAGGGTGAAGCCGATCTTGCCGACCCGCTCGGAGAGCATCCGGCCCGACATCTTCGGGAACCAGTAGTACAGCGCGGCGAACATGCCGAAGGCGGCGGCGCCGAACGCCGTGTAGTGGAAGTGCGCGACGACGAAGTAGGTGTCCGTCAGCTGCCAGTCGACGGGGAAGACGGCGAGGAAGATGCCGGTGATCCCGCCGAGCAGGAAGGTGCTGATGCCCGCCACGCAATAGAGCAGGGCGACGCGGTACTCGATCGTCCCTCGCCACAGGGTCGCGATCCAGTTGAGGATCTTGACGCCCGTCGGTACGGCGATGACGAACGACGAGAGCATGAAGAAGGCGAGCACGACGGTCGACGTCGGCACGGAGAACATGTGGTGCGCCCAGACGAGCAGCCCGAGGAAGGCGATGCCCGCGGTCGCCGCCGCGATCGCCTTGTAGCCGAAGATCGGCTTGCGCGCGAACACGGGGATGATCTCCGAGAACATCCCGAAGGCGGGCAACACGAGGATGTAGACCTCCGGGTGCCCGAAGAACCAGAACAGGTGCTGCCACAGCAGCGCCGAGCCACCCTCGGTCGGGTCGAAGAACGAGGTGCCGAAGTTGCGGTCCAGCAGCAGCATCGTGACCGTCGCGGCCAGCGAGGACAGGGCGATGACGATCAGGTACGCGTAGATCAGGATCGTCCACACGAACAGCGGCAGACGGCCCCAGCCCATGCCGCGCGCACGCATGTTGTGGATCGTCGCGATGAAGTTGATCGCGCCGATGATCGAAGACAGGCCGGTCAGGTGGATCATGTAGATCCACGCCTCCTGGCCGTTCGACGACGAGTACTCGCGCGAGGACAGCGGCACGTAGGAGAACCAGCCGGCCTCGGGCGGCGTGAAGAACAGCGAGACGTAGAGCGCCAGGCCGCCGAACAGGAACATCCAGTACGACCAGGCGTTCAGACGCGGGAAGGCGACGTCGCGCGCGCCGATCATCAGCGGCAGGAAGTAGTTGGCGAAGCCGGCCCACACCGGGACGATGACCAGGAAGATCATCGTCGTCCCGTGCAGCGTCATCAGCTGGTTGTACTTCTCGGGCGACAGCAGGTTGTTGTCCGGCACGCCCAGCTGGAGGCGCATCAGCAGCGCCTCGACGCCGCCGATCAAGAAGAAGACGGCGACCGTCCAGAGGTACATGATCCCGATCTTCTTGTGATCGGTCGTGGTGATCCACGAGTACCAGCCCTTGGCCTCCGGCTTGACCTCGGTGGCGGTGATCTCGGGGCGGCGCACCGCGCGGCCGGGAAGCTGTTGGACGAAGTCGCTCACTGTTCTGATCCCGAATTGCGAGTACTTGGGGCGGCTCTCGGCTGCTGCTTGCGCGCATCCTCGATGCGGTCGGCCTGATCGGAGTACCAGGCCTCGTACTCCTCGACGGACACGACCTTGACCTCGGCGAGCATGTTCGCGTGGTTGCGGCCACAGAGCTCGGCGCACTGACCGCCGTAGGTGCCCTCGTTGGTCGCCTGGAACCAGGTCTCGTTCGTGTAGCCCGGGATCGCGTCGAACTTGCCGCCGAGATCGGGGATCCACCAGGAGTGGTTGACATCGTCGGCGGTGATCTTCAGCACCACGGTGGTGTCCACGGGGACGACCATCTCCGTGTAGGCGAAGACGCCCTCCTGGCCCGGGTACTGGTAGCGCCACACGTACTGCTGGCCGTCCACGACGATCTCGAGGGCGTCGCCACCGGGCGGCGGCGGCTGGTCCGTGGACGCGTACAGCGCGTTGGAGGCGAACTGCAACCCGTTGGGGCTGTTCGGCGCCGGGTTCTTGATGTCGGGCAGCTTGATGAAGGTGAAGACGACGAGGAAGACCAGGATCGCCGCGGCGCCGACGGTCCAGCCGATCTCCAGGCGCGTGTTGCCGTGGATCTGCGCGGCGACGGCGCCCTTCTTGGCCTTGAACTTGAAGAACGCCCAGAGCAGCGCACCCTCCACGACCACGAAGACGATGATCGCGATGACGCCGATCAGCTTGTAGAGGTTGTCGATCTCCTCCGCGTTGCGCGATCCGGACCCGGACTCCGGGGTCAGGATGTCGGCGAACGCGACGCCCGGGGAGGGCGACGAGGCCGAGCAAGGCGAGGGCGAGACGACAGCTTCAGGCGCAAGGCGGGCGGGAGTCTATCCACGCCGATGACGGCTGCGCGCCCCACCGACCTGACCGTCCGTTCATGGTACATTCGCGAGCGCCGTGCGTGCCCGCGCGCCAATCCGCGCGGCGGCCGGGGTTGCGCTCGCCATGGGCATCGCCGCCCCCCTCGTTCGCCGTCGTCTGAAGTTGCCGCCCCCGGCCGTGCTCGGGAGCCGCCGCGGCCGCGCCCGTCGCCGTGTGCGTCCTCTTCCCGCGCTCGCGCGCGCGGGACGTCGCGGCGGTCGTCGGGCAGATGTGGGCGTACCTCGCGGGATACGAGATGCCCAACGACGATCCGGAGGCGCTGCGCCGCCGCGTGCACGTCACCTACCCCGTGCGTGGTCGACCGCGCGATCGGCCTCGGGACGATGCCGACCGTCAGGTTGCAACGTGCGTTCTCGACGCCGGGGCGCTTCAACGCCATCGAGAAGACACTGGTCTGGTGCCACTGGGTGTGGTTCCTGGTCCCGCACGGCGCCGTCGGCTACGTGCTCCTGCGCGACCGCGACCGCTTCCCGGCCGCCGCCGTCCGGATGTACGCGACGTTCGACCTCGGGCTGATCGGCTACTGGCACCTTCCGACCGCACCGCCCTGGTTCGCGGCCGAGCAGGACGTCCTCGAGGACGGCGTGACGCCGCGGCTTCGCCGCATGATGGTCGAGTACGGCGAGGAGTTCTGGCAGTCCGGCTGGGCGCCGCTGTACGGTTTCCTGGCGGGAAACCCGCTGGCCGCGATGCCCTCTCTGCACTTCGCCACGTCTGTCACGGCCGCCCGCCTGCTCGGGGAAACCGGTCGCGTCTCAGGCGCGCTGGGCTGGGCGTACGCCGCGACGCTCGGCGTCGCGCTCGTGTATCTGGGCGAGCACTACGTCGTCGATCTGGTCGCCGGCTACGCCCTGACGGAGGTGGTGCGCCGCGGCGCCCCGCGGCTCTCGCCCGGGCGCGGAGCGCCTCTCGCGTCTCGTGCAGGCGCTGGAGGCGCGCGCACGATGAGCACCGAGGCGGAGCCGAAGACCGACCGCCCGGACGTCCCATCACGACGAGCACCTCGGCCTCGAGGTCACGCCGCGCAAGCTGGCGATCTTCGCGCTCTTCGCCGCGCTGACGGTGGTCGCGCTGTACCTGCTGCTGCCGCAGCTGGCCGGCCTCGACAAGACCTGGAACCGCATCCAGACCGGCCGGCCCGGCTGGCTGATCCTCGCCGGGGTCCTGACGATCGGGATGTTCGGCGGCTACGTGCTCGAGTTCCACGCGATCTACGAGACGAAGCTGCGCTGGCAGGAGAGCCTGCAGATCACCATGGCCGCGCTCGCCGCCAGCCGCCTGTTCTCCGCCGGCGGGGCCGGTGGCCTCGTCCTGCAGGCCTGGGCGCTCCGGCGCGCCGGGCTCGACGCGCGCGAGGTCGGCGACCGCACGGTCACGTTCATCGTCATCCAGTACATCGTCTACACGGTCACCGTGGTGATCGTGGGCTTCGGCCTGTACTTCGGCCTCCTCAACGGCCCCAACCCGTTCGCGATCACCTTCCTCCCGGCCGCGCTCGCCCTGGGGGCGACGATCCTCGGCCTGTCGCTCGGCTTCGTCCCTCCCGACCTCCAGGAGCGCCTGGAGAAGGGCCGGATGCGCCGGCTGGCGCACCTGCCGGCCAGCGCCTCGGCCGGGATCCGCGCCGCGCTCAAGCGCCTGCGCTCGCCCGACGCCTCGGTCGTCGGCGCGATCGCCTTCTGGGCCTTCCAGATCGCCGTGCTGTGGGCGTGCTTCCACGCCTTCGGCAATGCGCCGCCGCTCGGCGTCCTCATCCTCGGCTTCTTCGTGGGCATGCTCGGCAACCTGCTGCCGCTGCCCGGCGGGATCGGCGGCGTGGACGGCGGGATGATCGGCGCCTTCGTCGCCCTCGGCATCCCGTTCGGCCTGGCGACGGTCGCGGTGCTCACCTACCGCGGCTTCACCTTCTGGCTACCGACGCTGCCCGGCGTGGTCGCGTTCATCACCCTTCGGCGGACCGTGGACCGCTGGGCGCGTAACGATGGCCAGCTCCTTCCTATATACTTAATGAAGCAATGACCGCCGACCGCATCGAGAACGTGATCATCGTGGGCTCCGGCCCCGCCGGCTACACCGCCGCGCTCTACACCTCCCGCGCCAACCTCGAGCCGCTCGTGATCGAGGGCTGGATGTGGGGCGGCCTCCTGCAGCAGACCACCGACGTCGAGAACTACCCGGGTTTCCCGGGCGGCGGCATCATGGGTCCCGAGCTGATGCAGAAGATGCGCGACCAGGCCGAGGACTTCGGCACGCGCTTCATCACCGACCTCGCGACGAAGATCGAGCCCGGCCGCGACGGCGAGCCGCACAAGGTCTACGTCGGCGACGACGTCCACCTGACCCGCACCATCGTCCTCTCCATGGGCGCGGAGCACAAGAAGCTCGGCGTCCCGGGCGAGGAGGAGCTCGGCGGCCGCGGCGTCTCCTACTGCGCGACCTGCGACGCGGCATTCTTCAAGGACAAGCCGACGGTCATCGTCGGCGGCGGCGACTCCGCGATGGAGGAGGCGATCTTCCTGGCGAAGTTCGCGTCCAAGGTCGTGATCGTCAACCGCCGCGCCGAGTTCCGCGCGTCCAAGATCATGCTCGAGCGCGCCCGCGACTCGGAGAACATCGAGTTCCTGACGCCCTACGTGGTCAAGGAGTTCAAGGCCGACGCCGAGGGCAAGGCGCTCAGCCACGCTGTGTTGACGAACGTCGAGGACGGTTCGGAGCGCGACCTCGAGATGGACGGCGCCTTCATCGCCGTCGGCCACGAGCCACAGTCCGAGCTCGTGACCGACTTCGTCGACGTCGACCGAACGGCTACGTCCAGGTCGACGGCCGCTCGACGCGCACCAAGGTGCCGGGCATCTTCGCCGCTGGCGACCTCGTCGACCACACGTACCGCCAGGCCGTGACCGCGGCCGGATCGGGCTGCCAGGCGGCGCTCGACGCCGAGTGGTACCTGCGCGACAACCCTTTGGTCCCGACTCCTGAGGCTTTGGAGGGCGTTTCTGACCCTGCCGAGGCGCAGTGGGCCTCCAGTGCCTCATAGGTCCTGAACTGCAGCATTGAGGGTGTCATGCCTCGGTCGCGAGGCGGACCCGGAACGAGAGTGAGGAATTGCCCGGTTTCCGGGCAAAATCGCACTCTGTTTCGTGCGCCGGCTACTTGACGACAGGCGGTAGGCCGCGTCGAGGAAGCGGCCGCGGCCGACGGAGATCGCGACGAGTGCCGTTCGCGTGCGGCCGGCCGAGTTGCGGACGCGGACCTGGTCGGTCTTGTCGCCGCGGTTGCGGGAGGCGGCGATCAGTCCGCCGCCGGAGCGCAGTGAGCGGGTGCCGGCGCGGAAGACCTCGATGTCGGGGTTGCCGAACTCGGGCCGGGTCTGGATGCGGACGCGCTTGCCGGCGGGCACCTTGATCCGGTAGACGTCGGCGGGGTCCTCGAAGCGATCGAGCAGGGCGCGCAGCGCGAAGGCGCCGCCGCCCGTCCACACCGCGCGTGCCTTGTTGCCGAAGCGGCCGTCGGCGAACCCGAGGTCGTCGTTGGGCTCGAGCGGGTCGCGCGCGGGCGGGTCCTCCTTGAGCGCGGCCCGCATGTCGAGCTTGCCGTAGCCCGTTTCGGTGTCGTAGCCCTTGCGGAAGATGTCCTTCGAGGAGAGTCGCAGCACCTGGGCGACCTGGTCGACCTTCAGGCGCGGGCGCTCCGTGCGGATCCAGAGCGCCGCGGCGGCGACGATCGGTGCGGCGAAGCTCGTGCCGCTGACGACCTCGTAGCCATCGCGGTCACCGTCGGCGCGATCGAAGGCCGGCGGCGTCGGCGCGATGATCCCGACGCCGGGCGCGAGGAGGTCCATCGCGGCGGTGGTGTTGGAGAAGGCGGCCGCGCGGTCGTCCGGCGTCAGCGCGCCGACGGTGACGACGTGCGGCAGCGAGGCCGGGTACTCGTACGGGTTGCCGTCGCGACGCTCGTTGCCTGCCGCCGCCACGAGCGTGACGCCACGGCTCGTGGCGTGCTGGAGCGCGAGGAACTCCGTCTGGCAGAAGCGCCGCGAGCCGTAGCTCATGTTGATCACGGAGGCCCCCGCCTTGACGGCACGGCGGATGCCGCGCGCGGAGTCCGAGCAGCGGATCACGTTCGCGGGCAGACCGACGTTGATCGCTCGCGCTCCGGGATAGGCGCCGACGATGCCGACGCCGTTGACCGGCGCTACAGCAACGCCCATCGTCTGCGTCCCGTGGGAGATCTGCACCTTGCGGCCCGGCAGCGCACGGGCGTTGCCGCCGGAGAACTCTGGGTGCGTCGACCTGGGCCTGCGCGTCAACGAGAGCGAGGATCGGGCTCGTTCCCGTGACGGGCGGCGGGGTGAGCGCGGATGGGATGACCGCCTGGCGCCAGCGGCTGAGGGGGGTCAGCGGATCATCACCGACCTCATGGAAGCGGCGGGTGGCGTCGGGCTCGGCGAAGGTGAGGCGGTCGCCCAGGCGTTTCGCGATCGCTCGGGCTTGCGGCTGGCACTTCGTAGGCGTTGCCGACCTCGTTTCCCGCCCGCGAGGCGCGTGCCGGGCTTCGCGCCGAGCAGCCAGGTCTCGCCGGCTGACGCCGCGGACGCCCCGTTCGGCGGGAGGCGGAATGGCACCGAGGGAGGGAGAGCGGCGTTCGCGGCGGGAGCGAGCGCCAGGAGAGCCAGCGCGATGGGGAGCGAGAGCCGCACCGACCGCAGGTTAGGCGGTCCGTGTCGCCCAAGGCGGATTATGGACCTAGGCGACCGCGCGGCCGGCTAGGGTCGGCGGGTGCGCTGGCTGGCGGTGATCGTGCTCGGCGGTGCCGTGCTGCGGATCGTCGGGCTCGACGGCCAGTCGTTCTGGCGTGACGAGGCGTCGACGGTCATGGCGCTCGACGGCGGTCTGGGCCACCTCTTCGACTGGATCTCAGACCAGGAGGCGCAGCCGCCGCTGCACTTCGTGGTCGCCTGGTTCTGGAGCAGGCCGTTTGGACTGGGTGAAGTCGGCCTGCGCAGCCTGTCGGTCCTCTGCGGCGTGGCGACGATCCCCGTCGCCTACGCGATCGGGCGCCGGCACGCTCACCGGACCGGCCTGATCGCCGCCGCGCTGGTCGCCACGAACCCGTACCTCGTCTGGTACTCGCAGGAGGCCCGCAGCTACGCGCTGCTCGTCCTGCTCACCAGCATCGCCACCCTCGCACTCCTCCGCGACCGCCGACGGATCTGGGCCCTGGCGGCGGCCGCGCGCGCTCCTGACCCACTACTTCGCTGCATTTCCTGCTGATCCCGCAGGCACTGGTCCTGATGCGCCGCCGGGCGTTCACCCCACTGATCCCGCCCGCCGTCGTCGGCGCGGCGCTCGTCCCCTCCTCATCAGCCAGGACGACGGTCGCGTCCAGGGCATCGAGAGAGGCGACCTCCTGGACCGCTTCGGGGACCTCGCGAAGCACTGGGTTGCGGGGCCGTTCGGAACGCCTATCGACGGGCTCGCGTCTGCTCGCCTTCGTGGCCGTTGTCGTCGGCCTGGTCCTCGGCGAGGTCGAGACTGCTGCTGCTCGCAGCGGTCGCCATCCTGCTGCCGGCGCTGATCGCCCCCGATCACTTCTCCGAGCGCTACGTCATCGTCGCGCTGGTTCCGCTGCTCGCGGTCGCCGCGGCCGGGCTGACCAGGCCATGGCCGCTCGCGGCCGGGCTCGTCGCGTTGTTCGCGGGCTCCACGATCAGCACCGTCGCCAACGACCGCCTGCACCGTGAGGACTGGCGGGCGGTGGCGGATGGGCTCGGGCCCGCGGCGGTGTTCATCACCGCGGACGGTGAGCGCCGCTGCGCGTCTACGCACCCGGGGACCACGGAGCTCGAACGCGACACTGCCGACCGCGTCGTCTTCGTCGCCTCCTGGCGCTTCGGCTGCGACCGCCCCGCGGATCCCGCCCTGCCCGCCGGCTCCACGCAGACCAGTCGCGAGGAGCGACCGACGACCACGGTCCTCACCTACGAGGCTGCGGAGCCGCTGCCGATCGACCTGGACGGCCTCGCGCTCGGCTGGCGCCTGTACAACCAGCCGCCCGTGCTGCTCGACGTCCCGTGATCCGCGCCTACCTCCCCGCCGCCGCTCGTGCTGTCAGCGTTGCTGTTCGTCTGGCAGGGCGACGCCTACGTCAACTACGCGAGGGCATCTACCTGTTCAGCGCGAGCTCGTCGCCGACGGTGCCACGCCGTATGAGGACTTCGTCGCCGCCCACCCGCCGCTTTCTACTACGTCGGCGCCCTCGCGGTGGGCGAGCCACGCCTGCTGGTCGCGCTCGCGCCACTGGCCACGGGCCTTCGTCGCCATCGCCGTCCGACGGCTCACCGCGCGCAGGAGCCGGCGTTCGCCGCCGGCCTGGTCACCCTCCTGACGCCGTGGATGCTCCACGAGCACGCGACGCTCATGCCCGAGAGCCTCGGGGCGCCGCTGGTCATGGGCGCGGCGCTGCTCGCGGCGCGCGAGCGCACGGCGATCGCCGGCGGTCCGTCGCCGGGACGGCGATCGAGTTCAAATGGCCGTTCCTGCTCCCGGGACGCTGCTCGCCGGCGTGGCAGCCGCCCGGCTGCCGCTTTCTCGCCGCCTTCCTGGCCACGTTCGGTGTGGGCCCGGACTGTCGTTCCGCTGTTCGACGACGGCCTCGACGACCCGCTCGTCGGCGCCCAGCAGGAGATCAGCTGGCACTCGTTGACACCGTTGCCGGGCTCTCGTCCAGGCGACATGGAACATCGGGCCGCTCGTTCTCCTGGCCGGGCTCGCCGTGGTGCGCGGCTCCCGCAGCCAGGAGCGCGGTCAGCTGCGCGCCCTGACCGCGGTTACCGCCGGTGCTCTGCTGCTGGTCCTGACCGTGACGAACAGGGGACCGCGGTGACGTGACGCAGCTCGCCGAGCCTCCGCTCGTCGCGCTGGGGGCCGCCGGCTCGTCTGGCCGACGCGGACCCCTGATCGTCCTCGCCGGCGCGGCGGCGATGCTGACGGCCACGCAGAGCGCCGCCTTCACGCTCGACCCGGCGAACCCCGGGTTGTTCGTTCGCCCGTTCTCAGGAGGCGTACGCCTGGCCGGCCTCCGACGCGGAGGTGGACCGCACCGTCGCCGCGGCGAGGCGCTGTCCCTCCGGCGTCGCCTACTCCGGCGAGCCGTACTACGCCTTCGTCGCCGACACGGCGGATGCCCGGGAACGAGCCGGACGGCTCCCTGCTGTCGCCCACCGAGGTCGGGCAGGAGCGCGCGCCCGCCGTCGAGGCCGACCAACCCCGCTGCCCGTGGACCCGCTGCACCGCCGAGGGCTCGAGATCCGCAACCGTGGGGACGCGGTGTGGTGTCCCGTGCGCGACCGGCGCTTCGCGCGGTTCGGCCCGGCGCCGAACCGCGGCGACGCGATCTGCTGACGGTGTCCCGGCAGCCAGGAACGCCGCCGCGCGCAGGCGCTTCTCTACGCCGCGCAGCCAGAGCTGCTCACGGACGCGACCGCGCTCCTGCGCTTCGCTCCCGGCGCTGTTCTTCGCACCCCCGTGGCCGAGCAGGTCGCCCGCTACGTCACCGCCGACCTCGATCCCGATGGCGTGGACCTGCGCCTGGACGTCACCGGCCCTCGACCCTCCCCCGACGCCGCCTTCGTCGCGGTGATCTTCTGCGCACGTCCTCGAGCACGTCGAGGACGACGAGGCGCGATGCGCCGAGCTGCGTCGCGTGACGGCGCCCGGCGGCTGGTGCTTCATGCTCGTCCCGCTCGACCCGGACCATGCGACCGGCGCCGGAGGCGCCGCGATCACCGACCCCGCAGCCCACGAGGCCGCCTTCCTCCAGCACGACCACGTCCGCCCTCTACGGCCGCGACGCGCGCGGAACGGCTCGCGGCGGCGGGTTTCACCGTCCAACGGTCCGCCCCCGCGAGGCCTTCGGGACGACGTGATGCGGCAGGCCGGCCTGCTCGACGTCGACTGGCTGTTCCTCTGCAGGTAGCTTCCCGGCCGTGGAGGAGAGTCCCGCGTGCGCACTTCGAGGCCGGTTGCGCCCGCGGCGTCCTGCTCTACCAGTGGGACCCGGCCGCGGGGCGCGCGGTCTTCTACCCACGCGTGGGAGAGGGCCTCGAGTGGCGCGAGTCGACCGGCCGCGGCACCGTCTACTCCGCGACGACCATCCGCCCCCGCGGCGACGAGCCGCGCGGCATCGCGCTGATCGACCTCGACGAGGGCTTTCGGATGATGAGCCGGGTCCGTGCAGAGGTCGTCGAAATCGGCATGCGCGTCCTCGTCGACTTCGAGGAGGGGGTGCCGGTATTCGACCCGTTGCCATAGCCGGCGTCGCCGAGTCCGACCTCGGCGAGGTCGCCGCCCGGCATGCGCGCCGGCAGGACCTGATGGGCCAGGCCGCCCACCGCGCGCTGGACGACTGCGGGCTCGAGCTCGCCGACGTCGACGGCCTCTTCGCCGCCGCGACGCAGCTGCGCGATGCCGACGCTCAGCGCCGGCGAGTACCTCGGCATCCAGCCGCGCTACTCCGACGCGACCGATCGGCGGCTCGTCGTTCATGGCGCACGTGCGCCACGCGGCGGCCGCGATCGAGCCGGGCTGTGCGAGGTCGCGCTGATCGCCTACGGCAGCACCCAGCGCTCGGTCGGCCGCGCCGGCAGCCGTCGCGCCGCGGAGTTCGACCCGTACGAGTCGCCGTACCGGCCCGCCGCTGCCGATCGACCGCGTACGCGATGGCCGCGGCGCGGCACATGCACGAGTTCGGCACGACGCGCGAGCAGCTCGCCGAGGTCGCGGTCGCCGCGCGCGCAGTGGGCGCTGCTGAACCCCAGGCGTGGCGCGACGAAGCCGCTGACGTCGAGGACGTGCTCGCCGCGCCGCATGGTCTGCGACCCGCTCGGCGTGCGCGACTGCTGCCTCGTCACCGACGGCGGCGGCGCGCTCGTGCTCACGTCCGCCGAGCGCGCGCGACGCTGCGCAAGAAGCCGGCCGTACGCTGCTCGGCGCCGGCGAGGCGCACCACGCACCGCCACATCTCCGCAGATGCCGCGACCTCACCGTGACCGCGCGCGTCCGATCGGGCGCCCGGGCCTTCGCCGATGGCCGGCCTGACGCCCGGCCGACGTCGACGTGCGTCGCAGCTCTACGACGCGTTCACGATCACGCCGATCCTCTTCCTCGAGGACCTCGGCTTCTGCGCCAAGGGCGAGGGCGGCCTTCGTCGCAGGACGGCGCGCATCGCGCCCGGCGGCAAGCTCCCGGTGAACACGAACGGCGGCGGCCTCTCCTACTGCCACCCCGGCATGTACGGGCTGCTCGCGATGATCGAGGCGGTCCGCCAGCTGCGCGGCGAGTGCGGCGAGCGCCAGGTGGACGGGGCGAGGTCGCGCTCGCGCACGGCAACGGCGGCGTGCTCTCGTCGCAGTGCACGGCGCTCCTGGCCGCGGCGGGAGACGGCGGGCCCTTCTCGCGGCCGTCTGCGTCGCCGTCGCGCTCGCGGGCGCGTTCGCGTCCCCGCGACTGATCGGTCCGTCCGTCTACGCGACCGACGTCGCCGACGTCGAGCTGCGCTTCGCGCTGGCGAGCCCGTCGCAGCGTGGCGTCAACCTCTACGTCCCGCTGGCGGACTGGGGCCTGCGCGCGCAGATGGTCGACGCACCGGTGCAGATCCTCGCGGAGCCGCGGCGCATCAACCGTCGCGGCGTGGTCGCGCTCGTCGCGGGCAGCGGCGAGGTTCGTGCCCTGCGCACGCAGATCGACGACGCGATCGGTGACGCCCTGCGCCGCTGGGCACTGCTGGCATTGGCGGGCGGCCTGCTGGGAGGGTTCGTCGCGCTGTTGGGCTGGCACGTCCTCGGCGTGCGCGGACGCGCACTGGCGCTCGCGCCGGCCGGCGGGCTCGCGACCGCGGTGCTCGCCGTCGGCGTGCTGCTCGCATGGAGTGCGATCAGCTACGACGCGAGCGCCCTGGAGCGCCCGAGCTACTTCGCCTCGGGCGCGGAGCTCGAGCGCATCGTCGACCAGGCCGACGCCCTGCGCGCGAGCGGCGACAAGTACTCCGACCGCGTCGACTCCGCGGTGCGCTCGATCGCCGGCCTGCTCGACCGCCAGGGTTCGGGCGTGCTCGACACGGGCGGCGACCCGGCGACGATCCGGGTTGCGCTCGCCTCCGACGTCCACAACAACCTGCTCACGCTGGACACCCTGCGCAGCTACAGCGAAGGGCGGCTGACGGTGCTCGCGGGTGACTTCACGGTCAACGGCGGCAGCATGGAGACGCCCCTGGTCAGCCGGATGGCCGCCGTCGGGGATCCCGTCGTCGCCGTCTCCGGCAACCACGACTCGCCCGGGGTGATGCGCACCCTCGCCGAGGGTGGCGTCACCGTCCTCGAGCACGATGACGGGGTGCAGGAGATCGGTGGGCTGTCGATGGCCGGCTTCGAGGATCCGCTCGCCTACGAAGTGGGGGACTTCCCGCCGGGCATCCGGGCCGGCATCAGCTTCGGCGACATCGAGAACGGTGACCAGCTCTTCGCGGAGGCCGTTGAAGAGCGGTGGGAGTGGTGGCAGGCGCTGCCGCGCCGCCCGCAGGTGCTCGTGGTCCACCAGTCGGCGCTCGGCACCGCAACTGGCCGAGCGCATCGCCCAGGAGGACCCCGTGGGCCTGCCGCTGACGATCCTCGTCGGCCACACCCACCGCCAGCGGCTCGATCGCTACGGCCCGGTGACGGTCGTGAACGCCGGCTCGATCGGCGCGGGCGGGCTGTTCGGCCTCGGCACGCAGGACGTCGGGCTCGCGCTGCTGGACTTCACCACCGCCGGGCGGCTCGACGCGACCGAGCTGATCTCGAACAACCCGGCGACGTCTGCCGCCCGCGCGCAGCGGATCGTCACCGAGACGCCGGACTGCGACGGCGAGCTCGTCGTCTGCCACGACGTCGAGGGCGCTTCCTAGAATCGGCGACCGTGGACCTCTTCACGCTGATCGTGACGGCGACGATGGTGCTGGGGTTCCTGTTCATCCTCGCGCTCGGTGTCTGGCACCCGAAGACCGGCGCCCAGATCCTCGACTGGAAGCCGACGCGCTCGGCCGAACTCGAGGCCCAGAACGACATCGACGACGTCGAGCAGATGATCGCGGCGCAGAACCGGATGCGCGAGAAGCGCGGCGCCGGCGCCCGTTCCCAGGACGAGGTCGAGGCGCAGGTCCGCGAGGACCAGCAGATGCTGTCCGACTACGCCGACGCCTACTGGGCCGACCAGCGCGAGCAGCGCATCGCCCAGCTCAACGCCGAGGGAGCGATGACCGTGTACCTGCGCGAGGGCTGCAGCAAGTGCGCGCGCCTCGAGCGCATTCTCGGCGAGCGTGGCATCGACTTCAGACGTGTCGAGATCGCCGAGATGGATGGCGCACTGATCGCCCCGTTGCTCGAGAAGGCGCGGCTGCGGCCGGCCGATGCGCTGCGCGCCGACAGCGGGCTCGACGGCGCCTCCGACGAGGACATCCTCGCGGCGATCACCGCGGACCCCGGAGCGCTGCTGCAGCGGCCCTTCGTCGAGCGCGGCGAGCGCGCCATCCTCGCGCGCCCGGCCGAGCGCGTGCTGGAGATCCTGTGAGGATCGCGCTCGCCGTATTGGTCGGCCTGCTGCTGTTCCCGGCGGTCAGCGCGGCCGCCGACGACTGCCAGTCCCGTCGTGACGGCACGAGCTACGCCTGGCAGGAGCGCTTCAGCCATCTGATGTTGCGCGCGCACTGACTTCCCGCAGCAGGCGGCGGGCGATCAACTTGCCGGTTGGGGCGCCGACAACGAGGCCGAGGCGTGGTACATCGGCGTGGCGCCCGGGTCTCTCTCACTGCCCGACGTGGAGGCCCGCATGGTGCAGCTCATCGACGCCGAGTTCGCCGCGGACGACGCCGCGTACCTCAAGAGCAAGCTCGACGTCTATGCCGAGCTCTACTCCGACGCCGAGCTGCAGCCGATCGTCAACGCGATCTTCGCGCGGCTCCCGCGCGGGGTCGGCGCCAGTGGCGGGGTCAGCTGTAAGCACTCGCCGTATCGCCGCGCGGAGATCGAGCTCTACAAAGACAGCACGGCGGAACAGCGCACCGAGGTGGCCGCGATCGTCGCCGAGTATGGCGACCGGGCGCTGCTGCACATCAGCGAGTTCGGCCCGCCGGCGCTGAAGTCCATGCCGATCTTCGTCGCCGACTTCGTCCGCCGGCAGTGCAAGAGCCAGCTCGTGCTCCGCGTCCGCAACCGCTCGCGCAGCCTCGTCAAGAGCGTCACCGTTGGCGGGCGCAAGCTGCCGCTACGCGGTGAGCTGCGGCTGCCGATCGACCGCCGGCCCCGGGTGAAGGTCGTCTTGAAGAACGGCAGGTCCGCGCGCCAGCTGATCGGCTGCGACTAGCCCCCGCACTTCGCGATCGCCTCGTCCATCGCGGCGCCGGGGTCGCTGACGACCCTGCCGTGGCCGGGGGCCAGCGCCTGGGGGTCGAGGGCGCGCAACGTGCGAGCGGTCGCCAGGGTCGTCGCTTTGTCCCAGGTCGCGAGCGCGGGCAGCGGGAAGCGCGGATTCACGCGGGCGGGGACCGACATCCCGCCGAGTGTCGCGTAGGCGTCACCGCAGTAGAGCGTCCCGTCGCGCGGATCGAAGAAGGCGATCTGGCCCGGCGTGTGACCCGGCGCGGCGTGGACCTCGAGTGAGCCGACGGTGTCGCCGGGGGAGAGAAGCCTGTCGAAGGCGGTGTTCACCTTCGGCCAGCCGCCCTTGAGCTTGCTCTGCGGCTCGCTTGGGTCAAGCGACTTGTCGCCGCCGACGATCCGCGCGTCACGCGCCGAGATCGAGACCTCGGTCGGCGGGCAGCTTGTCCAGGGTCCCGATGTGATCGGAGTGGCCGTGGGTGAGGGCAATGCGGACGATCGGCTTTTCGGCGGCCTCCGCCTCGGCGACGATCTTCTTGGACCGCCGCCCATCGTGGTGTCGATCACCGTCAGCCCGTCCTCCTCCTCGACGAGGTAGGCGTTGACGATCCCGAGGACGCGTGATCTGACGTAGGGTCGAAGTCATGGCGCGGATCCTGATCGTCGGCTGCGGAGGACGCGGTCAGGCCCTCGCTCGTGCTCTCGTCGAGCAGGGGCACGCAGTGCGTGGAACGACCCGCGATCGCGATCGGTTCGCGGAAATCGCCGCCGCGGGTGCCGAGCCCTATCTGGGTGATCCGGACCGCATCGCGACGCTGATGGACGCCCTCGCCCAGACGACGATCGTCGCGTGGCTGATGGGGACCGCGCCGTCCGAGGAGCTGCACGCCGGCCGGCTGCGGATGCTCACCGAGAAGGTGGTGGACACGGGCGTGCGCGGCCTGATCTACGAGGCGGCCGGCACTGTCGATCCCGCCTGGCTGCGAAGCGGGCGAGTTGACCGTCCGTGCCGCCCGCGCGACCTGGAACATTCCGCTGCAGGTCCTGCACACCGACCCGGCCGACTGCGAGGCATGGACGCGCGACGCGGTTGACGCGGTTCGCCGCCTACTCGAAGGCGAATGACACGGCGGCCTCGGCGTGCAGCCGGGTCGTGTCGAAGCCGGGCAACCCGAGCAGGGTGAGTTCGGTACAGCCGAGGATCACCGCGTCATGGCCCTCGCACATGCGGGCGACGGCGTCGCGGGAGGCGTCCTCCACGCGACCGTGGATGAGCTCTTCGTAGATGATCGCCTGCATGTCGGGCGCTCGTCGGCGTCGGGGACGTCGGTCTCGATGCCGCGCGCCGCCCGAGGTGGTCGCGCAGGAAGGGCTGCTCCATCGTGTAGCGCGTGGCCGAGCCAGGGCGACCCGGCTCGAGCCCGGCGGCGCGCATCGCGAACCGGTCGAGTCCCCGATGTGGAGGATCGGCAGATCGCGGTGATCGCGCGGTGCCGCGATGTGCATCGTGTTCGCGCAGATGAGGACGCACTCCGCGCCCGCCCGGGCCGAGCGCCGCGCGCCTCGACCACCATCGCGCCCGCCGCGTCCCAGTCGCCGGCCGCTGCAACTTCTCGATCCGCCGAACTCACCGTCGACCATCACGGACTTCCGCAGTCGTGTGGCCGCCGACGCGCTCCCGCACGGTCTCGTTGATCAGCCGGTAGTAGATCGCCGAGCTCTCCCAGCTCATGCCGCCGATCAGTCCGAGCGTCTCTCGAAGCCCTCGACGCGCTCGAGGAGGTCGGCGACGATGCGGCCCGTCGCACCCCAGATCATGTGCTCGCCGACCGTGTAGGTGTCGGTGCGGAAGGCGATGCCGCGGCGCATGAGCCGCTGCCGCGAGTAGCCGGCGCGGACGTCGTCGAGGCTCAGCTCCAGGATCGTCTCCACCTCGGTCGGCTGCAGCTCCCACACCTGGCCCGGCGGCGATCATCCCCACGAACGGATAGATCGAGTAGTTGGTGACGAACGTCGGCGTCGGCTGCAGCGCGCCGACGATCTCGACGTCTCGGGGTTCGAGGCCGATCTCCTCGTGGGCCTCGCGCAGCGCGGTGGCGAGCAGCTCGGTCGTCCTCGGGGTCGCGCCGGCCGCCCGGGAACGAGACCTCGCCGGGGTGGCGCTTGAGGTCGTCGCGGCGCTTGGTGAAGACGGCGTGCAGGCCGCCGCCGGTCTCGAGTACAGCGGGACGAGCACCGCGGACTCGGTGCGGCCGTGGTCCGCGATCTGCACTCGCCTCCAGGCGGGTTCGCGCGCCGGCGAGTTCCTCCCGGGTCAGACCGGCGCGACCCGCTGCACCCGCTCCTCGAAGGCGACCTCGCCCTCGAGCGTGCGGTGGATGGGGCACTTGGCGGCGATCACCGTGAGGCGCTCGACCTGCTCGTCGGTCAGCGACTCGGGCAGGCGCAGGACCAGCTCGAAGTGGGTCGGCCGGCCGCGCTCGGAGGGCTGGTAGTCGCACTCGACCTCGGCAGCCGGTCAGGTCCCAGCCCTTGCGGTCGGCGTACATCTGCATCGTGATCGCGGTACAGGAGGCGAGCGCGCCGGCGAGCAGCTCCTCGGGGCTCGGACCGAGGTCCTTGCCGCCGATGTCCTCGGGCTCGTCCGCCATCCAGCGGTGCTCCGCGGACCCGCACCTCGTGCTCGAACTTGCCCTTTCCGACGGCGATCGCGCGCATGACTTCGATGCTACTCCTCGTCGAGCGGGTGGAAGACCATGCCGGTGAGGACCTTCGGGAAGAAGTACGTGGACTTCGGCGGCATGACCTCGCCCGCGGCCGCGATGTCGCGGATGTGGCTCACCGGCGTCGGCGCCCGTGAAGAAGCCGGCCGAGACCTCCTTGCTGACGATCTTGTCGCGCGCCTCGGCGAACGATGCGCGAGTAGTCGAGGCCGTTGAAGTGCGAGATGTCGTCCTCGCTCATCCCCAGCGGGCCCTTGAGGATCAGCGCCTCGAGCACCGCGGTGTCGAGCGTGCGGTAGGCCCGGAGGCGTCCGGCAGCGCGTCATCGACGGTCGCCTCGTCCTTCAACGTCAGCCGGAAGGCCTGCTGGAAGTGGTTGTCCATGTAGCCGAGCGCGATGGTCTCGCCGTCCGGCGTCGGCTCGAGGTCGTCGATGTCGATCGGCACGATGTTCCAGTCGCGCTTGAGCGTCTCGCGCAGCGCCTCCTGGCGCGGCCGAGTCCGTCGAGGTCGGTGAGCAGGCGGTGCGTCGGGAAGACGGTCAGGCCGGGGTCCGCGAGCGAGACGAGGCAGGCCATCACGTAGCGGTGCGGCGCCCTCGCCGCCGATCTCCTCCGCGTAGACGCGCGCCGTCTCATAGCGGTGGTGGCCGTCGGCGATCAGCAGCTCGCGACGGCTCGAACGCCTCGTGGACGGCGGCGACGCGGTCCGGATCGGAGACGGTAGAGCCGGTGGCGCGTGCCGTCGGGGTCGGTGACGTCGGCGAACGGCTCGCCGTCGGGGATCGCGATCGGTCCATCGTCGCGTCGTCGAAGGCACGAAGATGGGGGAGAGATTGGCCTTGGTCGCCCGCGTCAGGCGGAGGCGGTCCTCTTTGGGGCCCGGATGCGTGCGCTCGTGCGGCCGGACGCGGCCGGGGCCGTACTCCTCGACCTTGACGCGGCCGAAGAACCCGGAGCGCGTGTACGGCTTGCCGTCGGGGCCGGTGTAGTCCTGGACAGGATCCAGAACGCGGGCTCGTCGTCGCGGATCGAGGACACCGTCGGCGCGCCACTGCGCGAAGACCTCGGCCGCGTGGCCGTACGGGTCGTCCCCCTGCGGCAGGTCGATCTCCACGACGTTGTGCTCGGACTGGGCCTTCAGCGCCGCCCGCTGCTGCGGGTCGATCACGTCGTAGGCGGGGCGACCACGTCCGCGAGTCGGCATCGGTCGTAGTGGAGGGCGCGGAAGGGTCGGACGTCGGCCATTGACGCGGGCGAACCTACCGCCTCGGCTGGGCGGTCACTGCACCCACGCGACGGCGGCCACCACCATCACGATCCCGGCGATCTGCGGGCCCGCCAGCACCTGGTCGTGGACGGGCCAGGCGATGATGCTGCGATCACCGGCTCGAGGGTCATGATCACCCCGGTGCGCGCCGCCGGCACGTGCCGCAGCGCCGTGAAGATCATCACGAACGGGATCAGCGTGCCGATCACGGCGACGCCCAGCGCCAGCAGGATGTTCTCGACGTCATCGAAGAAGGCCCACGGGAACGTCCACGGCGGCTGCACGATCAAGAAGAGCAGCGTGCAGAAGCCGATGCCCTAGATGAGCGTCGTCCGCGAATCCAGTGCTTGCGCCCGCGCGCTCGGTTGCCGTCAGGTTGATCGCGAACGTCATGCACGCGGCCGCCGCACGAGCAGCCCGAACCCGTCGAGGCCCTCGCGTCGTAGGCCTCCACGACCAAGAACGCCCCGCGGCGCTCAGCACGACCGCGGCCCACGGCGCCGGCGGCGACTGCCGGCCGTGGCGAAGCGCCGCCCACGATCAGGATCAGCCCGGCCGCGAGTACTGGATCGTCAGCGCGACGCCGATGTCCAGCCGCGCGATCGCCGCGAAGTAGGTCGACTGCACCGCGGCCAGGCCGACGATCCCGAGGAACGCGAGCAGCGGGATGTCCTTGCGCTCGACCCGCAGCAGGCACGGTCCGTGAGCACAGCTACCCGTCGAGCAGCAGGAACGTCACGACCGACCGCAGCTCGGTGAGGCGCCACGGGCTGACGCCGTCGTCGAGCAGGAAGCGCGACAGCGATCCGCTGATCGCGAACAGCGCCGCCGCGACGAGTCAGCGCGTATCCGAGTCTCGGCGACCGCTCGATCACGAAGCGCATTGAAGCGCCCTGCGATACTCGAACCCATCGGGGCGTGGCGCAGCCTGGTAGCGCGCTCGCTTTGGGGGCGAGAGGTCCCCGGTTCGATTCCGGGCGCCCCGATCAGCAGGCGAACCGATCCAGACCTACCACCACGGTAAGTCTCGATGGGTTCGGTGATGACTATGGACTGCTCAGGCGCTCGAGGGTCGTGACGAGTTCGCGCAGTTCGGGGGAGACATCCTCGATCGAGACCTGGTCGAGCTCGACGTCGATGCCGGTGGCCTCGATGGCGAACGTGAAGCAGTCCGAGCATCCGCTCGGTCCTCCGGGCGCGGTGTCGCCGGCCGCGGCGTCGAGCTGGTCCTCGAGGTCGGAGAGCTCGCCGGCGGGGAGGCCGAACTCGCTCATCTCGTTCTTCGGGCCTTTGCGACCGGAGACCGTGACGGTCAGCGTCGCATGGCCGTCGCGGGCGATTTCGAGCAGGCGGGGCATCGCGGCGATGCCGCCACCGTGCGCGTAGATGACGAGCTGGTCGGTCGGCGTCCCGGGCGGCGAGGAGGGAGCCACCGTCTCGTCGCCGCAGGCGAAGCCGACGAAGGCGAGGGAGATCGCGGCGAGCAGGGTCCTCATGCCGGCACTACGACATCACGGAGCGCTCCGTCACGGCAAGTACGACCCATGCCATGCGGCTCCGCCGGGCGACCGTCCGCTGCAGACTGCCGCAGCGTACGGTCGCCACATGCGCAGCTCGCGGCTACGTCGACAGGGACTGAGCGACGTCCTCGAGGGCGTCGTAGGACTCCTGCGCGCCGGCCTCCATGCCCGAGGCCATCACGCCGTCACGGTGCTCGGGGAGGCGGTAGACGCAGAGCACCGACATGTGCGTCCTGCCGTCTCGCTCGGTGAGCGTGACGGTGTTGACCGAGGCGTCCTCGTCGGTGAGGAACGGCGCCTCGAAGATCTCCGTGGAGACGATGCGCTCGTTCTCGACCAGCTCGCGGTACTCGCCGTGGAAGCCGACGGTCTCGCCGGACGAGCCGGCGGTCATCACGTAGCGCCACTTGCCGCCGACGCACAGGTCGGCCTCGCACCGCACGCCGTCGCCGCGCTTGGCGCCCCACCACTTCTCGACGAGCTCGGGCTTGGTGATCGCCTCGTAGACGAGGTGCTTCGGGGCATCGAACTCGCGCTCGATCAGCAGCTCGCGGTCGCCCTGGACCGTGAACCTCGCCTTACCGCTGTGGGTCATCGTCACTGCTTTTCTTCCCTTCGCTTGAGGTCTGCCAGAACGGCATCGAGTGCGTCGAACCGCTCGTTCCAGGTCCGCTCGAAGGCGATGACCCAGTCGTGGATCGGCTTCAGCGGCTGCCCGTTGAGTCGATACAGCCGCCGCCGGCCTTCGCTGCGCACCTCGACCAGGCCCACCTCGAGCAGCACCTTCAGGTGCTTCGAGACCTGCGGCTGAGCCAGGTCGAGGTGCGCCACGAGGTCGTTCACCGAGCGTTCCCCGTTCGCCAGGGCGTCGAGAAGCTGCCGGCGACGCGGCTCGGCCACGGCGTTGAACGCATCGGTTGTGGTCGCTGCTCGTGCCACGCGCCGCATATATATATGCCGATATCGGCATATGTCAAGCCCATAGGTTTCGACTCATGCGCGCCGCCACCCACGACGGGACCTTCCACGCCGACGAGGTGTTCGCCATCGCGGCGCTCGGGATGCTCGGCGAGCCACTCGAGGTCGTCCGCACCCGCAAGCCGGACGAACTGTCGGCCGCCGACCTGCGCGTCGACGTCGGCTTCAAGTACGACCCGGCCGCCGGCAACTTCGACCACCACCAGCGTGAGTTCTCGAGGTCCGCCCGAACAGCGTCCGCTTCGCCTCCTTCGGCCTGATCTGGCGCGAGTTCGGCGAACGGATCTGCGCGGGCGATGCGGCGGTCGCCGAGGCGGTCGATGTCACCCTCGTCCAGCCTGTCGACGCCAACGACACGGGCCAGCACCTCACCCGGCCGATCATCGACGGGGTGCAGCCCGTATCGGTCAACGGCGTGATCGGCGCGTTCAACGCGCGCTGGGACGAGGAGCTCTCGGCCGAAGCGGAGCGCACCCGCTTCGACGCGGCCGTCACCTTGGCCACGGGCATCCTCGAGCGCGAGATCGCGTCCGCTACCGCGGCACTGCGGGCGACGGAGATCGTCCGCTCCGCCATCGACGCGGCGGACGACCCACGACTGGTCGACCTGCCGATCAACGCGCCGTGGAAGTCCGTGCTCGTCCCTGCCGCACCCGAGGCGCTCTACGTCATCTACCCCAAGCGCCAGGGCTTCGGCCTCGAAACCGTTCCCCGCCGGCTGGGGTCCTTCGAGAACCGGCGCGACCTTCCGGCTGATTGGGCCGGCCTCGAGGGCGAGGCCCTGCAGTCCGCCACCGGCGTGCCGGACGCCCTGTTCTGCCACGCCAAGCGCTTTCTCGTCGTCGCCTCGTCGCGTGAGGGCATCGAGCGCCTCGCACAACTCGCGCTCAGCTGAGCGCGGCGGCGACGTGCTCGGGTGTCTCCCAGATCGGGGAGTGGCCCGCGCTGCGGACGCGGACGAGCGTCACGTCCCGGTAGCGGTCGAGCGAGTCGAGCGCCACGCGGCGGTCCAGCTCGCCGAAGACCACCATCACGGGGATGTCGAGTGCGGCGACGCGCTCGTGCAGCGGTTGGTCGGAGACGTACTCGTCGACGGCCCGGGTCGCCGCTGCGAACGTCCCCCAGGAGAGCTTGCGTGAGTCCTCCACGAACACGTCCGGCACCTCCGCGCCGAGGGCGACCGCGCTCGCCATGCCGGCCCGGGTGCGCTGCTCCGTCTTGAGCTGCCAGAGCAACGGGCCGATCAGCGGCAGTGCCAACGCCCGCTCAGGGCCACGGTGTGCGGTCAGGCGGCTCTCGTATGTCGGTGGGGTGTTGACCAGCACCAGCTGCTCGACGAGCGCCGGATCCTGCTCGGCCACCGCGGTCGCGACGCAACCGCCCATGGAGTGGCCGAGGAAGACCGCCGGCTCGGCGACCACGTCACGCACGGCGCCGGCCATCTCGTCGATCGAGTCGGCACCGGGATCAGAGGCATCCGCGCCGTGGCCAGGAAGGTCGATCGCCTGCACGTCCCACCCTTCCAGCAACGGGACGAGCCGATCGAAGGTCCGCTTCGACCCAGCGAGGCCATGGATCAAGACGATGCGCTTCATGCGTCGGCGACAGCATGTCCGCTTGCCGCCGGGAGCGGCGGCCGGGCACGGGTTCGGCTGGTGAAGCAGGGGGAAGGTCCGCTCCTTCCCACCGCGCTTCGTCGCGGCGTTCGTGTCGCCTTGGCGTGGATATGTGCCCCCTTTGGCGACACGAACGGCTCGACCACGCGGGCGAAGTCGGTGCGCCGACTCACAGCAGCTCCTCGAGTTTGCGGATGGTGTTCCAGTTGCGCGCGGTGCCGCCTTCGAGCTTGCCGAGGGCCTTCACCAGAGGCGACTTCTGGATGCCGTTCGGATGCGAGCAGTAGATCTCGCGACCTGCGAAGTGCGACCTCGTCGTCGCCGATGTCGCCGACGTCGATCTGCTTCACACGGCCGGCGAAGAACACGACCTGAAAGCGCTTGCCGTCGGGCACGTCGAGCGGGTTCTTGTCGATGACCTTGCGCCACTGCGCGGCGGTGCGGACGATCACGGGCTGGTCGACGTCGAACCACTGCTTGATCAGCTCGCGCAGCTCGTCGGCGTTCGCCGGCTTCTCGAGCACGAGGTTGCCGCTCCGGACCACCGTCTCGACCTCGCCGTAGCCGGCTGCTGAGAGCTTCTCGCGCAGCTCGGGCATCGGCACCCGGTTGCGCGAGCCGAGGTTGATCCCGCGGAGCAGTGCGATCTGTGGTGGCATAGGTGCATGGACCTCGCCGCGCGGCTGCGCGACTTCATCGACAACGTCGTCATTCCAGCAGAGCCGGAGGGCGATGCCGCGCTCGACCGCCTGAAGGCCGAGGCCAAGGAGCGCGGCCTGTGGGCGCTTGGCCACCCGGAGGAGATCGGTGGCCAGGGCGTCGGCTGGCTGGACTTCGTCGGCCTCAACGAGATCATCGGGCGCTCCGAGCTCGGCCAGTTCGCCGTCGGCAGCGTGACGATGCAGGACGCGATCATGCTCCACCGCTTCGGCACGCCCGAGCAGCAGGAGCGCTACCTGCTGCCGATGGTCGCCGGCGACATCTACCCGAGCGTCGCGCTCACCGAGCCCGAGGTCGCCGGCTCGGACCCGACGCTCATCCAGACGACGGCCCGCATCGACGGTGACGAATGGGTGATCGACGGCCACAAGTGGTTCTGCACCGGTGCCGACCGCGCCGCCTACACGACCGTCTTCGCGCGCACGGAGCCAGACGACGCGCCGCGCCATGCGCGCATGTCGATGATCATCGTTGCGGCCGGCACGCCCGGCTTCGAGATCATCCGCCGCATCCCCACCATGGGCGGCACGCACGGCTCCCACTGCGAGCTGCGCTTCACCGAGTGTCGCGTCCCGGCATCGGACACCCTCGGCCCGCGCGGCGGCGCCTTCGCCATCGCCCAGGCCCGCCTCGGGCCGGGCCGCATCTTCCACGCGATGCGCTGGCTGGGCCAGGCCCAGCGCGCCTACGAGCTGATGCTCGCGCGCGCCAACGAGCGCTTCGCGCACGGGTCGCTGCTCGCCGAGAAGGGCGAGATCCGCCGCTACGTCGCCGAGTCCGCGATCGACATCCAGGCGGCTCGGCTGCTCACGCTCGATGCCGCCCGTGTGCTGGGGGAGGGTGGCGACGCCCGCATCCAGATCGCGCTGGTCAAGATCCGCGGCGCGCAGATGCTCCACGACGTCATCGACCGCGCCATCCAGGTCCACGGTGCGCTTGGCCTCACCGCCGACCTGCCGCTCGAGCGCATGTACCGCGAGGCTCGCTACGCGCGCATCTACGACGGGCCGGACGAGGTCCACCGGGATTCGGTCGCCCGGCAGATCCTGCGCGATCCCTCGAGCGGTTCCCTGGGCCTGACCGCGCGTCGATGATGAGCCGGACGTAATCCATGACCGGCTCGGCCATCCGCTCGGCGACCTGGTCGGCGACGCCCTCGTCGTAGGCGCCGAGTACCACGGTGCGCAGATACTCCCGCAACCCGTCCCGCCACCGGGATCGGCGCGGGCCGGGGGACGAGCTCGACATGAGCGTCGACGAAGCCGTTGGCCGCCAGCCGCTCGAGCTGTCCTCGACGCCCTTGAACTGCCAGCGCTTGTGTGCAGCTCGAGCCCGTCGAGGATCAGGTTGACCGACTCGATGTTGCCCTTGCCGCCGCACTCGGCCGCGATCACGGCGCCCGGCTTCATGACCGCGGCGAGATGCGTGAAGAGCGCGTCGTGATCGTCGACCCAGTGGAAGGTCGAAGTGGAGACGATGCCGTCGACCGGCTCGTCGATGGGAGCGGCTGCTCGAGGTCGGCGTGCAGGTAGCTGACGGCGTCGTCGCCCAGGCGCTCTCGCGCGACCTCGAGCATCTGCTCGGAGCCGTCAAGCGCGATCACGTGGCCGTGGGGCAGGCGCTCCAGGAGCCGCTGGGTGACGTGGCCCGTGCCGCAGCCGGCGTCGAGGCCGGTCTCGTCCCGGTGAGCGGCAGCCGCTCGATCGAGCTCGATGCCGCGCTGGTCATCGGCGTCGCGATCACGTCGTAGCTCTCCGCGTTCCATTCGCGCGGCGGCGTCACAGCAGCACCCACCCGGCGTTGGCGACGAAGTGGCAGACCGCCGCGGCGATCACGAAGGCGTGGAAGATCTCGTGGAAGCCGAAGGTCAGCGGCCAGGGTCCGGGCGGCGGAGTGCGTAGATGACGGCGCCCGTCGTGTAGAGCACGCCGCCCACGACGATCAGGATGAGCGGCGCGGCCGAAGCCGTCGCGAGATCGGGCCCCGCGATCGCCGCGACCCAGCCGAGCGCCGACGTACAGGGTCGCCTGCAGCCAGCGCGGCGCATCGATCCAGGCCAGGCTGAAGGCGACGCCGGCAGCGCGCCGAGCCAGACCCCGACAGCAGCACACGTCCAGTCGAGCACCACCAGCCCGACCGGTGTGTAGCTCGCCGCGATGAAGACGAAGATCGTCGAGTGGTCCATGCGCCGCAACAGCGGGCGCCAGCGCGGGTCCCAGCGCCAGCGGTGATAGAGCGCCGAGCCGGCGAACAGCGCCACCAGGCCGAGCCCGTAGATCACCGCTGCCACCCGTGCCTGGGCGCTCTGCGCAAGCACGACGAGGCAGTCGCACCCGCGGCCGCGAACCACACTGCCCAGAAGTGCGATACGCCACGAAGCGACGGGACATCGTTCACCGAAGTCGTAGATCGACGTGCCCGATGGAACTCACCATCGACGAACTCGCCCGCGAGAGCGGGATGACCGTGCGCAACATCCGCTCGCACGCCTCGCGCGGGCTGCTGCCGCCGCCCGAGGTGCGCGCGCGCACCGGCTACTACGGCCCCGAGCACGTCGCCACGCCTGCGGCTGATCCACGAGCTGCAGGCCGCCGGGCACTCGCTCGCGGGCATCAAGCACCTGCTCTCGCGGACGGACGGCGTCGAGTGCCGAGGACGTCCTCGGCTTCGCCCGCACGCTGCTCGCGCCCTACGAGTCCGAGACTCCTGAGGTCATCGAGCTCGAGGAATTCTCCGAGCGCTTCGGCGAGTCCCGACCCCAAGTTCGCAGACAAGGCGATCAAGCTCGGGATGCTCGTCCCCCTCGGCGGCGACCGTTACGAGGTTCCGTCGCCCGCGCTGCTGCGGGCCGGCGACGTGCTGCTCGAGCTGGGCGTCCCGCTCGACCGGGTGTTGAGGCTGCTCGACACATCTCGCGCTCGACCGACTCGATCGCCGAGCAGTTCGTCCGCCTGTTCATGCAGCAGTTCTGGTCGGGCCCGGACGCCGACTACGCCGAGGTCCGCGATGCGCGTCGACCGCCTGCGGCCGATCGCCACCGACGCCGTCGTCGCCCTCTTCCACCAGCGCATGACCCGGCGCACGGAGAAGGCGTTCTCGGCGCGCCTCGAGCGCAAGTAACGACACCGCCGGCTACGAGGCGCCGATCGGCCTGACCGCCGATCCCGTCGTCTTCACGCTCACCCCGTCCGGCCTGTCGGTCCTGCTCGCGCGGCGGCTCGAGCCGCCGCAGCGCGGCATGTTCGCGCTGCCCGGTGGGTTCGTCGGCGCGGGGGAGTACCCCGCCGCAACGGCCGAACGCAAGCTGCGCGAGAAGACGGGCGTCGCCTCCGTGCACCTCGAGCAGCTGCGCACCTACGCCGACCCCGCGCGCGACCCGCGCGGCTGGCTGCCGTCCGTCGCCTACGTGGCGCTCGTGCCGCCTGAGGCGCTGGCGACGGCCCGCCCGAGCGCGAGGCCGTCGTGGAACGCCGTCGACGCGCTCCCGCAGCTCGCGCTCGACCATGCCCGATCGTCGACGACGGCCTCTGGCGGCTGCGCGCCCGCGTCGCCGACAAGGCATGGTTCGTGCGCGTCGGCGGCGGCCTGCTGCCGGAGCGCTTCACCCTCGCGGACGCCCAGCGGCTGTATGAGGCGTTGCGCGGCGAGCCCATCGACGCGGCCAACTTCCGTCGCGATGTGCGCGCCACCGGGCTGCTCGAGACCGACGGGGGAGATGGAGCGAGCCGGGCCCGGCCGGCCCGCCTCGGTGTACGTGAGGGAACTCTGAGGGCGGAGCAGATGAGACCGGTCACCCCCCAGGTAGCCCTCACCTTCGACGACGGACCGCACCCCGAGTGGACGCCAGCGGTCCTGGATGTGCTCGCGCGCCACGGTGCGCGGGCCACGTTCTTCCCGCTCTCCGCGCGGGCGCTGACGCACCCTGAGCTGGTCGCCCGCGCGCGGGCCGAGGGTCACGCCGTCGGCCTGCACGGCTGGGGGCATCTGCGTCACCCCGAGCATGCGCGGACTGCCGTCGCGGCCGACACCGACCTGGCCCTGACCGCATTCGCGGCTCCGGTGCGTTGGTGGCGGCTGCCGTACGGCATGGCCGCGCCGTGGAGCGCCGAGCTGGCCGCCGAGCGTGGGCTCGAGATCGCCGGCTGGACGCACGACACGCACGACTGGCGGGGCGACTCGGCCGAGTCGATGCGCTTCGAACCGCAGGACGGCGACGTGGTCCTCCTGCACGACGCGCTCGGCCCTGGCGTGCGGCGCGAGACCTGCGCCGAGACCGTCGCGCTGGTGGAGCAGTTGCTGGCGGCGGGTCATGCGTCGGTGACGCTCGACGAACTCGGAGCGGTACCGAGCGGCCGACCGGGGTAGCGCCACTGGCGACCATGGCTGTCGCCGTCGACGTCATCGAACACATCGCCGCTGGCGCCGCCGAGCGCGATCGCACTCCGGGAACGCCGCCGTTCCCCGACTACGGCGTTCTCGCTGCTGCGCGAGACGGGCCTGCTCGAGCCGATCGCCCAGCTCGCCGACCAGCTCGACGCGGTTCGAGCGGTCTCGCGCGCCGACGGCTCCGTCGGGCGCATCTTCGACGGTCACGTCAACGCCCAGGAGCGACTCGACCTCGCAGGGCTTCGACGGCCTGCTCGGCGTCTGGGGCGCCGACCCGGCGCCGGGCGAGGGCGAGCCCGCCCGCGTCGAGGGCGACCGCATGTACGGCGTCAAGACCTTCTGCTCGGGCGCCGGCGGCCTCGATCGCGCGCTCGTGCTCATCCGGCGGCGACCTCGTCCACGTCGACCTGTCCGAAGGCGTCGAGGTCGACGAGACTGGTACCGCTCCGCGGGCCTGCGCGCGTCCGCCTCGCACCGCGTGGTCTTCGACGGCGCGCCGGTGCTCGGCATGGTCGGCCCGATCGCCGCGCAGCCATGGTTCGCACGCGACGCGGTGCGCACGACGGCCACGTGGGCGGGTCTCGCCGACGCCGGCTTCGCCGCCGCGATGGACGCGCTGCGCGCGCAAGGAGGCCGACGGACCTCGCAGCGCTGGCCGCCGGCCGCATGCGCACGGCGCATGTCGACGATCGACCTGTGGATGGCCGAGGCGGCGCGCATCCGAGGCGCCGACCCCGGCGTTCGCGACCCACCTGCGCGACGCCGTCGCCGGCGCGTGCCGGACGCTGCTCGACGAGGCCGTGCGCGCCTGCGGGTCGCGCCCGCTCGCCACGGGCGACGCGCTGGACCGCGCCAAGCGCGACCTCGATGTGTTCCTGCTGCAGCACCGGCTCGACCCGCTGGTCGCGCGCGCCGGCCGCGCGGAGCTCGAGGCGTGAGCGCAACCCGGTCGCGGAGTTCGAGGCGCAGTACCGCGCGTCGCGAGATCCGTGGGATCTGCGCCTCGAGTGCCTACGAGCAGGCGAAGTACGACGCGACGATCGCCGCGCTCGGCGACCGCACGTACCCGTTCGGCCTCGAGCTCGGCGCGTCGATCGGCGTGCTCAGCGAGCGGCTCGCGCGGCGCTGCGGCCGGCTCATCACCCTCGAGCCGTCGCCGACCGCGGTCGCGCGCGCGCGCGAGCGGCTGGCCGGCGTGCCCAACGTCGACGTGCGCCTCGGCAGCGTGCCCGAGGACCTGCCCGAGGGGCGCTTCGACCTCTCGTCTGCTCCGAGGTCCTCTACTACTTCTCGCCGACGAGCTGGCCGAGCTGCTGGACGCGCTCGAGGCGCGGATGCCGCGGGCGGGCACGCTGCTCGCGGTCCACTGGCGCGGCCTCGGCACGCACCAGCTGACCGGCGACGAGGTCCACGAGGTGCTGCGCGCGCGGCCCGCGCTCGTGCGCGTCCACGCGGAGACCGCACCCGCAGTACCTGCTCGACCGCTTCGAGCGCCGGTGACCGCGTCGATCGTCGGCGGTGGGCCCGGCCGGCGCTCGCGGCCGCGCGCGGCTACCGCGACGCCGGCGGCGCGGAGACGTCGTCCTCGTCACCGACGACGACCGCCCGCCCTACCAGCGCCCGCCGCTGACCAAGGAGTTCCTGCGCGGCGAGCTCGGGCGAGGACGGCTGCTGCTCGACCCGGTCGACGACGTCGAGCTCGTCCACGGCCACGCCGCCCGGCTCGACGCCGTCGCGCGCGTCGGTCGAGCTCTCCGACGGCCGGCACCTCGCCTATCGCGGCTGCGTGCTGGCGACGGGCGCCGAGCCCGTGCGCCTCCCGGTCGGCGCACGACGCACGTCCGTGCGGAGTGCCCGGGACGCGGATCGCGCTGCGCGACGCCGTCGACGAGCCGGGACACGCGTCGCGGTGATCGGCACCGGCTTCATCGGCTGCGAGGCGGCGGCCTCGCTGGCGATGCGCGGCGCGCCGGTCGCCTGCACGGGATGGAGGAGGTCCCGCAGGCGCGGCGGCTCGGAGCGCGCGGCAGGCCTGCGGCTGCGCGGGGCTTCCTGGAGCGAGCTCGGCTGCGAGCTGCGCCTCGGGACGGCGCCGTCGAGCTGGCACCGGCGGCTCGCGACGCGGACGTCGTCGTCATGGCGGCCGGCGTCGCGCCGCGCGTAGAGCTCGCCCGCGACGCCGGCCTGCGCACTTATCGAGGACGGCCGGCGATCGCGGCCGACGGCGCGCTGCGCACCACTGCGCGCCGACGTCTTCGCGGCCGGCGACGTCTGCCGCGCCGCAGCACGCGATCGCCGGTCGCCCGCTGCGGGTCGAGCACTGGGGCGACGCGCTCGGCCAGGGCGACACCGCCGGCCGCGCCTGGCCGGTGACGCGAAGGCGCGTCTGGGACGCCGTCCCGGGCTTCTGGTCGACGATCGGCGAGCACACGCTCAAGTACGCGGCGTGGGGCGACGGCTTCGCGCGCGACCGAGCTTGTCGACCATGGCGACGGCGCCTGGACCGTCTGGTACGAGGACGCCGAGGGCGCCTCGTCGGGCGCGCTCACCCACCAGTGCGACGCCGACTACGAGCGCGCGCCGGGAGCTTGCTCGCCGCATGAGGGCGGTCGTCGTCATCCCGGCCTTCAACGAGGAGGACACGATCGGCGCCTGCCTGCGCTCACTGGCCGAGCAGGAGGGCGTGTCCCTCGACGAGTTCGAGGTCGTGCTCGTGCTCAACGCGCTGCACCGACGACACGCGCGGCGCGGCGCTGCGGCGCCGCGGCACCGCTGCGGCTGACGCTGGTCGAGGGACCCGGCGGCGGGCCGGGCCCGGCGCGCCGCGTCGGGATGGACCTCGCCGCCTCGCTGGCTGCCCCCGTCCGGCCTCATCGCCTCCACCGACGCCGACACCGTCGTCGCCTCCGACTGGCTCGCCGCCAGCTCGACGCGATCGCCGCGGGCGCCGACGCGGTCGGCGGCTCCATCGAGCTCGACGCCGAGCGAGCTGCACCCCCTCGTGGTCGAGCACCGCGAGCGCGCGCGCCGCCGAGCGGCTCGCGCTCGTGCACGTCCACACGCCGCACGGCCGAGCACCACCACTTCGCCGGCGCGTCCATGTCCCTCACCGCCGCCGCGTACCGGCGCCTCGGCGGGATCGAGCCGCTCGAGGCGCTCGAGGACGAGGCGCTCGAGCGCGCGCTGCGCGCCCACGGCCTGCGGATCGACCGGTCTGCTGTCGGTGCGCGTCCGCACGTCCGCACGGCTCCGCGGTCGCGCCGCGGCCGGGCTCGCGCACGACCTCGCCGCGCGCGACCGCGCTCGCCGAGCGCGCCGACGCTCTGACGTAGTCCGTTTGGGCCCACGCTGAGCGGGCAACCACTCCTGCATGGGAGGAGCGGTCACGGCCGCTGTCGAGCAACGGCTCGAGAGCGCAACCACGGTCGAGGGACCGAACCGGACGCTGATGCGCGCCATCGCACCGTTCTGGGCGCTCGCCAGTGACCTGTACTTCCGCGCGGAATTCGAGGGCTGGGAGGGCTGCCGAAACCGCCGTCGCTCCTGGTCAGCGTTCACGCCGGCGCGGCACTCACGATCGACGCGTGGGTGTTCGTCTACAGCTGGTACCGCCGCTTCGGCGAGGAGCGCATCTTGCACGGCACTGCGCACGACGTGCTCATGACCGCCCGCTGCTGGGTGACTACTTCAAGGCGAGCGGCGTCATCCCGCCTCCCGTGAAGGCGTCACCAACGCGCTCGAGGCCGGCCACGACGTGATCGTCTGGCCCGGCGGTGAGCAGGACTCGATGCGCAACTGGAGCCGTCGTGACGAGGTCGTCCTCGGCGGTCGGCGCGGGTTCGTCAAGCAGGCCATGAACTCGGGCGTCCCGATCGTCCCCGTCGCCACCGTCGGCGGCTCGGACTCCGCCTTCGTGCTCTCCGAGGGCCGCTGGCTGGCCAAGGGTCTGGACAAGGTCGGCGGCATCGCCTCCAAGCTGCGCGCCGCCACGCTGCCGGTGGTCGCCGGCCTGCCGTTCGGCATCACCCTCGAGACGCTGCCCACGCACCTTCCGCTGCCGACCAAGCTGCGCTACGAGATCCTCGACCCGATCGAGGTCGACCACGACCCCGAGCGCATCAAGGACGACGGCTACGTCGACGGCATCTACGCCGACGTCGAGGCAGCGCTGCAGGAGGGCGTGGATCGGCTCGCCGACCGGCGTCGCCTGCCCGTCTTCGGCTGACGCGCCAGAGGCGCCGGGCCGGCGCGTGCCAGGCCTCTAGCGTCGGAGGGGATGCTTGCCGTCCTCGCCATCGCTGCCGCGCTCGCGCAGACCGCGCCCACGATCATCCCGGAGTTCAAGGTGACCCCCGAGCGCGCCGGCACGAAGGCCAAGCCGCGCAACGCGCTGGTCTACACGAAGGGCACGCTCTCCGGCGACGGCGACTACACGCTCTCGCGCCTCGAATACAAGATCCCGCCGGGCATCCGCATCGACGGCACCGGCTTCCCGACCTGCAGCGTCGACTTCGTCAACGCAAACGGCGACGACGCCTGTTCGAAGGGCTCGAAGGTCGGCACGGGCGCCGCGACAGCGATCCTCAGCGGCGGACGCACGGAACTCAACTTCGACGTCGAGGTCTACGCGGCCGGCCCGAGGGCACTGACGATCTATCTCCAGAACAGCACGCTCAACGTCGCCATCCCCGGCGACATCGACGGCCGCGTCGTCGGCTTCGACATTCCCGAGAACGTTCAGCAGCCGGTCCCGGGCCTCTACGCCTACGTCACGAGCGTGACCGCCGCCCTGGGCAGGCAGAAGGGCGTCAGCGGCATCATCACCAAGAACGGCAGGAAACGCTTCTTCACCTCGACCATCGGCTGCAGGAAGGGTCGCCACGCCGGCAGCGTCAAGGCCTTCCTCGCCCCGAACCCGGATCCGCCACCGGTGCCGTCGGTCTTCGTCGCCGCGACTTCCCGCTGCACCAAGTAGCACGCAACCGACGGCAGTGCTGAACGAAGCATCTCCTGGATGCATCGTTCATCACGCGCGCGCCAGGAGGATGCCCGTCAGCGCGCGTGGTCGATGCAGCGCGAGCTCTCGGGCCGTGCCGCGAGCCGCTTCGGGTTGATTTCCCTCCCGCAGACGTCGCAGTAGCCGTAGGTGCCCAGGCGGATCTTCCTCAGCGCACTCTCGATCTGTGCCTCGGTGACCTCCAGGTTCTCGCCGACGCCCACATCGGTGAGCCGGCTCACCGCCTCGATCGTCCCATTACCGATGCGTTTCCCGAAGGAGAGGTTCGCGCCCCGCTCGGGGCGAGCGGAGAGCTTCGCCAGCCGCGCCTGCACCTCGGCGAGTCGCTTGCGCAGTTCCTGTTCGGTGGCGTCGAGGTCGACCGTCATCATCCGGGTCTTCCCGGCTTTAGCCTTTCTAGTTCTGCCCCTGTAGCTCAGCTGGATAGAGCGGCGGACTTCTAATCCGCAGGTCCCAGGTTCGAATCCTGGTGGGGGCGTCATCCGACGATGCGGAGCGAGCGGCTGCCCACCCCGTGGAGGGGGCCGCTGTGAGCTCTTTGGGCGTCGCCGAGCGCGTCATCCCCGGCTTCTGTCGCCAGGCGCTCGAGGCCGCCAGCACCGGCGCCGTTCGCCGCCGGCGCATCGGTCGCGGCGAGCGGTACGTGGAGGTCGAGGCGGAGCTGGCGAAGGCGACCACCCTCTACATGCGCCTTTCGCTCGCCCTCTTCGACGAGCCCGACCGCGGCAGCGACGTGCTGAAGACCGTCGCCAACCGCTTCGGGGCGCCCGCGGCGAACGCCGTCCGGCTCGTCAACAAGGGCGTGCACGAGGAGCTCGGCGCCGACCTCGGCGAGCTCGTCCGCGACACTGCGGTCCTGGCCCGCAAGCTCGCCGAATGAAGCCGACCCAGCTCCTCCAGGAGGCGCGCCGCCTGGCCGAGCGCCCGGACCCCGGGCTCACCGGCATCTGGCCCCGCGCCGCCGCCTTCGCCGCGCGCCGCGCGCTGGAGGAGACCCTCGACGTGCTCTGGCGCCTGCGGGCCCCCGGGCTGCAGGGAGTCAGCGCACGCGCGCAGCTCGCATGCCTGCCGACGTTCCTGCGCGACGAAGTCCTGGCCGGCGACGTCACCTTCGCCTTCGCCGTCCTCTCGGACGCCTGCCACCACCACGACTACGTGCTCACGCCGACGTGGGCGGAGCTGGACGCGTCGCTGGCCACCGTCGAGCGGCTCGTCGTCCGCGTCGGCGAGATCGGCACCGCCTAGCCGTCGGACAAGCCGCGCGCGGCGGCTTTGTACATCGGGCCAAAGCGGCTCGGCCCGTGGGCCGGAAGGCTTCCGAACCGATGAAACTCGTGATCGGCATCGTGCGCCCGGAGAAGACGAACGACGTCCTGGCAGCGCTCTACAGGGCGGAGATCCGCGGAATCTCGATGAGCAAGGTGCAGGGACACGGCGGTGAGCTCGACCGGGTGGAGACCTACCGCGGCACCCGGGTCCAGGTCGGCCTGGAGGACAAGGTGCGCTTCGAGATCGCGGTCAGCGACGAGTTCGTGCAGCAGGCCATCGACGCGGTGTGCGACGGGGCGCGGACAGGCGAGGTCGGCGACGGCAAGATCTTCGTCGTCCAGCTGGATCGCGTCGTGCGCATCCGGACGGGCGAGACCGACAACGCGGCGGTCACGCCGGTGGGGAGCGTACGGACCGATGCCCGGCAGGGATCGACACCGGAGACACGGCCTGGATGATGGCCGCGACGGCGCTGGTGCTCCTGATGACGCCGGCGCTGGGCCTCTTCTACGCGGGCCTCGTGCGCGAGAAGAACACGCTGAACACCTTCATGATGAGCATCGCGGCGATCGCGGTCGCGCTCGTCACCTGGGCGCTGGTCGGCTACAGCCTCGCCTTCGACGACACGGACAACAACATCATCGGCGGGCTCTCGAACGCCTTCCTCAAGGACGTCGGCTTCGCCCCGCGCGACGGCTCGACCATCCCGCACCTGCTGTTCTTCGCCTTCCAGGCGACCTTCTGCATCATCACGACGGCGCTGGTGTCCGGCGCGGTGGTGGAGCGGATGCGCTTCGTGCCGTTCCTGATCTTCTCGGCGCTGTGGTCGGTGCTCGTCTACGCGGTGCTCGCGCACTGGGCGTTCGGCGGCGGCTGGCTGATCACGGGCGGCACGCTCGACTTCGCCGGCGGCGTTCCCGTCGAGATGGGCTCCGGGTTCTCGGCGCTGGCCGCCGCGCTCGTCGTCGGCGCGCGCAAGGACTACGGGCGCCAGGCGCTGCTGCCGCACAACGCGGTCTACGTGATCCTCGGCGCCGGCCTGCTGTGGTTCGGCTGGTTCGGCTTCAACGGCGGCTCGGGCTTCAACACGGGCTCCAACAGCGTGCTCGCCTTCGTCAACACGCTGCTCACGCCCGCCACCTGCCTCGGCACCTGGATCGTGATCGACCTGATCCGCGGTCGTCAGGCGACGGCCATCGGCGCGGCCACCGCGATCGTCGTCGGCTGCGTGCTCATCACGCCCGCGGGTGGGTTCATCAGCCCGATGTGGGCGCTGGTGCTGGGCGTCGTCGGCGCGCTGCCGAGCTACTTCCTCATCCAGTGGCGACCGCGCACCCGCGTCGACGAGACGCTGGACGTGCTCGCCGCCCACGGCACGGCCGGCTTCGTCGGGATCCTCTTCATCGGCCTCGTCGCCCAGTCGCCGTGGAACGGCATCTCGGACGGCCTGCTCTACGGCAACGGCGCGCAGTTCGTCGACCAGCTGCTCGCCGCCCTCGTGGCGCCGGCCTACGCGTTCGGCATGACCTACGCGCTGCTGAAGGTCCTGGGCAAGCTGATGCCGCTGCGGGCCACCGAGCACGAGGAGTCGATCGGGCTCGACCTCCTCGACCACGGCGAGGAGGCCTACGCCTCGGGCGAGGGCGCGATCCTCGTGTCCATGGAGGGGGACGAGCACCGGCCGCGCCCGGTGGAGCACGTCTGAGACGGGTAGCGTCGCCGGATGGCCAGCTACCGAGGACACGAGCAGATCACCGTGGCCGCGGCGCCGCAGGCGTGTTACGACGCGCTGACGGACTACGAGCGGCTGCCGGAGTGGCAGGGCGCGCTGAAGGCGGTGCGCGTGCTCGAGCGCGACGCGACCGGCGCGCTGGTCGAGTACGAGCTCGACGCCAAGGTGCGCACCGTCCGCTACACGCTGCGGCTCGAGCACGACCCGCCGCACCGGATCGGGTCCGCCTACGTCGAGGGGGACTTCAAGTCGCTGGAGGCCGAGTGGCGCTTCAGCGAGAGCGCGGACGGCGGCACGGATGTGGAGCTCGAGCTGACGCTGGACCCCGGCCGGTTCGTCCCCGGCCCGGTGCGCGACATCGTCCGCAAGGTCGTGATGGGCCGCGCGCTGGCCGACCTGCGCCGCTACGTGGACGGCTGAAGTCCGAGCACACCGGCGACGGCGCGCTCGGCGAGCGTGACGTCGTGCGGCGCCTGGCCGGCGAGAAAGATCACCGCGCCCTCGAGCGCGCCCGCCAGTCCGAGCGCGACGGCCCGGGCGGGAGGACCCGGCGGGATCGAGCCGTCGCGACGGCCGGCGCGGACCAGCCGCGCGCAGCGTTCCACGAGCGACGCCGAGATGCGGTCGAGCTCCGCGGCGACCGGGTGCTCGCGGCCGGCGAACTCCATGCGCAGGTTCATGGCGAAGCGCGCGACGTCGCGACGGCAGTAGACGGCGTGGCCGCGCGCGAGGGTGAGCAGCGTCTCCACGGGCGCGGCGTCGGCCTCGATCAGCGCACCGACCTCGCGCTGCCAGTCCGCGTTCACCCAGCTCAGAGCGGCCAGCGTCAGGTCGTCCTTGTCGGCGAACTGGTGGTAGAGAGCGCCGCGGGTGTAGCCCGCGTCGCGGGCGACCTGCTCGAGGACGAGGCCGCCGTAGCCCGACCGCGCGATGTGCAGCGCAGCGGACCCGAGCAGCGCTTCACGCGTGCGTGCGCGCCGCTCGGGCTGGGTGAGGCGAGAAGTGTTCACAACGCACACTTATACATACACGTCTGTATGTAGCATGGGCACCGGACATGACCCTGCCACCCGGACAGCACGCGATCGAGGGCTTCCCCCGCTTCGGCACCCACTTCCGCGACCCGCCGCCGGCGGTGCCGGAGGCGCCCGCCATCGAAATGCCCGACGGGACGTCCTGTGCGGTGGCCGGGCTCGCCGACATGCCGCGCACCGAGCTGATCGCGGACTTCCACTGCGTCGCGGGCTGGTCGGCGACGGGACTGCGCTGGGAGGGCGTCCGCCTCGCCGACTTCCTGCCGGCGGTGCCCGAGGGCACGTCCCACGTCGTCTTCCATGGCCTCGACGGCTTCTGGTCGTTCATGGAGATCGAGGATGCGCTCGCCGACGACGTCCTGCTGGCCGACAGGCTCAACGGCGCTCCGCTGAGCGCGTCCCACGGCGCGCCCGTCCGGCTCGTCTGTCCCGCGCACTACGGCTTCGTCAACGCGAAGCACCTCTGCCGGATCGAGTGGCGCACGGAGGAGCCGCGCGAGGGCTTCGGCACCGCGTCCCCCTACGCCGGCGCCGCCCTGCAAGGCGATCTTCTTCAAGCGCCATCCACGCGCCCGTGTCTGGGAGGAGGAGCGCCACCGTCACCTGCCCGGCCGCGTGATGCGGCCGATCGGCCGGTTGTTCGCCGCCCGCCTGAGGTGATCTCGCCAAGCCGAATGCGCACAACTCTGACCTAGCGCGTCAGAACATCCCCGCGGGCTGCGACTCTGCCCTCGATGGCACTCCATGTGCACAGGGCGGAACGGGCCGATGGCCTGGTGCGGAGCGCTGGGCGATCTCCTCCAGACGCCGCTCGCCGACCCCATGGCGACCGAGATCGTCTCGGTGCCGACCCGCGGGATGGAGCGGTGGCTGGCGCAGACGCTCTCCGAGCGCTTCGGTGTCTGCGCCAACGTCGACTTCCCGAGCCCGCACCGGATCGTCACGGGCGCGATCGCCGCGGCCACCGGCGTCGACCCGGATGAGGACCCGTGGCGGCCGGAGCGCTCGGCGTGGGCGTTGCTCGACGTGGTCAACGCCCACCTCGACGAGCCGTGGCTCGAGCGCCTCAAGCGCTACCTCGGCGAGCCCGACGACGATGTGCGGCGCGCGCGGCGGCTCGGGATCGTCCGCCACCTGGCCGAGCTGTTCGACCGCTACGCGCTGCACCGGCCCGGACATGGTCCGCGGATGGGCGACCGGGGAGGACGACCACTGGCAGGCCGAGCTGTGGCGCCGCCTGCGCGCGCACATCGGCGCGGCCGGTCCCGCCGAGCGCCTCGAGCGCTTCACGGGCGACACCGGACCTCGACCTCCCGCCGCGGCTGTCGCTGTTCGGACTGACCCGGCTGCCCACCGCCCATCTGCACGTGCTCGCCGAGATCGCCGACGCAACGCGAGGTCCACCTCTACCTCCTGCATCCGTCGCCCGCGCTGTGGCAACGGCTCGCCGCAGCGCCCGCCGCGTGCGACCGCGCGCCGACGACGAGACCGCGCTGCGGTCCGCAACCCGCTGCTGGCCTCGTGGGGTCGCGACAGCCGCGAGCTCCAGCTCGTGCTGGCCGGCGCAGCCGCACGAGGATCACCACGAACCGGTCGCGCCACGCCGAGCGCACGCAGCTTGCGAGGCTCCAGCAGGCGATCCGCGAGGACGCGCCCGCCGCCGAGACCACCGACGCGACGGCAGCCTCGAGATCCACTCCTGCCACGGCCGCGCGCGCCAGGTCGAGGTGCTGCGCGACGCGATCCTGCGCACCCTCGCCGCGGACAAGACGCCTCGAGCCGCGCGACGTGATCGTCATGTGCCCGGACATCGAGGCGTTCGCGCCGCTGATCCAGGCCACCTTCGGGGTGCCCGTCAACGGCAAGGACCTGCGCGTCCGGCTGGCCGACCGCTCCCTGCGCCAGACCAACCCGGTGCTCGGCGTGGTCGCGACGCTGCTGGAGCTGGCCGCGGCGCGCGTCACCGCCAGCGAGGTGCTCGACCTCGCCGATCGCGAGCCCGTCCGCCGGCGCTTCGGCTTCTCGGACGACGACCTCGCGCGGCTGCAGGAGTGGATCGCCGCCAGCGGCACGCGCTGGGGCCTGGACGCCGAGCACCGCGCGCCGTGGAACGTCGACGGGACGGACACCGGCACGTGGCGCTTCGGGGTCGACCGCGTGCTCGCCGGCGTGACCATGACCGAGGACGAGCGCCGCCTGATGCACGGCATCCTGCCGCTCGACGACGTCGACAGCATGTCCATCAACCTCGCGGGCGGGTTCGCCGAGCTCTCGACCGGCTGGAAGCGACGATCGAGGCGTTCTCCGATCCCCATGCCGGCCGCCGAGTGGGCGACGGCGCTGGCGGACGCCGCCGACGCCTTCACCCGCGCGACCGGCCGCGACGCCTGGCAGCGCTCAGAGCTCGACGCATCCTCGCCGACCTCACCGATCACGCGCCGAGACGGCGGAGCCGCTGGCCTCGCGGAGGTCCGCCGCTGCTGGCCGACCGCCTCCAGGGCCGCCCGACCCGCGCGAACTTCCGCACGGGCGCACCTCACCGCCTGCACCCTGGTCCCGATGCGCTCGGTGCCGCACCGCGTCGTCTGCCTGCTCGGCCTCGACGACGGCGTCTTCCCGCGCAAGGCGCCGCGCGACGGCGACGACCTGATGCTCGCCGAGCCGCGCGTCGGCGAGCGTGACCCGCGGGCGGAGGACCGTCAGCTCCTGCTGGACGCCCTGATGGCTGCACAGGACAAGCTGATCGTCACCTACGCGGGCCGCGACGAGCGCACGAACGCGGTGCGCCCGCCCGCCGTCCCGATCGGCGAGCTGCTGACCTGCCGGGGACGGCACGTCACCCAGCACCCGCTGCAGCCCTTCGACCCGCGCAACTTCGATGCGAAGGCACCCGTTGAGCTTCGACGCGTCGTCGCTGGACGGCGCCCAGGCCCTGCGCCGCCGCGCCACCCGCCGCCCGTTCCTGGCGCGGCCGCTCGCGCCCGTCGACACCGAGGTGATCGAGCTCGAGGAGCTCGTGCGCTTCGTCGAGCATCCCGTGCGCCGCTTCCTGCGCAGCCGCCTCGGCGTCGAGCTGCGCGACTTCACCCAGGAGGTCGAGGACGGCCTCGACATCGAGTTCGACGGGCTCAAGGACTGGAAGGTCGGCGACCGCCTGCTGGAGCTGCGGCTGGCCGGCGTCGACGCCGCCGCGGCGCGCGAGGCGAGCTGCGCGGCGGCCGCCTCCCGCCCGGTGCGCTCGGCGAGCCGTGGTCGACGCGTCCAGCCGCGCGTCGACCGCCTGGTCGAGGCGGCGGGCAGGGACCGGCGCGGGTCCTCGACGTCGCGGTCGACGCTGGCGGACGGCCGCGTGTGCGCGGCACGGTGCCCGGCGTCTGCGGCACGACGCTGCGGACCGTCACCTATCCGCGCTCGCAGCCAAGCCGCGGATCGTCGCCTGGGTCCGGCTGCTGGCGCTGACCGCGTCCGACCCCGGCACGCCGGCTACGACGCGCTGACCGTCATGAGCCACGGGCAAGGCATCGCGGTCAAGCGACTCGCGCCGCTCGGCCGACGCGGCGTGCTCACCTCGCCGAGCTCGCCGACATCTACGCGCGCGGCCTGCGCGAGCCGCTGCCGATGCGTGCAAGACGTCGGCGGCGTTCGCGGAGTCCGGGCACGCGCCGCGCGGCGGAGTGGACGTCCAGCTTCGGCAAGCAGCGCTGGTGGAGAAGGAGGACGAGGAGCGCGAGCACGAGCTGGTCGTTCGGCGGCGTGCTCACGTACGCGGAGCTCAGGCGCAGGCCGGGCTTCGAGGCGCTCGCGACGCGCTGTGGGCCGCTGCTGGCCCGGGAGCGAGCGCGTGATGGACCCGTTCGACCTGGACGGGCGAGCTGCCGGACGGCGTCACCGGTGCTCGAGGCGAGCGCCGGCACCGGCAAGACGTACACGATCGCCGGGCTGGCCGCCCGCTACGTCGCCGAGGGCGTGCCGCTCGAGCAAGCTGCTGCTGGTCACCTTCACCCGCATGGCGACCAGCGAGCTGCGCGAGCGGGTGCGCGAGCGGCTGGCCGAGGTCTCGCGGCCTGCGCGGCGCGACTGGCCGACGACCCCGTGGTCGCGCTGCTCGGGACGCGACCGCGAGCGGCACGGAGCCAACCTCGAGCCGGCGCTCGCCGACTTCGACGCCGCCACCATCGCGACGACGCACGGGTTCTGCGAGGAGATGCTGGCGGTCTCGGCATCGCCGGCGACCTCGAGCCGCGACCGCACGTTCATCGACGACCTGCGCGACCTGCGCGCCGAGGTCGTCGACGACCTGTACGTCTGGCGGCTCGCCGGCGGCGACCCGGCCCGCGGCCGCGTACGCCGAGGCGCAGGAGATCGCCGCGTGCGGCGCGGAGCAACCCCGTCACGAAGGTCGCGCCGAGGCGCCGCGCCGGCCTGGCGGAGAAGCGCCGCCGGACGGCGCTGCTGGACGGCGCGCGAGCTCGACGCCCGCAAGCGCCGCATGAACGTCGTCACCTTCGACGACCTGCATGTGCGGCTGCGCGACGCGCTGCGCGACCGGCCGGAGGCGATCGAGCGGCTCCGCGCGCGCTACGACGTCGTCCTCGTCGACGAGTTCCAGGACACGGACCCCGTGCAGTGGGAGATCATGCGCACGCGCGCTTCGCCGGACAGGCGCTCGTGCTGATCGGCGACCCCAAGCAGGCCATCTACGCCTTCCGCGGCGGCGACGTCTACGCCTACCTGGAGGCGGCCGGGACGCGCGAACGCGCGAGCTCACGACGCAACTTCCGCGCCGACCAGCCGCTGATCGACGCCTACGACGCGCTGTTCGGCGAGGCCAGCTCGGTCACCCGGACATCGCCTACCTGCCGGTCACCGCGGAGCACAGCGAGGCGCGGCTGAGGGCGCGCCGGTCGACGCGCCGCTGCGGCTGCGCATGGCGCTGACGACGGACCTCCGCCGAGCGGCCTGACCAAGCAGGATGGGCCGGGCGTTCACGGCGCGCGACCTGGCCGAGGACGTGGCGGGCGACATCGCCACGCTGCTCGACTCGGGCGCGCACGCGAGGGACGGCCGCGTCGCGCCCGACGACATCGCCGTGCTCGTCCCACCAACCGCTGCCGCGCCCGCGAGGTCCGCGACGGCGCTGGAGGCGGCGCGGGTCCCCGCGGTCATCACCGGCGCCGGCAGCGTCTTCGGCGACGCGACGCGGCGCGACGAGTGGCTCGGCTGCTGGAGGCGCTGGAGCGCCCGTCGCACCCGCTCCGCGCGCACGCCGCCGCGCTGACCTGCTTCTTCGGCTGGAGCGCCGAGCGGGTCGCCGCCGGCCGACGACGTCGACTGGGAGCGCGTCCACGACACGCTGCACGGCTGGGCGCGGGTGCTGCGCCTCGCGGCGTCGCGGCGCTGGCGGAGACGATCACGCTCGAGCAGGGCCTGCCCGCCCGCGTGCTCGGCGAGCCCGGCGGCGAGCGGCGGCTCACCGACGTCCGCCACGTCGGCCAGCTGCTGCACGCGGCCGCGACGGCGACGGCCTCGGCCCGACGGCGCTGACCGCCTGGCTGCGGCGCCGCATCGCCGAGGCCGAGCAGGACACGGCCGACGAGGACCGCAGCCGGCGCCTCGAGTCCGACGCGAAGGCCGTGCAGGTGCTGACCGTCCACCGCGCCAAGGGCCTCGAGTTCGGCATCGTCTACCTGCCGTTCCTGTGGGACCGCGGCTTCTCGGACGACCGCCAGGGCCCGGTCGTCTTCCACGACGACGACGGCGAGCGCGTCCTCGACGTCTCGCTGGAGGGGCCCGGCTACGACGACGACCGCGCCGCTGGCTGCAGCGAGGAGCGGGGGGAGGACCTGCGGCTGCTCTACGTCGCCCTCACCCGCGCCCGCCATCAGGCCGTCGTCTGGTGGTGCGCCGACCTGGGACGCGCGCAACTGCGCGCTCGGACGCCTGGTCTTCGGCCGCGACGCCGACGGCACGATCCCGCGACGGGATGGACGCGCCGCCGCGCGACCCCGAGGCCGCGCCGATTCTGCGCGCGCTGAAGGCGCAGGCGCCGGGCTGCATCTCGCTCGAGCGTGCGCAGGCGGCTGGCGAGCCGTGGTCGCCGCCGGCCGAGCCGGACGGGGCGCGCTGGCGGCGGCGCGCTTCGACCGCGAGCTCGACACGTCCTGGCGGCGCACCTCCTACAGCGCGCTGACCGCCGCGGCCCACGAGGCCGCCGGTCGGCGTCCGAGCCGGAGGCGGCCGGCGTCGAGGACGAGCCGGAGGGCGGCGCCACGCCGGCGGGCTGTGGGAGGACGTGCCGGCCGGGCTGCGCGTCGGCACCGCCGTCCACCGCGCGCTGGAGGACATGGACTTCGCCGCGCCGGAGTTCGGCGCCGCGGTGCAGGCGCTCGGCGCGGTGCCCGGGCCTGCGGGTGGCGCTGGAGACGCCGCTCGGCGCCGCCGTTCGGCATCCGGCTGGCCGACCTCGCGCGCGGCGCGACCGCCTGGACGAGCTGACCTTCGAGCTGCCGCTGGCCGGCGGCGACCGGCGCCGGCGACGTCACGCTCGCCCGCCTCGCGACGATCCTCGGCGCGCACGGCGACCCGTACGCGCCGACCGCCTGCCGAGCTCGGCGACGCGCGAGCTGCGCGGCTTCCTCACCGGCTCGCTGGACCTCGTCGCCCGGCTGCCGGACGGCCGCTTCGCCATCTTCGACTACAAGACCAACGGGCTGGCGTCCTTCGCGCCCGGCCGCGCTCGCGACGGAGATGCACCACCGCCACTACGGCCTGCAGGCGCTGCTCTACACGGTCGCCCTGCACCGCTACCTGCGCTGGCGGCGCGCCCGGCGCCGAGCATCGCCGGCGTCGGCTACCTGTTCCTGCGCGGCGATGGACGGCACGCCAGGGCGCCGGCGTGTTCGCCTGGACGCCGCCCGCCGCGCTCGTGGAGGAGGTCAGCGATGCCCTCGACGGCTGACCGTTCTCGACGCCCGCCGCGCGCTCGGCGCCACCGGGCTGCTGGCCGAGTTCAACGCGGCCGGGGTCATCACCGCCGCCGACGTCCACGTCGCGCGGCGACTGTGCGACCGTGCTCGGGGAGGCCGACGACGCCGTCCGCCTCGCCATGGCGCTCGCCGTGCGCTCGCCGCGCCTCGGCCACGTCCACGTCGACCTCGCCACATCCGCACACGGCCACCTGAGCCCGACGAGACGAGGAGCCCGTCGACCTCTCGGCGCTGCCGTGGCCCGAGGACGACTGGGCGGCGCGTCGCGACTCAGCCGCATGGTCTCCGACGGGCCGCTCGCCTGGAGGGCTCGCCGCTCTACCTCGACCGCTACTGGCGGGAGGAGAGCGCGGGTCGCCGCGGACCTGCTGGCGCTCGACGAGCCGCTGGCCGCGGACGAGGCACGCTCGCCGACGGGCTCGGCGCGGCTGTTCGCCGGCGGCGCCGCGACGGCCGCCAGGCGCTGGCCGCGCGGCCGCGGTCCGCAACCGCCTGGCCGTCGTCGCCGGCGGCCCCGGCACCGGCAAGACCACCACCGTCGCCCGCATCATGGCGCTGCTGTTCGAGCAGGACGGCGACCCGCTGGTCGCCCTCGCCGCGCCGACGGCCAAGGCGCAGGCGCGGCTGCAGGAGGCGATCGCCGAGCGCGGCGCCCGACCTCGACGTCACCGCCGACGTCCGCGCGCGCATCCTCGGCCTGCGCAGCCTCGACCCTGCACCGCCTGCTCGGCTGGCGGCCCGACAGCCGCAGCCGCTTCCGCCACCACCGCGGCCAGCGGCTGCCGCACGACGTCGTCATCGTCGACGAGACCTCGATGGTGTCGCTGTCGCATGATGGCCCGCCTGGTCGAGGCGATCCGCCCCGGCGCACGGCTGATCCTCGTCGGCGACCCCGGCCAGCTCGCCTCCGTCGAGGCCGGCGCGGTGCTCGGTGACGTCGTCGGCGCGCGCCGCGGACGGCTCGCACCGTCGGTCGCGGAACTGCAGACCGTCCACCGCCACGGCGGCGCCATCGCGCGCGCTCGCCGCGGCCATCGCGCCGGCGACGCCGCCGAGCGCGATGGCGCTCCTCGCGGCCGGGACCGACGACCTCGACGTGGCAGCCGGAGGAGCGATCTGCGCGAGCCGGCCCTCGCGGCCGCGCTCGCCGTTCGGGCCGCGGCCGCGGCCGGCGACCGTCGTGGCGCGCTGGAGGCCCTGACCGGGTTCCGCGTCCTCTGCCCCCACCGTCACGAGGTCGTCGCCTGGACGCAGCGTCTCAAGGACTGGCTCGGCGTCGATCCGCGCGAGGGGCGCTTCCCGGCCGGGCGGCCCCTGCTCGTCACCCGCAACGACTACGACGTCGGCCTCTACAACGGCGACACGGGCGTCGTCGTCGCGGAGGGCGAGCGCATGGTCGCCGTCTTCGAGCGCGGGGTCACGGTCGGCCCCGGTCGCCTGTCCGCCATCGACGACGCCTACGCGATGACCGTGCACAAGGCCCAGGGCTCGCAGTTCGCCACCGCCGCCGTCGTCCTGCCCGACCCCGACTCGCGCATCCTCACGCGCGAGCTCCTCTACACCGCCTGCACCCGCGCCCAGGACAAGCTGATCGTCGCGGGCAGCGAGGAAGCCATCCGCGCCGCGATCAACCGACCGATCGCCCGCGCCTCCGGCCTCCGCGCCCGCCTCGAGGCTAGTTCATCTCCGGCGACCCTTCGATGGGGATGAAGTACAGGTCCGACTCGATCGCGGCGCCGACCGCGTCGATGATCTCGGCCGCCGTGGTCAGGTCCGCCTCGTGGACGTCCTCGAAGCGCTCCTCGAGGATGTCGCACAGCAGTTGAAAGAGCACGATCGGGGGCGGCGGCGCGTCCGGCGCGGACCGGCCGGCGGCCATCACGCGCTCCATGTGCGAGTAGGACTGATGGATGAGGCCGCCGGTCTCGACGAGTGAGCGGGCGAGTTCTTCGAGAGGTTCCATACCTCTCCTAGGTCTCAGCCCGCCAGATTCGAACGCGAACATTCTCCGCGACGTCCGTCGCGGTCTCGTTCACGCGAAGTTCTCGGGGTCCGCGTGCGCGGGCAGGGCGGTGAAGTCGATGTCGCGAAGGTTGAGCGCGACGCGGCAGAAGTCCTCGCCGAAGGGGGTGAGGTGGATGGAGCGGCGCACGACGCGTGGCGAAGCGCACCGACTTCATCGCCTCGAGCACCTCGGGCTGGGCCTCGACCACCTGGTAGGGGAGGGGGTCGCGCAGCGTCTCGCGGGAGAACCAGACCAGGCCGAGGCGGAAGAGGTTGTTGAGGTACTGCGGGACGCGGTCGACGTAGCGGCAGCCGGCGCGGGCGCCGATCATGTTCAGGCCCGGCGCGATCAGCTGGGAGGAGACGAGGCCGATCGGCCCGCCGGTGCGGACGTCGACGGCCGGCTGCGGCCCGCTCAGCAGCATCAGGCGCAGGATGCGGCCCTCGTCGGGGGCGAGCTCGGAGAGGATGCGGGCGTAGGCGGGGTGGGCGTCCTCCTCGTGGCGGACGTCGGCGGACTTGCGCAGCAGCTCGTCGCCGTGCTCGGCCAGCGTCGTGGGCTCCTCGCCGGCCGTCGTCGGACGGCGCCGGCGGCAGCGCGGGCCAGCGGTCGGAGACCTGATCGGGCATGACGTCGGCGATGCGGCTCTCGAGGTCGTCCCAGCCGGTCAGCTCGCGGGCGAGGTCGCGGATCCCGTGGCGCACCTCGTTGATGAGCTCGGGCGCCGTCTGCGGCCGGAGCGCGACCTGGGCGAGCCGGAGGCCGGCGCGCAGGCCCGGCGTTGAAGGACCACTCGGCGGTCTTGAGGGCCGCGCCGGCGGCGAGCGCGGCGAGGTTCGGCAGCGCGTCGATGCCCTCCGGGCCGTCCGAGACGACCTCGCCCTCGAGCGTTTCCGGATCGTCGTAGCTCACGAGCCGCTCACCCCGAACAGCGCGAGGTGCAGGAAGCCGCCGGCCATGCCCATCACCGCGCCGTGGAGGTAGAGCATCCACTCGTCCTCCTTGATCGCCGCGCGCATCATCTCGACGAAGTCCGCCGGCGGCAGCTCCTTGGTGCGGGCGGCGATCAGCGTGCGGATGCGCTCGGACTGCTGGCGCGGAGAACTCCGGGTCCTTGAACGGGGTGAGCGTGTGGCCGACGGCCTCGCGGCCGACGGACTCGCGCACGGAGTCGTACTCCGCCGGGCCCATCGCGACCCGGACGGCCGCGCGAGCCGGACCCATCGCGCCGTCGATCGCCGGGCCGAGCGCGGTCTGGATCATCTGCTGGGTGCGGTCGCCGCGCGGGCCCGTCGATGAGGAAGTTGCCGATGTTCTCGAGGGTGACCACGTCGTCGGCGATGATCTGCGCGTAGACCTCGGCGGCCTCGTCCTGGCGGCGCAGGAAGAGGCCGTGGAACTTGATGCCGAGGATCGTCTTGGGCTCGGGCGGCTCGAAGATCAGCTGCATGCCGAGCAGGTTCGTCGTCCAGCCGACGATGACGCCGAGGATCGGCAGCAGCCACCACTGGTGCAGCGTGTGGTCGATGAAGGCGACCGGGATGCCGAGCAGGAAGCCGAAGATGAACCCGAAGTTGATCATCAGGTTCAGCTCCTTCTGGCCGAAGTCGCGGAAGATCTTGTTCGACGAGCGCCGGGTTCTTGGTGAAGTGGTCGATGACCATGATCTTCGGGTCGAGCAGCTGGTCGATGTGCTCGCCGATCTCGTCGGTGATGTCGCGCACGATGCCCGGCAGCTGCTGCTGGACCCGGCGGTAGACGGCCTGCTTGACGCCCGGCGGGACGCGCGACCACATCTCGCGGCTGCTCCCGGCGCATGATGTCGTCGACCATTCCCGGCACCTGCGGCTGGAACATCACGACGATGTGCTCGGCCAGCTTCTCGGGCTCGAGCTGCTGGTAGAACTCGGCCGGCGTGCCCGAGCTTGGCGATCGCCTTGTCGACGGCGATCGAGCCCATCTTGGCCGCGCGCGCGGGGACGATGCCCTGCCAGCCGATCCCGCCCTGCATGATCCCCGGGACCTCCTGGAGGCGCCGCGGAAGCAGCGTCGAGAGCTCGCGCATGCCCGGGCACCGTGATCCCGTGGAACTGCACGGGGTTGAACAGCATCAACACCCCGCTCCAGTTGATCAGCCAGCCGATCGCCCCCGTGAACACAGGGATGGACGCCAGCTGCAGCCACTCGCTCCCGCTCACGCTCGGGAGTATCCCGCCCTTCAGAGCAGCGTGTCGAGCACCCACTCGCGCGTGAGCCGGCTGAACTCGCGCCGGTGGGCGAGCATCGCGTGCTTTCCGCCCTCGACGGTGACGAACTTCGCGCCGATGCGGCGGGCGACCGCGAGGGCGCGATCCGGCCGCGCGACGCGGTCCGCCGTGCCGTGGACGACCAGCACCTTCGGACCGGACCACGCCGGCCCATCGTCCGCGTACACCCAGGGGTTCAGCGCGACGACGGACTCGACCTCGGGCGCGAGCAGCAGCGCGGCGCGGCCGCCCAGCGAGTGCCCGACGACGCCGACGCGGTCCCAGCCCATCTCCGCGAGCGCCCAGCGCGCGTCCTGCACCGGCGTGTGCGTCGCGTCCCAGCCGCGGCGGGAGTTCAGCAGCCGGTAGACGGCCAGGCGACCGTCACCCGCGCGGGCCAGCGCCTTGGCGATCGGGATCATCCGCAGCACCGACAGCTGCGTCGGGCTGACGCGCATGTCGCGGCGCCGGCTCGCGCCGCCGTGCAGGACGAGCACGGCGGCCTCCGCCCTCTTCGGCACCGACGACTTCGATCAGGCGGGGAGCCAGCTCCATCGCGGCTACCTACCCATAGATTGCCGCTCATGGCGCGCCACGTTGCTGCGATCGACCAGGGAACCACGAGCTCGCGCTGCATCCTGTTCGACGCGGACGGCGCCTGCGTGCAGGTCGAGCGCCGCGAGCACGAGCAGATCAATCCGCAGGCCGGCTGGGTCGAGCACGACCCGCGGAGATCATGCGCAACGTCGAGGCATGCCTGGAGATCGCCGACGACGACGTCGCCGCGCTCGGCATCACCAATCAGCGCGAGACCACCGTGGTCTGGGACCGCGAGACGGGTCGAGCCGATCCACAACGCGATCGTCTGGCAGGACACCCGCACGGGCGCGATGGTGCACGAGCTCGGCGACCCCGACCAGCTGCGCGCCAGCACCGGCCTGCCGCTGTCGACCTACTTCAGCGGCCCGAAGATCGCGTGGATCCTCGACCACGTCGACGGCGCCCGCGAGCGCGCCGAGGCCGGCGAGCTGCTGTTCGGGACGATGGACACGTGGGTGCTGTGGAACCTCACCGGCGTCCACGCGACCGACGTCACCAACGCGAGCCGCACGTTGCTGATGGACCTCGAGACGCTCGCCTGGAGCGACGAGAACTGCGAGCGGCTGCGCGTGCCGGCGGCGATGCTGCCCGAGATCCGCTCGAGCTCGGAGGTCTACGGCGAGTGGAAGGGGATTCCGGTCGCGGGCATCCTCGGCGACCAGCAGGCGGCGCTCTTCGGGCAGACCGCCTTCGAGCCCGGCGCCGCCAAGAACACGTACGGGACGGGGTCGTTCTTGCTCGTCAACACCGGCGAGGAGCCGGTGCGGACCGACCGGCTGCTGACCACGGTGGCCTACAAGCTCGGGGAGGAGCCGGCGCACTACGCGCTCGAGGGCTCGATCGCGGTCACCGGCGCGCTCATCCAGTGGCTGCGCGACCGGCTGTGCATCATCGACTCCGCCGACGAGATCGAGGCGCTCGCGCGCAGCGTCGACGACAACGGCGGCGTCTCCTTCGTCCCCGCCTTCTCCGGGTCTGTTCGCCCCGCACTGGCGCGACGACGCCCGCGGCGCGATCCTCGGCCTGACCGCCTACAACGGCCGCGGCCACATCGCCCGCGCCGCGCTCGAGGCCGCCGCCTGGCAGACGCGCGAGGTCATCGACGCCGCCGTGGAGGCCGCCGGCCTCGAGCTCTCCGAGCTGCGCGTCGACGGCGGCATGACCGTCAACGAGCTGCTGATGCAGTTCCAGGCCGACGTGCTCGACCTGCCCGTCGTGCGCCCGCGTGTGACGGAGACGACGGCGCTCGGCGCGGCCTATGCCGCGGGTCTGCGCGTCGGCTTCTGGGAGTCCACGGACGAGCTGGCCGAGCGCTGGACCGCCGACCGCCGCTGGGAGCCGCAGATGGACGCCGAGCGCCGCGACCGCGAATACGCCCGCTGGCGCAAGGCGGTCTCGCGGACGCTGGACTGGGTCGATTAGGGCGTCCGCGTTCCCTCGACCCAGGAGGGCGAGGTGTCCACGGGCAGGGCCGGGCCGGCGCCGAGCGAGTCCTTGTCGATCACCAGGGTCGAGGCGACCATGTCGCCGAGCGCTTGTTGTCGCTGCGCACGAGCGCGACGATGAAGCCCGTCAGGTAGGGGATGAAGTACGGGAAGCCGTCGGCGATGTAGATGAAACCAGCGGCCGAAGGCGCGGCCCATGCCGGGAGGTGAGGAGCCGTCGTCCTTGACCACGCGCATCCGACGATCGCCTTGCCGATCGTGAACCCGCGGGTGCCCTGCAGGAAGACCCAGTTGCCGACGGAGATCAGCAAGCTGAAGACGAACCACAGGAGCGCCGTCCCGCCGTACACCGAGTAGGTCTTGTCGCCGAGCTCGAGGTTGCCGTAGATCGTCGTGTTGCCCGTGACGTCGCCGTTTTGCAGCGCCACCACGGGATCGTCCGCCAGCAGGAAGAACAGACCCCAGACCAGCGCGCCGATGATCAGCGCGTCGAGGATGACGGCCGCGACCCGGCGTCCGAGCACTTTGGTGTTCATGCGCCGATTTCTATACGTTCGCGCGGATGCGAACCCGCGTGTGCATCGCCCTGGCCCTCGTGCTCGTCGTCCCCGGCGACGGCGGCGGCCGACGTGAGCGGCCCGGACATCGTCTCCTTCCTCAACGCGCAGCGCGCGGCGCACGGCATCCCGGCGGGCATCGTCGAGGACCCCGCGCTGAGCGACGGCTGCGCCAAGCACAACGCCTACGGCGCACAGAACAACACGCTCGCAGCACTCCGAGGACCCGGGCGACCCGGGCTACACAGCCGAGGGCAACCAGGCCGCCGAGACGTCCGTCCTGTACTCCGGCGGCGGGCCGTGGAGCGCGACGAAGAACCCGTTCGAGACCGCGCCGATCCACCTGCACCAGTTGCTCGCACCGCGCATCGACCGCATGGGCGCCTCCGAGAACGGCGGCTACGGCTGCGCCACGACGCTCGCCTCGCGCGAGCGGCCGGCGCCGGCGAAGGACGTCACGTACACGTACCCGGGCGACGGCGCACGGGACTGGGTCACCGAGCAGACCGCCTTCGAAGGTCCGTACACGCCGGGTGAGATCGTCGGCATCCCGCAGGGCACGACCACCGGCCCCTACCTCTACGTGATGTTCGACGGGCCCCAGCCTGACCACGTTCGACTCGGCGTCGGAGGCGACGGGGTCGCTGCAGGGGTCCGGGCGGGGCGGTGGACGTCGCGATCGTCGACAACACCACCCTGCCGACGAACTACCTGCCGCTGGGCGCGGAGCTCATCCCGCGCGAGCCGCTGGCGCCGGCGACCCGCTACACGGCGATCGATCGCCGCGAAGGTCGACGGCAAGTCCTTCACCCACAGCTGGAGCTTCACCACCGCCGACGGCCCGCTGCCCTACACGGCGACGATCAAGCGCAAGGGCAAGCGCGCGATCACCGTCACCGTCACGGCCAAGCGCGACCTCTTCGTGTCCGCCAAGGTCGCGGGCGAGCGCAGGTCAACAAGGCGGTCGCCGCCGGCGCGAAGTACAGCGAGCGCTTCGCCGCGCCGCGCAAGAAGACGCAGGTCCGGATCGTCGTCACGGTCGCCGGCGGCCGCTACGTGGTTCCGCCACGCAGAAGTAGATGGACTACGAGCGCCGCTTCCGCCGCGCCGGGCTGCCGCTCTTCATCGAGGACTACTCGGCGGCGGGGGACGTCTTCACGCGCGCGGCGCCGCTGCTGACGCTCGTCTTCCTCGGCGAGATGCTCGGGGCGATCGACTCCGACTGGTCGACGCTGGCGAACGTCGGCGCGGCGCTCGGCGGCCTGGCGATCCTGCTCGCGGTGGTGGTGCTCGTCAACCGCCTGCGCGGCCTCGGGCCCTCGGCGCTGCCCGAGCGCGTGGGCTGGGTCGAGCTCGCGCTGTTCGTGATCGCCCCGGGCCTGCTGCCGGCGATCTTCGGCGGCCAGTTCACGAGCGCGCTGGTGACGATCGCGGGCAACGCGCTGCTCGTCCTGCTCGTCTACCTCGTGGTCGGCTACGCGCTGCCGCGGATCCTCCAGGGGGCGTTCCACCGGCTCGCCGACGAGCTGACGCTCAGCGTCATGGTGCTGGCGCGGGCGGTGCCGCTGCTGCTGCTCTTCGCGGCCGTCCTGTTCATCAACACGGAGATGTGGCAGGTCTTCTCGGACGTGCCCGGGCCGTTCCTGGCGCTGCTCGGCGGGATCGTCGTCGCGCTGGGCCTGTCCTTCATGGTCATCCAGCTGCCGGGCGAGGTGCGCCGCATGGAGACCGACTTCGCCGACGGGCACCCGCTCAGCCGCCGCCAGCGCGTCAACGTCGGCCTGATCATGCTCGTCTCGCACGCGCTCCAGGTCCTGATCGTGACCCTGGCCGTCGCGGCGACCTTCGTGGGCTTCGGGATGCTCGCGATCACGCCGGGCGTGCAGGAGAGCTGGACGGGCTCGACCGGCGACGTGATCCTCCCGGTGGAGCTGTTCGGCCACGAGGCCCGGATCACGGCGGAGCTGCTGCGGGTGGCCGGCGGGGTGGCCGGCCTCTCAGGCCTCTACTACGCCATCGCCGTGCTCACGGACGCGACCTACCGCGACCAGTTCCTGGACCGGCTCTCGGAGGAGATGCGCGGCGTGTTCTCCGACCGTGCGGGCTACCTCGAATCGCGCCAGCATGGTTCTTTGCCTGACATCTCTGCCATTTCGAGTGAGAAGAACGGCGGCCGTTAGCGTTAGCAGCGGCGGGACTAGACCCACCTTTCTCAATCAGGGAGCTCTTCTAAGCATGCTCAGAAAACGTTGGGTCGCCGCCGCGGCCCTGGCCGCATCGGCAATCGCCGCACCGGCGGCCTCGGCCGAAACCGTCTACGGCCTGACCGATGCCAACAACATCGTCACCTTCGACTCGGCCACGCCGGGCACCGTCTCCGCACCGATCCCGGTCATGCTGCCCGCGGCGTCACCACGGACATCGAGGGCGATCGACGTCCGTCCCGCCACACTCCAGCTCTACGCGCTCGGCAAAACGGGCCAGCTGTTCCGGATCGACACCGTCACCGGGCGTCCCGACCGCGATCGGCGCCCCGCTGACGCTCAACGGCACCGACTTCGACATCGACTTCAACCCGACCGTCGACCGCCTGCGCATCGTCTCCGACACGGAGCAGAACCTCCGCGTCAACCCGAACAACGGCGCTCGCTGACCAACGAGGCGCCCTGAACCCGGCCGGCAACGTCACCGGCGCGGCCTACACCAACAGCGCTCCGGCGAACTCGGCAGCCGATGGCGCCGACGCCGACCTGCTGCCGGACGCTCCGACCACGACGCTGTTCGACATCGACACCGGCCGGACCAGCTGCTGACCCAGAACCCGCCGAACGCCGGCACGCTGGTCGAGCGTCGGCTGCCGCTCGGCGTCGACCTGGTCGGCGACGTCGGCTTCGACATCTCCACCGCCAGCACGCCCGGTACGGGCGTCCCCGGCGCGAACACGGCGTACCTCGCCGGCCGCACCGCCGACACGAACTGATCGCCTCTACACGGTCAACACGACGACGGGCGCGGCCACGGGCGTCGGCGAGATCGGTGGTTCCTCGAAGGTCAAGGACATCGCCGTCGCCGCAGCGGTGCCGCAGATCGCCGTGCTCTACACGCCGGCCGCTCGGCGCGCAGCAGCTGTCACCTACCGCGCCGACCGGCCCGAGGCGCAACGGCACCGCCGGTGTCCATCACCGGCCTGCAGGGCGGCGAGACGCTCGTCGGCATCGACCGTCGCCCGGCCAACAGCCAGGTCTACGGCGTCGGCTCGACCGGTCGCGTCTACACGCTCAACCTGGGTACGGGTGCGGCCACGGTCGTCCCGGGCGGCCCGTTCGCGCCGCTGCCCAACGGTGACGCAGGGGTCGACTTCAACCCCGCTCCGGGTGCGGCGATCCGTCTCGTGACCGACACCGAGCAGAACCTCGGGATCGATTCGACCACGAGCGTCGCGACGACCCAGACCCCCCTCGCCTACGCGACGGGTGACCCGAACTCCGCGGCCAACCCGAACGTCACGGGCGTCGCGTACAACAACCCGATCACGCCGGCCCCGGCCAGCACGTTCCTCTACGACGTGGACTCCGGGCTCGACTCGCTCGCCGCCCAGGGCATCCGCGACGCCGCGGGCACCAACCTGGCCGCGCCTGCGTTCGGCAACGGCGTGCTTTCCACCGTCGGTCCCCTCGGCATCCTGATCGAGGACGGCAACGGGTTCGACACGATCGCGCGCTTCAACCAGCAGTTCGGCGCGTTCAACCCGTCGGGTGTCCCGGAGCCGCCGCGTCTGTACTCCGTGAACGCCTCCGGCGGTGCGGGTACGCCCGCGAACGGCAGCGCAGCGCTGATCGGCGATCTCGGTGGCGTTCCCACCCCGACGCTGACCACGACGATCGCCGGCATGACCGTTGTCAACGACAACATCCTGCCTGCGGCGCCGACCCCGATGGCGACCGCCACCCCGACGCCTTCGGCGACGGCGACCTACACGGTGCCGACCGCGACGCCGACGCCGACCGCGACGCCGACCTACCCGGTGACGAAGCGCAAGAAGCCGGGCCTGAAGGTCAAGGTGCGCCCGAAGAACGACAAGAAGTCGCCGTTCAAGTTCACGGCGAAGGGCAAGCTGATCCTTCCGAAGGGGATCGGCAAGGGCAAGGGTTGCAAGGGCCAGGTGCGGTTGACGCTGCGCCGTAAGGGTTCGGGCAAGCCGCTCTCGACGACGCGTAAGGGCGTCAAGAAGAACTGCTCGTTCAAGGTCAAGACGTCGTTCAAGGCCAAGGACCTCAAGAAGGGCCAGCGCAAGAAGGGCAAGCTGCGCGCGATTGTCCGTTTCCAGGGCAACGCGGTCCTGAAGGCGAAGAAGATCACCAAGCAGGTCTCCTACGGCCGCAAGAAGTAACTCAGGCGTTTCCTGAGGCGCGCAGCGGGGCCGGCCGAGTGCCGGCCCCGCATCGCGTTAACGGGGTAGGTTTCCGGCATGGCCCCATTGCTGCCCGGCCCGATCGGCGACATCGTCAACACCATCCGGCGGCCTCTGACCGCGGCGACGCGCCCCGTCGGTGCGAACGCCCGCTATCGCCCGCTGTATCCCCTCAACTTCGTCGACCGCCTGGTCAACGGCGAGCGGACGCTCAAGCGCGCGGTGCAGGACAAGAAGATCCTGATCACCGGCGCGTCGTCGGGCATCGGCGAGGCCGCGGCGCGCGAGGTGGCGGCGGCCGGCGGCGAGGTCATCCTCGTCGCGCGCGGGCAGGAGAAGCTCGAGGCGCTGCGCGACGACATCGCGGCCGACGGCGGCACCGCGCACGTCTACCCGTGCGACCTCACGGACCTCGACGCCATCGACGCGATGGCCAAGAAGGTGCTCGCCGACCACAAGCGCGTCGACATCCTCGTCAACAACGCGGGCCGGTCCATCCGCCGCTCCGTGGCGCTCTCCTACGACCGCTTCCACGACTACGAGCGCACGATCCAGCTCAACTACTTCGCGCCCGTCCGGCTGATCCTGCGCTTCCTGCCGGGGATGCGCGAGCGCGGCACGGGCCAGGTCATCAACATGAGCTCGATCGGCGTGCAGACGCGCACGCCGCGCTTCGGCGCCTACATCGCCTCCAAGGCCGCGCTCGACACCCTGTGCGACGCGCTGCAGGGCGAGGTCCAGACGGACGGCGTCCGGTTCACGACGATCTACATGGCGCTCGTGCGCACGCCGATGATCGCGCCGACGACGCTGTACGACCGCTTCCCGACGCTCACTCCGGAGCAGGCGGCCGACGTCGTCACGCAGGCGATCATCTTCCGGCCGCGGCGCCTGTCACCGCCGGTCGGCTCGATCGCCTCGGTCGCCGACGCGCTCAGCCCGACGCTCATGGACGCCGTGCGCGGCCAGGCCTACCAGCTGTTCCCGGACTCGGCCTCGGCGCGCGGCAAGAAGGACCCGCCGGCCGATCCGAAGGACGCCCAGCGCGAAGCGGACTCCGGCGGCGTCGTCGGCCGCGCCTTCGCGCAGGTCACCCGAGGCGTCCACTGGTAGAGCGAATCAGGGGGCCCGGCCCCTTGGTTGACGCTCAGCCCGACTCGTCGATGGTGGTGCCCGGGTCGGGCTCCACGGGGTCCGGCTGGACCGGATCGGGCTTCACGGGCTCCGGCTGGACCGGGTCGGGCTTCACGGGTCCGGCTGGACCGGGTCGGGCTTCACCGGATCCGGCTGTGACGGGGCGGAAGGCGTGACGGGCCCGCCGGTGCGGCGGTGACCGCGGGCGCGGCGGTCGCGGCGGGGGCGGCGGTCGCGACCGGCAGCGGGGGCTCTGGCCCGTGTCCTTATGCTCGGGCTTGTCGCTTCGGCCGGGGAGTCGGCGTCGGCTTCGGGGTGCTCGCTGCGTCGGCGTCGCGGTGGCCGCCGGCGTGCCCGGGGACGCCGCCGGCGCTGTTGTCGCGGTAGGCGGGCGAGCGGAAGGCGCCCGCGCCCAGGACGACCAGCGATACGACGGCGCCGATCGCCACCAGCGGGATCAAACCGTCGGCGCTGCGGCTCAGTCCTCGTAGCAAGGCTTTCTCTCCCCGGTGTCCTGTGCGAGGCAGTCGTCGACGCGCACCGGGGCCTTGCCGCGACGGAGCTTGTACTGCACGAACTTCCCGAGCTGGTTCTGGCGGCCGACCCGCAGCGTCAGCGTCGTGGGTGCCTTGAGCTTGCGCTCGAGCGCCTCGAGACGCAGCGAGTTGCGGAACATCTGGCGCTTGAAGGTCATGAACGGGCAGGTCTTGCCCTTGCAGGTGACCTCGACCACGGAGCCGATCAGCGCCCGGATCTGCAGCCTGGAGACCTTGACGTCGCCCTTCTTGGTGTCGACGGTCCCCTGCAGCGTGACGAGCGGCAGCGGCAGGTCTTGTATCTCGATGCCGGCGTACGGGGAGTCGGTCTCGTCGTTGTCCGACCCGCCCCCGCAGCCCGCGTCCGCGCCGTCGATGTAGTTGTCGCCGTCGTTGTCGACGCCGTCCGAGCAGGCCGGGGTGTCCTGCGCGTGCGCGGCGAGGGGTCCCGCGAGCACCGCGACGAAGGCGAAGACGGCCGCGAGCACGGCAAAGCGACGAAGTCCCCAGACCAGGTGCATATGGAAGCATCGCCCTTCTGGGCGGATTCCTTGAGTCCTGGCGGTGCATGCCTACCCTCGCGACTGTGCGTCGCACGGTCGCTTTCGCCCTTTTTCTGGCGGTCGCAGGTTGCGGCGAGGTCGAGCGCGAGCGCCCTCGTGTGCCCGTGCGGATCGAGATCCTGGCGCCTTCGGATCTGACCGAGGTCGACGACGACCGCATCGAGGTGCGCGGATCGGTCACGCCGTCCACCGCCCGGGTGCTCGTCGCGGGTGAGTCGGCCGACGTCGACGGCGGCGAGTTCAGCGCCACCGTGGCGCTCGAGGCGGGAACCAACGTGATCGACGTGCAGGCCGGGGCGCCGGAGCATCCACCGGCGATGACGGCGCTGCGCGTGGTGCGGATCGTTCCCGTCGAGGTCCCGTCGCTCGACGGGCTCTCGCCCGAGGAGGCCGAGGCGACCTTGGACGGCCTCGGTCTCGTCCCGGACGTGCGGGACACGGGCGATCTGCTCGACGACGTCCTCTTCGGCGACCCCGGCGTGTGCGGCACCGATCCCGGCGCCGGCGATCTCGTCCCCGCCGGGGACGACGGTGATCGTCGAGGTCAAGGGGCCTGCGGCGGCTAGCTGTAGTTCCTGAGGACGTTGTTCATCCGGGCCTCCTTGGAGGCTGGTGGTTCTCGAGGCCACTCAGTCTCCAAGGAGGACACCGGATGAAGTTGCACGCTAACGCGAGGCCAGCTGTCAAAGCGGCGCGGCTGTGGTCGACGTGATCGAGGAGCGGGGTGGTCGCTGACGGCGGCCGCCGAGGCGGCCGGCGTCAGCGAGCGCACCGCGCGCAAGTGGCTGGCCCGCTGGCGCGCGGAAGGGCCGGCCGGTCTTGTTGGACCGGTCCTCGGCGCCGGTGACGGTCGCCAACCGCACCGATGAACGCACGATCGAGGCGATCGCTGCGCTGCGCCGGTTGCGGTTCACCGGGCCGGAGATCGCCGAGCTGCTCGACCGGCCGCTTTCGACGGTCTCGGGGATCCTGACGCGGATCGGGATGGGGCGGCTCGGACGGCTCGGCCTGGAGCCCGCCGAACGCTACGAGCGCGACCGGCCCGGCGAGCTGATCCACATCGACGTCAAGAAGCTCGGCCGCATCGCCCGCGGCCCGGGCAACGCGTCCTGGGCGGCCCGCGCCGCTACACCGGCCGCTACCGCCGCACCGGCAAGCGCCGACGCAGCTCGGCTGGGACTACGTGCACGTCGCCATCGACGACTGCACCCGCCTGGCCTACGCCGAAGTCCTGCCCGACGAGAAAGCCACCACCGCGATCGGGTTCCTGCGCGCGCCGTCGCGTTCTACCGCCGCCACGGCATCACCGTCGAGCAGCTGATCACCGACAACGGCTCGGCTTACCGCTCCACGATCCACGCCATCGCCTGCCGCGCGCTCGGCATCCGCCATCTCCGCACCCGGCCCTACCGCCCGCAGACCAACGGCAAAGCCGAACGCTTCATCCGGACCATGCTCGGCGGCTGGGCCTACGGCGCGATCTACGCGCTCACAGCCGAGAACGCACCGCAGCCCTTGACGGCTGGCTCTGGACCTACAACCATCGCCGACGACACTCAGCCATCGGCCGCCAACCACCCATCAACCGCCTGAACAACCTGCTCGGGACTTACAG
>CAVXBH010000010.1:0-76112 GCA_963759945.1 uncultured Solirubrobacteraceae bacterium | reverse complement strand
TCGCTCTCCTCGACGTCGGGGGTGATCTGCTGGGGCACGCCACCGGCGACGTAGTAGAACTTCGGATCCTCGTCCGAGCCGATTCCGACGGGGCCCCCGGTCAGACCGAACAGGATGGTGCCGTCGCGGGGGGTGTACAGCAGGTTGTCGTAGGGGGCTGCGCCGCCGGCCCGGTCGAGCACCTTCTGGTCGACCCGGGCTGGTTCGATCACGACGGTGAGCGACTCTCCCTCTTCGGTGATCGTGTCGCGGAGGAGCTTGGGGTTGGAGACGTAGATGATGGCGCCACCACCGACGGTGAACACCTGCCCGGTCTGGCCGCGCAGGAAGCGGACCCCGTCCGGGTACTTCTGCAGGAAGCGCCACGGCCCGGGCCGGCCGGCCCGGTCGATCGCCGTCTGGTCGATGGTGACCGTGGGTTTCGGGCCGCCGACCGTCGACCAGTCCGAGATGTAGAGGGGCGCACCGCCGACGATCTTGTAGATCCGGTGGCTCTGGGCACCGCGGACGTAGAGCTTCGGATCCATGCCCAGCGTGAGCGTGCCCTTGTCCTCCCGCTCCAGGAAGTCGTCCATCAGGTAGGGGTCCAGGTCCATCGGCACGTCGTTGACGGCCGACCAGTCCTCGCCGTCCCCGGCGTGGGCGATCGCCGCGGCGTCGATCCGGACGCCGAGGTGGGGCCGGCCGAACGGTTTCCAGGTGGAGATGTACAGCGGCGCACCGCCGACGAACCGGTAGGAGCGGCCGTCGGAGGCGGTCACGAAGGTGCCGTCCTTGGGCCACAGGGCCAGGTCCTCGAACTGACGCTCGGAGATGAACTCGACCTTCTTGGGGCCGCCGACCGCCTTCCAGCTGCCGATATGCAGGGGCGCCCCGCCGGCGATCCGGTAGACCGCGCCGTTCGACTCGACGTAGGTGCCGTCTTTCGGGCGGTACGTCTTGTGGGACGACGTGCTGCCCGGTCCGTGCCGCAGCCGCGGGCCGAAGCGGTCGACCAGCCGCTGGATCTCGGCGCGCAGGCTCTGCTCGGCGGCCTGCTCGGCCACCGTCGGTGACGGGTCACCCGCGGCCGTCGCCGGAGTCGTGCCGGACATCCCCAGGGCGAAATCCGACCAGTGCCGTCAGGCCGGCCCTCAGACGCGGGCTCGACATACGTTCCCCACTCCACGAATGGTCCGGACGCTTCCGGCGTGAATCGGCAGATCGGACAGCCGACTTGAGTGTTCCCCTGTCCGACAGGTCCGGCGGATCAGGCGGAGGGGTGCCTCGGGACCGTGGCCCGAACGTGCATTCGCCCTGGAACTGCCCTGGGGTCGCGGTGACCGAGATCGCGACCATGCACGACGAAGAGGTGCGGCGGTCTGGCGGCCGGCGTCGAGTCTATCCGGCTTGACGATCGTTGGCCCAGCGGGCGAGTCGGTATCGGTACCGAAGTGGCGCGACGGTACCAAGCCGCAGCGGAGCCGGGCGATGAAGTGACCGCCCGGTGGCGGCGCCCGGAGTGGCCGGAGATCGTGCTCGCCGGGCTATGGCTGCTGTACATAGGGGCTGGGGGCCGCAGGGCATCCGGCTCGGCTAGTCCCACGCAAGCGTCGCTCAGGGAACAGGGGACATGTCACACCGCTGCCAGTAGTGCCGCTTGCTGCCCCATTGAGAATTGGGCCACTTGGCTTCGGGCAAGGAACGGGCTCATCAGTCCTCGATCATGACCACTTGCCCGCTCGACGTGGCTGGACGAAGCACTCCGGGGACGCCGATCGGCCCGAGTTCGTCGCACATCGGCTCCTCGACGGTGATCTGCCAGGCGATTGAACCGTCCCGTTCGCGGCCGACGATGTGCTCCAGGTCCATCTCAACCTGGAAGCGCTCCGGGGCCGGCGCGGGGAACGGCGAGAACCCGGGCAGGCTCGGCAGGGGTCCACGTCCCGGCTGAATCGGAGGACCCGACCTGTGTTCCGGTCGACAGTGATGTCGTACTCGTACGTCTCCAGGGCCCGCACATCGTCCGCGCCCTGGCGGCCGATCTCGCCCGAGCCGCTGCCGCCAAGGGCCATCTGCTCGGGATCGCTGGCGAGTAACAGCGGGGTCCCGTCGGACAGGCGATAGGCGTACAGGGCATCAGCGACGACGTACACCGTCCCGCCGTCGACGGCCGGCACCGTCGGGCCAGTCTTCGGGGGTGGCTACCCAACGGAGCGCGACGGGCAGCACACTGCCGGGGGGCGCTTCCAGCGTGACGCCCGAAGCGATCTCGACGCGGACGGACCCGGCACCATCAGAACCTGCCATGCACAGGATGCTACGTGTACATCACGCAACGTTGACTGAGCGTCGGGTCTCCGGATCTTGGATGTGGCGTCCAGAGAATGCGAAGGGGTATGCCAGTGGGTGCGCGTTGTGTCAGCCGCGGATCCGAACGTGGCCCGTTGCGTCGGTGGCTTGCCGCGCAAGACGTCACAGTAGGCCACCAGCCCACGTGAGACGGCGGAGGCTCTCTCACGCCATTGGGTCCGTCACCCGGCCGATGAACAGGGGCGTTCCTGTCGGCACGTCCCGGATGACGTAGAGGAACGGCCGGTCGGCTACGAGCTGGTCGGTGCCGCCCTGCGCGCTGACACCGGTCATGAGCACGGCGGTGGCGGCGGCGGCCTCGGTGCCGTTCTCGTCCACGGCGATCCAGCCCTCGTGCTGGACGGCTGCGATCCAGTGGCGCTCTTGACGGGTTATGCCGCGGAAGTCGGCTCCGGCGTCGAAAGCAAGCGGCATGCCGAGGGACTTCAATATTTCGTTCAGGTTGACTTGGCTGCGGACCTTCCAGCGCGGCAGGCCGAGCCGGACCGAACCGCGCCGCAGGCCGCTGACGAGGGCGCCGAGCCAGTCGGCGTTGATCGCGTGCTCGATCTCGGTGAACCGGTCGGCATCGGGCAGCACGACCGTATCGCCAGCTGTTCGCCGGCGTAGCGCAGGTCGGCTGCTGTCCAACCCGGGCCGCGGGTGAACCAGTGCCCTGTGCCGTTCATCATCGGGGCCTCGATTCGGCTGCCGTCGGGCCGGGTGAAGGGCCGGTTCTGTGTCACACCGGGTTCGAAGGGCACCTGCCAGCCGGCCTTGAACCACAGGGCGTTGACCAGGGTGAGCCGGCTGTCGGCGTCGATCGCCCCAGGCGGGACCAGCTCGGGGATCCGGCCGCGAGTCTGCTCGAGACCCAGGCGTTGATCGCCGTCCGGGCACCCTCGCTGTCGCTCAGATAGTCCACCAGATGCATCCCGGCTCCGACCAGCGAGCGAGCTCGGTCAGAAAGACGTTCTCCCAGGTCACACCGCGCTGTCCCCACAGGCTGTTGGCCTCCCGGAGCTGCACTTCGACCTCGTCACCGACGATGTTCATCGCCTTTCCCGAACGGGTCGCCAACGTCTGCCGCAGGCTCCCCAGCCCCGCCGACAGCCCGGCGTCGCTGTCTGCGTGCAGGACGTGCCGCAGTTGCTCCGCCGTCTCGCCGCGGGCCCCCTGCAAAGTCATCCCGAGGGCGGCCGCGACCGACACCGGGGAGATCACGAGGTTGCCGCTCACGCCCGCAGCCACCCGGCGGTAGAGGTCGCCGGTGAAGGCCGAGACCGACGCGACGGCCTTCGCCAGCGCGACCGGGTCAGGGGCAACCGGGTCCACGTCCGCGATCGCAAGATCTTGCCCGATCCGCAACGGCGCCCTCAGCCCGTCCGGGGAGCCGGTCCGTCCGTTCCGGTCGCGCACCCCGCCAATGTCAGGGCACCGAGGGACAGCAGCGTCCGACGATTCAGCATGCAGAGTCGACGCGCCTCGTGCGGTTCCGGTTGCTCGTGGCGAACCTCCTGGACGCAGTTCACCCATTTGGCCGACGACCTGTGCACTGGAACAACCCTGATCACCGCCTGAAGCGTCCGGCGTGTCCGGAGACTCTGCTTGTGGCCCTCACCGAGGCCAGCTTGGCGATCGGCGGTTTCGGCTGTTCAACGACATCCCGCACGGGACGAGGTGGAGCCGGTTTGCGTCTGCCGAGGACCTCGGCGGGGGTGACCTTCGTGCCAACCCAGCGATCCGGTGGAAATCAACCGCCAGCGTCATCGCCAGCACCATCTCGACCCCGGGGCGAGGCGTTCACCACAGCGATCCCCGTGCGCTGGCGTCCGATCGGCCGCTGAGCCGGACATGTCGGTGGCGCCGCCTCGTGGGCTGGCACCGCCGAGCGCCTTCACCGTTTCTCCCCCCGGGACGGCCTGGTGGTCGCGACGCTGGGTGCCGACATTGCTGGGGTGACGACCGAGATCCCGGCCCTGCGGCGCCGCCGGCATCCTGGCTGGGCCTGGCTGGTGGCCGGGCACGCCGCCGCCGTCGCCCTGGTGGTGTCGGCGTTCATCCATGTCAGCCCCGACGGCGGCGGCAATGCGAACATCGGGGCTGGGCTGCTGCTGATGCCGTTGTGGCTGCTCGGCCTCCCTGGTGGGCAGCGTTCATGTTCGTCGGCCAGGTCCCCGGCGACCTGGCCGCGGTGGCCGCTGCCCTGATCAACGTCGGCCTGCACGCCGTCTGGACGTGCGGCTGCGGCGCCGGGCGGCCTGGCTGCCGCTGGCGGTCACCGCGCTGCTGTTCGCCCTCCGCTCACGCTGGCCGGCCGGCCTGGTGGCACACCCGGCAGGCCACTGACCATCTGAATCGGCAGCTCCGCGCGGCGGTGCCGGCCGAGGTGTGGCGGATCGAGAAGGCGGACCTTGGGGTCCCGGATGCGCGTTCTGCCTCCCCGTTGGGCTTTCCGCTCAGGCCAACCAGTTAGTGAGCCCGGGCGCCACGGAGCCGCAGCTCCTGGCCGCCCTTGACCGCCAGATCAGCACGACCGGCTACCGCCCGACCAGGACTGGATGTGCGAGGACCTGACCGGCGCCGAACCCGACCGGCGGCTGTGCACCCGCAGCTGGAGTGGGCCGGGCTTCGGCCTGTTCGTGCGGGTGTACTTCCGCTCCGACGGCCGCGACCCGCAACTGCGGCTCGACGTCAACCGCGACGGCTGACCGGACACCGGCATGGCGAACAACGTGCGCTACCTGGCCGCCCGCCGCGTGGTGGCGGGGTGCGTCGTGCTCGCCCTGGCTCCGCTGCTCGGCGCCTGGGGATTTCACGCTGTCGCGGGCAGGTTCAATGCACGGCTGCGCGCCCTGCAGCTGCCGGGCCCTCCACGACGGCGACCGAAATGGTTTCCACGGCCCGCGTGCGGAACCCAGACTGGGCTGGTGAGCAGTGCGTCTTGTATGTGGTGTGGATCCTCGATCCCACCCAGCCGGAGGACGCCTGCTGCCGGGAGTGGGTGGCCTGCTTCCTGATCAAGGCGCTGAATGCCGAAGCCGCGCTGGCCTGGGGCGACCACGTCAGTTGGGACTACTGCGCCCGGACCGGTCAGAAGGTCCTCTCCACCACGGTTGAGGAGCCCGACGAGGCCGCTTGGCACCTGCCGATGATCGTTGTTGGGCAAGTCGCCGACGACGACGTGATCGGCTGGTGAAATCACAGCCGCCCAGTGTTGGGATCACCACCCTGGTGGCGTTGCTTCCGATGGCTGTCATGGGCTGTGGTGCGGCCGGGTGTCACCTGTCCGAACTACGCCTGCGCAGTTGGAGCTTGAGATAGACGATCAGGCCGGTGATCGCCAGAAGGCGGACACGCCAGGGCGAAGAGGGCACCGGCCGGCCAAACCGGTCCGCGATCCAGTCGCCACCCTAGATCTCAGCGCCGGTGACGATCAATCCGGCGCCGACACTGCCGCCGAGGGCAGCAAGGGCCCGGCCGCGACTCACGTTCACCCCAACCACGCTAGTCCTGGCGCCGTTCGCACCACCGCCGCCGCGGTCGGCCCCGAGCAGGGGCGGCGCCGGCAAGATCACCCGCTCGGCGCAACGGCGCATCTGCACGGCAGGCCGGGTGAGCGGCGTGTTCTGGGCCTTGTCGGCGAGCCACGGCCGGGCGGTGGCTCGGCCTGGTCTCAGTAGTGATCGAGACAGCCGACTAGCCTTGCAGCCGCAGGTCTGTGCGGACCAGCGAAACCTGCGAGTCGCTGATGGCAGATGAGGCAGCCACGGTCGTTGGTGATGCCGCGTCTAGCCTCCTCGATCAATCAGGCTGTGGGCGCTCCAGCAGCGGGGACATGCCTTGCCGGGCTGCATTGGGCGAACGGGCCGCTTCGAGCCGCCAAAGCGCTCAGCTGGGGGTCGAGGTAGCTCGTCAGCCAGTTGGCCATGCCGAACTCAGTGTCGCGGCGGAGTGCGCCCCAAGCGTTCCAAAGGGCTTCGAGGCGAACAACGGCCTCAGGGTGCTCCGGCCAGGCGTCACACCACCGGATCTCGCCGCCCGGCCGGCGCTGAAAAGTGGCTAAGAGGTAGCGCTCCACCCAGTCCACCAAGGTTTCGTAGTCCTTTGCGGCGTCGGTACCGGGCCCAGCCTCGGCTTCCGACGCGGGAGCGACTGCAGCTGCCAGGTCGCCGAGTTCGGCGGACAGCTGAGCGAGGCCGGCGCGCAGGTCGTGAACATCCTGCGCAAGGGCGTGAAGTTCGGGGGCGGTTGGAACGTCGTTCATGCCGACCGCCGTGCCACGGTCGTTCGTGCCCGGGCTGTCAGCTCCTGGCTGTTCTTGGCGATAGCGGTCCGGATCGCCGCCGCCTCGGCGCCCTGGAACCATGGTTTGAGGCGAATGAGCGCGGGACGCATACCGGTCGCCAGCAGCAGCGCCCGTCCCTTCGGCAGCGCCCGCAGGGCCTCGGGCGGGAGAATCCGCTGCCTGCGAATCGAGGTCGATTGGCTGACCTGGCCGCGCTGGCGGGAGATGGATCGGATCGGCACGTCGTGGTCGCCGATGAGCCGCGAGACGTCCTCCGCGAAGCGGGCGTCGTCGAGTCCCGGCCCGATGACTTTGATGGTCGCGGCGGACCAGAGGGCGTCCATGCCGTGGTCGCCCCAGACCCTGGCCCCCTGCTTGTAGGACTGCAGGATGGTCAGCGGCGTGATGCCGCGTGAGCCGAGGTGGCTGTAGAGGTCGGGCAGGTCGGAGATCCGGCAGATATTGGCGGCTTCGTCGAGGACTGCGACCAGCGGTGGGTCGAGACGTCCGCCGGCGCGTTCGGCGGCGGTGGTGGCGCAGCGCAGGATCCGGTCCGTCAGGGCGGCGACGAGCGGGGCCGCTGCGCCGGCGGCGTCCTTGGACAGCAGGTGGATGGTCTGCCGGCTGGTGACGAAGGCGTGCGGATCGAACTCATTCAGTCCCTCGTCGACGGGTGGAGTGACCCAGCTAAGGATGGCGTCGTCGCGGAGGCATTGGGCTGCGGTGCGGGCCGTTTCGTAGACGCCGTCCCTCGTCTCCGGGGTGCCGTCCATGCGTCCCTGGAGGCTGGCGGCGGCCGGATGCTTGCCGTGCGCGCGCAGCACATCGATCGGGGTGCGCAGGACGGGGTCGTTGAGCCACTCGTACACCTCGTTGAGGTCTCGACCCGACAGGCCGGCGGCGAGCAGGAGCCCGGTGAGGAGGTCGTGAGCGGCCGAGGCCCAGAAGTCGGTGCCGCGCCGGGGATCGCGGACCTCCTGGATGAAGTGGCCGGCCAGGCGGTGCGCCTCCTCCACGGTGGTGATGTCCTGGAGCGGGTTCCACCACCAGGTCTGTTCGACGTGCACGATCCGCTGCGGGTCGAAGGCCCAGACCGTCTCGCCGGTCTCCGCTTCGCGCGCCGAGGAGGTGGCCAGCCACAGGTCTGACTTGTTGCTGGTGGCGAGCACGGGGCCGGGTGCCTGGAGGATTGCCGGGATGGCGAGTGCGGTGGTCTTCATGGTGCGCGGAGCCATCAGGCACAGCAGCACGTCCTCCCAGGACGCCCGAAGCATCGGGGCACTTCCGAACGACCGCTGCTCCAGGTAACCGAGGGGCAGTCCGGTGTCAGGAGGGTCATTCCGGCTGGTGCCACCAAGCCCAGCACGCAATCGTGCCGCGCTCCGCTGGACTCCCTTCGGAGTCAAAGAGCGGGAGATCACCCGAGCGGGCCAGCGAGCGACCGCCGTCGTCCGCCGCCGGCACGCGCCACCAGAGCCAGATGATCAGCCCGATGCACGCGAAACCCAGGACGATCACGGCGGCATTCGTGGCGTAGAGAGCGGGAAGCGGAACGCCGGGCCAAGCGCTGCCGAGCCCGCCGGGGGATGCCAGCCGACGGGCGTAGGTCAGGTCGAGCGCGGGGCCGGACCAGCCGTGGCCGGTGATCCAGGATGCAACGCGTCCTGCCATCCAGGTGGCGGTGACGTAGCCGACGGGCAGCAGGCAGAGGGCCGCCGTCCCGAGCGTCGGTGCCAGATCCTGGAGCGGGTCATAGGGCCCGAGGCTTCGGGTCATCGGCCGACTCCGCGGCGGGTGGCGTTTGCCAGGGTGACGCGTTCGCGGTCGACGATGCAGGGGACCCCGAGACCGACCGCCGCGACCTCCGGCCGGGCGTCGATCGCGGTCCGGATCCCGTCGTCGAGCCCGACCAGTTCGGCAACGTCCTCCAGCACCTGACCGGCTCGAAGGCCCACAACGTCCAGCTCCGTGAGGCCGCCGTCCGCAAGGGGCTGCACGTCTCCCAGTACGGGATCCTCGACGACGCGACGGGCGAGACCCACCGCTGCGCGACGGAGGAGGAGGTCTACGAGCGCCTGGGCTACGCGTACATCCCGCCCGAGCTGCGCGAGGGGCGCGGCGAACTCGAGGCTGCGCGCCTGGACGGAGGCCCCGGTCTCCCGCAACTGATCACCGTCGAGGACATCAAGGGCGACCTGCACTGCCACACGACCGCCTCCGACGGGCGCAACTCGGTCGAGGAGATGGCGCGCAAGGCGATGGCCCGCGGCTACGAGTACCTCGCGATCACCGACCACTCCGCGTCGCACGGATTCGGCAACCACGTGACGCCCGATCACCTGCGCTCGCAGATCGAGGTGGTGCGCACCCTCAACGAGCAGCTCGACGGCTTCGAGCTGCTGATCGGCACCGAGGTCAACATCATGCCCGACGGGTCGCTCGACTACGACGACGAGCTGCTGGCCCAGCTCGACTGGACCATCGGCTCCGTTCACACGGCGTTCAACCAGAGCGCCAAGGAGATGACCGCCCGGATGCTGGCCGCGTGCGAGCACCCCTACGTGGACGCGATCGGCCACGCGACCGGTCGCAAGATCGAGACGCGTCAGCCCTACGCGCTCGACGTGCACAAGCTGATCGAGAAGGCCGCGGAGACCGGCACGATGCTCGAGATCAACTCCGCGGCCGACCGCCGCGACCTCAACGACGTCTACGCCCGCGCCGCGGCGGACGCCGGCGTGATGATCCTGGTCGACTCCGACGCGCACGGGGTCAACACCCTCGAGATCGTCCGCTGGGGCATCGCCACGGCCCGGCGCGCCTGGCTCGAGCCCGCCCAGGTGGCCAATACCCGCCCCTGGGCCGAATTCGCCCCGCTTCGGAAACGAACCCGCTCCTAAAGGGACGCCGTCCCGACACCGATCAACTCCGTATGCCGACCGTGCGTCCCGGGCAGGACACCGTGCTCTCGTGGCCCACGGGGGCCGTCGACTGCCGCGTCGTCGCCGCGGCCGGCAGCTTCGTCCTGCTGCGCCCCGAGCGCTTCAACGCGCAGTCGGACCGCGTGCCGGACGGCCGCTGCGCTCTGACCTTCCTCGACGGCTTGATCCCGATGGGCTGGGACGGCACCGTCGAGCCGAGCTCCGCCGAAGGTGAGTGGCGCTTCCGCGTCGCCAACGACGGCGGCCAGGCCGACCGCCGCAGCTCGGTCCGCCTTCCCATCCTCATCGGCATCTCCGTGCACAGCGGCGGCCGCGACCTGGACTGCCAGCTCCTCGACGTCTCGGCCGGCGGCGCGCGTTTCCGCTCGCCCGTACGGCTCACGCTGGGCGCGCCGGTTCGCGTCCGCGCGACACTCGGCGACGATCTCGAGCTCGACGCCGAGGGCATCGTGCGCTCGTCCGAGCCGAGCATTGCCGCCGTCGAGTTCACCCAGCTGCACGGGATCAGCGCGCAGGACATCGGCGCGTGGACCGTGACGAAGCTACGCGCGTCGCTGGCCGGCCACGGCTAGTCCCGGCAGCACGCGCTCGCGGATGACGGCGTCGACCGCATCGGGCGTGAACGGCTCGAGCAGCTCGGTGGCACGCTCGGCGTAGCCGGGCGACGGGTCGTCGAGGGCGACCCGCAGGGCGGCGGCGAGATCATCGCCGACCAGCCGCGAATCGAGCTCGCGGGCCAGCGGCAGCGCCGCGTAGGGGCCTGGCGCCTCCGTCGTGACCAGCGCGCAGCCGGCCGCTAGCGCCTCGAGCTGCACGAGTCCGAAGTCCTCCCGCCGCGGCGCACAGCAGAAGACGCGTGCGCGCGCGAGTAATGCCCCCATCTCTTCAGACGGCAGGAGGCCCGCGTAGCGGACCCCCTCGGTGTCCGTGCCTCCCAGGCCGGCGACCACCAGCGTCTCGCCCGGCCGCCGGGCCGTCTCCCAGGCGGCCAGCACGCGGTCGAGGCCCTTCTTCTCCGGGTTCGCGCCGTAGGTGACGACCTCGAGTCCTTCTCCGTGGGAGCGGGCGTGCTGATGGGCACCGGCACCTCGCTCCAGGGCAGCAGCAACGGAGCCTCGCGCAGTCGCCGTCGCTCCACCGGCCGCTGCCACAGGCCGTGGCGACCGGGCCGGTTGTCGGCCATCAGCGCGTCGTAGCGGATCGCTCCCGGGCGCGGCCACAGCAGCGCCGCGCCGACGGAGGAGTAGATGACCGAGCGCGGCTGCCACCGCTCGATGCCGGCCCTGGCGGCCCGGCGTGCGGCCAGCGCCCAGACGAGGTCGGTGAGGGCGAAGGTCCGCACCTGCCGGGGCGGCTCCGCACGCACCTGCTCCACCGAGCAGCCCGCTCGCCGCAGGCCTGCGACCAGCGCGTCGTCGGCCACCCGCAGCCCGCCGGTCGACCCGAGCGAGACGACGAGGACGTCCACGCTCACGGCTGTTCGGCCGCGGCGCGCTGCTCGGGCTTGAGGAACGCTCCGCCGAAGCCGGGCGTGCGCACCAGCCGGATCGGCTCGAACGGCGAGGTCTTGTCGACGTAGAAGCGCGCCGCGTCGCGCTCCTCGATCGCCTCCACCGCGTTGCCCTGCCGCCGCCAGGCGATCGCGACGAGCAGCGCGAAGCCGGTCGCGACGCTCGGGATCTCCGGCGCGAAGACGCCGATGACGCCGGCGACGACCGTCACGGTCAGCAGCAGCCACAGCCGGTTGATCAGCGTCAGGCCGGGCCGCAGCTCGGGCAGCGTCGTCTGGTGGCGCGCCGTCCCCATCAGCCGGGCGATGCCGTCGTGCGCGCGCTCCTCGAGGCGCATGCCGATCACGCGTCGCCACCATCCACCAGCCGACGGAGACGAACACCACGACGTCGTCGTACTCGCGCGCCGCCGACAGCACCACGATCGCCGCCATCGCGGTCGCCGACCCCGCGCTCAGCAGGACCGCCGCTCGCAGGAACTCGGAGAACCGCACTGACCCCCGGCGACAGGGTCTGGAGCAGCTCGCGGACGCCGGCCGTGCCCTCGACCATGTGGTCGGCCTCCTGCTCGAGCTGCGGCGGGCCCTCGTCGGAGCGCACGCCGACCTTGATGGCCACCCCGACGCGCCCGCCGGCGACCAGCTCGTCGAGCCCGCGGAACGCGTCCACGTCGGTCAGGTCGTCGCCGACGTAGACCGCGGCGGCGAGGTCGGCGTCGCGCAGCAGCCGCACGATCCCGGCGCCCTTGTCGATGCGCACCGGCGGGCGGATCTCGAGCACCTTGCGGCCCCAGTGGGTGACGAAGCCCGCGTCCTCGGCGGCGCGCGAGACGCCCTCGATCGCCCGCTGGGCGTCCTCCTCGTCGGGCACGCCGCGCCAGTGCAGCGCGGCGATCGCCTCCTTGTCCTCCAGGCGGATGCGCAGGCGCCGGAGGTCCTCGTCGAAGGCCTGGTCGGCGAAGGCGCGCACGCGCGCGGTCCACGCCTGCAGCTCGCGGTCGAGCTCGGGGGCGATCGTCCCGGCGCGCAGGATCTCCGAGCCGTGCGAGCCGAGGTAGGAGATCGAGCCGAGCGACACGATCCGCCGCGCGTCGGAGGCGCGCCGGCCGGAGACGCAGGCGACGACGCCGTAGCGCTTGGCGACCTCGATCAGCGGCCGCCGCGTCGTCTCGGGCATGTGGGCGTCGTCGGGCTGCTCGACGATCGGCGCGAGGACGCCGTCGACGTCGAGCAGCACGGCGGAGCGCTCGGGATCCGCGGTCAGCGGAGCGAGCAGCTCGTGGAGGGTCGTCGCGCCAGGCACCCGGCCTAGTATGCCGCCCGATGCGCCGAACCCTCCAGCTTGGCGCCGTGGGTACGGCGGCTGGGCTGTTCAGCGGCCTGTTCGGCGTCGGCGGCGGCATCGTCATCGTCCCCCTGCTGGTGCTCTGCTGGGCTACGGCGAGCGGGAGGCGACCGGCACGTCGCTGCTGGCGATCGGGATCATCGCCGCCGGGCGGCGCGGCGGTGCAGGCGTTGTACGGCAACCTGCACCTGGACGAGGGCCTGCTCGTCGGCACTCCCGGCGCTGGCCGGCGTCGTCGGCGGGACCGCGCTGCAGCAGCGCGTCCCCGAGGAGCGGCTGTCGCTGCTCTTCGCCGCCGTCCTGGTCGCCGTCGCGATCGGCCTGCTGGTCTGAATGGAGGACGCGCTCGTCGCCATCGTCATCGGCTTCGCCGCCGGCATGGTCGCCGGCCTGCTGGGCGTCGGCGGCGGCATCCTCTTCGTGCCCGCGCTGAGCCTCGCGCTCGGCCTCGAGCCAGCTCGACGCCGAGGCCACCTCGCTGCTGGCGATCGTCCCGGTCGCCTCGCTCGGCGCCTACCGCCAGCAGCGGCTACGGCAACGTCCGCGTGCGGGACGGCATCCTGATCGGCCTGCTCGCGCTCGGCGGAGTCGCGCTCGGGGTGGTGCTGGCCAACGCCCTCCCCGAGCGCACCCTCGAGATCGGCTTCGCGCTCCTGATGCTCTTCACCGCCGCGCGCCTCGCGCGCAAGGGCCTCAGACGACGTCCGGCGTGACCTGGGCCGTGCAGAACGCGCAGCGACGTGCCTTCTGCGGGATGTCGGACAAGCACTCCGGGCACGCGCGCACCGGCTCGTCGACCGGCTTGCCGGGCCGCAGCCGCTCCATCAGCGTGTTCATCGGCTGCACCACCAGGAAGTAGATGACGGCGGCGACCGCGACGAAGGTGATCAGCGCGTTGATGACGCTGCCGTAGAGAAACTCGGAGCTGTTGATCTGAAGGTGAGGCCGCCGAAGCTCGGCTCGCCGATGATCGCGCCGATCAGCGGCGTGACGATGCCTTCGACGAGCGCACCTACGACCGCGGCGAACGCCGTGCCGAGGACGACCGCGACGGCGAGGTCGACGACGTTCCCCTTGAGGATGAAATCCCGGAAGCCTTTGAGCATGGACGCGAAACTATCGTCTTGCGCCTATGGCTGCGACGAGCCGCTCCACGTCCTGGTCGAGATCCCCAAGGGCTCGCGCAACAAGTACGAGTGGGACGAGGAGCTGCAGGCCATCAAACTCGACCGCTACCTGTTCTCCTCGTCGTCTATCCCACGGACTACGGCTTCGTCCCGGACACGCTGGCCGCTCGACGGCGACCCCCTCGACGCGATGGTCTGCGTCACCGAGCCCACCTTCCCGGGCTGCGTCATCCCGGTGAAGGCCATCGCGCTCTTCCGCATGACGGACGACTCACGACAGGACGACAAGGTGCTCTGCGTCCCGCACAAGGACCCCAACTGGAACACGCTCGACTCCCTCGACGACCTGCCTGATCGCCTGCAGGCCGAGATCGAGCACTTCTTCTCGATCTACAAGCAGCCCGAGGGCAAGGACGTCACCGTCGACGGCTGGTACTGCCGCGAAGAGGCGCTCGAGGAGATCCAGCTCGCCCGCGAGCGCTGGGCGAAACGCGAGTCGAAGAAGTGATCGTCGGCTTCGGCGGCACCGCCCGCGCCGGCTGTCCTCCGAGCGCGCGTTGCAGGCCATGCTCGAGGCGACGAGAAGGGGCCAGCTCTTCGCCGCCGCCGATCTCGACTTCCCGCTCTACACCCCCGGCGTCACGCTGCCCGAGCGCGTCCTGGAAACTTTCTGGACGTCATCCGCTGCGCCGACGGAATCGTGATCGCCTCCCCCGGCTACCACGGCGGGGTCTCCGGCCTGGTCAAGAACGCGATCGACTGGGTGGAGGAGCTGCGCGCCGACGAGCGGCCCTACTTCGACGGGCGCCCGGTCGGCCTGATCGTCGTCGCCGACGGCTGGCAGGCGACCATCACGACGCTCTCCTCATTGCGCTCCATCGTGCACGCCCTGCGCGGCTGGCCGACGCCGCTGGGCGTGGCGATCAACGCCGCCGAGCCCGCCGCAGACCCGCAGCCGCAGCTCGAGCTGCTCGCCGCGCAAGTGGCGTCGCCGTGGCGCACTGCGCAACTCCCGCGCAGCTGAGCTGCGCGTCGAGCTGACGCTGCAGGGTCTGCTGCTCGCCCCTCGTGAGCTGCGCGTAGATGTTGCGGTTCTGGAACGGGTCCCGCTCGAGGTCGTAGAACTCGTACTCACCGCTGTCGTAGGCGACGTAGGTGGCCTCGGCGAACCGCAGCGCGCCGTAGCTGGGCGGGTTGCCCGCGCCGCGCGGCTGGTCGTCGGGGTCTGAGGCCTTGGCGTCCGCAGGCCGGCCTCGGTGCTCGACCAGCGCGGCAGGACGCCAGTCGGCCGGGACCGCCTCGCCACGCATCAGGCCCAGCAGGCTGCGTCCGTCGAGTTCCGCGCCGGGCTCCATCCCGGCCAGCTGAGCGAAGGTGGGCGCCAGGTCGTTGTTCTGCACGAGCGCGTCGACCGTCGTGCCGGCGGAGATGCCTGGGCCGGCGGCGATGAACGGCACGCGGATGTCGGTATCGAACGCGGTTCCCTTGCCGGGCAGCAGCTGGTGGTCGCCCATGTGGAAGCCGTTGTCGGACGCGAAGATGAAGACGGTCCGGTCCGTGAGGCCGCGCTCGGCGAGCTTGGCGCGGATGCTTCCGACCATCTCATCGATGGAGATGACCGAGCGGATCCGCTTGCGGTAGCGGGCGTCGATCAACTGGACGGCCTCCTGCCCGAGCTTGGAGCGGTTGTCGAGCCAGCGCGGCGCGTCGGACACCGGCCGGTTGAACGCGCTGGTGCGCGGCACCCGCGCGTTGGGGACGAGCCCGATGTGACGCGGAGCCGGGATGGCCGGCAGATGCGGCGTGAAGGTCGAGAGCTCGAGGAAGAACGGGCTCGGGTCGGTGAGCGCCTTGTCGATGAACGTCGCGCCCATCCGGGCGAGTACGTCCGTCATGTAGTCCTGCTCGTTCTCGCCGTACTGGCGCGGCTGCCCGTTGACGTTGAGCGTGTAGTCGAAGCCCTGGTAGGCGCGGGCCGTGGCGGCCCAGTCCGTCCAGCCGGCCGGCACGCGCCCGTTGCCGGCGCCGTAGCCGTTGAGGTACTTGCCGTACAGCGCGGTCCGGTAGCCGCGGTCGCGCAGCCACACGGCGAACGTCCTGCTCTCGTTGCCGTTCTTGTTGAACGCCTTGATGCCGCCGCGGGGCGGCGAGTTGGTGAAGACCTTGCGTGTTGTGCGGCAGCAGGCCCGGTGAGGATCGACGCGCGGCTCGGGCAGCACAGCGAGTTCGAGACGATGAAGCGGTCGAAGCTCACGCCCTCTCCGAGCAGCGCCTGCGTGAAGGGCATGTACTTGAGCAGGTCCGTCGACAGGTCGTCCGTCAGCACGAGCACGATGTTCGTGCGATCGAGACCGCCGAACTGCGCGGGCCGGCGATCGCTGTCGCCGCAGCCGGTCGCCAGCAGCACGACGGCGAGAATGGGGAGCAGTGCCCTGCGCACGAGGGGCAACCTAGCCTCGACTTCTAAAGCCATGACCTACGTAACAGCCGAAGCCCGCCAGGAGTTGCTGGACACCATCGCTGAAGCGGCATCGGAACTCGCGAGCGCCCTCGCCTCGCTGGGCGTGGCGTACGAGCAGCTCGACGACTGCGTCGGCTGACGCGCTCGAGGAAGCGCTCTTCCGGCCCGTCCAGGTGACGCTCGGCCGCGCGCGCATGACGGCCTCCGCGTTCGCGGGCCGCCACCAGTTGCCGGTTCCCGAAGTCACCGAGCGCCAGCCCGGCCTGCCGTCGCAGGGCGTCAAGGCTTTCGTCGAGGACGCCGCCGCCGCCGTCGAGCAGTCCGAGGCGATCCTCACCGAGTTGCAGGACTCCCTCTCGCCCGTCGAGGTCGGCGACGCGGAGCTGCGCGCAGGCCTCGCAGACGTCCGCGCTCGTCTCGAGCCGCTGCCGGCTCGCGCCGACGCGTTCATCAGCCGTTACGGCCGCTGATTTCACACTTCCCGGCGCGACGCAGGTAGCTTTGCGCTGTGCACATCCGCTCTCTCGCCTGCGCGCTCGCGCTGCTTTCGCTGTCCGCCGCGCCCGCTGCCGCCGCGCCGCCTGCCAATGACGACCGCTCGGATGCCGCGGCGCTCGAGCTGGACGTCACCGTGCGCGGCACGGTCCGGGAGGCGACCGTGCAGTCCTCGGACCCGGAGGACTGTTCCCGCGTCGACGCGAGCGTCTGGTACCGCTTCACGCCGGAGGACGGACGCGACCACATCGTCGAGTTCGACGCCAGCGGCAACCTGGACGCTTCGATCGCGGTCTACGAGCGGGTGCGCTCGCAGCTCGTTCTCCAGGACTGTGAGACCACGGATCGCGACGGGCAGGCGACGCTGGAACTGGGCAAGCTCGACCCCGATTCGGACTACCTGATCCAGGTCGGGCGCCAGACGGACTCCGACTCCGCGGACTTCAAGCTGGGCGTCCGGCTGGCGAGCCTGCCCGCGCGGCCCCCGGGGACGAGACTGCCGACGGTCGGTGTCCGCGACTCGGTGGACCGCGTGGTCAACCCGTCGGACGCCTACAACGTGAACCTGGTCGAGGGCGTCACCTACCGCGTCGCGTTGATCTCGCGCAACTGCCTCGGCATCGCGATCTTCGCGCCCGGAACGCGCAACTTCGACCGCGATGAGCCCGAGCGCTCGAGTGGCTGCGGCCGCTACCGCCTCTTCACGCCCGATCGCACCGGCCGCCACTTCATCGTGGTCGCCGCCTCGCGGGGCCGAGGCGCTCAGCGATACCGCCTGCGCATGGCGCCGGCCGGCGCCGACGACACCTCTCCGGCCGCTTCATCCGCAACGACGTGCGCGTTCGCGGCCACGTCAACGGACGCCTGGATTCCGTCGACCTCTATCGCTTCGACGTCGTCCGTCCCTCGACGCTGACGCTGAAGATCAACGGCGGTCCGGAGGTGTTCCTGCTGCGCGACGACGGCCGGCGCCTGGACTCGGGGCCCGTCATCGAGACGCAGACGAAGCCCGGTCGCTACTTCGCCGCGGTGCGCGGCGCAGGCAGCTACAAGCTGCGACGGATCTCGCGCGTCACCACGCGGTCGACGACCCGTTTCGACGGTCGTGCCAAGACGCACGCCTTCCCCGGGGCGACGGTCGCGCTCGCGCTCAACGTCATGCCTGCCTCGTCAGGTCCTGGCGTGATCGTGGTCGAGCGCAAGGACCCGATCGACGGCTGGCAGTTCCTGCACCGCTACCGGGTGCACGTCTCAGGCGGCCGGGCGGTCGTGAACTTCCTGCCGCCGAGCGTCGGCCGCTACCGCGCGTCCTCGATCTATCTCGGCTCGCGTACCGCCAGCCGGTCCGCGACCAAGCTGGTCAAGTTGCGTGTCTCCGGGCCGCTCGAGGAATAGGTTGCCGCCGACGCGCCGGCTCGGAGTGTTCGTGGTCCTGCTGCTCGTCGTCTGCGCGTCCGGCTGCGGCACGACCGACGACATCCGCGCGGAGACGAAGAAGCGGGTCGAGCAGGCCAAGGAGGAGATCCGCAAGGGCGTCGATGTGATCGAGCGCGAGGCCGAGAAGCTCAAGGGCAGGGCCGAGGCGATCAAGGACGACATCGAGGCGCGGGTCGACGGGATCCTCGCCGATCTCCGTGGCGTGGTGCCGCAGGCCGACGAGGACACGGTCGTCCCGCAGCTGGTCGCCGCCAACTCCTTTCAGGGCTTCATGGGCGACATGTTCAACAACGTCAACGGCTACTGGCGGCGCACGTTCGCCGCCAACGACATCACGGTCCCGCGCGTCAAGCGCGTGTTCATCAGCCCGGGCCGGCGCGTGCGCACGGCGTGCAACGACGTCGCCGACGACCAGGCCGCCTTCTACTGCCCGGCCGACGACACGATCTACGTCGGCGAGGGCATCGCCCGCGACATCAACGACAACCTCGGCGACTTCGGGGTGGCGTACGTGCTCGCGCACGAGTACGCGCACAACGTCCAGCAGGAGCTCGGCTGGTACGCCAACGGCGCACGCTTCACCACCGTCGCGCCGTTCGAGCTGCAGGCCGACTGCATGGCCGGCGCCTGGGCGTTCGCGGTCTACCGCGAGGGCCTGCTCGACGACGCCGACGTCGAGGAGGCGGTCCAGACCGCCTACGCAGTGGGCGACTTCGACTTCAAGAACCCGCAGCATCACGGCACGCCGGACGAGCGCGCCAAGGCGTGGAAGCGCGGCTACCGGACGGGCGACCCGTCGCGGTGCCAGAAGTTCACGCGCCTCTAGGGCCTACGCAGCGGAGATGTAGGTGACGGAGCCCGGCCGCACGTGGACCGGCTGACCGTCGGGGCCCGCCTCGCCGTAGCCCATCTTGCGGGTGAAGGCAGGGAGCGCCGGGGTGTCCGGCGTGTGGCCCTCGAGTGCGGCGACGACGTCGGCGAGCTCCTCGGCGACGAGGATGGACTCACCGCCTGCGAATGCGATCCGGGTGCCCATCGGCAGGACTCTACGTCCGCGCGGCGAACCGCGCCGTCATGCGTCTTCTCCTTGTCGTCCTGTTCGTCCTCGTGTTCGCCCCGGTGGCCCTTGCCGCTCCCAAGTTCGACCTCGTCATCAAGAAGGTGACCGACCCGCCGGCGAGCGTCGCGGCTGGCGATGACTTCGTCGTCAAGCCGAAGATCAAGAACGTCAGTGACGAACCGAAGGCCGGCAAGGTCACGATGCGCCTGACCGGCGGGACCGGGAACTACTCGCTGCCGCGTCGGATCGGCAGGTTCAAGACGGGCAAGATCGACCCCAAGTTCTTCAAGCGCTACACGGTCCGGCTGACCGTCCCGGGCGACCAGGGCGCCGGCCGCTACCGCCTCGAGACATGCGTCAAGGCGAAGGGCCAGCCCCGCCTCTGCCGCCGCTCGAAGCGCTTCCGCATCACGAAATAGGCCCGCCCTACCGTGGGCGTATGCAGCCGTTGCGCTGGGAACGCCGACCCGACGGGCTCCGCGCTCCGGCGCTGGTGGCTGCCTTCGAGGGTTGGAACGACGCCGGGGACGCCGCGTCCTCGGCGCTGACGTTCGTCGGCTCGGCACTGCGCGCGGAGCGCTTTGCGACCATCGATCCCGAGGAGTTCTACGACTTCCAGGCGACCCGGCCGACGATCCGCTTCGTCGACGGCATCAGCCGCGCGGTCGACTGGCCGGAGGTCGAGATCCACGCAGCGACCGCGCCCGGCGCGCCGCGTGACCTCGTCCTCGTCTCGGGTCACGAACCGAGCTTCCGGTGGCGCACCTTCTGCGACTCGATCGTCGACCTCGCCGAGGCGCTCGGCGTGCAGTCGATCATCACGCTCGGTTCTCTGCTGGCCGACGTCCCGCACACGCGGCCGGTCGGGATCACGGGCCTGGCGTCCGACGAGGCGCTGATCGAGCGCGTCGGCCTGCACCAGTCCTCCTATCAGGGCCCGACCGGCATCGTCGGCGTCCTGCACGACGCCTGCCAGCGCCGCGGCATCCCGTCCGTCTCGCTGTGGGCGGCCGTCCCGCACTACGTCGCCGTCTCCCCGAACCCCAAGGGCGCGCTCGCCCTCGTGCGCAAGCTCGAGGTTTCGTCGGCGTCGCGGTCGACGCGACCGAGCTCGAGGAGGCCGCCGGCGAGTACGAGCGTCAGGTCAACCGTGCCGTCGAGTCGACCCCGACGTGCAGGCGTTCGTGGAGCGCCTCGAGCGCGCCGCCGCCGAAGAGGAGGAGGAGCCGAACCCGGACGACCTGCCCTCCGGCGACGTCCTCGCCCGCGAGTTCCAGCGCTTCCTGCGCCAGCGCGGAAGCGGCGGGTCGCGGGCCCTCCGGGCCCAGCTTCCCGGCGTGACCCGGAGGTCCCGCGGCGACACGCCGGCTGATCGTTCTCATCAGCGTCGCGATGGTGGTCGACACGGCGGCCTACGCGACCATCACGCCGCTGCTGCCGGGGCTGGTGAGGGATCTCGACCTGTCGAAGGCGGGTGCCGGTGCGCTGACGGCGGCCTTCCCCGTCGGGACCCTGGTGCTGGCCATCCCGGCCGGGCTGCTCGCAGCGGCATCGGAGCGAAGCTCACCGTCATGATCGGGCTGACGACGCTGGCGGGCGCGAGCCTCGTCTTCGGCTTCGCGGATTCGGCACTCGTCATGACCGCCGCTCGCGGCGTGCAGGGCTTCGGCGGGTCCGCGGTCTGGGCGGGGGCCTGGCCTGGGTCGTCGCGTCGGCACCGCGGGAAATGCGCGCGGGAGCGATCGGCACCGCGATCGGCGCCGCCATCGCGGGCTCGCTGCTCGGGCCGGTGCTCGGCGCGCTCGCCGACGAGTTCGGCCGCGGCGTCGTGCTGTCGGCATTCGTCGCACTGCCCGCCGGCCTGATGGTCGCGCTTGCGCGGCTGCCGGGACCGGCGATCGTCCCGACCCCCGGCCTGCAGATGGTGCGCACGGCGTTCGCGGATCCGCTGATGCGCCAGGGGATATGGCTCATGGCGCTCCCCTCCGTGGGCTTCGGGATGATCATGGTGCTGATCCCGCTGCGCCTCGATGAATTCGGCGCGAGCGCGACGGCCATCGGTGCGATGTTCCTCGGCGTCGTGGCGCTGGAGGCAAGTATGTCGCCGCTCGCCGGCCGGCTCTCCGATCGTCGCTCCCCGGTCACCCCGGCGCGGATCGGCCTCGTCGCGGGGGCGTCGGTTTCATGCTCCTGCCGTGGCCCGAGCACGCCCTCCTACTGGCGCTGGTCACGGTCTTCTCCGCGACGGTCCTCGGACTCCTGTGGGCGCCCGCCATGGCGATGATGAGCGAGCGCGCCGAGGAGCGCGGAATGGACGTCGCCTTCGCCTTCGCGCTGGGCAACCTCGCCTGGGGCAGCGGCTCCGCGACGGGAGGTTCGGGCGGCGGGGTGCTCGCGGAGCTGACGGCCGACGCCGTCCCCTTCCTCATCGTCGCCGTGCTCGCGCTCGTTACTGCCGCCAAGCTGCGGACGTCTGCGGTACGTTCGCGTTCATGTGTCGCTTCGCCGCTGCCGTCCTCACCTCTTCCTCCTGACGGCCGCGCCTGCGAGCGCACGGGAGAACCCGCTCACCGGCGAAGGCAACGGTTTCGAGCTGGTGGCCAACCTGCCGCTCGACACCTCCGACGTCGCGGCCTCCGATATCGAGATGCACGGCGACTATGCCTTCATCGGGTCCTACAGCGAGGGGCTCGTGATCGCCGACATCTCCGACCCGAGGCATCCCGAGCGCGCAGGGACGTTCGAGTGCGGAGGCGGATCGCAGTACGACGTGCAGCTGTCGCAGGACGCGAACCTCGTGCTGCTGACGACGGATTCCGTCGGGGCCTCGTGCCTGCCGGCCGGAGAGTCGGGCTCGATGGTCATCGACGCGACCGACCGCACCCAGCCCGCGCCTGGAGTCCTTCATCCCGAACGAAGGTCGGGTCGCACACGCACACGCTCGACAACCGCACGCTCTACATCAACAACTACCCGACGAGCTACTCCAAGCTCGAGATCTTCGACCTGACCAGGCCCGCGGCGCCGAGGAAGCTCTCCGAGCTCTCCTTCGACGGCGAGGACTCGATCCACGACTCCTACGTCGACCACCGGCCGGACGGGCGGACGCTGCTCTACGCGGCCTCGATCGGCTTCACCGACGTCATCGACGTGACGGACCCGAGCAAGCCGGCGATCCTCCAGCGCCTCGCCGACGCCGACGTGACGATCTCCCACCAGGCCGAGCCCAACGCGGCGCGCGACACCCTCATCGTCACGGACGAGTTCGCGCGGCGGGTCCGACGTGCCCGCGTGCGGTCGCGGCGGCGTACAGCTGCCGGGCGTCGGGATCCCCGTCTTCGGTGACCCGTTCGACCTCGGCGCGATCCACTTCTACAGGCTCGACGCCGACGGCACGATGACCAACGGTGGCAAGGGCGCCGGCAAGTACGGGACGTTCAACCTGCCGCTCGAGCCGAACGCCGCCGGCGGGTGCACGGTCCACGTCTTCTGGCAGGCACCGGACGAGAATCGCCTCGTCACCGCCTGGTACGGCCGCGGCATCCACGTCGTCGACTTCCAGGACCGTCCGCGCCGCGGGCGCTCGCGTCCTATACGCCGACCGGCGCGAACCCTGCTGGCCGAGCCGCACCGCGTCGACGGCAGGTCATACGTCTTCACCGGCGACATCAACCGCGGCATGGACGTGCTCGAGTACACGGCCGACGAGGGCTGGCCCGCCACCGCGCCGCCGATGGAGCAGCGCGCCCGCAGCGCTCACCGGGCCGCCCGACCACGCCCTCCAAGCCGACCAAGCCCGTCAGCAGCGGCGTGTTTTTCCGTCGCAAACTGAAGATCCCCGGCCGGCGCGGCACGGGTCGCCGCGTGGTGACCGTCACCTTCCGCGGCGCCAAGGGCCGAGTCGCCTCCAAGCTGCGCTTCCGCCTCGAGCCCGGCCGCCGCGTCCTGCGCGCCCGCGTCAGCGGCCTCCGCGCCGGCACCTACCGCTACGTTACCGCGTGGGCGACCGCGGCCGCGTACTGCAGCGAGGCAAGGTCCGCATCAAGCCTATCGCGACCGTGTCCGGCGCCCGCCCGCGGCTTGTCTGCGTGCTGATCCGCTAGCTCCGCCCCGCGCAACTCGCGTCAGCCGAGTTCCGGTCGCAACGAACCACGTCGACTTCGGCCCCGCACTCTGGGTCACGCCGCCGCGGTTCCAGCTACCGGTCCGCCCGTACGGTTGCGCGGTGCCGGCGCTGGGCGTGCCTAGCGCTCGGCTGCTGGGCACGCGATCCGGTAGTCGCAGATCGAGCACGCCGAGAAGCACGGCGTCGGCTCGAAGCCCTGCTGAGGATGCCGTCGGCGACCTCGAGGACCGTGTCCGTGATCCACTCGCGGTCGTCCTCGGACCAGTCGACCGGGACCTTCGGTCGTCGAGCACGTAGTAGTAGGCCTGGTGGGCGGCCTCGAGCTCCCAGGCCTTCTGCGCGGCGACGGAGTAGAGCGCGAGCTGGACGTCCTCGCGCAGGTCGGCGGCCCGCTTCGGGCGGCCGGTCTTGTAGTCGATCAGCTCGTAGGCGCCGTCGGACAGACGGTCCACGCGGTCGACGCGGCCGCGCAGCGTGTGCTTGCCGAGCGTGAAGGAGAACGAGCTCTCGAACCAGACCGGCTCGGCGTCCTCGCCCTGGAAGCGCTCGTGGTAGCGGATCAGCGCCTGCTCGGCCTTGCCCTGCAGCTGCTTCTCCTGCTCGGAGTCGCCGAAGCCGCCGCGCCGCCAGCCCTGCTCGAGCAGCCCGAGCAGCTCGGGCAGCGAGCGCCGCCCGGGGTCTCCCCGGCGTGGAAGCGCTCGAGCACCTGGTGGACGAGGATCCCGAAGCGCTGGTTGAGCGTCGGCTCCTGCGGGATCCGGAACACGCGCGCGAACTTGTACTTCAGCGGGCACGTCCGGTAGGTCTCGATGTCCGACGCGCTGAGCAGCAGCCCCTCGCCGCGGCGCGGCAGGAACTGCTCCAGCGACGGCTCGGAGCGCCGGGCGACGACCGCCGCGCGCTTGCGCTCGTCGCGCTCGGCGTCGAGCAGGTACTCGTCGAGCGCGCGCGTCTCGAAGATCTCGCGCTGCTCGGCGGTGACGGCCTGCAGCAGCCGCGCGTTGACCTCGGGCAGCGCCTCGGCGACCGACTGGCCCGCGCGCGTGCGCTCCATCAGCGCGCTGAGCTTCATGACCTCGAGGTAGCGGACGACGGCGTGGGAGACGTCGAGGTCGGTGTCGAAGCGCAGCTCGCCGAGCCGGCCGCCGACCTGCGACGATCGTCGTCATCAGCTCGTCGCGCAGGACGCGGAACGTCGACTGCAGCGTCTCCGCGGGGCCGAAGAGCTCCTCCTCGCGCGTCCTCCCACTCGCCGCCGACCGCCGCGCGCGCCTCCTCGGCGAACGGCGACGGCTGCTGGCGCGGCGCCGCGGTCGGTGACGCTCCGGGTAGGCGAGCACGAGCCGCTTGCCGCGCGCGCGTCATCGCGACGTGCAGCAGGCGCCGCTGCTCGGCGACGTGCGCGGCCTTCGTGTCCGGCGGCAGCGCCTCCTTGATCAGCTGGTCCGGGATCGGCTCCAGCGAGCGCCGCCGCGGCCCGGGCATGCGCGCGGCGAACAGGCCGAGCACGTAGACGTGGTCGAACTCGAGCCCCTTGGCCGCGTGCATGCCCATCACCTGCACGCCGCGCGGGCGGTCGGCCGCCTGCGCCTCCTCCTCGCGCAGCCCGGCCTCGGCGACGGCGGAGACCGAGCGGGCGAAGTCCCGCGCCGTCGCCTGCGGGCGAGCGGCGCGCGTAGGTCGCCGCGAGCTCGCCGAACTTCGCGAGGTTCACGAGCCGCTCGACGACCTCGGCGCGTCGCCGCGAACAGCAGCTGGCGGCGCAGGCCGAGGCGCTCGATCATGCGGTGCACGAACAGGTCGGGCCGGGTGGAGTCCAGCGCGCCGGACGCGCTGCGGTAGAGCTTGAGGAAGGCGAGGATGCGCTCGCGCGCCTCGGGCGGGATCTGCGGCGACTCCATCGCCGCGCCGAGCGCGCCGACCATGTCGAGCTTGCGGCGCCGGGCGATCTGGGTCACGCGCGCGAGGTCGATGGAGCGCAGCTCGATCGGCGGCCGGGCCAGCGCGCGCACGACGGCGCCGGCGTCGCCGGGGTCGACCAGCAGCCGCAGCCAGGCCAGCAGGTCGCGCACCTCGGCGCGCTGGAAGAAGGCCGCGGCGCCGGCGACCGGTAGGGCACGGCGCGCTCCTCGAGCGCGACGGCGACCGCCTGGCCCTCGCCCTTGACCGAGCGCACGAGCACGGCGACGTCCTCGGGCGCGACGCCGTCGCGCGTGATCAGGCGCTCGATGTCGGCGGCCGACGGCCTGCGCCTGGGCGCGCTCGTTGGCCGCGCGCCAGAAGGCGACCTCGCCGCCGGCGGCGCCCGCGTCGAGCGCCTTGTCGAGCCGGTCCTCGTTGGGCGCGACGACCGCGTGCGGCCGCGTCGAGGATCGCGCTGGCCGGCACCGGAAGGACTGCTCGAGCGCGACGACCTTGACGCCGGCGACTCGGCCTGGAAGTCGCGCAGGTTCTTGGTCGCCGCGCCGCGGAAGCGGTAGATCGCCTGGTCGTCGTCGCCGGCGACCACGACGCTGCCGTGCTCGGCCGGCCAGCAGCCGCAGCAGCAGGCCCTGGGCGAAGTTCGTGTCCTGGAACTCGTCGACGAGCACGTGCCGGAAGCGCTGGGCCAGGCGCGCGCGCACGTGCGGGCGCTCGCGCAGCACGCGGAACGCGTGCAGGACGAGGTCGCCGAAGTCGAGCGTGCCGGCCTCGGCGAGCATGCGGTCGTGGGCGGCGTAGATGGCGGCGAACTCGCGCTCGCGCATGGCGCGCGCCCGCGCGGCGTCCGTGTCCTCCGGCAGCGTCGCCGCCCAGGCCGCGTAGTCGTCGGCGGTGATCAGCTCGTCCTTGAGGCGGTCGATGCGGCCGACGACCGAGCCGAGCAGCGCGCTCGGGTTGCCGCGCAGGTCGTGCTGGGAGAGCGGCAGGTCGTCGATGCGCTCGAGCAGCATCGCGAGCCGGTCGGCGGCGGTGACCGGGCGTGGCGAACGGGTCGACGCCGGCCTCGGTGGCCTCGTCGCGCAGCAGCTGCGCGCAGAAGCCGCTGGAACGTCGTGACCGTCAGCTCCTCGTACGGCGCGCGCGATGGCGGTCTCGACGCTGCTCGCGCAGCTCGTCGGCCGCCGCGGCGGTCGAGGCGTCAGGCAGAGGATCTCCTCCGGCGGCGTGGCCCTGCTCGACCAGCCAGCGCGAAGCGCTCCACGAGCACCCGCGTCTTGCCCGTCCCCGCCCCGCCGACGACGAGCAGCGGCCCGCCGGGATGGGTGACCGCCTCGAGCTGGGCGGCCGTGAGCGTGCGTCGGGCACGAACCGTAGGATACGTCACGACGATGCGAGGCGCGCGACGGCGGACTGGCTCGGGGCATCGCGGCGGGCGGCCGAGGCGCTGCGCGACATCCTCGCGAGCGCGCCGACGACCGCCGAGCGCGTGCGCGAGACCGGCGACCCGCGGCGAGGGCGGCGACCGACACGCTGGTCATCGACGCGGACGCCGAGGCGGCGGTCTTCAGCGAGCTCGACGGCCTGCACGACGGCGGGCGCGCGCTTCACCGCCGTCAGCGAGGAGCGCGGCGAGGTCGACTTCGGCTCGCCGCGACGTGATCGTGGTCATCGACCCGATCGACGGCTCCACGAACGCCAAGCGCGGCCTGCCGCACCACTCGATGTCGATCGCGGTCGCCGACGGCCCGACGATGGCCGACGTCTTCTTCGGCTTCGTCTACGACTACGGGCCGGAGGAGGAGTGGACGGCGCGCGCGCGGCGAGGGCGCGTTCCTCGACGGCGTGCGGCTCGACACCGACGTGCCGGCGAGCGGCGCACGCGACGACGGGCAAGCTCGAGCTGCTCGGCGTCGAGTCCGCCGACCCGCGCTGGATCCGCGACGCCGCCGACGACCTCGCCGAGGCCGCGCACCGGATCCGCGCGCTGGGGACGATCGCGGTCACGCTCTGCCAGGTCGCCGGCGGCGCGGCTGGACGCGATGGTCACGCTGCGGCGCTCGCGGGCGGTCGACGCCGCCGCGGGCCAGCTGATCGTGCGCGAGGCGGGCGGCCTGGTCGCCTTCACCGCCTACGACGATCCGCTCGGCGCGCCGCTGGACACCGAGCCGCGCTCGCCGCTCGTCGCCGCGCGCACGCCGGACGCCGCGAGCCGGCTGCGAGGCCTAGCCGGCGTCAGGTCCGCGCATCCCACTCCCCGACTGGCGCATCCTAGCGTTGTGTGGCGATGGCGGACCTGACGCCTGCGGTGATCGACTGGCGGCTGGCCGAGCGGGTCGCGCGGCGCCGTGGCCGACAAAGCCGGTCCGCGCACGGAAGCACCGCCGGCGTTCGCCGCCGAGGTCGACGACTTCGCCGCGCGCAGCGCGCGAGCTCGTCTCGGCGTACACCGGGCTCGTCGGTCGCCGGCGGCGCTGCCGGACCCCGAGACCGTCGACCGCGCGGGCTGGGCGGCGATCAACCTGCGCTCGATGCGCGACGGTGCTCGAGCCGGTGCTGGCGCGCCAGGGCGAGGGCCTGGGCCCGCTCGGCGGCCCGCTGCGGGCGCTGACGGGGATGCTGCTGGCGGTCGAGGTCGGCGCGCTGTAGCGGCTTCCTCGCCGCGCGCGTGCTCGGCCAGTACGAGTTCCCGGTCACCGACCCGGACGCGCCCGGCGCGGCTGCTGTTCGTCGGGCCCGAACCTGGCCGGCGCCGCCCGCGCGCTCGAAGCCGACGACGAGGCGCTCGTCGCGCTGGGTCGCGCTGCACGAGACCACGCACGCGCTGCAGTTCGGCGGCGTCCCGTGGCTGCGGGCACACATGGCGGACCGGATCCGCGGGCTCCTGGCGTCGCATCGACGTCGAGGTCGACGTCCGTTCAAGCTGCTCCGGCTGCCGCGGCTGGACGACCTGCGCGCGCTCGCCGACGCCGTCCGCGCCGGCGGGCTCGTCGACTTCGTCGCCGGCCCGGAGCGCCGCGCGCTGCTCGACGAGCTGCAGGCGACCATGGCGCTGCTCGAGGGCTACGCCGAGCACGTGATGGACGCCGACGGGCGAGGCGCTGCTCCCAGAACTGCCCCGTTTGCGGGAAGGTCTGGAGCGCCGGCGCACGGGAGCGGTCCGGCCTGATGCGGATGTTCGAGCGGCTGATCGGCCTCGATCTCAAGCTCCGGCAGTACGAGCAGGGCAAGGCGTTCTGCGACGCGGTGGTCGCCGCCGGCGGCATCGACGCGCTCAACCGTGCGTGGGCGTCCCCGGACGCCCTGCCGACGCTCGCCGAGCTCGACGCGCCCGAGCAGTGGCTCGAGCGCACGTGCGAACGACCGTTCGCACTTGTAACCGTTCGGTGGACGCGGTTTACAAACACGTGTTCGTGGGCAATACTTGCTCAGAGCCAATTAGAACTAATATCCTTACTCCACGAGGGAGCTGAAGCCAAACTCATGGCCGACACCACGACCACCACCCGAAAGCCTGCCGCCAAGACCGCCGCCAAGCGCCGTCCTGCTGCGCGCAAGACGGCCGCCACGCGTCGCACCACCACGGCGACCCGGCGCACCACCTAACGGCCACGCGCCTGCCGCAAGGCCGCTCGTCGCAAGACGACCGCCAAGGGCGCCCGCACGCGTGCCGCCAACACGACGCAGACCGCTGCCGGAGACCAACGCCAACGCCGTGAAGGCGACCGCCCTCGAGGGTCGCGCCTACGCCGAGCGTTTCGTGCTGACCAGCGTCGGCGGCGTGCTCGTCTACCGCGACACCGTCCAGGAGCTCTTCCAGGACATCGTCAAGCGCTACGGCTCGGTCGCCACCGCGCAGAAGGAGGTCACGCGTGACCTCAAGAAGTTCGAGCGTCGCGGCGTCACCGCCCGCAACCGCCTCGAGCGCGACGTCCGCAAGGCCCGCACGCGCGTCGAGCGCGAGCTGCGCACCCGCCGCCGCGCGGTGGAGCGCACCGTCAAGACCAACCGCCGCCGCGTCGAGCGCGAGGTCACGTCGCTGCGCAAGGACGTCACGAAGCGCGCCAACGAGGTCACCGACCAGGTCAAGTCGCTGGTCTGAGCGACCACTTCACCCGCCGGGCGCCGAGGAGTCGGCCCGGACCGGGAAAGATCCGCTCGCCTCATAACCCGCGAGCGGATGTAGCACCCTCTCCTCCCTCAACCGTCGGGTCAGCGCATGCCGGGCCGTCGGTCCTTAAGGGACGGCCGAAGGCCGCCGCTAGAAACGTCGGTCTGGTCGATCCGCCGCCGCCGGCGGGCGCAGCGAGCGGGGTCATGACCCCGCTGGATGCGCGGCGGAGGCGAGCCGGAGCGCCCCGCGATGGCGCACTCGCAGTGCCGTGCCGGGCGTCGGCCGGCTGTGAGCGCGCAGCCAGGCGGCTTCGAAAAAGGGACGGGCCCCTGAGTGAAGCCAGGCGGCTGCGAGCGGGACGGCCTCCTCGATTGACCATGCCCATCGGCCGCGGCCGGTGGCCCCGCTCGACGCGGGAGCGGGAGGAGACGACGCTCGAGCGGGGCCTACGGCTCGAGGACGACCTTGCCGAAGATCTCGCCGGAGGCGATCGCCGCGATGCCTTCGCGGGCCTCGGAGAGCGGCAGGGTGCGGTCGATGATCGGCTTGACGCCCTTGGCGTCCATGAAGGCGAGCATGTCGTCGAGCTCGTCGCGGGTGCCCATGGTGGAGCCGACGATGTTGAGCTGGAGGAAGAAGATCCGGCGCAGGTCGCTGACGGCCTCGTGGCCGGAGGTCGAGCCGGTGACGACCAGGCGGCCGCCGGGGCGGAGGGACTTCAAGGAGTGCTCCCAGGTCGCCTTGCCGACGGACTCGATGACGCAGTCGACCCGCTCGGGGAGGCGGGCGCCGGACTCGAAGGCCTGGTCGGCGCCGACCTCGACGGCGCGGTCGCGCTTCTCCTCGTCGCGGGAGGTCGTCCACACCCGCAGGCCGGCGGCGGCGCCCAGCGCGATCGCCGCGGTGGCGAGTCCGCCGCCCGCGCCCTGGACGAGGATCGTCTCGCCCGGTCGGCAGGCGCCGCGCGTGAAGAGCATCCGGTAGGCGGTCAGCCACGCGGTGGCGACCGACGCGGACTCGGCCCAGCTGAGGCCGGCGGGCTTGGGGACGAGGTTGCGCCGCGGCACCGCGACGCGCTCGGCCAGCGTGCCCTGGTGCAGCTCGGAGAGCAGCGTGCGCTTGGGGTCGAGCGTCTCGTCGTCGCGCCAGTCGTCCGAGCTGATCACGGAGTGGATGACGACCTCGTTGCCGTCGGGGTCGATGCCCGCGGCGTCCGTGCCGAGGATCATCGGCAGCCTGTCCTCGGCGAGGCCGACGCCCTTCAGCGACCAGTAGTCGTGGTGGTTGAGCGCGCGGCCTTGACGTCGACGGTCACCCAGCCGTCGGGCGCCTCGGGCTCCGGCCGGTCGTCGACCTCGAGGTTGTCGAGGGGTTCGTCGGCGTCGAGCCGGGCGGCGTAGGCGGCAAGCATGCGCCGGCTTGTCTGGAACCGAAACCGGGATCGCGATCGACGGCCTCCAGGCGCGCCGCGCGCAGCCAGCCGCTCGGCGGCTCGGGCTCGCCCCCGGCCGGGGCGGTGTCGCGCAGGAACTGCTCCAGCGCGGCGATCACGGCAGCCGCTTCCTCGGGCGTGGGGGCGTGGGACACGGGGGCAAATACTATGGAGCACATGCCCACTCAGGACCAGGTGCTCGAGGCCCTCAAGGTCGTCATCGACCCGGAACTGCGCCAGGACATCGTCACGCTGGAGATGGTCCGCTCGATCGACGTCCACGCGAACGGCGTCGTCGACGTGAAGGTCTCGCTGACGACTCCCGGCTGCCCGATCCGCTCGACCTTCGAGACGGCGGTCACCGACGCGGTCTCCAAGCTCGACGGCGTCGTCGGCGTCAACGTCTCCTTCGACGTCCTCACCGACGAGGAGAAGCGCAAGCTGCAGGCCAAGCTCGGCCGCGGCGGCTCGCTGCCCGACGGCTCGCTGGCGATGGTCAAGAACGTCATCTGCATCGGCTCGGGCAAGGGCGGCGTCGGCAAGTCCTCCGTGACCGCCAACCTCGCCGCCGCGCTGGCCTCGGAGGGCAAGCAGGTCGGTGTCCTCGACGCCGACGTCTGGGGCTACTCGATCCCGCGCATGTTCGGCCTCGGCGCCGACCGGCCGGCCGTCTCCGCCGAGCGCAAGATCATCCCGCCGGTCTCCCACGGCATCAAGATCATGTCGATCGGCTTCTTCCTCGACGAGGACGCCGCCGTCGTGTGGCGCGGCCCGATGCTCCACAAGGCGCTCACGCAGTTCCTCAAGGACGTCGACTGGGGCGCGCTGGACTACCTGCTCGTCGACCTGCCGCCGGGCACGGGCGACGTCTCGATGACGCTCGCCGAGCTGCTGCCGCAGGCGAAGTTCCTGATCGTCACCACGCCGCAGGCGACCGCGCAGAAGGTCGCGCGCCGCTCGGCCGAGATGGCCGACAAGGTCCGCCTCGAGGTCTGCGGCGTCGTGGAGAACATGAGCGGCTTCACCACCCCCGGCGGCGAGCGCTTCCAGATCTTCGGCGAGGGCGGCGGCCAGGAGCTGGCCGACGAGATCGGCGTGCCGCTGCTCGGCAAGGTCCCGCTGACCATGCCGCTGCGCGCACAGGCCGACGCCGGCCTGCCGATCGTCTTCGAGGACCCCGACGACCCGGCCGCCCAGGCCCTGCGCCAGACCGCCCGCGGCCTGATCGCGATGTCGCCGATCGACCTGCCCGTGCTGCAGATGGCCGCGCCGGCGGCCGAGCCGCAGCCCGTCGGCATGTCGCTGCCGATGGCCTGAGGCGCCCGCTGATCACCGCCAGCGAACGCCTCCTAGGGGCGGCGCTTCGCCTTCGGCTTCTTCTTGATCACCGGCGCGACCGTCGAGGTGGCGGTCTGCGTCTGCTCGGCGTCGGTCTCTGACGTCGCGGTGAAGGTGAGCGCCGACGGTTTCTTCGCGTTGCGGGCGACGCGCACGAAGACGGGGACCTCGACGGTCTCGCCCGGCTCGACGTCGAGCACGGTATGGCGCAGCTTGGTCGTCCAGCGGCCCTTGTCCTGGCCGCCACGCGGACGAGGTCCTCGGCCTGGCCGGTGTTGGTCACCTTGAACTTGTGGACGGCCACGCGGCCCGGCGCCGCGCGCGCCACGGTGCTCGGCTCAACCGTCAGGCCGCGGGTGAACGGCCCGGCGCCGTCGAGGGAACGGACCGCCACGCGGTAGGACAGCACGCCGTCCTTGTCGTGGTTCTCCGCAAGGACGTAGAAGTGCAGGCGGTTGGCCTCGTCGACGTACTCCGACACGACCCCGGGGCCGGTGCCGGCGTGGAAGAGCGCGTCGGCGAGCTGCCGGTAGTCGCCCTTGGTGACCATCGCGACCGAGCCGTCGGGGCGCTTGAAGTCGACGAGGCCGATGTCGTCGGGATGGGCGTCGATGACCCAGTTGAACGGCGCGAGGTCGGCGAGCTTGTTCTTGGCGATGAGCACGCCGCTGTCGGGCGTGAAGGAGTCCATGCCCATGCGGTTGACCACCTCGAGCGTGTACTCCTGGTAGCCGCCACCGTCGCAGCGGTAGTCCTCCTCGATCGTGCAGGCGGGCTCGTTGTCGCCGTCGAGCAGCTGGATGACGAGGCCGTGCAGGCCGCTGCGCCCGCTGCCGAGGCCGAACGGGATCGACCGCTGCCAGACCTCAGCGAACGCCGGGCCGGTCGTGGCCAGCAGGGTGCGGTCGAGGACCATGACCTCGGCGGGCTTGGTGAAGCCCATCCGGATCTTGTCGCGCAGCATGTGGTGCGACCCCATCGTCGTCCCCAGCGAGGGAGGCACCTGGAAGCGGTTGTGGTTGCCGCCGGGACCGTTGAACGACCCGCGCGACATCATGTCCCAGGGGCCGGAGTAGTCGCGCTGCACCTGCTCGGCGTAGGGGTTCGAGTAGTTGTCGAGCACGCCGAGGATGTGGCTGAACTCGTGCGCGTAGACCGACTGGCCGTCGTTCTCGCCCTCCGTCGCCATCACGCCGGGCGTGGCGTGCGACCAGATGCCCTTCGCCGCGAAGAACGAGGTCCAGTCCACGTAGCGCGTCGGCGCCGAGCCGCCGAACTCCGCCGGAACGGAGTTGGCGTCGTTGAACTTCATCTCGCCGAACTCCTGCCAGACGCCCGACTCGTCGTAGCCGGCGTGCAGGAGGAAGCGGAAGAGGTACTCGCGGCCCTGGGTCGCAGTCGCGGCGGTGACGTCGGGCAGCGACTTGGCCAGCAGCTCCGAGTCGAAGTCGCCGTCGCAGGTCTTGCCCATCGGGCAGGCGCTCTCCTCGCCGAACTCGGCGAGGCCGTACTCGGGCTCGGTCCGGTCCATCGCGTAGGGGCCGAAGGGGTCCAGGTCGATCCCGATCAGGCCGTAGGAGTCCTCCAGCCAGTACTCGTTGATCGTGTGCCCGTGGTTGAGCGGCTGCGGCTTGTTGAGCATGTCCTCGTAGAACTGGCCCACGTCCTCCCGCGCGATGCTGCCGACGAGTGGGTTTCCCGCCGGATCGGAGCCCTTGGGCTGGGTGACCAGGAACGGGCGGTCGGGGAAGTCGCCGAGGATCAGCGCCGAGCGCAGCTTGCGGATCGGCTGCCGCGCTGGGTCGTTGGCCCAGTCGAAGCCCGGCAGCGGCGTGTAGTCGTCCCACGTCATCGACTCGGGCAGCTCCCACGACTGCGGGTCCACCGGCGGGGGCGGCTTCTTGCGCCCCGGCTTCGCCGAAGCGGCGGTGGGAGCGAGCGCGAGGAGGAGCGCCGCGAGGGCGCACAGAGCGAGTCGGGCCATCTCTGGCGTCAACGCGCCCGCGCGGGGTTTCTTGCGCGGTCGCGCTAGGTGTTCTTGAAGTACGCCGCGTTCATCGGCACGTACTTCGCCCACTCGTCCGGAACCTGGTCTTCCGCGAAGCAGGCGTCCACGGGGCATGCCTCTACGCATGCGTCGCAGTCGATGCACTCCTCCGGATCGATGTAGAGCATCTCGACCTTGTCGTAGTCGGGCTCGTCGGGCGTCGGGTGGATGCAGTCGACCGGGCAGACCTCCACGCAGGAGTTGTCCTTGGTCCCGATGCAGGGCTCGGTGATCACGTAGGCCATAGCTCGCGCGCAGAATAGTCTGCCCGGCGGTGCTGCTGCTGACCGGAGCGACAGGACGGGTCGGCTCGGCCTTGCTGCGCCGCCTGGTGTCGCACGACCAGCCGGTGCGCTGCTTCGTGCGCGACCCGCGCAGGCTCGGCCCTGAGCGGGTGCGCGTGCAGATCGCGCTGGGCGACCTCGGGGACCCGGCGTCGTTTCGCAACGCCCTGCGCGGCGTCAAGCACGGTGGTCCACCTGGCGGCCACGGAGCGCGACCAGGCGCACGCGACCATCGAGGAGATCGACGGCATCGCCACCTGGCGCCTGCTGCGCGCCGCCGAGCAGGCCGGCGTCCAGCGCTTCATCTTCCTCAGTCCGCTCGGGCGCCACCGTCCACCACCGGTCGCGGGTGCACCGCACGAAGGCGCTGGCCGAGCGCGCGGTGGCGGATTCCGACCTGGACACGACGATCCTGCGCTGCTCGCTGATCTACGCGCCCGGCGACACGAAGCTGCGGCTCCTGGAACTGCTGACGCTGCTGCCCGCCGTGCCCGTCACCAGCACCATGGGCGTCGCCCGCATCCAGCCCATCTGGTCCGACGACGTCGCGGCCTGCGTCGAGGCGGTTCTCGAGAGCGGTCCCGAGGTGGCCGACATCGCCGGCCCCGAGGCGCTGACCTCCCGCGAGGCCGTGTCCCGCGCGCTGCGCGCCGCCGGCCGCGAGCGGCGCCTGGTCACCGTCCCCAGCAGCGCCATCCTCCGGGCACTGCACGTCTACGAGACGCTGACCGGCCCCGTCGCCCTCGCGACCCGCGACGAGGCCAACGCGCTCGGCGCGACCATGCTGACCGACCGGGGAACCGCGGACGCCGAGGCGCTCGGCGTCACACCGCTCCCGATCGAGCAGGTCCTCAGCTCGGCGGTCTGAGCTGCGCCCACGGGCGTGCGACTTCGATCTGGCGCGCGAGCTGCAGCAGCGTGTCCTCGGCGAGGGGGCGCCCGACGATCTGGACGGCATTGGGGAACCCGTCAGTGCCGAGCCCGGCCGGCACCGTGATCGCCGGCTGGCCGGTCACGTTGAAGAGGCCGGCGTACGGGGCGAAGGCGACGGCGCGGTCGAAGGCGGCCATCGGGTCCTCGTCGCCGAAGCCGGTCAGCGTCCCGATCTCGGGCGGCCGCCGGGCGAGGGCCGGGGTCAGCATCACGTCGCAGTCGGCGAACAGCCTCACGACGCGACGGCTGATGCCCTGGAGCATCGCCAACGTCCCGAGGTACTCCGTCGCGCTCGTCGCGGCGGCTCGGTCGATCATCGCCTGCGACAGCGGCTCGAGCTCACCGGGAGCGGCGGGGCGGCCGGCGAGCACCTGCGCGTGCGCGGCGCTGAGGGCGATGTTGGCGCCGAAGAGCGTGACGAACAGCGGCAGCGTCTCCGCGCCCGGGAGTCCCGTCGAGCAGAGGCTCGACCTCGTGCCCGAGCTCTGCGAGCACCGCCGCCATCGCTTCGACGGCGGCGATGTTCTCGGCATCCGGCGCGCTGCCGAGCGGGTTGTCGGTGACGACGTGGATCCGCAGCGCCCCGGGATCGCGGTTGACGACCGTCGTGTAGGGCAGGTCGGCCGGCGGCGCCCAGGTCGCGTCGCCCGCCTCGTAGCCCGACAGCACGTCGAGGGCGGCGGCGGTGTCGTGCACCGTGCGTGAGAGCACGCCGTCGGCGACCAGGACGGAGTCGCCGGAGTCCGGCCCGCGCGAGACCCGGCCGCGGCTCGGCTTGAGGCCGACCAGACCGCAGCAGGCGGCGGGAATGCGGATCGAGCCGCCGCCGTCGTTGCCGTGGGCCACCGGGAGCATTCCGGCCGCGACCGCCGCGGCGGCGCCCCCGCTGGAGCCGCCCGGCGTTCGGTTGAGGTCCCACGGGTTGCGCGCGGGGCCGTGCAGGCGCGGCTCGGTGGTCGGCAGGATCCCGAACTCGGGCGTCTTGGTCGCGCCGGTGATCACGAAACCCTCGTCGCGCATCCGGCGCACGAGATGCGCGTCGTGATCGGCGCGATGGCCACGCAGGAGCGTGGTGCCGTAGTCGAAGGGCAGCCCCGTCGCCTGCGTGTTGGCCTTGATGGCGGTGGGGACGCCGGCGAACAGGCGCCGGTCGCCAGGCTCGATCGCAGCGGCCTGCGCGAGAGCTCGTTCGGCGTCGACCTCCACGAACGCGCCGATGCGCGGCTCGTCGGCTTCGATGCGCCGCAGCGCGGCCTCCGTAGCCTCGGTCGCGGAGAGCTGACGCTCCCTCAGCAGGGCACCGAGCTCGACTGCCGAGAGGAACCGAAGGTCATCCATGCCTGGCAAGCGCGAAGCGTACCCATGCGAGACAATGTGGAACGCAGAGCAATCAAGAACTTGGAGCCTCCCGTAATGAGCGAAGTCCAGTCCGGCCTCGAGGGCGTAGTCGCCTTCGCCACAGAGATCGCCGAGCCCGACAAGGAAGGCGGCGCGCTGCGCTACCGCGGCTACGACATCGAGGATCTCGTCGGCGTGGTGCCGTACGAGCAGGTGTGGGGCCTCCTCGTCGACGGCGCATTCGAGCCCGGGCTGCCGCCTGCGGAGCCGTACCCGCTGCACTTCCGCTCGGGTGATCCTCGCGTCGACCTCCAGTACGCCCTAGCGGTACTCGGGCCCGAGTGGGGCTTCAAGCCGGTGATCGACATCTCCGACGAGGAGTGCCGCGAGAACCTCGCCCGCGCCTCCGTCATGGGCCTGTCCTTCGTCGCCCAGTCCGCCCGCGGCGCCGGCAAGCCCCCCGTCCCGCAGAAGGACGTCGACAAGGCCACCTCGATCCCCGAGCGCTTCCTGATCCGCTGGCGCGGTGAGGCCAACCCGGACCACGTCAAGGCGATCAACGCCTACTGGATCTCGGCCGCCGAGCACGGCATGAACGCCTCGACGTTCACCGCCCGTGTCATCACCTCCACCGGTGCGGACGTCGCCGCGGCGCTGTCCGGCGCGGTCGGCGCGCTCTCCGGCCCGCTGCACGGTGGCGCTCCCAGCCGCGTGCTGACGATGCTCGACGACGTCGAGGCCATGGGCGACGCCACGAAGTACGTCAACGAGGCCCTGGACCGCAAGGAGCGCCTGATGGGCTTCGGCCACCGCGTGTATCGCGCGGAGGACCCCCGTGCGCGCGTCCTGCGGCGCACGGCGAAGGAGATCGGCGCCCCGCGCGTCGAGGTGGCCGAGGCGCTGGAGAACGCCGCCCTGACCGCGCTGCGCGAGCGCAGCCCCGACCGCGTGCTCGCCACGAACGTCGAGTTCTGGTCCGCGGTGGTCCTCGACTACGCCGAGATCCCGCCGGACCTGTTCACTCCTCTGTTCGCCTCGGCGCGTGTCGCCGGCTGGTCGGCCCACATCCTCGAGCAGAAGCGCGAGGCCAGGTTGATCCGACCGACGGCCAAGTACGTCGGCGAGGCCCCGCGCGAGTTCAAGGGAGCCGCGGCCTGATCCCGTCCGAGATCGGCGCGCTGGCGGATCTCGCGTCCGCCGCGCCGCCGCATCTCGGATGGACCGCCGAACGGGTCGGCGGCGCGCTCTGCGTCCGCGCGCCCGGCGTCGACGAGCGCGCGCTCAACTGCGCCTTCGGACCGGTTGATGACCCGGCGGCCGTCCTGGCGCACTACGACGGCCAGCCCCACATCGTCTGCGGCGGCCCGCAGCCCGTGGGTTACGAGCCCGGGTATGCGTGGATGGTCTTCGAGCGCGCGCCCGACCCGACGGCCAGTGCACCCACCGAGCTGGTGGTGGAGCAGGTAGGCCCGGCCGGCGGCCTCCACTTCGCGCGGCCGGTGCGGACCGCCTTCGGTCTCCCCGACGCGGCCGACGCGGTTCTCGCGCGACTACCGGGCCGGGCGGGCTGGACATGCGTGGTCGCCTACGACGGCGACGCAGCGGTCGCCGCCGGCGCCATGTTCCTGGTCGGCGACGAGGCATACGTCGGCTTCGGCGGGACGCTCCCGGAAGCGCGCGGTCGCGGCGCGCAGAACGCGATCCTCGCCGAGCGGGTCGCGCTCGCCGCCGCCCTGGGCGCGCGCCGCTGTGTGACGGTCACGGGCGTCGGTGGCGGACCGTCGTATCGCAACATCCTGCGCGCGGGCTTCGCCGAGGCCGGCGAGCGGCCCAACTGGAACTCGCCTAGCGGATGACGGCGTCGGCCTCGATCTCGACCCGCCAGCGTGGATCGAGCAGGCCGGCCACGAGAACCATCGTCGAAGCGGGCCGGATCGCCCCGAACGCCTCTCCGTGCGCGCCGCCGATCGCCTCGGCATCGGCGAGGTCGAGGATGAACTGACGGGTCCGCACGACGTGCTCGAGCGTTGCGCCCGCTTCCTCCAGCGCGGCGGCGATGATCTCGATGCAGCGGCGCGTCTGCACCGCCGGGTCGGGGTCCACATCGCCGTCCGGCCACACCGGCGCGGTGCCGGAGACCCACACGCAGTCGTCCACCCGCACGGCGCGGCAGAAGCCGATGGACGCCTCGTAGGGCGACCCGGACGCGATCCGCTGCTCGCTCATCGGCCCATCGTGTGGAACTCGGGGTTGGGGCGGATGTCGTGCGCGTGCGCGAGCCGGTTGCTCAGCGCGAACAGCGCGACCACGGAGGCGATGTCCCAGACGTCGTCCTCGCTGAACCCGGCGGCGGTCAGGCGCTCGCGGTCCTCGGTCCCGACGTCCTGCGGGCGCACGGAGAGCTTGACCGCGTAGTCGAGCATCGCGCGCTGGCGGGGGGTGACGTCCGCTCGCTTGTAGTCCGTCGCCAGGTAGTCGGCGAGCAGCGGGTCCTTGGTGCGGATGCGGACGATCGCGCCGTGGGCGATCACGCAGTAGGGACAGTCCCAGGCCGCGCTCGTGGCCACGACGATCATCTCGCGCTCGGCCTTGGTCAGACCGCTGTCTGACTCCATGACGGCGTCGTGGTAGGCCATGAACGCGCGGAACTCGTCCGGTCGCTCGGCAAGGGCGGTGAAGATGTTCGGCACGAAACCGGTCTTCGATGCGACGAGCTCGATCCGCTCGCGGATATCGGCGGGCGTCATGAAGGGACGTATAGCGCTGGGCCGAACCCAACAGGGATGGATCGCGGCTTCGCACTCGTCCTGACGCTCGCGATCGGCGCGCTGGTGGCGATCCAGCCGGCGACCAACGCGCTGCTCTCACGCCACACGGGCGCGCTCGTCGCCGCGCTGGCGAGCCTGCTGACGGCGAGCCTCATCATCGCGGTGATCCTCGCCACGTCGGGTGACGTCAGCCGCCTCGGTGACCTCTCCGCCTTCCGGCCCGTGCACCTGCTCGGCGGGATCGCCGGTGCCGCCGTGGTCGGCGGCTCGATCGCCCTGATCAAGCCGCTGGGCGCGACCGCGCTCACAGCCGGGCTGCTGACCACGCAGCTCGCCATGTCAGCGGTGATGGACTGGAACGGCTGGTTCGGCGTCCAGAAGATCGCGGTCAGCGGCACGGCGATCGCTGGGATCGTGCTGCTCGTGGCCGGGACGCTGCTCGTGACGCTGCGGCCGGGCTAGCACGCTCAGTTCGGAGCGTTGGCGGCGGGTCGTGAACGCGCAAATGGGCTGGTAAGGGCGGGGGAGTGGCCGACCCTGCCACGAGCTACCTAGATTCGCCGCCGTAACCGCGCTTAAGGCAGCGAACCTGCGTGTCGGCAGCGAGGTTCGGCGTCTTAATCGCGCATACCGCGACTAAAACGACGAACCTCCGCAGGAGCTCAGAGGTTCGGCGGGTTAATCGCCGGGGCGTCGTCCTGAGGTAGCTCGCGGCAAGGAGGCGACACTCCCCCTCCCTCACCAGCCATCTGCGCGCATCCACCGGCCACCAGCGCCGGCGCTGAGCGTGTTAACGACCGAGGGCCCGCTCTCGCGGGCCCTCGAAAGTCGTCAGCGCGAGGCGCTGGGGCTGGCTACATCATCCCCGACATGTCGGGCATGCCGCCGCCCATACCGCCGCCGCCATCCTTCTCCGGCACCTCGGCCACGATGGCCTCGGTCGTGAGGATGTTCTTGGCGATGGAGGCCGCGTTCTGCAGCGCGGAGCGCGTGACCATGGCCGGGTCGATGACGCCGGCCGCGATCAGGTCCTCGTACTCGCCGGTCGCGGCGTTGAGGCCCTGGGCACCGCTGGACTTCTTGACCTCGTTGACCACGACGGAGCCCTCGAGCCCGGCGTTCTCGGAGATCTGACGGAGCGGCTCCTCCAGCGCGCGCAGGATGATGCGCCCGCCGGTCTTGACGTCCTCGCCGATGAACTGGTCGAGGTCGATGGCGTCCGTCGCCCGCATGAGGGCGACGCCGCCGCCGGCCACGATGCCCTCTTCGAGAGCGGCGCGGGTGGCCTGCAGCGCGTCCTCGACGCGGTGCTTCTTCTCCTTCATCTCGGTCTCGGTGGCCGCGCCGACCTTGACGACGGCGACACCGCCCGAGAGCTTCGCGAGGCGCTCCTGGAGCTTCTCGCGATCGAAGTCGGAGTCGGTGTTCTCGACCTCGGCCTTGATCTGGTTGATGCGGCCCTTGATCGCCTCGGCGTCACCGGCACCGTCGACGACGGTGGTGGTGTCCTTGGCGACGACCACGCGACGGGCGCGGCCGAGCTGCGAGAGCTGGGTGTTCTCGAGCTTGAGACCCATCTCCTCGGTGATGACCTCGCCGCCCGACAGGATGGCGATGTCCTCGAGCATGCGCTTGCGGCGGTCGCCGAAGCCCGGGGCCTTGACCGCGACGCCCGTGAAGGTGCCGCGCAGCTTGTTGACCACCAGGGTCGCGAGGGCCTCGCCCTCGACGTCCTCGGCGATGATCAGCAGCGGCTTGCCGGACTGGATGACCTGCTCGAGCACGGGAAGCACGTCCCGGACGGAGCCGATCTTCTGGTTGGCGATGAGGATGTAGGGATCCTCGAGGGTCGCCTCCATGCGCTCCTGGTCGGTGACCATGTAGGGCGAGATGTAGCCCTTGTCGAACTGCATGCCCTCGGTGAACTCGAGGTCCATGCCGAACGTCTGGCCCTCCTCGACGTTCACCACGCCGTCCTTGCCGACCTTGTCGATCGCGTCGGCGATGACGTCGCCGATCTCCTCGTCGCCGGCCGAGATGGTGGCGACGCGAGCGATCTGGTCCTTGCCGTCGACCTCGGTCGACTGCTCGGCGATGTTGGCGACGACAGCGTTGACGGCCTGCTCGATGCCCTTCTTGAGGGCGAGCGGGTTGGCGCCGGCGGTGACGTTCTTCAGGCCCTGGCGGACGATCGCCTGGGCGAGCACCGTCGCGGTCGTCGTGCCGTCGCCGGCGACGTCGTTGGTCGCCGTGGCGACCTCGCGGACGAGCTGGGCGCCCTGGTTCTGGAAGACGTCCTCGACCTCGATCTCACGAGCGATGGTCACACCGTCGTTGGTGATCGTCGGGGCGCCGAACTTCTTGTCGAGCACCACGTAGCGGCCGCGCGGGCCGAGGGTGACCTTGACGGCGTTGGCGACGGCGTCCACACCCAGCTCGAGGGCCTTGCGTGCGTCGACGTCGTACTTCAGTTCCTTGTGAGCCATGTGTATGTCTCCTAGTTCTCGAGCTTGGCCAGCACGTCGGACTCGCGGAGCACGAGGAGATCCTCGCCCTCCACCTTGATCTCCGTGCCGCCGTACTTGGAGTAGAGGACCTCGTCGCCTTCGACGACGTCCAACGGGATGCGCTTCTCGCCATCCTCGTCCCACTTGCCGTCACCGACGGCCAGGACCTTGCCCTTCTGGGGCTTCTCCTTGGCGGTGTCGGGAAGAACGATGCCGGAGGACGTCAGTTCTTCCTCCTCCAGTGCCTTGACGATCAGTCGATCGCCCAGCGGCTTGAGCTTCATGCGGTGAAGACCTCCACTCAGGTGTTTTGCAAAGCTGCAGTCGGCACTCTCGAGTGTGGAGTGCCAACGCGTGACCCGAAGTGTAGCGCCGTTTGGCACTCGGCCATAGAGAGTGCCAACACTTCGGGAACATGCGTCTTCCTGCCGATATGACGACCAATGCGGCAGCTGAACCCCCCTACGAACCTGATCCTCGCGGTGCTTGCCGGCCTCGGCCTGCTCGCCACCCTCTCGCTCCCGTGGTTCGCCGCACCGGCGGAGGCCCCGAACCCGGACGACGGGCCCATCGAGCGCGGCGCCTGGCAGGTCGGCCACGTCTTCGCCACGAGCGCGAAGGGAATGGTGGACGGTGACGACGCCGTCGGCGGAGGTCGCGTCTTCCTGCTTGCGGCGGTTGCCGTGGTCGCCGTGCTGGGGCTGCTGATCTCCGCCAATGCCGCGCGCAAGACCGTCGAGGACCTTCTGCGCGCCGTCGCACTCGCGCTCCCGGTGCTCGTCATCGGCCTCGCGGTCGCCCATCCGGGCTCCGACGCGCCGCTGCGCCTGCACTACGGCGTGGTCATCGCGTTCGCCGTCTCCCTGCTCGCGGCCAACGCCGCCTGGCACGGCGCCTCGTGGCGAGCCAAGCACGCCGCGCCGGTGCGGCCGCGGTACGGCTCCGCGCGCTGAAAAACCCACAGCCGCGGGCCACGAGAGTACGGTCGGCCCATGCCTGCCCGCTGTCGCGTTGCCGCTCTCGCTCTCGGCCTGCTGATCGTGGCCGCTTCCCCCGCCCGGGCGGACATGTTCGCGACCTTCGAGCTGCCGGCGCCCAGCGGCGCGGCGCAGCTGGACCTCGTCAAGTTCAACGTCGCCACGGGTGCGCAGCAGACCCTGCCGACGGGCGTCAATACGGCGGCGAACGAGTTCCATCCCGCGATAAGCCCTGACGGCAGGCGGCTCGTGTTCGTGCGCGAAGACCGGATGGCCGGCACCACCCAGATCGTCCTGACCGACCTTGCGTCCGGCGCCGCGGCGCAGCTGTTCTCGGGCATCGAGGCCCAGACCGAGCAGGTCGGCACGCCGAACTTCTCCGGGAACGCGACCGTGGTCACCGGCCGCGTCTTCCAGCCCGACGGGTCGGGCGGGTCCGCGCCGCGCGCGACCACCACCTCCGTAAGCGGCTTCCCCGGCGGCCCGTTCCCCAAGACGACCGTCGTCCTGCCCGGTGCTACCTCCGGAGGCACGCTGAGCCGCACACGGCACGTCACGATCGTGCCGGGCAGCACGACGCGGACCTACTCGAGCCAACGGTCGGCGGTTACGGGTGGCAGCACCACGGTGAGCGGACAGGCCAGCTTCTTCATCAACAACGCGATCCATCCGGCGATCTCCACTGAAACCGGCTCCGTGGTCGTGGAGCGTGCGACCCCGCCGACGATGGCTTTGCTCGCCGCCACGCTCAGCGGGAACGGGACGGTTGCGGCGCTGCCCGCGGTGGTCAACGCGCCGAACACCGAGGTCTCGCGTCCCGAGTTCGCGGTGGGCGGCCGGTACCTCGCGTTCATCCGCAAGCCGACGAGTGGTCTCGCGCGTCTGTACGTCTGGGACACGCAGACGCAGCTGCTGCTCAACGATCAGGGAGTCGGGCTCCCGACCGCGTCATCGAATCCGTCGCTTGACATCACCGGTCGCGAAGAGGGGTCGATCGCCCTTCAGATCGTTCCGAACTTCGTGTCGACGCAGATAACCGGGACCACGGTGCGGTTCACGACCACGGGGCCGACCTCCGTGGGCATCCTCGTCCAGCGCATCGTCGGCAAGCACAAGGTGCTGGGCCGCAGCGCGCCGAAGCTCAAGCTCGTCGGGCGGGTTCCGTTCGGCAGGTTCGCGAAGGGCGCCGACAAGGTCAAGTGGGACCTCAAGGTCGACGGCAAGCGCCTCAAGCCCGGCAAGTACCTGGTCACCCCGCGTGCGGTCACCGCCAAGGCCGAGGTGCTCGACCTCGGCACGCCCCGCGTCGTGACGGTGCCTAAGAAGCGCTAGTACCGACTAGTTCTGCGCGCCGCCGACGCCGCGCAGGTGATCGCGGTAGTCGGGCGGATGCTCGATGATGCGGGAGAAGCGGACGACCGTGACGGTGTCCTCGATCGTGACCTCGCGGCCGTAGATCTGCTCCATGAAGTGCATGAGCTCGTCGGCCCGGCGGAACTCCGGGTTGTCGTGCTCGATGTCGCGCGGCGACAGCTCTGAGACCTTCTTGACCTCGACGTTGTCGATGACGGCGTTGAAGACCTTCTCGCGCGGCGAGTACTGGTAGCCGACCGTGACCATCACGACCTGGTTCTTGCGGTACTTGTGGCGCTTGTCGCCGAGCCGGATCGTGGCCGTCTTGCGGCCGCGCTTCATCTGGTCGGCGAAGATCTGGGAGTAGAAGTTGAGCGCCTGCACGCGGCGCTGGACTCTATTGGTCCTTGCCGTCTGCGAGCAGGCGGATCGCGTTCTCGACCATGTCGCGCTCCCCGGGGTAGGTGAGCTCGGAACGGGCGGACTGGATGGGGACCCAGCGGGCCTCGGTGACCTCATGATCGTGGTCGTCCGTGGAACCCTCGATGTAGTCCAGCAGGAAGAACGAGACCGTTTTGCGGATCCGGCGGCCAGAGCGTCGGTAGTGGTAGGTGACGTCGCCCAGGGGCGCGCGAACGCGGGCGGTGACGCCGGTCTCCTCGCGCACCTCACGGGTCGCGGTCTCCTCGGGCGCCTCGCCGTCCTCGGGTCCGCCCTTGGGCAGCGCGAGCGCGCGCTTGCCGCGCGGGACGATGGTGACGACCTCGTCGCCTCGCACCACCACCCCGCCGTAGGACTGCTCGATCAGGACCCGTCCACCCCGGCGGCGCCGATTGCGCGGCGGCTCAGAAGACATACCGCTGCAGGGCGTCCGGGTCGTGGACGGTCAGCCGGCCACGGCCCTGCGTGACGATCCCGGCGCGCTCGAGGACGGCGAGGAAGCGGCTGGCCGACTCGCGCGAGGAGCCGGCGAGCTGGGCGACCTCGGCCTGGGTGGCGATGACGAGCACATCGGTCGTCTCGCCCGCGCCCTCCGCGCTGACCTGGCGCACGAGGTCGCCGAGGACGGTGGCCACCCGGCTCTGCACGGTCTGGAAGGACTGGCGGGCGAGCCGCTCGTTCGCCTCACGCAGCCGGCGGCCGAGGGCGATCACCAGCGCGACTGCGATGTCGGGGTGGCGGCGCATCAACCGCCGCATGTCATCTCCGAGGATCGCGATGACCTCGAGGTCGTCGATCGCCTCGACCGTGGCCGAGCGCCGCTCGGACGAGAACATCGCCAGCTCGCCGAAGATGTCGCCCGGGCCGAACTGGGCGAGGGTGATCTGACGGCCGTCGGTGTGCTCACGCAGCGCCCGGCCGTGACCGGAGCGCACCACGTAACACGTGTCGGAATCGTCGTGCTCGCGGAAGACCGTTTCGTGCGCGCCGAAGCGCCGAGGCACGGCCACCCCGGCGACCCGCTCGAGGTCGTCCGGGGTGAGCCGCTCGAACGCAGGGACCTTGGCGAGGAGCTCGATCATCTCCTGCGTCGTCGCGCCCATGCGCGTAGTTCTACCTGCTCACACCGCGTCGAGCACGCGCTCGCGTCCTCGGCGCCCTGTGAAGCGCCGTGTGACGAGGGCCGCGCCGCCCAGCATCAGCAGCGGAATGAGCACCGCGAGGCCGATGACCACGCCGCCCGCGATGACCTCGAGGACCCGGCCGGCGTCGCGCAGCGCGTCGCCGGGAGTCCACTTGCCGTCGTCGGGGACGATGAGCTCGTCCTCGCCCGCTGCCATCAGCGTCACGTCGACGGCGGCGAACTGGGCCCGGCGGACCACGCGGGTGAGGTCGGCGCGGTAGCGGCCGATCGCGTCGTTGATCACGGCGATCTGCTGCTGCAGCGCGTCCACCTCGTAGTCCGTGCCGGCGTCCTCGAGGCGCTGGAGCAGCGAGACGCGCTCGGCGCGCGACTCCTCCAGGCGCTCCCGGGCGACGTTGCGCTCGGAGGTGATGTCCAGCGTGCCCTGTGAACGCTCACGCACGTGGGCGATCTTCGAGAGGCGCGAGATCGCATCGTCGAGCCTGTCGGTCGGGATGCGCAGCTGGAACGAGCCGCCGCCGCCCGTGCCGTCCGTCGAACGCACGGAGGAGGAGACGACGAAGCCGCCGATCTCGTCCGTGGTCGACAGGATGCGGTCGCCGACGGAGGCGATCTCGCCGGCCGGAGCGACGAGCGTCAGGTTGGCGCTCAGCTCCTCGAGGCGGCCCTGGCGGCCCTGGCCGACCGCGGCCGTGCCCGGCGCCTTGGCCGCGTCGTTCAGGGCGCCGACCGAAGGCAGCACCTCGCGCCTGGACGCCTGGGCATCGGCCTGCGGCAGCGGCGCGGAGAACTCCTCGACGCTGCCTTTTGCCACCTCGGGCTCCGGTGCCGCGGCCACCGACGCGCCGCCGCTCTCGTCCGACGCCGCGGTGCTGCCGCCGCTCGGATCGTCCGATGTCCCCCCGCTGAACAGCGCAGCCGCGACCACGAGCGCGATCACGACGGAGAATGCCGCCGCGGGCGCGCCGACCATCAGCGAGATCTTGGGGAAGGGGAACCGCCAGCGCCGCCCCGACTTCGGAAAGCCGGCAGCGGCGCGGGTGTCGAGTTCGCGGGCGAAGCCCGGGTCGATCTGCGGCCGCTCGTCCTGCAGCGCCGCGATCAGGTCGTCGAATTCCTTCAGGTCAGTGGGCATTCATGGCCTCCCGAAGCTTGGTCATGGCACGATGGAGCTGGGTCCCGGCGTTGGTCGCCGAGATCCCCAGGACGCCGGCCACCTCTGCGGTGTCGAGCCCGGCGTGGAAGCGAAGTGCGATCAGCTCGCGATCGCGGACCTGCAAGGTCCCGAGCGCGGCCCGGAGAGCAGCGCGGTCGATGACCGTCGTGGCGAAGTCCTGGTCGCCGACGGTCGACTCGTCGACAGGGTCGACGGGCATCGACGCCTGACGCTTGCGCCGGCGCAGCTCGTCGAGCGCGGCGTGCCGGGCGATGCCGAACATCCACGCTCGGCCGGTGCCGCGCTCGGGATCGAAGGAGTTCTGACGCCGGTATGCACGCTCGAAAGCGGCGGCGGTGACGTCCTCGGCGGCGGACCGGTCACGCAGGAGCGTGGCCACGTACGCGTAGATGTCGTCGCGCGCGTTCCGGTACAGCGCTTCGAAGTCCAGCGCGGGCGCTGACCGGGATGCGGTAGTAGGGAGGGTCAAGGTGCTGGTCACGCGAACGCTACGCCCGAACGCGACCGGTCATCACACGAACCGCAACGTTCGGCCGACGCGTGCGTTTGTGAAAGGGCATGGACACGCGCCGCATCCCCCTGCTCGTGATCGCCGCCGCCACCGTGGTGGTCGCGTCCGCGGGCGGCTCCGCCAGCACCTCGCCCTTCCGGCTCGCCGCCGAACCCAAGCCGACGGACCTCGTTCGCTCGGACGATCTCTGGGCGACGATCAACGTCTGCGACACCGCCGGACACCCGAACACGATCGGCGTCCGCGGCTCGATGCCCGGCCTCGGCGACAAGAGCTCGAAGCTCCAGATGCGCTTCCGTGTCCAGTACCGCGCCGACGGCCAGTGGCGCTACGCCAAGCGCAGTTCGGACTCCGGCTGGCAGACCGTGGGCCGCACGATCCGCCAGGTCGTCGAGTCCGGCCAGAACTTCACCTTCCTGCCGCCGACCGACGGCGGCTCCCACGAGCTCCGCGGCGTCGTCCGCTTCCGCTGGATACGAGCCGGCGAGGTCCGCCACTTCCAGACCCGCTTCACCGAGCCCGGCCACAAGTCCACCGCCGGCGCAGACCCGAAGAGCTACTCCGCCGGCCTCTGCGAGATCGCCTGACTGGCGCAGTTAGGTGCGTGATGACGCACCCAAGTGCGCCAGCCGGCTGAGCGCTGCGCGAATCTCCGCGGCGACCATGGCCGGCTCGTAGACGATCTCCGCCCAGGTGAAGGGCAGAAGTTCGTAGCCGGCGGCTTTGATGACCCGCGCCTTCTCGCGGTCTGTCTTGTGGTTGACGTCGTTTCCGTGCCACCGGCGGCTCTGGCATTCGATCGCCAGACGTCCCTCCTCGAAGACGAAGTCGGCCCGAAACGCGCCGAATCGAACCTGAGGCGTTGGCATCGGCAGGCCGATAACGGACGCACATCTCGATGAACCGGACCTCCAGTTCACTTTCGGTCATCGCCGTCAGCGGGTCGTAAAGCCGCACGATCTTGTCGAGGCGCGGGAGCCCGCGTAGCTGTTGCAAGTCGGCGTGGTGGATGCGCGCGGCCTGGCGAACTGCAGCATTGAGAGGACGATCTGGAAGGCGGCAGCGGGACAGGTCGATCAGGGTTCGCAGGACGGTCGTCGTGCGGATGGAATCGCGTACCTCCACCTCTTCCTCGGTGATATCCAAGGATCGATGGGTAACGATCCCCTTGCGGCCCCGGTTGCTGCGCCCACCTGGGACGATCACATGAGGCCAACCGGATTCGTACGTCAGCAGATCCAAGAGCACTGCGCCGCTGACATGGCCAAGCGCCGAGCCCTTCGGAGCGGCGAGCGTGGCCGCCATCCAGCGGCCTTCGCGAGTCAGTGTCGGCCTCCCAACGACGTACACGCCGCGATAGACCGGGAAGATCCGCTCGTCTCGCACAAGCCACTTGATCGCGTCCTTGGTGAACTCCAGCGACCGCAACTCGGCGGTTGAGACAACGTCGTGTCGTGGCTCGACAAAGCGAGCTAGCGCAGTTAGGGGTGTCATCACCCCTCCTAGTGCGCCAGCGGCGGATTCGGTCGGACTAGTTGGTGCCGAAGAGGCGGGGGTCGTTCGTGATGACCCCCGTGACGCCGTAGGACTCGAGGCGAAGGATGTCGGTGGCGGAGTCGACGGTCCAGGCGTAGAGCTCTCCGCCCGCTTCCTTGACCGTCGCCGCAAGGCGCGGCGTGACGAGCCGGTGGAAGGCCATGATCGCGTCGCAGAAGCCCGAGCGGATCTCGATGGCGGCGCGGCGTGGGAAGGTCTGGCGCGCGAGGGCGAGGAGGCCGGCGGCGGGGACCATGGTGAACAGCGACGCGGTGTAGTCGCGCCGGGCCTTCGGGACGGACCACCCCAGCTTGATCTCCGGATCGAGTGCCCGGATCGTGCGCAGGCTCGAGCGCTCCATCGATGAGATGAGCGTGCGCGTGAGCAGGCCACGCTCGCCGAGTGCCGCCACGACCCGTTCCTCGTAGCCCGGCAGCTTGAGATCGACGTCGAGCGGGATGCCGGTGTCCGCCAGATGGTCGAGGCCCTCCTCCAGCGACGGCGCGGCGCTCAGATCGCAGGTGTAGTCATGGGCGAGCACCAGGCGCCCGTCCACGGGAAGGACGTCGAACTCGATCATGTCGACGCCGGCCTCCACGGCGGCGTCGAAGGACGCGAGCGTGTTGCCGGGCACGATCAGGTCCGCGCCCTTATGACCGACCCTCAGCGCTGGCATCCGGGGCACCAGAAGAGCGGCCGGTTGTCGTCGCCCTGGGTCGCGCGCTTGATCCGCGTCCGGCAGCGGTTGCACGCCTTGCCTGCACGGTTGTAGACCTGCTGGTCGCGGTTCTGGAAACCGTCCAGGGCCGATTTCTGCATGAGGGGCCGCACGGACGAGCAGAGAAGCAGCGCTTCCTCATCAGTGATTGAAGACGTCGCCCGCCACGGGTCCACCTCGGCCCGCCAGCAGGCCTCCGAGCGCCAGACGGTCCCCATCCCCGCGACGACGCGCTGGTCGAGCAGCGTGTCGCCGATCGGCCGCGTCGGGTCGTCGTGACGCAAGCGGCGCAGGAAGTCCCCTTCATCGAAGGGAGCGGGCGCGACGACGTCCGGCCCGAGGCCGGCGATGCGCTGATCGAGCCGCGTCCGTGAGTCCGTCATCAAATCGAGCACCGGCCCATCGAACTGGATGACCTCGCGATCACCGCGGCGCATGACGAGCCACGCCCGCCGTGGGTGGCGCCGCCACTCGGCGCCCAGCGGCACCACCTGCCACGACCCGGTCATGCGCAGATGGCTGTGGATCGTGAGCCGGTTCTCGAAGCGGATCATCAGGTGCTTGCCGCGGGCGTCGACCGACAGCACGCGCTGCCCGGACAGGCGCTCAGGCCAGCGGTCACGGGCGAAGCGCCGGTGCGGCGTGCGGATCTCGTCGGGCACGTGGCCTTCCAGAACCGGCCGGATCCGGTTGGCTGCGTAGTGGATCGTGTCGCCCTCAGGCACTTCTTTGACGGTACGGGTGTCGATTTCCGCGCAGACCGTTCGTCTCATGGACGAACAACCACAATCGGAGGTGCATTTCCATGAAGTACATGCTGCTGATCCACCAGGGCGACACGCCCCGCCCCGGCCGCCCGAATTGGGACGAGCTGAGCCCCGAGGAGCAGGGCCAGATCTACGCGGACTACAAGGCGCTCAACCAGACGCCCGGGCTGACGCCCGGCAACGGGATGGAGGAGCCCGACACCGCCACCACCGTCCGCGTGAGCAACGGTGAGACGCTCGTGACCGACGGCCCGTACGCCGAGGCCAAGGACGCCATCGGTGGCTACGCCGTCTTCGAGGCCGACGACCTCGACACGGCGATCGCCGTCGCCGCCCGCATCCCGGCCGCGCGCCTCGGCGGCGGCGTCGAGATCAGGCCGGTCAAGGAGTGGTAGACCGCGTCTTCCGCGACGAGTGGGGCCGCGTGGTGGCGGCCCTGGTCGGCTTCCTCGGCGACTTCGATCGCGCCGAGGAGGCCGCCCAGGACGCCTTCGCCATCGCGGCCGAGCGCTGGCCCGCCGACGGGGTCCCCGACCACCCGGCCGCCTGGCTGGTCACCACGGCTCGCAACCGCGCCGTCGACCGCATCCGCCGCGAGCGTGTCGGCGCGGACAAGTTGCGCGAACTGGACGTCCCGACGAGCACAGAGGACGAGTTGCCCGACACCTTCACCGACGAGCGCCTCGCGCTGCTGTTCACCTGCTGCCACCCGGCGCTGGGAACCGAGGCGCAGGTCGCGCTGACGCTGCGCACCGTGGGCGGCCTCGCCACGGAGTCCATTGCGGCCGCGTTCCTGGTCGACCAGGCGACGATGGCCCAGCGACTCGTGCGGGCCAAGCGCAAGATCCGCGTGGCCGGCATCCCGTTCCGGGTCCCGCCGGACGAGCAGCTGCCCGACCGGATGGCGGCGGTGCTCGCCGTCGTCTACCTGATCTTCAACGCCGGCTACGACGGCGAGGCGGACATGGCCGAGGAGGCCCTGTGGCTCGGCGGCGCGATCACCGAGCTGATGCCCGACGAGCCCGAGGCCCACGGCCTGCTCGCACTGATGCGCCTGCATCACGCGCGCCGCTCGGCTCGGATGCGCGACGGTGAGCTCGTCCTGCTGGAGGACCAGGATCCGCGCGACTACGACTCAGCGCTCGTCACGTCCGGCCGGGTGACGCTGGAGCGAGCGATCGCGCTGCGCGGGCGCGGCCAGTACGTGCTGCAGGCCGCGATCGCCGCGGTGCACTGCGAGGCGCCGCGCGACTGGGTGCAGATCGCCGCGCTCTACGGCGAGCTCTCGGCGCTCACCGGGTCGCCGGTCGTCGAGCTCAACCGCGCGGTCGCGGTCGCGGAGTCCGGTGACGTGGCCGCCGGACTGCGGATCGTGGACGACTTGGAACTCGACGGCTACCGCTACTTCCACGCGACCCGGGCCGAGTTCCTGCGCCGGCTCGGCCGCGCGCGGTGAGGCCACCGTCGAGCTCGATCGCGCGATCGCCCTCACTCCCGAGGGCCCCGAGCGCCGGTTGCTGCTCAGGCGGACAGCGTGAGCTTGCTGGTGCCCGAGCGGAAGCCGAGCTCGATGAGCGCGCCCTCCCATTCGGAGCCGACGACCGGCTCCCCGTCGATCCGCTCGAGTGCCAGTCGCTTGATGCGCCCGCGGTGGACGGTGTCGGCCAGCTCGGCGAGCGACGGACCGATTCGCTCGTCGAGCGCATCGACGAGCACCTGCAGCCCCTTGCCGCCGCGCTCGACGTAGAGCACGGGGTCGCCGCCCGGACAGCACGACGTACGCGCCCGCCGCTCGGGCCGGTGAACGGCCTTCGAGCTGCGGCCACTTGAGCACGCCGCCGTAGGGCTGCGCCGGGTCTGTCGCGGCGAGCACCTGGGGGCGCTCCTTGTCGTCGTCGCGCTGCGCCCGCAACCGCTCGACCGCGCCCGGCAGGGCGAACTGCGCGCCGCCGAGCCCCTCGATGAAGTAGCCGCGCCGGCACGCGCCAAGCGTCTCCATCTGCGCGAACGAGTCGTAGAGGACGGAGAAGCCGCCGGCGATGCCCTCGGCGAGGACCTGCTCGCGGGTGACGATGCCGTAGCGCTCGAGCAGCAGCTCGGCCTGAGCGCGTCGCTGGGCCATCGGATCGTCACCGCGGAAGAGCGACTCGGTCAGAGACCAACGGCCCTGCACGGATGGCTGCGCGCCGCGCTTGCGCGCGTTGAAGCGGGCGCGCCGGTCGACCCGCGCGCGCTGCGAGGCCTGCACGAGCTTCGGTGACCGCAGCGGGGCCCACGCGTCATTGGTGACCTCGCCCGCCCAGACGAGATCCCAGACCGCCGTCTGGATCTCCTCGGCCGGAACGCCGGCGATGTCGACGAGCAGGTCGGTGAAGAAGCAGGCGCCGGCGCGGAGGCGATCACGTACCCGCTCATGGATCTCCTCCTCGCCGAGCACCCCCGGCTTCGGGGGACCGATGAAACGGGCATCCTCGCGGAAGTAGAGCGCGACCCGGCCGCTGTTGCGACCGAGCGAGCCTGCGCCGACCCAGACGACCTCGCCGGACGCGCACAGCTGGTCCAGCCACGCAGGCGAGTAGGCGCCGACGCGCCGCGGCAGCACGTCGCGCTCCCAGACATCGGCGGGCAGGGCGAGCCCCTGCAGCGGCACGAGCACCTCGCGCAGGCGGTCGACCCCGGCGCCGGTGGGCGGGTGGCGGTCGACGCCCTGCCAGCTCGGGTAGAAGCGACCGAGGGCGCGCTGGTCGGCGGGCTCGATCTCCTTCCGCAGGACGGCGAGGGAGGCGCGCCGCAGCCGCCGCAGCACCTCGGGGTCGCACCACTCGCGCGCAGTGCCGCCCGGCCGCAGCTCGCCGCGCACCAGCTGGCCGTCGCGCTCCAGCGCCTCGAGCACGGCGGAGAGATCGACGCCGTAGCGCGACCGCAGCGCGGACGTCTCGAAGGGACCGTGGGTCCGCGCCCACCGCCGCACGACCCGTTCGCGGGCGTCCGGCACGTCCTCCAGGAAGGCGGCCGCCACGCCGCCGCTCGGCACCACGCCGAAGGCGTCCCGATAGAGGCCTGCATCCTCCGAGGCGATCCAGCGCTCCTCGCCGCCGACCCGGATCGGGATCGCGCGGCGGTCCGCCTCGAGATCGGACAGGTAGTCGCCGGTGCAGCGCGCGAGCAGCTCGGCCGCGGTCAGGTCACCGACCCGGCGCAGCACGTCGTGCGCGGCGTCGGGGTCCTGCGCCCGCGTGCGCTCCGAGAGCCGCTGAAGGTCCGCCTCGACCGTGTCGAGCGCGCCTGGGTCGATCAGATCGCGCAGCTCCTCCTGGCCGAGCAGCTCGCGCAGCAGGTCGCGGTCGAGCGACAGTGCGGCGGCACGGCGCTCGGCATTGGGCGTGTCGCCCTCGTACATGTACGTCGCGACGTAGTCGAAGAGCAGCGACGAGGCGAACGGCGAGGCAGTCTGCGTCTCCACCTCGACCACCGACAGCTCGCGCGTGTGCAGCTTGGTCAGCAGCTCCTCGAGGCCCGGAAGGTCCAGCACGTCGCGCAGGCATTCCCGGTAGGTCTCGAGGATGATCGGGAACTGGCCGTACTTCTTCGCGACCTCGAGCAGCGTCTGCGACTTCAGCCGCTGCTGCCACAGCGGCGTGCGCCGCCCGGGGTAGGCGCGCGGGATCAACAGCGCCCGGCCGGCGTTCTCGCGGAAGCGCGCGCCGAACAGCGACGACCCGCCGAGCTCGCCGACGACGAGATCCTCCAGCTGATCGGGCTCGACCAGCATCAGCTCGGCCCCGGGCGGTTCGTCGGCGTCAGGCAGGTGGACGATGATCCCGTCGTCGGACCAGATCGCGTCGGACTCGAGGCCGTACTCATCGCGGATGCGGGCCGACAGCGCGAGCGCCCACGCCGCGTGCACACGCCCGCCGTATGGGGACAGCACGCACACCCGCCAGTCGCCGATCTCGTCCCGGAAGCGCTCGATGACGATCGACCGATCGCTAGGTACGACACGCGTCGCCTCCTGCTGCTCGCGCAGGTAGTCGAGCAAATTGCGCGCGGCGAGCGGGTCGAGGTCGTAGTCGGCCTCGAGCGTTGCCGCGTCCTGCTCGACGGCCCAGCGCGAGAAGGCGCCGACGGCCTCGCCGAGCTCACGCGGCCGTCCGACGGAGTCGCCGCGCCAGAACGGGACGGCGCCGGGCGCGCCCGGCGCGGGCGTGACGATCACCCGGTCACGGGTGATCTCCTCGATCCGCCAGGACGACGCACCGAGCAGGAAGACCTGGCCCGGACGGGCCTCGTGGACCATCTCCTCGTCGAGCTCGCCGACCCGGCGCCCGTCGGGCAGGTTGACGGAGAAGAGGCCGCGGTCCGGGATCGTGCCGGCGTTGGTGATCGCCAGCGCGCGGGCGCCCTTGCGCGGGCGGATCGTGCCCGCGACACGGTCCCACACGATGCGCGCGCGCAGCTCGCCGAACTCCTCACTCGGGTAACGCCCGTCGAGCATGTCGAGCACGTTCTCGAGCTGCGCCCGCGACAGCTCGGCGTAGGAGTAGGTGCGGGTGACGAGCGCGTAGATGTCGTCGACCGCGATGCCTTCCTCGTTGGAAGCGGCGAGCGCGACGATCTGCTGGGCGAGCACGTCGAGCGGGTTGCGCGGCACGACCGTGGTCTCGATCAAACCCTCGCGCATGCGCTTGACGACAACCGTCGTCTCGAGCAGGTCGGCGCGGAACTTGGGGAAGATGCGGCCCTTGGAGACCTCGCCGACGCCGTGCCCGGCGCGGCCGATGCGCTGCAGCCCGCGCGTGACGGACTTGGGCGACTCCACCTGCAGCACGAGGTCGACGGCTCCCATGTCGATGCCGAGCTCGAGCGACGACGTCGCCACCAGGCAGGGGAGCTCGCCGGCCTTCAGCTGCTCTTCGATGATGACGCGCTCCTCGCGCGCCAGCGACCCGTGATGGGCGCGCGCGATGTCCTTCTCCGCCAGATCGTTCAACCGCAGCGCGAGCCGCTCGGCGCCGCGCCGGTTGTTGACGAAGACGATCGTCGAGCGGTGCTCCTGGACGAGCTCGAGGATCTTCGGATAGATCGCTGGCCAGATCGACTTGCGCGTCGCCTCTCCGCCCTCGAGCGGATCGATCGACGGCGCGTCGGACTGGTCGGGTTCGACCATCGACTCGACCGGGACGTGGATCTGGAGGTCCATCGGCTTGCGCACACCGGTGTCGACGACCGTGCACTTGCGCCCGGGGCCGACCATGAAGCGACCGACCTCTTCGAGCGGGTTCTGCGTAGCGGACAGGCCGATGCGCTGGACGTCCTGCTCGGCCTCTGCGGCCAGCCGCTCGAGCGTGATCGCGAGATGCGCGCCGCGCTTGGTCTGCGCCACCGCGTGGATCTCGTCGAGGATCACCCACTCCGTCCCCTCGAAGAGCTTGCGCGCCTGCGAGGTCAGCATCAGGTAGAGCGACTCGGGCGTCGTGATGAGGATGTCGGGCGGCTCGCGCAGCATGTCGCGGCGCTCCTTCTGCGGTGTGTCGCCCGTCCGCACCGCCACCTTCACATCAGCCCCGATGCCGCGCAGCGGCGCGCGCAGGTTGCGCTCGACGTCGTAGGACAGTGCCTTCAGCGGGGAGACGTAGACGAGCCGCGTGCGGCGGTCCTTCGGGTCGGCCGGGGGTGGCTCGGCGACGAAGCGGTCCAGCCCCCAGAGGAAGGCGGCCAACGTCTTGCCGGACCCGGTCGGCGCCGAGATCAGGGTGTGCGCACCCGAGGCGATCGCCGGCCACGCCTGCTGCTGCGCCTCGGTCGGCGCCTCGAAGGCACGGGCGAACCAGTCGCGTACCTGCGGTGTGAACGCCTCCATCGCCATACCTACAAGGTACGGCCGAAAGCGGTCAGGAGATGTCCGCTATAGACGACGGACGGCGACCGTCGCGGCGACCTGTTCGTCGACCCCGGCGGCCTGCAGCCGGACGGTGTAGAGGCCGCGCGCAAGGCCTTTGGGCCGCACGTTGACCCGGCCACCCGACACGCCTCGCTTCACCACACGGCGGATGGTCTTCCCGCCACGCACGATCGAAAGCGTGACGTCCGCCTTCGACCCCAGCCGGAAGCTCGCCTTCAGCGGCGTACCGGCCGTGCCGCCGAACACCGGGCGCGCGAGACGGAAGCGCTCGAGCAGCCCGCAGGTGTCGCGCGACTGATGCGTCGCGACTGCGCGGATTCCTTTGCCAGTGACCACGAAGACGAGGTTGCGCTGGTCGACGATCGCGCCACCGTCCAGCATGCGCAGACGCGCGACGTACGTGCCCGGCGGGAGCGTCTCGCCCGGGCGGCGGACGCGCTCGGACACGACGCGCCTGCCGCGCGAGGCGCGGAAGAAGTCCGTTCGGACCGGCAACGACCGTGAGCGCTCCAGCTGCACACCGGCACCTGCGCCCTTGGCCACGACGCGCGCCGAGCGGATGCCGCGGTCGGCGACGCAGCCGGCGTCCTCGGGGAAGGGCCAGACCGCGGGGTCCATCTTGAGCGTGTAGAAGCCGCTGTTGCCGTCGGAGTACCAGATCTCGCCGCGCTCGGGCGCGAACGCGGGTTGCGACATCGCCCAGTTGGAGCGTTCGTCGATGATCGGCCCGCCCGTCGCGCTGATGGTCGACGGCGGCGACATGAAGTACGCGATCTCCTTCGGCTTCGCCGGGTTGCGGATGTCGAAGACCCGCAGGCCGGAGGCGATCATCGAGCAGGCGACGATTCCGGGATCCACCCGGCGCGGGACGTTGCAGTAGTGGCCCGCATAGCCCTGCACCGGACTCTGCGCGCCGTAGTCGCCGGCGATGGCCTCGCGGTTCTCGGGCTGATGGACGGCGAGGCGCATGTCGCCCACGACCTTCGGCTTGGTCTCGTCGGAGATGTCGATCATGCGTGCCGCGCCGACGACGGCGCCGTTGCCGCCGACGCTCCCGCCCTCTCCAGAGGTCGAGTACTCGTCGACCTCGACGAGGTACTCCTTGCCCTTGATCTTCACCGGGATGGCGACCTGCGGGATCGTCATGGTCGGCCAGGTCAGCCGGCTGATCTCGCGCATCTGCGGGTTGGGCTTGCGCGACTGCACGTCGGAGAGGTCGGCGATCACGAGGCCGTCGCCCGTGGCCAGGTAGCCGCGGTTGCCGTCCTCGGAGACGGTCATGCCGTGCGTGTTGAAGCGACCGTCCACGAGCGTGCGCGGCAGGCTCGGATTGGAGATGTCGACCGCCACGGTGTTGCCCGTCCCGATCGACGTCGGGTAGAAGGTCTGGCCGTCAGGCGCCATTCCGCTCTCGTGCCCGAACGGCGAGGCGAGGAAGGCGGCCGACTTCAGCTGCGGGTTGCGGCAGTCCTCGCTGATGTCGTAGACGTCGATGCCGCCCGGATACGCGCCGGGATTGCCCAGGACGGCGGCCAGGATGCCGCGCTGGACGCTGATGTTCAGGGATTCGTGCGGGCTCTGCATGGCCGGCGAGAGCAGCGTCGTCACCCGCTTGGGCTTCGTCGGGTCGCTCATGTCGAGCACGGCGACGCCGGTCAGCTCACCCGCCAGGCTGAGCGCGTTCGTCGGGAAGAGCAGCGCCGTGTCGTAGTACGCGCACTCCCGTCCGGCCTGGTCGATGTAGCGATGGACCCGGAAGCCGCCGGTGCTGCCGGCATGACCGATCTGAGTGAGGTTGCACCAGTACCCCTCGTCCGCCGCACCGGAGTCGACGACCTCCTTGGGCAGCCGCCCCTGGATCGACGGCTCAGGCCGGCTCGCGTCGTTGCACTTCGCCCGCGGCGTCGCGGGCGGCGTCACGATCTCGGCCTGCCGCTGAGCGGGCAGCGCGAACGCCCGCGGCGTCCGCAGGTCCTCGCGCAGCGCGCTCGGGTCCACGTAGTCGGCCCGCGCGCTCGCGGTGATGCACGTCGCCGCGAGAGCAGCGAGGACGAAGAGTCTCCTCAAGCGCAGGAATCTAGTGCCGGAATCAAAACTCGCGCAGCTTCACAAAATGGCCCGTCCCTTTTGTGAAGCGCCCGCGTGCTTCCGGAAAGGGACGGACCCTTTTGTGAAGCGTAGAAAAGGGACGGACCCTTTTGTGAAGTGGATCTAGGCGACGAGGGACTCGACCTGGCGGCCGAGGAGCCAGCGGCCGTCGGGGCGGCGCTCGACCTCGCCGCGGCCGCTGAGGCGGACCATGGCGGAGGTGACGCTGGGGCGGCGGGCGCCGAGGAGCAGGGCGAGTGTCCCGTGGCTGAGGAACTCGGGGAGGACGACGCCGTCGCGGGTCATCACGCCCCAGCGCTCGGCGAGGTAGTTGAGCGTCACGAGGATCCTCACCTCGACGGACTGCGACTGGACGATCACGAGCTGGCGGGAGAGGCTGCCCGACCGGCGGGTCATGCTGGTGATCAGCGCCGGCACGAGTTCGGGGACGAGCGCCGCGGCGCGGGTCACGCGACCGTCGAGGATCGCCATCCTCACGTCCGCGATCGTGCGGTAGTAGTGCGAGAACCGCTCGTCCTCGTCGAAGGGGTCGTGGCAGGGACGCAGCACGTCGCCGGGGCCCAGCAGCTCGCCAGAGGTCCGGTGGGCGGCGGTCACACAACGGATCAGCGCACCCTCGAGGATGAGGAAGCCGGCGCCGTCCTCGACGAGAGAAGCGTCCTGCGCGGCGTCCCAACGGCCGCGGCGCAGGAGCATCACCCGAGCCCGCAGCTGGCGCCGGGCGGCGATCCTGCGCTCGAGCGGAAGGGAGTCGTGGAGTTCCGGAAGGGCCTCCACCACGTCCACCGCCTCGTCGGACATGACACCGCGACGGGTCATCGAGGGTGTCAACCCACGGACACCCCGAGGGTTGCGCCGTTCAGGAAATCTTCTCGCGCGCCTGCGCGAGCACCGCGTCGATCATCGGCTCGGTCAGGCGCCCGGTGAACGTGTTCTGCTGGGAGACGTGGAAGCAGCCGAGCACGGTGAGATCGCCGATCACGGTCTCGGCGCCGTGGGCGAACTTCGTCCGCGGCCGCGGGGCATCGAGGGATGCGAGGGTCGCGTTCCAGCCGATCGCACCCAGGCAGAGCAGGACCTGCGGTTTCAGCGCGTCCAGCTCCGCGTGCAGCCAGGGTGCGCAGTTGTGGCGTTCGGAGGGCAGCGGCTTGTTCTGGGGCGGGGCGCACTTCACGGGGGCGGTGATGAAGCAGTCGGTCAGCTCCAGGCCGTCGTCGCGACTGACCGAGGTCGGTTGGTTGGCAAAGCCCGCCCGGTGCAGCGCCGCATAGAGGAAGTCGCCCGACCGGTCGCCCGTGAACATCCGCCCCGTCCGGTTGGCGCCGTGAGCAGCGGGGGCCAGGCCGACGACGACGAGTCGCGCGTCCGGGTCGCCGAAGCCCGGCACCGGCCGCCCCCAGTACTCCTCGTCGGCGAAGGCGGCTCGCTTCTCGCGAGCGACCTGCTCGCGCCACTCCACGAGGCGCGGGCAGCGCCGGCAGCGGACGATCTCGTCCGCGAGGCTCACGAAGGTGGTTTGTAGCGGCGCGACTCCTCGGCGACCCACTCGGTGAGCGCGTCCGCGAGCGGCACGGGTTCGAAGGGCACGTCGCGGAAGCGCGCGATCGCAGCATTGGCGGCCGGCATCAGATCGGCATCGGACTCCAGCGAAGCGGTGATCCGGGCTGCTTCAGAAGCGGACGGCACGCGGCGAATGGACCAGAGCACGCGGCGGCCGAACTCGCGCAGGCCGTCCGAGCCGGCGAACGCCCGCGCCCAGGTGGCGGTGAGAGCGAGCAGCGCGGCACGTACCGCCCGGCGCGCGGCCGGCTCGACGTCGACGGCGCCGATGATCGCCGGCACCATCGCGAAGACGAGCAGGACCGCCGCGAGCACGATGCCGACGAGCCAGACGGTGCGGCCCGCCTTGCGCGCCCGCGTCGCGACCGTCAGCAGCAGAAAGACGCCGGCGACCGTCGCGAGCACCACCCAGTGGTTCTTCAGGAGCATTGCGGCCCAGGCCACCGCCACCAGGGCCGGCGCCAGCCACACGCGCACCGCCCCGAGCCGGTGCGCCGCGGGCACGACCGGACGCGGCGCCTCCTCGACCTCGTTCTCCCCGGGCCACGCGTTCAGCGAGCGCCCGCAGACGAGCACCTGGATCGTGGAGAACGCCAGCCCGTAGAGCACCGATCCGACGGCGGTCAGGGCGAGCGCCGCCGTCTGGCCCGACGGGAAGATCGCCACGCGGTCGACGAACGGCAGCAGGAACGAGAGCACCTTCTCGATGCCGTCCGTGACGCTGTCGTAGGTGTCGACGAACTCGTCGAGGCCGCCCACGACGATCGCGACGAAGAGGACGTTCAGCAGCGCGTAGTGCACGAGCCGGATCGACAGCACAGCGGCGAGTTGGGCCGCGCGGGATCTACCGCGACCGATCATGTGGCCGAGCACCGGCGCGTTCAGCGCCTGGGTGAGCGGGGCGTTGAAGCGCGCCGGCCCGATCAGGGCGACGGTCTGCACCATTGCGGCGATGGACGCGCCGTACCCCGCGCGCAGACCGTGCTTCTGCCCGACCCGCGCCAGCGAGACCCCGCCGCCGAGCGCCAGGAAGAACTGACCCGAGGGGGCGAGCCGCGACGCCAGAAAGGAGCAGCTCGCGACGTGCGCGAGCCCGAGCACGGGCGGCGGAGCCGCCTCGGCAGAAGCCATCGCGAGGAAGCTAGGCGCTACGCGGCGGCGGGCGCGCCGTCGGCCGCGAGCAGGATGCCGCGGATCAGCCTGTCGACCACCGGCTCGAGCTCGGCGAGATCGGCGGGCACACCGGTCCGCAGCTGCCGCGAGAAGAGCTCGACGGTCGCGCCCACGATGGCGTAGGCGTCGTCAGGCGAAGCCATCCGGGGCGCAAGCCCGGCCTCGGCGTCGGACTTGTTGCGCTCGTAGATGTAGCCGGCGATGGCTGCGAACACGGCGTCGCGACGTTCCATCGCCTTCGGCCCGGCCCCGACGATCTCGATCAGCAGCGTCTGGGCGTGGTCGCGGTACTCGGCGAGCACGCCCAGGAGCGCCTGGATCGACTGCCGGTAGCGCTCGCGCGGTTCCATGTCGGCCTGTGCCGCTCCGGCGCCCTGCATCGCGCCGAGGATGCGGGCCATCGCGCGATCGAACAGCGCGAGGATGCAGTCCTCCTTGTTGGCGAAGTGCTCGTAGAACGTCGCCTTGGACATCCCGGCCTCGCGGGCAATGGCCTCCGCTGTGGCGTCCGCGTACCCCGTCCTGGCGAACACGGCGGCGGCCGCCTCGCTCAGGCGCTGGAGCTGTCGGTCTTGGCGAACCTCGAGCGGCGGTGCGTGGCGACCGCGGGGGACGGTGTCGCGTTCAGACATGCTCGTTCTCAAATGTACACCAACGGACAGATAAGCAGGAACATAGACTGGCGGCCATGCATCGACTCGTCGCGTTCGCCCTCGCGCTGACCGTTGCCGGGTGTGGCGCCGCCCAGACCGGCAACACCGGCGACTTCAAGGGCGAAGAGGGGGCAGTAGCCGACGTCGTGGGCGAGCTTTCGACCGCCGCCACCGCCGGCGAAGAGGCCACCGTCTGCAGCGATCTGCTCTCCGACCGTCTCGTGGACGAGATCACCGGCACGGAGACGGACGACCTCAGCTGCTCCGGAGAAGTGAAGAAGGCGATCCGCGACGCCGACGGCTTCATCATCGACGTGAAAGAGGTCACGATCGGCGAGGACGGAGCCGAGGCCACGGCCGAGGTCTCCTCCGAGCAGGTCGGCGAGGACGTCACCCGCACCTTCTCGTTCGTCAAGGAGGACGACGAGTGGCGGATCGACTCCTTCGGTTGAAAACCGGCGTCGTTTCCGGTCTGATCCGCCTTCGATGAGCGAGTACGACGCCTTCGGGCGCAAGAAGGACGAGGCGGGGCTCGGCGACCTCGGCTGGGGATCCACCGGCGATCCCGACGCGGTCCCCAACCCCGATCCCGTCCCCGACCCGGTCCCGAATCCCGTTCCCGACAAGCCGTCGGCGGCGACAGCCGCGGCCGAGAGTGGATTCAGCGGGCCGTCCGAGTTCCGTACCGCCATCACCAGCAGCAGCACACCCAGCACATGGCGGCCGCGTCGCAACCCGGCCGTGTGGCTCATCCAGCTCGCGGTGCTCGGCGGCATCGCCTTCGCGATCTACTCGGTCGTCGACGCAGGCCGGGACACCGTCAACTCGGTCCGCGACACCTTCGACGTCTTCGACGACCTCAACGGCAACGGCTCCGGTTCGGGCGACCGGGGGGACGGCAAGGTCCCTGATCAGGTCGCGGCCCGCAAGCTCTTCACGCCCACCGGCCTGCGCTCGGCGATCAAGGTCATGGAGAAGGAGGTGCCGGGCAAGATCTACACGCTCTCCTTCCGGCGCGACCGCCTGAACGCCTCGGTGATCCAGGGCAACAAGCAGGTCTTCGTGAACTTCAACGCCGACGCGGAGGTGCCGGAGATCCAGTCGAGCTCCACGGCACCCGGCGGCGGGGGTTCGCTCAGCTACGAGGAGATCAACGTCCAGGCGCCGTTCAAGCTGCTGAAGGCCGCCAACCAGCGCGTCAACCGCTCGGATGCCGACGTGGACTACTTCGTCGTGCAGGCGTTCTCGGACGAGGTGGGGTGGAGCGTCTTCTACGAGGGCGGCACGCCGTACGCGCAGGGCGACAGCCGCGGCCGACTGCTGCGGGTGGGCTAGCACCATCGGCGTCACCTCCATGAGCGCTCCACTGGAGCACGTGCTCGTCCGACGGCCCGCGCTGGACGGCGACTGGGACGGCGCAGGTTGGCGCACGCCTGAACCCGCATTGCTGGCCGAGCAGCACGAGGCGTTCTGCGCGCTGCTGTCGGAACTCGGCTGCCAGGTGGAGATCGCCGACGCCGTCGACGGGCTGGTCGATGCCGTCTACATGCACGACCCCGTGCTGCTGACCGCCGACGGCGCCATCCCGCTGCAGATGCGCAAGCCGGTCCGCTCGACCGAGCCCGACCTGATCGCAGCCGAGCTCGAGCGGCTTGGCGTCCCGATCCTCGGCCGTCTGCCCGAGGGCGCCTGGGCCGACGGCGGCGACCGCTTCTGGCTGGACGACGCAACGATGGCGATCGGCCTCGGCTACCGCACGAACGCCGCCGGCGCTGCGGCGGTCACCGAGCTCTCCGGCGTCGATGTGATCACCTACGACCTGCCGCACGACGCCGGCCCCGACCACGTCCTGCACCTGCAGTCGATGATCTCGGCCGTCGACGAGAGGCTGCTCGTCGTCTACGAGCCGCTGATGCCGGTCCGGCTGCTCGAGGACCTCCGTGCTCGCGGCTACGACTGGCTGGCGATCGCGCCCGACGAGTACCTCGCCATGGGCTGCAACATCCTCTGTGTCCGGCCGGGCGTCGTCGTCATGGTCGAAGGCGTGCCCGCGTTACGCGAGCGGCTCGAGACCCGCGGTATCGAGGTGCACGTGTACGACGGCTCGGAGCTGTCGCTCAAGGGCGACGGCGGCCCGACGTGCCTGACGTGCCCGATAGTTCGCCAAGCGAACTAGGTACCAGGTACACCTGAGGGTGGTTGAGGGTTAGCTGAGCGCTCGGCCGTACTGGCGCTCGTAGTAGGCGCGGTAATCGCCGGAGCGGATCGGCGCCCACCAGGCCTCGTTGTCGCGATACCAGCCGACGGTCTCCTCGAGGCCCTCGGCGAAGGCGACCCGCGGCTCCCAGCCGAGCGCGCGCACCTTCTCCGAGGAGAGGGAGTAGCGGACGTCGTGGCCGGGGCGGTCGGCGACGTATTCGATGAGGTCGGTCGACGCGCCCGTCGCAGCGATGATGCGGTTGACGACCTCGAGGTTGGGACATTCGTCGGGACCGCCGGCGTTGTAGACCTCGCCGGGGACGCCGTGTTCGAGGACGTGGCCGATCGCACGGGCGAAGTCCGTCGCGTGGATCCAGTTGCGGACCTGCTGCCCGTCGCCGTAGACCGGCAGCGAGTCACCGTGGAGCGCGTTGAGCACCATCAACGGGATCAGCTTCTCCGGGTACTGGTACGGCCCGTAGTTGTTGGAGCCGCGGACGATCACCGTCTCCATCCCGTACGTGTGGAAGTAGGAGAGGACGAGCAGGTCGGCGCCGGCCTTCGTCGCTGAATAGGGCGACGACGGCGCGAGCGGCGAGGTCTCGGTGAAGGTGCCTTCATCGATCGAGCCGTAGACCTCGTCCGTCGACACCTGCAGGTAGCGGACGCCGGCCGCGCGCGCGGCTTCGAGCAGCGTGTGCGTGCCGAGCGCGTGCGTGCGCACGAAGGCGTCGGGCTCGGCGATCGAGCGGTCCACGTGCGTCTCGGCGGCGAAGTTGACGACGGCGTCGATGCCGGGCAGCGCTGCGGTGACCGCCGCCGCGTCGGCGATGTCCCCGAGGACGAACCGATGGTCGAAGTCGGCGAGGTTCTCGCGCCGGCCCGCGTACGTGAGCTTGTCGAGCACCACGACGTCATCGCCGTGCTCGGTGGCACGGATGCGGGCGAAGTGCGAGCCGATGAACCCGGCACCGCCGCAGACGAGGAGCTTCATGAGAGGTGTGCCTCCAGGCCGTCACGCCACTGGGGGAGACGCGGTGAGTCGTCACGTTCCGACACGAGGACGGAGAAGCTAGGGCGCGGCGCCGGGCGACCGAGGTCCGCGCTGCTGCCGCGACGGAGGGTGACCTGCGCGCCGGTGGCCTCGAAGGTCGCCGCGGCGAGGTCGTGCCAGGTGCAGCTCCCGCTCCCGGCGAGATGCAGCGTGCCCGTGAGGCCGCGCTCTGCGGTCTCGACGAGCGCGGCGGCGAGATGACCCGTGTAGGTCGGGCAGCCGAGTTGGTCGTCGACGACGGTCACCTCATCGCGCTCTTCGGCCATACGGCGCATGGTGTCGACGAAGTTCTTCCCGCCGCGGCCGAACAGCCAGGCGGTGCGGACGATCGCGTAGCGCGGCGCGTGCTCGCGCACGGCGACCTCGCCCGCCAGCTTGGAGCGACCGTACGCGCCGATCGGTCCGACCTTGTCGGACTCGACGTACGGCTCGGTGGCGTCCCCCGGGAACACGTAGTCCGTCGAGACCTGGATGGCGAGCGCTCCGGCGTTCGCCGCGGCGCTCGCGACGCCGCCGGCCGCTGCGCCGTTGATCGCGGTCGCCTCGTCCTCGTGCTCCTCGGCACCGTCGACGTCGGTCCACGCAGCGCAGTTGACGACGGCGGCCGGCGAGGCGTCGGCAACGGCCCGGCGGACCGCGTTGGCGTCGGTGATGTCGAGGTCGGCCCGGGTCAGGCCGACGACCTCGTGGCCGATGTGCTCGGCGGCACGCACGACGTCCTGACCCAGCATTCCGCCCGCTCCGGTGACAACTAGGCGCATCCGCGTCACGCTAGGGAACGGCTGATGCGCAGCGCCAGCGACAGCTCGAAGCGCGCGTCCGGGTCCTCCAGCGCCGGTCCGAAGAGCTCGCGGAGCTTCTTGAGCCGGTAGCGCACCGTCTGCGGGTGGACGTCGAGCACGTGGGCGATCGCCTGGATCTGGCCGGGGCGGTCGAGCCAGGCTGCCAGCGTGCCTTCGAGCTGCGGAGCTTGCGCTAAGGGCGCAAGGCGCGCGGCTGAGAGTTCGGCTCCGAGCTCCGGGTCCTTGGTCAGGTAGAGAGGGAGGAGGTAGTCAGCCGCCTCGGTGAGTCCGGGCGGCGCGAGCGGAAGCGCCGCCAGTGCTCGCCGAAGGCTCAGCCCCGCCTCCGCGGGCACCTTCAGGGGGCCTATGACACCCCTAAAGGTGCCCGCCGCGTGCTTGAGGGCGCGGCGGCGGCCCGGACCGGCCGGATCGGCGACAAACGCGCAAACCACTCCATCGCGCGCGGCGGCGACCACGCCTGGCCCGACCTCCCGCGCGAAGCGGTCTGCCACTTCCTCAAGGCTGCCGTTGTCCACGGCGACCACCACGGCCGCGAGTTCTCTCGGCGTCTCCCAGCGCGCGTCCGCGGGGATCTCCGCCCCTGTCGCCAGCGCTTCGACCAGCCGCGCCCGCGCCTGCCGCCGCTCGCCCGCTTCGGCGCGCTGCTCGCGGGCGTAGCCGTCCGCCGACTCCGAGGACAGCACGTCGATGTAGGCGAAGATGTCCTCGCCGATGTCGTAGAGCTCGGCGGGGGACAGTCCCCCAGCGGTGCCGGCCTCCACGAAGCGCCGCCAGGTGACGCGGGCGCCGATCCGGTAGGCGGCGAGCAGGTTCTCGAGCGAACGGCCGGCGTGGAACTCGCCACGGCCGAGGTTCACGTACGTCTCGCCTCCGCTGATGAAGCCCCCGCCCACCCCGTCGACGAACCGCTCGAGCGCCGTCTCCACCCCGAGCCGCACCATTTGACCGAAGGCGGACTCCATCGGGCGCTCGTACTCGGGGATCTCGCGGCCGATCGTGGCGATCACGTCGTCGGCCACGGCAGGCAGCACCGGCCGGAACACATCACGCATTGTCACGAAGCTACAACCCCAGCCGCGCAATCCGACAAAAACCCGAGCCGATTGTGGGGCAGATTCTAAATATGTCCAGGTTCCACAAAGGATTGAACCTCGCCGGAGTCACCCTTCCGTTCGCTGGTCTCGTACTCGCCGTCGTGCTCCTGTGGGGGACCGACTGGGTCGGTTGGTCCGACCTCGCGATCGCCGCGGTCCTGTACGCCCTCACCGCGCTCGGCATCACCCTCGGCTTCCACCGGCTGCTGACCCACCGCGCGCTCGCCACCCACAAGGGCACGGAGTACGCGCTGGCCATCCTCGGCTCGATGGCGGTGCAGGGACCGGTCATGAGCTGGGTCGCCGATCACCGCAAGCACCACGCGCACACCGACAAGGACGGCGACCCGCACTCGCCCCACGGCCACGGCGGTGGACTCAAGGGCTCCGTTCGTGGCCTCTGGTACGCCCACATGGGCTGGCTCTTCGACCGCGCCGGTCAGGCCGAGCACGCCCGTTACGCACGCGATCTCTGCGAGGACCGCGGCATGCGGCTCATCCACACCCTCTTTCCCGTCTGGGTACTGATCGGGATCGCGATCCCGTTCGGCCTCGGCTACCTGATCGACGGGACGCTCGGCGGCGCGCTGACGGCGGCGCTGTGGGCCGGCGCGGTGCGGATCTTCCTGCTGCACCACGTCACCTGGTCGATCAACAGCGTCTGCCACTTCTTCGGGACAAGGCGTTTCGCGGTCGATGACCACTCGACGAACGTGTTCTGGCTCGCCGTGCTGAGCATGGGCGAGTCCTGGCATCACAACCACCACGCCTTCCCCCGTTCGGCCGCCCACGGCCTGCGCTGGTGGGAGATCGACGTCACCGCCTACGTGATCCGTGCCATGCGCGCGCTGCGCCTCGCTTGGAACGTCGTCGAGATCCCACCGGAGCGTCAGCGGGCTCTGCAGGCATAACCTTCCTCCCATGAGGACAGGGATCGTCGCGGCGCTCGCCGCCGCACTGCTGTGTACCGCCACTGCCGAGGCCGCCAAGCGACCGACGGTGACCGTGAAGCGCAGCGCACACGGCATCCCGCACATCCAGGCCAAGAACTACACGGGCCTCGCCTACGGCTACGCGCAGGCCTTCGCGGAGGACAACATCTGCGTCATCGCCGACACCTACGTGACGGTGCGCGGTGAGCGGTCGAAGTTCTTCGGCCCCGACGGGGGCTACCCCTTCCGCGGCAACGGCACGACGGCGAACAACCTCGACTCGGACTTCTTCTACAAGCGGATCATCGCCCAGGGCACGATCGAGAAGTTGCTCGCTCAGAAGTCCCCGCTCGGTCCGGACCCGCAGATCAAGCAGGCCGTCCGCGGGTATGTGGCCGGCTACAACGCGTACCTCCGCAAGACCGGCGTCGACAACATCCCGGACCCGGCGTGTCGCGGCAAGGAGTGGGTGCGGCCGATCAAGACCATCGACGCGTACCGCCGCTTCTACCAGCTGGCCCTGCTCGCCTCGGCGGGTGTGGCGATCAACGGCATCGGTGGCGCCGAGCCGGCGGTGAACGTGCGGGCTGCGGAACGCACCGCGAAGACCGAGCTTGACAACGTCGATCCCGGGCGCTTCGACGAGCTGCTGGGCGGCATCGGTTCCAACGCCATCGCCCTCGGCCGCGAGGGGACGCGAAAAGGCACCGGCATGCTGCTGGGCAACCCGCACTTCCCGTGGGACGGCAGCGAGCGCTTCTACCAGGCGCACCTCACGATCCCTGGCAAGGTCGACGTCCAGGGCGGAAGCCTCTACGGCGTCCCGATCATCCTGATCGGCAACACGCGCTCGCTGGCCTGGAGTCACACCGTGTCCACCGCGCGGCGCTTCACGCCCTACCAGCTGACGATGGCGCCGGGCGACCAGCACGCCTACCTCGTGGACGGCAAGGTCGAGCAGATGACGCCGACGGAGCTGACGGTCGAACTGCCCGGTGGCGAGACCGCGACACGCACTCTCTACGACACGCGCTGGGGGCCGATGCTGACCAACATCCTCGGCCTGCCGATCTTTCCGTGGACGCCGGCCACCGGCTTCGCGCTCGGTGACGCCAACGCGGCCAACTTCCGCTACCTCGACCACTTCTTCTTCACCAACCAGGCGAAGTCGGTCAAGCAGCTGGACGCGATCGAGAAGCGCTACCTCGGCATCCCGTGGGTCAACACGATCGCCGCCGACTCCAAGGGCAACGCCTACTACGCCGACATCGGCTCGGTCCCCAACGTGTCCAACGAGAAGATCGCGGACTGCTCCGTCGCGCTCGGCGCCGTCACGAACTCCGCGCTGCGCGTGCAGGTGCTCGACGGCAGCCGCTCGTCCTGCGCCTACGACAACGATCCGGACGCGGTCGCACCCGGCATCTTCGGGCCCTCGCACCTGCCCTCGCTGCTGCGGCGTGACTACGTCACGAACGGCAACGACTCCTACTGGCTGTCGAACCCCGAGCAGCCGCTCGAGGGCTTCTCGCGCGTTATCGGCGACGAGCGGACCGAGCGCTCGACGCGCACTCGGCTCGGGCTGCGCATCGTCCAGCAGCGCCTCGACGGCTCGGACGGACTGCCCGGCAAGCGCTTCACCCTCCGCCAGCTCCAGGACGCCGTCTTCAACAACCGCCAGTACCTCGGCGAGCTGTGGCGCGACGAGCTCGTCGCTCTCTGCGAGGACTCCGGCCCGGCCGAGGCCTGCCCGATCCTGCGCGACTGGGACGTGCACGACAACCTCGACTCGCGCGGCGCGCTCCTCTTCCGCCGCTTCGCCAGCCGCGTCGCCACGAACCCGGCGACGAGCGCGCTGCCGCCTGCTCCGTCGCCCTTCCGCAACCCGTTCGACGCCGGCGACCCGGTCAACACGCCGAACGGTCTGAACACCGACTCGCCCACCGTGCAGGCGGGGCTCGCGCAAGCGGTCTCGGACCTGCAGGGCGCCGGCATCCCGCTCGACGCCCCGCTGGGCGACTTCCAGTTCGAGAAGCGCGGCGACGAGAAGATCCCGATCCACGGCGGCCCCGGCACGCTCGGCGTCTTCAACGCGATCAACGTCACCTGGAACGCGCAGGAGGGCTACACCAACGTCCCGCACGGCTCGAGCTACGTGCAGGCGGTGGAGCTCCCGAAGCACAAGTGCGCGAGCGTGCGCACGATCCTCACCTACTCGCAGTCGACATCGCCGGAGTCGCGCTGGTTCGCCGACCAGACGCGGATGTTCTCCAAGAAGAAGTGGGTCAAGCCGCCCTTCTGCCCCGCACAGATGCGCAAGGCGAAGTTCGTCTCGAGCAAGCGCTACCGGCTCCCCGCGAAGCTGGTGCGCGCCCGTCCGTGATCGTCGCGGGGCTCTGGCGCTACCCGATCAAGTCGCTGGGCGGCGAGCCGCTCAACAAGGCGGAGCTGACGGAGGACGGCGTCCGCGGCGACAGGCTCGTGCACGCGCAGGGTCCGCGCGGGCTGCTCACCGGCCGCACCCGGCATGACCTGCTGACGCTGCCTGTGAGCACGGGCGCGAACGGTCGCCCGCTGGTGGCCGGACACGCGTGGGATGGACCTGAGGCCGCGGCGCTCGTGGCGGAGCGAGCAGGCCCCGACGCGCGGCTCGCTGCGTACGCCGGTCCGGAGCGCTTCGACGTCGGCAACCTGCTGGTCGCCACCGACGGCGCCGTCGCCGCACTCGGCATCGACGTCCGGCGCCTGCGGCCCAACCTGCTGCTGGGCGGTGTGCCCGCCGGGGCCGAGCGGGACTGGGGCGGTCGCGCGCTCGCCATCGGCGACGCGCTCATCGGGCTGATCGACGTCCGCGCCCGTTGCGTGGTCACCACGATCGACCCCGACACCGGCGCTCAGGATCCCAACGTCCTGCGGCGCATCAACGCGGAGATGGGCGGTCGCGTCGCGCTGGACGCGTGGGTGATCCGGTCCGGGCACATCCGCATCGGTGATGCGGTCGAGCTCGTCGACACAGACGCGGACCCGGAGCGGATCGGCGGCTGGGTCGTCGGCGCGCCCTACAGGATCCCGATTTCCGAGTTGTCGCCGACCATGAAGCGGTAGGCGCGCGGCTGGCGCGTTCCGCGGGAGATGACGACGTCGCGGCCGAGCAGGGATGACTCCATTCGGCCGTCGAGGTCGCGGACCTGCGAGCCCTCCAGCAGGATCGAGTGCTCGACCTCGGCCGACTCGACGACGCAGCCGGGGCCGACCGCCGTGTACGGGCCGATGTAGGCGTCGCGGACAACCGCCCCGGCGCCGATGATCGCGGGCCCGCGGACGGTTGAGCGTTCCAGGCGCGCGCCCGCCTCGACGATCACGCGGCCGTCGACCTGGGACTCGATCAGCTCGCCGTCCACCCGGCGCTCGGCCCGCTCGAGCACGAGCCGGTTGGCCTCGAGCATGTCGTCCAGGCGGCCGGTGTCCTTCCACCAGCCGCGCACGATGTGGGATTCGACAGCGTGGCCGGAGTCCACCAGCCACTGGATCGCGTCGGTGATCTCGAGCTCGCCGCGCGGGCTCGGGTCGATCGCCCGGGCCGCCTCGTGAATGAGCGGCGTGAACATGTAGACGCCGACGAGCGCGAGGTCCGACGGCGGGTCGGCCGGCTTCTCCACGAGCCGCACGACGTTGCCCGCGGAGCCGAGCTCGGCGACGCCGTAGTTCTGCGGGTCGGGGACCGCGGTGAGCAGGATCAGCGCCTCCGGGCCGTTGGCGCGGAAGGCGGTGACCAGGTCGGCGATGCCGCCCTGCAGGAGGTTGTCGCCGAGGTACATGACGAACGGCGCGTCGCCGAGGAACGGCTCGGCGGTCAGCACGGCGTGGGCCAGCCCGGCCGGCTCGTCCTGGACGATGTAGGTGATGCGAACGCCGAACTGCGAGCCGTCGCCCGCGGTCTCGCGGATCTCGTCACCCGTCTCCGGCGCGATGATGATGCCGATGTCGGTGATGCCGGCAGCGGCCATCGCCTCGATGCCGAAGAACAGCACCGGCTTGTTGGCGACGGGCACCAGCTGCTTCGCCGACGTATAGGTGATCGGCCGCAGCCGCGTGCCGCGGCCGCCCGAGAGAATCAGGCCCTTGAGCTCGTCCGCCATGGCGGACGAGCCTACCGAGCGCGCGGAACGCTGAGGACGTAGCGAGCGCCGCCGTCGGGCGTGGCTTCAGCGGTGACCTCACCGTCCTGGCGGCGCGCGAGCTCGCGGGTGACGTACAAACCGAGTCCGCCCGCCGACCCCTCGCCGCCCTCGGCGAACGGTCGCGCCGGAGGAGGGACCTCGCTGGTGACGGTGACCGTCACCTCGGTGTCGGTGGCGGAGAGCTCGAGCCGCGCCCCGTCGGTGCCCTCGAGGGCGATCGCGGCCAGCGCCGTCACCATCTGATGCGCACGATCCGGATCGATCAACGCGGGCGGCGCCTCCGGCGGCCCGACGAGCAGCAGCCGGCCCGAGCTCTCGAGCGCGACGACCACCGACGCCGCCAGGGCGCCGAGCTCGACCGGCTCCGGCCGCAGCGTCAGGTCGCGCTCGGCCTTCAGTCGCGTGTAGTCGACGAACTGGCGGACCACCTGCCGCAGCGCGAGCACCTCGCGGCGCATCACGGCATCCACCTGGGAGCGGCGCGCTTCGCTGAGCGGCTTGCCCTCCGTCAGCCGATCCGTCAGGCCGACGAGCACGGCCAGCGGCGTGACCAGCTCGTGGCTCGCGCCGGCGATGAGATGCTGGCGATCACGCGCGGTATCCGCAAGCGCGAGCGCGGCCTCGAGCCGGCGCGTGCGCTCGCGCGCGTAGAAGCCGAGCAATGCGGCCGGGGGGGCGAGCAGCACGAAGGCGTAGTCGAAGCGCTCCGTGGCAAATGCGGCCAGCAGTCCCAGGGGCGAGAGAAGCGCGTCGATCGACCACACGACGCCGAGTTCGCGGCTGAGCACCTCGGGAGCGACTCCCTCGCCGACGCGATCGCGGATGTAGCTCGAGACCGCCTCGCCGGAGAACTGCGCGGCGACAGCTGCCAAGTAAACGGGCCAGTCACCCCAGTCCGGGAGCTGAGCGTCGCCGAGCACCAGTACGAAGGCCGGCCCGAGCGCGAACCAGCAATCGGTCGGAAGGATCAGCAGCCGGTCGGGATGCATCCGGTCGGAGCCGCGCAAGTCGGGCAGCCGACCGAAGAACGAAGCGAGCAGCACCAGCAGAGGGACGTACGGCGTCGGTAGCACCAGCAGCATCGGCACGAAAGCGAGCTGAACGGGCGAGGTGTAGGCCACGCCGACGTCGATGCGGACACGTATCCCGATGGCGAACATCGCGACGAGGGCGATTGCCGGACCGAGGGACAGCTCGCGATCGGCGTCCGCGAGCACGGCCAGCGCAGCTGCTGCCCCGACGAACACGCTGCCCAGGACGACCTCCACGATGGCGCGGCGCCGGGCCAGGGGGCGGCCTCGGCGGGACCAGCCCTCCTGGACGGATTGAGTCTCCTCTGACTCGGTCACGCGCGCAGGCTAAGCGAACGGCATGACGTCTGGACCATTGTTGGATTCAGTGCAGGGCTCATGGTGACCGATGACCGGGATACGACGACGCCCGCACCGATGCGAAGCGCCGCCTCCCATCCGCCGCCACGGAAGTCTCACGGAGGAGACATATCTCATGACCCGCCGCTCCCGCCTGTTCGCCGCCGCCCTTGCCACCGCTGCCGTCGCCGCGGCCCCCGCGCCCGCTCAAGCGGGCCTCATGTCCGACTGCGACACGCCAGCGAGTTCGCCGGTGTTCGCGCCCTGGTACGACAGCACCAACTACTTCCTCGCCCCGGACGGCGGGTTCGAGGCCGGCGCGTCCGGCTGGGATCTCGACAACGCTTCCGTCGTTGGCGGCAACGAGTCCTACGACCTCAGCGGTCCGGGCGCCTCCTCGCTGCGCGTCGGCTCGGGCGGCTCGGCCACCTCGCCCGCCGTGTGCGTCGGCCTCGAGCATCCCGACCTTCCGCTTCGTCGCCCGGCGCACGTCCGGCTCGGTCGTCTCGACGATGGGCGTCTCCGTCGTCCTCCCCGAAGGCACGGCGCTGCCGGTCGGCTCGATCAGCTCCGGCTCGTCCTGGCAGCCCTCCCCGGTCATGCTCGTCGTCGCGAACCTCGTCCCAGCGGTCCTCGGCGACGATTCCCTCGACGTCCGGCTTCGGTTCACCCCGAACTCGGGTACCTGGCAGATCGACGATGTCTACGTCGATCCCCGGTACGGGCACTGAGCCAACTAAACCGATGATCCTCCTCGTCGACGACCAGGCCGATGTCCGCTTCATGCTCTCCCTCTTCCTGGAGGACGAGGGCATGGAGTTCGACGAGGCCACGTCCGGCGAGGAGGCGATCGAGCGTCACGGTCAGGGCGCCTACGACCTCATCCTGCTCGACCAGCGCATGCCACCGGGTATGAGTGGGATCGAGGTCGCCGAGCGGCTGCGCGACGGCGGCTCGACCACTCCGATCGTCCTGTACTCCGCGTTCCTGGACCCGCAGGTCGAGGAACGCGCGCACGAGCTCGGCCTCCGCACGGTCGACAAGGGTGAGCCGGACCGCCTCATGGAGGCGATCAAGCAGACCCTGGCTCCGGCCTAATAGGTCCCGCCGAGTTTGCGGTGGTCCCACGTGACGCGGCGCGTCTCGGTGAACTCCATGCCGATGCGCTTGGGCGCCTGGGCGGCGACCATCTCGCTGCCGACCTCGCCGCCCGAGTAGCGCGACAGGATGTCCGCCCCCAGCTGGGCGACGGTGTCGAGGTCCTCGTGCAGCCTGACCTCGGACTCGATCATCACGCCGCGCAGCTCGCCGTACTCGCGGCCGCCGGCCTCGATCTGCAGCGTCGCGCGCGGGTCGCGGCGCAGGTTGACCACCTTCTGTGACTTGCGGTAGGTCCACGCCCACAGCGTGCCGTCCCGGACCACGAACCAGAGTGGCATCAGGTGCGGGAAACCGCGCGGGCCCTGGGTTGCGCAGGTGACGATCCACTGTTCGTCGAGGAACGCAGCGATCTCCGCGTCCGACATGACGATCTGGTCGCGCCGCGACATCTAGACGGTGACGAACATCCGCTCAGCGGCGGCGAGCACCGCTTCGCGCAGGTCGGCCGGTTCGAGCACGATGGCGTCCCCGGCCTCCTTGAGGACCTCCTTGACGAGGTACCCCTCGCCCTTGAAGGCCCACTCGACGACGATCGATCCGTCCTCGAGCTCGCCGACGACCGTGCGCTCCTCGCTGACCCAGCGGGCCTGCTCGGCGGACACCCAGACGTGCGCGACCCGGGAGCCGCCGACCGTGCCCGTTCGCGGCCAGCCCTCGATGTCGGCCAGCGCGTCCAGCTCCGGGCGCGGCTCGTAGGACTGGTCAAGGACGTCGGCCACCTTGATGCGATCGAGGCGGAAGTGACGCATGTCCTCCTTGGCCGGGTCGTAGCCCGTGACGTACCAGCCCTCACGGCCGTTGATCAGCGCGTATGGCTCGAGGACGCGGGTTGTGAAGCGGTCCTCGCTCTCGACGTAGTACTCGAGGGACAGCAGCCGCCGCTCCTCGATGGCGGTGGCCACCACCGTCGCGACCCCGGAATCGTCGCCGCCCGAGGCGTGGGTGACTTGCAGGCCGTCGCGGACGGGGTCGTCCCCGAGCGCTTCGACGATCCGCTCGCGCGCGGAGTCCAGCTGGCCGGCGGGGAGGTGATCGCCGATCAGGTCGATGGCGGCGACGAGCGCCTTGGCCTCGATCGGCAGGAGCCGGGCCGGGCGGTCGAAGGTGTCCGAGTACGGCTCCGTGTCGACCTCGATCTCACCCGACGGCAGGATCTCCGCGTAGAGCACGTAGGTGCCGCCGCCGAAGTTGACGACGTTGAGGACGTCGACGTCCTCGCGCAGCTCTGCGGCCGACATGCGCAGCTCCTCGAGCACGTCGGCGACCTTCAGCCGGGTCCCCTCGCGGCCGGCGCGGATCAGGACGGACGCCAAGGTGACCAGCCGGGCGAAGCGCTCGGGCCGGATCGCGGAGTCGGCGGCGGCGCGGGTGCGCGAGCGCGGCTCGGGCTCCACCGCGGCGGCGGCCTCGGCGCGCTTGCGAGCGCGCTCGCGGCTCGCCGCGTCGAGGGCGACGGCGGGCTCGCCGCGGTGGCCCTCCACCAGTCGCTCCAGGCGC
>CAVXBH010000009.1:0-124134 GCA_963759945.1 uncultured Solirubrobacteraceae bacterium | reverse complement strand
CGGAGAACGAAGACGATGATGGTGCTTGGAGCGGACACCCACAAGGGCTCGCACTCGATCGCTGCGGTCGCGGCGACGACCGGCGAACTGCTCGGCGACAAGACGGCCGCGGTCGGTGAGAAGGGGTTCATGGCGCTGCTCGACTGGGCTCGCGGACTGGATGACGAGCGCGTCTGGGCGCTTGAGGATTGCCGGCATGTCTCGGGTTCTTTGGAGCGCTTTCTGCTCGTTCGCGGCGAGCGGGTTGTTCGCGTTTCGACGAAGCTGATGGCCAACGCGCGCCGCGGCGCCAGCAGCCGAGGAAAGTCGGATGCAATCGACGCGCTGGCGGTTGCGCGAGCGGCGTTGCGAGAGGGCATCGAGTCCCTGCCGAGCGCCCAGCTCGCCGGTGTTGAGCTGAGATCCGCCTGCTCGTCGACCACCGCGAGCGGCTTGTTCGCCAGCGCGTCGCGCTCAACAACCACCTGCTCTGGCACCTGCACGATCTCTGGCCGAGCTCAAGCTCACCGGCTCAGGCCTCGCGTCAAAGACGCGCTGCGCGCAGATCGCTCGACGCCTCGCCAGGACCGAGCAGACCGCCCGGGTTCGGATCGCTCGCGACGAGCTGCGGCGCTTGCGCGAACTCACCGCCGCGGCCGCCGCACTTGAGGCTGAAGTTGCCGACCTCGTTGCCCAGGCCGCACCGCAGCTGCTCGCCGAGCCCGGCTTCGGGCCGTTGACGACGGCGAAATTGATCGGCGAGATCGCCGGCGCCGGCCGCTTTGCCTCCGACGCCAAGCTCGCTCGGGCCGCTGGCGTTGCGCCGATTCCGGCCAGCTCGGGCAAGACCAACCGCCACCGCCTCGATCGCGGCGGCAACCGCCAACTCAACGCGACGCCATCCATCGCATCGCCCTCACTCGCGCCCGCTGCCACCCCGAAACCCCGCGACTTCATCGCTCGCAAACGAGCCGAGGGCAAGACCCAACGCGAAGCGATCCGCAGCCTCAAACGGCACCTCGTTCGCCGCATCTGGCACCTGCTCCAAGCGCCCCCGACAGACCGTTGGGGCTTCGCCCAATCACACATTTCTTGACATAGGAGCAGCAGAAGCGACATCCTCGCGTCTGATCTCGCACGTAGGTCAGCATCCGGAGCCGATGGGAGACTTCCTCGGTGACTGAAGCCATCTTCGGAATCATTGGCGTGGTCGTCGGCGCGACCGCGCAGGGCGGTTGGGCGTGGTGGATGGAGCGTCGCCGCGAGGGCTGGGCGGCGAGGAAGTCGGCCCGCCTGTTTGGTCCATCGCTTCTGCGCATCCTCATGCCTCTTCGGCTTCGCGCTGGAGGACCCAGCGAAGATGAGCTGGGCCGAGCTGTCGGCTGTAATCGAGGTCAACCTTGAACCCGGGCCGAACACCACGAGGTGTTCGCCGGGACGCTCCCGATGGAGCGCTACACGGAGGTCTATCTGCCGGTCCGTCGCCTGGAGCAGTTGACCTGGTACGTCGCGGAGCTCGAGGACCGGCAGGAGCCACTCGGAGACGACAACGTGCCCTTCTTGAGTGACCTGTCGGAACAGGTCATGGAAGGCTGGGTGGCCTGCACCGCGATTGCGTTCATCGGCGTCAGGCGCAACCGGATCCGGCGGGCGTGGAACCGACTGCTCCTGCGTCTGCCCGGCGCCGAGGAACGGGCTGCTCGTCAGTGGCGGGAAGATGAACTGCAGGACCAGCAGGCCCTCCGTCACGACGGCCCTTCGGACGCATAGCCAGCGCCCTCGGCACGAACTCGCGGTGGATGATCCGTGCATGTCCTTCGAGCTCCTGCTTCGAGACACGAGCAAGACTGGGGCGAAGGTGCATCCGGGCTAGACAACAAGCGGCGAACCGCGGGTTCTAAGTCATAGCCCGGATGCGCGCGAGAAGCTAGCTCGGCCGAGCCGTTCGATCAAGGGAGGCGTTGTGTGCTGCGCAGACGGTGCTTGATGCTCGTGGGTATCGCCGGTCACCGGCGACCCAGCCGGGCTTTCATCGCGACCGGGTGCCGGCAATCGCGGCCGGCGCTACCCAGCGAACCCGCCGACGACCGAAGAGATCGTCGCGATGCTTCGCGCGTGCCCGAGCACCGCGTGCGGTCGGCGGTGAGGGCGTTGGTGATCGTGCTGTGGCGGTCGGGTCTTCGCATCAGCGAGGCGCTGGCGCTCGAGGAACGCGATCTCGATCCCGCGGCGGGCTCGATCACGGTGCGCCGCGGCAAAGGCGGCAAGCGACGCATCGTGGGCATGGACCCGTGGGCATGGCAGCAGATCGAGCCTTGGCTGCACGAGCGGCTACGACTGCCGCCCGGCCCGGTGTTCTGCGTCGTCCACGGCCCAACCGCCGGCCGGCACCTCTCCGCCTCCGCCGCCCGAACCGCGCTCAAACGCCTCGCTGCCGACGCGGGCGTCCGGCGTCGGATCGCGCCGCATCAGCTGCGGCATTGTCACGCCATCGAGCTCGTCCGCGAGGGCGTGCCCGTTCACCTTCTGCAACGACAACTCGGACACGCGAACCTCGCCGTCACCACCGTCTACCTCGTCCGGCGTCGCGCCCGAAGAAGTTCTGCGCGCCGCTCAGCTACGACGCCCGCCATCGGTCCTGATCACCCACTTCATCGACGCGAGCTAGACCTAGCGCTTCCGCTTGTGCCTCTAAGCGACACTGGCACGGGTACGTTTCCCGCGTGGGACGTGCCGCAAGGAAGTGGGAGAAGCAGGCCAGAAAGCACTTCGACTTCCTGCTCGACTACGGCTTCATCTTCGAAGGTGCCAATGACGACAGCTTCTGGGAGATCCAAGCGCTCTATGTGGGCCGCAGCATCGGAGTTCAGATCGCAGATAGCCGAGAGACTGCGCGGGTCGAAGTCGATTTGATCCGCCTGAGCCATGGCGAGCTCCCGGCACCTCAGATCTGGGTTACCGGGGAGCCGATTGCTCGCACGCTGCTCGACGATGTCATCGAAGCGCGCAGTCACCCTGCCGCCGGCGACCTGAGGGCGCTGTCTACGCGGACTGCTGACGAGCAGCTGAAGCTCGTGGGCGCGCTTGCTTCAGGAAGCCGCTCCCGATGTGCTCCGAGACGACGACGCGCCGATCGCCGAGGCCGAGCCGGTGATCCGTCAGCGGTTGGCCGATCATCCGCAAGAGATGGTCGTCTGGTTGCCTCACGACGGCAACGCGAGCGGGAAGCGATCGCCGAGGCCGAGCGGGACCTGCCAGATGGCGTGACGTTCCACGTACGACGGTACGAGCGCTGATCGCTACCGCTGCTGCTTCTGCTTCAGAGGAGAAGCGCTGTGAGATCATCGAGTTCTGCTCGACATGCTGACCCAAGCGTTGCGGGAAGAGGATCAGGCGAGGCTTGAGGCGGACCTCGTGTCCGTGCTCAAGGAAGGAGAAGCGGAATGGGTCAAGGACGACCGAGACTTGATCATGGCGCTCGCCCCGCGCCACGACTGCGCGTCGCGGCTGGGCATGGATGTGGCCTCGCTCTTCCGTCGCGCGGCGGCATCAGCGTCTCCCTCCTTGCGAGCGACCGTTGAGGCGTTCGGTGAGCGGACGGACATCGCTCCAGATCGGTGGGAGTTCGAGGTCGTGAATACTCTTAACGGGCCGGAATATCGTCGAACTGGGCCTTCCGGCCAGGAGATCGTCGAGGATCTACGCCGCGCTGGGTCCCCCGATCACGAGGCTTAGCAGCGTTCTGCCCGCGCTCGGAGCAAGAGTCAAAGCGAGGCGCGCAGCAGGGCGTCGGCGAAGGCGAAAGCTCGATCGTGCAGCGCACGCCATACGTGCGGTGAGGGGGTCCGGTCCTGGCGGGAAGGGCAGCTGATCTTGTGGTCGCGACGGACGGGCTGGCCGACCAAGGCGCTCACGTACCGCGCCGGCGCGATCGCGAGCAGCGGGTCCTCCCCGCTGCGCTCGGTCGTGTGGCAAACCGGCGCCGAGGGCACTGCCGGCAAGCTGGTCTACGTCGCCCAGGCAGTAGATGTCGCCGACGCCGGGTGAGAGTTGGTTGACCGGCCGCGTCGGCTCTCGCTTGCAGTTGACCGTGCGGGGCGGCCGCAGGATCCGCATTGCGTCGCAACACGCGAGGTCCCCATCGAGCGCGTGCGCGAGTCGGCGGTTGGCGTCCTCGAGCACGTCGGCGTCATAGATCGGCCCGTCAGGCGCCCAGTAGGCGTGGGCGTGCCGGACGCGACCATCAAGGTCGGGGCTGGCTGGGGTGTCTAGGGCACGCCCGTCGCGTTGTGGTTGTCGCACTCGAGCCAGAGGGTCCAGGCCTCGCCGAAGTGCTCGCGGGTGCCGTGCTGGGTCGCGCGAAGCGCACTTCCGATGTAGACGTCGGTCTCGCGACTGCGAGCCGAGACCAATCGGGCGAGACTCCCGTCCGGCGTTCAGGTGGCATACGAACACACGTTCGCACAAGCGTTCGCTATTCACCAGCCACGCGGATCGAAGATGTTTACGAGACTCGCGGTCGAAGTCATCAAAGGATCACGAGCTTCCGAGCAGGTCCGATGAACAGCGGCCCCGGGAAGTGCAATTAGTCGATCAGGGCGAGCGCGCTGCGGAACAGCGGCCGTAGTGCCTTCTGCGTCCGTTCGACCTGCGGCTCTTCGCCGACGGCGAAGCTGACCCACACGAGCGAGGCGGCGATGTGGGCGACGACGTGGACGACGTCGTCGAGCTCGTCGCCGGGTTGCGCGCCCTCGGCCAGGAGCAGTTCGCGGGTGCCAGCGGCCAGTTCGCGCTGGACGCCGCCGGATTCGGTCATCATGAGCTTGACGGCGAGTTGCGGTTCGCGTGCGACGAAGGTGCGGGCGGGTTCGAACTGTGCGAACTCCTCCGTCGCCTCGCGCGCGGCCGCCTCGACGCGGTCGAGCCCGTGGCCCAGCGTTCGCGCGCGGACAGCACGGTACATCTCGCATGAGAGGGTTGCGAGCAGTTCGTCGAGGAGTTGCTCGCGGCTCTTGATCCAGCGGTACAGCGTCCCGCGAGCGACGCCGAGCTTCTCGGCGAGCACCTGCATGTCGACGCGGTCGCCGGCGAGGAACATCTGCATCGCGAGGTCGAAGGCGTCCTGTCGTGTCGCGCGGCGGAATTCGACCACAAGACGATGTTAGCAAAAGTCCGAAATGAGACATACTTGGGTTTTGTTTTGTTTCGTTGACGGTTCGCTCATTCTCTGCCGCCACGACCTCCGAACGAGGAACCAGCGGCGGGCAAGCGCGAGTCCCCGCCTGTTCTCAACCAGTGCAGCACGATCCCCGTTCGCATGGCTAACACCGTCCCTGCAACAGACCCACCTAAAGCTCTATATAGAACATGTTTGACTTTTGTCTCATTCGACTGATACGGTCGCCTTCGAGCGTTCGCCGGTCGCCGGCGTTCTCCATCCGCCAAGACAAGGAAACGTCTATGCCCCTCCGCACCCTGCGCCGCACCGCTGCCGCTGCCGTCCTGTCGTTGCTCGTCCTCGTACCGGCCGCACGTGCGGCCGGATCGATCCCGCAGACCGACTGCTTCTGGCAGACGCGCACAACCTCGATGTTCGACTCCAGCGGCGACTCCAACTACGCCTTCCCCGACAGCGGAGCGGTCTACTGGGCGGCGAAGGTCACCATGCCAGCGGGCTCCCGGATCGTCCTGAAGGGGCGCTTCGCCCACGCCCGTTACCAATCGATCAACAGCTACAACAAGGCCAACAACGCGCCCATCGACGCCCTCAACGACGTCAGCACCGCTCCCGACCCCGGCTCGACCAACCCCTTCCTGCCCGGGGCCAAGCGCAACTCCAAGCGCCGCGGCTACACCATCACCGTCCTCAACGAGCCGGTCCCGGCCGCCGATCGCGCCGCCAACACCGTCTACGCCGGGGTCGCGGGTCAGCCCGACCAGCTGTTGGTGCTGCGCGTCTACATCCCGGACTCCTTCAAGCGCGCGGAGCTCACTGGCGGCGTCGGACTTCCCCAGCTCGAGCTGCATCTCGCCGATGGCTCCGTGCAGACCGGTGCGCAGGCCTGCACGACCCTGAGTGCGCAGGGCGGGCCGCTGTCGGTCACCACGCTGCCCAAGCCGCTGTATGAGTCCCTGCGCAACAAGCGTTACGCCACACCCGGATTCCCGGCCGCCGCGTCGCCGGCCTGGTACGCCTTCTACAACTCCGGGTTCCTGATCGCCTGCGGGTACCAGGGCGCCTGCACCGGCCAGCCAGCCCGCACCGGCGGCCAATACTCCAACATCGACAACCAGTACGTCTCCACGTTCGTCAACCGCAGCGCATTCGGCGGCCCGGTCCTCGTGCTCAAGGGCAAGCTTCCCACCACCGTCCGCAGCGGCCCAAAGGTCAAGCGCATGGGCCGCGGCCAGCTGCGCTACTGGTCGATCTGCCAAAACGAATCCCTCTACACCACCAAGGGCGCCGGCTGCCTCTTCGACCGCCAGATCCCCGTCGACCGCAAAGGCCGCTACACGATCGTGTCCAGCCTCGCCGCCGACCGACCCGCCAACGCCAAGACCAAATGCGGCGTCGGCTTCCTGCCCTGGGCGCCCAACGGCGACGGCGATGGCAACCTCAGCGACGGCTTTTTGATCGTGCGCAACATGCTCCCCGCCAAGACCTTCACCCACGCCGTGCAGAACACCAAGACGCCGGGCGACGAAGCCGCCGTCATGGGCCCCTACCTGCCCAAGGGCAGCTACACCACGAAGGCCACCTTCGCCAAGCGCGGCTGCTGAGAACGATGACGCCGCGAAAGCACCCCCGGGCCCTCGCGGCAACCTTGACCACCGCCGCCGCCGCGCTGCTCGCGCCGGCGGCGGCGATGGCCGCTGCACCGCCCGATCGGACCTGCGCCAACGAGTTTCTCCTCGGCGGCCAATACAACAACGTCCTCGTGGCGCCCGGGACCTGGTGTCTCATCGGCAACGCCACCATCGAAGGCGACCTGCACGCCGACCACGCCACAAGCATCGGCATCTTCTTCACCACGACCATCAAGGGCGACGTCACGATCACCTCCACCACGGCCAACCCCGACGCCACCGGCGAGACCTTCGGCGGCAGCGCCGACGCCATCTGCACCTCCACCATCCGCGGCGACCTCACCATCACCAACAGCAGCCCCGACGCACCCTGGAACATCGGCAGCACTAACTACCCGCCCTTCGTGAACTTCTCCAACTGCCTCGGAGCCAACACGATCGGCGGCGACGTCCGCTTCCGCGGCAACGCGTCCAAGCTCAACGCCATCGGCGGCAACAACATCGGCGGCGACCTCGTCTGCGGGCGCAACCGCGGGTTCGCGAAGGGCGTGGTCGAGCCCGACGTCCCCAACGACGTGCACGGGACACGGCACGGCGACTGTGGCTCTGGTGACCAGAGCCCGACCACACCGCCGGCCCCCACGAGATGCCGGAGCCACCGACGGTTCGTGCTCCGCCTCAGCCGGCGTCTCGTCACGGCGCGGGTCGTGGTGCACAGCGCACCGCGCTACCGACGCGCGCGGGTCCTGCGGGGTAGGCGGCTGCGGGCGGTCATCGACCTGCGCGGGCTGCCGGAGCAGCGGGTTGTCGTTGTCGTGCGGGGCCGGACGCGAAGCGGACGGGTGCGGCGGTTCGTGCGGACCTACCGGACATGTGGACCGCGCGGCTAAGTCAGCGCGCCGCAGCCCGACGAGAAGCCGCCGTCGATCGCTCGGGCTTGATGGCCTGCGCCGCCCAACGTTGCCGTGCCTCATCGAGCCGCGACCTCCGACGCAACCGTCTATCACTCGCCAGTGTCGCCACGTTGCCCGCCGTTCGAGATCGAACCGCGAATGCCGTGCTCGGCTGCGTTGGCCGGGAGTTCCGTCCGGCCAAAGACAGTGGCGCTCAAATTGTCTCTAGACCAGACAAGTGCAATCGAGTTGTCATTCAGGGCGACTTATGGTTTAGTTTTGTCACGCGGCAGAAACTCACCACGAAGGCGGTTGGAGGCATGAGCGTTCTCGACCAGGTCATCAACAAGGCGCAGGCAACGATCCCGATGGAGCGGCAGGTCCAGGGACTGCACCTGTTCCAGAAGGCCAAGAGGCTGGTGCTCGGGGACAAGCAGCCGGTCTTCGTCGAGGAGCGAGATCCCCGACGTCGATGAGCTTGCGCTGACCGAGATCGACGTCAGCAACCCGTTCCTGTACGGCCAGGGACAGTGGAAGTCCTACTTCAAGCGCGCTGCGGGACGAAGCGCCGGTGCACTACCAGGCCAACAGCGCCTTCGGGCCGTACTGGTCGGTCACCCGGTACGACGACATCGTCACGGTGGACAAGGACTTCGAGACGTTCTCCGCCGAGCCGCAGATCGTCATCGGCACCCCGCCGGAGGGCCTGGACATCGAGATGTTCATCGCGATGGACCCGCCGCGTCACGATCAGCAGCGCGGAGCGGTCCAGGGCGTCGTCGCTCCTCAGAATCTCGAGGAGATGGAGGGGCTGATCCGCTCGCGCGTGCAGGAGGTCCTCGACGACCTGCCGGTCAACGAGCCGTTCGACTGGGTGGACAAGGTCAGCATCGAGCTGACCTCGCGGATGCTCGCCACCCTGCTCGACTTCCCCTACGAGCAGCGCCGCAAGCTCGTGTACTGGACCGACCTGGCCGGCCGCCAGCGCCTCGGCCACCGGCGGCTCGAACGACATGGACGAGATGTACAAGGGCGTCGCCGACATGGCGAAGAGCTTCAGCGCTCTCTGGCACGACAAGGCGGCCCGCCTCGCGGCCGGCGAGAAGCCCGGCTACGACCTGATCACCCTGATGCAGATGTCCGAGGACACCAAGGACCTGATCAACAGGCCGATGGAGTTCCTCGGCAACCTCATCCTGCTGGTCGTCGGCGGCAACGACACCACCCGCAACTCGATGTCGGGCGGCGTGCTACGCGCTCAACCAGTTCCCGGACGAGTTCGATCGCCTCAAGGCAGACCCTGGCCTCATCCCGAAGCTGGTCCACGAGATCATCCGCTGGCAGACGCCGCTGGCCTACATGCGCCGGATCGCCACGCAAGGACACCGTTCTGAACGGCCAGTTCATCCGCAAGGGCGACAAGGTCGTCATGTGGTACGCCTCGGCCAACCGTGACGAGCGCACGTTCGAGAACCCCGACGACTTCGTCATCGACCGTCCCAACGGACGCCACCACCTCTCGTTCGGCATCGGTGTCCACCGCTGCATGGGCAGCCGGCTGGCCGAGATGCAGCTGAGGATCCTGTGGGAGGAGCTGCTGGCGCGGTTCGAGGACATCGAGGTCGTGGGGGAGCCGGAGTACCTGCAGTCGAACTTCGTCCGGGGCTACACCAAGATGATGGTCACCCTCACGCCGATCGGTGCCAGCCGCCGCGACGGGCTCCGCCGACGCGGACAGGTCGGCGCGGCGACGCCCGCTGCTCCTCAGCCCGCACGGCTCGGTTCCCGTGAGGGCTGGCTCATGAACACAGCGGAGAGCGAGGTCGACCTTCAGGTCGCGGCTCGTCGCGAGGTGGCCGAGGGGATCGTCGAGCTCACTCTCACCGACCCGACGGGCGCGCAGCTTCCGTCCTGGACCGCCGGCGCCCACGTCGACCTGGTCCTCGACCCGTCGCTGACGCGGCAGTACTCCCTGTGCGGCAGCGCCGACCGACGAGTCGTCGTGGAAGGTCGGGGTCCTCCGCGACCCGAACAGCCGGGGCGGGTCGGCGTACGTCCACGAGAAGCTGACGGAGGGTGCGACCGTCCGCGTGCGAGGCCCGCGCAACCACTTCCCGCTCGTCTCGTCGCCGCGCTACCAGTTCATCGCCGGCGGCATCGGCATCACCCCGATCCTCGCGATGATCGAGGCGGCCGAGGCGCGCGGTGCCGAGTGGAGCCTGCTGTACGGCGGTCGGTCGCGTGCGTCGATGGCGTTCCTCGACAAGCTCGAGAGCGACGACCGGGTGACGGTCTGGCCGCAGGACGAGAAGGGCCTGCTCGACCTCGCCTCGGTGCTCGGCACGCCGCAGCCGGACACCCTGGTCTACTGCTGCGGCCCGGGCGCGCTCCTCGACGCGGTCGAGGAGGGGTGCGCGTCGTGGCCCGACGGCAGCCTGCACCTCGAGCGGTTCGCGGCCAAGAAGGTCGAGGCGTCCGAGGACGCGCTCGACTCGTTCGAGGTGGAGTGCTCGCGTTCGGGCGTGACCGTGACGGTGCCCGAGGGCATGTCGATCTTCGACGCGGTCGAGAAGGCCGGTGTCGACGTGCTCGGGTCCTGCATGGAAGGCATCTGCGGTACCTGCGAGGCCGACGTGCTCGAGGGCACGCCCGACCACCGTGACTCGATGCTGTCCAAGGCGGAGCGCGAGCGTGGCGACACGATCATGACTCTGCGTCTCCCGCTCCCTCTCGAAGAAGTTGGTGCTGGACGTATGAACTACCCACGTGACTGCTGGTACGTCGCCGCCACCTCCGACGAGGTCGGCGACGGGCTCACCGCCCGACGCATCCTCGACACGCCTGTCGTGCTCTTCCGCCTGTCCGACGGCTCGGTCGCCGCGCTCGAGGACCGCTGCGCGCACCGGCCCTACCCGCTGTCGGCCGGCCACCGCGAGGGTGACCTCGTCGTCTGCGGCTACCACGGCTGCACCTACGACGCGACCGGCCGCTGCGTGCGGGTGCCCTCCCAGGACACCCCGCCGCTCGGGCGCGCAGGTGCGCGCCTTCCCGGTCGTCGAGCGCGGGCCCTTCGTCTGGGTCTGGACCGGCACGCCCGGCGGTGAGCGGCTGCGTCCGCCCCCGTCGACGCCGTGGCTCGCAGGGCGACGGCTGGAGCAGCGTGGGCGAGCGGCGCGACGTCGCCGCCAACCTCCTGCTGCTGCACGAGCACTACCTCGACCTGACCAACGTGTTCGCGATGCACCCGGAGATGGTGCCGCCGGGCATCGAGGCGCTGCCGCCGCTCGAGGAGGTGGAGGTCTCCGAGCTCTCGGTGTCCTACGCGCGCGAGCTGCCCAAGGCGCCGCTGGCGCCGTGGGAGGCCCAGGTCTCCGGGCTCGACAGCGTCGAGTCGTTCGGACGCAAGGAGACGGGCACGTTCGTGACCCCCGGCCTGCACAAGCAGACCTACACCATCACCGGCTCCGACGGTCCCGAGCTCGAACTCGTGCGGACCCACGGCTTCACGCCCGAGTCGGCGGGCGTCACGCACGTCTTCCTGCAGATCTCGTGGCGCGGCGCCGCCGTCTCGCCCGATGCGGGCGCGCAGCTGGCCGCCGTCTTCCACGAGATGGCCGACCGCGACATCGCCGTGCTCGAGACCATGCAGCGCTGCCTCGACGAGGACACGAGCGCCGCGTCGCTACGTCAACGTCAAGGCCGACCGCGCCGCCGTACGCGCGCGCCGAGATCGTGCAGTCGATGATCGAGGAGGAGCGCGGTCTCTGATCGACCTTCAGGATCGGCTCATCCGGCAGCCGCCGACCGCGTGCTGGATGCGGTCCACCGCGTCGTCGATGCTGACCGTCGGCTGCAGCAGGTGGCTCAGGGTGAGCCGGACCATGGTGTCCACCTCGCCTCCGACCCAGCGCCGCCGAGCGCGTCGCTGACCGCGCGCGAGGCCTGGGCCAGCACCGCCTCCGGACGCACTGTGAGCAGCTCGAGCAGCTCGGGGTCGTGGCCGGGGTGCAGGATCGCTCTTGAGGACGGCGTTGGTCTCGCCGTACTCGAGGGCGAAGCGTGCGGCCGCGCCCAGACCCTCCTCGACCGAGTCCCCGGGGTGGGCCGCGATGCCCTCGCGAACGCCCGCCAGGAATCGCTCGACCTCGCGGTGGATGACGGCCTCGCCGAGCTCGGACTTGGTGCCGACCTCTTTGTAGAGGCTCTGCCGGGGGACGCCGGAACGCTGAGCGACCTTGGTCATGCTCAGCCGGTCCCAGCCCTCCTCGGTGATGATCGCGACGGAGGCGTCGAGGATGCGCTCGAGCCGCAGAGCTCGGAGCTCGTCGTAGAAGGCGGGTGCGCTCATGGACGCCACCGTAGGACAGTCTACGACTATGTGTCGTAAATATCGACAATAGCTGACATGGTGTCGCCGCGTCCGGGAAGCCCCTGCTCCGAGCAGATACGGCATTGCCCCGCCTCGGTGACCGCGGTGAACGAGGCGACGTGCCAGCGACGCCGCAGCTGATCGAGCGTGACGCGGTACGCCAGTCGCTGCAGCGTCCGCCGGTCGGCCTCGAGCTCCAGCACGTCGGGGGCAACAGCGGGACGAGGACGTCGCTACCCATCGCAGAGCAGCGGCGCCACTCGCCCCTTTGAATCTGCCGGGCCGAGCGGACCGAATGCCTAAAGGCAACGCAGATCCGGCCACGGCATCTGCCCCGCGCTAATCGAACCGAAACCAGAAGCGAAGGCGACGAGCTGGAGAAAAGGAGGCGCGCCCGACGGCTCTACGGAAAGCACGGACTTCCCGCGCGGATAAGCCGTGGGCGCGCAAGGTCATCGTCGGCGCCGCGGCGGCCGTTCTCAGCGCGACGCCGCGCTCGAAGACTTCGACGTGACCGGCTGGCGGCGATGAAGCGCCGGCACGAGACGCCGGCTCCCAGGACATCAACGCGCACGCCGCCGCGCTGGCACGATGGTCGTCCCGCATCGTGACCTACCCCGGCGTGCGCGGCAAGCCCTCGAAGGACACCGCACCGCTGAATGGCCGCTCGGCCGGTTCCTGTTCGTCGGGCACCAAATGAGGCTGGCTGCTGCTTTCGCCTGAGGCTGTCGCACAAACGGGGTGTCGTCCGGTGGGTTTAAGAGCATTCGGTGATGGGGCAGAACTTCATCGCGTGTGATCGTGAGCAGGAGCTGTTGTTGCCGCCGAGTCTGCGGGAGTGGCTGCCCGAGGATCACCTCGCGTGGTTCGTCCTGGACGCGGTCGAGCAGTTCGATCTGACCGCGTTCTTCGCGGCCTATCGCGTCGATGGTTGGGGCCGCGCGGCGCACGATCCGCAGATGATGGTGTCGCTGTTGCTTTACGCCTACGCGGTCGGCGAGCGGTCGTCGCGCAAGATCGAACGGCGCTGCCAGCGAGGACGTCGCGTTCCGCGTGATCACCGCCAACCTGGCGCCTGATCACGCGACCGTCGCCCGGTTCCGCGTCCGTCACCAGGACGCGCTGGCCGCGTTGTTCGGTGACGTCCTCGCGCTCTGCGCGCGGGCGGGAATCGTCGAGGTCGGAACGATCGCGGTTGACGGCACGAAGATCCACGCCAACGCGAGCCGGTCGCAGAGCCGGACGTTCGAGGACCTCGCGCGCGAGATCCTCGACGAGGCCGGCCAAGTCGACGCCGCTCGAGGACGCAAGCGTTCGGCGATCGCCGCGGCGACGAGCTGCCGCCGGAGATGGGCAGCGTCGAGTCGCGCCGGGCGCGGCTGCGCGAACTCAAGCGCGAACTCGATGCCGAGCGCGAAGCGCGCGCCGACGCCCAGCCGCCGACCCGCGCCGCGCGCGCGGTCGAGGCGCATCGGCGGCTGCGAGAGGACTGGCTGCTCGAGCACCAGGTCCACCACGAATGGCGCACCTGGTTCGCGCTGGAGCGCGACCGGCGCGCGTTGGAAGGACGGCAGATGAAGGGCAAGCCGCCCGCGTTCCGGCCGCCGCCAGCGTCGCCGGCGGGGAAGGTCAACGTCACCGACCCCGACTCGCAGCTGGTCAAGAGCCTGCACGGCTGGGTTCAGGGCTACACCGCCCAAGCCGCCGCCACCGAAGGCCAGATCATCGTCGCCGCCGACGTCATCACCAGCGGCAACGAACGCTCGACGGCTGGAGCCGATGGTCGACCAGACCATCGACGAACTCGCCGCCGCCGGCGTCACCGACCAGCCGCGCGGTCGTTCTCGCCGACGCCGGCTTCTTCAACCTCGGCCAGATCGACGCGCTCCGACAACGCGGCATCCGTCCGCTCGTCAGCCCCGACGCCTCCGGCCGCTCAGAGCCCGGCCTCACGCGACGCAAACCGGCCTACGAACAGATGCGAAAAGACATCGTCTCCGACGACGGCCACGAGCTCTACCGCCGCCGCCCCGCCATCATCGAGCCGGTCTTCGCGCACACCAAGATCCTGCGCCGCGCCGACCGCTTCCAAAGACGCGGATTGAGAGCCTGCCAGGCCGAATGGCGCCTCATCGCCGCCACCCACAACCTCCTCAAGCTCTGGCGGCACACCAACCCGCCGCTACCGGCCTGACGGCCGGGGCCGGCGGCCCCCGCCGCCGCACTCGACCGCGCCGCTCCACCAGCGGCAACCTCGCCGCCGCAGCTTTACGCGACAGCCTCGCCTGAAAGCGACAGCGGCGCCGTTGAACCGCTGCCCGCTCGCCCCCGCCGCCTAAAGCGGGTCGGGGGCGAGTATCCAGTCTTCGATCTCGGTTTGGATGAAGAGCCGGTGCTTGCCGCGTTTGCGGCTGGGCAGCCGGCCAGTACGGGCCCACTCGTGGACGGTGCTGACCGGGACATGCAGGAGAGACGCCACGTCCGGGGCTCGAAGGATCTGCGCACGCGTTAGCGGCGTGGCCTGAGGCGCACGCGGCGGGGTGGTGGGCAGTCGTCCAGCGGCTAGGGGAGGCAGCGCACTCGCCATGTCCCGTTCTGCACGGCGCATCAGCGAATAGTTGGGAATTCCCAACGCTCGGCGGCCGGCCCGTGCAGAACGGGACATGTCGCCACTCAAGGAACATGCCAGGACGCCGACCGGGAAGTCGGCAGGACATCGGAAGGTCCGCTGCCTCGACTTAGGAAGCGGAAGCCGCTGCAAAAGCGGCGAAAAGCGGGAGGTGTCGGGGTCCGACACCTCCCGCAGGGCGGTCGGTCTCGCACAGGCAGCCCTAACGGGCAGCCTGGCGAGCTCCAATCCGAGCCCTCTCGAGCGCCCGATCGGGGCCGAGTCGTGAGTCGCAACGTCCGCCTTCATGCCCGTGATGTCGAGGTGCTGGAGCTGCTCGCCGACCGGCGCGTGGAGACGCTCTCGCTCCTGCATCAGAAGCTCTGGCCTGACTGCACGCGCAAGAGCGCCTACAACCGGCTCGGCCAGCTCGCCAAGGCCGGCTACCTCGAGCATCTGGTCCGCCCCGACCCGCTGCCGCGACGCAGCGTCGACCGGCGGCCGCTGCAGCACCTGTACGCGCTCGGCCCGAAGGCGCCGACGGCGCATGCGGATCCGAAACCGCGACTACGCGCAAGCTCGCCGCGCACGAAGCTGCCGGCGCTCGTTCATCGATCACCAGCTGGCGACCAACCGCGTCGGCGACTGGCTCGGCGTGAAGCTGATCGGCGAGCGCGAGGCGTCCGCCGGGCTGAGCAGCCGCCACCGGCCCGACGCCGCCTACCTGGCGTCCAAGGAGGACTACGGCCGCCGCGACCTGATGCTCGTCGAGGTCGACCTCGGCCACTACAGCCAGGCGCGGATCCTGGCGAAGGTCGAGGGCTTCAAGAAGCACAGCGCGCCCGCGGGATGCTGTTCGCCTGCCCGAACATCGAGCGGGCCTTCGCCGTCTCGAGCTGGATCTCAGCCGAGTACAGCTCGGGCTTCATGCGCCGCTGCCAGGTCTTCACGTTCGAAGAGCTCGAAAGGGCGCCCGCCTCGCCCCGGCACAGCGCCGGTCGAGCGCGGAGAGAGCGAGACATTCGACTGGTACGCGCACATCCTCGGCGACGCCGGCTGTCGTTGAATTCGAACCAGTCGATCATCGACTTGAGGTCGGTCACGCGAAACTCTCGATCCCACCAACCGCGGCCGAGTTCACAGCCACCTGCTTTCGATGCATCGTCTTGCCATTTGCAGCTCAGTCTCCAGCTATCAACTGTCGGGTCCGGCTGCCCTGGCGAACCCGATCGGCAGCAGACGCGGCGTCGGCTCTAGCTACCAGGAACTGGGACAAGGAAGTCCGTCAGTAGTTCCATCGCTTCGACCGCCGCCATGGTCGAAGCCCGCATCCGGGATGTCTGGTGTTCGTTTCGTCGCCGGGCGCGCTGCTGCGCGCCGTGAAGTTCGCTGCCGTGCTGGGTTCGCTGTTGGTCGCCGTTGGCCTTGCGGTTGCTGTTTGGCCTGCTGCGGGTGCGGGTGCTGCTGCGGCGCCTGCCGCCAGCGGTGCTGCAGGCGGCGCGCCCGGCCTCGTGGAAATAGTGGATGCCCGGAGGCGGTTTTCCCGACCTACGAAACCGAGACGGGTCGAGGTGACTCGTCTATCGGCCGGCCCGATGAACTTCCGTACCGACGGTCGGTGGGTTGCGATCGACAGTCGCATGGAGGCCGACCAGGCGGCACGTGCGCAACGTGGCGAACGACTATGAGGTCGAGTTGCCGCGTCTACTCGCCGAACCCGTTGCAGTCTCGGGAGGAGGCGAGCGGATCGCGTTCAGTCTGCGCGGCGCCGCGGTTCGCGTTCGGTGAGGCGAGAACGAAGCGGTTTTCGAGACGCGTTCGAGGGTCGACGTGCGGTAGGCGGCCGGCCGAGCGCTGTGAAGGAGGACATCGTTCTGTCGCGCCCGGCGTCCAGCGTCGTTCGTCTTCGACCTGACGCTTTCTGAGGTCTGCAGCCGGCGTTGAATGGTTCCTGTGGTCTCGACCTGTTGCGTGGTGACGAGGTCGTCGGTCGGGTGCTGCGGCCGTTCGCTACCGATGCGCGTGGCGAGCGCTCAGACCACGTGCGTTACCGGCTCGATCGCCAGGGCGGCGGTTGGGTGCTGCGTCTACATGCTGATTCGGAGTGGTTGCGCGATGACCGCAGAGCGTGGCCGGTGACGGTGGATCCCACGACGACGTTCGCTGAGACCGCCGACACGTACGTCGCTGACGGCAACGATCCGCCGAACGGTGTGGACGCGCAGTATGGGCCGGCGCCGTATTTCGAAGTCACTACGGGCGGCGATCGCAACCGTCGTGCGTTGATCAAGTTCAACGTGTCCGGCATCCCTGACAACGCGGTGATCGGGCAGGCGACGATGAATCTCTACGGCGACGGCACGGGCCAGGACATCGCGGTGCACAAGCTCGCGCGATCGTGGACGACCAGTGCCACTTGGAATCGCTACGACGGGACGAACGCGTGGACGACGCCCGGCGGCGACTTCGAGGCGGTCAAGCAGGACACGGTCAATGTCACGAGCTCGCTGCAGTGGTTGGAGTTCTCGGTCGGCAACGCGGTCGCTGACTGGGTGGCTGACACCTCCACCAACCACGGTCTGCTGCTCAAGGCGCCGACTGAGACGACCGGCGGGAGCGGCCAGGGCGCGGCTTGGTACGGCACTCTGAACGGCGCCACCGTTCCCTACATCGAGGTGGAGTGGGAGGACGCGATCGGCGTCCGGCCTGACTACGGCTTCGACACGATCCCGCTGTCGGACCGCTCCGAGCTGAAGGTCAATCTCGCGACCGGCAACGTGATCCTCTCCGCCAGCGATGTCGTCGCTAAGGGCGTCGGCGGGATGGATCTCAATCTGCAGCGTGCCTACAACAGCCGCTCCGCGTGGGGCACGCAGGGCTTCGGCTGGGATTTCTCGATGGGCGAGGGCGTGTGGATGACCGACTACAACAGCGGCGGCACCGTGATCATCCGCGGCCCGTCGACCACGCTCGTGGCGCTTCAAGAAGACCGCCGGCGGAACGTGGACGTCGCCCTCGGTGCTTAACGATGACCCTCACCGACGTCTCGGGTGGCCGCAGGCTGATGTTCCACCGCTCAGGGGAGACGTGGTTCTTCGACGGCGCAAAGAATGGTTCGCTGGCATGGATGGAGGACCGGAACGGTCACCGCATCACCTTCACGCTCAACGGCAGCGGGATCGCGACCAAGGTCACCGATACCCAGGGCCGTGACTACACGTTCACGCGCAACTCAGACGGGTACGCGACGGCGATCACCGACGCTTCCTACCCCGGCGGTAGCCGCACCTGGGGCTACGACTTCGACCCGCTCGCCTCCCTCGGTGACCGCCTGCTGGCCGAGTACACCGACCCGGCCGGCAGTACCACCACATACGAATACGACCCGGGCACCACCGACCTGGCCAAGATCACCGACGGCCGCGGCAACGAGGTCCGCCTTACCTACACCTACAGCCAGGACAACGGTCTATTTCCGCGCGTCACCTCGATCACCCGCGTGACCAACACATCCACTGGCGCCGGACCGACCCGCACGTACGCGTATGACCTCGCGAATCGCAAGACGACGGTCACCGACGAGAACGGAAACGCGACGACGGGGGTCTCCACCGACGGCAAGTGGATCCACTTCTGGAACAGGAAGCTGCAGGTGATCAAGACCACTGATCCCAAGGGCTACGACGGGACGTCGACCTACGGCGACAACGCTGATGTCACGCAGCTCGTGGGCCAGGCCCAGTCGGGCTCTGGGATCACTCCGGCGCCGATCGATCTGACCTACTCGACCGACGGCAACAACAACCCAACCGGTGGGCAGCTCGCCGGTGACGGGTCCAATCGCGAGGCGTTCTCCAGCACGTTCTACGGCTCATCGCAGAACTTCCCCGCTTCCGGCGGCGGATCGGCGGCGTCCCCAGCAACCGGTCAGTACCGGACCGCCACGACGACAGACGCCAACGGGTCGATTCTCGCGTTCGACTACGACGCCGCGGGCAATCTCACCGAGGTCAAGAACAGCGCCGCTCTGATCCAGGCCAACCTCGGCTACACCACGACCGGCGACGCGCCCGAGCCGGTCGGACTGCTTGAAACCGCACCGACGGCAACGGCAACGTCACCAGCTACGCCTACGACAGCACTGGCAATCTGACGTCCGTCGAGCCGCCGCTGGTCGGATCGATCAACCCTGGCGGCCAGACGTTCACCTACGACACGGAGGGCCGAGTCCGGACGCGTACCGATGAGCGTGGCCAGGTGCTCACCTACGCCTACGACAAGCTCGACCGCACGTGCGCCGTCGCTGGCGGCAGTCAGACCAGTCTTGACGTGCACGAGCAGCCCGACCGCGCCATGGATGAAGTACGCATACGACGCCAACGGCAACCTCACCAGCCGCACCTCGTCCACCGGCACAGTGGCGGGCTCTTCGAGCTTCACCTATGACGAGCTCGCAACCGTCGCACCGCCGAGACGATCAACAGCGCCTCGTCCAGTTACGGGTACGACGCCAACTCCAACCTGACGTCGTTCACGGACGCCGGCGGCACGACCAGCTACGTCTACGACGAGATCAACCGGCCCTCAAGCATCGACCCGCCCGCGTCCAGTGACACGATCTCGGTCACCTACGACGACAGCGGGACCGTCCGCAAGCGGACGCTGACCTACGCCAACGGAGCCAAGACCGAGTCCGACTACACGCTGTCGGGCAAGATCAAGGCCGTGCGCGTCTACGCCAACGGGTCATCGACTCCGCTCAAGAGCCTCGAGTACGCGTACCGCGACCCCGGCGTCATCAACGACGAGGGCATGCTGAGGCTCTCCGAGACCCAGAAGACCGGCACTAGCACCGATAAGAAGACCGTTTACGGCTACGACAACCTCAATCGGCTTTGCTGGGCCAGCACTGCATCCGGCGCGGGATCCAAGTGCAGCGTGCTCCCGACGTCAGCTCCCGGCGAGATGACCTACAGCTACACGTGGGACCAGGCCAGCAATCTGCAAGACCCGCTTCATCGACGACGGAGACCTGCCCGGCTCGAGCTCACCGGCTACGGCTACGACGCCGCCAACGAGCTCTGCTGGAGCACCTCCGGCAGCTTCACGACACACGCGTGCGCCCCGCCGAGCGGCGCCACGAGCTACGCGCACGACAACGCCGGCAACCGCACCACCGGTGGCTACACGTACGACGCCTTCAACCGACTCGAAGGCACCAGCAGCAACGCCTTGACCTACGCCGACATATCCAACAACGAACTGGTCGGTGACGGCGGCACCACGCTCGTCAACAGTCCGCTCGGCATCATGGCCAGCACCACCAGCTCAGCTACCACCCGCTACGTCCGGATGCCCGGCGGCGAACTCGTCGGCGAACGCACCAGCAGCGGTACCCGCTACGTCGTCCCCGACGCGCTCGGATCGACCCGTTGGCTGCTCTCCGGCAACACCATCGACCGGGGCTACGACTACACCCCCGACGGCGAGACGACCGCCACCGGTTCCGGCGCGGACAGCATCATTCGCTTCGCCGGCGGCCACCTCACCAACCTCGGCCTTTACCACTTCGGCGCTCGCTATTACGACCCGGCGACGGCTCGATGGACGCAGGCCGACCCGCTGATGCAACCTGCCGACCTCACCCAGGCCAATGGTTACCTGTACGCGGCGGGTTGCCCGACGTCCTTCACCGATCCATCCGGCTTACGGATCCCTGTGGCGGTCGAGCGTGCCGAAAAGGACTGCCGACGGGTGGGGGGCTTGCTCGGCGATGGAATCGGCGATCTAGTCCACGCCTGGTCCGAGGTGGCGCGCGGCAAGAAAGCCCGTGGCGGCACGAGTTGGAACCTTCTCTTCGAGCAGGCAGCGTGCCATGTGAGATACGACCGTTTCGGCAACTTTGTCGATGCGCACTACAGGCCAGTCGACCGACACCCTTCCGAACCCGTCTAGACGGTCAGCCCTCCTGACCGCTGGCCGCGTCACCGCCGACCTCGTTGTAGTGCTGATCCAGCCGAGGAAGAAACTCCCGCCAACACCGAATGCCCAGCTCAGTCAGCTCAAACCAATACAGATGAAGACGTGAAAGTTGCATGCTCTCGGGCGAGACCGGCCGCGTGGTTGTCGGGCTCGTCGGCCTCTCGACGAAAGTCCGCAGAAGCTCCTTCTCTTGCAACTCGCGTAGCTCCGCGAAGAGTTCTGGATCATCCGCGTTGGCTGTGCTCCCCCCGTCAAGACGAAGCGTCGCGACTGATTCGAGCGCCATTCGCCAAGGCGTCGAGAAGGAGCAAGGAGCGCGGAGGCGGGCCGGAAGACCAACGAAGCCCATGCTGCCTAGTTTCGCGAGCCAAGAGCCTCAACGCTCCCCTCTATGGATCACTTCTTAGTCGACACCGCAGCTCACCTTGCGACGCGTCTCGCGCGCCGTCCAGCGGGGCTGCTTGTGTTGACCCTTGCCGTTGTGCTGATCATCTTCTTCGCGTAATAACGCTACTCGTAAGCGATGGGCATTCCGGGCACGAGGTCACCGGCTCGTCAGATGGTTCGCTCGCATGGCACGCAGCGGCTTCAACGGCGGTCGAGAGCCCGGCGTGACGACGGCCACTACAGACCCAGACCGGCTCCTGTCGGCAACGGCTCTTATTGAGGGCTCCTCGAGCACTGCAGGACTAGTCCCATTGCGATGCACGGCGAAGCGGATCAACTCCACTTGAGACCAAGCAGGCAGCTTGATTCGTGATTGGCACGCGCGCAAGGCCGCTGGGGGCAGGGTGCAAGCCTCCTCGTGATCACCGGCTGCGACAATCGTGTCGGCGATTGACTCGGCCGTAGCGACGCGACGCATTCCTCCCGGAAGGCGAGGTAGGCCACGTCAGGCCGGTGGCGGCTGCTCAACCCACCGGAAATCGAGAACGCGACCTGATGCTCGTCGAGGTCGACCTCGGCCACTGCAGCTAGGCGCGGATCCTGGCGAAGGTCGAGGGCTTCAAGAAGCATCGTCGTGCCCGCGGGATGCTGTTCGCCTGCCCGACGTTCGAGCGGGTCATGACGGTTTCGAGGTGGATCTCAGCCGAGTACGGCTCGGGCTTCATGCGCCGCTGCCGGTCTTCACGCTCGAAGAGCTCGAAAGCGGCGCCCGCCTCGCGCCCGGCACCGCGCCGGTCGAGCGCGCAAACAGCGAGACGTTCGACTGGTACGCGCACATTCTCGGCGACGCCGGCTGCCGGTAGCGAGCCCGCCCAAGTGCACGTTTTGAGGCCCGTTTGGTACCCGATTTTGGTACCCGATTGCGATTTCGCCGATTTGTTAGGGACCCCTAACACGACAAAAGCCCCACATTTGCAGGGCTTTCGTGCGAAGCGGATGAAGGGACTCGAACCCTCGACCTTCTGCATGGCAAGCAGACGCTCTAGCCAACTGAGCTACATCCGCGCGAGGCGGGAAGGATAGCCGTCCGATGAGCGCTTTCGGGGCGGGGTAGTGCAAGCGCATGGCTGAGTACACGGACCCCGAGCTGCGGGAGCGGCTCAAGGAGGAGATCAAGGCTTCGGACAAGGGTGGCCGCAAGGGCCAGTGGTCGGCGCGCAAGTCGCAGTTGCTGACGCAGTCCTACGAGAAGGAGGGCGGCGGCTACAAGGGCGAGAAGGACGATCGTCAGAAATCACTGGAGAAGTGGGGCGACGAGGACTGGCAGACCAAGGACGGCGACGCCAGGGCCCGCGACGGCAAGCAGACCAAGCGCTACCTGCCCAAGAAGGCGTGGGACGAGCTGTCGGACGAAGAGAAGAAGGCGACCGACAAGAAGAAGCGCAACGCCGGGGGACAGTTCGTCTCGAACACGAGGAAGGCGAAGGTCGCGCGCAGGAAGGCGAGCCGCTGACCGGCGCTGACAGCGCGTCAGCCGGACTACGATCCGACGCATGAGGAGAGTGCTCGGAGTTGCCGTGGTCGTGGCCGCCTGCCTGGTGTCGAATGCGCAGGCGTTCGACCCCGCGTACGAGGCCGCGAACTTCGCGAAGATCAACGAGCGGGCGCTCACCGATTACACGGTCGAGTTCAACGCGCTGCTGGCCGCCGAGGGGCTCGAGAACGAGGCGGACTCGAACCTGATCCGCCTCAACGATCCGATCACGAGCCAGTACGGGCGGGAGTTCGGCGGCAACCTGTGCTCGCGGCCGATGAACGGCTGCGCCGGGGACGTCCGGCTCTACGACTGGGGCGAGAAGGGTTACGGCATCGTCGAGCCGATCCTCTTCACGGCCCGCAACGGGTCGACGCTGTCCGGCCACGTGTGGCGCACGTCGGCCGGGCCGAAGCGCAAGCCCGGCGTCGTGATCACCAACGGCTCGGTGCAGGCACCCGAGACGCTGTACTGGTTCGCGGCGCAGACGCTGGCGAAAGCCGGCTATGTGGTGATGACGTGGGACCCGCAGGGCCAGGGCATGTCCGACACCTTCGGCGAGGGTCCCGACCGGATGGACGGCGTGCCGTCGCAGCAGGGCCGGCCGTTCTACGACGGGACGGAGGACGCACTGGACTTCTTCTTCTCCACACCGGGCGAGCCGTACGTGCCGCGGCCGAGCTGCACGACCGCCACGTCGCACGCCGACAAGCAAGAGGCGCGCGTCGAGATCGGTCGCTCCTCGGCCTACAACCCGTTCTTCACGCAGCTGGACCCGACCCGGGTCGGCATCGTCGGGCACTCGCTCGGCGCCGCTGCGGTGTCCTATGTCGGCCAACTCGACAAGCGCGTCGACACCGTCGTCGCCTACGACAACCTGCGCGATCCGTCCGATCCCGAGGCCACCGCGCAGGAGTGCCTGCCAGAGTCCTCGCCGCGGCCGGCCCAGGTCCGCCTGCGTGTGCCGATGCTCGGCATGTCCGCCGATTACGGCCTCGTGCCGGAGCCGTTCACGGAGGATCCCGATCCGCTCGGGAAGTCGACGGCGTCCCTGGCGGCCAGTGAGGCCGACATCGACACAGGGCAGCTGAACATCCGCGGCGGAACGCACTACGAGTTCTCCTACATCCCGAACCCGGCGTTCGCCGCCACGGCGCGCGGCATGGACATGGTCGCTTGGTACACGGTCGCGTGGATGGACAAGTACCTGCGCAAGGACAAGACCGCCGACGCGCGGCTGCTGACCACGCGCTGGAACGACGACGCGCTCGAGAAGGCCGTCGACACGCAGGGCGACGGCAACCTGTTCTCCGGCTACTCTCGACGAGCCGGCTCGACATCGGCGGCCGGGCGCGCTTCACCTGCGAGGACCTGCGCGCCGGGTGCCCGGGCCAGGGGGCTGACGGCGCTGCCTGCCGACTACTCGTTCCTGGCCGCGACCCAGACGCCGGACCCGAAGGCGGGCGGCACCACGCAGTGGGCCGGCACGCCCGGCGTCCCGCCGGCGGCGACCGGCGAGAAGGCGCTCAAGGCGATCGAGGCGGCGCGGGGTTGCGCGCCCACCTCGCGCATCACCAAGGCGAAGCTGCGGGGACGCAAGCTGATCGTCCGCGGGACGGCGTCCGGGCTCACCCGTCTGCCGCAAGCCGGTCACGGGCGTCGCCGTCATCATCCGCTCGGGCAAGAAGACCCGGACGATCAAGGCGAAGGGCACGACCCGCTGGATGGTGCGCGCCAGGCTGAAGGCCGGCCGCTACGCGGTCCGCTCGCGGGCCCGCACGGCCACGGGGACCGAGCCCGTCAAGGGCAAGGCGCGCCGCGTGCGCGTCAGGCGAAGCTGAAGCCGTCGGGCGCGGTGACGCGCACCCGGCGGCCGAGCGGGTCGTCGCCGTCGACGAGCTGGGCGATCGCGTCCGCGTCGTGTGACTTGGCGGCGGTGCGCGCGCCGTCGTCGGTGCGGGCGACGACGATGCCCATGCCGGCGGAGCCGTCCTTCTCGTAGAGCGCGGTGAAGGACTCGACGGTCGCCTCGCCGTCGAAGTCCGTGACGACCTCGCGCTTGGGCAGCGCGTCGACCTCGGCCTGGACGTCGTGGACGGCGAACGGGCGCTCCGGCTCGGCGCACGAGTAGAGGCCGACCGCGTGCTTGGTCATGTACCAGCCCTCGGCGGTCGCGAGGCCGAGCGTGTCGGGCTCGGAGCGCAGCCGGTCGGCGAGCGAGGCGATCCCGTGCATCGCGTAGTTGTTGCCCGGGCCGCCGCCGAAGGTCAGGCCGCCCGTCTGGGTGAGGACACGGTCCAGGCCGAGCCCGAGCTCGGCCGAGGCCATCTCGACGGCGGACGGAAAGCACGAGTAGACGTCGACGTGGTCGAGCTCCCCGACGCCGTCGAGCAGGTGCTCGCCGATCAGCTGCAGGCACGGCGAGCGGTGCAGCTCATCGCGCTCGGTGACGAACCAGTGGTCGTGGCCCTGGCCGGCCGCCCAGGGGAAGACCCAGCGGTCGCGGGGGACGCCGGCGCGCTCGGCGGCTTCGGCCGAGCAGAGGATCAGCGCGGCGCCCATGTCGACGCCGATGTGCGCGTTGTGCAGCTTGCGGTACGGGTCCGAGACGCGGCGGTTGCCGTCTCCCTCGGTGGCGATCGCCTCGGCGCTCTGCGCCTCCTGCGACCAGGCGTGGGGGTTCCGCGCGGCGACCTCGGAGAAGCCTGCCCACAGCTCGCTGATCGCCCGCAGGTGATCCTCGCGCGAGCGGCCCGCGACGCCGCGCAGGGCGTGCTCGAGCACGGGGTAGATGAAGATCGGCGCGATCAGGCCGGCGGCGGTCTCGAACTCCGAGTTGCCCGTGCTGCCCTCCTCGAACATGCGGGCGGTCGCGGCCTCGTCGGACTGCCACGGCGGCGCCTCGCCCTTGCGGGCGGCTCGTGAGACGCTCGCCATGGCCTCGGCCCCGGCGACGACGCCGACGTCGAGGCTGCCCGCGGCGATCTGCGTGCAGAGATCGTTGACGACCTGCTGCGAGGAGTTGCCGCCCAGGCCGCTGCGGAACGTCTGCGCGGGACGGGCGCCGATCAGCTCGGCCAGTCGCGCGCCCGGGTCGTCGAGCGCCTGCGAGAGCGAGTCGACCACGCCGACGGACTGCGCGTCGGCGAGCAGTCCGGGGGCGCCCGCGTCCTCGGCGGCAGCACGCGCGGAGCGCTCCATCAGCTCGAGCGGCGACAGTGGCTCACCGTCGCGGTTGGTGAGCTGGCCGACACCCACCAGCACCGGCGTGCGCGGGTCGATCACGGCGAGCGGTAGCCGGCGGTCGGGGGCGAGGCGAAGCCCTTCCAACGCACGCGGTACTCACGCTTCTTGCGGTACGAGACGGTCTTCTTGAAGGCGCCCCCGGCGTTCGTCTTCAGGTCGCCGATGCGCTTCCAGCCGCCCTTGTCGCGCGACTCGAGCGTGACGGTGGTCGCGCCGGTCGCGGGCCGCACGAGGCCCCAGATCGACGCCTTCGACTTGCCCTTGAGGTCCGCGACGAGCGGCAGGCGGAAGCCGTCGTAGGACAGCTTCTTCTTGCCGTTGGCCAAGCGCAGGCCGGACTCGAAGCCACCGAAGCGGTCGACGCCCTTGCGCTGCAGGTCGTCCCGCATCAGGTACTGGCTGAAACCGCGCACGCGCGGGTTTCGTAGGCGATCTTCTCGGAGATCGCGCGGTACTCGGCCTGGCGCTGCTGGCTGACGCCGTAGATCGGATCCGGCTTGGACTGGATGCCGAACTCAGTGATGTAGACGGGCAGCTTTCCCGGACCCTTGGCGTAGCGGTCGAGCGCCTTGACCAGGCGCGGCAGCACGCCGATCGTCACGTCCACCGACTTCGGCTTGTAGAAGGGCCCGGCGGCGGTCGTGTACGGGTGGTGCGCCCAGCCGTCGACCTCGATGCGCCCGCCCTTGAAGAAGCCCTTGACGAAGTTGATCGGCGCGACGATGTTCTCGTTGCCGCGCGGCGAGGTCTCGCCGGCGAGGATCGTGTCCGACGCGTTGCCGGAGCGCTTGAGGCCGGCCAGCGCCTGCGTGTAGAGGCCGCGGTAGTACTGCGGCGAGAACGCCTTGCCGCGGACGAACTGGGGGAGGAGGAACTGGGGCTGGTTGGGCTCGTTCCAGATCGTCCAGGTGTCGACCAGGTCCTTGTAGCGCGTACCCGCCGCTTCGGCGAAGCGTCCGAAGAGCTTCTGGTCGGGCCGAGTGAGGTGGTCCTTCTTGCCCGCCGTCGCCCAGCGGGGGACGGGGCCGGTGAGTGTGGGGATGACCTTGATGCCACGCGCCTGCGCGTCACCGATCAGCGCGTCGTAGGCCGTCCAGTCGTAGCCGGGCGCCGTCGGGTCCGTGTCGTTCTTGAGATTCGACGGCTTGGTCTTGTTGTTGTTGGCCTTGACCACGGAGTTCCAGGTCAGCAGCACGCGCACGTGGGTGACCCCGAACGCGTCGATCTCGCGCAGCGTCTGCTTGCGCTTGGATTCCCCGAGCGTCGAGAGCAGCTCCCGATTGGCCTCGAAGATGGTGATCTGGCTCGGGTTCGCAGGGGCCGGGGCCGGCATGGCGGAGACGAGCGCCAGCGCGGCCGCCCCCGCCGCGATCAGCGGAGTCGGTCGTCGTCGCATTCGAGATAGAACCTAGCCGCGGGCCGCTTGTTGCGATTTAGTTCGCAACATGAAGCGAATCCTCCTCGCCGCGGCGGCCGCCACCGCCGTGTGCGCAGCACCCGCCAACGGCGCAGTGCACTACAAGCGGTTTCACTCCCCGTCAGGGAAGATCCGTTGCTACGCCGTGCAGTTCGGCTCCAACGACCTCGAGTGCACGGCCAGCTACCTGCCGCGGATCGGCGAGTTCGATCCGTACTACGGCCTCAAAAAGCGCGGCACCGCGAAGTCCTCCGAGCGCAGCGACTACCCCGGCTTCGACGCCGAGGATCGCGAGCTCCAGTACGGCCAGACCTGGAAGCGCAAGGGCATCACCTGCAAGATCCGCGAGTCGGGCCTGACCTGCCGCAACAAGTCAGGACCACGGCTTCTTCATCTCGCTGGAGGACCAGCACCTCTTCTAGCGCTAGCGCGCGAGCAGGTAGCCGGCGGCGGCGGCGAGCAGGCCGCCGCCGACGCTGACCAGCAGGTAGGCGACCGCGACGCCGGTGCGGCCGTCGTCGGCCTCCATCACGGTGGTGACGGTCAGTGTCGAGAGGGTGGTGAAGCCGCCGAGGAAGCCGACGCCGAGCCCGGTGCGCACCTCCTCGGACAGGTCGGTGCCGACGAGCAGCCCGAGCAGGAAGGAGCCGGCGACGTTGATCGCCGCGATCGTCCAGATCGACTCGATCCACACCGACAGGCCGTAGCGGGCGAGCACCCCGCCGACCCCGCCGACGGCGACCAGCAGGACGCGTCACCTGCGGTTGCGGCCGTAGAGGTCGTGGGCGGAGACCCACTCCTCGGCGACGATCGCCGAGCCGAGCGAGATCTCGCCGCACAGCACGGTCGCCGCCACGATCTCGGCGAACTTGCGCACCTTGCCCTTGCCGTAGCAGTCGAGCATCTCCAGACACTCGCGCTGGGTGCCCAGATGCGTCCCGCCGCCGTAGGTCGCCACGATCAGCGAGGGGATGGTGATCGAGTAGTAGTAATCGCCGTTCTCGCGCAGCTCGGCGTAGACGAGCGCGGCGCTCGACTCGGCGACGTTCGCGGCGTCCTGGCCCGTCGCGATGAACATCGCCGTGATGCCGTTGGCCGAGTGCGATCCGTTGTTGTTGACGCCGGCCATGAAGCCGCCGAGGTTCGACACCTGGCGGGCCCGGTAGATGAGGTTCGTGTCCGAGCGCATCACGTCGCGCAACAGCGCGTCGGGAATCGTCGCCTCGGCCACCACGCGCTTGCCGCGTGTGCGCAGGACGTTGACCTGCGAGGTCTTCTTGTCCGTCGCGAAGTTGGACTCGAGGAAGAAGCGCTCGATGGCCGGGTACTGCTCGACGATCCAGTGGCACGCCGCCTGCGTCGCCTTGCCCGTCAGGTTCTGGCCGGCCGCGTCGCCCGTCGTGTAGTTGAAGCGCGTGTAGAGGATGCGGCTCGCGTGGTATCGCTCGATGTCCTGCAGCTTGCCCGTGGTCGTCGTCTCCTCGGCGACGGCCTTGATCTCGTCGAAGTGCTCGGTGAGCCACTCGTTGAAGGCTCGCGCCTCGCGCGCGCTGGGGAAGAGGAAGGACGGCGCCCGCTGCATGTGGTCCTCGACGACGGTGACGGTCACGCCGCCCGCCTCGTGCAGCAGCCGCATGCCGCGGTTGTAGGAGGCGACGAGCGTCCCTTCCGCCGTTGCGAGCGGGACGTAGAACTCTCCCTGCGCGTGCTCGCCGTTGACGAGCAGCGGGCCGGCCACGCCGATCGGGACCTGCGCCACGCCCGTGAAGTGCTCGACGTTGCCGGTCAGGGTGGAGGGGTCGACCGAGTACGAGCCGACGTGCTCGAGCGACGCACCCGTCCGCTCGGTGAGGAACTCGCGGCGCGTGGTCGCCGCCTCCGCGGTGTAGTCGTTCTCACGGTCACGCGGGACGGGGGTGCGGTCGGCCATGCGGCGATCTAATCACTACGGCCCCCGTGCGCGATTACAGTGCGGCAATGCTGCAGCGTCTCGCGAGTGTCGACACCACCTCGCTCAACGACGCCGCCGGCGGACGCCTGCGGATCCTGCCGCCGGCGCTGCGCCCCGTCCGGCGCGGGATGCGGATGGTCGGCCGCGCGCTGACCGCGGAGACCGGCGAGGACCTGATGTCGGTGTTCGAGGCGCTGCGACAGGCGGGGGAGGGGGACGTCCTCGTCATCCAGGGCGGCGCGGAGCACGCCGTCCTCGGCGAGCTGTTCGCGACGGAGGCGCTGCGCCGCGGCGTGACCGGCATCGTGATCGACGGGCTGTGCCGCGACAGCCGCACGCTCGCGGAGCTCGACCTGCCGGTCTACTCGCGCGGTGTCGCGCCGGGCGCCTACCCGGCTCGCGCCGTCCCGGTCGTCGGGGTGACCTTGACGATCGGCGGCATCGAGGTGCGGCCGGGGGAGATCGTGCTGGGCGACGACGACGGGATCATCGTCGCCGGCGACGACGAGCTCGAAGCAGTGCTCGACGGTGCGGAGGAGATCCAGCGGCGCGAGGAGGCGCTGCGCGCCGCGATCGCGGGCGGCGAGTCGCTCTTCGACCACCTCGATCTTTCGTGACCGTCTCCTACGCCGAGCGCATGCGCCGGGTGCAGCCGTCGGCGATCCGCGAGCTGCTGCGCCTGGGCGCCGACCCGGACATCATCTCCTTCGGCGGCGGCTACCCGGACGCTTCGCTGTTTCCGATCGCCGGGCTGCAGGAGGTCTACGCCCGCCTGCTGACGCCCGAACACCGGGGCGCGCTGCAGTACACGACGACGGACGGCCTGCCCGAGCTGCGCGCCCAGGTCGCCGAGCGCCTCGGCCGCGACGACATCGACTGCACGGCGGACGACGTCCTGATCATCCAGGGCGCCCAGCAGGGCCTCGATCTCGCCGCGAAGCTCGTCGTCAACGCGGGCGACGTCATCGTCACGGAGAACCCGACCTTCCTCGGCGCGCTGATCGCCTTCGCGCCGACCGAGCCGATCTACGCGCCGGTCCGCACCGACACGCAGGGCATGGACACGGACCACCTCGAGGAGGTGCTCACCGCCAACCCAGCCGCGAAGCTGCTCTACACGGTTCCGGACTTCCAGAACCCGACCGGGGTGACGCTCAGCCTCGAGCGCCGCCACCGCCTGATCGAGCTGGCCAACGCCCACGAGCTGCTCGTGCTCGAGGACACGCCGTACCGGTCGCTGCGCTACGAGGGCGAGCAGATGCCGACGCTCAAGAGCCTCGACACCGAAGGCCGGGTGGTGCACCTCGGCAGCTTCTCGAAGATCCTTGCGCCGGCGATGCGGCTCGGCTGGGCCGTCGCGAGCCCCGAGATCCGCGAGCGCCTGACGCTGCTCAAGCTCGCCGCGGACACCCAGAACAGCACGCTGAACATGGCGGCCACCTCGGAGTTCCTGAGCAGCTTCGACATCGACGCCCACATCTCCGAGGCGTTGCCGGTCTACCGCCACAAGCGCGACCTGATGCTCCAGACGATGGCCGAGACGTTCCCCGAGGATGTCCGCTTCACCAAGCCCGACGGAGGCTTGTTCGTCTGGCTCACGTTCCCCGAGGGCTTCGACGCCACGGCCTTCATGGCCGACACCCTGCTGCCCGAGGCGAAGGTCGCCTTCGTGCCGGGCGCGACCTTCTTCCCGGTCGAGCAGCGGCCGAACCACGCCCGGCTGAGTTTCTCCGGCGTGCCCGACGACCTGCTCGTCCACGGCATCTCAGAGCTCGGCCGCCTTTTGCACCGCGGCAGCCGGATGTGAGAGGGTCGGTCCGAAGGGACCATCGATGACGGGAGGCACACCATGCAGCAGTACGTGATCCTGCGCCGCAACGGCTGGCAGTCCGGAGGCGATCTCCAGGAGGCGGCGGCTCGCTCGACGCGCGTGGGCGACGAGGAGATGCCCGACGACATCCGCTGGATCCGCTCCTACGTGCTCGACGAGGGCGAGGGCGCGGTGGGCACCGTCTGCATCTACGAGGCGTCCAGTCCGGAAGCGATCCGCAAGCACGCGGAGAGCGCCGACCTGCCGGTGGACGAGATCATCGCCATCGCCGACACCGTGGTCGTGCGGCCAGACCCGGCGGCCGTCAGCTGAGCGCCGCTGACTCCGCGAAGGACGAGCAGCGGGCCGGGTACTCCGTCGGCGACTACGGCTGGCTGGCGCGTCAGCTGATGCCGGCGGCGGAGGCCCTGGTCGCCGCGGCGGGAGTAGGGGTCGGCGACCGTGTGCTCGACGTGGCGGCCGGGACCGGAAACGTCGCCGTGGCGGCAGCGCGCCGCGGCGCCGAGGTGGTGGCGATCGACCTCACGCCGGCTCAGGTTCAGGCCGGCCAGGCGCGGACGGCGGACGAGGGCCTCTCCGTCGAATGGCTCGTGGGGGATGCCGAGGCGCTGCCGGTCGAAGACGACTCCTTCGACCACGTGCTGTCGGCGTTCGGGGTGATGTACGCGCCGCGGCCACACGTGGCCGCCGCCGAACTGCTGCGCGTCGCTCGGCCGGACGGCGTGGTCGGGATCGCCTCATGGCCGCCGAACGGCTTCAACGATCGCATCGGGCAGGCGGTCGAGGAGATCGTCGGCGGCGGCGGGGACCCCGGTCCCCAGCCCTCGGATTGGGGGGACCCCGAGACGGTCGCCCGGATCCTGTCCGGGGCGGGGCGGCCGGTCCGGTCCGAGCGGGACACCGTGGTCATGCACGCCACCTCCGCAGAGGCGGTGTGGGAGGAGGCCTCTGCCAACGTCGGCTTCGTGATCATGGCCCGGTCCGGACTGGCCCCGGAGGACTTCGCTGCGTTCGGCCGCGCCTACGTCGCCCTTGCCGAGGAGTGCTCGGAGCCGACCGCGAATGGGATCCGGCTCGAGATCGCCTACCTGCGAACGCTGGCCTGAGTCTCGGCAACCGGAGCAGGGCGGCCGATGTGCCAGCCCTGCGCGTGGTTCGCCCCCATGTGATGCAGCAGATCGAGCGTGCCCTGGTCCTCCACGCCCTCGGCGATGGAGAGCAGGCCGAACTGTTCGGCAATGTGGATGATGCTCTGGACCACGCGCCGGTCGGCGACCGAGCGGGTCATCTGCGAGACGAAGCTGATGTCGATCTTCAGGAAGCGCAGCGGCAGCGTCCGGAGATAGGTGAAGGACCCGAAGCCGGTGCCGAAGTCGTCGAGGGACAGCCCGCAGCCGAACTCGGTGATGGCGCGGCCGAACTGCTCGGCACCGTCGAAGTGCTCGGGGTCGGCGGTCTCGGTGATCTCGAAGACGAGGTTGCGGGCCGCCAGGGGGTCCTTCGCGAGCAGCCCGACGATCTCGGCGCGGGCGTCGGGGTCCCGCAGCGTCACGGCCGACAGGTTGACCTCGAATCGCCGGTTGGCGGCGAGGCCCAGGGCCTGCCGCACGACCCACAGGTCTATGACCTGGACCAGGTCGTAGCGCTCCGCCGCCGGCAGGAACGAGCAGGGCGGGAGGAGCGTCGACGGGTCGTCCTCGGACTGCATCCGCACGAGCAGCTCGCTGGTGCTCTTCTCGCGGGTGACGAGATCCAGGATCGGCTGGGCGTGCAGCACCAGGCGCCCTTCCGCGATCGCCGCGGTGATGCGGCGGCTCCAGTCCGCCCGCTCCCGGCGCTCGCTCTCGCGCTCGCGCCGCTCCGTCACGTCCGTCGCGATCGTGCAGACCTCGGTCAGCAGACCATCCGCGTCGGGCAGGGGGAAGGTCACGGTGGCGTAGGCGCGCGGCTCGCCGCCGTCCATCATCGTCGTCTCGTCGAATACCGGCCGGCTCTCCGCGGCCGCCGTGCGATCGTTGTCGCGAAGCTGCATGGCCAGATCGGCCGGGAACAACTCGGTGCACAGCCGCCCGACGAGCTCGTCGGCTTCGAGGCCGACGAGCCGCCCGATCTCCGCGTTGGCCATCCGGTAGCGCCCGTCGAGGTCCTTCACGGCGATGACGGACGGGCTGTTGTCGAGGATCGCGCGCATGCGCCGCTCGCTCATGCCGAGCGCGCGCTCGGCCCTCACCCGATCGGTGATGTCGCTGCAGACGCCGACCAGCGAGGCAGCGCGGCCGTCGGGACCGCAGACCACGCGGCCCTGTGAGAGCAGGGTCCGCTCGCTGCCGTCGGACCAGAGGATGCGCTCTTCGAACGCGAACGGCTCGAGGGAATCGATCGCGGCGGAGATCTCAGCCCAGACCCGGTCCCGATCGTCGGGGTGCAGCCGGGCCACGAAGTCCTTGGCGGTCCCGCCGAACTCACCGGGCTCGAGGCCGTAGATGCGATGCAGCTCGTCCGACCAGCGGACGTCGCCCTTCGCGAGGTCCCACTGCCACGCGCCGAAGCGCGCGATGCGCTCGGCCTCGGACATGCGGTCGGCGTACTCCCGCAGTTCGTCCTCGGCCCGCTGGATGCTCGTGATGTCCCGGAACAGGACGACCAAGTTGCGATCGATGGGATAGGCCCGGATCTCGAACAGGGTGCCGAGCGGCTCGTAGTACTCCGTCGTCGCCACGGGGACGCAGTCGGCGCGGGCGCGGTGGTAGGCCTCATACGACGGGCCGCCGACCGCCTCGGGGAAGGTCGTCCAGGCGTGCCGGCCGAGCAGATGACCGGCTTCGTGACCGAGCATCTTCGCGGCCGGTTCGTTGACGAAGCTGAAGCGCCAGTTCTCGTCGAAGACGAACAGGCCATCCGTCAGGCGATCGAGCAGACCCAGAACCGCATTTGGCTCGAGCGCGTCCCAGAGATCGTCGACTGCGACGTGCGGCGCCTTCGTGCGCATTGACGCAATGTCAACGCATGCCCGGCGTTTGTCAAGCGCTGCGGACGAGAATCGCCTGCGATCGGCCATGCTGCACCGCCATGGACGTCCCCCGCGGCTTCGACCCGACGCTCATCCTGGCGCTCAACCTCGCCGGGACGTTCGTGTTCGGCCTCAGCGGAGGCCTCGCGGCGGTGCGCGCCAAGCTGGACCTCTTCGGGGTCCTTGTGCTCGCCGGCGTCGTCGGCCTGGCCGGAGGGATCGCGCGCGATCTCCTGATCGGTGCGCCTCCGGCGACGTTCCGGGACTGGCGCTACCTCGTGGCCATCGGTGCGGCCGGTCTGCTCTGCTTCTACGCCGGGCCCGCGCTCGAGCGCGTGCGTCGCAGCGTGCTCGTCTTCGACGCCCTCGGGCTCGGGCTGTTCTGCGTGACCGGTGCGACCAAGGCTCTCGACGCCGGCCTCGGGCCGGCGCAGGCGGTCCTGCTCGGCGCGATCACCGGCATCGGAGGGGGCATGTTGCGCGATGTCCTCCTCCGCGAGGTGCCGGTCGTCCTGCGGCACGAGCTCTATGCGGTGCCCGCGCTCCTGGGCGCCGCGATCCTCGTGGTGGCACAGGAGGCGGGCAGCTCGAGCCTCGTGTTCCCGGCACTAGGGGCGGCGGTGTGCGTCGGTGTTCGGCTCGTGGGCCTCAAGTACGGCGTCCACGTTCCCATCGCGCCGAGCGAGCGACGCGGCACTTAATACGGCCTGGCGGGCGCAAATGTACGGTCGCCAGATTGTCCTCCACCGTCGCTCTCGCAGGACACAGGCTCGTGCTGGCCCTGCTCGGACTTGTCGTGTTCGTTCTTGTGTATCCGGCGAACAACGGGCTGCTGATCGCCTTCGTCCCGGTCGCGATCGGGCTGCCGCTCGCGTTGGCCGGATCGCGGGCGTGGGCCGCGCGGCACGATCGGGTCGAATTCGGGCTGCTGCATCACCCGCTGCGCCGGGATCTGCGCTGGCATCTGGCACAGGGCGTGAACGTGTGGCTCTTCTGCGGGCTGCTCGGCGCCGCGATCACGGCCGGGACAGTCGAATCCGGACGGCTCGCGCTCTCTTCCACCGTCTTCGACCTGGTCCACGTCTGTCTCTGGCTCGGCCTGGCGCTCATGGCAGCACTCGCGGTTGTGCCCCTAAGACGAGTCCACCTGGCGACGAACGTCCTCGTGCTCGTGTTGTCGGGCTTCTTGGTGCTGCAGCTCGGCCGCATGGCGTTGGTGGCACCGAGCGCTGCGGTCGTGCTCGACCTTCCTGTGCGTGGGGAGTGGTTCGTGGCCTCCGGTGGACGGAGCGCGCTCACGAACCACCACTACGTGACCTTCCCCCAGGAGAGCAACGCCATCGACCTGGTGCGACTGGGTGCTAACGACGAGACGCACACGGGGCGTGCGCTCTCCTCATACGCCACCTTCGGCGAAATCGTCTATGCACCCGCTCCCGGCCGGATCATCGACGTTCGTAACGGGAGGCCGGACGAGCCGATCGGCGAAAAGGGCGGGCTCGCCAATCAGTTGGTGCTCGACATCGGCGGCGGCAACTTCGTCGTGATGGCGCACCTGATGCAACACAGCCTCCGCGTCGAGGTCGGCGACGAGGTGATTCGCGGTCAGCCGTTGGCGCGGGTCGGCAACTCCGGCGAGTCGGACGAGCCCCACCTGCACATGCATGTCCAGAACCGGCCGTACGACTACACGGGCGACGAGAGCAATCTGTTCACGTACCCGATGACGTTCCGCGACGCGGGCGTGGAGGCGAGCGGCATCTGGCCCCGCGCCGACGCCGGCGAACTGCGCAGCGGGGATCGCATCCAAAGTGATGTCTCCTAAAGAGGCGCGGACGAGAATCGAACTCGTGTACACGGCTTTGCAGGCCGCTGCGTAGCCACTCCGCCACCGCGCCGGGTGCGACCGGGAGAATCTAGAGGCCCGGCTCGCCAACCGCCCTCCGACCGCTTCCGTCCGTAATCTGGCACGTCATGCGATACCCCAGAGCTCGGTTCGGTGTTGTTGTGGTTTCGTGCGCGTTCGCCCTCGGCGCGTGCGGCGGAGACGACAAGGAGGAACCGGCGGACGCGCCCGCCGCGGCCGAGACCGCGCAGGCCCTCACGCAAGAGGAACTGGAGGCCGAGGTCCGGACCGCGATCCAGGACTACTACACGGCCATGCGCATCGCGGACGCGGAGACGATCTGCGACTTCGAGACGGAGGAGCTGCAGCAGTTCAAGTACAACGGCACCGGCCAGGCCTGCCTCGAGGACCTCTCCAACAACACGAAGCAGTTCTACGACAAGAAGACTCCGATCGTCCTCGGCACCGTCTCGGACTCCGGTGCCAGCGCACAGGTGACCAGCGGTTTGGCGCCGACGTCGCTCGGACTGGTGCGCGTCGACGGCGAATGGAAGATCAACAAGTTCGCATGAGGACGCTGCAGAGCGAAGCCTCGCCCGCCGAGGACAAGGCCACGCCCTACCGCCGACACCGAGGCCGTCTGCGCCCTCAGCGACATTCTCATCACCGACCGGAAGATCGCCTCGATGAAGGTGAAGCCGTTCAAAGGTGAGCCGAACGAGGTGCAGGTCAGGACGCTCTTCGTCGAGGGAGAGTGGCTCATCACCCAATACGAGTAGGAGGGACGGACATGACCGGCTATTCCGCCAAGGCGATCGACGAGCTCCCCACCCTGTGGGACGGCTTCCCGAAACTCGTCCGTCCCGGGCTCGACATCACCTCGTTCGGCGCGAACATCATGGATCTTCCGCCTGACTACTCGACGAAGGCGCACGACGAGTCGGGCTCGGGCCAGGAGGAGCTCTACGTCGCCCTGCGCGGCTCGGGCACCGTGGACTTCGACGGCACTTCTGAGACCCTCGACGCCGAGCACCTCGTCCGGGTCGATCCGGCGACCTCGCGAACCCTCTCCTCGGGCCCGGACGGCCTGCGCGTGCTCGTCATCGGCGGCGTCCCCGGAGGCGTCTACGAGCCCGCCGAATGGAGCTCGGAAGGCGAGTGACGAGCGGCTGATCCGTCGCTACACTGCGCCGTCCCAGGTCGGTTAGCTCAGCTGGGAGAGCGCCTGCTCGACAAGCAGGAGGTCACTGGTTCGAGCCCAGTACCGACCACTCACGGAAGCGCCGCAACACGCGCCGGCCCAGCGGCGGCAGCATGCGTCGCACCCGGCTCGCGGTCGTCGTCGACGGTCGCCACCCAGTCCAGCTCGCGCTCCTGACGGCCGACCACGGTCAGCAGCGCAGCCGCCACTTCCGGGTCGAAATGGCGCCCGCTCTGATCGGCGATCTCGGTCAGGGCGCGTGCGATCGGCCAGGCCTCCTTGTAGGGGCGGACCGAGACGAGTGCGTCGAAGACGTCGCAGACCGCGGCGATGCGGCCCGCCAGCGGGATCGCCTCGCCCTCGAGCCCGAGCGGGATAGCCCGAGCCGTCCCAGCGCTCGTGGTGGGTGCGCGCGATCGTCTCGGCGAGCTGTAGGACGGGGGAGGGCGAGCCCGTGAGCAGTGCGCGCCCTCGGTGGCGTGCTCGCGCATCTCGGCGATCTCCTCGCTGGTGAGGCGGCCCGGCTTGCGCAGGATGCTGTCGGGGAGACCCATCTTGCCGATGTCGTGCAGCGCCGCGGCGTGGCGCACGAGATCGGCGCTCGTCGGCCGTCAGTCCGAGCTCGAGGGCGACGCGCCCGCACAACCGGCTCATGCGATCGATGTGCTCGCCCCGTGTCGTCGTCACGCAGCTCGGCGGCTCGGGCCAGCCGCACGACGATCTCGAGCTGGCGTCTCCCGAGTTCACGCGTGCGCGCGAGCACGGCTCGCTCGAGCTCGCCGTTGTGCCGCGCGATGCGGCGCCGGAGCGGGAGCTCGTGGGCGGCGGTCGCCGCGATTGCGGCGAACATGCACGCGTCACGGCCACGCAGCGGCCGCGCGACGGGCAGGACCGTCCGCGTGATCGAAGGCGAGTTGCGCGCCGACGGCGTAGAGCGCGCCCAGCGCCGACGCGGCGGCAGCTCCCGCGGATCGGGCCCCAGAGGCACGACGCCAGCCGGCGGCGAGCCCGAGCGCGAGGAGCGCGGCGAAGCCGAACGTCGCCCGCCGGGCTCGCGCAGCGGGTTGCCGTGCAGTGCGGTCCAGATCGCGTTGGCCTGGATCTCCGGCCCGGCCATCTGCCCGCCACCCGGCCGGAGTCGCGTGCACGTCCTGCAGATCGGCGCGGTCGCGCCGACGACGACGATCCGGCCTCGCAGCGCCTCTGCCGGGACGCGACCCTCGATGACGTCGCGCGAACGAGTAGGTCGGGATCGTGCCCGGCGGGCCGCGGAAGTCGATCAGCGCGGTGCCGTCCTCGGTGAACCTCGACGGCGAGCTCGTCGACCACGCGCCGCAGTCGCGGTGGCGATCGTGGGCGCCCGCGGCGTACCGATCGGATCGTACGCCGCCGGGATCGGTCGGGGAAGTTGCGCGGCCGCGGCGATCGCGCCAACGGCGGCGCAGGTGCCTGCGTCGCCGCCGAGCACGCGCGTGGTCCCCGCGGCGTCGATCTCGCCGGTCGCGAGGATCGTGCCCGGCGCGCGCCCGACCGCGTCGTAGCAGCGCGAGGTCGTCGTCGCAGTCGCTCCGACGGCTCGGTGAACTGGACGTCGTAGACGATCTGCCTGGCGCCGGCCTTGCGCAGCCGTCGATGCATCGGCGCGTGCAGCGTCCGCCGGATCGGCCAGGTGACGTCGCCGAGATCATGGAAGGTCTCCTCGTCGATGCCGATCACCGCGATTCCCTCGGCGGGCTGGGTGCCGCGAAGCGCGAAGCGCAGATCCTGCGAGCGCCGCTCGAGCGCGTCCAGCGTCCCCGCGAGCGCCAGCACCGCGACTGCGATGAGCGCGATGAGGACGGAGGCCAGAATGGGGGCGCGGGCCCGCATCAGCGGTGGCTGACGAAGTGGCGCTCTCCCGCTCGCACGAGGACCGGCGCACCACCGCCTCGAGGCACGACGGAGACGGCGCCCTCGACGACGCGGGTGGTGGTTCCGCGGCAGGTGTCCATCGTCAGCCACCTCGTGCCGCGCACCGTCGCCACGCTGTCGCGGCCGCGCGTCGTGAACTTCCCGCCGTCGTCGGACCCCCAGAGCTTGCGCTTGCGCTTGCGTCCCCTGCGACTGACGGACGCGGTCCTCGCGGGCGCGGTGCAGCTGAGGCGACCGGCGACGCGGAGCCGGGTGGTGCCGTCGGCAGCCTGCCCGACGCGGAAGAGCCCACCGTGGAACGTTCCGGTCTGCGTGGCGCCACCGGGCAGTGCGCTCTCGAGGACCACCGACCCGAGGCTCGTGTCGACGAGCGCCCCGAGCGGGACGGCGGACTGCTCGCCGAGCGGCGAGAAGCGGGAAGCTCCGCTCGGACGCACGCGAACGACGCCGCGGTTGGACTCGAGGACCACGGAGGCACCGAGCACCGGGGCGGGCTCGATGCGGGGCGCCGGGTCGGGCCCGGCGGTGGGGGTGGGCTCCGCGGAGGGCCGAGGGGTGGCCGTCGGCGTCGCCGTCGGCATCGGCGTCGGCGTCGGCGACGGCACGGGGGCTGAGACCTCCGCTGTCGTGAACTGTGTCTCCGCCGTGGTGAGCGACGGGCCCGCCGGGTTGTCCGCGCGAACAGTGATGCGGTACTGCGTGGCCGCCTCCAGGCCGGTCAGGTTGAACGCGTGCACGACGTCCTGCGGTCCCGCCGGCACCGCGAAGGTCCGCTGCGCGACGACAGCGTCGCTGGGTCCGAGCAGTTCGAGCGTCGCGTCCGTCGCAAGCGCATTGGCTCGCACGGTCGCTTCGGCGCGCGCCGTCGAGGTTCCGATGTCGACGACCTGCGCCCCGACCACGAGGGGCGGCGTCGTCACGCGTCCCAGCGTCGGCTTCTCGGTCGTGAACCACATCGCTCCGTCCGGGCCGGCGGCGATACCGGTTGCCACGCCGAGGCCCGGCGCCGGATACTCGGTCACGACGCCGTTGGGCGTGACGCGCCCCACCGAGTCCTTGGCGGTGAACCAGAGAGCGCCGTCGGGGCCCGCGGCGATCGCGGTCGCGTAGTCCGCGGTAACCGGGATCTCGGTGAACGAGCCGCCGGCCGTCATCCTCCCGATCACCACACCGGCGGTGAACCACAGCGCGCCGTCCGGTCCGGCGGCAACTCCGAGCGGGTCGAGATCGTCGGGGAAGGCGGTATCGACGCCGGAAACCGTCATGCGTCCGAGCCCGTTCTCATCCGCGTACCAGAGGGCGCCCCCCGGTCCGGCGGTCAGCGACGTCATCTTGTCCTCGCCCGCCCTGAACTCCGTGATGTCCCCCATCGGGGTGAGGCGGGCGAGCCCGCTCTTCGAGTTGAACGCGTCGTCCTCCGCGACCCAGACGTTGCCGTCCGGGCCGGCGGCGACCGCGACCGGGTCGCCGCGCAGCGGACCGAACTCGCTGACCACGCCGGTCGTGGTGATGCGCCCGACAAAGCCGTGATCCTCCACGAACCACAGCGCGCCGTCGGGGCCGACGGCCATGGCCGCCGGGTGCCTGTCCTTCGTAAGGCCTGGTGCCACGGCACCCTCGTACTCGAGAACCTGGCCCGCCGGTGTGACGCGCGCAACCCGGCCCGGGTTGTCGGGCTCGGTCACCCAGACGGCGCCCGCGGGCCCGCCGGCGATGCCGCGCCCGGGTTTGCTCAGGGTCCCGACCTCCGTGACGGTGGGAGCCGCGTGCGCTGCCGGCGTGCTCAGTACGCACGCGGCCAGCATGGCTGCACAAACGCCCCGCATCTCCGTTCTGTCGACCGGCGATTCGCTCCGCTTTACCGCTTTCTCGTTTTTGGACGAATCTTTGAGCCGGGCATTGGCCATAAGTCCGGTGTGCGAACATACGTTCGGTGTCCGTCAAGGGATCCTCCTATGCGAACTTCCGCCGCGCGCTCCTGGGCGGGAACATGACGATCATCACCGCGGCGGCCGCGGAGCTCGACGAGATCGGCCTGGAGGACGCTCTGCGGATCCTGGTGGTGATGGCCCGCGGCAATGACCCGCGCTACGAGCGCGCCGCCGCCAGATGGGCCGCGCGGCTGACCTCCGAACGGCGCCTCGACCTCGCCAGCGCGCGGCAGGCGATCGCGCTCGTGGAGGTGCTGCCGCAGGCGCCGGACGCGGTCGAGCCGCTGCTCAGGCAGCTCGCACGCTGAACGGCAGTCGCCAGTCCTCGTGGCTGTCGTTGTTGACCGTCAGCCGCCACTCGTAGCGGCCCCCGGGCTCGAGCGGCTGCGGCGCGAAGTTGATTGCCGCGGGAAACGACAGCGGCGTTCCGGGCTTCATGCCGGGCGGCCGGCCGACCTCGAAATTGCCCTCGAACACCACGGCCTGATCGCCTTCCGGCGTCTCCACGATCACCGCATCGCCGTCGGAGTCGACGAGATCCAGGCGGAAGGTGATCTGCTCGTTGCCGCGATCCCACGGCACCTCGAAGATCAGCCCGATGGCGTGTGGAACAGGTCCCGGGCCTGTCACCTGTCCAGCCGCCGCCCAGCAGGTTCAGCTTGCCGTCTGCGACCTGCGCGAAATCCGCCAGTACCAGGGTGACCTTCATGACCGTGGAGAACCTACTGTGCGCCGGACGCACACGAACGGGCGAACACCCGTTCTACCGTGCCGTCGGTCCTGAGCGACCGGCTGCGCTGCTGATGGCGCGCGGCCCTTGTTGCTCGCATCGACCAAGGAGTCGCCTCCAATGCTGTTCAACAATCGCGCGCTGCGTGCGTGCCTCACCGCCACGATGGTGTTCGTCACCCTGCTGGCCAGCCCCGCCGTCCGCAAGGCCCCTGCTGATCCCGGCGCCGCCTGCACCACTCGATTGTGTTGGAAGAACGCGCCCGGCACGGAGAGTTGCTTCAAGCGCAAGACGCAGGCCGGCACCTCGAAGTGCTTCATCCGCCGTGCCGCGGCGCACTTCGGCCAGTCCAAGCAGCAGGCGTACGCGATCGCCTTCCGCGAGTCGCGCTTCAACCCGCGCGTGACCAACTCGAGCTCCGGCGCCGCCGGCCTCTACCAGTTCATGCCGGGCACCTGGGCGCACACGCCCTACCGGAAGAAGTCGGTCTACAGCCCGAAGTGGGCCTCCCTGGGCGCCATGTGGATGTGGTCCAAGGGCGGCTACTCCCACTGGAGCTTGTAAGCGCACTACCTTCCCGGGCCGTGAAGGCCCTGATCCTGACGGCATTGGCGCTGCTCGCCGCGGCGTCGCCGGCCGCCGCGCAGGACCTCTCCCTGCAGGCGGACACGAGCCGTCGGGGGCACATCGCCCTCGAGCTCGCCGGCCCGCCCGGCGCGGTGGTGCGAGTGACGGAGGGCGCGCGCGAGATCGCGCAGGTGACGCTGGACGCGCAGGGCACGGCGCAGATCGACGACGCCGCGGAGTGGCGCTGCGACCGGCTTCGGCGTCGCTTCACGGCGTCCACCGGCGACGGGCTGACCGCCGTCGTGACGGAGACCACGCCACGCTGCGACCACCGCTACCTCCTCAAGGCGAAGAAGCGGGTGCGGGCGACGAAGCCGTTGGAGGTGCGCGTGCGCGACTCCTTCAACCTCGGCGAGGCGCCCGTCCGCGTGTGCGCGCGAGCAGAGGGCCTGCGCGTCTGCGCCCCCGTCCGCAAGGGCTCCGCGAAGCTCCGCCTTCCGCAGGCCGCCATCTGGCGACTGACCGCCCGGCGCTCCCGCGCCACCCGCGTACGCGTCCGTCCCGCTCCTGGCCCGCTCACCGTCCTGGCGACCGGCGACTCGATGATCCAGTACGTCGACTTCTCCCTGCGCGACCACCTGCCGGGCGACCGCCTGGTGTCCGACGCGCGCATCTCGACCGGCCTCAGCAAGCCCTTCATGTTCGACTGGCCGGCCCACGCGCACGCCCAGGTCCGCCGCCTGCATCCCGACGTGACGGTGATGTTCATCGGCGCCAACGACGGCTTCGCGTTCGGCGACGCCGCCTGTTGCGGCGGCCCGTGGCGCAAGCGCCTACGCGAAGCGCGTGATCGACATGGCGCGCACGTACGCGCAGGGCGGATCCGGCCGCGTCTACTGGTGCCTGCTGCCCGCGCCGCGCGGCGGCGACTTCCGGCGCGTCTTCGTCGCCGTCAACGCCGCGATCCGCCGCGCCGCCCGCAAGGAGCGCAGCCTGAAGCTGATCGACCTACCGGCGACCTTCACGCCGGGCTTCAGCTTCCGGCAGTCGATCACCTACGAGGGCCGCACCGTCAGCGTCCGCCAGGACGACGGCGTCCACCTCAACCCCGCGGGCGCGGCGATCGCTGCCGACCTGATCCTCGAGCGCATGCGCCGGGACGGCGTGCTGTGATCCGGCGGAACGGCTTGAGCATGTTCCACGTACGCGTCGATGCCCGCGAACGACAGATGCAGCCCGTCGCCCGGCGCGTACGACGGGTGCCGGCGCACCTTCCTCGCCCAGTCGGCGACGCAGACACGCTTGCGCCGCCGTGCCGCGCGGCGCATGAGCTGCGGGTCCGCGCCGCCGTTTCCGGGCGTGACCAGCACGAGGGTGCTGCGCTTGCCGATGATGCGCAGCGCCCGGCCGATGTCGGCCCGTGCCACGTCGGCGTTGGCGCCGAGCCCGAGGATCACGGCGGGCGGGAACCGCTTGCGCTTCGCCAGGATCGAGAGTCCGTCCCATATCGGCCGGCAGCCGCGCGCGTTGACGCGGAAGCCGGCATGGGCGAGGGCGTCCGCGGCCCCGAGCATCGTCGAGTCGCCGATCGCCAGCGGCGCGTGGCCGGGGGCCTTGCTCGGCTTGAGCTGTCGCCTGCGCCTCGCAGGGCCCGATCGCCGGCGCCGGCGCCGGCTGAGCGAGGACGACCAGCACGATGATCTTCCCGACGATCGAGTTCGCGCTCTTCTTCCCGGTGGTGCTGGCGCTCAGCTGGTTCCTGATGCGCCGGCAGAAGGTGTGGAAGCCGTTCATGCTGGTCGCAAGTTACGTCTTTTACGGTGCGGCCGGCTGGAAGTTCTGCATCCTCCTCGCAGCCATCACGCTGGGCAACCAGGTCGCGGCCAAGTGGATTCACAGCACGGAGGATCCGGTCGCCCGCAAGCGGATCATGGCCGGCGCGGTCATCCTCGACGTCGGTCTCCTCGGCGTCTTCAAGTACTACGGGTTCTTCGCGGAATCGCTCAACGACGTGCTCGACACGTTCGGGCTCGGCCTGAGCGCGCCGCTCGCGGCGATCGCGATCCCGCTCGGCGTCTCGTTCATCACGTTCCAGGCGATCTCCTACACGGTCGACGTCTACCGGCGCACGATCGAGCCCGCGTCGACGATCGACGTCGCGCTCTACCTGTCCTTCTTCCCGCACGTGGTCGCCGGGCCGATCGTTCGGGCGCGGGAGTTCCTGCCGCAGCTGCGCACGCCGCGCAAGCCGGTGAACATCCCCGTCGGCGCCGCGGTGGGGCTCATCGCCCTCGGGCTGATCAAGAAGGTGATGATCGCCGACTTCCTCGCCCGCGAGGTCGTCGACCCGGTGTTCGCCGTGCCGGGTGCGTATTCCGCGCCGGACGTCCTGCTGGCCACGTACGCCTACGCCACCCAGATCTTCTGCGACTTCTCGGGCTACACGGACATCGCGATCGGGGTCGCGCTGCTGTTCGGCTTCGTCTTCCCGCAGAACTTCGACCGCCCGTACTCCGCGCAGAGCATCACCCAGTACTGGCGCCAGTGGCACATGACGCTCAGCCGCTTCCTGCGCGACTTCATCTACATCCCGCTCGGCGGCAATCGCAAGGGGGAGTGGTTCACGCGGCGCAACCTCTTCATCACGATGTTCGTCGGCGGCCTCTGGCACGGCGCGGCGTGGACGTTCGTGATCTGGGGCGCGCTGCACGGCGCGGCGCTTGTCGTCGAGCGGATCTTCAAGGGCAGGTTCCCCGTGCCCGGCTTCGTGCGGTGGTTCCTCGCCTTCCACGCGATCGTCTTCTTCTTCGTGATCTTCCGCTCGCCCGGACCTCGGCATCGCGGGTGACATCTACGGCCGGCTCTTCGACTGGGGCGCGGCCACGCTGTGGACCGTGCCCGCCGTCCTCGCCGTCGTGGTCGTCGTCGGGCTCCAGCTGGTCCCGCGCGGGATCATCGAGTCCTTCCGCCTGCGCCTGGAGGGCATGAACGCCCCAGCCCTCGGCATCGGCCTCGCCGCCGTCGTCGTGGTCGTCGCCGCCACCGTGCCCAGCCAGGGCGTGCCGCCCTTCATCTACTTTCAGTTCTGAGGACCGTGACGTGAGCGACGAAGACGACATCATCCTGCCGATCTCCCCGCGCACCCGCCGCCGCAGCGCGCGCGCGGGCATGGTCGCGATCTTCGTCTGCGCCGCGGCGCTGCTGATCGCCCAGGGCCCGTCGATCGAGCGCTCGGGTGAGCGGATGGACGCCGGGCCGCTGCGCTCGACGGTGCTCGCCGTGGGCCGCCCGGCGGCCTGGCTGGGCAAGCAGCTGCCGATTGCCGAGGCCGTTGGCGACCTCACCGCCTTCCTGTCGCCCGACGAGGACCTGACGGACGCCGCAGGCGGCTTCGACGCCGCCGCCGCGGACTCCGACCGCGTCGCGCCGGTCACGCCGGACGCCTTCTCGCCCGAGGACCTCGGGCTGGAGCGCAAGGCCGAGCGCGGGCTGCGGACCCTGCTGGTGACGGGCGACTCGATGAGCCAGCCGCTGGACACCGTGCTCGCGCAGCGGCTCTCCGGGACCGACGCGACGCAGGTCGTCCGCGACCCGCACCTGGGCACCGGCATCTCCAAGGACGCGCTCGTCGACTGGGGCAAGCTCTCCGTGCGCCAGACGTCCGAGAACACACCGGACGCGGTCGTGATGTTCATCGGCGCCAACGAGGGCTATGCGATCGACGGGATCGACTGCTGCGGCGCCGACTGGGCCGCCGGCTACGCCACGCGCGTGCGGACGATGATGAACACCTACCGCCGGGACGGCGACACGGTGATCTACTGGCTCACCCTTCCGCTGACGCGCGACGACCGTCGCAACGCGATCGTCACCGTGGTCAACGCGTCAGTGCGCGCCGCGGCCGCCGCCTACCGCGCCGACGTGCGCATCCTCGACATGACCGAGCTCTTCACGCCGGACGGCGAGTACCGCGACGACATGGAGGTCGACGGCAGCGAGGAGCTCGTCCGCGATCCGGACGGCATCCACCTCAACGAGACCGGAGCGGAAGTCGCGGCCGACGTCGTCCTCGACGCAATCGCCGAGGACTTCGCCAGCGTCGGTCCCTAAGTGTTTTGCGTGTAGGTGAACTTCACCCGCGAGCCGCCCTTCTTGCACGACACCTTCGCGTCGTACTGGAGCGGGCTCGTGGCGAGCACGGTCGTCTTGCACTTGAAGCCCGAGACCTTGCGACCGCACTTCTTGCCGGAGCCGCGGCACTCGTTGTAGCCGCGCACGACGGTCTCCGCCTTGCCGCACGACGTCCCCTTCGCAGACAGCGTGGTGACGTAGGTGGCGCCGAGGTCCTGCTGCTTGCCGTCGATGTTGCAGCTCTTGGCGAGCGCGGGCGTCGCGGACAGGCCAACAATGGCGCCGGTGGTCAGAAGGATGGGAAGAACGCGTCGAAGCATGGGCGCACCTTAGTCACGGGAGCGGTGCTTTTCGCGGCGTGCATGTCCGCCTGTGGTCAGCAGGAGCAGGCGGCGGCGCCCGATTCCACCGCGGCGGCGACCGAGCGCACCGCCGCCCCTGACGACGAGCCCGCCGACGAGAAGGTGGAGATCACGATCACCGCCCCGAAGGCCGACGCCGAGGTCGGGCAGACCACCACCGTCACCGGCCGTGCGACGCCGGGGACCACCGTGCTGCTGAGCGGTGGCTGCGCGGAGTGCCAGGCGATCGCCCGCGCCGACGGCAAGGGGGAGTGGGAGACCGAGCTGCGCCTGGCCCCACCCGAGGCGACGATCGAGGCCTCGACGGCGAGTGCGCCGGTGCGCGACACCGTCACCGTGGCGGTCCGTGCCCCCGAGCCGCAGAAGGCACCGCGGCCCCGCCGCGAGCAGGTGGAGGACTTCGAGCCGCCGCCCGACGTGCCCGTGCCGGAACCGGTCACGCCGCTGGCGACGCTGCCGCCGGTGCGGGGCCTGCGGGTGGTCGTCGTGGGCGACTCGCTCGCGGTCGGCATGAAGGGCCTGCTCGGCCCGTTGCTGCCCGGCGGCGAGGTGGCCTTCGACGCTCGTACGAGCCGCCCGCTCGCCGACGGCATGGCGATCATCGAGCAGACCGACCTGACCACCGTCCCGACGGTGCTCGCCGTCAGCCTCTTCACCAACGACTCGCCGACGGAGGTCGACACGCTCGAGGCCGCGGTGCGTGAGACGGTGGAGCGGGTCGGGCCCAGCGGCTGTGCAGTGTGGGCGACGATCGTCCGCCCGCCGCTGAACGGCGTCAGCTACGAGGCGGCCAACCGCAAGCTCGCCGCCCTCAGCCAGAAGCTGCCGAACCTGCGTGTCGTCGACTGGGCGGGCCGGGTCGCCGCCGAGCCCGCCCTGCTCGCCGGCGACGGCGTGCACGGCACCTCCCTCGGCTACCAGGCGCGTGCTGCGCTGTACGCCGAGGCGATCCGGTCGTGCTGAAGGCGCTCGCCCTCGCGGCGACCATCGTCGCCGCGCCACACGCCTCCAGCGTCGGCGCCCACCTCGAGCTCAAGGGGAAGGCGCCGCGCGGGTCGACCGTCCCGATCTCCGTCGCGTGCGAGCTCGGCCCGTGCGCGACGACCGCGCTCGCGAACCGCCGCGGTCGCTTCAAGGCGACGCTGGATGCCGTGCTGCCGCACTACTCGACCTCGGTCCGCGTGCGCTTCGGCACCCGTTCGGAGGTCTTCCCGCTCGATCTCCCCGCCTACGCGTTCGGCACGCCCTACGTCGACGACGCCCGGGTGCCGGAGCTGAACATGATCGGCGACTCGCTCGCGGTCGGCACCGACGCGCCGCTGCGGGCGGCCCTGCCGGGCTGGCGCGTGACGACCAACGGCGTGGAGAGCCGGCCGCTGGCAGCCGGGATGGCCGTGCTCGCCCGGACGCCGCTGTCGCGCCGTCCCCGCGCGCTGGCCTTCAGCCTTTTCACCAACGACGATCCGAACGCCGTCGGCGCGCTCGAGGCGGCGGTGCGAACGAGCCTGGATCGCCTGCACCGGCGCGACTGCGCGTTGTGGGCGACGATCGTCCGCCCGAAGCTCGCGGGCGTCTCCTACGGGCCGGCGAACGCGCGGCTGCGCGCGCTGGCTCTGGAGGACGAGCGGCTGCGCATCGTCGACTGGGCGCGGGCGATCCGGCGCCACCCGGAGTGGCTGAGCAGGGATCGCGTCCACCCGACGGCCGAGGGCTACGCGGCACGGGCGCGGATGTACGCGCGCGCGGCGCAGGTCTGTCTACCCTCGACGGCGTGAGCGATCGTTCCTACGAGATCACGCCGGACGGCCTGGCCGCGCTCGAGGCCGAGCTCGCCGAGCTCGAGGGCCCGGCGCGCCGCGAGATCGCGCAGCGGATCAAGACCGCGCGCGAGTGGGGTGACCTCAAGGAGAACGCGGAGTACCACGACGCCAAGAACTCCCAGGCGCACCTCGAGACGAAGATCCTGCGCCTGCAGGATCGGCGGCGCAACGCCGTCGTCGTCGAGCCGACCGCCGCGGACGGGACGGCCAGGATGGGCAGCACGGTCGTCGTCGACGACGACGGGCGCGAGAAGACCTACTTCCTCGTGTCCCCGACGGAGGCGTCGCCGACCGAGGGCAAGCTCTCGATGGAGTCGCCGCTGGCGATTTCGCTGACGGGTGCGAAGGTGGGCGACGTCGTCGCATTCGAGGCTCCGCGCGGGACGCGCAGCCTGCGCATCGTCAGCGTGTACGTGAACTCGCGCACTCAGCTCGGCGACCGCGATCGGATCGTCGAGCTGCGGGCAGTGGCCGATGCCGTCCATCTCGACCCAGTCGGCGTGGGGGACGAGCTCGCGGAACGCGACGGACGACGGACGGCCAGCGCAGCACCTTGTCCTCCGTGCCCCAGACGATGCGGACCGGGACGTCGATCGTCCCCTCGAACTCGTAGCCGTGCGCGTAGGCGTGGTCGATCAGCGGCATGACGATCGGGCAGTCGGCGGCGCCCCGGATCTGGTGCGCGACCAGGTCGGCCGGCACGATCTCGGGGTGCTCTGAAACGTAGGCGAGCGCGCGGGCGCGACCCTCGGGCGTGCTGGCGATGTGGTCGGCGTACGGCGCGGCGTTGGCGAGCAGTTGCTGCACGGTCGCGAAGTACTCCTTGACCCGTTCGCGGTCCGGGTCGTCGTCGGCCCAGCCTCCGGCCGGTGCGAAGGCGACGACGGTGCGGGCGCGGCCCCGCGAGGCGAGCACCAGGGACATCGCGCCGCCGAGGGAGTTGCCGACGATGTGCGCGGTATCGAGGCCGGCGGCGTCCATGTCGCGCTCGACCTGGTCGGCGATCGCGTTCGGGCTCGGGTCGTCGCCGAGCGGCGGCCCGCCGTGGTGGCCGAGCAGGGTGGGGGCAAGGATCTCGTAGTGGTCCTCGAGCCGGGGACGGACGAGGTCCCAGGTGCGCGGCGTGTCCGTCACGCCGTGGAGGAGGACGAGCGGTTCGGCGGTCATGCGTGCAGGTGCGCGTCGAAGAACTCGTCGATGCGGCGCCAGGCGTCCAGCGCCGACGGGCCGTGGTAGGTCATCCCGCTGATCCGGGTCAGCGCGCCGCTGAGGCCGGTGGTGTGCTGGCTGAGGAAGGAGTGGCTGGCGTCCGGGTACTCCTTGACGTCGTGCTCGACGCCGGCTTCGGTCAGCGCTCGATCCAGCTTGGCGGCGGCGCCCTTGAGCGAAACGTCGCGCCCGCCGTAGGAGGCGACGATCGGGCAGCTGCCCTTCAGCGTCTCGGCGGGCATTGCGGGGGACCAGCCCGTAGTTGGGTGCGGCGGCGTCGAACGGCAGCTGTGGTGCGCAGACGAGTGCGAAGCCGCCGCCCATGCAGAAGCCGATCACGCCGACCTTGCCGGTGCAGTCCTCGCGGCCGGCGAGCTGAGCGCGAGCGGCGCCGATCTCCTCGACGGAGCGGCCCTTGCCCGCCATCAGCGAGCGGAAGGCGCCGAGCACGCATACCGCGCGGGGCGGGCCGTGATCGAAGAGGTCGACCGCGAGGGCGAGGTAGCCGCGCGAGGCGAAGCGATCGGCCTTCGCGCGGATGTCGTCGTTGAGCCCGAAGGCCTCGTGGATCACCACGACGCCGGGCCACGGTCCGGCGGTGTCCTGCGGAACGGCGAGGTAGTCGGCCATGCCGGCCGCAGACTACGCCCGCGAGGTCAGGCGGCGTTGGCCGACTTGTCCTTGTTCATGAACGCCCGGACGGGCTCGCGCGAAAGGCGGGACTCCGCGAGGACGTTGAGCGTCGCCGTCATGCGATCCGCTGCCTCGCGCTCCTGCCGGCCGTCGGGCTGGGCGCGGAGGTAGGCGTCGAACGCGGCGGCGTACTGCTGGGCTTCGGCGGGGATCTGACGATTGCGCATTTCGTCCTCTCCTTCGGCAAATGGCGACTAGAACTTCAGTCCAGTAGTCAGCGCTGCGGTCGAGGCGGTTATGTGAACCCGTAGCGCGTCGGGTCCGTCGCGCTCGATGGCCGCCACGAGAGCGGCGTGCTCCGCGGCCAGCGCGGCCATGTCCCAGGCGGGCCGCAGCTGCACGAGGAAGAGGCGCAGCTCGCCCGCGAGCGCCCGGTGCGCAGCGGCGATACGTGGGCTTTCTGCCGCCTCGACGATCGCTGCGTGCAGCGCCTCGTGGGCTTGGGTCACCTCGGCGAACGTAGCCGCCGCGTTGTAGTCGCGCGACCGCGGCATGCACGGTGTCCGGCATCCGGCCGTGCCGTTCGAGCGCGAGCCGGGCGCCTTCCACCTCGAGCGCGATGCGGAGATCGCCGAGCGCTGAGAGCTCGTCGACGTCGAGGTGACGGACGCGCGCGCCGCGGTTGCGCTCCACGAGCACGATGCCCTCGGCCGCGAGCGCGCGCAGCGCGGCCCGCACGGTGTGGCGGGCGAGGCCGTGCTCGGCGGCGAGGTGCAGCTCGCGCAGCGGCTCGCCGGGGAAGCGCTCGCCCTCCAGGATCTGGCGACGCAGCTCTGCGGCCAGCCGTTCGGGCGCGTTCATCGCCGCACCGCCAGGACGGCAAGGCCGGCGAGCACGAGCGCGATGCCCGCGAGCGCCGGCGCCTCGGGCCGTTCTGCCAGCACGATCACCCCGAGCGCTGTCGCCGTCACCGGCTCCGCCAGCGTCAGCGTCGCGACCTCGTTGGCCGGCAGGTGCCGCAGCCCGCGCGCGAAGAGCACGTAGGCGAGGGCCGTCGGCACCGCGCCGAGGAAGAGCACCATCGCCAGGCCACCGGCCGTCCCGACCTCGCCGAGCCCCTCGATGATGCAGCACCGGGGCGAGCAGCACCGCGCCGAAGCCGAACAGCCGCGCCATCACCGCCTCGGGACCGTGCACGCCGAGCAGCCGCTTCGCCGCAACCGTGTACGCCGCGTACGAGAGCCCGGCGCCGAGCGCGAGCAGCACCCCGCCTGGGTCGACGTCCGCGTCGCCACCGCCCGCGGCGACCAGGACCGCCACGCCCGCGATCGCCAGCCCTGTCGCGACCATCCACCGCCGCGTCCATGGCTCCCGCGCCAGCAGCCCGGCGAACACGGGCCCCGACCCGAGCGCCACCACGGTGCCGACGGCGACCCCCGTCGCATCCACCGCCGCGAAGAACGTCAGCTGGTAGGCGGCGACACCGACGGCGCCGAGCGCCACCGGCACCGCCGGCCACGCCGCGCCACCCCGCCGCCAGGCCAGCAGCGCGAGCAGCGCACCACCAACCGCCACCCGAGCCGCCCCGACCACCGCCGGCTCCGTCCCATCCGGCCCCAGCGCCTGCGCCGTCCCCGTCGTGCCGAAGCACACGGCCGCCAGCAGAACAAGGAGCCGCGGGTCCATCCCCAGATTGTTCCACAATCCCGAGATAGTTACCCACAGCAATCAGGTACCTGGTACCTAATTAGCTATGGCAACTAGGTGCCAGGCACTTTTAGGAGGGTGGTTGAGGGTTGGGGGGTGGGTAGACCCCGCGACATGAGTGATGACGACGACTGGACCGGGACGCCTCCCGAGGGGCGGCACACGCGCGATCAGGCGAAGCCGGAGTTCTGGCGCAACCAGAAGCCGCTCGCCGCGGGCGGCGGGCTGCTGCTGTTGATCGTGATCGTGCTGGTCGTTATCGCTGCGACGCAGTAGCGCGAGTCGCTGCGGGACCGGGCGGCGGTGTCGGCGATCGCGTCGACGATCTGCGGCCAGACGGCGGGCGGGAGGTCGTGGCCCATGCCGTCGATCTCGATCAGCTCGGCGCCTGGAACGGCCTTGGCGACCGCGCGGCCGCCTGACTTGTTGACCAGGCGGTCCTTCTTGCCGTGGATGACCGTGGTCGGGAGGCGCAGCTTGCGCAGGCCCGCCGTGCGGTTCGGGCTGGCGAGGACGCCGATCAGCTGACGGCCGGCGCCTGCGGGGCTGATGCCACGGTCGAAGGCGATGCGGGCGCGCGCCTTGGTCGCCTCCTCGTCGAGCTCGAAGTCGGGCGACCCGATGATCTTGAGGACGTCGACGGTGCGCGACGCGTAGGCCTCGCGGTCGTCCTTGGGCGCCTTCTTGAGCAGCACCGTGTAGGCGGTGAAGTGCGGCTGGCCCTTCAGGCGGCCGCCCTCGTTGGACATGATCGAGACGAGCGACAGCACGCGCTCCGGGATAGGAGATGGCGATCGTCTGGGCGATCATGCCGCCCATCGAGGCGCCGACGACGTGCGCGCGCTCCACGCCGAGATGGTCGAGCAGGCCGACGGCGTCGTCGGCCATGTCGGCCAGCGTGTACGTGGCGGCGCGCTTGTTGCGCAGCGCGAGGTCCTTGACGCTCGGCGGCTTGGCCTTGATCCTGCGTCGAGCGCCCGACGTCGCGGTTGTCGAAGCGGACGACGTGGAAGCCGCGCTCGACGAGCATGTCGCAGAACTTCTCGTCCCACGCGAGCATCTGCGTGGCGAGGCCCATGACGAGCAGGACGGTCTCGTCCGCAGGGTCCCCGAACTCCTCGTAACAGAGCTCGATGTTCGTATTGACCGTCGCGAACTGCTCGTTCACTTCAACGCCTCCAGAAGCCTGTCGAGATCCGTCTCGTCGTTCCAGGCACCAACGGAGGCCCTGAGGTACGGCGTGCCGGGGAGATTGCGAATTATGACGTGCGCCTGTGAAAGTTTCGTGACCGCCGACTGCGGATCCGGGTCTTCCCACGACACGAGCGTCGTACGCCCGCGCGGCGCGACCGTTCGCCCGGCCTCCGCCAGCGCCTCCGCGAACCGCTCCGCCAACCCCGCCGCCCGCTCGAACAGGTCGTCCACCGAGGCGAGCAGCCGCGTCGACTCCACGCTGGCGACGAGCACCTCGTGGGAGAGCGACAGCCGTGTCGTGCACCCGCGCGTCGGTGTGCAGGGTCTGCGTCGCCGTGTCCGCGAAGGAGTCGTACGCCGGCATGACCGCGCGCAGCTCGAGCGCCGGGTCCACCCAGAGCATCCCGGTTCCGTCGGCCCCGCACAGCCACTTCTGGCCGGCGCCCGCGTAGGCGGAGCAGCCGAGCGCGGCCAGATCGATCGGCACCGCACCGATGCCCTGGGCGCCGTCGAGCACCACCGGAACGTCCACCTCGGCCAGCCGCGGATCGGCGAACTCGCCCGACAGCCAGCCGACGTGCGAGCAGACCACCAGCGACGTCTCCGCCGTCACGTGATCGGCCAGCGTCGTCAGCGGCCCGGTGCGGATGCGCGCGCCCGGACGCGATCAGCGGCCCGATCAGCCCCGGGTGCTCGGTGTCGGAGGTCAGGATCTCCGTCGGTTCGAGCCCGGCGACGACCTTGCCGAGCCCCTCGCTGGTCGACGTGGTCAGCGCGACCTCGGATTCCGGCGCGCCGAGGAACCCCGCGTACAGCGAGCGCAGTTCGGCCGCGGCCGCCGAGCGCCGCTCGAAGTGCTCCTTCCCGCGACCCTCGCGCAGTGCGAGCTGAAGCGACGCGTCGGCCGCGTCCGTCGCGACCTGGGGCGTCGGACCGTCCGACCCTGCGTTCAGGAACGCCGTGCGCTCGAAGACGGGGAACTCGCGCCGTAGGTCCATATGCTCGCGCAGGCTATGCAGGTGACGCTTCCGGACGGATCCACGCGCGAGCTCGACGACGGTGCCTCCGGCGCCGACCTCGCCGCTGCCATTGGTCCGGGACTCGCCCGCGCCGCGCTCGCGGTCACGGTCGACGGCGAGGTCCGCGACCTCTGCCCGGCCGCTGCCCGACGGCGCCACCGTCGCGATCGTCACCGACCGCTCCGACGAGTCGCTCGAGCTGATCCGCCACGACACCGCCCACGTCCTCGCCGCCGCGGTGATGGACCTCTATCCCGGCGTCAAGATCTCCATCGGCCCGCCGATCGAGAACGGCTTCTACTACGACTTCGAGTTCCCGGACGGCGTCACGATCTCCGAGGGCGACCTCCCGGCGATCGAGGCCAAGATGGCCGAGCACATCAGCGCCGACGAGCACTTCGCCCGCGAGGACGTCACCTCCGCCGAGGCGCGCGAGCGCTTCGTCGCCGAGGGCCAGCCCTACAAGGTCGAGCTGATCGACGACCTCGGCGTGGACTCCGTCTCCCTCTACACGAACGGCCCCTTCACCGACCTCTGCCGCGGCCCGCACGCGCCGTCGACCAAGCGCATCAAGGCCTTCAAGCTCCTGTCCACCGCCGGCGCCTACTGGCGCGGCAACTCCGACAACACGATGCTGACCCGGATCTACGGGACGGCGTTCCACTCCAAGAAGGACCTCGAGGAGCACCTCGAGCGCCTCGAGCAGGCCCGCGCCCGCGACCACCGCCGCATCGGCCCGCAGCTCGGCCTCTTCCAGTTCTCCGAGATCTCACCCGGCAGCGCGTTCTGGCTGCCCAAGGGCACGCAGGTCTTCAACACGCTCGTGCAGCGCTCGCGCGAGATGACGCTCGAGCGCGGCTACGACGAGGTCAAGACCCCGCTGCTCTACGACTCCTCGCTCTGGGAGACCAGCGGCCACTGGGGCAAGTACCGCGAGAACATGTTCACCACGGAGTACGAGGACCGCTCGATGGGCCTCAAGCCCATGAACTGCCCGGGCCACGCCCACCTGTTCAGCCTGCAGCGCTGGTCCTACCGCGACCTGCCCTTCCGCTGCGCCGAGCCCGGCCTCCTGCACCGCCGCGAGCCGAGCGGCACCCTGCACGGCCTCCTGCGCGTCCGTCACTTCATCCAGGACGACGCCCACATCTTCTGCACCGAGGAGCAGGTCGAGGAGGAGGTCCTCGCCTGCGTGCAGTTCGGCTTCGACTGGTACGACGCAGTTCGGCTTCGACATCACCCTCGAGCTCTCCACCCGCCCGGAGAACCGGATCGGCTCGGACGAGTTCTGGGACAAGACGGAGGGCATGCTCGCCGCCGCGCTCGACAAGGCCGGCCTCGAGTACCGCATCAACGAGGGCGACGGCGCCTTCTACGCGCCCAAGATCGACATGCACGCGACCGACTCGCTCGGCCGCTCCTGGCAGCTCGGCACGGTGCAGCTCGACTACAACCTGCCCGAGCGCTTCGACCTCACCTACACGGGCGCCGACAACGCCGAGCACCGGCCCGTGATGATCCACCGCGCGCTGCTGGGCTCCTTCGAGCGCTTCATCGGGATCCTGCTCGAGGAGACCGCCGGCGAGCTGCCGGTCTGGCTCGCGCCCGTGCAGGCGAAGGTCCTCGCCCGTCGCCGACCGCCACAACGACATACGCCCGCGGACCTCGCCGACGCGCTGAGGCTCGCCAGGCCTGCGCGTCGGACGTGGACGACCGCTCGGAGTCCGATCGGGCCGCAAGATCCGCGACACCGAGCTGCAGAAGATCCCGTTCATGCTCGTCGTGGGCGACCGCGAGCAGGAGTCCGGCACGGCGACACGCTGCGCCGCCACGGCGAAGGCGACCTCGGCATCGATGACCCGCGACGAGGCGATCGCCCACGTCCAAGACGCCGCCTGACGGCTTCGAGCCGATCACGGACGAAGGCGCCTTCGTCCAGCACATCGGCCCGCTGCTGGGCAAGGACGGCATCGTCGGCCTGCAGATCGACGAGCGCCACATCAACTCCTTCGGCAAGGCGCAGGGCGGCGTGCTCGCCACCCTGGTCGACTTCGCCACCGCCCACAACGTGCGCCGCGAATCCGACGAAGACAACCCGTCGGTCGCCACCGTCAGCCTGACGGTGGACTACCTCGGCGCCGCCGACGACGGCGATTGGGTCGAGGCGCACGTCACCGTGGAGCGCCTCGGCGGCACGCTCGCCTTCGTCGACTGCTCGGTGCGCAGCGGCGACCGAGAGATCGTGCGCGGCCGCGCCGTCTTCGCCGTCCTCACCTAGCGCACGCAGTCGATCAGGCCGAACTCCTTGAGCCGGCCGTAGACGTCCGAGAAGAGGTCGGGCCGGCTCAGCACCGCTGGTTCGGCCTCGACGCGATCGAGGATCGCCCTCTGGTCGGCGAACATCGCCCTCAGCGTTCCACTTGCTGCAGACCCCGGTTGGCCTTCTCGACGAACTCGGCCCGGCTCAGCGACCCGCTCTCGTTCTCGCCGTCACCGCCGCCGCAGGCGCCCGCGAGAACGCACAGCGGCAGTGCGAGCCACCGGAGAGCGGTCATGCGCTAGCTCACGCAGTCGGCGAGGCCGTACCGCTGCAGCCGCGGGTAGACGTCGACGAACGGGTCGTCTTCGCTGCCGACGAGGGACGGGTCGTCGTTGAGCTCGTCGATCGCGGCCTGCGCGTCGTCGAGCAGCGTCTCGATCTCCTCCTCGTCACCCTCGGGGAGCCCGATCTCGCGGATGCCGTCGACCTGCTTCTGCACCGACGGGAGGATCGAGTCCACCGTCACGTCCTCGATCTCCTGCTGCGAGGGCTTGTCGGACATCGCGTCGACCGCGGCGTCGATGTCCTCGAACTCCTTGTCGCAGACCGCGTTGGCCTTCTCGAGGAACTCGGCCTTCGGGAGGGTGTCGTCACCGCCGCATCCGATCACGAAGAGGCAGAGCGCGACGGCGAACCACCGGAAACTGGTCATCGACCGAAGTATGCCGGGACCGTCGAGTGGGAAGCTGTTCGCATGATCGACGGCATTGCGACGGTGTGGCTTCCCGTGTCCGACATGGACCGGGCGCTGGCCTTCTATTCAGAGACGCTCGGGCTCGACGTCGAGCAACACGAGGACGACTGGTCGCTCGTGACCGCGGGCTCGGTGAGCATCGGGCTCAACGGCCGCGACGAGGAGCGCCCGGGCGGCGACGGCGGCGCGATCATCGCGTTCCGCCCCTCCGAGGACATCGAGGAGGCCGTCGAGGCGCTGACGGCTGAGGGCGTGGAGATCGCCGGCGGCGTCACGGAGCACCCGTGGGGCAAGATCGCGACCTTCCGCGATCCCGACGGCAACGAGCTCCAGCTCTACGAGCCCGTCGAGTAGGGCGAGAGCCCGTCCCGGATCAATCCGGGCATCTCAACGGACTGCCAGGTCTCCGCCGAGACGACGGCGTGGCGCAGCTCCCCCTCGACGAGGAGCTCGTCGCCGCGCCGCATCCGAGAGCCGGTGACGATGCTCGACCGGCCGAGCCGCGCGATGGCCATGCCCACCGCCACCTCGTCGTCGAAGCGCGCCGGCGCGAGGAACCGCAGGCGCGTCTCGGCGACCACCGCGTCATAGCCGCGCGAGGTCATCTCGAGCCACGGCCCGATCGCCTCACGCCACAGCTCGGTGAACGCCACGTCGGCGTACAGGAGGTAGTTCGCGTTGAAGACGATGCCCTGCGGGTCGCACTCGCCGTAGCGAACCCGGAGGCGATGCTGGAATGCGCGGGGCATGGCTCCTATACTGGCGAATGTTGAATACGCGTTTCTCCCTGCGGCTTGAGTAGCCGCCACAACAGCTAGTGCCGGTCCCTCGAAGGTTCGACCGGTCACTCCCGGAGCGCGACTCGACCCGAATCAATGAGCGCATCCGCGTTCCCGAGGTCCGAGTGATCGGTCCCGACGGTGACCAGGTGGGCATCATGAAGACGGCCGACGCGCTCCGCTTTGCACAGGAACGGGACCTCGACCTGGTCGAGGTGGCACCCGAATCCAAGCCGCCCGTCTGCCGCATCCTGGACTACTCGAAGTACAAGTACGAACAGGCCCAGCGCCAGAAGGCCGCGCGCAAGCACCAGACCTCGATCAACATCCGGGAGATCAAGTTCCGGCCGAAGATCGCCCAGCACGACTACGACACCAAGAAGAGCCACGTGCGGCGCTTCCTGGAGGCGCGCGACAAGGTCAAGGTCACGATCATGTTCCGCGGCCGCGAGGTCGCCCACCCCGAGTTGGGTGAGCGGATCCTCAACCGGCTCGCGGAGGAACTGGCCGAGCTCGGCCAGGTCGAGCAGCGGCCCGCGCAGGACGGCCGCAACATGACGATGATCCTCGGCCCGCTGCGCGAGGGCGCGGCTCCGGCCACGCCCAAGGCCAAGCCGGCGCCGTCGGCGGAGCAGATCGCCGAAGAGGCACGGCGCCAGGCGCCCGTGCGCCTGCGCGACCACGACGCAGCGTCCGGAGGAGGAGGCCAAGGAGTCGACGCGCGAAGTCGCCGCGCCGGTCGCCAAGGCCGCTCCCGAGACGGGCCGACGGCACGGTCGAGTCGGCTCAGCCGGCCGGTCGCGCCGAGAAGCTTCGTGCGCTGCGCGAGGCGCGGGCCAAGGAGCGGGAGGCAGCCCAGGCGGCCGCCAAGCCCGCCGCCAAGCCCGCGGCCAAGGAACCGGCCGCGAAGAAGCCCGCGGCGGCAAGAAGCCTGCGGCCAAGAAGCCGGCGGCCAAGAAGCCTGCGGCTGCCAAGAAGGCGGCGGCCAAGAAGAAGGCCGCCGCCAAGTAGCGCTCGGAGCGCGTCCGTCAGCCCGCTAGCAGGCTTGACGGACGCCTCGCTCTGCACGACCTCGAAGTCCGAGCCGCGGAGGTCCTTGAGCTGGTTGAGGTTGTCGTCGTTCCAGTGCGAGTCGGTCCCGCCGGAGAGGAACCAGTTCGAGCCGTTGTCGGCGTTGACCATCCCGTACTTCTTCAGTGCGGTGGCGATCACCGCCGACTGACCGCTCAGGCCGCTGGTGTTGACGGAGTCCTTCAGGCGGAAGCGCAGGCCCATCGGCGGTGCGCCCGCCGCTTTCGTGTTGCTCGCGCAGTGTGAGGCCGGCAGGATGTATGCGTCCTGCGTGACGTCGAACGTCACGCGCAGCGCGTGGTCGATCTCACCGCCGTCGACCTCGTCGTAGCGGGTCAGGCCCGGGAAGATCGGCAGCCCGGCCGCGTCGGCCGACGTCCAGCCCAGCTTGCGCAGGCCGGCGCTCTTGAGGTTCCAGATGGCGCCGCCGTCGGCCTCCCACTTGCCCTTCTTGGGGAAGGCGCGGTACAGCTCGTAGAGCTTGCACTTGTCCCTGTCGAAGCCGAGTCGTGTGACGATCGCCGTCGCCCTTCTTGCCGCCCTCGATCTTGGCGTTGAGCGGGATCTTGTACTTGCCCTTGTCGGACTCCGTAGCCGAACGCCGTGAACTTGACCTTGACGCCCGCTGAGCGCGCCGCTGACGACCGTGAACGGGATGCCGTAGATCTTCGGCGAGCCGAAGTCCGGGTGGAACTCGTCCCCGCCGTGGGCGTTGATGTAGCTGATGTAGCGGTCCGAGTTCGGATCGACCGGGGACTTCGAGATGTCCTGGTTCCACATGCGCTGGTCGGGCAGGGAGGGCGAGCCGGCGGGCACGTTGGCGGCCGGGAACACGCCGCACTTGGCGTCGAACCCCTGCGTGGGTGCGCCGCTTGAACCGGTGGCGGCGAGCAGCGCCGCGACTCCGGCGATCAGAAAGACAGCAAGGCGAGTCATGCGGACGATTCTCTGCCGCGTGCGCGCCGCGGTCAACCATCCATAGGGATGAACACGCGCTACCCTGCTCCGTCGGTCATGCCGAAGATGAAGTCGCATAGCGGCGCTTCCAAGCGCTTCAAGAAGACAAGCACGGGCAAGCTCAAGGCTCGCTCGGCTTTCTCGAGCCACATCCTCGAGAAGAAGTCGCCCAAGCGCAAGCGCGGCTTCCGCAAGGACCAGGACGTCGCCAAGGCTGACGAGAAGACCGTCCGCAAGCTGCTCCAGGGGTCCGGCAAGTGACCCGCGTCAAGCGTTCAGTCCACGCGCGTAAGAAGCGTCGCTCGACCCTCGAGCGGACGAAGGGCTTCCGCGGCGAGGCGAACTCGAACTACCGCAGGGCGAAGGAAGCCCTGCTCAAGGCGGATTCCTACGCGTATCGCGACCGCCGCAACAAGAAGCGCGACTTCCGTCGCCTCTGGATCACGCGCATCAACGCCGCCGCGCGCCAGAACGACATGACCTACTCCGACTTCATGCACGGCCTCAAGCTGGCCGGGGTGGAGCTCGATCGCAAGGTGCTCGCGGACATCGCCGTCCGCGACGCCGACACGTTCCGCCGATTCGCCGACACCGCCCGCGAGGCGGTGGCTGCGGCGAGCTAACCGCTCCCCGAAGACCACCTGACCGACCGGGCGCCCAGCGAGGCGCCTTTTTTAGTTCTTCAACCTGTTTTTCACAGAACTACCTTACTTGGTGCTATGCCCATAACCAGCCCTGAGAACGAACTGATCAAGGAAGTGCGCAAGCTTGCCGGCCGCAAGTGGCGCGACAAGCTGTCGCGGTTCGTCGCCGAGGGCGAGGACCTGGTCGAGGCGGCCTCCGCGGCGGGCTGGCCGCCGGTCGCGCTGCTCGTGACGCCGGATTCGGAGCTCGAGGGTGAGGAGGTCGCGCCGCACCTGCTCGCGCAGATCTCCCAGCTCGGCTCCGGCACGCGCGTGATCGGCCTCTACGAGCAGCGCTGGGCGCCGTCGCTGGGCGACCGCTGCGTGGCGCTGTGGGGCGTGGGGGACCCGGGCAACGTCGGCACCGTGCTGCGCGCCGCCCACGCGTTCGGAGCGTCCGCAGTGGCGATCGGCCCCGACAGCGCCGACCCGTTCGGGCCCAAGGCCGTGCGGGCGTCGATGGGTGCGATCTTCTCCGTCGGCGTGCGCCGCGTGAAGGACGTCTCCGAGCTGCCGGCCCCGCGGGTCGCGCTGGTCGCCCGGGAGGGGGACGAGCTGACCGGGCCGGCCGGCACGCTCGTCGTCGGGGCCGAGCGTGACGGCATCCCGGCCGACGTGATCGCCGCCTGCGACCGCGTCGCCCACATCCCGATCGAGGGCGACTCGCTGAACGCCGCCATGGCGGCCACGGTGGCGCTGGATAGGGTGGCGCGCGGTGCTTGACCGGATCGCCGAACTGCGGGCTGCCGGAGAGGCGGCGATCGGCGCCGCCGCGGACACGGACGCCCTCGAGCAGGCGCGCGTGACGCACCTCGGCCGCAAGGCCGTGCTGCCGAACCTGCTGCGCGACGTCGGCTCGCTGCCGCCGGAGGAGCGCGGCGCGGTCGGCAAGGCCGCCAACCAGGCCCGGCAGGCGCTCGAGGCGCTCGTGGAGGAGCGCCGGACGGCGCTCGAGTCCGGCGAGCTCGACGCACGCCTGGCCGCCGACGCGGTCGACGTCACCCTGCCCGGCTCGCCGGTGGTCGGGGTCGGCCGCCTGCACCTGCTGACCGCGATGCGCCGCGAGATCGAGGACGTCTTCCTCGGCCTCGGCTTCCGCGTCGCCGAGGGGCCCGAGATCGACCTCGTCCATTACAACTTCGACGCGCTCAACCACACGCCGCAGCACCCGTCGCGCCTGGAGTCCGACACCTTCTACACGGTCGACGGCGCCGTCCTGCGGACGCACACGTCGCCGATGCAGGTGCGGGCGATGGAGATCGCCCCGCCGCCGCTCTACCTCGATCGTCCCCGGCCGCACCTACCGGCGCGACAGCGACGCGACGCACACCCCGCAGTTCCACCAGGTCGAGGGCCTCGCGGTCGACACCGACATCACGATGGCCGACCTCAAGGGCACGCTCGCCGCGTTCGCCCGGGCGATCTTCGGCGAGGAGCGCGACGTGCGCTTCCGCCCGCACTTCTTCCCCTTCACCGAGCCGAGCGCCGAGGTCGACGTCTCCTGCCACAAGTGCGCGGGCAAGGGCTTCCTGCGCGATCGCGCGCCCGCGTTGCAACCTGTGCAAGGGCGAGGGCTGGATCGAGATCCTCGGCTGCGGCGAGGTCGACCCGAACGTCTTCGGCTACGTGCGCGACAACGGCTACGACCCCGAGCGGGTGCAGGGCTTCGCGTTCGGCATGGGCATCGAGCGGATCGCCTTCCTCAAGCACGGCGTCGCCGACCTGCGCCTCTTCTACGAGAACGACCTGCGCTTCCTGGAGCAGTTCGGCTGATGCGCGTCCCGCTGCTCTGGCTGCACGACTTCGTCGCGACGCCCGCCGACCTCGAGGCGCGGCTCACCCTCACGGGCACGAAGGTCGAGGCGATCCACCATCACGGCGTCGACGCGCTCGAGCACTTCGTGGTCGGCAAGGTCCTCGCGTGCGAGCGTCACCCGGACGCCGACCGGCTGTCCGTCTGCCAGGTCGACACCGGCACCGGTCCGTCGCAGATCGTCTGCGGGGCGTCGAACGTCGCCGCCGGCCAGACCGTCGCCGTCGCCACGCCCGGCGCGGTGATGCCCGACGGCACCCGCCTGAAGGCCGCAAAGCTCCGCGGCCAGCCGTCCAACGGGATGATCCTCGCCGAGGACGAGGTCGGCATCGGCGGCGAGCACTGGGGGATCATGGTCCTCGACGACGCGCTGCCCGCCGGCACGCCGCTGATCGACGTCCTGCCGATCGCCACCGAGGTCTACGAGCTCGAGATCACCCCGAACCGGCCGGACTGCCTGTCCATCTACGGCGTCGCCCGCGAGGTCCACGCCGCCACCGGCGCCCCCCTCGCCCCACCACCGTGGCAGGACGACCCAGGCCTGAACACAAGGGGCCAGGCCGCCTGTTTCGGTCGCGGTGGAGGCGCCGGACCTGTGCCCGCGCTTCACCCTGCGCGCGTTCGAGGACGTGAAGATCGGCCCGTCGCCGGACTGGCTGAAGGCGCGCCTGTCCGCCGCGGGGCAGCGGCCGATCAACAACGTGGTCGACATCACCAACTACGTGATGCTGCTGACCGGGCAGCCGCTGCACGCCTTCGACACCGACCGCGTCGAAGGACGGTCCCTCACCGTGCGGCGCGCGAAGGACGGCGAGAAGATCGTCACCCTCGATGACGTCGAGCGGACGCTGGACTCCCAGATGCTCGTCATCGAGGACGCCGCCGGGCCGACCGCGCTGGCCGGCGTGATGGGCGGCAACCGCTCCGAGGTCCACGAGGGCACCACGCGCGTGCTGATGGAGGCGGCGACCTGGGACGGGCCGAACACCCAGCGGACCTCGACGAAGCTCGGCCTGCGCTCCGAGGCCAGCGGGCGCTTCGAGAAGGGCCTGTCGACGGGCTCGACGCTGGAAGCCCAGGCCGTCGCGACCCGGTTGATGGTCGAGCTGGCCGGCGCGACGATCGTTCCCGGCACGATCGACGTGCGCGTGGAGGAGCCGCCGCCCGCGAAGCTGCACCTGCGCGAGCACCGGTCCGAGGAGCTGCTCGGCATCGCCATCGACCGCTCCGAGCAGGCCCGGATCCTCGAGGCCCTCGGCTTCACGGTCGCCGACGCGGGTGACGGACTGGACGTCACCGTCCCGCACTTCCGCGCCGCCGACGTCACCCGCGAGGTGGACCTCGTCGAGGAGGTCGGCCGCATCGACGGCTTCGACAAGCTGCCCGAGACGCTGCCGTCGCGCCGCGGCGCCGTCGGCGTCCTCTACCCGGAGCAGCGCGCCCGCCGCCGCGCCGAGGACGCCCTGGTCGGCGCCGGCCTCTACGAGGTCGTCGGCTGGTCGTTCACCTCCACCGCCGCGCAGGCCCGCCTCGGCACCGAACCTCGAGCCGATCCGCCTCAAGAACCCGATGAGCGAGGAGCAGGCGGTGATGCGCACGCACGTGCTCACCTCGCTGCTCCAGGCCGCCGAGACCAACGCCCGCCGCGGCATGCCCGACGTCCGCCTCTTCGAGATCGGCTCCGTCTACCTGCCGTCAACAAGCGGGCCAGGCCCCTTGTTTCGGCGCGGTGGGATCCGCCCGCCGGGTCGCCTGGTGACCTGCGGCGGGAGGAGTTGCCGGACGAGCGCACGCACGTCGCGGCGCTGCTGGCCGGCGCGCTGCGCCAGCCGTCGTGGCACGACTCCGAGCCGCCGAAGGCCGACGTCTTCGCGGCGAAGGGCGTGCTCGAGGCGCTGGCGAAGGCGCTGCGCGTCGATCTGAGCTTCGAGCCGACGTCCGAGCCGTTCCTGCATCCCGCGCGCGCCGCGCGGCGTGCTGGTCGGCGAGACGCCGATCGGCTGGGTCGGGGAGCTGCACCCGAGCCTGATGGAGGCGCGCGGGCTTCGAGATCGACCTCGGCGCGCTCATCGCCCACGCGATCGAGACGCCGATCTACAAGGACCTCACGTCGTTCCCGGAGAACCGCCGCGACCTCGCGCTGTCGCTCGACGGCGCGGTCCCGGCCTCGGCGCTGATCAGCGCGATCGAGGCGGCCGGCGGCAAGACCCTGCGGTCCGCCGAGGTCTTCGACGTCTACACGCGGCGCCCAGGTCGGCGAGGGCAAGAAGTCCGCTCGCCGTCCGGCTGCGCTTCCGGGCCGCCGACCGCACGCTGACCGACGAGGAGGTCGCACAAGTCCGCGCGACAAGATCGTGACGGCGCTGGGGGAGCAGCTCGGGGGCGAGCTGCGTGGCTAGCGTCGGCGTCATCGGCGCGTCCGGCTACGCGGGCGCGCTCGCCGCACAGCTGGTCGACCGCCACCCGCACTTCGAGCTCGCCTACGTCACCGCGCGCGCGGAGGCCGGGCAGCGGCTCGGCGACCTGCACCCGCGCACGCGGGTGGACCTCGTGCTCGACCGACTTCGACGCCGGACATCCCGGTCGACGCCGCGATCGTCGCCTACCCGCACGGCGCCGCCGCGCCGACCGTCGCCGCGCTGCGCGAGCGCGGCGTGCGGGTCATCGACCTGTCGGCCGACTTCCGCCTGCACGGACCGCGACGCCTACGGCGAGCTGGTACGGCGAGCACGGCGCGCCCGAGCTGTTCGGCACGGCCGTCTACGGCCTGCCCGAGCTCTACCGCGACGAGATCGCTCGGCGCCGACCTCGTCGCCGGCCCCGGCTGCTACCCGACCGCCGCGCTGCTCGCGCTCGCGCCGCTCGCGCGGGCCGGGCTGATCGGCGACGTCGTGATCGACGCCAAGTCCGGCGTCTCCGGCGCCGGCCGCGGCGCGACCGACACCACGCACTTCGTGTCCGCCAACGAGGACCTGCAGCCCTACAAGGTCGGCGGCCACCGGCACCGGCCCGAGATCGAGCAGGAGCTCGGCCACGGCGTCGTGCTTCGTCGCCGCACCTGGCGCCGATGTCGGCCGGCGAGCTCGACTCCTGTTACGTGAGCGCGCCGCGACGCGCCGGCCGAGGAGCTCGCGCTTCGCCGTCTACGCGGACGAGCCGTTCGTGGAGGTCCTGCACCGCCCGCCCGGCGTGCTCGAGGTGCGCGAGACGAACGACTGCCGCATCTCCGTGCACTCCGACGAGCGACACAGGCCAGATCATGGTCTTCGCCGCGATCGACAACCTGTGGAAGGGCACGGCGTCGCAGGCCGTCCAGTCCCTGAACCTGATGTTCGACCGCCCCGAGACGGAGGGCCTGCGGTGACGCCTTCTTCGACTCGCGCTGGGTCGACCGGCCCGACGCACGTCGCCGAGGCGCCGCCGACGCGCTGCCCGCAGGGCTTCCGCGCCGCCGGCGTCGCCGCCGGGATCAAGCCCAGCGGCGGCGCTCGACGTCGGCCTGCTGGTCTGCGACGCGCCCGAGACCACGAGCGCCGCGCGCTTCACCGCGTCCGGCGTGCTCGCCGCGCCCGTGCTGCGTCACGCGCGAGCGCGCGCAGCTCGACGCGCTGCGCGCGGTCGCCGTCAACGCCGGCAACGCCAACGCCGCCACGGGCGGCCGCGGGCATGGACGCCGCGGCCAAGATGCAGGGCGCCGCCGCGATGTGCGCCGGCGTGCCGGAGGACCAGGTCGCGGTCGCCTCCACCGGCGTGATCGGCGTGCAGCTCGACGCCGACCAGTCACCAAGGGCCTGCTCGCCGCGCGCAGCGAGCTGTCGCCCGACGGCACGGCGACCTTCGCCGAGTCGATCCGGACCACGGACGCGTTCCCCAAGCAGGCCTCGCTCGACGGTCGAGCTGCCGAGCGGGACCGTCCGGCTCAGCGCCCAGTGCAAGGGCGCGGGGATGATCCAGCCCAACTTCGCGACGATGCTCTGCTTCGTCCAGACCGACGCGGTGCTCGCCGCCGAGACGGCCGACCTGCTGCTCGGCGTCTGCGTCAAGCGCTCCTTCGACCGCATCTCCGTCGACGGCCAGCTCTCCACCAACGACACCGCGATCCTGATGGCGTCGGGCGCCTCCGGCGTCACCGTCGAGCCGGAGACCGAGGACGAGGGCGCTTCGGCGAGGCGCTCGACGCGCTGCTGCGCCAGCTCGCGCTGCTGATCGTCCGCGACGGCGAGGGCGCCAAGCGCATCGGCCGCGTCGTCGTCACCGGCGGCGCACCGAACGCCTGCGACCTCGCGGCCCGCGCCGTCGCCAACTCGCCGCTGGTCAAGGCCGCGCTGCACGGCGGCGACCCCAACTGGGGCCGGATCGCGCAGGCCGTCGGCGGCGCGCTGCCCGGCGCGGCGCCGCTCGCGCTCGACATCGCGATCGAGGGCGTCGCGGTCTGCGCGCGGCGGCGCGGCCGTCCCGCACGACGCCGGCGCGCTGGCCGACGCCGTCGCCGGCCCCGAGGTCGAGTACGCCGTCGGCCTGCCCGGCGAGGGCGCCGAGACCGAGGTCTTCTTCTCCGACCTCAGCCACGACTACGTGACCATCAACGCGGACTACACGACCTAGGCGGCACGATGCGAGACATCGGGACACTCCTCGAGGCGCTCCCGTACATCCGGGAGTTCCACGGCCGGACGGTCGTCATCAAGTACGGCGGCGCCGCGATGAGCGACCCGGCGCTGCGCGAGGACTTCGCCCGCGACGTCGTGCTGCTCAAGTACGTCGGCCTGAACCCGGTCGTCGTCCACGGCGGCGGGCCCGAGATCACGCGCTACATGGAGGCGCTCGACCTGCCGGTGGAGTTCATCGGCGGCCTGCGGGTCTCCGACGCCGACACGGTCGAGGTGGCCAAGATGGTGCTCGTCGGCAAGGTCAACAAGGACATCGTCCTGCGCATCAACCGCCACGGCCAGCCCGCGGTCGGCCTCTGCGGCGACGACGGCCTGCTCTTCCGGGTCGCCACGCATGACGGCGCCCGGGGGCGAGGACATCGGCTCGTCGGGCGCATCGAGCGCGTCCAGACCGGCGTCATCAACCACATCGCCGAGGACTACATCCCGGTGATCGCCTCCGTCGGGCGCCGACCGCGACGGCCGCTCGCACAACGTCAACGCCGACGAGGCCGCCGGCGCCGTCGCCCGCGCGCTCGGCGCCTACAAGGTCGTCTTCCTCACCGACGTCGACGGCTGGCTGCGCCGACCCGCCGACCCGGACGCCTGATCTCCGAGACGACCGCCGACGAGGTCGAGGCCGCGCTCGACCGCGGTCGGCGGCGGCATGCGCCCCAAGCTCGAGGCCTGCCTGAACGCCATCCACGGCGGCGTCTCCAGCGCGCACATCGTCGACGGCCGCGTCCCGCACTCGCTGCTGCTCGAGCTCTTCACCGACGCCGGGCAGGGCACCAAGATCCGGCCGGCGCGCGTGACGTCGCCGACACGCGCTGCTCAACAACTACGCGCGCTACGCCGTCGAGTTCGTCTCGCGGGGCACGGCTGCACGCTGGTCGACGCGCGACGGCAACGAGTACCTCGACCTGCTGGCCGGCATCGCCGTCTGCAACACGGGCCACTGCCACCCGCACGTGGTCGCCGCGATCCAGGAGCAGGCCGGCGCGGCTGATGCACGTCTCGCAACCTCTTCTGCACCGCGCCGAACGTGCGGCTGGCCGAGCGGCTGAGCGCCGCCTCGCTCGGCGGCAAGGTCTTCTTCTGCAACTCGGGCGCCGAGGCCAACGAGGCCGCGATCAAGCTCGCGCGCAAGCGCCGCGCGGCGGCGGGCTTCCTCGTCGCCCACGGCGGCTTCCACGGCCGCACCTACGGCGCGCTGTAGCGCCACGCCGCAGGAGGCCAAGCAGGCGCCGTTCGCGCCGCTCGTCCCCGGCTTCGCCGCCGTCGCGGCCGACGGCCTCGCCGGCGCCGTCGCCGAGGAGACCGCCGCGGTCATCCTCGAGGTGGTCCAGGGCGAGTCGGGCGTGCACCTGATGCCGCACCGAGATCCTCGCCGAGCTGCGCGAGGCCTGCGACGACCACGGCGCGCTGCTGATCTTCGACGAGGTCCAGACCGGCATGGGCCGCACCGGCACCCTGTGGGCCTACCAGCAGACCGGCGTCATGCCCGACGTCATCACCGCGGCCAAGGGGCTCGGCGGCGGCTTCCCGATCGGCGCGCTGATCACCTCCCGCGCGCTCGGCGACGTGCTCGAGCCCGGCGACCACGGCTCGACCTTCGCCGGCAACCCGCTGGCCTCCGCGGCCGCGAACGCCGCGCTCGACGTCCTCGACGACCCGGCGCTGCTCGAGGCCGTGCGCGAGCGGGGCGAGCAGCTGCGCGAGGGGCTCGCCGAGCTGCCGGGCGTGCGCTCCGTGCGCGGCCTCGGCCTGATGGTCGCCGCCGAGGTCGACGGCGCGCCGGACCTCGTCCGCCGCGCGCTGCTCGAGCAGCGCCTCGTGATCAACGCGACGGGACCGGGGACCCTGCGCTTCGTCCCGCCGCTGGTGATCACGGAAGCGGAAGTGACCGAGGCGCTTGCGCGCCTCGGCCGGCTCCTCGGCTGACTACTTGGTGTTGATCGTGATCGTCGCGACGCCGATGACGAAGTCGCCGGCGAGGGCGTCGATCTTGAACGTGTCGTTCAGGAGATCAGCAGCGGACTGCTTGAGCTTGACGGTCGTGCCCTGGAGGACGGCGGTGCCGTCGTCGTTGACCTCGAGCGGGTTCAGCGTGCGGCCGTCCAGGAAGAACAGCTCGGCGTCCTCGGCGGCGACCTCGCCGTTGACGGAGACGTCACCGGTCAGGACCGACTTGCCGGGGTCGACGTCGAAGTTCTCGAGCTCGACGAGCGTGCCGCCGGCTTCGAGGCTGAGGCCTGAGCCCTCGTGGTTGACGATGCCCTGGACGTACGGGGAGACCGAGCCGGGCTCGTAGTAGGTCACGTTGCCGCCCGTGATCGGGAAGACAGCGTTGCCGTCCTTGGTGATCTCGGCGTCGCCGACGGGACCGGGCGTGACCTTCAGCTGCGTGAGGGCCTTCGACGAAACCGGCGTCCAGCGCGACGGAGGTGTCTGACGCCGGTGAGCTCAGTGAACTTCGGCGACCGGCTTGACGTCGGCAGCGGCGCTGCCGCCCGAAGCGGCTTTTCCTCGTCGTCGCCACAAGCGGTGACGCCGAAGGCAAGAGCAGCAGTGATCATGAATGTGATGGGAGTCTTGATTCTCATTGCCTCCCTCTACGCAGGCCATTAACAATCGGACGTCTATGTGTGCGCCCGATCACAGATAGGCGGTTGCGCGTCAACCTTCCTCGACGCGCTCGATCAGGAACGCCACGCGCACATGCGCGCGCCATTCGTCGAGTTCCGGGCCGCGCAGCCCGACGGAGACGACGTCGACGGCCTTGATGTTGCGCAGGCTCTTGCGGGCCTCGGTCAGTGCGTTCTGGACGGCTTGGTCGGAGGACTCCATCGAGGAGCCGACCAGCTCGATGATCTTGACGATCGACATCTAGTGACCCGTCCCGCAACCGGTCGCACGAAATGCCGGGCGCCGATCACCGCCTGGCTGTTCGGTCTCGCTTCGCTCGCCACCGGGCTCCGCCCTCCGCGATCGGGGCAATGGCTCCGCCATTGCTCCCTCACTGCGTCCTTGCCAGCCGGCGCCGGCATCCCAGCATTTCGAACGATCGGTCACGAGACGGGTCACGGCCCCGACTTATACCGTCTGGCGCCCTCATGGCCGATACGCCGTCAACCGAAGTCCACCAGTTCGTCGATCCGACAACGAACGTCCAGCGCGTCGCGCGCTACCTCGCCCAGAAGGACGAGGTCGGCCGCGTGCTGCTGCTCTACAGCGGCGGCCTCGACACGAGCGTGATGCTCAAGTGGATCCAGGACGAGTACGAGGCGGAGGTCGTCGCGTTGACGATCAACCTCGGCCAGCCGGGGGAGGACTACGACGTCGTCAAGGGCAAGGCGCTGCAGCTCGGCGCGCTCGAGTGCCACGTCGTCGACGCGCGTGAGGAGTTCGCGCGCGAGTACGTCGCTGCCCGGCGATCAAGGCCAACGCCGACTACGGCGACGGCTACCCGCTCTTCACCGCGCTGGGCCGGCCGCTGATCGCCAAGCTGGCCGTCGACTACGCGCGCCAGACGGGCTGCGACACGATCGCCCACGGCTGCACGGGCAAGGGCAACGACCAGGTCCGCATCGAGGCGACCGTCGCCACCCTGGCGCCCGAGCTCAAGGTGATCGCGCCCGTGCGCTCCTGGCAGATGGGCCGCGACGCCGAGATCGAGTACGCCCGCAAGCACGGCATCCCGGTCAAGGGCGGCACGGAGGCGGCGCCGTACTCGATCGACGACAACCTCTGGGGCCGCTCCAGCGAGGGCAAGTGGATCGAGGACCTCTCGCACGCGCCCGACGACGACGTCTTCCAGCTCGTCACCCGGCCGGAGGTCGCGCCGGACGAGGCCGAGACGATCACGCTGACCTTCGAGGCGGGCGTGCCCGTCGCCGTCGACGGCGAGCCGATGGACCTCGTGCCGCTGCTCGAGCGCGTCGCCGAGGCGGGCATGCGCCACGGCGTCGGCATCGTCGACCACATCGAGGACCGGATCGTCGGCCTCAAGGTGCGCGACATCTACGAGGTGCCGGCCGCCGCGATCGTCCTGAAGGCGCACCGGGAGCTCGAGCGCCTCACGGGCACCATCCACCAGAACCAGTTCAAGACCGGGCCTGGACCAGAAGTGGGCCTACCTCGTCTACGCGGGCCTGTGGTGGGAGCCGCTGCGGCTCGACATCGAGGCCTACATGGACCACGTCAACCGCAACGTGACGGGCACGATCGGCATCAAGCTCTTCAAGGGCCACGCGCGGGTCGTCACCCGCGAGAGCCCGAACGCGGTCTACGACGCCCAGCTGGCGACGTTCTCGGACTCCGGCGGCCTCTTCAGCCAGCACGCCTCGCCCGGCTTCATCGAGCTGTGGTCGCTGCAGAGCGCGCTCGCCCACCGGCTGCACAACAAGCCGGACGAGTGAGCGAGGACGGCGACAGCAAGCGGCGTCTCGCGACGCTGGCGCGCCGCCTGGACGAGAACCCGGGACTGCTGACCATGTTCAAGGCGGCCCGCCGCCGCCTGCCGGGGGACGAGCACTACGGCGACCCGCTGTCGCTGGCCGACAGCGAGGCGCCGGGCCTGATCGGCCAGCAGCTCGCGCTGGTGGCGGCCGAGCGGCCGTCCGCGCTTGAAGGAGCTCGGCTTCACCGCGCTGCAGGTCTGGCAGTCGCTCTCGGAGGCGCAGGGCCGGGGACGGGGCGACGACGAGGTCACGATCGTCTTCACCGACCTCGCCGGCTTCTCCACCTGGGCGCTGGACGCGGGGGACACGATGGCCGTCGAGCTGCTGCGGCGGGTCGCCAAGGCGGTCGAGCCGGTCATGACCGCGCACGGCGGCCGGGTCGTCAAGCGGCTCGGCGACGGGCTGATGGTCGTCTTCCGCGATGTCGAGGAGGCCGTCGCCGCCGCGATCGAGGCGCGCGAGGCCCTGGCGAGCGTCGAGATCGGCGGCCACGACGCCGCGCCTGCGCGCGGGCGTGCACGTCGGGCGACCGCGGCATGCTGGGCGGCGACTACCTCGGGGTCGACGTCAACGTCGCGGCCCGGGTGGCGGCCGCGGCGGGCCCGGGGGAGGTCCTGATCACGGACTCCGTCGCGCGACCGCCTGCCCGAGGGCTCGCGGGTCCGGCGCAAGTGGCGCTTCTCCGGCAAGGGGACGCCCGCGAAGCACCAAGGTGTTCGCCGTCGAATGACGCGGGGTACCGTCTCCCCATGATCTACACCTTCATCGGCAAGGTCGTCGTGAAGGCGGCCCGGGTCTTCCTCAAGCGCAAGTACGGCCCGACCATGACGCCGAAGCCGGTTCTCGCGACCGCGGTGGTCGCCGTCGTCGTCGGCATCGCCGTCCTCGCCAACAAGCAGAACGACGCATAAGCGCGTGCGGGCCTAGCGCGCCGCGCGTCGCTGTGGGACCATGGCGGGGTGACCGAGCCCGGCCAGCTGCCCGAGGGATTCTCCGTCGACGCCGTCGACTGGCTGCCGTCCGGCGCGCAAGTCGGGCCTCGTCCGCGTGCGCGGACACCGTCCCGCGGCCGTCGCCGGGCCCGCTCCCCGAGCTGATCCTGGAGGCCGGTGACACCACCCGCCGCTACGTCTCCCTGCCCGACCCGCGCGCCGACCGCGACCCGACGGCCTGGCGCGGCGCCTACGTGCTGGAGGCCAAGCCGGCGCGCCGAGGCCGACCGCCTCTGGCTCGAGTGGCCCGGGGTCGCGCCGCATCGAGCTGCCGCCGCTGAGCGTCCCGCGCGCCCAGGTCGCCCGCGCGAGCCGAGACGGGTGCCGGCGACACCTCCGAGGTCGTCGTCGACCGCGCCGTGCTGGCCGAGCGCCGCGCGCGCCGCGCCGAGGCCTCCGAGCAGGCGCAGGCCAAGATCGCCCGCGAGGCGCTGCGCGCCGTCGAGGTGCTGGAGATGCGCATCGCCGAGCTCGAGCAGCGCGTGGCCGCCGCCGAGGGCGAGCGCGACGCGCTCCGCGGCCAGGCCCAGCCCGACGTCGACACGTCGACCCTGACCGCCGAGCTCGCCGAGTTGCGCGCCCAGCTCGCCGGCGCGGCCTGCGCCGGTGGCCGAGCCGTCGGCCCGGATCGCTCCCGGCGAGGCCGAGCGCCGCGCGGAGCGCCTGCGCACCGCCCTGACCGCCACGGTCACCACCGTCGGCGAGCTGCGGCTGCGCCTGCACGAGGTACAGGTCGCGCGCCGCACGCGCGACCTCTCCGCCGCGGCAGACGCCGTCCGGCTGGCCGTCGTCGAGCGCGAGCGCGGGGCACTGAAGGCCGGGATGGACGAGGCCCGGGCGCAGCTCGCGCGCGCCGTCGCCGGCCCGCGACGAGGCCGTCGCCGAGCTCCAGGGCGTCCGCAACGCCCACGACGACCTCCGCCACCGCTTCGGCGACGTCTCCGCCGAGCTGGGCAGCGCCCGCGAGCGCGTCGCCGAGCTCGAGTCCGAGGTCGCCGCCGTCACCGCCGTCGCCGAGCGCTCCGCCTCCGAGGCCCTGGAGGCCGCCCGCGCCGAGGCCGCCGCCCTCGCCACCGAGCACGCCCACGACACCGAGACCCAGATGGCCGCCGCTGCGCGCGCGCCTGGCCACTGCCGAGTCCGCCATCGCCGCCGCCGAGACCGCGCGCGAGCTCGCCGAGGCCCGAGCCCTCGCCGCCACCACCGGCCGCTACGCCGCCGCCGTCGCCCACGCCGCCACGCCACCGCCGCGAGCGTGTCGCCCAGCCGGCAAATATCCGCCACCAAGGCGACACGACCGCGCGTGCCGGAGGCGCTGATCGCGCCCGAGCGCGCGCCCGAGGAAGCCGCACCGATCGCCGCAGACCTCGACGCCGCCCGCGACGCCCTGCGAGCCGTCGAGCCGGCCGATCCCGCTCCCTCAGTGCCAGATCAGCGAGGCCCGTCGCCCGCGGCGCCCGAGCGCGAGCGCGCCACGCATCGTCTCGCGCCACCGACCGACCTCCCGCAACGACCTCGCCCGGGGCCGCGCCGGCCGCGAGTACCCGCCGCTGCGCGGAGCGCTCGTCAAGCTCGCCCACGACGATCCCGCCGCGGCCGGCCGGATGCTCGCCGGCTTCCTCAAGGCCCAGCACGCCGCAGTCACCGAGTCGCCGCCCGACTACGACCTCACCATCACCGAGGTCGGCACCTTCGCCGTGTCCCCCGCCGGCCAGACCACGCTGGTGAGCCCGCTCGACGCGCCCCGCGGCCGCCCGCACGCCGCCTTCCACCTCACCCTCGACGCCCTCACGCTCGCCGAGTCGGTCGTCCGGCGTCGCCGCCAAGGCCCGCCGCCTCCGCGGCCCGCGTGCGCGTCACGGGCAAGGCCCGAGCCGCCCGCCGGCTCACCGAGTCCCTGCGCCAGGAGGCCTCGCTCGCCGACCTCGTCACGGCCGGGCGCGGACCTCGATCCCGTACCTCGTCCTCCGCGGCTTCGCCTACGCGATCCGCCCGGCCTGGACCCAGGGCCAGCAATGGCGGGTCGACCTCCTTGTCGACGACGCGGTCCTCGTCGTCGCCGCGAACCACACGCGGCGGCCTGACGATCAGCCGAGGGCGCCGAGCGACGGCGATCCGGACGCCAGCCTCGACTGACGACGGCAGCGTTCCGCGATCTCGTCGCCGGAAACCTGCCCGAACCGCCCGCCGAGGGCGACGGACGGGTCGTCCGGCGCCTGCTCACGCTCGCCGAGCGCGCGCGCACCGGCGCCGACTAGGACCCCGCAAACAGCGGGATCGGAGCGCCGGAACCATCCGACGCCATCCCTAGGTTTACGTGCCTTGAGTTCAGCTTGCTGCGCCCACCTGCACGTCCACTCGGAGTACTCGCTGCTCGACGGTGCCTGCAAGATCGACGCCCTCGCGGCGCGCGCCGCGGCGTACGGCCAGCCCGCCATCGGCCTGACCGATCACGGCGTCATGAACGGCGCGGTGGAGCTCGTGAAGGCCGCCAAGAAGCACGGCGTCAAGCCGGTCGTCGGGCTCGAGGCCTACTACGTGGACGACCGCACGTTCCGCGACGGCAAGGTGGAGCGCAACCACCTGACGCTGATGGCCGCCAACGACGACGGCTACCGCAACCTGGTCAAGCTCTCGAGCGGCGGCTTCCTCGAGGGCCTGCACCACGGCAAGCCGGGCGTCGACATGGAGCTGCTGCAGCGCTACTCGGACGGCGTGATCTGCCTGACGGGCTGCCTGGCCTCGCGCTCGAGCCGCCGGATCGTCGAGGGCCGCCTCGACGAGGCCCGCGCGCACCTCGACGAGCTCGTCCAGGTCTTCCGCCCCGAGAACGTCTACTTCGAGATCCAGAAGAACGGGATCGCCGACCAGGAGATCGTCAACGAGCACATCGCGCGCTTCGCCGCCGAGATGGGCCGGCCGCTCGTCGCGACGGCGGACGTGCACTACCTGCGGCGCGAGGACTTCGAGCACCACGCCGCGCTGCTGTGCGTGCAGACGAAGTCGACGCTCGACGCGCCGAAGATGTCCTTCGACACCAACGAGTTCTATTTGAAGAGCTCGCAGGAGATGGCGGACGCGTTCTCCGCCTTCCCGGGCGCCCTCGAGGCGCTCGGTGGAGATCGCCGAGCGCTGCAACGTGGACATCGAGCTCGGGCGCATGCTGATCCCGCGCTTCGAGTGCCCCGACGGCATGGAGGAGGCGGCCTACCTGCGCACGCTGGTCGAGGCCGGGCCTGCGCGAGCGCTACGGCAACCCGCCGCCGGCCGAGGCGATCGAGCGCATGGAGATGGAGCTCGGCGTCATCGAGCGCATGGGCTACTGCGGCTACTTCCTGATCGTCTGGGACTTCATCGCCTACGCGAAGTCCAACGGCATCGCCGTCGGCCCGGGCCGCGGCTCGGCGGCCGGCTCGCTCGTCGCCTACACGCTGCAGATCACGGACGTGGACCCGCTGCGCTACGACCTGCTCTTCGAGCGCTTCCTCAACCCCGAGCGCGTCTCGATGCCGGACATCGACATCGACTTCTCCGTGCGCGGGCGTGAGCGCGTGATGCGCTACGTGATCGACAAGTACGGCGCGGACCGCGTCGCGCAGATCATCACCTTCGGCAAGATGTTCCCGCGCGCGGCCACGCGCGACGCCGCCCGCGTGCTCGGCTACGACTACGGCAAGGGCGACGCGCTGGCGAAGCTGATCCCCGACCCGATCATGGGCCGGTCGCCGAGCTTCAAGGAGTGCCTGGAGCCGGGCGCGGACCTGGCCAACGAGGTCGCCAAGGACCCGGACGCCAAGCGGATCGTCGACGTCGCCCAGGGCCTCGAGGGCATCGTCCGCAACGCCTCCATCCACGCGGCCGCGGTCGTCATCGCCGACCGCCCGCTGACCGACATCGCGCCGCTGCAGCTCGCCGACGGCGGCACGGACGCCAACGGCCGCAAGGTCCACCGGACGGTCACCCAGTTCTCGATGAAGCCCATCGAGGAGCTCGGCCTCCTCAAGATGGACTTCCTCGGCCTGCGCAACCTCGACGTCATCGAGGACGCGCTGGACATCATCGAGCGCTCCACCGGCGAGCGGCCCGACATGGCCAACCTGCCGCTCGACGACGAGCGCACGTACGCGATGCTCGCCCGCGGCGACTCGGTCGGCGTGTTCCAGTTCGAGTCCGAGGGCATGCGCGAGGCGCTCAAGAAGGTCGAGCCGACGGAGTTCGACGACCTCGTCGCGCTGGTGGCGCTCTACCGCCCCGGCGCCATGGACCAGATCCCCGCTTACGCGCGCGGGAAGAAGACGCCGGAGTCCGTCAGCTTCATCGACGAGCGCCTGCGCACGATCACCGCCGTCCGACCAAGGGCGTGATCCTCTACCAGGAGCAGGCGATGCAGATCGCCAAGTCGCTGGCCGGCTTCTCGGGCGCCAAGGCGGACGACCTCCGCAAGGCGATCGGCAAGAAGAACCGCGAGGCGATGGCGCGCTCAAGCCGGAGTTCGTGGAGGGCTGCCGGGCCTCGGGCACGTCCCCGTCGACGATCGAGTCGCTGTGGGCCACCAACGAGAAGTCCGCCGACTACTCCTTCAACAAGTCCCACGCCGCCTGTTACGCGCTGATCTCCTACCGGACCGCCTGGCTGCGGGCCAACTACCCGGCCGAGTACATGGCCGCCCTGATCTCGTCCGTGATGGACACGAAGGACAAGGTCCCGTTCTTCGTCGCCCAGGCCGAGCAGATGGGCATCCAGATCCTGCCGCCGGACGTCAACCTCTCCGACCACACGTTCATGGTCGTCGACGGCGACATCCGCTTCGGCCTGGACGCGGTGAAGGGCGTCGGCCACGCAGGCGGTGGAGGCGATCAAGACCGCGCGCGAGTCCGAGGCCGGCCCGTTCACCTCGCTGTGGGACTTCTGCGAGCGCGTCGACGCGCGCTGCGTGAACAAGAAGGCGATCGAGGCGCTGATCAAGTGCGGCGCCTTCGGCTCCACCGGCGCGACCCGCAAGGGCATGCTCGAGGTGCTCGAGGCCGCCCAGCACGCCGGCGCCAAGGCACAGCTGGACGCGCAGATCGGCCAGTCGAGCATCTTCGACCTGGCCGGGTTCGGCGAGCCCGAGAACGGCACACCCGCCTTCTCGCGCCCCTCGCACCCGCCGATCCCGACGCAGGAGGCCGACCGCCAGGAGCTGCTGCTCTACGAGAAGGAGTCCGTCGGGCTCTTCATCTCCGAGCACCCGCTCAAGACGGTGCGCGAGGCACTGCGGCTGAAGGTCGACTGCGCCTGCACCGATCTCGCCGGCCGCAAGAACGGCGACTGGGTGAAGGTCGGCGGCATGGTGTCGGCCGCGAAGAAGATCCGCACCCGTTCGGGCTCGGTGATGATGTTCGCGACGATCGACGACCTCGAGGGCAACGTCGAGGTCCGGGTCTTCGAGAAGGCGCTCACCGCCGCCGAGGGCGCGCTGGCGGAGGACAACATCGTGATCGTCCGCGGCCGCGTCGACCACATGGACGGCGGCAAGATCTGCGTGATCGTCTCGGAGGCGACGCTGTTCGAGCCGTCCGAGCGCGAGATCGTCAAGGCGCGCGAGCAGGCGGTACGGCAGGCCGAGAAGGTCGTCGTCCCGCTCAACCTGCGCCTGGACGCGACGCGCCTCCCCGAGACCGTGATCGCCGACCTCAAGGAGCTGTTCTCCCAGCATCCGGGGGAGACCGACGTGGTGCTCGAGGTCGCGACTTCCGACGGTCCGCGTCGCCTCAAGCTCGGCGCGGGCTTCAAGGTCACGCGCTCGCCGGCGCTGCTCGCGGAGTACGAGCACATCGTCGCGAGTCGCGAACTCGCAACCGCGTGAAAGAAAAGCGGCCCGTGTCCCGTTACATGGGGTGAAGGACAGAGAACGGCAGATGACGACGGAGCGTTATCTGGCACGGAAAGCCTCAGCGGACGTGGCTGACCGGGCTCGGAGTTTCGAAGTCAGCCAGAATCTGGGCGGCGCCACCGGACCCCCTTGCCGGCGGCGTCGCCGTCCTTCACCGCTTGCGCTGGCGGGCGCCCTGCTCGCGTAGCTCGCGCATCTTCCTGATGTCGACGAGCTCGACGCCCTTGCCCTCCATGCCGGGGCCCTCGAAGACCGTCGGCAGCCCGTCGAAGGCCGGCTCGCTCAGGAAGGCCGCACAGCCGGCCTCGCCGATCTCGCCCTCGCCGATCGGCGCGTGGCGGTCGCGGTTGGAGCCCAGCGGCGTCTGCGAATCATTGACGTGCAGCGAGCCGAGGCGCTCCAGGCCGACCTCTTCGTCGAACGCGGCAACGGTCTCCGCCACCGCCTCCGCGTCGCGCACGTCGTAGCCCGACGCCAGCAGGTGGCAGGAGTCCAGGCAGACCCCGAGCCGCTTGCCGCCGCCCGCGGCGTCCAGCAGGGCCGCCAGCTCAGCGAACGAGCGGCCGAGCGTCCCGCCCGTCCCGGCGGTGTTCTCCAGGTGCAGGTGGACCCGGTGGGTGTCGTCCAGCGCGGCCTTGATCACCTTGCCTGCGCGCGCGATCGCCTTGCCGACGTCACCCTTCAGCGCCGAGCCGGCGTGCAGGACGACGCCGTCGGCCCCGAGCTTGTCCCCGACGTGCAGCGCGTGGGTCAGCGCGGTCTGCGACTTCTTGCGCAGCTCGGCGTCCTCGGAGGCGCAGTTGATCAGGTAGACGGCATGGATCAGCACGCTCTCGATCCGCGTGCCCTTGCGCGCTTCCTTGAAGGCCGCGAAGTCGTCGTCCGCGTAGGCCGTCGGCTTCCACTGGCGCGGCGACTGGTTGAAGATCTGCACCGCGTCGCACTCGCGCTCCAGCGCGCGCTCGACGGCGTTCGGCAGGCCGCCGGCGTTGGAGACGTGCGCCCCGATCAGCACGCGCCGGGCGTTAGTGTCGTCGGTGATGCGCGTCCGCTTCGCACCGTCTCCGACGGGCGCCCTGCACGTCGGCGGCGCCCGCACCGCCCTCTTCAACTGGCTGCTCGCCCGCGGCACCGAAGGCGCTGAGCTCGTCCTGCGCATCGAGGACACCGACCGCGAGCGCTCGACGCAGGAGAACGTCGACCAGATCTTCGACGCTCTCGCGTGGCTCGGGATCGACTACGACGGCGAGCCTGTCTTCCAGTCCGCAGCGCGCGGACCGTCACGCCGAGGTCATCCAGCAGTTGCTCGACGGCGGCCACGCCTACCGCTCCACCGCCGGCCGCGACGAGATCGACGCCTGGCGCGCCGAGCACGGCAACCGCGGCTTCCGCGGGAGCGACGAGGGGGAGGGAGCCGTCCGCCTCCGCGTCCCCGACGACGGCGACACCGTCGTCCGCGACGTCATCCGCGGCGAGTCCGCCTTCGCCAACCACCTGCAGGACGACCTCGTGATCGCCCGCGCCGACGGGTCGCCCGTCTACCACACGGCCGTCGTCGTCGACGACCTCGACGCGGGCATCACCCACGTCGTCCGCGGCGCCGACCACTACTCCAACACGCCCAAGCAGATGCTGATCCTGCAGGCGCTGGGGGAGCGCGCGCCGCTGTACGCGCACCTGCCGCTGCTGCACGGGCCGGACGGCAAGAAGCTCTCCAAGCGCCACGGCGCGGCGTCCGTGCAGGAGCTGCGCGACACCGGCTACCTGCCCGAGGCGGTCCGCAACTACCTCGCGCTGCTCGGCTGGGGCGCGGCGGGCAGCGAGGAGACCTTCTACTCGACGGAGGAGCTCCAGCGCGACTTCGCCCTCGAGCGCGTCTCCAAGTCCCCCGCCGTCTTCGACGAGCAGAAGCTGCGCTGGATGAACGGCCGCTACGTCCGCGAACTCGCCGTCGACGACCTTCAAGCCCGTCTCGAGGCTTTGACCGGACGCGAACTGCGCGGCGACGTCGTCGCGATCACGCAGGAGAAGATCTCGACGCTCGATGAGTTCTGGCCCCTCGCGCGCTCGTTCTTCGAAGGTCCCGCCGCCGACCCGCCGGAGTTCGATGCGGAGCTCCTGCGCACCGCGCGAGCCGCGCTGGGCGAGGCGGCCGACTGGTCGGTCGAGGGCCTGGAACCCGTGCTGCGCAGCGCCGCGGAGTCCGCCGGCGTCAAGCCCGGCAAGCTGTTCCAGCCGATCCGGATCGCCGTCACGGGGAGCACCGTGGCACCCGGGATCTTCGAGACCTTGTCGGTGCTGGGGCGGGATGAGAGCCTCGCCAGGATCGACTGCGGAGCCGCTGGCCCGACGGCTTACGACCGATTCGTCTCGATTTCTGAGTTGCTCAATCATGGGTCGCCCGGTGCCGATAGTCCGACAAGAGGCAAGCCGATGACCGGCGAGCCCCCAGCCCCCGAAGACTCCTTGCCCGCCACCGCCCCCGCCACCTCCTCTTCCGCCGCCTCCCGGCGCTCCCGTCCCGAGACGCCCGCCCAGGCGTACGGCCGCAGCGCCCGGCCGGCCACGGCCAGCGCCTGACGGCCGCCTTCGAGGCGCTCGAGCGCTTCCCGGCCCTCGCCGAGTCCCGCGACCGCGTGCTCTCCCTCGTCTCCGAGGAGCGCCCCTCCACGGGTGAGGTCGTCGCCGCGATCGAGTCCGACGTCGCCCTCGTCATCGCCGTGCTTCGCCTTGGCAACCAGGTCGAGCGGCGGCCGCTCCGGCCGCGTCGAGTCGATCGTCGACGCCGTCGAGGTCCTCTCGCCCGACGCGGTCTCCGGCCTCGCCTCCCAGGCCGAGGTCTTCGAGTTCTTCGAGCGCGGCAAGACGTGGGACGCCGCCCCCGAGCGCTTCCGCCTGCACGCCGTCGCCGTCCAGCGCGCCGCCGACCGGCTCGCCGCGCAGTCCAACTACCCCCACCGCGACCGCCTGCTCGTCACCGCCCTGCTGCACGACATCGGCAAGCTCGTCCTGATGCACGCCTACCCGGGCTACCCGCGCCAGGTCCACGGGCCGGCCCGCACGCCCGAGGAGCGCCTGCACTACGAGCGCCGCGAGCTCGGCGTCGACCACGCCCTCGTCGGCGGCGTCCTCGCCCGCCGCTGGAACCTTCCCCGCGCCGTCGCCTCCGCGATCGAGCGCCACCACGCCGAGGACGCCGAGGGCGATGCCGCCTACGTCCGCCTCGCCGACATGGTCGCCCACTACGCCCAGGGCGCAGCCGTCAACCCGAACGAGCTCCTGCGCGCCGCCCGCAGGTCGGCTTCGGCCCCGCCGAGCTGCGCACCGTGCTCTACGACCTTCCCTACCCGAGCAACCAGCGCCCCCGCGCGATCGAGCCCTGCCCGCTCTCCAACCGCGAGCAGGAAGTCCTCAAGCGCCTCGCCCAGGGCATGGTCTACAAGCAGATCGCCCACGAGCTCTCGCTTGTCGACGAGCACCGTGCGGACGCACCTGCACAACATCTACGGCAAGCTCGGCGCCGTCGACCGCGCTCAGGCGGTCCTCATCGCCACCGAGCGCGGCTGGCTCTAGGCCGACGACCTGCGGCCCGTCGGCCAGCCAGCCCGCACCTACGGCCTCGGAAGCGGCTCCTATGGCGACCTCGCCGGCCTGAGTCGATCAGCACGTCGGCTCGGCCACGCGCCGCACCGTCGGCCGGATCCGCCGGTGGCCACGACCGCAGCGTCGTGATCGATCAACACTCGTCGTGCCGTGACGGCGTCAGGCGATCGCGATCACGTGCGACGTGGCCGCGATCGCCGCTGCTCCGCAGCGCCCGCCACCACAGCAGCGCGAGCAGCCCGAACTCGGTCATGTGCGCGCCCTTGCGCAGGATCAGGTCCCAGTCGCCCAGGCCCGAGCTCAGATCCTCCTGAGCCGACAGGTAGAAGATCACCGCCATCAGCGTCAGCGGCGGCACATAAGATGACCACCGGCGCGTGCTCTCCATCACCACCAAGTCACCGTACGCGCTGCGCGCCCTCGCCGAGCTGGCATCCATCGGCTCCGAGAACCCCGTCCCGATCGCCGAGCTCGCCCGCCGCCGCGAAGTCCCGGTCCAGTTCCTCGAGCAACTCTTCGCCGTCCTCCGCCGCGCCGGCCTGCTCCGCTCCCAGCGCGGAGTCAAGGGCGGCTACTCCTTCGCCCGCGACCCCTCCGAGATCACCGTCCTCGAAGTCGTCGAACTGCTCGACGGCCCGGTGGGCAACGGGGCGGAGTCCGTGTTCTCCGACGCCGCCGCCGCCACCCGCGCGGTGCTGGGCAAGTTCTCCATCGCCGACGTCGCCGACCGCGAGAAGCGCGCGGCAGGCGCCGTGATGTACCACATCTAGACGGCCACTTTCCCGGAAGTCCGAATTAGCTTCCTAACGAGGGGCGCCCCCGCACCTTTCGCAGAGGGTGTTGGACGCGATGCTCCGCGTTGAGTCGGTGTTTTCAGGACAGCGTCGCCGCCGCGTTCCGGAGCTGCTCGACGAGTGACTCCGGCCTGATGCGGTGGGCGGCGCCGCTGAAGCCAAGCATTGCGACGATCGCTCCGCTCTGGCCGCGCAGCGGGACGGCGACCGACGCAAGGCCCGGCTCGGATTCTTCATCAATGGCGGCCCATCCTTGTTGGCGCACGCTGCGGAGTTCCTTGCGAAGGGCGTCGTAGGTGACGAGCGTGTGGGGGGTCAGCCTTGCCGGACGTGCCCTCTGCACCCAGTTGGCGAGCGCGCGATCGTCGAGCTCGGCCAGTACGAGTTTTCCTGCGGCCGAGGCATGGCTTTCGATGTGCCGTCCAACCCAGTTCGAGGGGCCGAGCAGCCACGGACCGTCGGCCTGCGCCACGACGCGCACCTGGTGTCCGGGTCGTGGGACCCCGAGCATGGCTGACTCGCGCGCGACCTCGGCAAGCTCTTGGAGGACCGGCTGTACGCGGCGGGCGAGTCCGCGATAGGGATCGGCTCGCTGTGCTACCCGGACGAGATCCGGGCCGACGGCCCAGCCGTCCGCGCTCCGCTCCGCGAACCCGGCGTCCTCGAGCGTCGCGAGCAGGCGTGCGGCGGTTGCCGGGTGCAGCCCGGCGGTCCTGGCCAGAGCCGCGGTCGAGGCCGTGCCCGAAGAACGCTCGATGGCCTTAGCAATGCGGCGGCACGGCTCACCGACTGGGCCCGGGGGACGCTCACATCGTGAGGGATATCAGCCGTAGGTTGCCGGGATGCTCGTCGACTGCGACCTCCACGTCGGCTACGACTCGCTTCGGGACCTCCTCCCGCACCTCGACGGCGCCACAGCCGAGCTCGTGGAGCAGTCCGGCACGAACGGGCTCGGTATGCCGTCATACCCCTGGTATCACCCGACGGGCTGGCTGCGGGGAGACGCCTACGACCGCAGCGCCGCCGCGGAGGGCGCCCAGCTCGTGGGCCAGACGTTGGCGAACGTGCGGGAGAAGGTCCTCGACCCGTTCGACGTCACCTACGGCATCCTGACCCCGGACGAAGCCGCCGCCTTCGCGGTGCTCCCGAACCCGCTGCTGGCGGCGGGGCTATGCCGCGGATACAACGACTGGCTCCTGAGCGAATGGCTCGAGCACGAGCCGCGGCTTCGCGGCCTGCTCGTCGTCACCCCGCAGCATCCGGAGGCGGCGGCAGCCGAGATCCGGCGGCTCGGCGACCGCGACGAGTTCGCCGGTGTCTTCCTGCCCGGCGCGGCGCGCATCCCGTTCGGCAATCCGGTGCACGACCCGATCTGGCGGGCCTGCGACGACCTCGGCCTCCCCGTCGCCATCCACACCCACTTCGAAGGCGTTGGGATCACCGGGCCGGTGACCGCCGCCGGGATGCCGGACTTCTACACCGAGTACCACGCGCTGACGGGCTCCGGGATGCTCGGCCACCTGGCGTCGATCCTCTGTCACGGCATATTCGAGCGGTTCCCGCGCACCCGCGTCATGCTCATGGAGGGCGGCCTCGTCGGGTTCGTCGGACTCCTGTGGCGGCTCGACGCCGCGTGGCGTGGCTGCCGCACCGAGGTGCCCTACTGCGTCCGACCGCCCTCCGAGTACGTGCACGACCATGTCGCCTGGACCACACAGCCACTCGAGGAACCGCCCGAGGAACGCCAGCTGGCGCCGGCCATCGAGGGCTTGCAGCCCTGGCGCACCCTGTGCTTCTCCAGCGACTACCCGCACTGGGACTTCGACGACCCGCGCCAGACGCTCAAGCGCTTGCCCGCCGAATACCGCGACGCCGTCGCACATGGGAACGCCATGCGCTTCTTCGGCCTTCCCGTCCCGGCGCCGACACCGTGACCACCGCCCGGATCCCGCTCGACGATGCGCCGGCCGCGGGTGAGATCCGCATGCTCGACCTCGGCCGCCACCGTGTCGGTGTCATCCGTGTCGGGGAAACCTTCCATGCACTCGCCGACCGCTGCCCTCACCGCGGTGCACCACTGTGCAGCAGCGGCCGCGCCGTCCGCGGCGTCACGCTGCGCGACGGGCACCCGCAGCAAGAGCCGCAAGCGGCCGCCATCCGCTGCCCCTGGCACAAATGGGACTTCGACATCGCAACAGGCCGCTGCCTTGTGGAGCCGCGGATGCAGGTCCGCCGCTACCAGGTCACCGTTCGAGGACCGCCACATCGTCGTGAGCCTCGATCACCCGCGCTCAGAAGATCCGGCCCAATAGTCGCTCGCTTCCGCCTGCTCGGCTATGGCTTCGCCTGCGAGCGCGAGTCGAGGCGCGACGATGCGCCCTGCGAGGCCGAGATCGTGTCCTACGAAGGTCCCATTGCGAACAGGACCACCTTGGCCGCATCGTGTGGCCCATGCTCAACCGACGAATCATTTCCGTCATTGCCATGTTCGCCGTGTTCGCCCTTGGTGCGGCCGGCCCGGCCTCCGCGAGACACGGTGACGACGACTCGCCCGCCCATCGGCAGGCCGACGACAACGGCAAGCGTTCCGACCGCGACGACTCCCGCGGCAAGCGCTGCCGCCCCCGCGCCAGCGACGACGACGCCTCGATCTCCAAGCGCCGCAGGTGCCGCGGACGCAGCAAGGACGACAACGGCGTGCATCACCCCGGCGACGACCACGGTGGGGATCGCCCGGACGGCGTCAGCGACGACGGCCCCGGCGACGACCACGGTGGCGACCGCCCCGAGGGCGTCAGCGACGACGGCCCCGGTGACGACCACGGCGGCGACCGCCCGGAGGGCGTCAGCGACGACTCGTAGTCCGGAGCGGCACCGCATGCCAAGATGGGCGCATGGCGTGGTGGGGGTGGCTCGCGCTGGTCGCCGGTGCGTGGGTCGCCTTCGTGCTCGCGCTGCTCCTCATGGGGAGGCGGGAGGACATCAGGGCGATCGCGCGCACCATCGGCGACGCGATCGCCTCGCTCCGGCGGACGCTTGCCGATCCGGCCGTCCCGCGGTCGCGCAAGGTCGTGCTGTGGCTGGCGCTCGCCTATGTGCTGATGCCGATCGACCTGGTGCCCGATTTCCTGCCGGTCATCGGCCAGCTCGACGACGTGATCGTCGTCGCGCTGGCCCTGCGCTTCGCGCTACGTGACTGACTGCCTCAGCGCTTGACCTTGACCTTGAGCGCCTTCGCGGTCGCGGTGGTGGTGCCGTCGGACGCAGTGGCCTGCACGGTGGCGACGCCCTTCACCCGGAGCCGCTTCGGCAGCTTCACGGCGATCGACTTCGCCTTATTGGCGACGAGGGCGACCGTCACCGGCTTGGCCTTCCGGGCCTTGCCGCGCTTCGGCTTGACCTGGATCTTCAGGGTCGCCTTGCTGTTCGCGGTGGCCGTCAGCGTCACCCGCAGGAGGCGCTTCTTGCCGAGCTTCTGCTTGCCCTTGCCCGTGAGGGTGAGGGCCAGCGGCTTGGTGACGTCCGGCGTGGCGACGCGGTACTTGACGGTCTCCGTCTTGCCCTGTCCCAGCGTGTCGCTGGTCTTGACGGCGAACGTGTGCTCACCCGGCGACGTGTCGATCGCCGCGCCGTTGGCCACGGTGCCCTCGCAGGTGGCGACGCCCGCGAGGTCGTCGGCGCAGCTGTAGGTCGCGGTGACCTTCTGGCCCGGCTGGTAGACGGCGTTGGCAGCCGGCGACGTGATGGTCACCGTCGGCGGTCCCGCGTCGTACGTGAGCACCTGCTCCTGTGCTGCTCCCGGCTTGTAGCCCCCGGTCGCAAGCAGCAGCTTCGAGGAGTCGATGGAGTAGACCTCCAGCACCGGGTCCGGCACGAAGCCCAGATCGAGCTTCGCTCCGTCGGTGGTGGAGACGGACGCGAGGCGCGCGTTGCCGGTGAGGTCGCCGCCCAGGAACAGGGTGTCGCCCCGGAGATGCAGCGCGGACACGAAGCCGTTGGTCGTATCAGTTCCCACCGCCGACCGCCAGCTGTCCGGTGCACCCGTCGCTCCCGGTCCCGTCGGGACCCGGGCGATGCCCGGTAGGGGCGTGCCGGCGAGCGTCCCGAAGCTTCCGGCGACGTAGACGGCGCCGGCTGTCGCGCGGAGCACCGACACGCCGCCGTCGGTGTCCGAGACGAAGGACTCGTCGCGTGCGGCATTGGACTTGGCGAAGCGCGCGAGGTCGGACGGTACCGCCGGGGCGGTCCCGAAGGTGAAGCCCTGGCCGCCTGCGTAGACGAAGTCCCCCGACACGACGATCGTGCTGACGGTCCTGCCGGGGTTCGGCGGCAGCCAGGTCGAGTCCGGCGCGCCCGTTGCGATGTCGAGGCGTCCGATCTTGCGGACGGCGACCGCACCGATGCTGTCGAAGAAGCCGCCGACATAGAGGTGCGGCCCGTCGATGGCGAGGGCGTATCCGGATCTCTGGATGGGCACCTGCCACCCCTTCGATCCGTCGAGGCCGAAGCGCCCGATCTTCGAGCTGCCGATCGCGTACACACCGTCCTTGGAGACCTCGATGTCATTGACGCGCGAGCCGAAGCCCGCCATATCGGGCTTGAAGGTCGTGTCGAGGGTTCCGTCCGCGTTGTAGCGCAGCAGGAGCGGCTGCTCGCGCAGCTGCGCCCCGGCGCTCGTGAAGTCCCCACCGACGAAGACGCGCGTGCCGCTGACGGCCACCGTCGACACGGTGCCACCGGGCCTGGGCGTCCAGGCGTCGTCCTTGCCGGTGGTCGTGTCGAGCCGCGTGACGCCGTTACGGGCGACGTTGCCGACCAGATGACCGCCGGTCAGGCCTCCGACGTAGAGGCCGTTGCTGCCGAGCGCGATGCTCAGGACGTCCCACAGGGTCTCGGCGGGGGCGAAGGACCCGTCGAGCGCAGGAGCGGCCCCGGACAGCGCGAACTTCGCCACCCGCGACTGCGGCAGCGAATCGCCCCCCTGGCCGGCCAGTGACTTGAAGGAGCCGCCTGCGTAGAGCACGGTTCCGGCAGCGTTGGCGACAAGGGCGTTGACCGTGTTGTTGGGCGCGGGATTCCATGCGGTGGGCTCGCCGGTTGTCGCGTCGAGCTGCGCGAGCCGGGTCCGAGGGGCCGTGGTCATGCCGTTGGTCACTCCTGAGAAGGTGCCGCCGACGAAGACGCTGTTGCCTACGACCTCGACCGCCGACACACCGCCTTCGACCGATGCCGTGAAAGCGGGATCGGGAGCACCGATGCTCGTCAGCTTGACGATGCCCTGGTGGCCCGCGTAGTTCGCGAAGAAACCGCCCACGTAGACCGACCCGCCGGCTGCTGCGAGGTCCGAGATGTTCGTGGCGGCGGGTGGCGCGAAGGTCGTGTCGAGCGCGCCCGTGGCCCGGTCGACGGCCGCGAGCCCCGCCCGCGCCACGCCTCCCACGGTCTTGAACGTGCCGGCGATCACGAGCTTGTTGCCGTTGAGGGCCATGGAGTAGGCCGGTGCGTCGAGTTGCGGGGCGAAGGCCGCGTCCAGCGTGCCGTCCGCCTTCAGGTGGGCCAGGTAGGGCTGCTTTGCCGTGCCGATCTGGCGGAGGTCGCCCGCGACATAGAAGCCGCCGCTGCCGTCCGACAGGGACGCGTAGGCCGCGCCGTCGAACAGTGGGGTTCCCTCTGCCTGCTGGTCCGAGGCCTCGGTCAGCTGCAGCGCGCCGCCCGTCCGGGGCCCCACCCAGCCGAAGCCGCCGGCCTCGTACAGCCGGCCCTGATCGTCGATCTGGTTGGCGTCGACGTCGCCGCCGCTAGCCACGACCGCGTGTTCGATCGGGTTCAGCGCTGCGCCCGCGGCAGGTGCCCCCAGCCCTACCGAAGCCACCAAAGTGACCATGACGCCGCGCAGCGCGCGGCTCTTCCCAAGCCTCATGACGAACCCTTCTTTCTTGACCCCTGCCAGCGAAGGCGCAAGCTACTTCCGGCCCTCGCCGGGCGCCATAAGGGTCGCTCCCCTAACAATCGGCTCGCGCTGAGCGGCTCGCCGACGATCGGCGAGCCGCTCCGCGAGCTAGGAGTGATCTTCGGCTAGGTGAGGCAGGCGTCGGCGCCGAGCTTCGAAGCGGACGTCCTGGGAATCGTTCTTCACGAACGCCTGCATGGCTTTGAGCATCCCGGCCCTGTCGCCGGCCTCGGCGGCGTCCTCGGCCTCGCCGAAGATGTCGCGCTCGGCCTCGAACGAGGCGACGTAGTCGTCGTACGCGTCCTGGAGCTCCGCGGGCGGGTCGAGCGCCTTCGTATCGGTCAGAGCGTCGTCGAGGGCCGTCAACGACTCCTTGAGGTAGTCGACGGCCTCCTCGGGATTCGCTCGGGGGCGTGGCGGGCTTGGCATCCGTGAGCGCGGTGGTCGTGTCCACGCAGATCTCGCTCACCCTGTCGCCGAACTCGTCGTAGCTCAGCGCTTCGTTGCTGTCGCCGCCACCGCAGCCGGCGATCACGGCCGCTGCGATCAGTGCCGCGATCATCGAAAGTCTCTTCACGTCATGTCCTTGGGTCGGCCGGTATGGCGGAGAGATAACGGCCGCCGGACCGCAAAACCGTCGAACGGGTCTACGCGGCTTCGGGGAGACCGCGCAGTTCGGGCGACTGCAGCTCGCGCACGGCGCGGTCCACCGGGAGGGGCGAGGGGAGCTCTCCGCCTTCCGGAGCGGCCCCGTGCTCCTGCAGGCGGCGGGCGGTGACGAGCACACGGCCCTCGAGCGAGCCGACGGCTTCGTTGTAGGCGCGCACGGAGCCGTCGAGCTGGCGGCCGACCTTCGCGAAGTGCTCGCCCATCACGCAGAGGCGCTCGTAGAGCAGCCGGCCCGTGGCGGCGACCTCCGCGGCGGACTCGGCGACCCGCTCCTGGCGCCAGCCGTAGGCGACGGCGCGGAGCAGGGCGATCAGCGTGGTCGGCGTGGCGATGATCACCGACTGGGCGACGCCGTCCTCGATGAGGGACGGGCGCTGCTCGAGCGCCGCCGAGAACATCGCCTCGGAGGGCAGGAACAGGACGACGAACTCGGGCGTGGTCTCGAACTGCGACCAGTAGGCCTTGGCCGACAGCGCCTTCACGTGGTCGCGGACGTGGCGGCCGAACGTCTGGAGCTGGACGGCGCGCTGTGTCTCGTCGGTGGCGTCGTGGGCGCCGAGGTAGGCCTCGAGCGGAGCCTTGGCGTCCACCACGACGTCCTTGCCGCCGGGCAGCCTGACGAGGACGTCCGGACGCAGCAATCCCGCGTCGCTGCGGACGGACGACTGCTGGGTGAAGTCGCAGTGCTCGAGCATCCCGGCGAGCTCGCAGACGCGCTTGAGCTGCAGTTCACCCCAGCGGCCACGGGTGATCGGGGAGCGCAGAGCGGTGCGCAGGCCGGCGGTCTCCCGCCGTAGCTGGTCCTGGGCCTCGCCCATCGAGCGCAACGTCTCGGCCAGGTGACCCTGTGACTGCATGCGGTCGCGCTCGAGCACCCGCAGCTTGTCGTCGACCCTGGCCAGCGAGTCGCTGATCGGCTGGACCAGTTGTTCCACGGCAAGCCGCGGGCGCAGCTGCCCGGCGACGATCGCCCCGCCGAGCAGCATTCCGAGCATCAGGAACAGAACATTGAGCATGTGGGCAAGGTCGCGCCCGGGCCGGACACCCTGACAGCGCGCTTGCAGAACGTCGTCAGTAGGGCTTGACGCGGCCCAACTGGTCGTTGCCCTTCTCGACGGCTTCCTCGTCGACCTCGGGATTGCCGGGCGGTTCGGTCTTGATGTCGTCGGGCGTGGCGCCCGGGCCCTCGGGGGTCTCGTCGGTGCGCTCTTCGTTCTCGTCGGTCATGCGGCAGCGGTACCCGGACCGGCGGCGCTAGACGCGGCGAAGCGTGCCACGTCCGATGACCGAGCCGTCTGGGGAGACGCCCTTCCAGCGCAGCTTGCCGCCGACGAGGCTCAGGGTGATCTTGTCGTCCCCGGTGCAGGCCGGGTCGCCGGAGTTCTCGCGGTACTTGAAGAGGTACTTCGGACCCTTGCGACCCTTGTAGATGAGCGGGCCGCGACAGGTCTCGCCGGGGATCTGGATCTTGCCGCCCTTCTTGCCGACGGTCAGCGCGTTGACCTTGACGATCTGCGTGTAGCTGCCGGTACCGGTCGGCGAGGTGATCGTCACCTTGCCCTTCCACGTTCCCTTGATGGAGGCGGCGTCGGCGGGGGCCGCGGCGATCGAGGCAGTCAGGACGGTTGCGAGGGCCATGCGGCGGATCAGACTCATGGCCGTCGGTCTACCTGAGCCCCCTTCGCGATACTCATCCGGTGATCCAAACCGCCATCGCCGGCGTCGTCGGCGCCTTCCTCGCCGTGATCATCTGCATCAGCATCAGCCCGCTGCGCGACAGGACGCAGGAGCTGGCCGTCTGCCGCGGCGCCGACCGCGTCCTCCGCGACGTCAAACCGGCCGGCACCGGCAAGACCACGGTCGACATGGCCTGTTACTACGAGGACGGGTCCGTGAAGAACATCGGCAACGACAAGGCCGTCCTCGGCGGGATCGGCGTCAGCGTGCTGGGTGGCCTTCTGCTTGGTCTCGCCATTTCGGCACTGCTGTCGCTGCGAGCGCGGATGCGGCGATCACCGCCACCACCGTGAGTGGGTCCGCGCGGTCGACCATCCAGACCAGGGCCGGGAGGTGACGGTGACGTCGGGGAGGACGTGCCCGCGATGCACTATCCGCAGACGAAGACCGTCGTCGAACCCTCGTCCGGCCGGCAGTTGTCGCCGTTGCCGATGCGGGTGATGCTGCCGCCGACCCGGATCGGACCGCTCGAGCGGACGTTGACGGCGCTCGTGCCCTCAACGGTGACGCCGGAGGCGTCGATCGTCACCTTGCCGCCGGGGCCGGCCGACACCACGCCGGCATCGGAGACCCCGACGGAGAAGCGCTTGTCCGGGCTGCGCAGCGTCCAGGCAGCGCCCGGGCCGAGGTCGGCGCCGGTCACGCCCTTGATGTCAGGGCTCTGGATGGTCCCGTTCTTGAGGTCCTCGCCGGTCAGCGACCCGTCGAGGACGTCCTTTCCGGTGATCGTTGCAGCGGCGTAGGTGGTGCCGCCCAGCGCGACGAAGAGCGCTAGATAGGCGACGGCAAGCGGGTGGCTGGGGCGTGACATGCGCAGATCATGCCGGTGCCGCGTCCCCCTGGCTAGCGAAGTGCTTGATCACGAAGAGGATCACCCCGATGCCGAGGATGAACAGCGCGCGCACGGCGATGCGGCCCTCCGTCTCGAACACGATCAGGGCGAGGGAGACGATCGCGCCGATGATCGGGATCGCCGTCGGTGCATGGAAGTGCTTGTGGTCGACGTTCTCCCGCCGCAGCACGAGCACCGAGATGTTCACGATGATGAAGACGGCGAGCAGCAGGAAGACGGTCATGTCGGCGAGGTCGCCGAGGTCGCCCGTGGAGACCAGCGCGATGCCCAGCGCCGTCGTGGCGAGGATCGCGATGTACGGCGTCTGCCGGCCGCCGTGCACCCGGCCGAGGATCTTCGGCATGACGCCTTCGTTGCTCATCCCGTAGAGCAGCCGCGACGCCATCACCATGTTGATCAGCGCACCGTTGGCGAGGGCGAAGAGCGCGATGGCGCTGAAGACCTTCGGGTCGACGCTCAGCGGGCCGACCTGTGCCACCTCGGCGAGCGGGCCGTCCGAGTTGGCCAGGGTGCCGACCGGCACGGCCATCGAGGCGAGGATCGTGACCGCGATGTAGATCACGCCGGCGACGGCCAGGCCGCCGAACAGCGCCCACGGATAGTTGCGCTCAGGATCCTTGGTCTCCTCCGCCACGTTGACGGAGTCCTCGAAGCCGATCAGCGCGTAGAAGGCCAGGCCGGCGCCGCCGACCATCGCCGCGAGCACGCCCTCGCCCTCCTTGAACTCGAAGGCGCGGGAGGTGTCGGTGCCGGCGGTGCCGTCGAGGACGGCCGCCGCTGCGATCAGGCAGATCAGCAGCAGGCCGGAGAGCTCGATCGCGGTGAGGACCATGTTCACCTTCACCGACTCCGAGATGCCGCGGAAGTTGATCGCCGCGACGACGATCAGGAAGACGATCGCCGTGAGGACGATGGGGATGTCGACGAAGACGGACAGGTAGTCGCCGCCGAAGCCTCGCGCGAGCGTGCTCGCGGAGGTGACGCCGCTGGCCATGACGGCGAAGGCGACCATGAAGGAGACGAACGGCTGCTTGAAGGCGCGGTTGACGTACAGAGCGGCGCCGGCGGCCTTCGGGTACTTGGTGACCAGCTCGGCGTAGGCGAAAGCGGTGAAGACGGCCAGGACGAGCGCGAGCGTGAAGGCGGTCCAGATCGCGCCTCCGGTCTCGGCGCCGACCTCGCCCACGAGCGCGTAGATGCCCGCTCCCAGCACGTCGCCGACGACGAAGACGAGCAGCGTCTTGCGCCCGATCGCCCGCTTTAGCTCCCCCTGAGGCTCGGTCATGGCCGTTGCGTACCCCGGCGGCGTTAACCTCACCCGGAACGCAATGCCCTCAATTCCGATCAACATCTCCGATCACGTCGGTCGGACGCCGATGGTCCAGCTCAGCCGGCTGGCCCCCGAGGGCGGCGCGCACGTCTTCGCCAAGCTCGAGATGTACAACCCCGGCGGCTCGGTCAAGGACCGCATCGGCGTGGCCATGGTGGCCGCCGCCGAGGCCGAGGGCCGCATCGAGCCGGGCCGCACCACGATCGTCGAGGCGACCAGCGGCAACACCGGCATCGCGCTCGCCTTCGTGGCTGCCGCGCGCGGCTACGACATCGTGCTGACCCTGCCGCAGGGGATGAGCCGCGAGCGTGAGGGCCTGCTGCGTCTGTATGGCGCGCGCGTGCACGTGACGGAGTCGCTCGGCGGGATGAACGAGGCGGTCGCGGCCGCGCAGGCGCTCGCCCGCGATGACGACGTGTGGCTGCCCGACCAGTTCTCGAACCCCGCCAACCCGCGGGCGCACTACTCCGGCACCGGCCCGGAGATCTGGGACGCGATGGGCGGGAAGGTCGACTGGCTCGTCGCCGGCGTCGGCACGGGCGGGACGGTCACGGGCACCGGGCGCTTCCTGAAGGAGAAGCAACCCGGACTGCCGCGTCGTCGCGGTCGAGCCGCTGACGAGCTGCGTGCTCTCGGGCGGGGAGCCCGGGCCGCACAAGATCCAGGGGATCGGTGCGGGGTTCGTCCCGTCCGTCCTCGACCTCGACATCGTCGACGAGATCGTGCCGGTCGACGACGAGGACGCGATCGGCGCCGCCCGCGCGTGTGCCCGTACCGAGGGCGTCCTGGCCGGCATCTCCTGCGGAGCGGCGCTGCATGCGGCGCTACAGATCGCCGCGCGTCCCGAGGCCGCCGGCCAGCGGATCGCCGTCGTGCTGCCGGACTCCGGCGAGCGATACGTCTCCACGCCGTTCTTCGCGCCCGAGGATGCCGCCGTCTCCCGTTGAGCTCGACGTGCGCCCGCTGCGGTGCCCGTTGACCTGGGTGACGGCGAAGCTCGCGCTCGAGCGGATGCAGCCGGGGGAGGAGCTCGCGGTCACCTGCGCGCCTGGCGAGGCGCTGGAGAACGTGCCGCGCTCGGCGCGTGACGCGGGTCATGCGGTCACCATCGAGGGCAACGTGGTCAGGATCGTCAAGTGAGCTCGAGCCGCCGAGGTCTGTTCTCGCAGGCGATGCGAGCCGCGGCCAAGGCGGCCGCCGAACAGGTCGTCCCGGACGATCTCGTCGCGCCGCCACCGCCGCCGCCGGACGCGAGCGGCCTTAGCTCGTCCGAGCTCGACCGCTACAGCCGCCAGCTCGTGCTGGAGGGCTGGGGCGCGGTCCAGCAGCGCCGCCTGCGCGACGCCTCCGTGCTGGTCGTCGGGGCGGGCGCGCTCGGCTCGCCCGTCGCCGCGTATCTGGTCGGCGCGGGCGTCGGCCGGCTGGGGATCGTCGACGACGACACCGTCGAGCTCTCGAACCTCCACCGGCAGTTCCTGCACTCCACGCCGGACCTCGGTGAGTCCAAGGCCCAGAACGCGGCGCTGCGCGTGCAGGCGCTGAACCCCGAGTCGATCGTCGAGCCCTACCAGGCGCGCTTCGACGACGACAACGCCGAGGCGCTGGTCATCGGCCACGACCTGATCGTCGACTGCTCGGACTCCTTCGAGACGCGCTACCAGCGTCAACCACGCGTGCTGCGCGACCGGGCAGATGCTCGTCGAGGGCGGCGTCGTCGGGTTCAGCGGGATGGTCATGAGCATCAGCCCGGGCCTGACCGCGTGCTACCGCTGCGCCTTCCCGTCCGCTCCGGCGGACGCCCCGACCTGCGCGTCGGCCGGCATCCTCGGCCCGGCGGCGGGGGTCATCGGCTCGTTGATGGCGCTGGAGGCGATGAAGCTCGTGGCGGGGCTCGAGGGCGCCCTATTTGACGCTTTCCTGCAGGTCGACCTGGCTTCGGGCGAGTTCGTGCGCGTCGGCACCGAGATGCGCGACCTGTGCAAGGACTGCGGGTAACGTCCGCTCCATGTTCGGCCTGATCGGCGACGTGGTGCGCGACCTGCGCGCCGCCCACGATCGTGATCCCGCCGCCCGCGGCGTCACGACTCCCGGCCTGCTGCTGATGTGGCCGGGCGTGCACGCGCTCGTCGCCCACCGCGTGGCGCACGTGCTCGACGAGGCCGGCGTGCCGGTCGTCCCGCGCGTGATCGCGGCCTCGGCGCGCGCGATGACCGGTGTGGAGATCCACCCGGCCGCGACCGTCGGCGCCGGCGCGTTCATCGACCACGGCTCGGGTGTCGTCATCGGCGAGACCGCCGATATCGGCGACAACGTGACGATCTACCAGGGCGTCACGCTGGGCGGCACCGGCTTCGCGACGGGCAAGCGCCACCCGACGATCGAGGACAACGTCACGATCGGCTCCGGCGCCAAGCTGCTCGGCCCGATCACCGTCGGCCACGGCTCGAAGATCGGCGCCAACGCGGTCGTCATCCACGACGTGCCGCCGAACTCGACCGTCGTCGGCAACCCCGGCCACCCGGTCCGCGTCGAGGGCCGCAAGCCCGAAGGCCCGGACGCGGACTGGGTCCATCTTCCGGACCCGATCGCCGACGCGCTGAAGGGGCTGTCCTCGCGTATCGACGCGCTCGGAAGCCGGCGAAGCACCGCCCGCCGACGTCATCCAGATGCGCCACCGCGGCGGCCCGAACCCCGCCGGTGGTTAGTAGGCGGTGCAGCGCGCCCGGTGCCGCGGGCGCGCCTTGTAGCGGGGCTGCGCCCCGCGGTTCCACAGCGCCTCGTCGATCTCTGCGGCGCTGCGGTTGTCCTTGAGCAGCTCGACGGCCTCCACGGCGCACGCGCGGATCTCGACCTCCTCCTGTGAGCCGTGCTCGAGGAGCTCGTGGTTCTCGATGCGGGCGTCGAGCCCGGGGTCGAAGACGAGGATCCCGTCGAGCTTGAGGACGTGGGGGACCAGGTTGTCGGCGAACATCGTCAGGCGGTCGACGTTGTGCGTGGCCAGTCCGGCCGCGGCGATCTGTGCGCGTTTGTAGAAGCCCGGGTCGATGAAGGAGGGGATGGTCGCGAGCTGCTCCGCGATCTCGACGGCATCCGTCGAAGTGATGCTGCACGTCCGCGATCTCGTTGAGGGCCGTTGCGAAGAGGGCCATCAGTGGGTGATCCGGGTCCTGGCCGAGGTGCGCGGCGATGGTCGGTGCGTCCATCGCTGCCAATTGGTCAGGTGAGTAGGGGCCGTGCTTTCGCAGGCCTTGTTCGACGGTCCGGAAGCCCGAGAGTCCGGGCGGCTTGATCGAGGGTCGGGAACCAGCCGGATCCGAAGTTGATCGGTGTTCAGCTGCAGGATGAAGTCGGGGTCGTCGGCCCGGGTGCGAGCGACGGGCTCCACCTCGTAGTTCTCGAGCGCCACGTGGTCGATGCGCACGAACTCCGCCTCGGCGGCCACCGCCTGGCAGTACTGACGGACGTCGTCAGGGAGCGCCATCAGGTCGCGTCAGAGCCTCGCAGCCGCGAGCAGCTGTTCGCCGACCATGTGTGGCTCGTGGGCCACCTCGGCCCAGGTGAAGCGGAGGGTCATGTAGCCGAGCAGGAAGTGCTCTCGGTCGCGGCGGCTGTCCTCGGCTCGGAGCGATCGCTCCGGCGTGCCCGCGGCGACCGTCCGTCTCGACGATCAGGCGCAGCTCGTGCCAGACGAAGTCGACCCGGCGCCGGTCGGGGAAGCGCGCCTGGATCTGCGGACGCGGAAGGCCGACGGCGACGCAGAGTTCGAAGAAGAGCGCTTCGAGCTCGTTGGTGGTGAGGCCGCTACCGACCGTGTAGCGATCGAGCACCGCGGTCAGTGGTCGCGGCAGGCCTGGCCGGTCGAGGCTCGTGACGTCGAAGCCGCGGTACTCCGCGGCTCTCAGAAGCCTCTTGAGTTCATCGGCACTGAGGAGGCGGGAGCAGTCGATGATGGTCTGTGCCGGGCTCGTGACCGGAATGCCGTCGATCTTGTCGGTGGCGAGGGTTCTCGCGTGGTGGACTTCGATGCCCTTCGGCCCCGGTGCCCCAGTGCGTCCGACGATGGTCACTGAGGGAGTGGCGGGCCAATGGTCGCGGTACTCGTGGACGGCGGCGGCGGTGAGGTGGCTGGCGAAGCCTCGGGTGGCCAGGGTTGCTGCGTAGGCCCATCCCTTTGCTGTCAGTGCGCCTTCCTGCGCGTAGACGCCCGGAAACACGCGCCAGATTCGCCCGGAAGCCACGAAGGTCGCGGATCTGGTCGCTTCGAGTAACCGAGGGCTCGAAGATCATCGAGGTGGAGGACGCGGTGCCGCGCCCGGGCGCTGATCCGGCTGAGTGTCGCCATACGACACTTAGACGGATCGGCGGGTGAGATCCGGACCCCTCGCTACGTTGCGAAGCGGTGCCCGCGACCGACACGCTCCTCGAAGGTCTCAACGCTCCACAGAGAGAGGCGGTGCTGCACGTCGACGGGCCGCTGCTGGTGCTCGCCGGCGCGGGATCGGGCAAGACGCGCGTGCTCACGCACCGCATCGCCCACCTGATCGGAAGCGGCCACGCGCGCGCCGACGAGATCCTGGCGATCACCTTCACCAACAAGGCCGCGTCGGAGATGCGCGAGCGCGTCGAGCTGCTCGTCGGCCGCGCCACGCGCGCGATGTGGGTGATGACCTTCCACTCGGCCTGTGCGCGCATGCTCCGCGCCGACGCGCACCGGCTCGGCTACACGCGCCAGTTCACGATCTACGACGCCGCCGACCAGCGCCGCCTGATCAAGGCGTGCCTCGACGAGCTCGACATCGACGCCAAGCGCTTCACGCCGCGCGCGATGCAGTCCCAGATCTCCGACGCCAAGAACAAGCTGCGCTCGGCCGAGGACTACCGCGGGCTCGTCGGCTCCTACTTCGAGCAGACCGTCGCCGACGTCTACGAGGAGTACGAGAAGCAGCTGCACCGCCGCAACGCGATGGACTTCGACGACCTGCTCGTCCGCGCGGTCAACGTCCTCGAGCTCTTCCAGGAAGTCCGCGACCGCTACCAGGCAGAACTTCCGGTACATCCTCGTCGACGAGTACCAGGACACCAACCACGCCCAGTACCGCCTGCTGCAGCTGCTGGCCTCCGAGGATCGCAACCTGATGGTGGTCGGCGACGACGATCAGTCGGTCTACGGCTTCCGCGGAGCGGACATCCGGAACATCCTCGATTTCGAGGACGACTACCCCGACGCGACGGTGGTCCGGCTCGAGCAGAACTACCGCTCGACGCAGATGATCCTGGACGCGGCGAACGCGGTGATCGCCAACAACCGCGGCCGGATGGGCAAGGAGCTGTGGACGGACGTGGGGGAGGGCGACCGGATCAAGGTCCGGGAGCTCGACGACGAGCACGCCGAGGCGCGGTTCGTCGTCGGGGAGATCGAGCGGCTCGTGGACGAGGGCGTGAGCCGCAGCGAGATCGCGATCTTCTACCGGACGAACGCGCAGTCGCGGGTGCTCGAGGACATGATGACCCGCGCGAGGCGTCGGCTTCCAGGTGATCGGGGGACGAAGTTCTACGAGCGCTCCGAGGTCAAGGACGCGCTGGCCTACCTGACCTTCCTGGTCAACCCGCAGGACGGTGGGGCGTTCACGCGGATCGTCAACGTGCCGCGCCGGGGGATCGGGCAGACGTCGCTGAGCAGGCTGCTCGCGCACGCCAACACGATGGGCCAGACGCCGTGGGAGACGGCGGAAGCGCCCGAAGCCGTTCCTGGGCTCGGCAAGGCGGCGGTCAAGGCGTTCGATCGCTTCATGTCGACGATGCACCGGCTCAAGGAGCGCCTGGACGGCAACCCGCCCGTGGCGACGTTCCTGCGCGAGGTGCTGTCGGAGACGGGCTACATCGACGCGCTGGAGGCCGAGCGGACGATCGAGGCGCAGGGCCGCATCGAGAACCTCGACGCGCTGAGCGTGGCCGCCGCAGGAGTACGACAGCCGCGTCGAGAGCCCCAACGTCGAGGAGTGGCTGCAGCAGCTCGCGCTGCTTCGCGGTGCACGACGACCTCGCCGACGACGAGGGTCTGGTCACCCTCATGACGCTCCACAACGCGAAGGGGCTCGAGTACCCGATCGTCTTCATCATCGGCGCGGAGGACGGGGTCTTCCCGCACTCGCGCGCGATCGACGAGGGCGACGTGGAGGAGGAGCGGCGCCTCGCCTACGTGGGCCTGACCCGCGCGATGCGCGACCTCTACATCACGAGCGCGCGCCGGCGGATGCAGTACGGCGGCGGGTACATGCCGGCGATCCGCAGCCGCTTCCTCGACGAGATCCCGCGCGAGCTCACGGACGAGCCCGAGCGCGTGCAGGCCGGTTCGAGCTTCGCGCCGCGCCGGCGCGCCGTGACGAGCTGGGCGAGCGCGCAGGCGCCGCCGCAGCAGCAGGAGCCCGCGATGTTCCGCATCGGCGACGACGTCGAGCACGCCGCGTTCGGCGAGGGCGTCGTCACCGGCGTCCAGCCCGGCGACGTCGTCACCGTCCGCTTCGCCAAGGACGGCGGCGAACGCAGCCTCGTGGCCACCCTCGCCCCGATCAAGAAACGATGACCGCGACCCTCATCGACGGCAAGGCGATCGCGGCGCAGGTCCGCGAGGAGGTGGCGGCCGAGGTCGCCCGGCTCGACCACGTGCCCGGCCTGGCCACGGTGCTGGTCGGCGACGATCCCGCCTCGGCGATCTACGTCACCAACAAGCGCCGCCAGACGGTCGAGGTCGGGATGCGCTCGATCGACCGCACGCTGCCCCAGGACGCCACGCACGCCGAGGTCGAGCGGACGATCGCGAGCCTCAACGACGACCCCGAGGTCAACGGCATCCTGCTGCAGCTGCCGACGCCGAAGCAGGTCGACGGCGGCGCGCTGACGACGATGATCGACCCGCGCAAGGACGTCGACGGGCTCACCCCGGTCAGCGCCGGCCTGCTCGCCCAGGGCAAGCCCGGCCTGCGGCCCTGCACGCCGTCGGGCTGCATGGAGCTCCTGCGCCGCCACGACGTGCGACTTCGAGGGCGCCGAGGCCGTCGTGCTCGGCCGCTCGGATCTCGTCGGCAAGCCGATCGCCCAGCTGCTGCTGGCCGCGAACGCCACGGTCACCGTCTGCCACAGCCGCACGCAGGACCTGCCGGAGGTCTGCCGCCGCGCGGACATCCTGATCGCCGCCGTGGGCCGCCCCGAGATGGTCCGCGGCGACTGGATCAAGCCCGGCGCCGCGGTGGTCGACGTCGGCATCAACCGCACCGACGCCGGCCTCAAGGGCGACGTCGCCTTCGACGAGGCGGTCGAGGTCGCCGGTCTGATCACGCCCGTTCCCGGCGGCGTCGGCCCGATGACGATCGCGATGCTGCTGCGCAACACCCTGCTCGCCGCGAGCGCGTAGTGAAGCTCGCCCTGATGATCGAGGGCCAGGAGGACGTCTCCTGGGCCGATTGGCAGCGCCTTGCGCCGCCAGGCCGAGGACGGTGGCTTCGACGCGCTGATGCGCTCCGACCACTACCTCAGCGTCGCGGGCCACTCGCGCGGCGCGCTCGACGCGTGGGGCACGATCTGCGCGCTCGGGCCGCTGACGGAGCGCATCCGCCTCGGCACGCTCGTCAGCCCCGTCACCTTCCGGCCCGCCGCCGTCCTGGCCAAGCTCGCCCTGACCGCGGACCACACCTCGGGCGGCCGCATCGACCTCGGCATCGGCACGGGCTGGCACCAGGCCGAGCACGACGCCTTCGGCCTCACCCTGCCGCCGATGAAGGAGCGCTTCGACCTGCTCGAGCAGCAGGTGGCGGACGTCGTCCGCTTCTGGGAGGAGACGCTCCCGGCGCCGGTGCAGTCGCCGCGCCCGCGGATCATCCTCGGCGGCAAGGCGGGCAAGCGAGCCGCGGCGCTCGCGAGCACCTACGCCGACGAGTACAACCTGCTCTTCGTCACGCCCGAGGTGGTGCGGCGAGAAGCGCGCCGTGCTCGACGAGCGCCTGCAGCTCAGCATGATGACCGTGATCGCCGTGGGCGCGACCCGTTCCGAGGTCGACGAGCGGCTCGCGCGCATCAAGGACCGCATGGGCGCCGAGCCGGACGACTGCCTGGCTGGTCGGCACGCCGGAGGAGATCGTCGAGCAGATCCACGGACTCGCCGAGGCCGGCCTGGACCGCCTCATGCTCCAGCACCTGCTGCACACCGACGACGCGGCGGTGGCGCTGATCGCCGAGCAGATCCTTCCGGCCTTGTAGTTTTCGGCCGATGCAGCGCCTTCGCACCCCCGACTGGCTGTCCGGCCTCGCCGGAGCGGCGCTGCTCGTGTCCCTGGTCGACGCCGGGCTGCACGTCTGGTTGGCGCTCGCCGGTGTCCTCGGCATCGGGATCGTCATCGCGACCGCGGTCAGCGACGCACCCGCGATGCCCGTCGCCTTCGACGTGCTGACGATGTGGTCGGCACTGGTCAGCATCCCGATCGCGGTCGTGCGGCTGGCCGGGGAGCAGGAGTGGGGGACGGTGCTCGGCGCCGTCGCGGTCGCCGCGCTGTTCGCCAGCTCCTGGTGGGCGATGCGCGATCAGGACCAGCCCGGGCTCAAACCGCCGCCCGAGACGCGCCTGATGCCCGCGCCACCCGCCTAGGCTCCCGGCGATGCTGAGCCGGGACCAGGTCCTGCACGTCGCCAAGCTGGCGCGCCTCGAATTGACCGACGACGAGCTCGACCGCTACGCCGGCGAGCTGTCGAAGGTCGTCGACTGGATCGACAAGATCTCCGAGCTCGGGGACATGGACGACGTCGAGCCGACCTCCCACGTCGTCCCGCTCGTCAACCAGCTGCGCGCCGACGAGCCGCGCCCGAGCCTGCCGGTGGACAAGGCACTGGCCGAGGCCCCCGACCACGACGAGACCGGTTTCCGGGTCCCGAGTCCCGGGGCGCGATGATCGAGCTCACCGCCGCCCAGCTGGCCGAGCGCATCCGCTCCGGCGACCTCGACGCCACGGACGTCTGGAACACCTACCGCGACCGCTGCGATGCCGACGACCTCAACTGCTTCACCTGGGTCAGCGACGCGACGAGCCCGGACCTCGCCGGCGTGCCCGTCGGCGTCAAGGACCTCTTCTGCACCGAGGGCATCCCGAGCCAGGCCGGCTCGCGGATCCTCGAGGGCTACAAGCCGCCCTACACGGCGACTGCGGTGCGCAAGCTGCAGGAGTCCGGCATCCCCGTCATCGCCAAGACCAACCAGGACGAGTTCGCGATGGGCTCGTCGACGGAGAACTCCGCCTACGGCCCGACGCTGAACCCGTGGGACCGCACACGCGTGCCCGGCGGCTCGAGCGGTGGCAGTGCCGCGGCGGTCGCGGCCGGCCTCGTGCCGTGGGCGATCGGGACGGACACCGGCGGCTCCATCCGCCAGCCCGCCGCACTGTGCGGGATCGTCGGCCTCAAGCCGACCTACGGCGCGATCAGCCGCTACGGCATGATCGCCTTCGCGTCCTCGCTGGACCAGTGTGGCCCTTTCACGCGCGACGTCACGGACGCCGCGCTGCTGCTGCAGATGATGCAGGGCGCCGACCCGTGCGACTCCACGTCCGTCGGCCTGCCGGAGGACGTCGTGCTGCCGAGCGCGACCGACCTGAAAGGCATCCGCATCGGCGTCCCGACCGAGCTCTCGGGCGAGGGCATCGAGCCCGGCGTCCTCGCCATCTTCAACGAGACCCTCGACCGCGCTCGTGAGCTCGGCGCGACCGTCGAGCCGTGCGCGCTGCCGACCGCGCCCAATGCGCTCGCCGCCTACTACCTGATCGCCCCCGCCGAGGTCTCGAGCAACCTCGCGCGCTACGACGGCGTCCGCTACGGGCTGCGCGTGGACGGCGACGGCGACCTGATGTCGATGTACACGTCCACTCGCGCGGCGGGGTTCGGGGACGAGGTCAAGCGCCGCATCCTGATCGGCACGTACGCCCTGTCGAGCGGCTACTACGACGCCTACTTCGGCCGCGCGCAGAAGGTCCGCACGCTGATCGCCCGCGACTTCGCGAAGGTCTTCGCCGACTTCGACTTCGTCGCGACCCCGACCGCGCCCGGCGTCGCCTTCGAGCTCGGCGCCAAGACCGCCGACCCCGTCGCGATGTACCTCAACGACTACTGCGCCGTGCCGATGAGCCTCGCGGGCATTCCCGGCATCTCGATCCCGGCCGGCCTGGTCGACGGCCTGCCCGCGGGCTTCCAGCTCGCCGGGCCGGCCTTCAGCGAGAGCCGCGCTCCTCGACGCCGCGCACGCGCTCGAGAAGTCGATCGGCTTCGACACGACCGGGGCCTTCGCATGAGCGCCTGGGAGCCGGTCATCGGCCTGGAGATCCACGTCCAGCTCGCGACGAGGACGAAGATGTTCTGCGGCTGCGAGCTGACCTTCGGCGACCCGCCCAACAGCCACACCTGCCCGGTCTGCCTCGGCCTGCCCGGCACGCTCCCGGTGACCAACGCCGAGGCGATCCACTTCGGGATCCTCATGGGCCTCGCCTTCGGCTGCGAGATCGCCGACGAGGCCGTCTTCAGCCGCAAGAACTACTTCTATCCCGACCTCGCCAAGGGCTACCAGATCTCCCAGTACGACAAGCCGCTGTGCGAGGGCGGCGAGCTCGCCGGGGTGCAGCTGACGCGCATCCATCTCGAGGAAGACGCGGCGAAGCTCACACACGCCTCGGAGTCCGGCCGCATCCACGGCGCCGGCGCCTCCGTCGTGGACTACAACCGCGGCGGCACGCCGCTGGCCGAGATGGTCACCGAGCCCGACATCCGCTCGGGCGCCCAGGCGCGCGAGTGGCTGACGCTGTTGCGCGAGACGCTGCGCCAGCTCGGCGTGTCCGACGTCGACATGAGCCAGGGCTCGCTGCGCTGCGACGCCAACGTCTCCGTCCGGCCGGAGGGGACGACGGAGTTCGGCACCAAGACCGAGCTCAAGAACATGAACTCGTTCGCGTTCCTCGAACAGGGCGTCAACGCCGAGATCGCCCGCCAGATCGGCATCCTCGAGGCAGGCCGGCAGGTGACGCAGGAGACGCTGCACTTCGATCCGCGCTCCGGGTCCATCACCACGCTGCGCTCCAAGGAGGAGGCGCACGACTACCGCTACTTCCCCGAGCCGGACCTCGTGCCGGTGCAGCCGACGGAGGAGATGATCGCGCGGGCCCGCGAGGCACTGCCGGAGCTGCCGGCCGCCCGCATCGAGCGCTTCGTCGCCCTCGGGCTCGCCGAGGACGCCGCCCGCAACCTCGTCTGGAACCCGGAGCGAGCGGATTTCCTCGAGGCGACGGACGCGGAGCCGAAGAGCGTCGCGAACTGGCTCGCCCGCGCGCCGGAGCTCGGCTCCCTGACCCCGGCGTCGCTCGCCGCACTGATCGGGCTCGTGGAGTCCGGCGCGATCTCCGGTGACGCAGCGCGCACGGTTCTCCAACTACTCATCGATGAAGGGGGAGAGCCGGCCGCATTGGTGGAGCGCGAGGGTCTCGGCTCTATGGGCGACGAACTCTCCGACGTGGTCGACCGCGTCATCGCGGCGGATCCGGAGACGGCGGAGCAGATCCGCGGCGGCAACATGAAGGCGATCGGCGCCCTGATCGGCCCGATCATGCGCGAGACGAAGGGCCGCGCCGACGGCGGCGAGGTCCAGCGGCTCATCCGCGCCAAGCTTCGCGACTAATACATCCAGGAGATGTATCAGTCGCAACTGTCGGCGTACGATTGACCGATGGGCAAGCTGATCCGCATGGACGGGACCGGCCACTCGGTGATCGCCGAATGGACGGCCGAGGACTCTGAGGCCGCGGCCAAGGCGTTCCGCGAGCAGTTGGACGCCGGCTACTTCGCCATCGTCACGCATGGTGAGGGGCACGCCGAGCAGGTGCACGAGCTGCCGCTGGACGCCCCCGCGGTGATCCTGCGCCGGCCGATCGCGGGTGGCTGAGCAGGCAGGTTCCCTGAGGGAGACCGCGGGCGTCTACTGGCGCCCGCTGGTCGACGAGCGCCGTCTGAAGGTCGCCGGCCGGCTGTGGACGGCGAGCACCGTCGCGCACACGGTGCCGTGGCTGCTGATGGCCGCGTTCCTGCTCTACCTCGAGCCGCTGAGCTTCCCGCTGGCGATCATCCTGATCGCCCACGCGTGGATCATTCCCGAGCTCTACGCCAAGCGCGGGCGCCAACGTGCTGCGCCCCGCCAAGGCCCAGGGCGAGCAGCCCGGAGCGCACGGCCGCTCGGCTTCCTCGGCGACCTGGTCTCCCACGAGGCGCGGGAGCTGCACGCGCGCACCGGCCTCATCCGCGAACGCGGCAAGCTCGGCACCTGGCTCGTCGGCGAGCAGGGCGCCGTCCTGATGCGGCCCGGTGGAACCAGGCGTCCACTGCTACTGCGTGCGCGTCGAGGATCCGAACCTCCCGCGCGCCGACCGGATCGCCCATCTGCTGCTCGCCCTGCGCGAGGACGAGCGCGGTTTCGCGACGGTCGCCAACCAGGCCTTTTCCGGCGCGCCCTGGCGGTTGCGCCGCCGCCTACCGGCCGCTCAGCGTCCCGCCGTGTCCACCGATCTAGTAGGCGGATTTCTCCAAATGTCCATAACTGCCGACAAGGTTTCGGTGGAAGATGGACATATGGAAAGGGCAGCCAACACCGCACTCCTCCGAGCGACCGTCTCGCGGATCGATCGCCCCTCGCGATCACTCAGCGCGCCGTGAGATGGCGCTCGCTCGGGCGCGCACCGCGCGCCGAGAGCTCAAGCCGCGCGACGAGCGGTTCTCGCACCTCAAGCGCATGTACGACTGACAGCATCGCTCCCTAACCTAGAGGGTGATGGAGTACCTGATCGTCTGCGCCGTCAGTGGGGTCTGGGCCGGCTGGATCGGACGGTCCAAGGGGTCCTCGATGGTGCTGTGGTTCTTCATCGGCGTGATCGTGCCGTTCCTCGGCGTGCTGATGGCGGTGCTCTACCGCTACGAGACCGACGAGCTGCGCCGGGAGTGCCCGACGTGCGGCAAGATCGTCCCGCTGCACGACGCCCTCTGCACGCGCTGCGGCACCGAGCTGGACTTCCCCGACGTGGCGATCGAGCCACTGTCGGCCACGCGCCCGACCTAGTCCAGCGGACGATCCAGCACGAAGATCTCGAACGATCGTGCCGGATCGAAGACGATCTGCGAGTGGTAGGTGAGCACCCGGCGGCCGACGATCCGCTCGACGGCGCCGCAGAACTCGGAGGTCACCGTGCGCTGGAAGGCGAGCCGGTAGTCGCGGACGAGGTTCTCCATGCCGGCCTCGAGCAGCGTCCGCTCGTTCTGGGTCAGCCCGTCCTCGAGCACGACGAGCACGTACTCGTCGTTGATGAAGCTCTTGGCGGCGGTCGGCCCCTTGCCGTAGTACTCCTTCATCAGCGCGACCAGCGTGTTCGCCAGCGCTGCGCGCATCTCTCCGTGTTCTGACACTGCGACCATTATGGTCGACGGCATGCGCGAGCGTCTCGAAGGCCTTGGTCGCCGATTGGTTGCCTACCTGGTGATGATCGTCGCGGTGATCGTGGTCCTGCGGATCGTGATCGGCGGGCTGATCGGGTTCTTCCACATGCTGATCGCGATCGCGATCTTCCTGTTCGCGATCTACGCCTTCTTCTGGGCCCGCCGACTCAAGCGCGGCTAGCGCGCGCCGAAGCCGGCGGACTCATACCGAGTCCGGGATCGTGAAGGAGAAGGTCGACCCCTCGCCCTCGAAGCCGTCGACCCAGATGCGGCCGCCGTGGCGCTCGACGATGCGCTGGCAGATGGCCAGGCCGATGCCGGTGCCGGGGAACGTCTCGTCGGTGTGCAGGCGCTGGAACATCCCGAAGACCTTCGACGCGAAGCGCGGATCGATGCCGATGCCGTTGTCGCGGACGTCGATCCGCCAGCCCGCGCGCAGGCGCTCGGCGGTGACGCTCACCTCCGGGACGCGGTCGGGCGGGCAGAACTTGATCGCGTTGGTGAGCAGGTTGAGCATCAGCTGCGCGATGCGGGCCTCGTCGCCGATCAGCGCGCGGCAGCTCGCCGACCGTGACGCGGACCTCGCGCTCGGCGATCTGGGAGGCGAGGTCGGCCTGGACGTCCGCCACGACCGCCGACAGCTCGAACGGCCGGCGCTCGGCGTCGACGCGGCCGGCGCGGGCGAAGGCGAGCAGGTCGTCGATCATCCGCTGCATCCGCCGGGTGCCGCCGGTGATGAAGCCGATCATCTTGTCGGCCTCGTCGTCGAGCTTGCCCTCGTAGCGCGTCTGCAGCATCCCGGCGAAGGAGCTGACGGTCCGCAGCGGCGCGGAGAGATCGTGCGAGGCGACGTAGGCGAAGTGCTCGAGCTCGGCGTTGGAGCGCTGCAGCTCGCGGGTCAGCGCCTCCTGCTCGTGCACCCGCTTGCGCATCCAGTTGGTCATGCGCGAGCCGGCGTACGGCCAGGGTGGCCATGCAGAGGCCGACGCCGAAGCCCGCGCCGTACCAGGTGTTCGCGCCGACCTCGTGGGCGCACACGCGTGTAGAGGGCGACGCCGACCACGATCGCGCAGACCGTGACGCGCGCGGGACGCCAGCGCACCCAGACGCGAGCACCGGCATGAGCCACAGCACGAGGAAGGTCGACGGCGCGAGGCCCGTCAGGAGCGAGATCCCGCCCGCGATGGCGAAGGCGGCGACCGTGAGGGCGACGAGCCGCGGAGTGCCGAGGCGGCTGATCTCGGCCACCACGTCCTCGAGGGCGTCGTCGTCGCCAGGCGGCGGGAGCGCCACGGCGTGGCCATGGGGACGGGCGGAGCCGGCGCCGCGCTCGGGCGCGGCCGGCCTGGGCCTTCGGCACGGGCCGCTTCCCGGAGCGACGCTCGGCCGCGACCTCGTGCACCGCCTGGGCCAGCTCGGACAGCGGCGCGCTCTTCTCCACGTAACGGTCGGCGCCCAGGTCGAGCGCCGTCTCGCCGAGCGCCTCGCCGAGGAAGCCCGAGAAGATCACGATGCCCGCCTCGGGCGCACACTCCGCGATCCGCGGGATCGCCTCGAGCCCGTCCATGCGCGGCATCGACAGGTCGCAGACGACGACGTCCGGCTGCAGGTCCTCGATCAGCGGCAGCCCGTCGACCGGGTCGTCGGCCTCGCCCACGACCTGCAGCGCGCCTTCTCCCGACAGCGCCCTGCGGACGCGCAGCCGCAGCTCGCGGGTGTCGTCGAGCAGGAAGACGCGCACGACCCTGGTCGCGGAGGCTGCCGTCACGTTCCGGGAGTCTCCCGGAGCGTGTTGGTGCCGAGCTGCTGCGTGATGACCTGCCAGAGCAATGCGGTGCTCCTGATGGGGGACGCAAGGGTGCTGCTCGCTACGTCGGCATGTCGGCCCTTGTCCGTTAGTCCTGGTCGGCCGACCGTCTCAGTCGGCGAGCATCGCCACGTAGAGCGACGCGATCGTCGAGGGCTGCTTGAGCGAACGGCCCGAGCAGCTTCTCGACGCGCGTGAGGCGATAGCGCAGCGAGTTCGGGTGCAGGTGCAGCGCCGCTGCGGCACGACCGACGTCGAGGTCGTGCTCGAAGTAGGCGACGACCGCGTCCCACAGCATCGGCTGCTCGCGCAGGGCGCCGATCCAGCGCTCGACCTTCGGCTGCGATGCGCCCGTGCGGTGCCTCGGAGAGCAGCAGCAGCCCGAGCTCGAAGTCCTCGAAGGCCAGCACCCCCGGCGTGCCCTCGCGCTCGATGCGCCCCACCGCGAGCCGCGCGTCGCGCAGCGAGTCCGCGACCGCCGTCACCGAGGAGACGGGCCGCCCGATGCCGGCCGCCCCGCCATTGGCCGAGCGCGCTGCAGCAGCGCGCTCGCGCTCCGCGCCCTGCACGAGCGCGATCCGTGCTCTCGGCGGTCGCGAGATACGGCACGCCGAGGTCTCCCAGCACCGCTCGAGCGTCGATCCCGCGGGCGACGACCACCCGCGCCGGGACCCGGAGAAGTCGATCCCGAGCCCCGCGGCGCGCGCGGCCAGCTCGTGCGTGTCGCCCTCGCCGGTCAGCAGGTCGTCGAGCAGCGCCGGCGCCGATCGCGCGCGTCTGTGCGCGCTCGGTCCGCGCGAGCCGCGCCGTCGCCGCCAGCAGCGGCGCGGCGGCCTGCGCCACGGGCTTCGTCAGCCGTGCGTTCGAAGCCGCTCGACCGGCGACGATCAACCAGCCTCGAGCCGCGCGTCCGTCGTCGAGCACCGGCGTCGCGATGGCGTGCCAGCCGTCGACGTCGAGCTCGTGCAGCGCGGTCGGCCGCCGTCGATCGCCGGCCACAGCGCCAGCGGCGGGTCGCCCACGGCGAGCAGCGGGCGCGCCGGTCGCGGGACAGCACGCGCGACGCTGGCGTCGAGCAGCTCGGCGAGCCGCGCCACGACGGCGCGGCGCGGGTCGCTCTCGCGCAGCGCGTCGACCAGGTAGAGCTGCATCGAGGACAGCCGCTGGTAGGTGCGCAGCTCGTCGGACAGCAGCGCGCGGTTGATCGCCGTGACGATCTCGCGGAACGGCGTCCGCAGCGGGACGGCGAAGACCGGGAACGACGCGCCGCTCGGCCTCGCTGAGCAGCGCCGGCGGGACGCGCTTGAAGACGAGCTCGATGCCGAGGCCGAGCGCGGCCACGCCGGCGCCGTCGAGCTCGGCGACCAGCTCGCGCTGCGCCTTCGCGCTGCCGCGCAGCCGGGCGCCTGCCGTGAGCATCACCCAGTCGGAGCCGAGCCAGGTCGACGGGCGCTCGAGCTCGATCGAGTGCGCGCCCGCCACGCGGCGCGCGGGCGCGTCCGGCCCGCCCGTCAGCGGCTCGAGGGCCAGGCTTTCCTGGTCGAGCAGCTCGCCCAGGGTGAACGCGGGCTGGCACGCGCGCAGCTTGTCGCGCGCTTCAGCGCTCGCGGCGTAGCGCGTCGAGCGCCGTGGACAGCGCCTCGACGATCAGCTCGAAGTGCTCCGGCGTCGCCGTCAGCGGCGGCGAGACCGCGACGCCGCTGCCCAGCGGGCGCACGAGCACGCCGCCCTTGCGGGCGCAGCGAGTGCCGATGCGCCGGCGGCGCGATGCCCGGGCTGCAGCTCGACGGCGCCGAGCAGCCCGCATGCCGCCGCGGACCTCGGCGACGAGCGTCGTGGTCGGCGAGCGGCTGCAGCGCGTCGTGGAGGTCGCCCTCGAGCTCCTGCCCGCGCTCGAGCAGCCCGTCGCGCTCGAGCATGTCGAGGTTGGCCAGCGCCGCGGCGCAGCAGGTCGGCGTGCGCCGGCGTAGGTGGCGCCGTGGCGGAAGATCGGGCCGCCCGGCCTCGCCGAAGAACGGCTCGGCCACGCGCTCGGAGACGACGACGCCGCCGAGCGGCAGGTAGCCGCTGGTCACGCCCTTGGCGAACATGATCATGTCCGGCTCGACGTCCCAGCGCTCGATGCCGAACCAGGTGCCGAGCCGCCCGAAGCCGCAGATCACGCTGTCGCAGACGAACAGGATCGCCGGTCTCGCGGCAGAGCTCGGCGACGCCCTCGATGTAGCCCTCCGGCGGCGGGTACGACGCCGCCGGCGCCGATCACCGGCTCGACGAAGACCGCGGCGACGCGGTCGCGCGCCGATCGCGGTCGACCTCGCTCGCGCAGCGCGTCGACCGAGTCGTGCTCGACGACGGCGATGTCGGGGACGAGCGGGCCCCAGCTCGACGCGGTTGGCCTCGATGCCGGCCAGCGAGGTGCCGAAGCCGTGGGTGCCGTGGTAGCCGTTGGAGCGCACGACCAGGTGCTCGCGCTCGGGCTCGCCGCTCTCGAGCCAGAAGCGCCGGGCGAGCTTGGCCGCGGTGTCGACCGCGTCGCCGCCGCCCGAGGCCAGGAACACCCGCGCGTCGCCGCCATCGGCGCGAGCTCGGCGAGCCGCTCGGCGAGCTCCAGCGCGGGCGGGCTGGCGAAGTCGCCGAAGGCCGAGTAGGCCTCGAGCTTGCCCATCTGGCCGGCGACGGCGTCGGCGATCTCGCGGCCGGCCGTGGCCGACGTTGCAGTACCAGAGGCTCGCCGTGGCGTCGAGGTAGCGGTCGTGCCGGCGGCGTCCCACACCCAGACGTCCTCGCCGCGGTCGAGGACCAGCTCGCCGACGCGCACCGCTACCCATGTCGGCGAACGGGTGCCACAGGCGCGAGTCCTGCTCGGATCTCATGACGCTCAGGATGGCGCGCGCACGCGCGTGCGCCGCCATCGTGCGATCTCCAAAGCACCGTGCCGCTGGTTCTGCGCTTGCACGATTGGCGCCTTGGCTAGAGCGAGTTGCCGAAAGGCTTGCCGGCAGTGGCGGATATCCGGCTCCGGGGACTGCGCAAGGCCTACGGGGAGGTCAAGGCCGTCGACGGCGTCGACCTCGAGGTCGCCGAGGACGAGTTCTTCACGATGCTCGGCCCCTCGGGCTCGGGCAAGACGACGACGCTGCGCCTGATCGCGGGCTTCGAGGAGCCCGACGCCGGGACGGTCGAGCTCGGCGGCCAGGACGTCACGCGGCGTCCCGCCCTACGCGCGCGACGTCAACACGGTCTTCCAGGACTACGCGCTCTTCCCGCACATGACGGTCGGCGAGAACGTCGAGTACGGGCTGCGCATCAAGAAGGTGCCCAGCGACGAGCGCCGCACGCCGCGCCAAGGAGGCGCTGGAGCTGGTGCGGCTCGAGCGGCTACGACGACCGCAAGCCGGGCCAGCTCTCCGGCGGCCAGCGCCAGCGCGTCGCGCTGGCCCGCGCGATCGTCAACCGCCCGCGCGTGCTGCTGCTCGACGAGCCGCTCGGCGCGCTCGACCTCAAGCTGCGCCAGGAGATGCAGACCGAGCTCAAGCGCATCCAGCGCGAGGTCGGCATCACCTTCGTCTACGTGACGCACGACCAGGAGGAGGCGCTCACCATGAGCGACCGCCTCGCCGTCTTCAACGCGGGCCGGATCGAGCAGGTCGGCGCGCCCGCCGAGGTCTACGAGCGCCCGCGCGACGGAGTTCATCGCCGGCTTCGTCGGCGTCTCGAACGTGCTCGAGCGCGACGGCAAGCGCTTCACCGTGCGCCCGGAGAAGATCCGCGTCTGTCGCCGACGGGCGCCGAGGACGGGCTGCACGTCGAGACCGGCCGCGTCCGCGAGGTCGCCTACGCCGGGATGATCACCCGCTACGTCGTCGACCTCGACGCCGGCGGGGAGCTGCAGGTCGTTCAGCAGAACCTCGACACCACTTCCGCGGACGCACTGGAGCAGCGCGGCCGGAGGTCAGGATCGGATGGCGCGCCGAGCAGGCGTACGTCATCGCCAACACCCAAGCAGGAGGAATCCGCATGACCCGACCATTGCGATGGACCCTGGTGATCGCCGCCGCCCTTGCGCTCGTGGTGAGCGCCTGCGGAGGCGACGACGAGGGCACGAGCTCCGGTGGCGCCACCGCCGGCGAAGTCACCAAAGCGCCGGACATCCCGATGGCCGAAGCGGTCGGCGAGGGTGAGGGCGAGGTCAACCTGATCGCCTGGGCCGGCTACGTCGAGGACGGCTCCACCGACCCGGCCGTCGACTGGGTGACGCGACTTCGAGAAGGAGACCGGCTGCCAGGTCAACGTCAAGATCGGCAACACCTCCGACGAGATGGTGACGCTGATGCGCTCGGGCAACTACGACGGCGTCTCGGCGTCGGGCGACGCGACGCTGCGCCTGATCGCCGGCGGCGACGTCGCGCCGGTCAACACCGACCTGATCCCGAACTACGCCGACGTCTTCGACGGCCTCAAGGACCAGGACTTCAACTCCGTCGACGGCCAGATGTACGGCGTCCCGCACGGCCGCGGCGCGAACCTGCTGATGTGGCACACGGACTCCGTCGACGACCTGACCTCCTGGTCGTCGGTCTTCGACGAGGCGGAGCTCGCCAAGCAGAAGGGCAAGGTCACCGCGTACGACAACCCGATCTACATCGCGGACGCGGCGGTCTACCTGATGACCCATCAGCCGGACCTGGGCATCACCAACCCGTACGAGCTCGACGACAAGCAGTTCACCGCTGCGATCGACCTGCTCAAGATGCAGCGCGAGTACATCGGCGAGTACTGGTCGGACTACACGAAGGAGCAGGCCGCGTTCTCGCAGGGCGACTCCACCGTCGGCACGACCTGGCAGGTCATCGCGAACCTGCTGGAGGGCGAGAAGCCCCCGGTGCCGATCAAGACGACGCTGCCCGAGGAGGGCTCCACGGGCTGGTCGGACACGTGGATGATCGGCGCAGAGGCCGAGCATCCGAACTGCATGTACAAGTGGATGGACCACATCATCAGCCCGAAGGCGAACGCCGCGGTGGCCGAGTGGTTCGGTGAGGCCCCGTCCAACGCGAAGTCGTGCGACGAGACAGCGGTGAAGGACCACTGCGAGACCTTCCACGCGGCGGACGAGGAGTACTTCGACCAGGTCTCCTACTGGACGACGCCGACCGAGGACTGCGGTGACGACCGAGGGGCGGTCTGCAAGGACTACTCCGAGTGGGTCGCCGCCTGGACGGAGATCAAGGGCTGAGCCTTGGGGACGGCGTCGGTGACGGGAAGGAGGTCGGTCGGCCGAAAGCTCGCCGACCGCCTTCACGGCCGGCGCCGCACCCAGCTGTCCCTGCTGCTGGCGGGGCCGATCGGCTGGCTCGGCCTCGCCTACCTGGGCTCGCTGCTCGTCCTGTTCGTGGCGTCCTTCTGGCGCCTCGACCCCTTCACCGCCGAGGTGGTCCACGAGTACGGAACCCAGAACTACTCGACGATCGCCGAGAGCTCGACGTACCGGACGATCGCCGGGCGGACGATCGGGATCGCGGCGGCGGTGACGATCGCCGACGTCATCCTCGCCTTCCCGATCGCGCTTGTACATGGCCAAGCTGGCCTCGCCGCGGATCCGCAACCTCATGGTCGTGGCGGTCCTGATGCCGCTGTGGTCGAGCTATCTCGTGAAGGTCTACGCGTGGCGGACGATCCTGTCCACGGACGGGATCCTCAACTGGTTCCTCGACCCGTTCGGGCTGACCGGGCCGGGCTTCGGCAACTTCGCCACGTGGCTGGTCTTCACCTACCTGTGGCTGCCGTTCATGGTGATCCCGATCTACGCCGGGCTCGAGCGGCTGCCGAACTCGATGCTCGCGGCGTCCGGTGACCTCGGCGCGCGGCCGCTGGACGACGATCCGCCGGGTCATCCTGCCGCTGATCCTGCCGGCGGTCGTGGCGGGCTCGATCTTCACCTTCTCGCTGACCCTCGGCGACTACATCACGCCGCAGATCGTCTCCAGCACGCAGTTCATCGGCAACGTCGTCTACGCCAACGTCGGCGTGGCCAACAACCTGCCGCTGGCCGCCGCGTTCGCCACCGTCCCGGTCGTGGTGATGGTCATCTACCTGCTGATCGCCCGGCGCTTCGGGGCCTTCGACAACCTCTGATGTCGTGGGCCACTGATGTACTTCTCCGCCGGCAGCCGGCTCGCCCTGCGCCTGATGACGGGCTTCGTGCTCGCGTTCATCTACATCCCGATCGCGGTGATCGTCATCTACGCGTTCAACGAGAACCAGACGCAGCGCTGGCCGATCGAGGGCTTCACGCTCGACTGGTTCGGGCGCGCGATCGACAACCCGGGCGTGCGCGACGCGCTGCTGACGTCGCTGCAGGCCGGCATCGGGGCGACGATCATCGCGCTGATCCTCGGCACGCTCGCGGCGCTCGCGGTCGCCCGCTACCGCTTCTTCGGGCGCGACGTCGATCTCGTTCCTGGTGATCCTGCCGATCGCGCTGCCGGGCATCGTGACCGGCATGGCGCTGAACGCGACCTTCAACGAGGTGCTCGACCCGCTCGGCGTCGACCTCGGCATGTTCACGGTGATCGTCGGCCACGCCACGTTCTGCGTGGTCGTCGTCTACAACAACGTCGTCGCGCGGCTGCGGCGGCTGTCGCCCTCGTTCGAGGAGGCGAGCGCCGACCTCGGCGCCGACCCGTTCCAGACGTTCCGGCTCGTCACGCTGCCGCAGCTGCGCGGCGCCCTGATCGCCGGCGGGCTGCTGGCCTTCGGCCTGTCCTTCGACGAGGTGATCGTGACGACGTTCACCGCCGGCGGCGAGGAGACGCTGCCGATCTGGATCCTCACCAACCTCTCGCGCCCGAACCAGCTGCCGATCGTCAACGTCGTCGCGTTCTTCGTGATCCTGCTGTCGATCATCCCGGTCTACTTCGCGCACCGGCTGACCAGCGACAGCGACGCGCTCGGCGTCTGCCTAGCCCTAGCGTCGAGCGGCGCATGTCCCGGGTCCTCGTGCTGTTGACGCTCGCCCTCGCGCTGACCGTGGGCGCGTGCGGTGGGGCAGCGATCGAGGACGACCCCGGCCCAAGGTGACCGCGCCGCCCGGCGTCCGCCCGATCGCCACGCTCGGCCCCACCGAGGGCGAGCTGAAGCTGCTGGCGCCGTCGGGCTTCGTCCCGCCCGAGGCGACCGGCGGCCTCGGCTGCGACGTGCAGGTGGACGTGGCCGGTGGACCCGACGAGCTGGTGCGGCGCTTCGCGGCCGGCGGTTACGACGGCGTGCTGGGCAACGGCGACGTCACCGTCCGCCTGATCGGCGCGCAGGCGATCGCCCCGATCAACACCGAGCTCATCCCCGGCTACGAGGACGTCTTCGACGGGCTCAAGGAGCAGCCCTACAACTCGGTCGCCGAGCAGATGTTCGCGTTGCCGGTCGGCCGCGCCGCCAACGTGCTGGTCTGGCGGCGCTCGGAGATCCCCGGAACGCTGCTGAGCATCGGCGCGATCCTCGACCCGCCGCAGGTCGCCGCTCTGGGCGCGCAGGTGACGGTGCCCGACGACCCGATGGCGATCGCCGAGGCGGCGCTGTGGGTTGCGCGCAAGCGGAAGGACCTCGCGATCACCGACCCCTACGAGCTCGACCAGCGACAGTTCGACGCGGTCGTCCAGATCCTCCGCCTGCAGTCGCCGTACGTGAGCGAGTACTGGTCGGATCCGGCCGACGTCGGGCGGCTCTTCCGCTCGGGGCGCGCGCTGGCCGGCCTCGCGCGCCAGTCCGTCGTCGCCGAGCTCGAGGCCGCGCCCGGCCCGGGCGGCCCGATCTCCGCGACCCGGCCGCGCGAAGGCTCGCTGGGTGAGTCGCCGGCCTGGATGGTCGCCGCCGAGGCCAGGCACCCGAACTGCATGTACGCCTGGCTGGAACGCGCGCTCGACCCCGAGGTCAACGCGGACGTCGCCGAGGCGACCGACGTCGCGCCATCGGTGGAGAGCGCCTGCGACCGCATCCAGGAGCACTGCGAGGACTTCCAGGCCACCGATGACGACTTCTACAAGCGCGTCCTCTTCCGCACCTACCCGTCCGCCGACTGCGGCGACGAGCGGGGCCGGGTCTGCATGGACTACGAGCGCTGGGTCCGCGCCTGGCGCACGATCCGCGGCTCGTCCTAGCCGCGGGGGACGGTTCGAGCCCTGGGGACCCTCGAAGGATCGGTCCGGGCGCAGGGCGCGAGCTAAAATCGCCTCCATGAGAGCCGTCGACGCCATCATGCACTGCCTCAAGGCCGAGGGCGTGGACGTCGTATTCGGCTACCCGGGTGGCGCGAACCTTCCGACCTACGACGCGCTCTATGACGCGGGCATCCACCACGTGCTCGTCCGTCACGAGGCCGGCGGCGGCCACGCGGCGGAGGGGTACGCGAAAGCGTCCGGCAAGGTCGGCGTCTGCTTCGCCACCTCCGGCCCGGGCGCGACGAACATCGTCACGCCGCTGACCGACGCGATGATGGACTCGGTCCCGGTGGTCTTCTTCACGGGCCAGGTGCGGACGGACCTGCTCGGCACGGACGGCTTCCAGGAGGCCGACACGTTCGGCATCACCATGCCGATCGTCAAGCACTCCTTCATGATCCAGCACCCCGAGGAGATCCCGCAGGCGATCCACGAGGCGTTCCACATCGCCCGCACGGGCCGTCCGGGCCCGGTGCTGGTCGACATGCCGACCGACCTGACCCGGGTGGAGATCGACTACCAGCCGTTCACCGAGGTCGACCTGCCCGGCTACCAGCCGACGACGGAGGGCAACCAGAAGCAGGTGCGCCTGGCGGCCAAGGCGCTCGCCAACGCGCGCCGGCCGGTCCTCTACGTCGGCGGCGGCACGATCAACGCGCACGCGTCGGACGAGGTGCGGGCGCTCGCCGCGACCGATCGCTTCCCCGTCACCTGCACGCTGATGGGCCTCGGTGCCTTCCCGGCGCCGCACGACCAGTGGCTGGGCATGCTCGGCATGCACGGCACGCGCACGGCCAACTACGCGATGGACGAGGCGGACCTGATCGTCGCGATCGGCGCCCGCTTCGACGACCGCATCACCGGCAAGCTGTCGGAGTTCGCGCCGCGGGCCAAGTTCGTCCACATCGACGTCGACCCGGCGGAGATCTCGAAGAACGTCCCGGCCCACATCCCGATCGTCGGCGACGCGCGCAACATCGTCGCCCGGCTGGTCGAGGAGTACGGAAAGCTCGACACCGACCCGGCCCGGCTGGCGGAGTGGTGGGAGCGGATCGAGGGCTGGCGCGCGCAGCACCCGCTGCGCTACGAGGACTCGTCGGACGACGAGATCAAGCCGCAGCGGCTGATCGAGTCGGTCTACGAGGCCTGTGGCGGCGACGCGATCGTGACCTCGGACGTCGGCCAGCACCAGATGTGGTCGGCGCAGTACTTCCACTTCTCGCGCCCGCGCACGTGGATCAACTCGGGCGGTCTGGGCACGATGGGCTTCGGTCTCCCGGCCGCGCTCGGCGCCCAGCTCGCTCAGCCCGACGAGCTCGTCATCTGCGTCTCCGGCGACGGCTCGATCCAGATGAACATCCAGGAGCTGGCGACGATCCGCGAGCAGAACCTGCCGGTGAAGATCGTGCTGATGAACAACGGCTTCCTCGGCATGGTGCGCCAGTGGCAGGAGCTCTTCTGGGAGCGCCGCTACTCGTCCGTGGACACCGGCCAGTGGCCCGACTTCGTCAAGCTCGCCGAGGCCTACGGCATCGACGGGCACCGGCTGACGTCCAAGACCTCGCTGCTGGAGGACCTCAAGCGGATCTTCGCCGCCGAGGGCCCCGCCTTCATCGACGTCCGCGTCACCAAGGAAGAGAACACGTATCCGATGATCGCGCCCGGCGCTGCCGCTCGCGACATGGTCGGTTGAGGGGACACTGATGGGCGATCCTGGCACCAAGTCCGAGACGCTGACCCTCGAGGACCTCGAGGCCACCAGCGGCTTCCGCACCGGCCGCAAGCACATCCTGTCGATCCTGGTGGAGAACAAGCCGGGCGTCCTGACCCGGGTGGCCGGCCTGTTCGCGCGGCGCGGGTTCAACATCGACACGCTCGTCGTCGGGCCGACCGACGATCCGGCGCTGTCGCGCATCACCCTGACTCTGGACGGGGCGATGCACCCGATCGACCAGGTCACCAAGCAGCTGCACAAGCTGGTCAACGTGCTCAAGATCCGCGACCTCGAGCCGGACGAGACGATCGCCCGCGAGCTGGCCGTCTTCAAGATCTCCTGCGACGGCGCCCAGCGCGCCGAGGTCATGCAGTTCGTGGAGATCTTCGAAGGCCGTATCGTCGACGTGACCCGGCGCACGATCATTGTCGAAATCGTCGGCGCGGCGGACAAGGTGAGCGCCTTCGAGAAGCTCGTGCGGCCGTTCGGGCTGATCGAGATGGCCCAGACGGGCGAGATCGCCATCGCCCGCGGGCGCGGCGAGACCTAGACCGCGAACGCCACCTCGACGGGGTCCCGTTCGAGCGCTGGTGACCTCGCTCACCGACGAGCAGCACCGAGCGATCCTCGACGTGGTCGGGGAAGCGCACGACGCGCGCGACCTCGAGGAACTGCGCGCGGGGCTGATGGCCGGCCTCCGCGGGCTGTGCCGGCGGACTTCATCTCCTACAACGAGGTCCACCGCGACGGCGTCACCGCGCTGACGATCGCCCAGCCCGAGGTCCCTGCCTCGGCCCGCGCGGCGTGGGAGCGGCTGGCCGTGACCAACCCGCTCCTGCAGCGCTTCGTCGCGACGCGCGACGGCCGGCCGTACCGCTTCTCCGACGTGATCGACCGCGCGGAGTTCCACCGCTCCGCGATCTACCGCGAGCTCTACGCGCCGCTCGGCATCGAGCACCAGATGGCGCTCGTGCTGCCGTCACCGCCGTCACTGACGATCGCCATCGCGCTCAGCCGAGGGCTCGGGCGCGACTTCAGCGACGCGGAGCGGGAGATGCTCGGCCTGATCCGCCCGCACCTGATCCAGGCCTACCGCAACGCCCAGCTGCGCGAGCGGTCGGCCGAGCTGATCGAGTCCCTCCGGGCCGGCCTGGATCGACACGGCGTGGCCGCGGTCGTGGTCGGCCCCTGACGAGACCGTCGCATTTGTCACCGAGCCGGCCCGCGTGCTGCTCGGCCGCATCGAGATCGGCGCACCGGCCGGCGCGGAGCGCCGTTTCGAGGAGGACGGCATGCTCGTCCACCGCGTCCCGCGCCCGGAGGGCGGCGCGGTGCTCTTCTTCGAGCAGGCGGCGCGCGTGCTCACGCCGGAGGCGCTGGAGCGCCTTGGGCTCAGCCCCGCCGAGGCGCGCGTGCTCGCGGCGCTGGCGCGCGGCCTCTCCACCGCGGAGGCCGCGCGGGAGCTCGACGTCAGCCCGCGCACCGTGCTCAAGCACGGCGAGCGCATCCACCGCAAGCTCGGGGTCCGCGATCGCGCGCAGGCGGTGGCGACCGCATGGGCGGCGACGGGCGCGGCCGGGGTCTGACGCCGGTACGCGGTTGCGCGTACCCGGAAGTGAGGGGCGATTTGGCAGTTTTCCGTTCGCCGGTACGTTGATTGCGACGTGGGCTTCCTGCGCACTGCGCTCGCCATCGCAGCCGTGCTGGCCGCGGCAGCGCTCGCGGTCGCCCTGCCCGCCGCCTCGCGAGCGAGCGGCTGCACCATCACCTGGGTCGGTGACGCCAGCGGTCTGGACGCCAACAGGCGGCAACACCAACTGGACCGACGACACGCTGCCCACGCCGGCGACCACACCTGCATCGGAGGTGGACAGCGGTCACGCTGAGCGGCAGCGCGGTCCCGTCGATCACTATCGACGTGGCGACCGGGGCCACCTTGACGATCACCGGCGCCGCCTTCGCGCGCCAGCGACTCGACGAACGCCGGCACGATCACGCTTGCCGGCGGCGGCGCGGCGCGCTCCGAGAACGGGGTCGCCGCCACCGCCGAGACGCTGACCAACACCGGCACGACGTCGGTCCACCGGGACCGGCGGCGAGCAGGAGATCGCCGGCGACCTCGACAACCAGGGGACGATCACGGTCGGCCACGAGGCGCTGCTGATGCGGACCTTCGCTGACGGACGGGCACCGAAGCTCACCAACGCCGGGCAGCTCACGGCCGGTGCGGGCGGCGTCCTGCTCGACGCCGGCACGCTGCAGCAGTCCCCGGGCACGATCTCGGGGCCGGTGCCGTCGACGTCAACATCGCGCTCCGGATCGCCGGGGGAACGATCGCGCCGGCGGCGACCTGACCTCATCAACGGCACGGGAACTGCTGCGGCAACGGCCCGGGCGCGTCCGTGGCGTTCACCGGCGCCGCCGCATACGGGCCACATCGGCGTGAACGGCCCTTCGGCGGCACCCACGCGATATCGGGCGACGTGCCGGCCGGCATCACGGTCGAGATCGAGGGCGGCGACTTCCTGCGCGCATCCGCGAACTGGACCAACGCCGGCACGATCGCGCTTAACGGCCTCCAGGGCACGCTGACCACGCAGGACGGCGACAACACAACGACCGAGACGCTCACCAACACCGGCACGATCGTCGCGGGCGGCCCCGACGGCGTGCGGACGCTCGGCGGCGACATCATCAATCAGGGCATCGTGCGCAGCGACCACCCGAACCTGGTGATCGCCAACGTCGACGGCGGCCGGACCAGCACGCTCACCAACACCGGCACCGTGTCGGCCACCGCCGGCAACCGGCTGCTCGTCGACAACGGCGCCCTCGTCCAGAACGCCGGCGCCACGACGGCGGGGCAGGCACGATCGACGTCGGCTCCAGCGGGCGGCTGCAGGTGTCCGGCGGCACGATCGAGGACAACGTCGACTTCGATGTCATCGGCGGCAGCGGGAACTGTTGCGGCAACTTCCCGGGGCGGCGCTGGCGTTCGTCGGCGCCTGGGCGCCGGGGCACGATCGGCGTCGCCGGCAACCTCGGCGGCAGCCACGCCATCTCGGGTGCGTCCCGGCCGGCATCACCGTCGAACTCGAGACGGCCGGCTCGTCGCCGCGGCCGACTGGACCAACGCCGGCACGCTCCGGCTCTCCGGGTCCAACGCAGGGGTGTTCACCGAGAACGGCGCCCCCACCGATGTCGAGACGCTCACCAACACCGGGACGATCATCACCTCCGGGACCGGCGATGCGCGCACACTCGGCGGCGACTTGGCCAATCAGGGCACCGTCCGGCACGGCACCCCAACACGATCTTCGCCCGTGCCGACGGCAATCGGCAGAGCAAGCTCACCAACGCCGGGACGCTGGGGGCGACGCTCGGCAACCGCCTCAACTTCGACCAGACCAACCTCACGCTGGCGATCGGCGGGACGGTCTCCGGCCCGGGCACGATCGACGTGAACACGGGCGGGCGGCTGGTGGTCGCGGGAGGCACGATCGACGCCTCCGCCAACCTCAACGCAACCGGCGGCAGCGGCAACTGCTGCGGCAACGCACCCGGCTCAACGCTCGAGTTCATCGCCGGCACGGGGCCGACGGGTCCGATCACGGTGACCAGCGCGCTGGGTGGCGCGCACGCGCTCACGGGTGACATCCCGCCGGGCATCGAGCTGGCGATCCAGAACAGCCCGCTGCGGGCGACGGTGCCGACGACCAACGCCGGCACCGTCGTGATGAACGCGGGCGGGACGCTCAGCGTGACCGCGCCGGGCACGTTCACCAACACGGGCACGATCACGGCGGGCGGCGGGTCGCTCGCCGCCGCCGTCGTCAATGCGGGCACGCTCGAGGCGCTGCCGATCACCGGCAGCTTCACGCAGACCCCCGACGGGCGCCTCGTCGTCAACGCTCCCGGCACCGGCGGGACCACGCTCGCCCTCAATGGGCCCGCCGCCTTGGACGGCGAGCTGGCGATCGAGACCGGCGCGCCGCCGCCGGCGCTCAACCAGACGCACAACGCGGTCACCGCGGCTTCGCGCAGCGGCACCTTCGCCAACGTCGCCGGCCGTGCCGGCGGCCCGTGGGCGGTTCTCTACCAGGGTGCCAATGTGGTCCTTCAGGCCGTCCCGCCCGGGACGACCGGGCCGGAGCTGAGCGTCGAGTCGGCCTCGCTCCTCGAGGGCGACAGTGGCACCGCCAACATGCCCTTCACGATCCGGCTGGCGCAGGCGACCGACCATCCGGTGACGGTCGAGTGGCACACGGTCGACGACAGCGCCGACAGCCCGACCGACTTCACGGAGACGGCTGGGATCGTCACCTTCGCGATCGGTGAGACCGCCAAGACCGTCAACGTCCCGATCAAGGGCGACACCGACGTGGAGCCGGGGGAGACGTTCCTGCTGCGGCTGCGGGGCCCGCGCGGGGCGTCGTTGGGAACGGCTCGCGCCACGGGCACGATCATCTCCGACGACCTCGGCATCACGTCCTCGACGCCCGACACGGCGGGGGCGGGACAGGCGACGCTGACGATCCGAGGCGGAGGCTTCGTCGCGGGCTCGACGGTCAAGCTGGCGCGGCCGGGCCAGCTCGACCGTCCCGGCACGATCATCAGCACCGATCCGGGCCGCTCGAAGCTGGTCGCGACCTTCGCCATGACCGGTGCCGCGCTCGGCGTCTGGGACCTCGTCGTGACCGCACCGGGTGGCGCGAGCGCGACCCGCCTCGGCGCGCTCACGCTCGAAGCGCCCGAGGCCCCCAACCTGGAGGTGGCGGTCAATGCCCCGGGGGCGATCCGGTTCGGCTTCACCGGTCGCGCCACGGTCACGCTGCACAACGCCGGCAACACCGACGCCACCCTCGAGTCACTCCTGTTCAGCGGCCGCAACGTCGAGCTGCGCTTCACGACCGGCGGGCCCTACGCCGACCCACCGCTCGCCCTCGACGACACGGCACTCGCAGCGGCACTCGACGGCGCGCCGATCATCCCCGGTGGCGAGACGCGCCGCGTCCTCGTGCGCTTCAAGTCCAAGAACCCGACGCCGCACGCGCCACTGGAGATCAGGGCGGAGGCGATCGAGGCGGGGTTCCTGGAAGCGGCGGTCAGCGGGCCACTACCGGGCGTGCCGCCCGGCCACATCACCGGCCGCCTCGTCACGCCGAGTGGTATCGCCGTTCCCGGTGTGCCGGTCACCGCCGCCAAGCCACCCGTTCAGGGCGGGCGCAGCGCCTCGGACATCACTGCGGCAGACGGGTCCTTCGATCTCACCGGGCTTCCGAACGGGACCTACGAGGTGGCCGCGGGCGAGGAACCGAGCCGCAACCCTGCGCGCCGGCCGGCCACGATCAACGCCACCGCGCCCGCGCCGGCGGTCACCCTGACCGAGG
>CAVXBH010000008.1:0-28977 GCA_963759945.1 uncultured Solirubrobacteraceae bacterium | reverse complement strand
CTCGCCGACCTACGAGGCGCCGTCGGGGACGCCGCGCTGGCCAACGGCCGCCTGTTCGAGACCTATCCCGACGCGATCTTCTGCTCGCTGCTCGGCCACCGGCCGTCCCCGAAGCGGACGCCGTGGGGCCTGCAGCAGCGCATCGCGGCGCTCAAGCAGAAGGGCGTCGTCGACGAGGACGGCGGGCTCTGGCACCGCACGCTGGACGAGCTCGACGCCTGCGCCGCCGCCTACACGGCCTACGCGCTGGCGGCCGGCCACGGCACCTGGGTCGGCGACCCGGAGGAGGGCGTCATCGTGCTGCCCGCCTCCGATCTCCTCGGCGCTACGAGAAGCTCCCGCCGCCCGCGCGGTCCCGCTCGTCGCTTGACGCGCACCTAGACTGGGATGGAGTCTCAGCGCAGCCGCAACGGGCCGGTACCGAGACTCGAACGCCTTTAATAAGAAGAGTATCAGTCGCAGGGTACACGGGTGCTGGAGCAACCCCAGGCGCGCCGCGCCAAGCAGCGTGCGTACATCTTCGGCGCCACCGAGCGGCTCCGACGATCTGTCCGAGCTCAAGGAGCTGCTGCGGACGGCCGGCGTCGCCACGGTCGGGGAGATGGTCCAGCCCCGCGACAAGCCGCATCCCGAACGTCTACCTCGGCCCGGGCAAGGTCGACGGAGCTCAAGGCCGCGATCAAAGCGGCGGACGCCAACCTCGCCGTCGCCGACGACGAGCTCACGCCGCGCCAGCAGCGCAACCTCGAGACCGAGCTCGACGTGCCGGTGCTCGACCGCACGCGCGTCATCCTCGACATCTTCGCCGGGCACGCCCACACGGCCGAGGGCAAGCTCCAGGTCGAGCTCGCCCAGCTCGAATACAACATGGCCCGCATGCGGGGCCTGTGGACGCACCTCGAGCGCCTCGGCGCCGGTCGCGGCGTCGGCGGCATCGGCACCCGCGGCCCGGGCGAGTCGCCAGCTCGAGACCGACCGCCGCCTGGCGCGCGACCGCATCTCGCGCGCTGCGCCGCCGCCTGGAGGAGGTCAAGGCCAACCGCGGCGGTCATGCGCGCCGAGCGCGAGCGCGCGCACCTGCCCACGTCGCGCTCGCCGGCTACACGAACGCCGGCAAGTCGACGCTGCTCAACGCGCTCACCGGCGCCGAGGTCTCCGTCGGCGACCGGCTCTTCCACACGCTCGACCCGACGACGCGCACGACGCGCATCGAGGGCCGCACGTACCTGATCACCGACACGGTCGGCTTCATCCGCAAGCTGCCGCACGAGCTCGTCGACGCGTTCGCCGCGACGCTCGAGGAGACGATCCGCGCCGACCTCGTCCTGCACGTCGTCGACGCCTCGGCGCCCGAGGAGGAGCTCGACGACATGCTGCGCGCCGTCGAGGACGTGCTCGAGGAGATCGGCGCCGGCGACCAGCCGCGCCTGCTCGTCCTCAACAAGGCCGACGCGCTCGACGCCGACGGCCGCCAGGCGCTGCGGTCCGCCACCCGCGACGGGCGTGCTCGTGTCCGCGCTGACCGGCGAGGGCCTCGACGAGCTCGGCGAGCGCATCGTCGGCCGACTTCGAGCGCTCGCTGTCGACGTCGACCTGCTCGTGCCCTTCAGCGAGGGCGGCGTGCTGTCCGAGCTGCACGAGCTGGCGGGCGACCTCGAGCGCGAGGACACGCCGGAGGGCGTCCGCGTCGCGATCCGCCTGCCGCGCCCGGTTGCCGCGCGCTTCGAGCGCGTTCTCGCCAACGGCCGCCACGCGTGACCTGAGCGTCCGCCGCCTCGACCCGGCGGCCGTCCTGCCCCGGCGCGCGCACCCGGGTGACGCGGGCTACGACCTCTGCGCGCTCGAGGCCGTCTCGCTGGCGCCCGGTGGCGGCCGCGCGATGGTGCCGACCGGCATCGCGATCGAGCTGCCCGGAGGGCCACGCCGGCTGGGTCGTGCCCGCGCTCGGGCCTCGCGGCGCAGCACGGCATCGCGCTCGTCAACGCGCCGGGACTGATCGACGCGGGCTACCGCGGCGAGGTCAAGGTCCTGCTGCTCAACACGGACCGGGACGCGCCTTCGAGGTCGCAGGCGGGCGACCGCATCGCCCAGCTCGTGGTCGTCGCGGTGGCGTCCCCGGAGGTCGTCGAGGTCGACGAGCTCTCGGACACCGCGCGGCCGCCGGCGGCTTCGGCTCGACGGGCAGCTGACCGCTGCAGCCCGGCGGGATCAAGGAGCGCCGGCGGCACGGAGGGCGCCGGCGTGCGCGGCGTCCTCCAGCGTGTCGTCGAGCGGCGCCAGCGTCGTGCCGAGCGCCGTCTCGATCAGCCAGTCGGCGAACCAGGCGTTTTTCGGCAGCAGAGGCCCGTGCATGTAGGTACCGACCACCGTTCCGCGCAGGACGCCTTCGAAACCGGACCGCCCGTCGTTGCCGTGCCCGCGCACGACGCGGCCCAGCGGCCGCTCGCCGGCGCCCAGGTGCGTGCGGCCGGCGTGGTTCTCGAAGCCTGCCAGTACCCGCGCCCCGTCGAGCCGGTCGAGTTCGACCTCGATCGCGACGTTGCCGATCAGACGCGGGTCGTCGGAGCGGACCGTGCGCAGGTCGACGAGCCCGACGCCGGGCAGGTCCGCGCCCTCCATCTCGTAGGAGTGCCCGAGCAGCTGGAAGCCGCCGCAGACGCCGAAGACGACGGCGCCCCGCGCCGCCGCGGCGTGCAGCGCGTCGCGCTTGGTGGGTCCCGCGAGATCCTCCGCACACAGGGCCTGGTCGCGGTCCTGACCACCACCGATGTAGAAGAGGTCGTGCGCATCCGGATCGAGTCGCTCGCCGAGGCCGGCGCCGGAGAGCTCGAAGCCGATGCCGCGCCACTCGCAGCGCCGCTGCAGGAACAGCAGGTTCCCGCGGTCGGCGTAGATGTTCATCAAGTCCGGATAGAGCGCGCACACGCGCAGTCGCTCAGCCACGGAACATCACCACACTCGATCCGACGTGGTCGGGGGTGGGGGCGATGCGGTCGCCCGGGATCGGAGTGAACCCGGCGGCCCGGGCCTCCGGCGCAAGCCGGGCGGGGGTGACGACGGCGAGCTCGATGACGTCGAGCTCGCTCTCTCCGTCCACGGTCCGGATCCGCTCGATCCGGGCGCGGGATCCGTCGATACGCACGGCGACCGGTTGCGAGACGTACTGCCGGCCGTCCCACTCGCCGGTGTCGGGGGCCGGCAGCTCCACACCGATCGAACTCGACCAGCTCGTCGGCGATCGCCGCCGCGAGCAGGCCGCCAGAACGCAGCGCACGGCGCGCACACGCGAAGAAGGCCGGCCGGTCGGCGAGGAGTTGCAGCGTCTGCATGGGGACGATGATGAGGCCGAAGCCGTCGAGCTCGAAATCCTGGGCGTCGGCCTCGACGCGCTCGATGCCGGGATCCGGGATCGCGGCGAGCAGTTCGGGATCGAGATCGAGGGCGGTGACATCGTGGCCGCCGGCGGCGAGGAACGTGGCGACCCGGCCCGTGCCGGCGCCGACGTCCAGGATCGGCCCGGGCTCGCGATCGGCCAGCTCGAGCCACAAGGGGAGATCGGCCACGTACCCGTGGCATTCGAGCTCGTGCCAGGCCACCGCGCTCAAAGCCAGTAGTCCTTCGCGTGGCCACGGCGCGCGAGCAGCTCCCGCAGCTCGAGCAGCGCCGTGTAGGTGGGCAGGACGTACAACGGGCCCTCGCCACCCGCCAGCGCCTGGTCGAGCGCGGGGGTGAGGCCCTCGACGACCTCGATCCGCTCGGCCGGGACGCCCGCGTACTTGAGGCGCACCGCCAACTCGGCGGCGCGCGTGCCGGCGCAGACCATCCGGCCGATCCGCCCGGCGACGATCTCCCAGTCCGCATCCCAGACCCAGGAGACGTCGCGGCCGTCGGCAATGCGGTCGTTGAGCACGCCCAACACCTCGAGGTCGCCCGACTCGAGCGTCAGGGTGCGCAGGACCTCGTTGGCGCCAGCCGGGTTCTTGATCAGCAGCAGCGACGCCTCCCGCCCGGCCAGGGTGATGGTCTCCGCGCGTCCGAAGGCCGGCGCGACGGCTCCCAGGCCGGCGACGATCTCCGCGAGCGAAGCTCCCAGCGAGCGGGTGAGCGCGGCGGCGCCGAGCGCGTTGTAGACGTTGTAGAGACCGGGCAGCGGCAGCTCGACCCGCGCCGTGCCCTCCGGCAGGACGAGGGTGAAGGCGGCCGCGCGGATGCCCTTGAGCTCCACCTCGGTCGCGTAGACCGACGGCTCGGGACGGCGCTGGCCGCAGTTCAGGCAGTGGTAGCGCCCGAGGTGCCCGAGGAAGATCGCGTCGTAGGTGTAGGCGTGCCCGCAGCGCCGGCAGTGCTTGGAGTCCGCGGCATGCTGCATCGCATCGAGGGCGAGACCGTCGTCGGCGACGCCGAAGTACGTCGCCTCGCGTTCCCGTCCGAGATCGGCGACCAGCGGATCATCGGCGTTGAGCACCAGCGCGGTGTGCGCCGGCAGCGCCTCGACCGCGACCTTCCAGCGGTCTCCGATCGTCTCGAGCTCGCCGTAGCGATCGAGTTGGTCGCGGAACAGGTTGGCCAGCAGGACCGCGCGCGGGCGCAGCTGGGTGAGCAGGCGGCCGAGCCAGAACTCGTCCACCTCGAAGAGCCCGGTGTCGCCGGTCAGCCGCCGTCCGCCGCCGCGAGCGGCGCCGGCCAGGGCGGCGGCGATGCCGCCCTCCATGTTGGCCCCGGCGTGGTTGTGGACGAGCCGCGCACCGCGCTGCTCGAGAACGCTCGCCACCATGGCGGCCGTCGTGGTCTTTCCGTTGGTCGCGCTGATCACCGCGGAGCCGTGCTCGAGCCGCCCGGCCAGCAGCCCGATCGCCCGTGGCTCGAGGCGGGTGAGCACCTTGCCCGGCAGCGAGGTGCCGCCGCCGCGGCCCGCCGCCCGCGAGAGTGCACCGACCGCCTTGGCGGCCGCGATGCCCGGTGCCAGCCGGCTCACGGAGCGAGCACGCGCAGCGCGCCGGGCGCCACGCGAATCGTCGTCGGCAGCTCGGCGATCGGGTCGCCGTCGGCGAAGGCGGTGAACGGGCGGTCGGCGACGAACGTGATCTCGGTGCCCTGCAGCAGCGTCAGGTGAGGCTCGTGGATGTGGCTGCCGTCGAAGACCTTGCCCAGCAGCCGCAGGTAGCGGTGCTTGGGAACGTCGCCGCCGAGCACGACGTCGAGCCGGCCGTCGGTGATCGAGGCGTCCGGCACCAGCTTCATGCCGCCGCCGAAGACGCCGGAGTTCGCCACCGCCACGGAGTACCCCGTGAACTCGTGCGTCTCCCCGTCGACGGTCACCGTCCACCGAGCCGGCTTCCACCCGGCCAGCGCACGCAGCGTCCCGTACACGTAGACGAGGCCGCCCAGCGGCAGCCGAGTGCCGTTGGCGATCCACTGCACGTCGGAGTCGATGCCGGCCGAGGCGATGCCGAGGTACGTGCGGTCGCCGGCCAGGGCGACGTCGACGTCTCGCACCACGCCGCCGAGCAGGACGTCCACCGCGGCGGCCGGATCGTCGTCGGGAATTCCCAGGCGCCGCGCCCAGTCGTTGCCGCGCCCGCCGGGAAGCACCCCGAGGATGCCGTCCGTCCCGCGCAGCTCGCCTGCGACGGCGCCCATCAGACCGTCGCCGCCGAGCGCCGCGGCGACCTCGTCGGCGTCGCGGGCGGAGCGAGCCAGTTCGCGGGCGTGCTCGATGGAGGTCGTCCGCTCCACCCGGAACGAGCATCCGCGAGCGCGCAGCGCGGCTTCCACGATCGGCAGCCGCTTCGCCCCGCGACCACCGCCGGCGTGCGGGTTGACGATCAGGCACACCTGACGAGGCTCACCGAGCATTGAAGTTCTGAGCCTATGCTGCCGCCGTGATGCGACTTCTGCGACTGATGCTTCCGTTCTTCGTCCTCCTCCTCGTCGCCGCGGGCTGCGGTGGCGACGACAAGGGCTCCGAGGCAGAGGCGACGCCGGAGGCCGCTGAATCCACGCCCGAGACGACGGAAACCGGCTGCCAGAAGGTCGACAAGCCGGCCAGCAAGGGTCCGGGCAAGCTCTCGAAGCCCACGGAGACGCTCGACTCCGCCAAGACCTACACCGCGACGGTCACCACCTCGTGTGGTGAGTTCCAGATCGAGCTGGACGTCAAGCAGGCACCCAAGACGTCGGCGAGCTTCGCGCATCTCGCCGAGGAGGGCTTCTATGACGACACGACCTTCCACCGGATCATCGCCGGCTTCGTGATCCAGGGCGGCGACCCGCTCGGCGACGGCACGGGCGGCCCGGGCTACTCGGTCGTCGAGGCCCCGCCGAAGAACCTGTCCTACACCCGTGGCGTCGTGGCGATGGCCAAGGGCGGCACGGAGCCGTTCGGCGCGTCCGGCTCGCAGTTCTTCGTCGTCACGGGCGAGGACGTCGGCCTGCCTGCGCAGTACGCGCTGCTCGGCAAGGTCACCGAGGGCCAGGACGTCGTGGACACGATCGGCACCTCCGCCACCGATCCGGCGACGGAGCAGCCGATCGACCCCGTGGTGATCGAGTCGGTCACCGTCGAAGAGGAATAGACATGGGGGCCCGCCTCCGGCGGCCAATTACGACCTTCGTGGCGCCTGCGTCGCCCGGCCGCCTCCGGCACCCCTAAGCCAGCAGCGCGCCCTCGATCTGCAGCAGCTGTACCTTGCGCGGCGGCCCGCCGCCGTAGTTGCCGACGCCGCCGGTCGAGGGGAGAACCCGGTGGCAGGGCACGATGACGGGGATCGGGTTCGTCGCGCAGGCCGTGCCGGCCGCCCGAGCCGCCTTCGGGGCACCCACGCGCTGGGCGAGCTCTCCGTAGCGGATCGTGTCGCCGCGGTGGACCTCGCCGGCCAGCGTCTCGAGCACCTGGCGGCGAAACGGCGAGCGAACAAGCCGCAGGTCGTAAGGGACGTCCAGCTCGCCGTCGCCGGCGAAGAACGCGTCGATCGCGTCGCGCGTCTGCGCGAGCTCACGGTCGGCCCGCAGGATCCGCGGGCCGATCCCGCTCGCGACGTCGGCCAGGATCACGTCCTCCGGATCCTCGTGGAAGCCGACGCGGACGACCCCGGTCTCTCCCGAGACGACGAGCAGATCGCCGATCGGCGTGGAGACGCGGGTGTAGACCGCATCGGCGAGGCCCTCGCGGACCGCTTCGGAGGCGAGGTTCTCGAGCAGGGAAGTAGGGAGGGTCATGCGAGCTCCTTGCGCAGCGTCTTGAGGGCATGGGAGACCCGCGCGCGGGCGGCCTCGGGGGTGATGTCGAGCTGTACCGCGATGGCGTCGTACTCCAGGTCGTCGACGAAGCGCAGGCGCAGCGTCGAGCGGGCACGGTCCGGCAGATCGCCGATCAGTTCCTCGAAGTCGTCGAGGCTCGGGTCCTGGGGCGCCGCGATCTCCGGCGGGTCGGCGGAAGGGACCTCTCGGCGCCGGGGGGCGCGATGGTGGTCCATCGCCGTGTTGGTGACGATCCGATAGAGCCAGGCGCGGAGATGATCGGCGTGGCGCAGCCGGCCGTAGGCGCGCAGAGCGCGCAGCAGGGCGTCCTGCAGCACGTCCTCTGCGGCGTCAGGACCGGCGAGACGACGTGCATGGACGAGCAGCTCGTCCCCGTGCGCGTCGATGAGATGGGCGAAGGGGGGAAGCACTGACGGTGCAACGGTCCCACACCCGGCTGACGTGAGATCTACGCCACGAAATGCCGTACGCCGTTGCGCTCGGCTTCGACCTCGTGCATGCCGGCACCGGCGAGCACTTCAGCGGCGCGCGGGGTGCCGGCCTCGGCGAGAACCTTCGTGGCGCCGTGCTCACGCGCATGGGCTATGAGCACCGCCAACGCGTTGGTGACGTCGTCGTGCTCGCGGGCGGCGTCGGTCTCCGAGAACCCCACCCGACGGCCCCGGCCTCGTCTGGGCCCTCGATGAAGCCCATGCCCCCGACGACGCGGCCGTCGCGCACGACCTGAAAGACGCCCCACGGGTCGAGATCGCGGCCTTCGCGCTCGGCGACCACCATCAGGGCGGCCGCAACCAGCGTCGCCTCCGATGGGTAGCCCTCCGCCCAGTCGGCGCCCTCGGGACGGGTTCCGTCCACCATCGCCGCTGCATCCTGCAGCGACATTCTCAAGAGCCGCAATCCCTGCACCTATCAACGGGGTGCCCGGATCCGGCCCGGGGCGAACGTCAGTTCTGACTGCCGGTCAGCCTACGGCCCGTGCCGCTTGGGCCGCGCGCTGCTTGCGCCGCCCGCGGAACGCCATCGCGCCGAGGACGATCACCACCAGCAGGAAGCCGTAGAAGAAGGCGATGCCGGTGTCCACGCCACCGAGCGGCAGTGCGATCAGCTTGACGACGGCCCAGCCGATGAAGATGAGGGCGACGACGATCGCGAACAGCAGCAGGAAGCCCGCCACCCGGCGCCATGCCGGCGCGTTGCCGCCCGGAGCGACGAGGCCCATGAAGCGGAGGGCCAGCAGCTGGCGGTTCGAGGGCGGCGCCTGCCCGAGCTTGACGGCGGCGGCGCGCAGGTCGTCGGGCCGGCGTTCGGCCAGGGCGAGCGAGGCCTCCGCCATCCGGCGCAGCTGGAGGCGGTCCTGGGGGCGAGCCGAGGCGATCGCGGTGCGGAAGTGCTCCCGCGCGGCCTTCGCGTCGTAGCGCTCGGCGGCGCGCGCGCCGAGGATCGCCTGCGCCGCGGACTTGAAGCGGGTCTCCGCGTGGAGCTCGTCGTCGGACTTCGTCTCGAGACGCCCCATGGCGGCCATCGCCGTTTTGCTTTCCATCCTGATCTGCCGCGGCTTTTGTGCCATACGAAACCGATTCTATGCGCGGCGGAATCCGACGGGCGCAGGCGACGGATCCAATGGGCTGACCGGCAGGCCCGTGCGCGGGAAGTCCGTCTGGTCCCACCCCGCGGGCGCGACGTCGTTGGGCCCGTCCGGGTGGAAGATCGCCGCCAGCAGCTGGATCTGCCCGCGCCCGACACCGAGCTCGGACTGGCCGCCCCCGTACAGGGCGATGCCCTCCGCCTCGCAGTGGTCGTAGAAGTCGAACAGCGTCTCGAGGCCACCGAAGCGCGATGGCTTCGCGTTGCAGCACTTCGGCACGAAGCCGAAGCGTTCGAGATCGGCGATCTTGTGGATCGGCGCGTCCCAGGTGATGCGCTCCCGGTGCGGCGCCAGCACCTCCGCGGCGGCCTCGTCAGTGAGGTCAGGGTCCTCGAGCCAAGCGTCGGGGAACGCCTCGGCGCAGCGCGCGTACACCTCCGGCACGGTGTCCACGTCGACGATCGTGCCCTTGTAGGCACCCTTGAAGTCGACCACGTCGACCGCTCCGGTGGCCGCGAGCTCTGAGATCAGCTCCTCGGACCACTCCGCCTCGTAGTCGACCTTGTAGCGGACGTCGCCGTAGGCCTCGATGCGGTCCAGTAGCGGGCGGGCCGAGCCGGCGATGCGCAGGGAGACGCCGAAGCGCAACGGTCGCGGCTCGCGGCCCAGCGCCGCGTGCAGCGACAGGTTGTTCTGGCGCAACGCGAGGTCCAGCGCGGCGGACTCGATCGCCCAGCGGCGGTACTCGCGGTAGGCCGGCATCGATGGCTCGACGCCCGCGAAGAGGTCGAATGCGCCGACGTGCTCGCTGAAGGAGGCGAGCGTCCACGTGCCGGCCAGCTCGAGCACAGGCCCGGCCTCGAGTTGCCGCAGCTGAAGGTCCTCGTCGTAGACGACGTCCTCGCCGACGCCCTCCTCGCCGCCACCTTCGAGGTGGAAGACGGTGGTGCGACGTGTCCATTCCGGGCCCGCCGGGCGGGCGTGACCTTCGAGCTGGTAGCCCGAGATGGTCAGGGGAAGGTCACGGATCTGCTCGAACGTCGGTCCCATTGCGTCAGTATCCCGCGCCGTGACGCAAGCCCTGCGCTTCCTCGTCGTGCTCGAGCTCCTGACCCTGGTCGGTGTGCCGCTCGCCGCGCGCGCCCTCGGCCGCCTGCCCGGGGCGGGGATCGCGTTCGCCAAACCGCTGGCCTGGTTGCTGTTCGCCTGGCTCGTCTGGATGCTCGGGAGCCTCGGCCTGCCGAACGGGCTGCCGCTCGTGATCGTCTGCCTGGTCGGGCTTGGCGCGGTGGCGTTCGGGCTGCATCGCCGGCGCGACCGCGGCGCGGAGCCGGACCCGTTCCGACGCCGGCTCTTCATCGCCACCGAGGTCGTCTTCGTCGTGACGTTCGTCGTCGCGCTCGATCCTCGGCTCCTACAGCGCGGACGTGTGGGGCACGGAGAAGCCGATGGACATGATGCTCATCAACGCGACGCTCGTCGACTCGGACTTCCCGCCGCGCGACCCCTGGTTGGCGGGCGAGCAGGTCAACTACTACTACCTCGGCCAGCACATGGCGGCTCTGCTCGTGCGGCTCACGGGTGTCGAGCCGTCCGCGGGCTACAACCTCGCGCTGGCCACGATGATGGCGCTGCTGCTGAGCTGCGCCTTCGCGCTGGCGGCCACCATCGCCGAGGGGGCCCGTCGCCAGGGGATGCGCATCAAGCGCCCGCTGCTGGCCGGCGGCACGTGCCTGGTGATCCTCGGCCTGATGGGCAGCTACGCGGCCGGCCGCGCGGCCCGAAAGACGCCCGACATCGCGAAGTTCGACTGGTTCGCGCCCTCCCGAGTGATCCCGAACACGATCAACGAGTTCCCGTTCTTCTCGTGGACGGTCGGCGACCTGCATGCGCACTTCATCGCCATCCCGCTGACGCTGCTGGCGCTGGCCTTCGTCGTCCAGGTCGGGTTGAAGGGGCCACCACGCCTCTTGTCAGCGGAGACGCTCTGCGCAGCGCTTGCGATCGGCTGGCTGTACGCGGTCAACTCGTGGTCGTGGCCGGTGTTGATCGGAATGCTCGTGCTGACCATGCTCGTCTGGCTCAGCGGGCCGGACGCCGAGGGGGCGCGCCGACGGGCGCTGATCTGGACCGGGTCGGTGATCGCGGGCGGCATCGTGCTCATCCTGCCCTTCGTCCTCAACTTCGATCCGAACGTCAACACGACCAACGGCGGTTTCCTGATCCTCACGTCCGAGGAGCAGCGCGAGCCGACCTGGACCTTCGTCAAGCACCATCTCGAGATCGAAGGTGCCCTGCTGTGGCTGCTTGTCGCGCCGCTGATCGCACGGCTGCTCGGAGCGCAACACCGCATCCGCATCGTCGTCTGGGGAGCGGGGGTGCTCGCCTTCATGCTCGCCGTGCTCTCGACCTTGAACCTCGGCGGGGCACTGCTGGTGGGCGCGCTGCTGACCGCGACGCTGGCCGCGGCGACCACCCGCAGGCTGACCACCTCCGAGCGGATGCTGTGGGTGCTCGCCGCAGGTGGGCTCGCCTGCATCCTCGGCGCCGAGCTGGGCACCGTGCGCGATGAATTCGCGGGCGGCGAGCTCGAGCGCATGAACACCGTCTTCAAGATGGGCTACCAGGCATGGGTCCTGTTCGCCGTGTTCGGCGCCGTCGCCCTGTCCGCCGCCGCCGAGTGGTTGCCGCGCCTGATCCCGCGCGCCGCCTGGATGCTCGTGGCGGCGCTGCTGGTCGGCTCCTCGCTGACCTACACGGTCGCCGCCACGGCGACCGCCAAGCACTCCCTCAAGGGCGACTCGCGCCTCGAGGGGCGCGAATTCCTCAAGCCGGGCGGGCCGGGGGACATCGGGGCGATCGACTGGATCCGCGAGGAGACGGCCGACGACGCCGTGGTGCTCGAGGCGGTCGGCGACGACTACTCGCCGTTCGGCAACGCGCGGATCTCCGTCTTCAGCGGCCGCCAGACGCTGCTCGGCTGGCCCGGGCACGAGGTCCAGTGGAGCCACGACGTCGGCAACCGGATCGAGGAGGTCAAGGCGCTCTACTCGAGCCCCGACCCGGTGGCCGTGCGGGCGCTGCTGGCGCTCTACGGGGTCGACTACGCCGTCGTGGGGCCGCTCGAGCGCACAACCTACGGCAACCCGCAGGCGCTCGCTGACCTCGGCCGCGAGGTCTACGCGGACAAGGGCACGCGCGTGCTCGCGTTCGACTGAACCGGCTCCTCGGCGCGGCGGGGCCGCAGCTCGATGAAGGCGACGGTGAGCACGAGCAGGAGAACCGTGACCGGCTTGTGGGCGATGAACAGGTTGAAAGCGAGCGGGCTGCGCTCCTCCATGTAGACGAAACTGTCGGGCGCCGGGCCGGGGAGGCCGAGCTTGTGGATGAAGATCGGCCACGTGGTCGGCAGCGCGCTCGACACGCACAGGAGCGCCACCCACCAGTTGCGGTAGAGCCCGCGCGGTTCTGTCCACAGGTAGGCGAAGATCGGGACGAGCAGCGTGGCGTGGTACTCGTGGCCCCGGGCGTAGTAGACGAAGTACCAGAGCGACGAGACCGCGATGGCGACCTCGATCGGCTTGCGTCGCAGCGCGATCAGTGCGAAGGCCAGCAGCGCGACCGTCAGGCCGATGCGGACGTTGAGGTTGTTCCACGTCGGGAACCACTCGTCGATCAGCATCGCCAGCGAGACCTGCTGGTCCCAGCGGGGGACGAACAGCTTCGCCTGGTCCTGGCCGATGGTCAGGAACTCGTCGAACGAGCCACCGCCCCAGCGCAGCCCCTCCTGGACGCTCGGGTAGCCGAGCTTCATGAACGGAACGGAGATCAGAGCCACGAGCGCGACGATCTTCAGCGACTCCTTCCAGCGCCCGCGAGTGATCAGCACGAGCCCGGCCGGCGCGAGCACCGGCTTGCTGATGGCACTGAGCACGAACGCGAAGACGGTCTTTCCCGGGCCGGCGAGGGCGAGCGCGAGGGCCATGACGGCGATCGCGTGGTACTGGCCTACGTGATACATCACGTACCAGGGGAAGAAGACGCCGATCGCGATGAAGACGACGTAGTCGCGCACCTTGTACGGCGCCTTCAGGCGCCGTCCGAAGGCGGTCAGGATCCCCAGGTGCAGCGCGAGGTAGAGGAAGTTCATCAGCTTGAAGCCGAAGAACGGCGGCAGGTAGGACAGCGGGATGCCGAGGCTCACGCACAGCGCCGGGTGCGACAGCCAGCCGTTGCCGACCGTGCCGAAGGAGATGTAGTCCTGGCTGGACGTGTACATGTCCGTTCCGAAGCGGGCCGCCAGGCCGCACTGGGGGAGGGTGATGTAGTCGCGTGCGTAGGTCCCCTCGAGTGGCGTCCAGCTCGTGAACCAGTGCAGCATGTACGCGACGAAGATGAAGAGCGCGAAACCGATCCCCGCCCAGGTCGGCGGGTTGAGCCCCCGGAATGCGCCGAGCAGGGCGCGCGCGCGGTCGGTCACGCGATCGGCGGGGGCGTCGGAATCTCCGACGGCGTCCCCTTGCCCGGTAGCGGACCCACGTCCCTCCGGACGCAGAACCACTCGGTCATCCCGCCGGTCGGATTCCATGCCTTGCGCCGAGTTAACCAGTCCATCCAGTTGCTCAGAGCGAACGGGGCCTTGATGCCCTCCGGCTCGGTGGCGAAGACCGGGAAGGCGCGGGAGTACTCCTTGACCCACCAGACCCGGAAGTCGAATTTTCGGCACTCGTACGCGGCGAGGTTCGGCTTGAGCTGCACGTAGGCCCCGTCCGTGAGGACCGCGACCTGGGTGTCGGGCACGAAGCCGGCGGTCTTGCCGTCGATGTAGCCCGGTTCGAGGTCCCGGAAGTACCAGGCGTAGGGGAACGTCGCGCCCTCGGAGGAGTCGATCGTGACCGTCACGTCGCCCAGCGCCTCGACCTGCTTGTCGATCTGCCGGACCTGCTCGGAGGTCTGCGTCGAGACCAGCAGGTTGCGTGGGTCCGCCCGGTAGGTGGAGTTGGCCAGGAAGGATGCAATGCCGAGATAGGCCGCACCGAGGACGACGAAGCCGAGTCCGACCTTTCCGATGATCTGCCTTCGCGATTCCCAGATCGCCTGCAGTCCGACGCCGGCGAGCAGGATCAACGGCAGCAGCGGGTGCACGATCAGCCAGGAGAAGCGCTCCTTGCCGATCATGTGGAAGGCGAGGACGCCGACGAACATCCAGACCAGGAAGAGCCGCAGCGTCGTCGGCCGGGCGAAGGCGTAGATGGCGCCGACGATCGCCAGCAGCAGGATGGGCCACTCGTCCCCGATGATGATCGAGACGTACAGCAGCGCCGAGTCGCCGCCGCGGGCGATGGGCTGCTGGTCGACCCAGTACTCGATGCCGTAGTGCAGGGCGGTGACGCAGGACGCCTCGCGCGCAGGGTGCTTCTCGGTCGCCGTCGTCACGCAGTCGAAGTTCGTGAAGCCCTGGGTGAAGATCACGACATAGACGAAGAGGAAGGTCGCAACGGCGTAGGCGAAGCCCACCCAGCCGACCTTGCGGACCGCGGTCACGATCGGCCCGTCCCTGCCCTGCACGATCGCCGCCGGGATGAAGAAGACGGCGCCGATCGCGGTGATGACGCCGCCGGACTCCTTGATGCCGAAGGAGATCGCCACGAGGGCGGCCAGGGCGCACAGGGTGAAGATGCGTGGCCGGGCGAAGAAGCGGAACATCAGGACAATCATCAGGAGCGTGCACGCGGCCAGGTAGATGTCCTCCCGGGCGAAGCGCGAGAAGTAGAGGAAGCTCGGGCCGACCGCGAACATCACGGCGGCGGCGAACGCGGCGACGCGGCCGAGCTGCTTGCGCAGCAGATAGGGGAGGCCGACACAGGCGGCGCCCATCAGGGCGGGCGCGAGGCGCGCGACGAAGTTCGTCGGCTCGAAGATCCAGTACAGGAACGCCGTCATGTAGAAGCGGACGGGCCCGTGCAGGAGCGGGTTGTACTCGTAGCTCGAGAGGTCCTTGAAGAACGTGTACGAGAAGTACGCGTCCTGGCTCTCGTCGTGGTGGAACGGCCGGTCGCCGAGGTCGTAGAAGCGCAGGAAGATCGCGACAACGAGCAACAAGCCCCAGAGCAGCAGCTCGCGACGGTCGCGCGGTTCCTTCTGGGGTTCGTCCTGCTGGAGCTCGCCGGTCTCGCTCACGTGGTGGCCTCCTCGAGCCGCGCCTTCCGGAGGCGGCCGATGCCACCGTAGCGCGCGGCCAGGAGGATCAGGCCGGCGATCGTGATGGGCACCTGCAGTACGAAGCGCAACAGGATCAGGTACGTCGTGGCCAGTGATCCGGATGCCCCGACCGCCTTGACGCCGATCAGCGCCGCCGTGTCCTGCGTGCCCGCGTAGGCCGGACCGGAGGGAATAAGGCTGAAGATGCTCGCCAGTGCGACGAGGTAGAGGCCCTCGATCGGCGTCATGCCGAAGCCGGCCGATGCGCCGACCGTCATCCACACGCACGTCTCGAGGCCCCAGATCGCCAGCGTCATCCCGACGAGGGGAACACCGTCCCGGCTCAGGAGGTTGCGGGTCGAGGTCAACATCGGCCCGATCGCTGAGGCCAGGCGCTCGTTGTTGCTGAGGACCTTGAAGGCGACGAACGCGCCGATGAGGCCGACCACCGTGATCGCCCCGATCACCTCGAGCTCGCCGGCGCCGACCTCGCCCAGGACGCCGTAGCCGACCACGATGAAGATGATCAGGATCACGACCACGTCGAGCAGGCGCTCGCTCAGCAGCGTGCCGATGACGGTCCGTCGGCTCGCCTCGGCGCGTGGGGCCATCAGGAGCACGCGCACGGCGTCGCCCGCGCGCGCGGGGAGCAGGTTGTTGCCCGTGTAACCAACGACATTGAGGGCGTGGGAGTCGATGCGGTGCGGCTTGGCGCCGTCATCGCGCAGCAGACGGTGCCAGCGCTCGCCGCGGACGAGCGTGTTGAGCGTGTAGAGCCCGACGGCGCCGAGCAGGTACAGCCAGTGCGCCGCGTCGTCCGGAAACCGCGGCGCAGGCTGGTTCGACGCCCAGTAGATGACCCCGCCCACGCAGACGACGGAGACCACGAGGCCGATGAGCTGAAGGCTGCGGCCACGCACGTCGGTGCGAGACTCTACGGACGATGCTGGTCGCTCTCGAATGCGGGGATTCGCCGGAAGCCTGGGCCGCGCTGGGATTCTCGGTCACCGACTCAAGGACGCGCGTCGGCATGGTCGACGTCCTGCTCGACGGGCGGGGCGGCGGCATCCGCGACTGGCGGATCGGGCCGGACCTGCCCGAAGGGCCTCCCGGCGAGCGCGACCTCGACCACGTCGTCGTGCTCACCGGATCGATCGACGACACGATCGAGGAGCTGGAGTCCCTCGGCGGAGACCTCCGGCGCCGCGCCGACATCGGCCGCGGCCAGATGGCCTGGGTGCGCCTGGGCCCGTCGATCGTCGAGGTCGTCGAAAAGGAAGGCCCGCAGCGCATCTGGGGTCTCGTCGCCATCGTCGACGACTTCTCCGAACTGCCCGCCGACCTGGTCGGCGAGCCCCGCGCCGCAGTTCAGCGAGGTCGCCGCATCGTCACCGTGCGCCCGGAGGCAGGCCTCGAGACGGCCGTAGCCTTCATGACCCCGCGATGAAGCTCAAGCTCCTGCGCAACGCCACCGTCGAGTTGCACACCGAGGCCGGAGTGCTGCTCGTCGACCCTTTCCTCGGGGACGCCGGCGCCTACCCGCCGATCGCAAACACCGCAGGCGACGAGCGCAACCCACTCGTCGACCTGCCGGAGCCGGCCGCCGACATCGTCGCCCGCGCCGACGCGGTGCTGCTCACCCATCTCCACAACGACCACTTCGATCCGGCCGCGATGGATCTGCTGGACCCGGCGGTCCCGCTCTTCTGCGGCCCGCAGCACGTGCCGGAGGGCTTCACCAACGTCACCGTCGTGGAGTCCGAGGCCGCCTTCGGCTCGCTGACCCTCACGCGCGTCCGCGCGCGCCACGCGGTCGATGAGAACGAGGAACCGCTCGGCCCGGTCAACGGCTTCGTCATCGACGGCGTCCACATCACGGGCGACTGCGTCTGGTGCCCCGAGCTCGAGGAAGAGCTCGCCACCCACGAGCCCCGCGTCGTGATCCTCAACAGCGGCGGCGCCCGCTTCCTCCGCGGCGGTCCCATTTCTATGACGCCCGAGCAGGTGATCGAGGTCGCCCGCCGCGTCCCGCGCGTCGTCGCCGTCCACCTCGAGGCGCTCAACCACTGCCCGGTCACCCGCGACGAGCTGCACCGCCACCTCGTCGCCGCCGGCGTCCGCGACCGCGTCGACATCCCCGCCGACGGCGAGACGCTCGAGCTCTAGGCGCTGCGGGAGGGGAGTCGTGGGGGATGCCGCGTGCTACCGCGCTGCGTGACGGCCGGTCAGCACGAACCGTGTCATATCGGCCCCGGACTACGGGTCCAATCTGACGCGGTTCGCGTTGACCGGCCCCTCCCCGACGTGGTTGCCCGGGCTACGCGTGCTCGTCGGCGGTCCCGCCTGCGGGCTGCACCGACCACGACGGCGGCTCGTCCCGGCCTTCCTGCTCGTCGCGCTCTGCGTCCTCGCTCGTGGCCTGCACGATCCCCTGCGCATGATGCGTCGGCGCATACACGGCGTAGAGCTGCAGCGGCTCCTGCCCGGTGTTGATCACGTCGTGCCACAGGCCGGCGGGCACCTGGATCGACCAGCCGTCGCTGACGGCCTGCTCGAAGTCCAGCCGGTCGGCTCCGGGGCCCATGACGCATCTGCCCTCACCGGCATCCACCCGCAGGAACTGATCGGTTTCCGGGTGCGCCTCGAGCCCGATCGACTCGCCAGGCGGAATCGACATCAGGGTCACCTGGAGATATCTGCCGGTCCACGCGACTGTCCGGTAGTTCCGATTGGCGACTGTTTCGTGCTCGATGTCGAACGCGTTGGGTTCCGGGCCGTTGTCGGTGATGCTCATGCGCGGAAGCTACCCACCCCGGGTTCGAACCCGGTTGGGGTGGGCTCGACAAACGCTTGACGGCCCGGTACCTTCGACTGATGGTCCTGTCCATGTTCCACGCAGTCGTTACCGAGCCCGTCGCCATGACGGGTGCGACGGCGCGCGGCTGGAACACGCAGCCGATCCAGGCCACGGGCTAAGCGGAACGAGTCATCTGATGACCCCGACCGCGAATCTCGCGGGCGGGCGTCGGACGACGCGCTGGACCTGCGAATCAATCATCAAGAAGATCCTCGAGTGGGAGGGCCGCTACGGCGAGCCGCCCGGCTCGGCCGACTGGAACCCGTCGCTGGCGCGCTGGCGTGCGCAGGAGTGGCGCGCTGAGCGTTACTACGACGGCGAGTGGCCTTCGACCAATGCGGTGAAGCGCGCCTTCGGCGGCTCGTTCGACGCTGCGGTGAAGGCGGCCGGCTTCGAGCCGGCGCGGCCGGGTCCGCGACGGGCGGCGGGTGCCGCCCGACCGGCGGTGGCGCAGCGTGCGCCGCACGCGGCGGAGCCGCGGGCGGCCGCTGGGTCGGGCCTTGACGTTCGCGCACTGGAGCGGCGGGCGATCGCGGCGGAGCGGCGTGCCGACCGGGCCGAGGAGCGTCTGCGGGATGCGCGGCGTCGGGCGCGGCTGGCCAACGACCGGGCGGGCCGTGCTCGCCGGGCGCGTGACCGCGGCCTCGACGAGGCCGATGCGCGTGTGCGCGCGGCACTCGACCAGGCCGACGCCGCCACTCGCGAGGTCCACACGCTGCGGGCTGCCGATCAACCTTCCTCCCCGGGTCCTGCCGGGCCCGGGCCGCTCGCGCTGACGCTTCGCGCGTTGACGACGGCCCGGGCCGCCGGCGACCGCCAGGGGCTGAGGGTGGCGCTCGGTGACGTGGCCGCGGCCGCGCTCCGTTGGCGCGATCGCCTCTAGGGCCGACGGCCGAACAGGCGCTTGATCCGCTCCCACATGACGGAGAGGAACAGCGAGCCGCCCTTCACCGGCGCCGCGGCCGGGACGGGGGCCGGCCCGGGTGCCGGCGACGCCGGCGGCGGTCTCCACCGGCGCGGGCGTCTCGAGCTGGGCCTGCAGGCAGTTGGCGAAGTCGCGCAGGAGGCGGTTGGAGATGTCCTCGATCATGCCGCCGCGGCCGAAGCGCGCGAGGCGGCCGGTGATCGTGAAGTCGGTGTCGGCCGTGACGCGCGTCCCGCCGCCGTCGATCGCCTCCATGGAGTTGATGATGGTCGCCGTTGCGCCGCCCTGGCCGCGCTTGTCGGTGCCGCGGGCGTTGAGGGTCGCGCGCCGTGCCGCCTCGTCGGCCTCGGTGATCTTGAGCTTGCCGCTGTAGTTGGCAGTCGTCGGGCCGAGCTTGACGGTGAATTCGCCGGTGTAGTTGCCCTCCTCGTCGCGGCCCGTGATGTTGGCTCCGGGCAGGCAGGGCGCGATGCGCTCGATGTCGTTGAGTGCTTCCCATACGACCTCGATCGGGGCTCCGACCTCGAACGTCTGCGTCATCTTCATGGGATCTCCAGCTGGTCGGGGGTGTCGATGTCGGTCGGGTCGGCGAGGTGGGCGGCCTCGACCTCCGTGCAGCCTCGGAGGAGGTCGCGGGCACCGTGTCGCCGCGAAGCTCGGGAACACGACTCAGAACTTCCCGGTCCAGGACGACCGGATGCCCGGGCAGGCCGTTGTAGGTCGCCCGGACGCAGCCTGGCTCGGCAATGACGGCTTCGATGACGTCGTGGGTGACGAACGGCATGTCACCGAGGAGGACGAGGAGTCTGTCGACATCGCCGACCGCCGCGACTCCCTGGCGGAGCGAAGCCGACTGGCCGTCCTCCCAGTCGTCGATGACGATGTGGTCGCCGACGTCGACGGATTGGCGAATTGTGGTCGCATATGCACCAAGAACCGCCAATGGCGAATAGGGGGCGGCGGTCTCGAGGACATGCGCGAGCAACGGTCTGCCGTCGATCAGCGCGAGTTGCTTCGGGCCGCCGAAGCGCGTGCCGGCGCCGGCCGCGAGCACGAGCGCCCTCACTCGATGCTCTCCATCAGTTCAGCAAGCGCCGTCAGTGAGCGCAGCGAGTTACCGGGCAGGAAGTCGTCGGCGTGGGGGAGGGCCGCTCGCATCCCCTGGGTCAGCGGCGCGTAGGCCGGGTCGGCCGCCAGCGGGTTCAGCCACACGAGCCGGTGCGCGCTGCGGCGCAGCCGTGCCATCTCCGCGCCGAGCAGCTCCGGCTCGCCGCGGTCCCAGCCGTCAGAGAGGATCACGACGACGGCGCCGCGGCCGACGCGCCGGCCGTACGTGCGGTTGAGCTCGGACAGCGCCTCGCCGATCCGGGTCCCGCCGCCGAGGTCCACGACCCGCTCGGCGGCGCGCGCGAGCGCCCGGTCGGGGTCGCGGCCCGCCAGCTCGCGGGTGATGCGCGTCAGCCGCGTCCCGAGCGCGAACGCTTCGACCCGCCGCCGCGCAGCCACCGCCGCCTGCGCGTACTGGAGCAGCATGCGCGCGTAGGGCGACATCGAGCCCGACACGTCGACGACCAGGACCATCGAGCGTGCGGTTCGGGCTCGGTTTCCGAACCCGAACGCACTCCCGTCCACGCCGGGCGGTCTCCCTCAACGTCGCGCGCGGGTCCGGGCGGCCGTGGCGAGCCGGCCGGGTGCGGCGCGACAGCCGCGTCGGCCCGCGACGAGCGAGGCGCCGCAGCACCTCGCGAGCGGCGACGCGCTCGGCAGCGGTGTACACGGCGAAGTCCTTCTCCATCAGCAGCTCTTCGTCACTGAAGGCAGCCGGCAGGGGCTCATCCTCAAGCGCCACGGGCGTCGAGGTGGGCGTGGGGAGTGCAGTGCGAGGCAGGACGGCACTCGCTGCCCGCATGAGGTCGTCGAGCACCCCTTCCTCGGTGACAAAGGGCGAAACAGCGGCATCGAAGTGAGCCAGGTCGCGGCGCGATGAGCAGAGAGCAGCACGCAGGGCAATCAGATGATCGCGAGGTTCCGTGACGGCGAGGGCCCGATGAGCGGCAAGCACCTCGCCGACACCGACCCGGGCGCCGCGCTCGCGCATGCGCCGGGCGATCTCAGAGATCGCCCGCAAGCACACGCTCCACGTCCTCGCGGACCTTGAGCACGACGCCGAGCGTCTCCCTCAGTGACCCGGCGTCCCCGAGCGCCACCAGCGCACGGGCCCACGTGATCGTCTCTCCGACGCCTGGCAGTTTGTAGAGGTCGGCCTCTCGCAGCTTCGCGACGGCGTCCGTGACCTTGACTGCGATCTCCTCCGGCACGCCCGGCAGCCGCGCGCGCACGATCTCGAGTTCGCGCTCGACCGTCGGGTAGTCGATCCAGTGGTAGAGGCAGCGGCGCTTGAGCGCGTCGTGCAGCTCACGCGTCCGGTTCGACGTCAATACGACGGTCGGCCGGCGGTTGGCCACGATCGTCCCCAGCTCCGGGATCGACACCTGGAAGTCCGACAGCAGTTCCAGCAGGAACGCCTCGAACTCGTCATCCGCGCGATCGATCTCATCGATCAACAAGACGACTGGCTCCTCGGCCTCCAAGGCTTCCAGCAGCGGTCGGCGCAACAGGAACCGTCGCGAGTACAGCTCGTCCTCACCAGACTCGCCCCTCAGCGCGAGCAGCTGTCGCTGGAAGTCCCAGTCGTACAGGGCGTGGTGGACATCGATGCCCTCATGGCACTGCAACCGGATCAGCCGAGCGCCACGCGCGGCGGCCAGCGCCTTGGCCACCTCGGTCTTTCCGACCCCTGCCTCGCCCTCGAGCAGCAGCGGCTGCTCGAGCGTCTCGGCCAGGTGGACCGCGGTCGCGAGCGCCCGGTCGGCCAGGTAGCCCTGGCCGGCCAGCGCATCCGCAACGTCGTCAACTGTCAACCGGCTGCTGACGTCAACGCCCTGGCGCACAGCACGCTCGCCAGATGGCGCTTGTAGTCCTGCGACGCGTTGAGGTCCGCCGGCGGCGACGTCCCATCCGCGGCATGCGCCGCCGCGGCCTTGATCGTGTCCGCGTTGAGCGGCTGCCCCCGCAGCGCGTCCTCGACCGCGGTCGCCCGCAGCGGAACGTTGCCCATGTGGGTGAGGCCGATGCGGACGTCGGAGCACGTATCGCCGTCGCGCTTGACCAGGGCGGACACGGCGACCATCGCCCAGTCCTCCTGGCGGCGGGCGAACTTCTCGTAGCCGTGGGTCCAGCCGTCGGGCGCCGGCATCCGGATCTCCGTGATCAGCTCACCGGACTCGAGCGCCGTCTCGAGGTAGTCGCGGAAGAAGTCCGTCGACGGGATCTCGCGCGACTGGCCGCCCGGCTTCATGGCGGTGATCGTGCCCTCGAACGCCATCAGCACCGCAGGCATGTCCGAAGCCGGGTCACCGTGGGCGAGCGTGCCGCCCAGGGTGCCGCGATTGCGGACCTGCGGGTCGGCAATGGTCGACGCGGCCTCGGAGGCCAGGCCGAGGCCGGCGTCGGCGACGGCGGTGTGCGTCGTCATCGCCCCGATGCGCACGTGTCCGTTCTCGCGCGAGATGCCCTGGAGTCCCGGCACCCGCCGGAGGTCGACCAGGCGGGTCGGCGCCGCCAGCCGCAGTTTCATCAGCGGCAGCAGCGAATGCCCGCCAGCAAGCGCCTTCGCCTCCGGATCCTCCGCGAGCAGCGACAGCGCCTCGTCGAGGGTGTCCGGAGCGAGGTAGTCGAACTCAGCGGGGATCATTGAGAGCCTCCCAGATGCGATTGGGGGTCAACGGCATGTTCATGAACGTGATGCCGGCGGGCTTGAGCGCATCGATCACCGCGTTGGTGATCGCCGCGGTCGCAGCGATCGTGCCGGCCTCGCCGACGCCCTTGACGCCGAGCGAGTTCGTGGGGGACGGGGTCTCCGTCCGGTCCGTCTCGATATTGGGGACGTCCGCCGCGCTGGGCAGGCAGTAGTCGACGAACGTGCCGGTCACGAGTTGTCCGTTCTCGTCGTAGTGGACGCGTTCGTACAGCGCCTGGCCGATCGAGTGCACGACGCCGCCGTGCACCTGCCCGTCGATGAGCATCGGGTTGATCGCGGGCCCGCAGTCGTCGACCGCGACGTAGCGCTTGACGTCGACGTTGCCCGTTTCGGGGTCGACCTCGACGACCGCCACGTGCGCGCCGAACGGGAAGACGAAGTTCGACGGGTCATAGAACGCGGTCTCCTCGAGGCCGGGCTCGAGGTCCTCGGGCCACCCCTCGCCGGGGATGAACGCGGCACCGGACGCCTCCGCGAGCGTCATGCCCTTGTCCGGTGAGCCTTTGACGGAGAACTTCCCGTCGGAGAGCTCGATGTCCTCCGGTGCTGCCTCCAGCGTGTGCGCGACGACCTTCTTGATCTTGGTGACGACCTTCTCCGTCGCTCGGATCAGCGCCTCGCCGCCGACGGCGGTCGTGCGTGACCCGTAGGTGCCGAGACCGTGCGGCCCCGTCGCGGTGTCGCCGTGGAGGATCTCCACGTTCTCCGGGTCCGTGCCGAGCCGGTCCGCGATCAGCTGCGCGAACGTCGTCTCCTGGCCCTGGCCGTGAGGCGAGGTCCCCGTGTAGGCGGTCACGGCGCCGGTGAAGTGCACCCGCACCATCGCGGACTCCCACAGGCCGGTCTGCAGGCCGAAGCCCTGCGGCCCGGTGACGCGGCTCGGTGCGAGTCCGCAGATCTCCGTGTAGGTGGAGAAGCCGCAGCCGAGCAGCTTGCCGCGCGCCTTGGCCTCCGCACGCTCCTGCTCGAAGCCCTCGACGTCGAAATGCGTGAGCAGCTTGTCCAGCGCGGCGTGGTAGTCGCCGGAGTCGTAGACGATCCCGAGCGCCGTCTCCGCGGGGAACTCCGTGATGAAGTTCTTCCGCCGCAGCTCGAGCCGATCCATGCCCAGCTCATCCGCGAGCTGGTCCATGGTGACCTCGATCATGTGCGTGGCCTCGGGGCGGCCGGCCCCGCGGATCGCGTCCGTCGGGCACTTGTTCGTGTAGACGGCGGTGATGTCGGTCTGGACGGCGGGGAAGTCGTAGACCCCGCCCATCACGAAGGCGCCGAGGGCCGGGACCGTCGGCGTCAGCAGCATGAGGTAGGCCCCCATGTCCGCCGTGATCTTGGCGTGGATGCCGGTGACCGTGCCGTCGGACTTCGCACCGATCTTGATGTCGGCGATCTGATCGCGCCCGTGATGGGTGACCATCATGTTCTCCGACCGGGTCTCGATCCACTTCACCGGCCGGCCGAGCTTGCGCGCGGCGGCGGTCAGGAGGATCTCCTCGCCGTAGACCTGGAGCTTGGCGCCGAAGCCGCCGCCCACCTCAGGGGCGATGACGCGGACCTTCTCCTCGGACTCGCCGAGGAGCAGCGCCAGGAACAGCCGCACGAAGTGCGGGACCTGGGTGGAGGTCGTGAGGGTGAGACCGGTTCCGCGGGGCTCGGCCACGACCCCTCGCGGCTCGATCGGCGCGCCGGCGATGCGGTGGTTGACGATGCGACGCTCGCAGATGACGTCGGCCTCGGCCCACGCCGCCTCGAGGTCGCCGCCACCGAGCGACCACTGATGGACCTCGTTGGTTCCGTTCTCCTCATGGACGAGCGGCGAGCCATCGATCAGCGCCGCTTCGATGTCCGTGACGGGGGGGAGCGGCTCGTACTCCACGAAGACGTCCTCGGCCGCGTCCTGCATCGCGTAGCGGCCCTCGCCGATGACGACGGCGACGGGGTCGCCGACGTGGTTGACCTCGCCGCGGGCCAGCGGCCAGTGAGGGAAGTTTCGGACCTCGACCTCGGGCGGCACCCAGGCCATCGGGAGCGCGTCGAGGATGCCGAGGTCGGCCATGTCCTCGCCGGTGAAGACGGCGAACACGTCGTCGCGCTGCTCGGCGAGCGACTTGTCGATGGAGACGATCTTCGCGTGCGCTTCTGGCGAGCGCACGAACGCGCACCACAGCGTGCCCTGGGGCGTGAGGTCGTCCACGTAGCGGCCGCGGCCGGTGATCAGCCGCGGATCCTCCTTGCGGCGGAGGGCCTGGCCGACGAACTTCTCGGGTGCCACGGTCATGCGGGCGCTCCCTTCGAGGCCGCGTCGCGGACCGACTTGACGATGTTGTGGTAGCCCGTGCAGCGGCAGAGGTTGCCGGCGAGGGCCTCGCGGATCTCCTCTTCGCTCGGGTCCGGCGTGCGCTTGAGCAGGTCCACGCTCGCCATGATCATCCCGGGCGTGCAGTAGCCGCACTGCAGGCCGTGGTTGTTCCAGAAGGCCTCCTGCACGGGGTGCAGGTTGTCCGGGGCGCTGCCGATGCCCTCGATCGTCGTGACCTCGGAGCCATCGGCCTGGACGGCCAGCACCGTGCAGCTCTTCACGGCTTCGCCGTTGAGATGACAGGTGCACGCGCCGCAGTTGGAGGTGTCGCACCCCACGTGGGTGCCGGTCAGGCCCAGCTCGTCACGCAGGAAGTGCACGAGCAGCAATCGCGCCTCGACCTCCTTGTCGTACCGAGTGCCGTTGACTTCCACGGACACGCTGACGCGTGACATAGACGGGCTCTCCTCCCAGTCGTTCGGGCTGACGTTACTCCTCAACGCCGAACGGCGTTCAGCCAACTCTTGATCGCGTCAGCGAGCGCACCATGGTCCGATTTCAGGCCGTGATCGCCCTTGATCACGGTGGCGTTCTCGGGCACCCCGAAGCGGTCGTTGGCGCCCTGCACGATGAGCAGCGGGACGGTCACCTGGTCGATCTCGTGCTGTCGGCTCGTGCCCTTCGGAGTGACCAGCGGGAAGGCGAGGGCGAGCACCCCGATGGCGGGGGTGGCGGCCGCCGTCCGGCACGCGATGCGCGCACCCGAGGACCGGCCGGCGTTGATGAGGGGGAGGTCGTGGGGGAGGGCGGCGACCACCGCGTGATGCGCCTCGTCGAGGCGCTCGGGCCTGGGCGTCGACTTCTTCCCGGCGACCTTGTACGGCTGCTCGACGAGCGCGACGCTCACGCCGTTCTCGAGCGCGACGCGCGCGGCGACCTGCAGGTCCGGTGCCGAGACGGAGCCACCGGCGCCGTGGTGGACGACCATCCGCGCCCACGCGCCCTGCGCGTCCTGCTCGAGGACGCGCGCGGGGCCCTGCGGAGTCTCGATCTCCCGCATACTGAGACGTGAGTATGCGGATCGACAAGTGGTTGTGGGCGGCTCGCCTCGTCAAGACACGTGGGATCGCGGCAGACGCGCTGAAAGCCGGCCGCGTGACGATCAACGGCGCGGTCGCCAAACCGGCTCGCGAGGTCAAGCCGGGCGACAAGCTCGAGTTGCGGATCGGACCGACCAAGCGCCTCATCGAGGTGCACGCGCTGGCGGAGCGCCGCGGCCCGGCATCCGAGGCCGTCCTGCTCTACACGGAGTCCGAGGAGTCGGTCAAGGCACGCGGAGAGGCCGCGGAGCAGCGGCGGCTCACCCGCCCGCGCTTCGACGACGGCGGCGGGCGCCCGACCAAGCGCGACCGGCGCCGCCTGGATCGCGAGCGCGGCCGCTAGATCAGCCGCAGGATCGCCGCGGTGGCGCCGGCGGCGACGACGACCAGGAGAAACGGTGCCCGCCGCCAGACGAGCACGGCGGCCACCAGCACCGCGGGAGCGCGGGCGTCGAGCACGAGTTCCTGATCGCCCCCGAGCGTCTGCACCGCGATCAGCGCAGCGAGCACCGGCACGACCAGCAGCTCGAGTCCCCAGCGCTCGGCGGCTTGAGCGTCGACCCGGCTCGCGAGCAGGGCACCCGCGGCCTTCAACGCGTACGAGGCGCCGCACAGGGCGAGCACGCCCGCCCAGCTCATCGCCGCGCCGCCAGCGCGATCACTCCCGCTGCGGCGGCGGCCATGACCGGCACTCCAGCGGGCGTGAACGGGAGCAGCGCGAGCGCGACGACGACCCCGGCAAGGGCCGCCGCGCCTGCACCTGAGCGCCGCAGCTGCGGTGCCAGCAGTGCGATGAAGACGGCGGGGAACAGCGCGTCGAGGCCGAGATCCTTCGGGTCGATGCCTCCGCCGGCCAGCGCGCCGATGAGCGTGCCGGCGTTCCAGAACAGGAACACGGAGGCACCCGTGAGCAGGAACGCCCGGCGCTTGTCCGCCTCCTCCTCCTGCGCGACCGCCATCGCCGTGGTCTCGTCGATGACCAGGTGGGCGTCGGCGAGCGGGCGCCTCAGGACGGACCGCAGGCTCAGTGCGTAGACGCCGTTGCGCGCGGCGAGGAGGACGGACGGACCGAGCGCGGCGAGGACGGACCCGCCGGCGCCGAGCACCGATACGAACGAGAACTGCGAGGCACCCGTGAAGCACGCCAGCGACAGCACGCAGGTCTGCGCGACCGAAAGCCCGGCCGTCACGGAGAGCACTCCGAAGGACACGGCGTAGACACCGGTGGCGAGGCCGATCGAGAAGGCGTCGCGGGCGATCCGGTCGGCGGCCACGCCTACAGCAGCAGCGCGTCGACGAGACCGCCGGCCGGCACGGACGGCGCCGTGTGCGGGGCGACGATGAAGGCGTCGGCCTGAGCGAGGGCGAGGGTCATCGCCGAGCCCTGCTGCTGCGTCGGCGTCGCCTCGGGGATGCCGCCGGCCCCGGGCGTGAGGGTGGCCGTCAGGTACGTCGTGCGGTCGTCCTCCGGCGCGATCTCCTGCGTGGTGCGCACGACCGTGCGGGCCTCGACCGCATCGGTCTCGCCGGCGAGGCGGCGCAGCAGAGGCTCGACGAAGACGAGGAACGTGCAGACGCCGGACAGCGGGTTGCCCGGCAGGCCGAACGCCCATGTCCCGTCGCCGGTCCGCCCGCAGAACAGCGGCTTGCCCGGCTTGAGCTTGACCCGCCAGAACAGCTCCTCGACGCCGGCGCGGTCGAGTGCGCCCTTGACGTGATCGTGGTCGCCGACGGAGACGCCGCCCGCGACGAGCAGTACGTCTCCTTCGCTCAGGCCCCGGCGCACGCGCGCCTCGATGTCGTCGCGGTCGTCAGGAGCGATGCCCAGGTCGACGACCTCCGCACCCGTCCGCGCGGCGAGGGCGCGCAACGTCAGCGAGTTGGTCTCGTGGATCTGGCCCGGCCCGAGCGGCTGTCCGGGCGGCACCAGCTCATCACCCGTCGCCAGGACGTGCACCCTCGGGCGTCGGAACACCGGCAAGTGCACAACCCCGGCCGCGGCGACCGCCGTGAGCGAATGCGGACCGACCCGCGAGCCTGCCGGCAGCACCACAGATCCCGCAGGCACGTCCTCACCGCAGTAGCGAACGTTCCGACCGCGCCGCACCGCATCCGCCACCTCAATGCTGCCGTTGTCCAAGAGAGCCACGACCTCCTGCCTCTCCACCGCATCAGCACCAGAGGGCAGAGCACCACCCGTGAAGATCCGGGCGGCTTCTCCTTCACCAACCGCGAAGTCCCCAGCGGCGCCGGCGGCAACTTCTCCGACGACGCGCAACCTCCCGGGGACATCCGCCGAGCGCACCGCCCACCCATCCATCGCCGACCGATCGAACCCCGGGATGTCGATCGGCGAGGCCACGTCCTCCGCAACGATCCGCCCCACCGCATCGTCGAGTCGCACCCTCTCAGTGCCCAGAGACACCGCGTGACGGGCGATCAGCGCCCAGGCCTCCTCGCGGGTCAACACGTGATCGACCCCCCGGCCGGGGGGTTTTTACTTGCGCCAAAGGCACTCGGGGGTACCTTCGAAGACATGAGCCAACAGACGACACTTGAAGTCGAAGATGAGCTCGGCGAGTTCACCCTTCCGCACATCGACGAGCATCCGGTCGATCCCGGCGAGCAGCGCGACCATCTGGACGACCAGATCATGGCCGCCCTCGTCTCGCCGTAAGCACTGGGCGCCTAGCCGCCGATCTGCGACATCGAGCGCTCGGGCTGGATGAAGCCCGGCTCGTTGATGTGGTGCTTGAGCTCCTTGCGCCACACGGCTTCGCGGATGATGAGCTCGAGCTCGTCGTCCGTCGCGCCTGTCCGTAGCGGCTCGCGCAGGTCGGTCTCGTTGAGCGAGAACAGGCAGGTCCGCAGCCGGCCGTCTGCGGTCAGGCGGATGCGGTTGCAATCACCGCAGAACGGGTGCGACACAGGGG
>CAVXBH010000007.1:0-12588 GCA_963759945.1 uncultured Solirubrobacteraceae bacterium | reverse complement strand
CGCTTGGCGAGCAGGTAGCCGGCGGTCAACCCGGCGGGCCCTCCCCCGAGCACGGCGATCGGGCGTCGGCCACGTGTCGCGCCTGGGCGGCGAACGCGGTCGAACTCAGCGGTGTCGGATCCGATGCTGCTCATGGCCTTACTCCGGGTCAGGCTATTGCCCGGCCTGCCGCACGAAGACCGTCGCGCCGACCTCGTGGGCCCGCCGCTCCGAGGTCGTCGGCTGCTGGCTGACTACCCGGAAGCGGTTGTCGCTGCGCAAGCGCTGCTCCCAGGCTGCGCTGCGGATCCGGATCAGCCGCGTCCACGGAGCCCGCCAGCGCGCCAGGATGTCGGTGAACGGCCGGACGAGCACGACTCGGCGCCCGACTGGAACGGCATCGAGCAACGGGTCGAGGTCGGCCGCCACGGACGTGGCCCGCAGCCGGTCCACTCCGTCCCGCCAGTCCGTGACGCCGAGGTCTGCGACCGGCCCGGTGAGGGTCGCGAACTCGAGGCCGCCGACACCGTCGAGGTAGTAGTGCAGGACGGGGACCTGCTCGGGTTGCGTTGCGACGACGAGATCGCCTGCGGCCAGGCTCGGAGCGATGCCCGACGCCACCGCGCGCACGTTGGATTTCTGGGTGGGGATGTCCTTGGCTACCCACAGCAGGGCGAGGAGCGCCAGCACGGCGATGCCGAGCCGCCCGGCGCGCGCGAGGCCGATCGCCGCCAGCAGCAGCAGCGGTCCGAGCGCGACGGCGGTGTACCGGGTCGCCCACGCCGGCGACACGTTCGAGATCACCCAGGGGATCAGGAGAGCGAGAACACCGGCGATGGCGAGGACGAGTGCCGCGCGGCCTTCGGCCGTCCACCGGCGCGCGGAGGCGAGCGAGGCGAGGCCGGCCCCCGCGCCGACCAGCAGCAGGTACTGGCCGGTGAAGCCGAGCAGGTTGGCGGGCGCCTCGGTGAGGGTCTCGAAGTCGGGCGGCCGCGCCCAGGGCGCGCCGGTGTGCGCGCTCTGGAAGAGCAGCGTGGGCACCCAGGGCGCGTACGCCACCGCGATGACGCCGAAGGCGATGAGGCCTTCTTTCAAAAGGGCTCGCCGGTCTTCCGCGAGCACCAGCAGTGCGCCGAACCCGAACGCCAGGCCGGCGCCGAGGAACAGCCCCCAGTTGTGCGTGTAGAGCAGCGTCACCGTCGCCGCCGCGAAGCCGAGCGTCCAGCGCCGGCCGGGCCGCAGCGCGAAGGCGGCCGCGAACGTGGCGCAGGTCAGCATGCTGAGCAGCACGACCAGCGAGTACATGCGGGCCTCCTGCGCGTACTGCGTCAGGAACGGGTTACTGGCGAACAGGACGGCCCCGATCCAGCCCGCGCGCGCCGAGACCAGGGACCGCAGCAGGGCGTAGGCGACCGGGATGGTCAGCACCGCGAACACCAGCGAGAACGCGTGCAGCGCCTCCTCCGTGCGCGTACCGATGGCGTTGATCCAGAGGTGCAGCGCCATGTAATACAGCGGCGGCGAACCGTCCTGGCGCAGCACGCCGGGAATGTCGAAGAGCGGCCGATCGGCGATCCCGACGGACAGGCCCTCGTCGATCCACAGGCCCGCGTTGAACACGCCGACGCGCAAGAGCACCGACAGGGCGGCGAGGAGCCCCAGCCCCACAGGGACGTAGAACCGCGCGGTCAGGGCGATCCGCGAGGCGGGAAGCGAACGGGCGGCCGAGGTCGCCATGCGCGCGGAGGCTAAGGGAGCTTCAGTGCGGCGCGGATAAGGCCGTCGGGCGCTGCGGGCAGCTCGTCGCCCGCCTCCCACACCGAAAGGGCGAAGTCCAGCGCGGCGATCGGCACGTCCGTTGCCTCGGCCAGCGCTGCGGCGCGGCGTTCGAGCAACATTGCGTCGCCCGAGTTCAGGGCGCGCTTGGCCGCCAGCGTCGTGGCGTCCTCGCCCTTGATGTCGAAGTGCAGGGCGTCGGCCTCGAGGTTGTGCGAGGGACCGAGCGTGACGAGGAAGGCGAAGCGCTGGGCACGCGTCGTGCCGGGCAGGCGCAGCCTGTCGAACCAGCGGGCGAAGCGCCGCTGAGGTGTCCACTCGCCGCTCTCCACCGGCGGCTTCCACCCGTCAAGGGCGTCGCGCGTCCCCGAACGCGCTCTCGGCGGCAGTCGGGATGTCGACGGGCTCGCGGCGGTCGAGCTGCTCCACGCCGACCGCGAGCGCCGCCGCGAGGCGCTCGGCGTCGGCCGTCGCCTTGATGCCGGGGACGAGGTCGTTGCGGTACCCGTCGTCGGTGGCGCGGGCCAGGCGCTTGGTCACCATGCCCCGGCGCTGTCCGCCCGGCGCGCGCTTGGCCGCCGTGCGTGTGCGCGTCGACGACGACGCCGGCTTCGTGTCGCGCGAGCAGATCGGGCAGCTCGAGCGAAGCGGTTGTGGCGGCAGAAGAGCCCGGGGCTCACGCGATCGTCCAGGTGTCGCCGGCGCTGAGCAGTGCGTCGAGTTCCTCGTCGCCGGCTCCCGTGGCACGCGCCCGGCCGGCGCCGTGCGCGGGGCGATCGACGCCGCGGAAGATGCCGACCGGCGTCGGGCCGTTCGGGACCATGCTGAGGCGCGACAGCGCGAAGGCGAGGCTCGGGTCCTCGGCGTGCGCGTCGTGGATGACGGGGTCGCCGTCCCCCGCATCGGTGATGCGGACGCCAGCGCCGTCCCGCACGACCTGGCGCGTGCCTTCGTTGAAGACGATGGGCCGGCCGTGTTCGAGGCGGATGGCGTTGACCGCGGCGGCCTTCTTGTCGCGCAGGGCGTCGAAGGCGCCGTCGTTGAAGACGGGGCAGTTCTGGTAGATCTCGATCAGCGCCGCGCCCTCGTGGGCGGCGGCGGCGCGCAGCATGGCCGTCAGGTGCTGCTTGTCCGTGTCCACGGTGCGCGCGACGAAGGTGGCCTCGGCGCCGAGCGCCAGGCTCACTGGGTTGAAGGGCCCGTCGATCGAGCCGAACGGGGTCGACTTCGTCACCTTCCCCATCTCGGAGGTCGGGGAGACCTGGCCCTTGGTGAGGCCGTAGATCTGGTTGTTGAAGAGCAGGATCTTCACCGGCACGTTGCGGCGCAACGCGTGGATGAGGTGGTTGCCGCCGATGGACAGCGCGTCGCCGTCACCGGTCACGAGCCAGATCGAGAGGTCGTCGCGCGCCGCAGCGATGCCGGTCGCGAGCGCCGGGCCACGGCCGTGGATGCCGTGCATCCCGTACGTGTCCATGTAGTAGGAGAAGCGGCCCGCGCACCCGATGCCCGAGACGAACACGATGTTCTCCGGCGGGATGCCCAGCTCGGGGAAGAAGCTCTGGACGGCGGCGAGCACCGCGTAGTCGCCACAGCCCGGGCACCAGCGCGTCTCCTGGTCTGACTGGAAGTCGGCCTTGGTCAGCACTTCAGACACGCCTGAGGATCTCCCGTTCGATTTCCGCCGCGAACAGCGGCTGGGCACGGACCTTCGCGTAGCTCTCGACGTCGACGAGGAACTCCGCGCGGAGGACCTTGGCGAGCTGGCCCGAGTTCATCTCGGGCAGCAGCACGCGCTGGTAGCCGCGCAGCACCTCGCCGGTGTTGGCGGGCAGCGGGTTGAGGTGGTGGAAGTGGGTGACGGCGACCCGCGCGCCGCCCTCCCGGGCGCGACGGACGCCGGCGCGGATCGAGCCGTAGCTCGAGCCCCAGCCGATGATCAGGAGGTCTGCGTCCACGTCCCCGGCGACCTCGAGGTCGGGCACGTCGACCCCGGCGACCTTCGCGGCACGCAGCTGCGTCATGCGCTCGTGGTTGGCGCCGTCGTAAGAGATGTCGCCCGTGCCGTCCTGCTTCTCCAGGCCGCCGATGCGGTGCTGCAGGCCGGGGGTTCCGGGGACGACCCACGGCCGCGCGAGCCGGTCGTCGCGGTCGTAGGGGCGGAAGCGCTCCCCCTCTTCGGGGAGCGTGGTGTAGAAGCGGGGATCGATGCGGGGGAGGTCGACAGCCTTCTTGATGCGCCACGGCTCGGATGAGTTCGCGACGAACAGGTCACTCAGGAAGATCACGGGGGTGCGGTAGGTGACGGCGATCCGTGCGGCTTCGATGATCGCGTCGAACGCCTGGCCTGGGCTGCTTGGGGCGATTACCGGCAGCGGGCTCTCCCCGTGACGGCCGTAGAGGGCCTGCAGCAGGTCGGACTGCTCGGTCTTGGTCGGCAGCCCCGTGGACGGCCCGCCGCGCTGGACGTCGATGATGATCATCGGGAGCTCGAGCATCACCGCGAGCCCGATCGTCTCCGTCTTGAGATCGAGGCCCGGTCCCGAGGTCGCGGTCACGCCGAGGTTGCCTGCGAACGCTGCGCCGAGGGCGATCGAGGCGGCGGCGATCTCGTCCTCTGCCTGGATCGTGCGCACACCGAGCCGCTCGTGGCGGCTGAGCTCGTGCAGCAACTCGGACGCCGGGGTGATCGGGTACGCGCCGAGCAGCAGTGGCAGCCCTGAGCGCAGCGACGCCGCGACCAGGCCGAGCGCGGTCGCCTGCGTGCCGTTGACGTTGCGGTAGGTGCCCGGCTCGACGTCGGTCGCGGGGGCCACGCGCACCTGCACGTCGATCAGCTCAGAGGTCTCGCCGAAGCTCCAGCCGGCGCGGAAGGCGGCCAGGTTGGCGTCGCGCACGTGCGGCTTGGCCCCGAACTTGCCGTCGATCCAGCGTTCGATGACGTCGACCGGACGGTCGTAGAGCCAGGAGACGAGTCCGAGCGCGAACAGGTTGCGCGCCTTCTGCGCGTCACGGGTCGACACGCCCTCCATACCCTCGACGGCACGCTGGACGAGGCTCGTCATCGGCACGCGCTTGAGCTGGAAGGCATCGAGCGAGCCGTCCTCGAGCGGGTTGCCGTCGGCGTAGCCGGCCTTCTGCAGACCGCGCACCGTGAAGGCGTCCTCGTTGACGATGATCGTGGCGCCGCGCTCGAGCAGCGCCATGTTCGCCTTCAGCGCGGCGGGGTTCATCGCGATGAGCACGTTCGGCGTGTCGCCGGGCGTGAGGATGTCGCGGCTCGCGAAGTGGATCTGGAAGGCGCTCACGCCGCCGACCGTTCCGGCGGGGGCGCGGATCTCCGCGGGGAAGTCGGGAAGTGTCGCGAGGTCGTTGCCGAACATCGCGGTCGCGTCGGTGAAACGGGTGCCGGCGAGCTGCATGCCGTCGCCGGAATCGCCGGCGAAGCGCACGATTACTCGTTCGCGATCCTCGACCGTCTTCGCCTGTTTTGGGGAGCTATCTAGTGCCACTGCCGATGGGAATAACCCACGTTAGCCCCGGTGGTGACGCGGTGTCAGAGCTGGAATTGGTGCTCGCCGGCGGTGAGCACGGGCTGCTCACCGATGCGAGCCGCGATCGAGAGCGGTTCACCGGAGCGGGTCGCGAATTCGGCGATTGCGACGCTGCGACCGCCCATCGCCTTCGCCAGTGACGCGACTGCGTCCGCCAGTGCGTCGACCACGCCGATCGGCGCCTCGATCTGCTCCAGTGAGAGATCGATGTTGAGGGCGGTCGCGGGAACCGGCTTCGGCAGGTCGATATGGATCGGCATCACGCCGACGAGGTCGGCGGGCGGGACGATGAAGTTGGCGTCCCCGGCGCTGATCGTGAGGGGCTCAGTGGGTTCCGCCTCGATGGTCGGGGCGACGTGACCTTCGCCGCGATCGAGCACGACGGCCACGCGTAGCGCGCCCGCGCGGTCCGCGAAGTCGCGGACCGTCGCGAGAAGAACGTCGTCAGCCTTCGCGCCGTCGGTCACCCTTCGCGAGCGTAGTTGAGGAAGAGCCCACGCCGCGCCGGGTTGCCCCTGCTCAGAGGACGTCCCGACGCGGCGATTTCAGGAGGGAAGCTCTGCGACAGCTATCGGCGCGAGGTGCTCGAGCACCCATAGGGTTTGAACCCCAGCTGGCGCTTCCGGCCGAGCCACCGCCGGCGATCTACGCGCCGGTGGTGGTGCATGACCGCCCCCGAACGACCTCGCAACCTTCGCGTCGGCGGGGCTCAGCGCCAGAAGGAGGTTCGGCCCATCGCGCCCTTGAGCGTGAAGCCGATGTGCACGTGGTCCATGTGAGCCTGTGTGCGGTCGATGCGGGCGCGCTTGGTGCCGTTGGGCTTGAAGCAGTCGTCGAGGCCGGAGAACTCGGTCATCCCCTGGCGCCAGTAGCCGCAGTCCCAGATCAGCTCCTGAACGCCCATCCGGCGCGCGAGCGCCTGGGGCTCGCCACGCTTGTCGGGAGCGAGCAGCAGCGTGATCAGCCGCTCGGCCTCGCGGGCGTCGGCCTTCTTGCTCGCGTCGAGGTGCCAGTCCAATGCGCGGCCCTCGGAGTGCAGCGACGCCGAGCCCTTGTCCCACTTCTCGCAGCGGTAGGTGCCCCAGCTGACGCCCGCGAACTCCTTGTCGATCCAGTCCGTGAAGTGCTCGACCCCCGGCCGCCGGGCGTGGGGGGTGCACTTGCTGGCGCCGTCGTAGCGGAATGCCTCGATCGGCTCGCGGGCGAGTCGATCGGCCGGGTTGTGCGCGATGACCGGCAGCGGGTCGGGCAGCTCGATGATGGCCGCGGCAGGGGCCGAGGCGGCGGCGAGGATCGCCACCGCAATCGCCAGCAGCCGGATCACCGCGACTGCTCCGCGCGGGCGCGGCGCTCGAGGATCCGCAGCCGGGTGGCGGCGTCCGTGCGGAACGAGCCCTCGTCCTGGCGCCGGATGGCCGCCCGGTAGGCCGAGGCCGCCTCGGCGACCTCGCCGAGCGCCTCTGCTGCACGGCCGAGCCAGAGCCAGGCCCACGAGTTGTGCGGCGCGAGTTCGCGAGTAGCGGCGCAGCTGCGTGTAGGCCTCATGGTGACGGCCGAGGTCGAACAAGGTGTACCCCAGGCCGAACAGCCCGCGCATGTCGCCGGCCTCGGCACACGACAGCCAGTGACCGGCGGCGGCTTCGAGGTCGTCGTCGGCGTCTGCGCAGGTGAGCGCGAGTTCGAAGAAGCACACGTCGGCGGTCGAGACCTGGAAGCGCGAGCGTGCCATCAGCACGACCTCTCCGACCGTTGCGGCGTCGAGGCCGAGCAGCGGGACGCGAAAGCGTGGACCTTCGAACAGGTCGAGCCCATCGAGATCGGTGGTCGAGAACGCGCGCACGGCGAAGCCGCACACCGGACCGTCGTCGGTCCTCAGAAGGAGGCGGACCTCCTGCGCGTCGATCTCAACCGTCTGCGAGGCCGGGCGGCCGTCGATGACGGAGCCGAACTCGACGCCCTCGATCCAGTCGTCGGTGACGTTGACACTCAGGTGCAGCGGGAGCTCGGTGGCGGCGAGCTCGCCATGGCGGGGCGGCGGACCCATGCCCATCCAACGGCATAAACGCCCCAGACCTTTCGCTCCGCACACCAATTGCTGTCATCGCTCGAACGTCGGTGCGCCTCCGCTCGCCTGCTGCGCTGCCGCCCGCGCGCCCGCCGCTTCGAAGCTTCCGGGCGCCGCGCCGCTCGCCGCTGCGGGGCTCGTCCGCGTTTGCACGGGGCCCGTTCGACCGCGAACGGCTCCGGTGTCGACCGCTCGAAGGGCGGCGGAGAGGCGGTCGCAACCGGGGTGGCCGATGGGGCGGGTGAGGGCGTCGGCGACGGCGACGGCTGGGGCGTCGCCACGGCGACCGCGGTCTCTGCCGGGCCGGGGGTTGCAGCCGCCGGCGCAGCGCTCGCGGTCGCCGTGGCGGTGGGCGACGACGTGACCGTGCGGACCAGCGCACTTCGCTCCGCGGGCGCCCTACCCGCTTGCGCGTGGTCGACCACCGCCGTCCCGCCCACCGCCACCGCCGCCGTCGACGCCACCACCGCCGCGGCCTTTGAAGCCCCCGTCATCTCCAGCAACGCGTGCCCGCGCGCCGACGCGGTCGGAGAAGTGGATGCCGAACCAGTCGGAGGCTCGTACAAGCCAGCCCGGCGCGTCCGCCAGCCCCGCGAGCGGCAGCCCGGCCGCGGGCAGCAACCCAGCGACCGCGGGCTCGGACTCGTACATCGCCTTCAGCACCGCGCGACACGCGGCGCAGTGCCGCAGATGCGGCCGCAGGCGCACGTAGTCGTCGGGCGTCGCCTCGCCGTCCACGATCGCCATCAGCCGCGGCAGATGTCCGGCGCAGGCGGCACCCGACTCGATGTGCGCGAATCGCTGGAGGAATGCGCGCCGACCCTCGCTCAGCACCCGGTTCACCTGCCCGTGCGTCCAGCCGCAGTGCTCGCCGATCTCGGCGTACGACGCGCCGTCGGCGCGCAGGAGGATTGCCTGTGCCGCCGCGGGCGAGCATGCTTGAAGCGCCTCGGCCGCGCGCTGCACGCGCTCGAGCGAGGCCGCCCGCTCGGCGCCGTCGTGCGGGTCGGCGGCCGGTTGCTCGTCCCACTCGCGCGGGTCCGCCGGCGCGACGCGCTGGCGGGCGGCGCGCAGGCGCATCGCCTCGTGCTTGCAGACCGTGCGCAGCCAGGCTCCCGCGGTCGCGCCGTCGACCCGATCGGAGCGGCGCAGATAGATCTCGAGCGTGCGCTGGTAGGCATCGGCCGCGTCGTCGTCGCACAGCGAGTGCACTCGCGCGAGGCGCAGCAGGGAGACCGCGTGCGTGCGCACGATCTCCGCCACCGGATCCTCCGCCACGCCGCCGACCGTCATATCGGGTAGACGGCACGGCGGCCGCCGGGCGGACCCCTACTGCGAAGCTGCGAAGACCGCGGTCGAGCCGTAGACGTTCAGGCTCGCGGGCAGGCCGCGCAGCGCAGGGTCCCCGGTCGCGGCGCTGCTGCAGCTCGATGCCACGCAGGCCAGGCTCCACTCGATCGCCTCGGTGTCCGGCGGCAGCTCGAAGTCCTCCCTCCTGACCTCACCGACGAGGTCCTTGGCGACCACCACGCGCCGCCCGTCGACGAGGAGCGCGGTCAGGCGCAGGGCGTACCCCGCGTCGGTGCGGTGGCCGGCGACATCGGCGGAGTAGCTCAAGAGCTCCTCCCCGTCCTCGCCCGCCAGTGTCGCGCGCGCCCGCGTCCCGTGCGGCATCGCGCTCGCCTCCGGACCGGGCACGACGCGCAGTTGCAGCCCGTCCATGACCGAGACGGGTCGCGGCGCGGCCGGAGCGCAGGCGTTCTCGCTCACGTCGATCGCCACCGAACCCCCGACGCGCGCGGGTTGTTCGATGAACCGGCCGACGCCCGCGAACGCGCTCCCGGGCGGAGCGTCGTTGCACGTCTGCACGGCCCCGGGTGAAGAGCCGAGGGCGACCGCGGCGACGACGGCGATGAGGCTCATCGGGCCTGCTCGTCGAGGAAGGCGAACGCCGCGCGACGCGCGCGACGCAGATCAGCGAGGTCCACCTGCGTGTGCACCCACCAGTGGTCTCCGGCGGCGACCTCGACCACCTGGGTACCGGGCACGCGCTCGGCGAAAGCCCGCGCGACGGGCTCGGGCACGACTCGATCCCGTTGCCCGGTGGCCGTGAGCAGCAGCACCGGCGGGTGCTCGTCCCCGTACAGCGGGAGCGGGTCGTAGTCGTCGACGTTGGGCGTGGGATCGTCGCCTGCCCCGAAGATCGTCGGCAGGTACTCGTTGACGTAGTTCGCGCCGTCGGGGAACTGCTTCCACGTGGTGAAGTCGGCGGGGGCGGCCTCGCCGATGATCCCGGCCAGCGGCCGCAGCGCCCCGAGTACGAGTGCCCACTGGCCGCCGGCGGACTGCCCCCAGGCGAAGATCGGCAGATCCGGCCAGCGCGCGGCCGCCTGGTCGTAGAAGGCGACCACGTCGGCAAGCCCTGCCTCGTCGGAGGCGTAGCTGGCGCCGATCGTCACGTAGCCGTTGGCCACCGCTGCCCGCTCGACCTCGGTGACCACGCGGCCGCCGAAGGGGTCGGTGTAGCCCCCGTCGGGCTGGTCGTCGCGCATGCGGTCCTCCTCGGGCCCGCACACGCGGCCTTCGGGCTCGTTGGCGCCGCACCAGCCGCCGCCGTGGAAGACCAGCACGACGCCGCGTGGCGCTCGGCTGGCGTGCGGACCTCGGAGTAGACGGCGGGGGCGCCGCCCGCGCGCACGGCAGCCGGATCCGGCTGCGGGAGCGATGCGACCGCGGCCAGCAGCACGAGCCACTTCACGTCGACACGTCCCCCGCCGCCGCAGCGCGAAGGGCCTGCCGCAGCGCGTCCCCCTCGCAGTCCAGGCAGACGTCGATGCGGATGGTCGTGCCGGAGTCGTGGCGGACCTCCATGCGGCCGAGGCGCCCGAACAGCGCGAGCATCGCCCGGTTGGTGGAGAGCAGCGACGCGTTGAACTCGGTCACGCCGACCTCGCGCGCGCGCTCGGCGAGCCGGTCGAGCAGCACCCCGCCCAGGCCGCGCCCCTGCCAGGCGTCGGCGACGGCGACCGCCGCCTCGGCCGTCTTCGCACCGGCCCGCTCACGCACGAACCGCGCGATCCCGACCCCCGTGCCCGAGGCCGGGTCCAGGGCGCCCATCGCCTCGTGACGGTCGTGGTCGATGTCGGTGAAGTAGCTGAGCTCGGACGGAGACAGCCGCTTCTTGGGCGCCATGAAGCGCAGATAGCGCGACTCATCGCCGAATTCGTGCGCAAAGCCCTCGAGCAGCAGCGGGGCGTCCTCGCTGCGGATCGGCCGGAGGATGACCTCGCTTCCGTCGGGCAGCACGACGCGCTCGCCACGCGCGATGCCCGTCTCCAGCGTCGGCGCCGCTGCCGCCTCTGCGCCGCGCGCGTATGCGGCGGCGCGCGCCTGCGCCTCCTCCTCCGTGTCGTGCTCGGACACGGGCGTGTCGACGCCCTCGAGCATGACCCGCCAGCCTCCGCGGGCGCCGGGCTCCACCCGGAACCGCATGTCGACCTAGCGCACGGAGCTGCGCAGCATCACGGCGCACACGGCGGCGATGGCGGCGGCGAGCACGAACCAGCCCCAGCTGAAGCTGGAGACGAGCGCGAGAACGAACGCGGCGGCAGCGGCCAGGCCGAACCCGCCGGTGGCGAGCGTGAGCTTGTAGGCCTTGTCGAGGCGGTCACGGCGAGAACGGCGGACAGGAGAGCTCATGGTCACCGCTCACAGTACCGCTACCTCCCGATGCCGGTTGGATATGCGGATGCCCTTCGAAGAGATTCGCTACGAGGTCGCCGACCGCGTCCTCACCATCACGCTCGACCGGCCCGATCGACTCAACGCCTTCACCCAGACGATGTGCCGCGAGCTGCTCACCGCCTTCGACGATGCGGACGCGGATGACGAGGTGCGGGCGATCGTGGTCACCGGCGCGGGCCGCGGCTTCTGCGCGGGCGCGGACCTCGCCGGCGGTGGCGACACCTTCGACTGGCGCGACCGGGCGGCGGACGGCGATGTCCCCCGCGACGGCGGTGGAATGGTCACCCTGCGCATCTTCGACTGCACCAAGCCTGTGATCGCCGCCATCAACGGCCCGGCGGTCGGGGTCGGCGCCACGATGACGCTGCCGATGGACGTCCGCCTCGCCGCGGAGGGAGCGAAGATCGGCTTCGTCTTCGCCCGGCGCGGGATCGTGCCCGAGGCGTGCTCGAGCTGGTTCCTCCCGCGTGTCGTGGGCATCGGGCAGGCTATGGAGTGGGTGGCGACCGGGCGCGTGTTCGACGCCGAGGAGGCGCTTGCCGGCGGACTCGTCCGCCGCGTGCTGCCGGCCGGCGAGCTGCTCGAAGCCGCGTACGCGCTCGCGCGCGAGATCGCCGACAACACGGCCCCGGTCTCCGTGGCGCTGTCGCGCCGGCTGATGTGGCGGATGCTCGGCGCCGCGCATCCGATGGAGGCGCACCGCGCCGACTCCCGCGCGATCTTCGCCCGCGGCCAGAGCGCCGACGCCGTCGAGGGCGTCACTTCGTTCCTCGAGAAGCGCTCGGCGCAGTTCCCGGACCGGGTCAGCGATGGGCTGCCGGACATCTTCCCGGACTACGACACACCCGCATTCGGCTAAAGCACAGCAACGGGAGTGCCGTTGCCTAACCCATGCTCTCCGAGCGTCTCGACGCCATCGCCGCTGAGGACCTCGTGGTCCACCACGATCGGGTCGGCGCCGAACATCTCGTGATCGGGCGTAGCGGCGTCTTCCTCGTCAACGCGCCACGCCACGCGCTGCACGACGTCCGCGACGCGCTCGACGCCCGCGGACTCGTCGCGATGCCGGCGACCGTGATCGCCGACCACGCCGGCCTCGAGAAGACCGTCGGCGAGGACCGCCGCTTCGGCCTGCGTGTGGTCACCCGCGCGTGCGCCGCCCTCGGCGTGCCGGATGGCGTTCCCTTCTTCGCCGACGTGCAGGCGGTCAGCAGCCCGTCGCCACCCGCAGCGCCTCACACAACTCGCTCAGCTTCGGTTCGCGCAGCCGGGTGATCCTCCTCGTCAGAAGGCTCTTTGGCACGGTGAGGAGGTCGTCGAAGTTGAGCACGCAGTCCGCCGGCATCCCGTCCTGACGCGTCAAGCTGACTTCACCGACCAACCCGCGAACCGTGCTGGTCGCCGGCACCACGATCAGCTTCCGGAGGAAACCGATCGCTTCTGCCCGGGTCACGATGCAAGCCGGGCGAG
>CAVXBH010000006.1:0-9514 GCA_963759945.1 uncultured Solirubrobacteraceae bacterium | reverse complement strand
GGTGCCCCGCAATCCGAGCCTGTCGCGTCGCTCGCGGCGCATCCTGCGGTTCGTTCCCCAGCCCGGTCCGCCACGCCCTTCCGCGCAAGACGCGCAAGAAGATCGTGCGCGCCATCGCCCGCCGCCGTGCTGCGCGGACCGCCGCGCGCACGAGCACTAAGCCCTAGTCGCTTCCCACTCCTTCTTGTGCACGCGCTTGGCGGCCTTGTAGTCGACGAGCGCCTGCGCTGAGTCGACGTCGCCGAGCGTCGGGTGCCAGGGGACGAGCCCCTCGGCGGCCGCGACATCGAAGCGCTTGGCCAGGACCGACGCGAGCGCCTTGACCTTCATCGTGCCGAAGCCGGGCAGCGCGAGGAGGTTCGCGCGCAGCTCGTCGGCGTCCGCCGCGTCCGTCCACACCCGCGCCGCCTCCCCGCCGTAGATGTCGCGGATGTGCTCGGCCAGTGCCCGCACCCGGCCGACCATCATCCCCGGGTAACGGTGCAGCGCCGGTACCTGGCGGAACAGCGGCTCGAGGTCGGCGGCGGCGATCGTCGCCGCGTCGAGCGAGCCGAGCCGCTCGCGCAGGACGAACGGGCCCATGAACGCCTTCTCGACCGTCACCTGCTGATCCAGCGCGAAGCCGACGAGCAGCGCCATCGGGTCCTCGACCAGCAGGCGGTTCGCGTCCTCGGAGTTCGTGAAGTGCAGTTGGTCAGCCATGCGTCGTGAACTGTCCCATGAGGCCGTGGTCCTCGTGGTCGAGCATGTGGCAGTGGACGATGTACTTGCCCGGGTGATCGGAGAAGTGGCCGGTGACCTCGAGCTTCTCGCCGGGATCCATGAAGAACGTGTCCTTCAGGCACGCCTCGTGCGGCTCCGGCGGTTTGCCGTTGCGCGAGCGCAGCAGGAAGCTCGTGTGGTGGATGTGCAGCAGGTGGGCGACGTTCGTCGCGTTGTGCAGCCGCCAGGTCTCCGTCGTGCCCAGCTTGACCCGGTGGTCGGAGCGCGCGGGGTCGAAGGTGTGACCGTTGAGCAGCCAGGTGGGACGTAGGCCGAGGCCGACGGTCATCTTCCACTCGTGGGCGATCGGCCCGGGCGGCGCTTCGGCCCACTCCGGGAGCGGGCGCAGCCGCTCGGGGACCTCGGTGCGGTCGACGCCGGCGCGGGCACCGACTTGGAACTCCAGCAGCGGCCCGGCGTAGGTGGTCGAGCCGAGCCGGTTGGGGCCATCGGCGCGGCGGACGCTGCGCAGCACGACGTCGCGGTGGGCGGCGCTCCGGAAGTCGACGACGACGTCGACGCGCTCACCCGGGCCGACCAGCACGTGCCGACGGATGACGGGCCGCGGCATCAGGCCACCGTCGGCGCCGACCTGCGTGAAGGGCAGGCGGCCGAGGTCGAGGTTGTAGGAGCGGAAGCTCGACGCGTTGAGGATCCGCAGGCGGTAGCGGGCGGCCTCGACCTTGCAATGCGGCCGGTAGGCGCCGTTGACGAGCACGAAACGGCCGGTGGTCCCGTCGTTGGGCGCGCCGGCGAGAGATCCGAACGGGTCGGTCAGCCGGTTCTTGTGGTCGAAGGCTCGGTCCCCGATGACGAGCGGGATCTCGCGCTCGCCCCGCGGGAGCGGGACGGCCGTGTCGACTGCGTCCTCGGTTATCCACATGCCCTGCAGCCCGCGCCAGTTGTTGCGGGCGGTGACGTCGAGGCGGTGGTCGTGGTACCAGAGCGTCGCCCCGCGCTCGGGGGCGCCGGACTCGGTGAAGGGGTAGCGATAGCGCCGCCGGTCGCCCGGCCGGATGAGCAGGTCGTTGCCGGATTCGCTCGCCGCCAGGGCCGGCGAGACCTCGCAGAAGAACGATCGCGGCTGGCGCGCCGTCAGGCCTCCCGGCTGCCCGTCGTCCTTGGAGGGCGTGTGGGAGCCGTGCAGGTGCACGCTGAGCTCACCGGCGGAGGACGGCAGACGATGCGTGAAGTCGACGATCGTCGGAACGCCGGTGGGCCGTCGAACGGTCGGCCCCGGGAACTCGCCGCCGAACGTCCACATCTTCGTTGGGGCGCCCGGGAGGATGGGCACCTCGGCGGGCTGCATCGGGATGCGCAGCCGGGCGGCGGTCAGCTCGCTCGGCAGAGGCAGGGGACGGTCGAAGCCGCCCCCGCGTCCCCAAGCGGGGAGCGCGAGGGCGGCAGCGCCACCGGCGGCCGTCTGCAGCAGGCGGCGCCTGCTCAGCATCGGGCCGCGATCAGGCAACTACTTCGTGACCTTGAGCGTCTTCACCATCGTCGGGTGGACGACGCAGAAGAACGTGATCTTGGAGCCGGCCTTGGCCAGCACCTTGCGGGTCTCCTTGGCGCCCTTGGTCTCCGTGTACCAGGTGTCGCCCTTCTTGCCGAAGGCCTTGTCCCAGCCGGTCTTGCCCTTGTCGACGTCGGGGGCGCCGATGGTCGGGGGGCCGCCCTCGGCGAACTCGACCTTGTGCGCCTTGGCGATCGCCGCGCAGAGCGGGAACTCGAGGTTCTCGCACGCCTTGCGGTCGGACTTCGCCGGGACGCCGGCGGGATCGACCAGCGAAGCGGTGTGCGGACCGGTCTTGCGCGGGTTGTCCTTCATGACGAACGTGAGCTTCGCTCCTGCCTGGACCTTGCTCGGGCCGTTGAAGCGGAACTTCTTGCCCTTCGCCTTCATCGTGATGGTGACCGGCGACGGCGGGTTGTTGTACTGCGCCTCCGACGAGGGGACGGCCACAGCGGCGGCGCCGGCGACGGCCACGAGGGTCGCCGCGCCGGCGGCGCGGAACTTCGAGCGCTTCGACATATTTATGTTTGCCTTTCCAAAGAGACTGCTGCTGAGCGCGGCAGAATAACCGCGCTAGCAGCGGCGACCAGTGAGGGCGTCTTGGAACTGACCGGGCGTGAGACCGGCGGCGGGCATCGGGGTGGTGCCGTCACGCTTGGCGCGTAGGCCGTCGAGCGCGATCGTCACGAGCCGCTGGTGGTACTCCGGCGCGACGCCGCGGCTGGCATCGGCGACGTGGCCGATCGCGGTCTGCAGCATGGGGATGTCGAACGGCTCGAGGTCGGCGCGCAGCACGCCGGCGGCCTGCGCGCGGGTGACGATCTGCTCTGCCAGGGGCCGGATCTGATCGCGGGCGTGGGCGACGCGCTCTCGCCCGCGGCCGGTCGAGAGGATCGTCTGGCGCAGGCCCTGGTCGTGGGCCTGCTTGTTGGCCATGGCGCGGAAGAAGTGCTCGAAGGCGCCCCAGGGGTCCTCGATCGTGAGCGCCTCGCGCACGAGCAGGACCATGTCCGCGATCTTCTCCTCGAACAGCGCGTCGATCAACGCCTCCCTGTCGGCGAAGCGCCGGTAGAGCGTCCCGACACCCACGCCGGCGGCGCCGGCGATCTCCTCCATGGACACGTCGATACCGCGCTCGGCGAACAGCGTCGTCGCCGCCGCCAGGATCCGCTGGCGGTTGCGCTCGGCATCGGCGCGGAGCGGACGGGTCTCGATCGTGCTCATCGACACACATCATAGATAAGTGGACGGACCACTTCCGGTTCTGCTACTTTGCCACGAAACCGGAAGCGCACCGTCCGCTTCCTGATCCTCCCCGAAAGGTCTCCCTCCCCATGACCGGATCCGACAACCCACATCACGCGCGGCGCTGGCTGATCCTCGGGATCATCGGCGTCGCGCAGCTCATGGTCGTGCTCGACGCGACGATCGTGAACATCGCCCTTCCCAGCGCCCAGGCCGACCTGGGCTTCTCCGACGACTCGCGTCAGTGGATCGTCACCGCGTACGCGCTCGCCTTCGGGTCCCTGCTGCTCCTCGGCGGTCGCCTCGGTGATCTCTTCGGTCGCAAGTGGGCGTTCATCGGCGGGCTGATCGGTTTCTCCGTGGCGTCCGCCATCGGTGGAGCCGCCGGCTCCTTCGGTGTGCTGGTCGCCGCGCGGGCCCTGCAGGGCGTTTTCGGAGCGCTGCTCGCTCCCGCGGCACTCGGCCTGCTGACTTCGATCTTCACCGACCCCGCCGAGCGGGGGAAGGCGTTCGGCGTCTTCGGCGCGATCGCCGGCGGCGGCGGCGCCCTCGGCCTGATCCTCGGCGGCGTGCTCACCGAGGCGCTCTCGTGGCGCTGGGCCCTCTACGTCAATCTCGCCATCGCCGTCCCGGCCACCGTGGTCGCCATGCGGCTGCTGATCGCCGAGCGCAACCCGGCCCGTCCCCCGATCGACATCCCCGGCGTGGTGCTCGCCACCTCCGGCCTGTTCGCGCTGGTCTACGGCTTCTCGAACTCCGAGATGCACTCGTGGGGTCACCCGGTGACGGTGCTGATGCTCGGCGCCGCGGTCGTGCTGCTGTCCACCTTCGTGTGGGTCGAGTCGCGGGTCGCGCATCCGCTGCTGCCGCTTCGCGTCATCGCCGACCGCACCCGCGGCGGCTCCTACGCGGCGATCGGGCTGGCCGGCGTCGCGATGTTCGCCGTCTTCCTCTTCCTTACGTACTTCCTGCAGCGCAACAAGGGCTTCAGCCCGATCGAGTCCGGACTCGCGTTCCTGCCGATGATGGTGACCGTGATCGGCATCGCCGGGCTCGCCAACACCAAGCTGCTGATGCGCTTCGGCGCGCGGCCGCTGATCATCACGGGCATGTCGCTCGGGGCGGTCGGCATGGCCTGGCTCGCTCAGCTGGACCCCGGCTCGAGCTACGCCTTCGGCGTGCTTCCCGGCCTCTTGATCATGGGTGCCGGCATGGCGAACATCATGGCCCCGGCGATCGCCACCGCAACCCACGGCGTCGACCCGGGTGACGCGGGCGTCGCATCGGCGATGGTCAACACGATGCAGCAGGTCGGCGGCTCGATCGGCACCGCGCTGCTGAGCTCGATCTTCGCGAGCTCGGTGACCGGTTTCGTCGACGGTCGGACGCGGACGCCGGCGCTGCTGGCCGAGGCCTCGGTCCACGGCTACACCGTCGCTTTCTGGATCGCCGCGGGCATCTTCGTGGTGGGCGCGGTCGTGGTCGGCTCGACCATGCAGTCCGTGCGGGTCACCGAGCCGCACGGCGAGCCCGCGCTCGCGCACTAGGTTCCGCGGCATGAGCCGCTTCGCCACCGCTGGCCTCTCGCTGGCGGTGGCGATCGTGCTCGCCGACTCGGCCGTCGTCACCCTCGCGCTGCCGGACATCCTGCGCGAGCTCGACGCGGAGGTCAGCGAGGTCGCGTGGGTCCTGACTGCGTTCAACCTGGTGCTGGCGCTCGCGGCCGTCCCCGCCGCCCGGATCTGCGTGCGGGCCGACAGCGCCGTCGCGGGCGCGATCGGCGTCGTCGCCTTCGCCGCCGCATCGGCCGTCTGTGCGCTGGCCCCGTCCCTCGAAGTCCTGATCGGCGCCCGCGTCGCCCAGGCGATCGGCGGTGCCTTCGTGATCGTCGCCTGCCTCGAGCCGCTCGGCGCGCGGCGCTGGGCGGCGGCCGGGGTCACGGGGGCCGCGCTCGGCCCGGTCGCCGGTGGACTGCTCACCGAAGCGCTCTCCTGGCAGTCGATCTTCTGGCTGCAGGTGCCGACGGTGCTCGTGGCCGTGGGCATCCTGCTCGGACTCCGTGGCCGGCGAGCGCCGGTGCCCGAGACGCCGGATCGTCCCCACCTCGCCGCCAACGCCGCGCTCGCGCTGCTGTCGGCAGCGTTGACGGCCGCGCTCTTCCTGCTCGTGCTGATGCTCGTGGAGGGCTGGCGCCGCTCACCGGGCGTCGCCGCACTGACCGTCACCGTCATCCCGCTCGCCGCACTCGCCGCCGCCCCACTCGCCCGAACCCTCAACCAACCCTCCGAAAAGTGCCTGGCACCTAGTTTCCGTGGTGAATCAGTTGCCGGCTGTCTCCTGATGGCCGGTGGCTTGATCGCGCTGGCGATCCCGCCAGGTGCGGAGCTGGGCTGGACGCTCGGGCCGCAGGTGCTCGTCGGCCTCGGGCTTGGGCTCACGGTGGACTCGCTGACCCATGTCGCGCTGCGCGAGCGTGTGCCGCAGGCGCTCCACGGCGGATGGACGATCGCTGCGCGCCACGCCGGCGTGGTGATCGGTCTCGCGGTGCTCGTCCCCGTGTTCACCTCCGATCTGGCCGCCGCGCAGGCGCCCGCGGAGGAGGCCGTCGCCGCGCTCGTCCTCGACGCCCCGCTGCCGGTCTCCACCAAGCTCGCGCTCGCGGAGGGCCTCGGTGAGCAGCTCGACGCCGAAGAGGGCCGGGTGCCAGATCTGTCACCCGCCTTCGACGGCCTCGACCTCACCGGCCTGCAGCGCATCGCCGCCATCCGCCTCGAGCGCTCGCTCGACGATCAGCTCGAGCGCGCCGCCACCCGCGCCTTCCGCGACGCCTTCCTCGTCGCCGCCGCCCTCGCCCTGCTCGCCCTCCTCCCCGCGCTCGCGCTGCGCCCGTGAAGCTGATCGCCCTCGCCGTCGTCCTGATCGCCGCCGTGCTCGGCGGCCAGATCGCCGCAGGCGGCGGCGACTTCGTCCCCCGCTCCCCCGCGCCGCCCTGCGCGTTCCAAGGGGGCAGGCCCCTTGGAACGGGGCTGGAGCCGTTGGCGGAGGCGATCGTGCTGGCGGGGCTGGCGGAGACGGCGTGTGACGTGGGCATCTCGCGGGAGCGGCTGGTGCTGGACATCGGCACGGGGCGCGGTGTCGACCCCGAGGCGCTGCGGGCCGGGCTCGATCGCGGCGTCGACGGGCTCGGCGAGCTGCCGCCGGTCTCCGCGCTGCTGGACGAGGCGCTGGACCTGACGGATCTGCCCGGGATCGCCAAGGACGCCATCCGCGCGGTGCCCGACGGGATCGTGGATGACCTGTTGCCGACGGAGGAGCTGCTGCGCCGCGCAATTGCTGAACTGGACGTGGAGGCCGTGCTGTCGGACCTCGACGACCCGGAGGCCGCGCTGCGCGACGCGCTGGTGAGCGCCGTAGGGGACCAGGTCAAGGACTCGCTCTCAGAGCTCGTTCCTAGCCTGGGATAGGTGCGCACCACCGTGGTCTCCGCCGAGAGCCTGGGCTCCCACATGCGCCGGATCGTCGTCACGAGCGACGCGTTCGGCGACTTCGACCCCAGGGCGTTCACCGACTCCTACGTGAAGGTGCATCTGCCGCCGCGCGGTGCCGACTACGGGACGGACTTCGACGGCGACGCGATCCGGGCGAGCCGGCCCCGGGCGCAGTGGCCGCGAACGCGGTCGATCACCGTGCGCGGTTGGGACGCCGCCACGGCGCAGCTGACGCTCGACTTCATCTCGCATGGCGACGAGGGGGTGGCGGGACCATGGGCCGCGCAGGCGAAGCCCGGCGACGTGCTCCAGCTCACCGGCCCCGGTGGGGGCTACACGCCGCTTCCCGACGCCGACTGGCACCTGCTGGTCGGCGACCTGTGCGTGCACCCGGCGATCGAGGTGGCGCGCGAGCGCATCCCGGCCGGCACGCCCGTTCTGGTCGTGGATCCCGAGCTGTCCGACGCCGTCGAGGAGCAGGTCCGCGCGCTGGAGCTGCCGGAAGGCCGCGGGCACGTCTTCCTGCACGGCGAGGCCGACATGGTCCGCGCCGTCCGCCGTCACCTGATCGTCGAGCGCGGGCTCCCGGAGGCCGACGTGCACGCGTCGGGCTACTGGAAGCAGCGCCGCACGGACGAGGAGTGGCGCGCCTACAAGGCCGAGTGGAAGCGCCTCGCGGCGGAGGACGTCACGGGCGTGCCGGCGCCACCGGCAGGCTGAGCGCGAACACCGCGCCGGTCTCCCCCTCGACCTCCGGCTCGAGCTCGACCGTCCCCTCGTGGGCCTCGGCGACGAGGCGCACGATCGCGAGGCCGAGGCCGGAGCCGCCCGGGGCACCGCTGGCGCGGTGGAAGCGGTCGAAGATCGCGTCGCGCTGCGCGGGTGGGACGCCGGGGCCACGGTCGGCGACGCGCACCATCGCGCGGTCACCGTCGCGCTTGACCGACAACGCGATCTCGCCGCCGACCGCGCCGTAGCGGATCGCGTTCTCGACCAGGTTCGCGATCGCCCGGGTGAGCAGGCGCTCGTCGGCTGCGATCACCGCCTCCTCGATGTCGCCAAGCTTGATCTCTGCGCCCGCCGTCCGCGCGGTCTCCTCGTACTCGTCGGCGATCTGCTCGACGAGGAAGTCCAGTCGCATCGGCTCGCGCTCGTAGCGCCCGCGGCGAGCGTCGAGGCGGGCGAGCTCGAGCATGTCGGCGATGGTGACCGTCGCCCGCTCGGCGGCGGTCGCGATCGCGCTCAAGGCCTTTCCGGCCTCTCCGTCCGCCCCCACCTCGCGCAGCCCCTGCTCGGCGCGCGCGCGGATCACGGCGACCGGCGTGCGCAGCTCGTGCGCGGCGTCGGCGAGGAACGCCTCCTCGCGGACGGCCATCGCCGCGGCCGGCGCCAGCGCCCGCCCCGCGAGGAACCAGCCGGCGACGACGGTCAGCAGCCACAACCCGAGCGTGCCCAAGCCGATCTTGATAGCCGTGGAGCGTGTCTCGGACGCCGCGTCGTCGGTCGGCAGCGCAGCGACGATCGCGCCGATCTGCCCTTGGGTGCCGAAGATCGCGGAATCGGCGATCCGCAGCTCGGTGCCTCCGACGGTCTCCGTCACGAGGCGGACGACGTTGGTCTGGCGGCGCAGCGCGCGGTCGCGGACGCGACCCGCCGCGTCCGCGTCGAGCAGGTCATCCGGCCCGCCGACGACCTGCCCGTCGATGTCGACGACGGCGACCGGCGCATCGGTCGGCCGCGGCCGAGGTCCGAAGTAGCCCGCCGGCTGCTTGTCGACGACGAGCTTCGACGGGTCACCCTGCGGATAGGCGTAGCCCGCGGCCTCGAGGACACTCGTCTCGACCGAGTCGTCGAGCGACTCATAGCGACGGTCGTGCTCGAGCGTCACGGCGATCGCGGCGAGGACCGCCAGGACGACCAGCGTGATCAGCGCGTACGAGATCGTCAGGCGCCGCCGCAGCTTGGCGAGGTCGTCGCCGCTCACGCGGGAAGCTCCTCGACCCCGAGCTTGCGCAACAGCGAGGCCCGCACGTCGGCGTCGGAGTCCTCGATGCCGAGCAGCACGTCGAGCTCACGGGTGGTCAACGGGACGATCACGCCGTCGCGGCGAACCCGCCGCCGCGCCGGCTCGATCCGCAGCGACCCCGCCTCGATCACGGGCCGGCCCTCCCCGCTCAGAAGGCGGTGCACCCGCGCGACGAGATCGTTCAGGGCGAACGGCTTGGTGAGCTGGCCGGGACCCTCGCCGTCGTCGTCGGCCGCCGTCAGGGCGAGTGCCGGAACATCGGGCAGCTCGCCGCTGAGGGTCAGGCCGTCACCGTCCGGCAGGCGGCGATCGAGCAGCATCAGGTCGTAGGGCTCGGCGTGCGCGCGCTCGCGGGCCGCGGCCAGCGTCCCGACGACATCGGGACGCAGGCCCTCCGCCCGCAGCGCGGTGGCCAGCGCGTCGGCCAGCTCGGCCTCGTCCTCCACGAGGAGGATCCTCATCGGCCGAGCGTATTTGTTC
>CAVXBH010000005.1:0-34094 GCA_963759945.1 uncultured Solirubrobacteraceae bacterium | reverse complement strand
GCCGCTGCTCTCGATCCTCCCCGGGCAGCTGTACGCATGCGCCCTGGCGGTGGCGAAGGGCATCGACCCGGGCGCGCCGCGCCATCTGCGCAAGGTCACGGCAGCGGCGTGAGGGTCGGGGGCACCGATCTCCTGGGGCGTGTGCGAGGTGCCGGGCTGGGGCGTGCAGCTCGAGCCGGAGCGCGTGCTGGCCGAGATGGCCGAGCTCGGCATCGAGGCGACGGAGCTCGGCCCGCAGGGCTGGCTGCCCGATGACGCAGGTCCGCTGCTCGAGCGGCATGGTCTGCAGCTCGTGGGCGCCTTTCTCCCGCTCGTCGTCGATGACGCGGCTCGCGAGTTGCTGCAGCATGCCGCCGCCCAGGTGGCCGCGGCAGGAGGGGAGTTCCTGATCGCTGCGCTACTGCAGGATCTCGCGTGGAGCGCGCCGCAGCCGCTCGACGCGGACGGCTTCGCCCGCGCGGGTGAGCACCTCGACGCCCTGTCGGACCTGGCCGGCGCCGAGGGCGTCCGGCTCGTGCTCCATCCGCACACCGGCACGCTGGTGGAGACCGCCGCCGACGTCGAACTCGCGCTGGAGCACGTCCGCGTGCCGTGGTGCCTGGACACCGGCCACCTGCTGCTCGGTGGTACGGATCCCGTCGCCTTCGCGCAGGCCAACGCCGACCGCGTCGGTCACCTGCACCTCAAGGACGTCGACGCCGAGCTGGCGGCCCGCTACCGGTCCGGGGCGATCGACTTCCTCGCCGCCACGCGGGCCGGGCTCTTCCAACCGCTGGGCGCCGGCGACGTCGACCTCGGCGCGGTGCTCGCCGCCTCGAGGGCTACGACGGGTGGTCGGTGATCGAGCAGGACGTGATGCTCGACGACGCCTCCGCCGACCCGTCGGTGGGCGTCCGGCAGAGCCTGGAGTGGCTGGGGGTGCGGGCATGACGGCGACCGCGATCGCCCCGCTGCGCGTCGGGGTCGCCGGCGTCGGCCGGATCGGCCGCATGCACGCGGAGCTGCTCATGCACGAGGTCCCCGGCGCCGCCGTGGTGGCGGTCTACGACGTCAGCACGGACAGCGCGCAGGCGGCGGCCGAGGCGCTCGGCGTCGAGCGCGCGGACACGCTCGACGCACTGTTCCTCGATGCGGACGCGGTCGCGATCTGCACGAGCACGGACACCCATGCGGACCTGATCGTCGCGGCCGCGCAGGCGGGGAAGGCGATCTTCTGCGAGAAGCCCGTGTCGCTTGACCTGGCGACGCTCGACCGCTGCCTGGCGGCGGTTCGGGAGGCGGGGGTTCCGCTGCAGGTCGGGTTCAACCGGCGCTTCGATCCCGCTCACGCGGCGGTTGCCGCCGCGGTTGCGGAGGGCCGGGTCGGCGAGCCGCACCTGCTGCGCATCACGAGCCGTGACCCGGCACCGCCACCGATCGAATACCTCGACGGCTCGGGTGGCATCTTCCTGGACATGACGATCCACGACTTCGACATGGCGCGCTTCGTGACGCGGCTCGGACATCGTCGAGGTCTTCGCCGCGCGGCGCCGTGCGCATCGACGGCGCGTTCGCGGAGGCCGGGAGACGTGGACACGGCCGTGGTCACCCTGCTGCACGCCAGCGGCTGCCTGACCACGATCGACAACTCGCGCCGGGCCGTCTACGGCTACGACCAGCGCGTCGAGGTGTTCGGCCCGGGCGGGATGGCGAGTTCGGAGAACGTCCGCATCGACGGCGCGGTGATCACCGACGCCGGCGGCACGCACGTCAACAAGCCGGAGTTCTTCTTCCTGGATCGCTACGCGGAAAGCTATCGCCGCGAGTGGGACGCGTTCGTGCGCGCGATCGCCGAGGGCGAGCCGCCGGCCGTGAGCGCCGAGGACGCCCGCGCCCCGCTGGTCGTCGGCCTGGCGGCGCAGCGCTCGCTGGCCGAGGGCCGCAGCGTGCCGGTCGCGGAGATCGATCCGGCGTGACTTCGACGTGCTCACGGCGGGGCGGATCGGCGTCGACGTCTACCCGCAGCAGGTCGGCGTGTCGCTGCGCGAGGTCACGAGCTTCGGCAAGTTCCTCGGCGGCAGCCCGACCAACGTCGCCGTCGCTGCCGCTCGTTACGGCCGTTCGGCGGCGGTGATCACGGGCGTGGGCGCAGACCCGTTCGGCGCCTTCCTGCGGGATGCGCTGCGCGGCTTCGGCGTCGACGACCGCTACGTGCTGGAGGTGCCCGGGCTGCCGACGCCGGTGACCTTCTGCGAGCTCTTCCCGCCCGACGACTTCCCGCTGTACTTCTACCGCGCGCCCAAGGCCCCGGATCTCGAGATCACCGCGGAGGCGCTCGACCGCGAGGCGATCCGTTCGGCGGGCGTCTTCTGGGCGACGGTCACCGGTCTCTCGCAGGAGCCGAGCCGCGCGGCGACGCTCGCCGCGCTGGCCGTGCGCGAGCGCGCGCCGCTGACCGTGCTCGACCTCGACTGGCGGCCGATGCTGTGGGCCGATCCGGCCGAGGCGCCGCCGCACATCGCGGCCGCGCTGGAGCACGCGACGGTGGCGGTCGGAAACCTCGAGGAGTGCCGGGTGGCGACGGGGGAGTCCGACCCGCGCGCCGCCGGCGAGGCGCTGCACGCTCGCGGGGTGGAGATCGTCGTCGTCAAGCGCGGCCGGAGGGGTCCTCGCCTCCGACGGCACGGGCTGGATCGAGGTTCCGCCGGTGCCGGTGGAGGTCGTCAACGGGCTCGGCGCGGGCGACGCGTTCGGCGGCGCGCTGTGCCACGGGCTGCTGGCGGGCTGGGACCTCGAGCGCACCATCGCCTTCGCCAACGCAGCCGGCGCGATCGTCGCCGGGCGGCTGAGCTGCGCCGACGCCATGCCGACCGAGGAGGAGGTGCGCGAGTGCGTGACGATCTCCTGAGGCGACCGGAGGCGGTTGCCCGAGCCGCGGCCACGCGGGTCCAGCCGGCCACCGTTGACCGCCACCTGATCGTCGCGGCCGACCATCCCGCGCGCGGAGCGCTCGGAGCCGGTGGCGATCCCCTTGCCATGGCCGACCGCGGCGAACTCCTCGAGCGCCTCACCGTCGCGCTCGCTCATCCCGGCGTCACCGGCGTGCTCGGCACGGCCGACATCGTCGATGACCTGTTGCTGCTCGGCGCGCTCGACGGCAAGACCGTCTTCGGCTCGATGAACCGTGGTGGGATCGCCGGCGCCGCCTGGGAGCTCGACGACACCTTCACGGGCTATGACGCGCGAGCACTCGCCGAAATGGGTTTCCAAGGCGGGAAGATGCTCATGCGCGTGGACCTCGAGGACCCCGCCACGCCGCGCACGCTCGAGGCCTGTGGGGCGGCCGTCACGGACCTGGCGCGCGCCGGGCTCACCGCGATGGTCGAGCCGTTCTGGACGCGACGAGAGGCCGACGGGAAGCTGCGCACCCTGCTGGACGCCGAGTCCGCGATCAAGGCCTCGACGATCGCCGCCGGGCTCGGCGCGAGCTCCGCGTACACGTGGCTGAAGGTGCCGGTCGTCGACGAGATGGAGCGCCTCGTGGCGGCGACGACGTTGCCCACGCTGCTGCTCGGTGGCGAGGTCGACGCCGACCAGGACGCGGCCTTCGCGCGCTGGCAGGCGGCGCTGGCGCTGCCCAACGTGATCGGCCTCGTGGTGGGCCGCTCGCTGCTCTATCCACCCGGCGACGACGTGGCGGCGGCGGTCGGCACTGCCGTGGGGCTGCTCTCATGAGCGCGATCGTCCGGGCCGGGTCGGCGGCGTCGCTGCCGTACGAGACCGTCATCACCCCGGAGTCCGCTGGGTGGGGCTTCTGCGGGCTGCGCATCCTCGCGCTGGATGGGACGCACCGTTTCGAGACGGGCGAGGACGAGGTCATCGTCCTGCCGCTCGAGGGCGGTGCGGCGGTCACGGTCGACGGACACGACTTCACGCTCGCCGGGCGCACGAGCGTCTTCGACGCCGTCAGCGACTTCGTCTATGCGCCACGGGAGGCGGACGTCGCGATGCAGGGGGCCGGGCGCTTCGCCCTCGCCTCGGCGCGCGCAGCCCGCCGGCTCGAGCCTGCGCACGTCCCCGCCGCGGACGTCCCCGTCGAGCTGCGCGGTGCCGGCAACGCCAGCCGCCAGGTCAACAACTTCTGCGCCCCCGAGGCCTTCGCGGCCGACCGCCTGATCGCCGTCGAGGTGCTCACCCCGGACGGCAACTGGTCCTCCTATCCGCCGCACAAGCACGACGAGGAGATCCCGGGGGAGGAGACGGCGCTCGAGGAGATCTACTACTTCGAGGTCGGCGGTTCGGGCTTCGGCTACCAGCGCGTCTATGGCTCCGGGCCGGGCCGCGAGATCGACGTGACGGCCGAGATCCGCTCGGGCGACGCGATCGTGATGCCGCACGGCTACCACGGGCCGTCCATGGCCGCGCCCGGCTACCCGCTGTACTACCTCAACGTGATGGCCGGGCCCGGCGAGCGTGCCTGGCGCTTCAACGACGACCCCGCCCACGCGTGGGTGCGCGACAGCTGGGCCTCACAGGAGCTCGACCCGCGGCTGCCGTTGACGGGGGCCCTGTGAGGCTGACCGTCGCCCAGGCGCTCGTGCGCTTCCTCAGCGTCCAGTTCTCCGAGCGCGACGGCGAGCGCCGCCGGCTCGTCGCCGGATGCTTCGGCATCTTCGGCCACGGCAACGTCGCCGGGGTCGGCCAGGCGCTGCTCGAGGCCGAGCTGCGCGGCGAGGGCGAGCTGCCCTACTACCTCGCGCGCAACGAGCAGGGGATGGTGCACGCCGCCGCCGCCTACGCGCGCCACACGAACCGCCTGTCGACGCTCGCCTGCACGACCTCGATCGGGCCGGGCGCGACCAACATGGTCACCGGCGCGGCGCTGGCGACGATCAACCGCGTGCCGGTGCTGCTGCTGCCCGGCGACGTCTTCGCGACGCGCGTCGCCGACCCGGTGCTGCAGCAGCTCGAGCACCCGAGCGCGCTCGACGTCTCCGTCAACGACTGCTTCCGGCCGGTGTCGCGCTTCTTCGATCGCGTGTCGCGGCCGGAGCAGCTGCCGTCCGCGCTGCTCGGCGCGATGCGGGTGCTCACCGATCCGGTCGAGACCGGCGCCGTCACGCTCTGCCTGCCGCAGGACGTGCAGGCCGAGGCGTTCGACTGGCCGGACGAGCTGTTCGCGCCGCGGGTCTGGACCGTGCGGCGTCCGGAGCCCGAGCCGCGTGCGCTCGCCGAAGCCGCCGCGCTGCTGCGCACCGCCCGAGCGCCGCTGATCGTGGCCGGCGGCGGGACGATCTACAGCGAGGCGACCGCCGCGCTGCGCGCGCTGGCCGAGGCCACCGGCGTGCCCGTCGCCGAGACCCAGGCGGGCAAGGGCGTCGATGCCCTACGACCACCCGCAGGCCGTCGGAGCGATCGGCGCGACCGGGACGACCGCCGCCAACGCGCTGGCCGCCGAGGCCGACGTCGTGCTCGGCGTGGGCACCCGCTGGAGCGACTTCACGACCGCGTCCAACACCGTCTTCGCAGGAGACGACGTGCGCTTCGTCAACCTCAACGTCGCGCCCGTCGATGCGTTCAAGCGCTCGGCGATCCCGCTCGTCGCGGACGCGCGCACCGGCCTCGAAGGCGCTGGGCGAGGCGCTGGCCGGCTGGTCGGCTCCGGCGGAGCACACGGCGCGGGCATCCGAACTGGCCGCGGCTTGGGACGAGACCGTGTCCGCCGCCTACGCGCTCGGCCACGGCCCGCTGCCCGCCCAGAGCGAGGTGATCGGCGCCGTCAACGCGGCCAGTCGTCCGCAGGACGTCGTCGTCTGCGCCGCGGGCAGCATGCCGGGCGACCTGCACAAGCTGTGGCGGACGCGCGACCCGAAGGGCTACCACGTCGAGTACGGCTACTCGTGCATGGGCTACGAGATCGCCGGCGGTCTGGGCATCAAGATGGCCGACCCCGATCGCGAGGTCTTCGTGATGGTCGGCGACGGCTCGTACCTGATGCTCAGCTCCGAGCTGGTGACGGCGGTCTCCGAGGGGGTCAAGCTCGTGATCGTGCTCGTCGACAACCACGGCTTCGGCTCCATCGGCGCGCTCTCGGAGTCCGTCGGCTCGCAGCGCTTCGGCACCAGCTATCGCCTGCCGGTCGACTTCGCGGCGAACGCGAGGTCGCTCGGCGCGCGCGTCTCGCCGGTGGCGAGCATCGCCGAGCTCGAAGGTGCGCTGCGGGACGCGCAGGCGTCCGACCAGACCACCGTGATCGTGGTCGAGACGGATCCGCTGGTCGGCGCGCCGGACTCCGAGGCTGGTGGGACGTGCCCATCGCCGAGGTGTCAGAGCTCGACAGCACCCGCGCCGCGCACGCCGCCTACGTTGAATTCAAGGCGCGCCAGCGCGCGCCGCTCGCCCCCCAAGACGACACGAGGAGTCCCCGATGACCGTCACCGAACTGCGCACCATCCGGCACTGGATCGCCGGCGCGGAGTCCGGCGGCGATTCGGACCGGCACCGCGCCCGTCTTCGACCCCGCCGTCGGTGAGCCGCAGGCCGAGGTGACGCTGGCGACGACGGCGGACGTCGATCGCGCCGTCGCTGCCGCCCGCTCGGCCTTCGGGGAATGGAGCGACGCGTCGGTGGTCAAGCGCGCGCGGGTGATGTTCCGCTTCCGCGAGCTGGTCGCCGAGCACCTCGACGAGCTCGCCCGCATCGTCTCCTCCGAGCACGGCAAGGTGCTCGACGACGCGCGCGGAGAGGTCACCCGCGGCCTCGAGGTGATCGAGTTCGCCTGCGGCATCGGCCACCTCGCGAAGGGCGAGTTCTCCGAGCAGATCTCCACGGGTGTCGACGCGCACTCGTTCCGCCAGCCACTCGGCGTGTGCGCCGGCATCACGCCCTTCAACTTCCCCGTGATGGTCCCGATGTGGATGCACCCGGTGGCCATCGCGACGGGCAACACCTTCGTCCTCAAGCCCTCCGAGCGCGATCCCTCGGCGTCGATGCGGGTCGCCGAGCTCTACGCGGAGGCGGGCCTCCCGGACGGCGTCTTCAACGTGGTGCACGGCGACAAGGAGGCCGTCGACGCCCTGCTCGACCATCCCGACGTCAACGCCGTCTCCTTCGTCGGCTCGACGCCGATCGCCCGCTACGTGCACGAGCGCGCGTCGGCGAGCGGCAAGCGCGTGCAGGCCCTGGGCGGCGCGAAGAACCACGCCGTCGTGATGGAGGACGCGGACCTGGACTTCGCGGCCGAGCAGATCACGTCCGCCGCCTTCGGCTCGGCCGGTCAGCGCTGCATGGCGATCTCCGTCGCCGTTGCGGTCGGCGACAGCGCGGAGGGTCTGGTGGATCGCCTCGCCGAGCGCGCGCGTGACATCACCGTCGGGCCGGGTCTCGAGGCGGGGTCCGACATGGGCCCGCTCGTCACCGACCAGGCGCGTGAGCGCATCACCACGGCGATCGCCGACGGGATCGCGGCGGGTGCGGACGCGGTCGTCGACGGACGCGCGCTCGATGGCCCCGCGCGAGGGTTCTTCGTCGGCCCGACCCTCTTCGACGGCGTGCGCCCCGAGATGGCGATCTACCGCGAGGAGGTCTTCGGGCCGGTCCTCTGCGTGGTGCGCGCCGAGTCGCTCGACGAGGCGATCTCGCTGATCAACACGAACGCCTTCGGCAACGGCTGCGCGATCTTCACCTCCTCCGGCGGCGCGGCGCGGCGCTTCGAGCGCGACGTGCACGTCGGCATGATCGGCGTCAACGTCCCCATCCCGGTGCCGATGGCCTTCCACTCCTTCGGCGGCTGGGGCGACTCCCTGTTCGGCGACCACCACATCCACGGCCCCGAGGGCGTGCGCTTCTACACGCGTGCGAAGGCGGTCACCACGCGCTGGCCCGACAGCGGCCCGGTGCAGCGCGCGCAGCTGCAGTTCCCGACGTCGACCTAGATGCGACGGCTGCTCCCGCTCCTGCTCCTCGTCGCCCTCGTCGAGCCTGCGGCAGCCGCCACTCCGACCTGCACCGGCTCCGCTCCGCACCTCGTTCGTGTCGGCAAGGCGGTAACGATCACGGTGGACTGCTGGGACGTCGAAGAGGACGCGTTCCGCATCGATCTCGGCCCTGTCGTCAACGGCACCGCCTCCCTGCTCGGAAACGTCATCACCTACGTCCCGGCGGAGGACGGCCCGGGCTCCGTCGGCTTCTCCGCCACCGAAGTGGAACAGAACGTCACCGGCACGCCGGCGGCGGTCGATTTCGATGTAACGGTCAATCACCCGCCGGTCTGCGCGACGGCCACACCGCACGCCGCCTCGACGGTCGTCGTTGCGCTGGGCTGCAGTGACCAGGACGTCCAGGACGACGTGCTCGCCTACGCGCTGACGGAGCTGCCGCAGCACGGGTCGGTGACGCTCGACGGAGGCACCGCCACCTACACGGCGGCGTCCGGCTACACGGGCAGCGACGGCTTCGCCTTCACCGTCACCGACGGCACGGCAACGACGGTCGTGCGGCGGCGCGTGCACCTCGGGCCCGGGACGGTCTGCGACCCATCCGTGCCGGCTCCGTCCGTACGGCCCGGGCGGTCGGTCACCTTCACGCTCGACTGCACCACGACAAGCGGGCCGGTCGCGAATGTCGCGGTCCTCAGCGGGCCCGACAAGGGCGCCGTGACGGTCGCTGGGCGCCGGGCCACTTACCGCGCCTTCCACGGGCAGACCGGTGCCGACGCGTTCACCTTCGGGGACGGCACCACGCAACCCTTGGTGATCGACGGCGCGCGCAACGATCCACCACTCTGCACCCGCACGCCGGTGATCGCCCGCGCGGGTGACGTGCTCACCTGGACGCCGGCCTGCACGGACCCGGAGGGGGACGCGATCACTCTGGAACTGGTCTCGGGTCCGGCGCGCGGCGTCGCGGCGACCGTGGAGGGCTCACGTGGCCGGCCCGCGCTGTCCTACCTGGCACCGCGCGCCTATTCCGGGGCGGACGCGCTGCGAGTGCGGGCGATCGACGCCCGCGGCGCGAGCTCTGCGCCCGTGCGGGTGGCGATCACCGTCCGGGAGCGCCTGCGGCCTGCATGCAACACGCCGTCGCCGGCCACGGCCGTGGCGATCGCCATCACATGCGCGGACTTCCTCCCGCTGGCCGGCGACAGCTTCCGGTTGGGACGGGCACCGCAGCGCGGCACGGTGACCGTCAATCCAAACGGCGTCACGTACTTCGGCAGCGGCCCCGATGCGTTCACCGTCGTCGCGACCAACGATGCAGGGGCCACCACGGTGCCGATCACCATTGGGACGGCACGGAAGCTGAAGACGCCGGCCGCTCGCCGCGCGGTCGCGCCCGACCTCCCGGGCTGCACCCCGCCGGCACCCGTGCGGGTCCGCCCCGGCCGGACGGTCACCCTGCCCGCGATCGTCTGCGACGGCCGCGCCGTGCACACACGCGTGCTGGGACAGCCGGCGCTCGGAACGGTCAGCCCGGCGTTCGAGCTCGACGCCGCGGCGGAGCGGCGCTACACGGCCGGCCTCGTGGAGGGCACCGACACCGTCGTCTACGGCGTCCGCGCCGGCGGCCTGGCCGGGCCACCCGTCACCCAGACGGTGACCATCGAGGCCGGCGCCAACCAGCCCCCACGCTGCACTCCGGGCCAGGCCGCGCAGCAGTCCGCTCTGATCGCGACCAGCTGCACCGACCCCGACGGCGACCCGCTGACCTACGCGGTCGTCCAGGCACCGTTCCACGGAACACTGAGCGTCCTTGGCAGCCGCGTCGTCTACACGCCGACGCCGGACTACACCGGTCCCGACACCTTCGTGCTCGACGCCATCGACGACCACGGCGCCGCCGCGCGCCTGGTCCAGTACCGCGTCCTGACCAGCCCGCGTGCGTCAATCAAGGGGCCAGGCCCCCTGATTGACCGAGGTGTGTGCTCTAAAGCGCCCTATGGGGACACTCGGAGCACACAAGCATGCGAAGTGGAGGTAGCTCGTGGCGTGGAGCGGCACCTCCCCTCCCTTACTTGCCAATTGGCTACGGCTCGTCAGCCGTCGAGGAATTTCCGCACGGTTGCGGCCTTCTCGGCGTCGCTGACCGAGACGCCGCCGGCCGTGTCGAGGCCGCCGAGCACCACGGGCTTTGAGTCGCCGCCGATCACGAGGCCGCCGGCGACGCCGAGCAGTGAGAAGCCGCGCATGTCCGACTGCACCGCCTTCGGCGCCTGCCAGGCGACCCACGGGAGGCGGAGGAAGGTCGAGGGCGAGACGATCCGTGACTTGATCGCCGACAGCACGTCCTGCTGACGGGCCGCGCGCTCGAGGTCGGTCTCCTCGGGGTGGCATTCGTTCTTGCGCGTGCGCGCGAGGGCGAGCGCCTCGAGGCCGTTGAGGTGGTTGTCGCCGGCCTTGAGCTTGAGCGTGGTGCCGCCGTTGGACTTGCCGCCGTTGATGTTCGAGATGACGCAGTTGGTCTCGATGTCGATTCCGCCGAGCGCGTCGATGAACTCCGGGAAGTTGCCGAACGAGACGTCGATGACGTGGTTGACGTCGATGCCGAGGTACTCCTCGATCACGTTGACGGTCAGGCTCGGGCCGCCGATCGCGTAGGCGGCGTTGATCTTGTCGGGTCCGAAGCTCGAGGTGTCGACCACCAGGTCGCGCGGGATCGAGAGCTTCGCCGACTTCCCGCCGCCCGTGCGGATGAGCATGATCGAGTCCGACCGCTCCGGGCCGCCGACGTCGGCGCCCGGCTCGGCGAGGCCGGGAACGCGGCCGTCGGAGCCGAGGACGAGGATCGTGGTGGGCTGGACCAGTGGGAAGCCACCGCTCGTCAGCGCGTTCTCGGTCGCGTCGCCCACGGATTTCGCGTTGATCTGGGCCGAGATCAGAAAGAGCGCGAGCGACAGCAGGATCCAGCCCATAATGGCGCTCAGGACCCACTTGAGGATGCGGCGGCCGGTGATCGAACCCGACGGCATATGCGGGCGCGGCAGCTTGAAGCGCCGGCGGCGATGCACCGTGTACTGCGGCTTCGCACCAGGCTGAAGGGGGACGTTCGGAGCCTCGTCGCGCAGCTCCTGCAGGCCGTCCTCGACGCCTTCTTCGCGTCCCTTCAGAAACCGTGGTCGCGAGCGGTAGACCCTGTAGTCGGGCTCGTCGGGCACTGCGCAAGACCGTAGCCAGCCTCGTAGGTTCTGCTGCATGGCGTCCACCATCGGGCTCGACCTCGGCGGCACCAAGCTGCTCGCCGGCGTCGTCGAGGAGGACGGCACCGTGCTCAAATCCGAGCGTCGCCGGATCAAGGGGCTGCCCCTCGACGAGCTGCTCGCGGTGGTGCAGGAGGTCCTCGAGATCCTCGACACCGATGCACCGATCGGCGTGGGCGTTCCGGCGCTCGTGGACCCGAGCACCGGCATCGTCATGAGCTCCAACCACCTGCCGATCGTCGGGATGCACGTAGTGGACACCTTCGGAGCGGTGGCCACCGACAACGACGCCAACTGCGCGGTGCTGGCCGAGTGGCAGCTCGGCGCCGGGCAGGGGTGCTCGCACGTGGTGCTGCTGACCCTGGGCACGGGGATCGGGGGCGGTCTCCTGCTCGACGGCCGCATCTACCACGGCGCGCGTGGCGCGGCGGCCGAGCTCGGCCATGTGCCCATCGACTACGACGGGCCGCCGTGCTTCGGCCTGTGCGGGGGTCGCGGCTGCCTCGAGGCGCTGTGCTCGGGTTCGGCGATGGCACGCGACGGGTCCGCGCGACTCGGGCGCGAGGTCACCGGCGAGGAGGTCACGCAGCTCGCGCTCGAGGGTGACCCGGACGCGCTCGCGGTGATGCGCGACATCGGCACCAAGCTCGGGGCCGGGCTGGCCGGCATCGCGATGACCTTCAACCCCGAGGTGATCGTCGTCGGCGGCGGTGCCGTGACCGCGGGCGAGCTCATGCTCGGACCTGCGCGCGAAGAGCTGTGCCGACGGGCGAAGGCGCCGTCGTCGGACGTGCGCGTGTCGATCGCGGCGCTGGGCCAGCAGGCCGGGATGATCGGGGCGTCGCTGCTCGCGCGCGGTGTGGGCTCCTGACCGGCCGGCTGATCGTCTGCCCGACCCCGATCGGGAACCTGGAGGACGTCACCCTGCGCGTCCTCGCCGCGCTGCGCGACGCGGACGTGATCGCCTGCGAGGACACCCGCCGGACGCGGACGCTGCTCGACCGCTACGGGGTGCAGGCCAAGCTCGTCTCCTACCACGAGCACAACGAGGCGGCGCGCACACGTGAGCTGGTCGGCCGGATGGAGTCCGGCGAGGTCGTCGCACTCGTCTCGGACGCCGGCATGCCGCTGGTCAGCGATCCGGGCTACGTGCTCGTGCAGGGCTGCGTTGCCGCCGGCCTCGGCGTCGAGGTCCTGCCCGGCCCGTCGGCGGTGATGGCGGCACTGGTCGCCAGCGCGCTGCCCAGCGACGCGTGGCGCTTCGTCGGCTTCCTCCCGCGCAAGCGAGCCGCGCTCGACGCGCTGCTCGCGGGGCCGGAGACGATCGTCGCCTTCGAGTCCCCCAACCGCATCGTCGCGACGTTGCAGGCGCTCGATCCCGATCGTCAGGTGGCAGTCTGCCGCGAGCTGACGAAGCTGCACGAGGAGGTCGTCCGCGGTCCCGCGGCCGAGGTGGCCCAGGGCCTCACCGCGCGTGGCGAGATCGTGCTGGTGATCGCGGGCGCGCCGGCGGAGGAGGCCGACCGTGAGGCGGCCCTCGCGGCGGTCCGGCGTCTGGTCGGCGCGGGCGCCAAGCCGCGCGCCGCAGCGAGCGTCGTCGCCGAGCTCACCGGCACGAAGGCCAACGACCTCTACCGCGAGCTGAACACATGACGGAGCTCGAGCGGATCGAGGCGGCGCTGCGCGACAGCTGGTCGCGCACGACTTCCGACGACCCGGACGAGTGGACGCCCGACTGGTCGACGCGCGGCCAGTGCGGCGTCACGGCCTACGTCGTCCAGGCGCTGCTCGGCGGCGAGATCCTCGTCGCGCCGGTGCACGGCAGTCACCTCGAGAACGAGCACCACGCCTGGAACCGCCTGCCGTCAGGCGAGGAGGTCGACCTCACGCACGACCAGTTCCGCGCGGGGGAGACGCTCGGCGAGCCCTGGGTGGGTGAGGTCTTCGTCGAGGATCGCGGCGAGTTGCTGCTGCGTCTGGTGCGAGAGCGCCTCGACTCTGCACCAAGTTCGTAACGCCTCGTCCCGAGCCCACGCCGCGGACGTAGGTTCGCGCACGTGATCCTGACTCCGCCCGTTGATGCCCCGATCGTGCGGCCATTCGTCTACGAGGGTTCACCGTTCGCAGCCGGATTGCACCGAGGGGTGGACTTCGCGAGCGGCGCCGGGGAGCGTGGTGCGCGCGCCGTGCACGGGCGAGCTGGTGTGGGCGGGCTCGTCCGCAACGACACTCGAATGCGGTCACCGACGGGTGACGCTGGTGGACTTCGATGTGGAGGCGACGCTCGGAAGGGTTGTGACCGGTGAGCCGATGGGCCGGGCGGGTTCGAGTCCGCTGCATCTCGGCGTGCGCCGTCCGGCGGATCCGTTCGGCTACGAGGACCCGGAGCGCTACCTCGCGCAGGCGCCGCCGCCGATGGCGCCCGTTGCTCCTGCTCCGCGTGGGCTGCGCCTGCCGACGCGCCCGGCGCCCGCGCCGCCGGGCGCTGCGCCGTCCTCGCCGACTCTGCCGACGCTCGCGTGGGCGGGCATCGCCGCCATCGCCCTCGGTGCCGCCGGCCGTCGCCAATTGGCATTGAGGAAGGCGAAGCGAAGCGCCGCGGCGACACGAACCACGCCGGTGGGGTTCCGCCCGCGCTGAACCGCGCCGCCAAGGTTCCGCTTTCCGGAACCTCCGCGGCGCGGTTCGCTGTAGGCGGAACCCATCCGGCACGGTTCGCTCCTGCTCCTTCAATGCCGCAGTTGGTCAGCTCCGCCGAGCGCACCCGAGTCCTACCCTCAGCCGCGCATGGCCTTCTACGTCACGACGCCGATCTTCTACGTGAACGCGGCGCCGCACCTGGGCCACGCGTACACGGCGATCGGCTGCGACATCCTCGCCCGGCACATGCGTCAGCGGGGAGAGGAGGTCTTCTTCCTCACGGGCACGGACGAGCATGGGGAGCCGGTCGCGCTGGCGGCGGAGAAGGAGGGCGTGACGCCGAAGGAGCTGGCCGATCGCAACGCCAGGCGCTTCCAGGATCTGATGCCGATCCTGAACGTCTCCAACGACTTCTTCATCCGGACGTCGGACGAGCGCCACAAGGTCGCCGTCCAGGAGATCATGCAGCGCGTCCACGACAACGGGCACGTCTACAAGGGCCTCTACGAGGGCTGGTACTGCCCCCGCTGCGCGGACTTCAAGTCGGAGGCCGAGATCGGTCCCGGCAACACCTGCCCGATCCACAAGATCGAGCTCACGCGCGAGCACGAGGAGAACTGGTTCTTCCGGCTCTCGACGTTCCAGGAGCAGCTCGAGGCGCTGTACGCCGAGCCGGGCTGGGTCCTGCCCCAGACGCGCTCGAACGAGGCGCGCTCGTTCATCCAGGGCGGCCTGCAGGACGTCTCCCTCAGTCGCGCGCAGCTGAAGTGGGGAGTCGAGGTCCCGTGGGACACCGACCACGTCTTCTACGTCTGGTTCGACGCACTCCTCAACTACGTGACGGCCCTGCGCTTCGCCCGCGAGGGCGAGGACCTGACGGACACGTTCTGGCCCGCCACCTTCCAGGTGATGGCCAAGGACATCCTGAAGTTCCACGCCGTCATCTGGCCCGGGCTCCTGCTCGCGGCGGGCTACGAGCTGCCCAAGCACCTGTTCATCCACGGCTACCTGCTGATGAACGCCGAAAAGATGTCCAAGTCACTCGGCAACGTGCTGGACCCATTTCAGATCATCGAGCAGTTCGGCACGGACGCGCTGCGGTACTACTGCTACCGCGAGGTCTCGTTCGGCTCGGATGGCGAGGTCTCGCCCGAGGGCTTCGAGACGCGATACACGAAGGAGCTCGCCAACGACTATGGCAACCTCGCGAGCCGCACGCTGAACATGCTGCGCCGCTACGCGGATGCGCAGGTGCCGGACGTCGAGCTCGACGGTGCGCTGAGTGCCGACTTCGACGGGATCGTCGACGAGGTGAGCGAGCTGCTCGACCGCGCCGAGGTGACGCAGGCGCTCGAGCGCATCTGGCAGCGCGTGCGACGCCTCAATCAGTACGTCGAGGAGACGGCGCCGTGGAAGCTGGCCAAGGACGAGGCGCAGGCCGAGCGCCTCGCCACCGTGCTGCGCTCGCTCGCCGAGGGCCTTCGCACCGTCACCGTGCTCCTGCACCCCTACCTGCCGAGCAGTGTCGACAAGTTGCTGGAGGCGCTCGGAGACGAGCGGACCGACCTGGCCGACGCCGGCTTCGGCGCCGGGCGGTTCGGAGCCATCGGCGAGCTCGCCCCCCTCTTCCCCAAACCGCAGTGATCGACAGCCACACCCACCTCGACCTCACGCCGGGGGAGGACGCCGACATCGTGGCCCGTGCGCGCACGATGGGCGTGAACCGCATGCTCACCGTCGGGACCGACCGCGACTCCTGCGAACGCGCGCTCGCGCAGACGGACGCCTTCGAAGGCGTGTTCGCCGCCGTCGGCCGCCACCCGAACAAGGCCGAGGGCTTCTCCGACGTCGATGCGGAGTGGATCGCCGAGCTCGCCGCCGACCCGCGCTGCCGGGCGGTGGGGGAGACGGGCCTCGACGACTTCCGTGACTACGCACCCCGCTCCGACCAGGAGCGCGCCTTCACCGCGCACATCGAGATCGCGCGACGGGTCGGCAAGCCGCTCGTCATCCACAGCCGGGCCGCGGACGACGACACGATCGACACGCTCGAGCGCCACGCCGACGGCCTCACCGTGATCATGCACTGCTTCTCGATGCCCGAGCGTTACGAGGAGTGCATCGAGAACGGCTGGTACCTCTCCTACGCCGGCAACGTGACGTACCCGAAGTCGATGGCCCTCGCCATGACGGCGGTGCGCGTTCCGCTGGACCGCGTGCTGGTGGAGACGGACGCGCCGTACCTGACACCGCAGGCGGTCCGCAAGGAGCGCAACCAGAGCGCGAACGTCGTCCACACCGCGCAGTTCATCGCCGAGCACCGCGGCATCGAGTACACGGAGTTCGAGCAACACGTCGAGGCGAACGCCGCGCGCCTGTTCGGCTGGTGAGCGAGCCGACCCAGCCGAGCCTGCGGCGCCTGCGTGACTTCGACGTGCGCCCGCAGCGGGACCTGGGCCAGAACTTCCTGATCGACTCGAACCTGCTCGACGTGATCGCCCGCACGTCGGACCTCGGGCCTGAGGACGTCGCGCTCGAGGTCGGCGGCGGGCTCGGCGTGCTCTCCGAACACCTCGCCGCCCGCGCGCGCCACGTGCACGTCGTCGAGATCGACACCCGGCTCGAGGCACCGCTGCGCGAGGCGCTCGACCCCTTCGAAAACGTCACCCTGCACTTCGCCGACGCCGTCCGGCTGGACTGGGCGACGCTCGACCCGCCGCCCACCAAGGTGATCGCCAACCTGCCCTACGGCGTCGCCGCGACGCGTCCTGCTCGACACGCTGGTGGACCTGCCGACCGTCACCCGCTGGGTCGCGATGGTGCAGAAGCGAGGTGGGCGAGCGGCTCGCCGCCGCGCCCGGCACGCCCGCCTACGGCGCGCCAAGCGCACTCGCCCAGCTCTCGGCGACGGTGAAGGTGGTGCGTTCCGTGTCCCGAACGGTGTTCCACCCCGTGCCCAACGTCGACTCCGTGCTCGTTCGCTTCGACCGCGTCGCACCACCAGCGCCCTGCCGCCGTCCGGAAGCTGATCTCCGCGGGCTTCGCGCACCGGCGCAAGGCGCTGCCGCGCTCTCTATCCCTGGCGGGAGCCGCCGACCGCGATGCTGCTCGAGCCGCGCTCGAAGCCATCGGGCTGCCGTCCGACACCCGCGCGGAGCGCCTCGGGCCCGCCCAATGGGTCGCCTTGGCCGAGCACCTGTGAAGGCCTACGCGAAGCTCAACCTGTGCCTGTTCGTCGGGCACCCGCGGGAGGACGGCTACCACCCGCTCGTCTCCGTCTTCCAGTCCGTCGAGCTCGCGGATGAGGTGACCTTCGAGGCGGCGGACGCAGACGAGGTGGTCTGCGAGGGCGTGACCGGGCCGAACCTCGCGGACAAGGCGCTCGCCGCTGCCCGCCGGGCGGGCTGGAGCGGTCCGCCGACCCGCGTCGCCATCGACAAGCGCATCCCGGTGGCTGCGGGGCTCGGAGGGGGCTCGGCCGACGCCGCGGCCGTACTGCGCCATGCCGGTATCGACGATCCTGGAGTAGCCCTGTCCCTCGGCGCCGACGTTCCCTTCCAGCTGCGCACCGGCCGAGCGCTGGTGACCGGGATCGGCGAGCACCTCGAGCCTCTGCCGCCAGGCCCGGAAGCCGCCTTCGTGATCCTGCCGTCCGCGCACGAGTTGTCCACGCCGGCGGTCTACGCCGAGGCCGACCGGCTCGGCCTCACGCGCGACCTCGCCGGCGCCGACATCACCCAGCGCGTCAACGACCTGCAGGACGCCGCCCGCTCCCTGTGTCCGGAGATCGACGAGCGCCTCGCCGCGCTCGGCCCGACCGCGATGGTGGCCGGTTCAGGGCCGACGGTCTTCGCGGCCTTCGAGGACGCCGACGAGGCGCGGACGATCAGCGAGCGCCTTCCCGGAGCGATCCTGACGTGGCCGCTGCGCTAGTCGCCCTCGCGCTGTTCGCGGGCCTCGGCGTGCTGGTGCACGGCGAGGGCTCGCTGGGGGTCGACCAGGCCGCCTTCGACATCCTCGACCCGCTGCGGGGACAGCCGGGGCTCGACATCGTCCGCGTCCTCACCGACCTCGGCTCCTTCCCGATCGCGGCGATGGTGACCGCGGGGGGCGCGATCTACGCGGCGCGCAGATACGGCGCCGCCACCGCGTTCGGGATGGTCGGCGCGCTGATCGTCCTGTTGATCCTCGTCAACCTCGGCAAGGATCTGACGGACCGTCCGCGGCCCGAGAGCCGCTTTTACGACCCCGGCGGCCTGTCGTATCCGAGCGGTCATTCCGCCTACGCGACGGCCTGGCTGGCCGCCGCGGCGCTGAGCGGCCGCCGCGCGCTCATGGCCGCGGCCGCAGTGCTCGTGCTCGCGATCGGCCTGTCCCGCCTCTATCTTCATGTGCACCATCTGACCGATGTCGTCGGCGGCTTTGCCGTCGGGGCCGCGGTCTTCCTGCCCGTTCTGGCCCGCCGATGAGCAACAACACCCTCACCTTCGTGATCGCCGGCGCAGTCGGTGCCGTCAGCATCGGGCTGTGGGCCTGGCTCGTGCTGGTGCCCGCCTACACGGCGTACACGCGCTGGTGGCAGAAGACGGTGGCGATCGTCCTCAGCGTCTACGTCCTCGCCGCGATGCTCGGCGCCGGCGCCCTGATCGGCGCCCTCTTCCTCTGGTACTACGACCGGATCGCGTGAGCGATCCGGTGAGGGACTCCCCCGCGGCGCCGCACGACCTGGACGCGCTGCACGCGGTGACGGATGCCGTCGCCGGCGGCGCCGGCCTGCCTGAAGTCGTGCGGGCGGCCAGCCGCGCGCTCGACGCCTCGCTCGTGCTGCTCGACCACACGAGCGCGGTCCTCGCCGTTGCCGCACGGTCGCCGGCCGACGAGCGGTCGCTGATGGCGGACGCGCCCGGCGTCGAGACGCACGAACTGCGAGTGGGTGGGGACGCCGTCGGCCGGTTGCGGATGCGCGAGCGCGCGGGCACTCCGCCCGCGGGCTTCATGACGATGGTGCTGACGCTGATCGCGTCCGAGGTCGAGCGCCTGCGTGCGCCCGAGCGCCAATCCGAGGTGGCGCAGGAGACCTTCCTGCGCGCGCTGCTCGAGCGCAACGTGACCGACCGCGGCGACATCGTCGCCCGCGCGTCCGAGCTCGGGCTCGACCTTGCCCCGGGCGGCGCGGTGATCGTCGTGCGCGCGCACCACTTCGCCGTCACGGAGATGGACTGGCGCGGCCGCGTCCTCGCCGTCTCCGAGCGCGCCACTCGCGCCACCGCACCGGGTGCGCTGCTTGCCGTCCTCGAGCATCCCTCGGCGGCGGCGACCGGAATGATCGTGCTGCTGGTCCCCGCCGACGGCGTCGAGGCCATCCGGCGCTGCGCCGGGGTCGTCGCGCGCGAGCTGCACGCCGCGCTCGGGGGCTTCACCTTCGCCGTCGGGCACTCGCGCCACGCGTCGGACCCGGCCGACCTGTACCGCGCCGGCCAGGAGGCCCTGCTGGCCGCCAACGTCGCCGAGGCCGCGCCGGGTGGCGGCGAGACCGAGGAGCCGGCCGCGATCCTCGCCTTCGAGGACACCGGCGCCTACCGGCTGCTGCTGCCGGCGATGAGCGAGGACCCCGGCGAGCTGCACCGCTTCTACGACGAGACGATCGCGCCGCTGGTCGCCTACGACGAGCAGTACGAGACCGACCTGGTGCAGACGCTCGAGACCTTCCTCGACTGTGACGGCAACGTCGCCAACACCGCCGGGCGCCTCTTCACCCACCGCCACACGATCCGCTACCGGCTCGTGCGCGTGCACGAGCTCACGGGCCACGACGTCTCCTCGACGGACGGCCGCGAGCGGCTCGGGCTCGGCCTCAAGGCGATGCGTGTCCTCGGCATCGCCGCGCCCGGCGGCCCCGCGCGCGAGCGCGGCGCGGGCGGTGGCCGCGTGCCCCGCGAGACCAAAGACCGGCGCTAGGGACACACTATGCGGTTGGGGATCATCACGGGGTCCGGCACCTACGCGTTGCCGGAGTTGCAGGGTGAGAAGCGCACCGTCGCCACCCGCTGGGGCGAAACGGAGGTGACCGAGGGCACCTTCGCCGGCACCGAGGTCGTGCACGTCTCCCGCCACGGCGAGGGTCACGTCCGCGTCTCCAATCACGTCACCCACCGGGCGAACATCGCGGCGCTGCGCGAGCGGGGTGCGGACGCAGTTCTTGCGGTGACGGTCTGCGGCGCTGTGGACCCGAGCGTGGAACTCGGCTCGCTGATCGTCTTCGACGACCTGCACTTCGTTTCCAACCGGCTGCCGGACGGGTCGCTGTGCACCTTCCACGAAACGCCCGGGGGCGACGAGCGCGGCCATTGGATCTACGAGGATCCGTACTCGCCCGAACTGCGCCGCGCTCTGCTGGCGGGGGCGGCCGCCGCCGACGTCGTCGCGCGCGACGGCGGGTGCTACGGACACGTCGACGGCCCGCGCTTCAACACCAAGGCCGAGATCCGAGGGCTGGCCGCGTGCGGCGTGACCGCGGTCTCCCAGACCGCCGGACCGGAGACGGTGCTGTGCGGAGAGGCGGAGCTGCCGCTCGGCCTCGTCGGCTACGCCACGGACTACGCCAACGGCGTGCAGGCGGAGGCGACGCCGGTGGAAAAGCTGCTCGAGCTGATCGCGGCGAGCACTGAGACGTTCGCCCAGGTGCTGGCTTCGACGGTCATGCAGATCGACGGCAGCGCGATTGCGCCAAGCGGCATCAATTACCGCTTTCACACACAGGCCTGAAAGAGACGGCGAGTCTCGCCCGTTGGATGGAAAGGATGGGGGACGAGCCACGTCAGCTGCGTGTCGTGCCGATCGACGATCCGGCGGGATTGCTCGACCGCGTCGTCGCGCGGCCCGAAACGATCCGGCCGCGCTACGCCCCGATCGCCGACATCACCCGCAGCGGTGCTGCCGGCTACGAGGTGCTGCTCGCCATAGACGCCGATCGTGCCGCGTCACCCAGCGACTGGTCGCGCACCGTCGGCATGCACGCCGCCGGCCGGCTCGAGGCGGCGCTGCTCGCCGTGGCACTGGCCGAACGCGATCACCTTCCCGAGGGCGCGTTCCTCACGGTCAACGTTTCCGGCCGCGCGCTGCGGTCGGGCGAGCTGATGGCCGTCCTGCGTTCCGCCGGGCGCCTGGAGGGCATCGCCGTGCTGGTCACCGAGGACGCGGGGGAGGATGCGGACCGGCTGGTCGGCGACGCGCTCGACGCCGTGCGGGACCTGGGCGGCATGGCCGGCATCGACGAGACGGGCTCGGGCTATGCCTCCCTGCGCCACATCGCCGACCTGCAACCGGACCTCGTCCGCATCGGTCCGGCCTTCGTCGCCGGGATCGACGGCGACCAGGCCAAGGGCGCGATCGTCGAGGCGATGCATTCCGTCGCGGCCAGCACCGGCGCGCGCGTGATCGCCGCCGGCATCCCCGGACGACCGGAGCTCTCGGCGCTGCGCCGGATGGGCGTCCCGCTCGGGATGGGCCCGCTGTTCGGCCCGCCCGCTGCTGCGATGGGCCCATTGCCACCCCCAGCGGCCGAGGCGATCCGCCAGGCCTCGCCGCCGGTGGAAGCGGCCGAGACGGTGGCCGGACTGATCGAGGCGCGCGAGCCGCTGCCGTGGGGCAGCTCGCTCGAGCAGGTCGCCGATCGCTTCCTCGAGGACCCGCTCAGCGACGTGATCGTGCTCGTCGACGAGCGCAGGCGCCCGCTCGCGATGGCCGAGCGCGCGGCGCTGATGCGCGGTGAGCCGCACGAGCGGCCGATCATGCGCATCAGCCCGACCAGCCCGCAGAAGGCGGTCGCTCGCCGCGCCGCGGCGCGGCCATGGGTCGAACGCTTCCACCCGCTCGTCGCCTGCGACCGCCGCGGTGTCTACCTCGGCGTCGTGCGCGTCGAGCAGTTGCTCGACGCACTCGCCCAGGAATAGTCAGCCTCGCGGCTTCAGGACTTCGACGCGCACCTTGTCGCGCCCGGCGATCCTGTAGGTCTCATCACGGAAGAGCCGGCCCCCGCGCTTGACGCGGATGCCGTCCCAGCGGCTGACCCGCTCGAAGGCGTCGGCAAGCTGGGAGACCTTGCGCGGGCCCTCGGAGTCGAAGTAGCCCCCGCCGCCGAACTCGATGATCAGCTCGTCGAAGAAGCCGAAGGCGCTGTCGGGCTCGCTGCCGCGGAAGTCCAGCTTGCGGTCGCCGAGCTTGAGCGTCGTGGGCACCTTCCAGCGGAACTTGAAGACGCGCACCTGGCCGCGCACCACGCGGGCGGTGAGCTTGACGGGGACCGTGTCGCCGCGGTGGACGCGACGCGGCAGGAAGACGTTGCGGATGTAGGCCTGCCGCTGCGCGCGGGTTTGGGTGATGCGTGCGTCGACGCTGCGAACGTGCACCGGGTCGCCCTTGTAGGCCTCGAAGACCGAGAGCGCGGTGACGGCATCCGTCGAGGCGGCGGACGCGAGCGGGTTGAAGCCCACCGACTCGCCGAAGCCGGTGCCGTCGCTCACGTAGCGGTTGCAGAAGCGCAGCGGGCGCCGGATCTCCTCGACGACCACGCGCATGCACATGCGCCCGGCGAGACGCTGCGGGGCGGCGCCGAGCACGGTCGTCGCGGCATCCTGCACCGCCAGCGGGGCGGCGAAGCTGAGCCCCGTGTAGCCCGTCGGGTTGTCGACGTCGGCCTCGTCGGCGATGTCGACGTCCACGACCTGGCGACGGCCGGTGTCGTCATCGGCGGCCACCACCCGCACGTTGGTGCGCGGCGGAAGCTGCCCGAGCGTGCCCGCCACGGCGTACAGGCCGTCGTAGGAGATCGTCCCACGGTCACGGACCGCGCCGCCGAGCTTGTAGGTGCTGATGCCCTCGGCCTGGACCGGGTTGTTGATGATCGTCGCGATGTAGGCGTCCTGCAGCAGCAGCGACCGCCGGCCCGCGCCGTCGAAGGGATGTCCGAAGGCCCACAGCTTGTCGCCGTCCACGTACGAGACGGTCCCGATCCCGGAGAGCGTCACGTCGCCGCTCGAGATCCCGACGCCCACGGCCGAGCCGGGCACAAAGGGCACCTCCGGCGTCCGGTCGGCCGGGATCGACGGCGCCTGCGTGAGCGTCACGTCGTGCCGGCGCGCAGCCGCGGTCAGCGCGTTCATCGTGGGTGCCGACAACCCGCCCACCGAGATCGGCGTCGCCAGCGGCTTGGCGCGTGCCAGGAGCCGTGCGTCCCGGAGCGCTTGACGCCGCGAGATCGAAGCCGTCCGCAGCGCCGGGATCGGCGTGCCGATGATCGCCTCGATCGGCGTCGCCAGCACGGTCTTGCCGCCGTAGTCACCGATCGTCGCCGCGATGGCACCGGCGTTCTTTGCGACACCATCCGCACCCGGGCAGTAGACGGGCGAGCCCGAGAACCCCGGCCCGACGCCCGTTGGGTCGATCCGCTCACCGGACACCTTGACCAGCAGCGCCGGCGGCGTCGCCCCGATCGCCGCCTCCCCGACGACGTCGACGATCTCGACGTCGAACGTCTCCACCGCGGTCCCCTTGAACACGGAGTAGCCGGTGCACTGCATCCCGATCTGCACCTCACTCAGCGGCATGATCGGATCGGCCGCGAGCGCGACCGAGGGGAGCACGAGGCTCACGAGCCCAGCGCTGAAAAGAGTCCGGACTCGCATAGTCGCGCGACCCTAGTCGACCCGGACGCCGAACCGACCGAAACTTACGCATACGGAAAGTCTGGGTCGGTTCGAGCTGGGGAGGCAGGATTCGAACCCGAACCGCGGACCCAAACGTCCCATGCTGCCACTTACACCACTCCCCAAGCGGCGCCGCCCGAGGGTATCCGTAGGCTGGTCGAAATGGCTGCTCTGACCGTCGTGGTGCTCGCCGCCGGCGAGGGGACGCGGATGCGCTCGGCGACGCCGAAGGTGCTGCATCCGCTGTGTGGGCGGGCGCTCGTGCTGTGGCCCGTGCTGGCCGCGCAGGCGGCCGGGGCGGCGAAGATCGTGGTCGTCGACGGACCCGAGGAGCCGCTGAAGGACGCGCTGCCGGACGGCGTCGAGCGGGTCGTCCAGCTCGAGCAGAACGGGACGGCGGACGCGGTCAAGGCGGCGGTGGCGCATATCGATGCGGACAGCTCGGTGATCGTCCTGATGGGCGACGTGCCGCTGATCACCGCGGAGGTGATCGCCGGGCTGGCGGTGGCGCACACCGGCGGGGCGACCGTGATGACGATGGTCCTCGCCGACCCCGGCAGCTACGGGCGCGTCGTCCGCGACGGCGACAGCGTCCGGGTGGTCGAGGCGCGCGACGCGACGCCTGAGCAGCTCGCGCTCACCGAGGTCAACACCGGCATCTACTGCTTCGACGGTGACGCGCTGCTCGACGCTCTGGACCGCGTGCGGCCCGACAACGCGCAGGGCGAGTACTACCTGCCGGACGTGCTCGAGCACATGCCCGCCCGCGCGCACGTGGTGGACGACCCCGGGATCACGCTCGGCGTCAACGACCGTGCCGACCTCGCGGCCGTGCGGTTGATCGCGCAGGACCGCATCCACCGCCATCACCTGAGCAACGGCGTGACGATCGTCGATCCGCGCACGACGAACATCGACGCCGACGTGACGATCGGGCAGGACACCGTGCTCGAGCCGGGTTGCACGATCAAGGCCGGCAGCTCCGTCGGCTCGGGCTGCACGCTGCGCCAGGCCTACCTCGACCAGGCGACCGTCGGAGACGGCGTCACCGTCGGGCCCTTCGCCTACCTGCGCCCGGGCACTCGGCTCGAACACGGCTCGCGCGTCGGCTCGTTCGTGGAGATCAAGAACTCCGTGATCGGGGAGGGCTCGAAGGTCCCGCACCTCTCCTACATCGGGGACGCCGACGTCGGCTCCGGCTCGAACCTGGGCGCCGCGACGATCACCGCCAACTACGACGGCGTCCGCAAGCACCGCACCACGATCGGCAGCGACGTCTCGACCAGCGTGGACACGACGCTGGTCGCCCCGGTGACCGTCGGGGACGGTGCGCAGACGGCCGCGGGCAGCGTCATCACCGACGACATCCCGGAAAATGGGCTCGGGATCGCGCGGGCACGGCAGGTCAACAAGTCGCGCCGTCGGGCGCCGGGCGTAGACTCCGAATCATCGTGAGCGCGCTCTCGACGCAAGTGGAAACCACTGCGATCCCGCTGGACTACAACAAGCGGCTCATGCTCTTCAGCGGTCGCGCGAACCCCGCGCTGGCCGGGGAGATCGCCCGCAAGCTGGGCGTGGGCCTGGGCGGGGTCACGCTGAAGACGTTCTCCAACGGCGAGGTCTACTGCCGCTACGAGGAGTCGATCCGCGGCGCGGACGTCTTCATCATCCAGCCCACCTGTGGCAACGATCAGACCGGCATCACCGCCAACGACGCGCTGATGGAGCTGATGTTCATGATCGACGCGGCGGTCGGCGCGTCCGCGCACCGTGTGATCGCCGTGACGCCGTGGTTCGGCTACAGCCGCCAGGACAAGAAGTCGGCGCCGCGCGAGCCGATCTCCGCCCGCCTGGTCGCCCGCATGCTCGAGAACGCCGGGGCGGACCGCGTCCTGGCCATGGACCTCCACGCCGGCCAGGTCCAGGGCTTCTTCCAGAAGCCGATGGACCACATGACCGCGCTGTTCATGCTCACCCAGCACTTCAACGACCTCAACCTCGAGGACCTCGTCGTCGTCTCGCCGGACGCCGGCCGCGTGAAGCTCGCCAAGAAGTTCGCCGAGAAGGTCGGCGCGGAGCTGGCGATCCTCAACAAGGAGCGCCCGGCTCAGCAGGTCGCCGAGATCGCCTACGTCATCGGTGATGTGAAGGGCAAGACCGCCCTGCTGGTCGACGACATGATCGACACGGCGGGCACGCTGCGCGCCGCCGGCCAGACCGTCAAGGACGAGGGCGCCTCGCGCGTCTACGCGGCCGCCACCCACGGCGTCTTCTCCGGCAACGCGTGGGAGAACCTCGCCGCCGCGCCGTTCGAGCAGATCGTCGTCACGGACACGATCCCGCTCCGGCCCGGCGGTCCGGCGAACATCCAGGTGCTGCCCTGCGCCGACCTGCTGACGGACTCGATCCGGCGCATCTTCACCGACGACTCGGTGTCCGAGGTCTTCGGTGGAGAGAACCAACTCTTCTAACGCCGGGGCACTGCAGGAGCTGCTGGGGCTCTCCGACGAGGAGTTGATCCGGACGCTCGACGCGAGCGCGCTCGAGCTGCTGGCCGGCGAGCTCGACCACCGGCCCGAGCTGCCGATCCTGCTCGATCTCCTCTCAGAGGCCGAGGAGCGCGCGGGGGCGACCATGCTGCACCGCTGGGTGCGGCTCAACGGCCCGCACGGCCGTCCGATCGACCTCCTCACGGCGCGTGACTTCGCCCGCTTCGAGGACGCCGTCGACGAGCTGGCGGCGCGCGGCTTCGTCCTGCGCCTGCAGTCGTGACCCGGCGCTGGCCGGCCAGGCCGACCGGACGTGCGGAAGTTCAGGATCGGCCTGGGCGGATACGGCGTTACCAGGCGCCCCGCTGGCGTTCGTCAGCGTCTTCGTCGCCGCCTGCCTGAGCTGAACTTGCGTGACCGCTAACCGATCGTTAGCGTCGCTGGATGGCGACCACCGACGCGATCCAGGACCTGCCCCAGCTTGAATGCGCCACGCTGTGCGAGGTCTTCCAGCTGACGTGGCAGGAGCGTCCGACGGACGTCGCACTACGCACGCCTGACGACAGCGTCTCGATCACCTACGCCGAGTACGCGGACCGCGTCGAGCGGATCGCCGGCGGCCTCGCGAGCCTCGGCATCGGCCGAGGTGACACCGTCGGGCTCATGCTGCTCAACCGGCCGGAGTTCCACCTGGTCGACACCGCGGCGATCCATCTCGGTGCCACGCCGTTCTCCGTCTACAACACCTCCACGCGCGAGCAGATCGAATACCTGTTCTCCAACGCGGAGAACCGCGTGGTCTTCACCCAGCGCGAGTTCGCACCGCTGCTCGAGGGCCAGGCCGAGCACGTGATCTTCGTGGACGAGCTCGAGGCCTTCGAGGATCGCACGCCGTCGGACTTCCACTTCGAGGACAGCTGGCGGGCCGTCGATGAGTCCGACGTCCTCACGCTGATCTACACGAGCGGCACGACCGGGCCGCCGAAGGGCGTCCAGCTGACGCACCGCAACATGATGACCGAGCTGCGCGGATGCTCGACGGTCATGCCGATCACGCCCGGCGGGCGCAACGTCTCCTTCCTGCCGAGCGCCCATCTCGCCGACCGCTGGGCGAGCCAGTACACGGCCTCGCTGACCTATGGCGCGACGGTCACGAGCATCGCCGACCCGCGCACGGTCGTCCAGCACCTGCCCTCCGTCCGGCCGACCGCCTGGGGCGCGGTGCCGCGCATCTGGGAGAAGATCGAGGCCGCGCTGCGCGCCCAGGGGGTCAACGACCCGGCGCAGCTCCCGGAAGAGGTCCGCGCGGGCATCCACGCCAAGCTCGGCCTCGACGCGCTCGAGGTGGTCGTCTCCGGCGCCGCGCCGATCGCCACGGAGACGCTCGAGTACTTCCTCGCCCTCGGCGTCCCCATCCAGGAGCTGTGGGGGATGAGCGAGACGTCCTGCTGCGTGACGGTCAACCCGCGCCACGACATCCGCATCGGCACCTGCGGCCCGGCGATGCTCGGCGCCGAGGTCCGCCTCGCCGACGACGGAGAGCTCGAGGTCGGCGGCGACCTGGTGATGCTCGGCTACCGCAACGACGAGGAGAAGACCCGCGAGGCGATCGGCGAGGACGGCTGGCTGCGCACGGGCGACATCGCCACGATCGACGACGACGGCTACGTGACGATCGTCGACCGCAAGAAGGAGATCATCATCAACGCGGCCGGCAAGAACATGTCGCCGGCGAACATCGAGGCCCGGCTGAAGGCGTCGCACGCGCTGATCGGCCAGGCCGTTGCGATCGGCGACCGGCGCCCCTACAACGTCGCGCTGATCGTCCTCGACCCCGACGTCGCGCCCGGCTTCGACGGTGACATCCCCGCGGCGGTCGCCGAGGCGGTCGAGCACGCCAACTCCCAGCTCTCGCGCGTCGAGCAGATCAAGCGCTTCAAGATCCTCGACGAGGAGTGGATGCCGGGTGGCGACGAGCTGACGCCGACGATGAAGCTCAAGCGCAAGCCGATCACGGCCAAGTACCAGGCCGAGATCGACGCGCTGTACGGCTAGTTGAGCTGCCCACGGTCTTAGTGAACGGCTGAGAAGGAGACGTCCGGTCTCCGACGCAAGGTGCGGTCTGCGAAGAAAGACCTCACAGAAGGAGACCGGACATGGAGGACCGTAGGTGCAAGCTCGGACTGCAGGGCCGCCTCGAGTTGGTGCTCAGGATCGAGGTGGCGCGACGATGAGAGCCGCCGCGGCGGCTCTCGGCGTCGCGCCGGCGACGGCGCACCGGTGGTGGCATCGATGGCGGCTGGCGTCGCCGGCTGAGCGGGAGTCGAGGGCGTGTCTGCGGGCCAGGCCGCCGTTGCCGTTGTCGTGTCCATGGACGCTGTCGATGATCGAGCAGCAGCGGATCCTTGATGCCCGGGCGCGCACGAATTACGGGCCGGCTCGGTTGGCGGGCTTGGTCGGTTATCGCCGGTCGACGATTCACAAGGTCCTCGCCCGCCACGGCGTCTCAAAACGCCGGTTGTCGCCGCCGCGGCAGTCGTTTCGTCGCTACGAGTGGTCTCAGCCGGGCGCGTTGCTGCATCAGGACACCAAGCGGCTGCAGCGGTTTTCTTCGCCCGGTCACTGGGCGCACGGCAACCGCTCAAAGATCGGTCGGCCCCGCGGCGAGGGCTACGTCTACGCACACTGCGTCGTCGATGACCACACCCGGCTGGCCTACGTCGAACTGCACTCGGCCGACAACGGCCAAGCGGTCACCGACACGCTGCGCCGGGCCGCCGCCTGGTTTGTCGAACAGGGCTGCCGGCCCGCCGAGGCGGTGATGACCGACAACGCGATCGTCTTTCGCCGCAACAACGCCTACCGCGACCTGCTCAGCGAGCTCGACACCAAACACATCCGCACGCCGCCCTACACGCCCCGCTGGAACGGCAAGGTCGAGCGCTTCATCCAAACACTCGACACCGAATGGGCACACGGCCGCGTCTGGCCCAACAACACCCAACGCGACCGAGCCCTGCAAAAGCTTCCTCCGCTTCTACAACCGACGCCGACCACACACCTCACTCGGCGACCGACCACCCATCAGCCGCGTTCAGCAAGACCGCGGGCAGGACAGCTAGTCCTTCCGAGGCTCGCCGCGTCCTGCTGCTTCGGGCCCGGCCACGTTCCGGTGGCGTACGCGAAGCCCTTTGCGCCCTGACGATCGACAGCGGCGCGCACCGTCTTGAAGACAATGCCCTGCAGCGCAGCCGCGCTGAGGACCTTCGCCGTCGATGCTTCGCGAGTGGTCGGCTTCGGCGGCTCGGCGTCGTCGAAGCGGCCCCAGACGAAGTTGAAGATCTTCTTCGAAACGAGGCCCGCCAGCAGGCCCATGATGATTCCGAAGGGCTTGTAGATGAGCTTCATGGCTATGAAGCTACCCGCCTACTTTGGCCCGCTGAACATGTTGTCCGTCGGGTAGTGGGCCGATACTGAAGTCATGGATGCTGACGACCTTCTTCGTCGGGCACTCCTTGAGCCCGAAGCCTCCGCCGCCGTCGCCCTGCGCGTCTCGAACCTGCCGGTCTCGGACGCGGTGACGGTGGTCTTCCACGGCCGGCGTGACCTCGGCACGATCCAGACCTACGTGGCGCACGGCCGCCACGGGACGGGCGCGGCACTTTCGGCCGACGCGCTGCTGCGCGTCCCGTGCGATCTCGACCTCTCCGACGCCGAGGACCGCGACGAGGCCGAGCGGCTCTACGCCGAGCAGGCGACCGCGATGCGCGACGCCCTGGCGGCCGCGGACACCGTCCTGGCCGTCTGGAAGGAACCGCTCCAAGACCTTGCCCACGCCTTCGTCGGGGTGGACACGCGCGTGGCGTTGGACGTCGAGCTGCCCGCCCACCGGCTCCTGCCGACGGCGCTGGTCGCTGCCGACCGGCAGATGGTCGTCGCCCCGGTCTGCGAGGCGCGGACACTCGCCGAGGGCCGGCCGCCGCTGGGCATCGCCTGCCTGCAGCAGGACATCGCTCGTGTCTACGCGCTGGCGGACGACCCGGAGACGTGCATCGAGGACTTCCTCGAGGCCGCCGCTCACCACGCGCATCGGATGGCGGACGCGCTCGACCGCTCCGAGACGTCGATCGCCCGTTTCCTCGAGCTGTCGGACTTCGAAGACACCGCGTAAGTACATTCGGCCGCTTGCAGCGGCGCACCAAGATCACCGCGATCGTCTTCGGGACGTTCACCTTCATCGCGATCTCGCTGCTGCTCGCCCGCGCGCTCGTCGGCACGGGTGGCGAGCGGGCGCTGGTCGTCAACATCCTGGAGGCGCAGGCCCGCGGCGATGCGGACGCGGTGCTCGCCGAGATGCCGCGCTGCGCCCGCAACCCGACGTGCGCCCGCGTCACCACCGAGCGCACGCAGAAGCTCATGCGGGAGGGCGACGTCGAGATCCTCAACTACGACCCGTCGACCCAGGCGGCCCTGGTCAACCAGACCGGCATGGCGCGCGTCGCCTGGCGCACGGACGACGGCGGCCTGCCGGTCGTCCAATGCGTGGTGGTCGCGCGTCAGGGACCGCTGAGCGGCGGGGGCGTGGAGGCGCTCTCCATCTCCAACCCCATCGGCCGCGAGGCCGACTGCCGCAGCTGACGCCTCGAGTCAGACGCGCTCGGGCGTGCGCTGCGGTTCGCGGTCCGGGGCCCGCCGCAATGGCCACGGGTACCGGTCCGCCAGGCGCCCGGGCCCGCGGAAGCGCTCCGAGGACTGATCCGCGTCAGGCAGCGGCAGGCCGCCGGGCTTCGGTGGCCGCGGACGGTTCTGAACGCGGTCGTTGCCGCCGTCCGAACCGCCGTCGTCGGCGTCGTCCTCCGGCTCCCACGGTCGGACGGTCTCCGAGCGCAGAAACATCCAGAAGAGCAGGCAGCCGAACAGAAGGGCCACGAGGTGCAGGCCCCCGAACAGCAGCACCAGCTCCTGGTCGGGCGTCATGTCTTAAAGGTATTCCCGAAGACGCCGTTGCGAAAGCCTGTTCGGACGCCAGATCCGCGCCGCTAACATGAGCCGCCGCCCATGGCCGACAACGCCACCCTCACTCTTGACACCCGCAGCGAGTCCGGCTCGCGTGCGATGCGCCGCCTCCGCCGCGCCGGCAACGTGCCCGGCGTGATCTACGGCGGCGAGGGCGAGCCGGTGCCGTTCGCCGTGGACGCGCGCATCCTTCGCAACACGCTGGCGCACGCCGGCGCGGTGCTCGAAGTGACGCTCGGCTCGGGTTCCTCGGAGCCCGTCGTCATCAAGGAGCTCCAGCGCCACCCCGTCCGCGGCGACATCATGCACGCGGACCTCCTGCGCGTCGACCTCAACGTCGCCATCCAGACGCAGGTCATCGTCGAGCTGCTCGGCGGCGACGACGCCCCGGGCGTGACCGAGGGCGGCGTCCTCTCCCAGGAGGGCCGCGAGGTCACCGTCGAGGCGCTGCCGAACGCCATTCCGGACGTCATCCAGGTGGACGTCTCGCACATGGTCATCAACGACACGATGACCGTCGAGTCGCTGAATGCCCCTGAGGGCTGCACGATCATCGACGACCCCGAGACCGTGATCGCGACGATCACCCCGCCGACGCTCGAGCCCACCGAGGACGACATCGAGACGGAGACGGCACTCGTGGGCGAGGACGGCGACGCCGCAGAGGCGCAGGCCGAGGGTGCGACCGGCGACGACGCCGAGTCCGCCGAATCCTCCGAGGAGTAGTCGTGAGAAATCCTTTCGGCGGGACCGCTCCCGTCGACTGGCTGATCGTCGGACTGGGCAACCCCGGGCCGCGGTACGCGAACACGCCCCACAACGTCGGCTTCCGGGTCGCGGCCGAGCTGATCGACCGCTGGGGCCTGGGCAAGCCGCGCACCAAGTTCGCCGGTGAGCTGGCCGAGGGCCGGACGATGCCCGGGGGCCCCCGCGTGGCCGTGCTCGCCCCGCAGACGTTCATGAACGAGTCCGGCCGCTCCGTCGGCCCGGCCCGCGGCGCCTACAAGCTCGAACTCGACCATGTGCTCGTCGTCCACGACGAGATCGACCTGCCCTTCGGCGAGATCCGCGCCCGCCTCGGCGGCGGCCTGGCCGGGCACAACGGCCTCAAGTCGCTGCGCCGCGACCTCGGGTCGCCTGACTTCCACCGCATCCGCGTCGGCGTCGGTCGCCCGGACTCGACGGATCCCGAGCTCGTCTCCGCGCACGTCCTCGGCAGCTGGCGCCAGAGCGCCGACGAGGTGCGCGACCTCGTCAGCCGTGCGGCCGACGAGGCCGAGCGCGTCGTCTCAGCGCAGCCGTAGCCCCGCGCCGAACAGATCGACCTCGAGCGTGCTGTCGAGCGACCCGCTCAGGGCGGAGAAGGCGAGCGCGAAGCCGCCGTCGTCGCCGGCGGCGAGGTCCGCTCTCTCCTTGACGAACATGTCGCACTTGTAGTCGACCTTCTCCGCCGCGCCCCGAGGCTTGCCGGACACCGCAAGCTCCTGGGCGACGAAGCCACAGTCGAGCCCACGGCGCGGTCGGTAGACGACCAGCCCTCCGGCCTCGCCGTACGCCACGTCGATCACGTTGCCCGGTCGCCCGGGAAGCACACGTCGGGGCTTGAGCTTGCCGGTGCCGGTCAATTGCTGGGTGTACAGCTGCTTCCCCTCCGTCTGGCCCGCCAGGATGAACGTCGCCCCGCTGGCGTGCGAGATGTCGTAGACGAATCCGGTGTCGGACGGGAGGGCTCGTTCCTTGACGCTCCCGTCCGGCTTGAGGATCGTGACCTCGGTCGGGCCCTTGTAGGGCTTCTCGAACGCGAGCAGGCGAGTGGCGCTGGCACTCGCCACCAGCGTGACCTCGGCTCCGAAGCGTCCCTCGTAGAGCGATCGCGGCTTGCCCTCCGGCGCCCCCTCCGCGTCGAGAAGCTGGAGCAGCACCTCGTACTTCTCTCCGGAGATCTTGTTCGAGTAGACCGCGGCGTAGCCGTCCCGGTAGGCCTCGAGCGCCTCGATCCCGTCGATCGCTTCGATCGTGGTCGGCTCGCCGACCGGCTCGGCGGTGCGCGCATCGAAGCGCTGCATGACCGACTTCTGCGCGCTGGAGTTCGGGTCGGTCTCGTACCAGGTCGCCAGGCCCTCCTTGCCGTCCGCGGCGACCGCGGCGTGCTCCCCGCCGACGATGCGCTCGCCGTCGATCTCCTCGACCCAGGTCACCGGCTTGCCCACGGTCGCACCGTCGGCGTCGAGGATCAGACCGTGGAACGACCCGTTCGTGACTCCGTCGCTCTCGACGTCGACCGGCAGCAGGAAGTTGCCGTCGGCGTTCGCAGAGAGATTGCCGACCCGCGGGTAGCCACCGGTCTCGTCTTCGTAGATCTGTTGGGCCGAACCGCTTTCAACGGCTGCCATCGCGACGGATGAGCCGAACAGGACGAGAACCGCGAGGACCATGATGCGCATGAGCAGAGTCTTCCGGTTCGAAGGCGCGAGCACCACATCCCACGGGGATGAAGTCAGTCATCCCTCCTTCAGAGCTGCACCTTCTCGTTGTCGCCGCTCTTGTAGGCCTCGCCGGTGAGCTTGGCCTTCGCGAAGCTGAGCAGCGTCGACACGCGGCCGCCCGGGGTGTCCCAGTACTCGGCCGACTCGCCGCGTACGGCCAGCAGGACGATCTCCGGCGAGTCCGGGCCCTCCGGGAACCATGCCTCGACGCCGGGGTTCCAGAGCTCACGCTTGCGCGCCTCGTCCTCGATCACGTCGACGCGGCCCGTCAGCGAGACCCATGTGTCGGCGGAGGAAACGGTGACGTTGACCTGCTGGTCGTGGCGCAGGTGCTCCATCTTGCGCGAGTCGCGCGCCGCGAAGAACCAGAGGTCGCCGTCGAACCCGACCTCCTGCAGTGCCATCGGCCGGCTGATGAGCGTGCCGTCGTCGGCGACCGTCGTGAGCATCGCGAAGCGCTCGTCGGCGATCAGAGTGGCGACGCGCTGTGTGGAGGATTCGTTCGAAGTCATGCGACCGGGACTGCCCGGGCGGGGGCTTTCGGACCAGGTCCGGGCGCGTGGCCACCCTCGGCCTCAGAGGTCAC
>CAVXBH010000004.1:0-53373 GCA_963759945.1 uncultured Solirubrobacteraceae bacterium | reverse complement strand
TCCGAAGGGTTCCCCATCCGCTGCACCGTGATCGACGATCACGACCTCATCCGGCGGCTCCGATTGGGCGTGCAGGGACGCCGCCGCCGCCGCGAGCTCTGCCGGTGTCTTATAGGCCACGACGATCGCGCACAGCATGCGAGCGCGACAAACATAGCCTCGACTGGAAGCCGGAAGCGAGCTTGGAGTGGTCATCCGGCTGATGCTCACCGCCGACCTGAAGCTGCCCAGCAGTCGACATGCGACCTTGCATGTCTACATGCGTGAGCGCATATAGACTTTGCAGGAATGCCGAAGACCGTTCAGATCCGCGACCTTGATGACGAGGTGTACGCACGGCTGGCCCTACGGGCGGCGGAATCCGGCGTGAGCGTCCCGGAACTGCTGCGTGCCCAGGCGTCCCGCCTCGCGTACCGCCCCAGCATGGGCGAATGGCTGGCGCGGACACGCCGCCGATCGTCCACGCTGGCACCGAGCGACGTGCTCGCCGCGTTGGACGAGCAGCGGGGAGCGTGGTCCGGTGCTGGTGGTTGACGCGTCGTGCCTTTATGAGGTCGTCGCTTCAGGTCCATCCGCCGAGCGGGTTCGCGAACGTTTCGAGGCCGACGGCGACCATGTCGCGCCCCACCTCATCGATGTCGAGGTGCTGAGCGTGATCCGCGGCGCATTCCAGCGAAGTGCGCTCGACCGGACGGCCGCCGAACAGGCGGTCGAGGACCTAGCGACCTGGCCGGGAGAGCGAGTGGGACACCGACCGCTTCTGCCGCGCGCGTGGGAGCTCCGCGACACCGTCCGAGCCGCGGATGCCGTGTACGTCGCGCTCGCGGAAGCGCTCGATGTTCCGCTGTTGACCTTGGATCGACGGCTCGTCGCTGCGCCCGGACCCACGTGCGAGTTCATCGTGATCGATGAGCCGTCCGATGACGCCCGCTGAGGCCTGGCGCGACGCCGCGTCCTGATGGGCCGATCGCGACCGCGCGTTCCGGCGACGTGATCGGCGGCGGCGACCCGGGAGTGGCACGCGGTGGATGACGCTCCGCGCGATCGCACCCGTCCGGCAGATCGCGGCTTTCCCGTCGCTACGGTGAACCGTCGATGCGCGCCCTGATCACCGGCGGGGCCGGTTTCATCGGCTCCCACCTCGCCGACCGGCTCCTCGCCCGGGGCCACCGCGTCCACGTGCTCGACGACCTGTCGACGGGCTCGATGGCCAACATCCGCCACCTCAAGGACCACCCGCGGCTTCGGGTACACGATCGAGTCGTGCGCCGCGGCCGTCGGTCGTCGCCGAGCTGGTCGACGATGCCGACGTCGTCTTCCACCTCGCCGCGGCGGTCGGCGTCGAGCTGATCGTCGAGAGCCCGGTGCGGACGATCGAGACCAACGTCCACTGCACCGAGGTCGTGCTCGCCGCGGCCGACAAGAAGAACAAGCCGGTGCTGATCGCCTCGACGTCCGAGGTCTACGGCAAGTCCGTCGACCTCCCGTTCCGCGAGGACGGCGACCTCGTGATCGGGCCCACGCAACAAGGGCCGCTGGGCCTACGCCTGCTCGAAGGCGATCGACGAGTTCCTCGCGCTCGCCTACTGGAAGGAGCGCAAGCTGCCGACCGTCGTCGTGCGGCTCTTCAACACCGTCGGGCCCGCGCCAGACCGGCCGCTACGGCATGGTCGTCCCCAACTTCGTGCGCCAGGCGCTCGCCGAGCAGCGCGTCACCGTCTACGGCGACGGCAACGCAGCAGCGCTGCTTCTGCCACGTCGACGACGTCGTCGTCGCGCTCACCGACCTGATGGAGCGCGACGAGCACTACGGCGAGGTCTTCAACGTCGGCTCGACGGAGGAGATCTCGATCCACGGCCTCGCCGAGCGCGTCATCGAGCGCACCGGGTCCAGCTCGGAGATCACGCTCGTGCCGTACGAGGAGGCCTACGAGGAGGGCTTCGAGGACATGCAGCGCCGCATCCCCGACCTGTCCAAGGTCAACGCGGCCATCGGCTGGCAGCCCACGCGCTCCCTCGACATGATCATCGACGATGTCGTCGAGTACCAGCGCGCGGCCGCGGTCGTCTGACCGCGCTCAGCGGTCGGCGCAAGCGACCAGGAACTCGTCGTAGTCCCGGATGTAGTCGGCCGGGTCGTACGGGTCGCGAGGCGAAGACGAGCAGCGTCCCGTCCTCGGTGTAGCGGTACTGCGTGGCCCACACGAGCGGCGGCAGGTACAGGCCGATCGTGGGATCGGACAACGTGACCTCGCCGCGGGAGGTTCCGTCGTCGAAGGCGACGACCAGGCTGCCCGCCACGCACACGAGGAACTGGTGGCAGGTCGCGGTGCGCGTGCTCGCCGCGGGCCTCCCGCGACGGCACGTCGTAGACCATGAACCAGCGGCGGACCGCGAAGGGGACGCCGACGGGATCGTCGACCAGGCTCGACGTCAGGCTGCCGCGCAGGTCGGCGTGCTCGGCGAAGCGGTGCAGCGTCACGCCGCCGACGCCGGTCTCGACGACGCCGACGGCGTCGTCGTGCTGGCGGCCGACGGACTCGGGCTCCTCGCGCCCGCGGCGGTCGGCGTCGTAGCCGATTATCCGCGCGGGGTTGCCGACCACGACGGCGTTGGGCGGGACGGAGCGCGTGACCACGGCGCCGGCGCCGACCATCGCGCCCATGCCGATCTCGAGGCCGCCGAGGATGGTCGCGTTGGCGCCGACGGAAGCGCCGCGGCGGACGAGTGTGCGGACGAGGCGTGGCTCGCGGCCGCTGCGCGGATGGAGGTCGTTGACGAAGGTCGCGTTCGGGCCGACGAGCACGCCTGACTCGAGCGTGACGCCGTCGGGGACCTCCGCTCCGGCGCCGATCGCTCACGTCGTCGGCGATCACGGCGCTCTGCCCGACGCGGGCGCCAGCCGCGATCTCAGGCATCGATGCGCTCCTTCTCCTGCGAGGCGACCTGAACGTCCGCTACGATCGCGCCCGGCCGGCCCTTCACGGCCTCGTAGGCACGGTAGACGTAGGAGCCGATGATCCCGAGCCCGAGGCAATTGAGCCCGGCGAAGAAGGTGACGATCATCACCGTCGGCGTGTAGCCGGGGACGTCGATGGAGCCGGTGAGACGGCCGAGGGCGACCAGGAAGCCGAGCGCACCCGCGAGCACCAGCCCGACCACCCCGACCGTCCACAGGATCCGTATTGGAAGGTCGGTGAAGGCGAACACGCTGTCTGAGAGGTACCGGAACTTGCCCCGCAGCGTCCATCCGCTCTCGCCCTCGCGCGGTCGCCGGTCGTAGGGGATGAGCTCGCGCCGGAAGCCGACCCAGAACAGCTGCGCGATGAGCGACGTGTTCTGGTCCTCCAGCGCACAGAGGACGTCGCGGACCGCCGCCGTGCATCCGAACACGTCCACCCCGCCCTCCGGGATCTCTGGCATCACGAAGCGGCGGTAGAGGTTCCAGTAGAGGTGCGAGACGCGCGCGCCTTTCTCGTCGCGGCTGCGGCGGACACCGGCCACGACGTCGACCTCGCCGCTCGCGAGACGCTCGAAGAACGAGACCACCAGATCAGGCGGCTCCTGCAGGTCGGCCGCCATGACGGCGACGAACCGGCCGCGCGCGATCGACATGCCCGTGCGCGTGGCGGCGAAGGAGCCGAAGTTGCGAGAGTGGTCCACTAGGCGCGAGGCGAAGCGCACATCGCGCAGGGCATCGGAGAGGCGCCGGTGCGAGTCGTCCGGGCTTCCATCGACGACGAAGATCGCCTCGAACGACCCCGGCGCCTGCTCCGCGATGCCGGCGACCGCCTCGACGAGCGCCGTGATGCCGCCCGCGTTTCGGTAGACGGGGACGACGAGCGAGCAGACCGGTTCACTCACCGGGAAGCTCCAGGCAGGCCTTGAGCACGCGGTCGACGTGCGCGTCCGACAGGTGCGGATGCAGCGGGAGCGACAGCTCGCTCGCAGCTATCCGCCGGGCGACCGGCACGTCCGCGTCCACTTCGCAGGCCGGCTGGTCCGGACACACGACTGGATAGTGACGGCCGACGGCCACGCCGGCTTCCTGGAGCCGGCGCGCGTGGTCTGTGGGGTCGCCCGACTGGACGAGCACCGGGAACAGGTGGTGGGCCGAGCATCCGGCGGCCGCGGCGATCGGGCGCAGCACCAAGGAGTCTCTTAGGCCCTCGATGTAACGCTCCGCCACCTCGCGGCGGCGGCGGATCCAGCCGTCGACGCGCGGCAGGATGGCCGAGCGCAGGATCGCCGCATGGACCTCGTCGAGGCGGCTGTTGAGACCGGGCTCGATGTGGCGGTAACGCTCCGACTGCCCGTAGTTGCGCAGGCTCCGGGCGCGTTCGGCGATCTCGCCGTCGTCGGTCAGCAGGACCCCGCCGTCCCCCATCGCGCCGAGGTTCTTCGTCGGGTAGAGGCTGGTCGCGGCTACGACCCCGGCCTGGCCCGTTGGCGCGCCGTCGCGTTCCGCGCCCACGCTCTGCGCGCAGTCCTCGATCAGCTTGGCTCCGAACTCGTCGGCCAGCGCTCGCAGCGCAGTCCCGTCCATGGGATGCCCGTACAAATGCACCGGCATCAGGCCACGGATGGAGGCGTCTGCCTCGAGCGCGCGACGGGCCGCGGCCAGGTCCAGCGCGCCCGTATCGTCGACATCGGCAAAGACCGGCGTGGCGCCGGCGCGCATGATGGCCAGCGTGGTCGCGAAAGCGGTCAGCGGCGTCGTGAGCACCTCGATCGCCCGCGCCGATACCGACCGTCCGCAGGGAGATCTCGAGCGCGTCGAGGCCACTGGCCACGCCGACGGCATGCCCGAACCCCCACCACGTCGCAAGCTCCTCCTCGAAGGCGCGGACCTCCGTGCCGAGCACGAGCCAGCCGCTGCCGCCCACCCTGTCAAGGGCTGCGAGCGCGTCGTCGCGGATCTCGCTCCATTGGGCGGCGAAGTCGTTGGCCAGGATCACTCGGACCGCACCGGCCTGAAGGAGAACAGCTTCTGCCCGAGGAAGCCGGCCGGCGCGGCGATGAGGACTGCCAGGGCTTGCGCGGGCACCGGCGCCATCCCGATCAGGTCGTGAAGGATGAAGAGCGCGAGGTAGTTCACGCACAGCGATCCCAGGGCCACGATCGCGAACCGGCCCAGCTCCTCCGACACGGGCCGCCCGCTGCGCGGGAACGACCAGTAGCGATTGAGCGTGAAGTTGAAAAGCCCGTTCAAGACGAACACGGCGGGCACGGCGAGGTACGGCGACATACCCAGCTCGATCTCGCCCGCGTACATGGCCAAGGCCAGGACGTACCCCGTCCCACCGACGGCGAAGAAGCGCAGGAGCTCCTCCCGATGTGAACGGGGCGGACTCAGGATGCGCTCGCGCAGGGTGCTCATGGGCGAGCGTAACGGTAGGCGAGTAACGCCCCGCGCCTAGCATTGCCGTGGTGCTGCGACGGCTGGGTGATCAGGACGCGGCCGTCGCGATGGTCTCACGCTGGACCTCGGGCCGACGTGCCTACGCGGCGGCGGCGCTCGCATGCGCCCTCGCCACGGCTGCCTTCTTCTACCCCCTCGCGCTGGGGGACACCTACGGCCCGCTGGCGGGCCTGCAGAACTACTACTTCCCATGGGCGGCGACGCCGACCGGGGTGCCGCTGCAGACGTCGACGTTCGACTACATCGACACGACGCTCCCCTTCAACACGTTCATCCGCGACTCCCTCGCGGACGGGCACCTGCCGCTGTGGAACCCGACCAACCACGCCGGCACACCCTTCATCACCAACAGCGTCGGCTTCGCGCTCTATCCGCCGCGGATGTTGCTTGTCTCGCTGTTCTCGCCTGGTCTGGCTCACGACCTCTTCGTCGTGCTGCACGTGTTCCTGAGCGGCCTCGCGATGTTCGCGCTGATGCGGCGCTTCACCCCACGCTTCCTGCCGGCGGTGTTCGGCGCCACGGCATGGATGTTCTCGTCGAACACATTCAGCTGGGCACAGCACGAGTTCATGCTGGTGCTCGCCGTATTTCTGCCAACGGCCATGGCGCTGCTGCACCGCGCCGCACAGCGGCGGTCGTGGGGCTCCGCCGCGCTGGCGGGGATCGCCCTCGGCCTGGGCGTGATCGGCTCGTCGCTGCAGGTCGCCGGCCCGATGCTCTTCATCGCCGGCCTTTATGCGGCCGCGCTGGCCTGGCAGGAGTGGCGGCGCCGCGAGGACCGCACGCGCCGCGCGTTGGCAAGCCTGCTCGGTCGACCCGCGGTCGCGTTCTTCGTCGGCGGCGCCGTCGCGGCGCCCGTGGTGCTGCCGACCCTGCTGCTCTCGCTCGACCTCCAGCGCGCGCCGATTCCGGTCGGTGAGATGGAGGCGGTACCGCTGCGCAACTTCCTGCACGCATTCGTCCCGAACCTCCCCGACTACCCCTTCGGCCTCGAGGTCGTCCTCTTTCAGTCGACGTACGTCGGCGCGGTAGCGGGGCTGCTCGCCCTCATCGCCATGTTCACGCGGCGGCCAGGCACCGGGCTGGGGCGGTCGCTCGCGATCGGGATGGTGCTCGTGTGCACGGGGACGATCGTGACCGCGATCCCCTACCACCTGGTCCCCGGCTTCCAGTACATGGCACCGCTGGGGCGGATCCTGAACTTCTGGTGCTTCGCGGTGGCCCTGCTGGGCGGCATCGGGCTCGCGCGACTGATGGACATCGGCGACACCTGGAACGCGCGCTCCAACGGGCGGTCGGCGACGCCCGTCCTCGTCGTCGCGGTGATCGCGCTCGCTCTCAACACGGCGCTCGGCGCCCTTTATGCGCGGCAGATCACTCCAAAGTACGCGCCGCGAACCGATGCCCTGCAGCTTCCGGACACGCCGATAATCGATGCCCTCACGGCCGGCCGTCCGGCAACCGGGCAGCCGCAACGCTACCTGTCCGTCCTCGGGCCTGCGCCGAACCCGGATGAGATCCGCCTACCGCTCGTCGCGTCGATGAACATGCTCTACGGCCTCGACGCCGCCACGGGCTATGACTCGTTCGCGGACGAACGGACGTCCCGGCTCTGGCGGATCGCGACAGGTGAGACCCGCGAGCAGGCGCTCGCTCCGGACAACACGCCGCTGCGCGAAATGCCCTATGCCTCGAACCTGCGCTGGGACCTCCTCCCGCGCCTGGGAGTGACGACGCTGCTCTCGCCGCCCGGGCTGACTGCAGAGGCGATGCTGGAGGAGAAACCGGACACCGTCTCGGCGCCGCCGCTTGTGACCCGCTACGACGGCGGCGACGGACACGTGGTCGATCTCCGCACCCCTCCGCCGCGGGCTTTCGTGGTGACGGGCGCCGAGGTGGTCGAGGAGGAGCTCGACTCCCTGGACCGCTTTCTCGAGCCCGCCTTCTCGTGGCGCGGCTCGGTCATCCTGGAGCAGGATGAGGCCGGCGACGTGGCCGCGCCACCGGGTGAAGGGCCCGCGGCGTCGACGGCCCGCGACGGTCCGAACGACCTGGCGGCCACGGTGTCCGCACCGGAGCCGGGCTGGCTCGTCGTCACGGAGTCCTTCGGCGAGGGCTGGTCGGCGACCGTCAACGGCGAGGAAACGCCCATCCTGCACGGCGACCACGCCTTCCGGGCCGTCAAGATCCCGGCGGGCGACGTTGACGTCGAGTTCATCTACCGTCCACCAGGCTGGTATACCGGCCTCGTGCTCCTCGCCGTCGGGGCGGCCGTCTGCATCGCGATCGCGGCCACATCGCTGCGACGCCGGCGGCTCTCCCGCGCCGATGTCATGATGCGTTGATGACCGGCGTCTCCGAGCATGCCGCCGTCTCGCCTGACGCCGTCGTTCCCGGCGACTGCGAGATCGGACCGTTCACCGTCATCCACCCGGGCGTCCGCATCGGAGCCGGCGCGCGGATCGGCTCTCATTGCGTGCTGGGCGAGCCCGGCCCTGCCCAGGTCGCGGAACCGCTGGTGCTGGGTGAGGGTGCCACGGTGCTCTCGCACTCCGTGCTCTACGCCGGCTCGGACTTCGGCCCGCGGCTCTTCGTCGGCCACCGTGCGACGCTGCGCGAGGGGCTGCGCGCGGGCGTCGACCTCCGCGTGGGCACGTTGTGCGACCTGCAGGGCGACAGCGTCATCGGCGATCACGTGCGCATGCACAGCAACGTGCACTGCGGCCAGAAGTCGACGTTGGGCAGCTTCGTCTGGATCTTCCCCTATGTGGTCCTCACAAATGACCCGCACCCGCCGAGCGACGGCTTCCACGTCGGGGTGACCCTTGAGGACTTCGCTGTCGTCGCCACCTCGTCGGTGGTGCTGCCGGGCGTCCGCGTCGGGCGCGGGGCCTTCGTAGGGGCACAAACGCTCGTGCGTGAGGACGTGCCTGAGGACACGATCTGCGTCGGGGTGCCGGGCCGCAACCAGGGCCCGACAAGCGGCATCCAGCTGGCCGACGGATCAGGGCCGGCGTACCCGTGGCGCCGCCATTTCCACCGGGGTTATCCGGGGGATGTCACGCGCGGCTGGGCCGCCGAATTCGAGTAGCCGGCGGCCTACGCTGACGGTCGTGACTGTCGGCGTCGCCAGACTCGTTGTCATATGACGTCGTGGCGGTCGCTGCGCAGGCCGCCCATTCACCCGCCTTCCGGATCCGGGTCGTCCTGCTCGCCGAGCCACTCGCCGCGCAGGGCCTGACGCTCCACCCGCTGCCACTGTTCACCGCCGAGGAGTCGCGGACTTTCGCGCGCTCGGGACTGGGGCCCCGCGTGCGCGTCGTGCTCGGCGCCCGGCGCCGCCTCGCACGTCAGCTCGGAGAGGGCCCAGAGGGCGGCACCGTCCTCTTCCAGCGCCAAGCGGACATCCTCCCCACCCTCTCGCTCGAGCGCCGGGCGGCACGGGGCCGGCGCGTGGTGCTCGACGTCGACGACGCCGTCTGGCACGACGGTGCGGCCGGCGGCCACCCCCTGGCCCGCTTGAAGGGGACGCGCCGCAAGGTGAGCTGGATCGTCGACCGGGCCGACGTCTGCATTGCCGGTAATGAGCTGCTGGCGGAGCACCTCGAGCGCCGTCATCCAGACGTGCGCGTCATCCCTTCTCTCGTTGACGTCGACGGGGTGGCGGTCCGCGAGCACAGTGATCGCGAGGGTGTCGTGCTCGGCTGGATCGGTTCGCCGACGACCGTCCGTTTCCTCGAACAGCTCCGCCCCCAGCTCGAGCGTGCCGCCTGCGCGCTGGCACCGAGGCCGGTGCAGCTGCACGTCGTCGGGGGCGACTTCGAGCCGGTGAACGGGTTGACCGTCGTCAAGCACGAGTGGAGCGAGGCGGCGGAGCGCGAGGTGCTGGCGCTCATGGACGTCGGTCTCATGCCGCTCGAGGACACGCCCTTCACTCGAGGCAAATGCGCCTATAAGGCGCTGCAGTACATGGCAGCGGGCATCCCTGTCGTCGCCGACGACGTCGGCATCTCCGCGCAGGTCATCGGCGACGGCAGCGCAGGGCTCATCGCCCGCCAACGCGACGACTGGGTCGAGGCGGTGACGACGCTGGCTGGGGATATCGCGCTGCGTCGCCGGCTCGGCGCGACGGGCCGGGCGACCGTCATGGCCGACTTCTCCTACACCCGCTGGATCCCCGAGCTCGCGACCTTGCTCAAGGACCGCTGACACATGTGCGGGATCGCCGGCTTCGCGACAGCGGCTGACGACAGCGTCGGCGCCGAGCGGCTGGGCGAGGGCATCGCCAACCGCGGTCCGGACGGCATCTCGATCGGCACCTTCGGCAGCTGGTGCCTCGTGCAGGCGCGGCTGGCCATCATCGACCTGTCGGATCGCGTCGTCTACCCGATGACCAACGAGGACGACACGATCGCCCTCGTCTTCAACGGCGAGATCTACAACCACGACGAGCTCCGCGCGCAGCTCGAGCAGCGCGGTCACCATTTCGCGAACCGCTGCGACGCCGAGGTCATCGTGCACGGTTGGGAAGAGTGGGGCGAGGGCGTCTTCTCGCGCCTGTCGGGCATGTTCGCGATCGCGCTGGCCGACACGCGCACGGACGAGCTGATCCTGGCGCGGGACCGGCTCGGCATCAAGCCCCTTGCGCACACCACGGGCGAGCGCTTCGGGTTCGCGTCGGACGCCTTCGCACTCGTCGGCGCCGGCCTCAGCCGTGGCGAGATCGACACTGACGCCGTCGCCGAGTTCACCGCCTTCCATTACGTCCCGCAGCCGCTCACCGGCCTGCGCGACGTCCGCCAGCTCGAGCCGGGCGCAGTCCTTCGCAGGCGGGGCGACGGAGAGACGGTGGTGCGCCGCTGGGCGCCCGAGCCGTTCAGCGACGCCCGCGCCGGCGCGGTGCCGACGGCCGGCGAGCTCGACGCCGCCCTGGTCGCCGCCACCCGCCGCCACCTCGTCGCCGACGTCGAGGTCGGGATCCTGCTCAGCGGCGGCACGGACTCGCGCCTGCTGCTCGCGCTCGCCGCCGAGCTCGGCGCGCACCCCGCGGGCGTTCACGATGGCCTTCGAGGGCTACGGCGACTACGACGAGAGCCCGATCGCGCGAGCGACCGCCGCCCACTTCGGCGTGCCCTACGACGAGACGCGCCTCGTGCTCGACTTCGAGAGCGTGCTCGACGACGTCGCGGGTGCCTACGACCAGCCCTTCGCCGACGCCTCCGCGATCGCGACGCTCGCCGTCGCCCGCCTCGCGCGCGAGCACGTCAAGGTCGTGCTCAGTGGCACCGGAGGCGACGACCTCTTCGCGGGCTACGCCCGGCACCGCGCCCACCGACTGCACCGCGCGCTCGGCGCCATCCCTGCCCCGCGCGGCGCGCCCTCGCGCTCGATGCGGACGAGTCGCGGCGCGGAGCGCACGAACCTCGCCAGCACCGTCCGCGCCTACGGGGCACGCCTGAGCGAGGCCGCCGAGGGCCGGGACGCACAGGACCAGTACCTGCGCCCTGGCCGCCGACGCACTCGAGCGGGTCGCAGCGGGCCTGCTCGGCGCCGATGTCGCCCAATCACGGGAGACGGTCGCGGCCCGCCTCGGTCTGCGCAACCCGCGATCGGGGTCGATCCTCCGAGAGTTGCAGGCCTTCGAGCTGCGCACCTACCTCCCCGGGGACCTGCTGACCAAGGAGGACCGGGCCGACCATGGCGGTCGGCTCGAGGGCCGCGTGCCCGCTGCTCGACCTCGAGGTGCTGGCGGTCGCCGAGCGCACACAGGACGCGCAGCGCGCCGACCTGCGGTCGGGCAAGCGGTTGCTGCGCGAGGTGGCCGCAGCGGCTCGCCGACCTGCCCGCGCAGCGTCGCAAGCGCGGATTCGCCGTGCCGCCTCGACCAGCTCTTCTGCGGCGCCTGGCAGGCGCCCGCGGCCGAGCGGCTGCGCGCGAGTCGGGGCCACGACCTTCGACGGCGGCGCCGCGGCCGGCTGCTGGAGCGCGGCCAGCTACCTGCCACCGACGCGTGGGCGCTCAGCGCGCTGGGCGCCGGTGGCAGGCGCGGCTCGGTTCAGAACGACGCCGGGAAGCGGGCGCACGCCCATGCCCGACGTCAGCGAGACTGAATCGATCCAGAGTCGGCCGCCGAGCTCGCCCGAGCCGGTGTCCACGAGGAAGACCTGCACCTCGCGCAAGCGTTTCGTCGGCCCGCCCGATCGCGGAGGCGACGTCCCAGACCGTGGACTCCTCCGGCACGGCCGGCGCGGCCCCGAACCCCGCGGTGCCCGCGTGGGCACGGAAGAACTCCGAGCGTGCCGTCGGCGTAGGGGAATCTCATGGCCGCCGGGAGAGCACGGGTGAGGTCGGCGCGTGTACACCCGCATCCGCATCGTGTAGATCGAGCCGGTGCGCGGCGCGGCAAGTCCTCCACCGTCTGCGTGAAGAATGCGCCGGAGGCCGCGACGCCCGGTGTCACGCGCCGCGAGTGAGCGCGTCGGAGCCCAGCGAGAACTTGTCGTCGGCGGAGAATCCGACCGCCAGTCGCGCTGGCGGACCACGGGTCGGTCAGCGGCGGCTCAGGTCCCCGTTGTCGAGCAGGTTCGTCGTTTCCTCCCCGAGCGGATAGCGCCCTCGCCAGGGACCGCGGAGGACGACGTGCATCCCGCGGACCGTGCCTGTCGACCGCGCGTCCCCAGCAGCCAGACGTCGTCCTTCGTCTTCGTGTGGACGCTGATCGCGCCGTGTGGAGTTCGGCAGCGCGAGGAACTCGTAGAGCCCCTGATAGCGCATGCCCGGATCAGCGACGCGCAGGCGGGAGGCGAGCGCGACGTTCTCGGGAATCCTGATCGGATCGTGCGGATCGCCTCCACGCGATCGGCGGCGGCGCTCGAGACGGGCCTCGATCGCCGCGCCGGTCTCCGCCGCACCGTCGTCGTCGGTAGCGAGTGTCGCGACGGGGACGAGCAGGACGATCGTGCCGGCCGCGGCCGCGAGAATGGCCCTGCGGTGGTCGCGCAGCCAGCCTCGGTACCGGCTGAACGGATCTCCCCGCATCAGAATCGGGCTCAGCACGGGCCCGAGCAGCGCGTACTGCCACGTCAGGGTGGTGGACAGCTTGTTCAGCAGCGGGGAGAAGGCGACGACGTAGAGCGCCAGCGAGAGCATCCACGCGCCGAGGAACGTCGGCGCGCGTCCGGCCCGGCGTGCGACGTAAGTGAAGAGCGCCCCGAAGAGCAGCGGCAACAGCAGGCAGCCGATCAGGCCGAAATCCAGGTAGAACGTCCCGAGCCACGAGTAGTTGTTGAACGTGGAGAACGGGATCGGGTAGAAGGCCCCGACCTCCTCGGGTGGCTCGCCGCCGAGCCCGGTGGCGTTCACGATCTTCACGCCGGGCAGCAGCGTCATCGCGCCATGGGTGCGCGGAGCCGCCGGATCGTCCATCAGTTGCGACAGCGTCGGCACGTTGCCCGTCACATAGACGTACTCGAGGGCCCGCTCACGGAAGAGGTCCGTTTCGAGGTGGGCAGCGATCTCCGGGTGTTGCTCGATGGTCTTGTTGACCCGGCCGCCCAGCAGGGAGAAGGCCACGCCGAGGACGAGCACGGCGGCGAGGGCCCCGGCGAGCAGACGCCGCCAGTTGCGCACGGGCCGCCAGACGACGTGGAAGAAGAGCGCCCAGACGATCAGCGTGCCGAGCAGCGTGCGCTCGCCGGTGAGCCCGAGTGGTGCGACGGAGAGCGACCCGAGCGGCGCGCGCGCAGTCGCCAGCGCCCGGAGAACGCGCCGGCGCGCAGCCCGACGGTCCAGAGGAGGAACGCGACCTGCGCGAAGTACGTGAGCAGCCGCCAGCGGTCCGTAGGTGGAATCGAACTCGGCGCTCGTGTCTGGATGAGCGCGAGTGAGCTCCGGGTCGTCGAAGAGCGCTCGCCAACCGAGCGACCGCGTCGACCGCCCGGACGTACATGGCGAAGCCGATCAGCCCGAGCGAGCAGGACGCCGCCCAGGCCAGCCGGAGGCGGCCCGGGCAGGGCTCGGCTCGCGGCGCCCGCGCTCGGCCGGGCGGAACCGCCGCATCGCCAGCAGCAGACCCGCAACGAACGTCGCTATCGAGCCGTACACGGCGATCCACGCCTTCGTGGAGCCGTCCGCTGTAGTCGACGAAGGGCAGGCTGAACAGCACGAGCCCGAAGCCCCACGCGAGGAGGAAACGTTGAGCGGGTCGACCAGCTGCTCTTGCGCCGCTGTACTCGCGGAGGGCCCGCCACGCCGTCGAGACGAGGCACACGCTCCGACGACGGCCGCGGCCCACCGCTCCGCGCCCGTGACGGCCGAGCACGCTCACGCGCGGGCCGCCAAGTCGCGGCGGCCGCGACGCGTAGGAAGTAGCGAGGGCGGCGATCACCACCATGAGGCCACCGACACTGGCCCGGAGCTCGTGACACGACCAGGCCGATGGTCGCGGCCGAGCGGCCACGAGGGCGACGACGAGAACGCCGGGAGCGCGCGGGAGAAGGCCCCTGCCCGCCCCAGACGACGGTCGCGGCGATGATCGAAACGGTAGTCGCGACAGCCGCGCCGACCATGCCATGCGGCGGGATCAGGATCAGGTCCAGGACGAGGGCGACACGGCCCCGGCCAGCGCGCCGGCGAGGAAACGGCGGTTGTGCTCACGGCGACCAGGTTGTATCCGAGGGGGTAGCCGACGCAGTACCAGGCGTCGACAGGCACAGCAGCACGAAGGTGTCGTCAGCCACGCCGAAGGCGTCGCCGAAGGAGACCTCCAGAAGTTGACGGCCGATCAGCGGGAACGCCGACGATGAGCACGCCGTAGGCGAGCAGCAGCTCCATCGTGGGGCGCAGCTGGCCGCACGAGGGCGCCGCGCTCGCCGAGATCCGGTCGCCGCGAGAGCGCGGGAACGTCGCGTACGCCGCGAAGATCCCGACGATGTTGGCTGCGAGATAGATCCGGTACGCGCCGCTGTAGAAGCCGGCCTCGGCCTCGGTGCGAGCTCGCCGCGAGGATGATCGTGTCGAGATTCGCGTAGTAGCTGTAGATCGCCACCGAGGACAGCGCCACCGGCAGCGACTGCGCGAGCAGCGGGCGGAGGTCGCCCGCGCCCGGCGCCGCTCGTGGCCGGCCACGCAGCGCGATCCAGTAGACGACGTCGGCGACGGCCTCTGCGACGACGAACGCGCCGAGGCCGCAGTCCGCGGACCCGGGCGCCACCCTACGACGACGGCCCCGACGAGCGCCACGAGACCGCCGGCCGCCGCACCGGAGCCGACGATGCGCATGCGCTCGAGCGCGCGCCCGACCCAGTCGGCGGTGGCGCCCATGGCCGCAGCCATGGCCACGACCGCGATGCCGAAACCGAGCCTTCCCGGCCACACCGACCTGCAGCACGAGCAGCCCGATGACGCCCATCGCGAGCGTCGTCAGCACGCGCGCCAGCGCCACGGCCCGCGCGAGCTCAGCGCGCGGCTCGGTGCGACACGGCGACCGCGCGGCCCGCCACCTCTGGCAGCCCGAGCGTCGTCAGCGACGACGAGGATGCCGCCCGCCGCGATCCCGACGTTGAAGAGGCCGAATTCCGAGGGGCTGAGACTGCGCGCCAGGACGGCCGTCGCACCGAAGCGCAGCACCTTGTTGGCGAGCTCGCCCGACAGCAGCGCGCTGAAGCTGCGCGCGATGCCCGCGCAGGCCGGGCGCGGGCGCGGGTGTCTCGTCGATCGAGCGTCATGCGCGACGGGCTCGAGCTCGCGCAGATAGAGCGCGTCGATGTCGGCGAGCAACCGCGAGTAGGCGAAGCGCTCGCGCACGTGCGCACGCGCCGCCGCGCCCATCCGCGCGCGCAGCTCGGCATCCCCCGCCAGCTCGTCGATTGCGCCGCGCCAGGCTGTCCACGTCGCCGATCGGGACGGTGCGCCCGGTCTGGGCGGTTACCACATCCGGGACGCCGCCCACCGCCGTGGCCGCCGCCGGTCGGCCGGCCGCCGCGGCCTCGATGAGCGCGACCGGGGTGCCCTCGTTGTCCGAGGAGAGCACGGCGACGTCGGTCGCGGCCTGGATGGCGGGCAGGTCCTCGCGGAAGCCGAGGAAGGTGACGCGGTCCGTGATCCCCAGCCCGGCGACGAGCGCCTCCAGCTCTGGGCGCAGACGGCCCGTCGCCGACGAGCAGCAGACTGCACGGCGCGCGCGGCGACCTGTGCGACGGCGTCGGACGAGGACGTCGAGGCGCTTGATCGGGACGAGCCGGCCGACCGCGGTCAGCAGCGATCGTCCGCGGCCGAGCCCCAGCTCCGCGCGGATGCGGTCGCCGTCGCTCGCGCCGCGCGCTCGAGGAAGCGCTCGAGATCGAGCCCGAGCGGCACCACCGCGAAGCGCGCGCGCGGGCGCGACGCCGAGCCGGACCAGATCGTCGACGCGTCGCCTGGCTGACGCCGACCAGCCGGTTCGCTGACGCGCGCGAGCCGCTCGCTCGAGCCACCGGTAGACGCCGCTCTGCAGCGGCCCGAAGTAGCCCTCGAGCACGTGCCCGTGGTAGGTGTGGATGACCACCGGGCGCGCGGCCGGCCGCGAGCACGCGCGCGCCAGCCGCCCGAGCGATGCCCGGCCTTGGCCGTGTGGGTGTGCACGATGTCGGGCCGGAAGCGCGCGGACGATCGCGCGCGAGCTCGCCGCAGCGCCCGCAGGTCGTCGAGCGGGCGCAGCTCCGGGCCGAGCGACGTCGACCACGGTGTGGCGGCGCGCCGTAGCGCTGCGGCGAGCTGCGTCGAATGAGCGCCTCGCCTGCGCCCACGCGACCGCTGACCAGCAGGGTCTCGTAGCGCTCGGGGTCGAGGCCGGCCGCTGAGCAGGCTCACGTGGTAGGCGGGCCCGCCGATGTTCATCCGCGCGATCACCCGCAGCACGCGGATGCGCTCACCGCTGCGCTGCGCCTCCATGGCGGTGCCGCCTCAGCTCGCGGCGGGCGTCTGCACCGCGGCCAGGTGCTCGACGGTGAGTGCCAGCCCGTCGCGCAGGGAGACCTGCGGCTCGTAGCCGAGCTTGCTCGCGGGCGACGGAGATGTCGGCCTGCGAGTGCGGCACGTCGCCGACGCGCGGCGGCTGGTCGTCTCGACGGCGACTCCGCGATGAGCGTCCTCGAGCAGCGTCGACGAGGTCGTTGAGCGTCGTGCTGTCGCCCATCGCGACGTTCATCACGCGCGCCGGCGACGTCGGCGCGCGTCGACGGCGCAGGACGTTCGCGTCGCACGACGTTGTCGATGTAGGTGAAGTCGCGCGACTGCGTCGCCGTCGCCGTAGATCGTCACCGGCTCGCCCGTCGAGCAGCGCGGTGATGAAGCGCGGGATGACGGCGGCGTACTGCGAGTTGGGGTCCTGCCGCGGGCCGAAGACGTTGAAGTAGCGGAGCGCGACCGTCTCGAGGCCGTAGACCGTCGGCGAAGGCGCGGCAGTAGGGCTCGCCGGCGAGCTTCGAGACCGCGTAGGGCGAGATCGGCGCGAGCGTCAGCGTCCTCGTCCTTCGGCAGCGTCCGGTTGGCGCCGTAGACCGACGAGGACGAGGCGAAGACGACGCGGCGGACGCCGTTGTCGCGCGCGCCGAGCAGGACGTTGAGCGTGCCCGTGACGTTGACGGCGTTCGACGTCAGCGGATCCTGGACCGAGCGCGGACCGACGGCAGCGCCGCCTGGTGGAAGACGACGTCGCACGCCGCGCATCGCGTTGTGGACGCGCTCGTAGCTCTGGACGTCGCCCTCGACCACCTCGATGTCGCGGCCTCGAGGTTGTGCGGCGGCCCGTCGCGAAGTAGTCGAGCACGCGCACCTCGTGCCCTCGCGCGAGCAGGCGGCTCGGCGATGTTGGAGCCGATGAAGCCGCCGCCGCCGGTGACGAGGCAGCGCACGGATCTCCTTTCGCGGGCACATGCGGTCAGCGTAGCCACGGAATTCGGGCAGGACCGGTACGGCCGCGCGTCTAGCGTGTTCTCGACTCCGAGTCACCCGGTCTGCGATCGGACACTGAACTTTGCCCTTTGAAGCCCACTGCTGACCGGCTTGGCGATCGCCGTCGCGGTCGTCTACTGGACGACGCCGCTCGCGATCCGCGTCGCCGACCGCTTCGACTTCTACGACCGCCCGCGCGGCTACAAGGGCCACGCCGCGCCCGACGCCGTACCTCGGCGGCGCCGCGCTGGTCGCGGGCTTCGTCGCCGCCGCTGCTGCTGCTCGCCGTCCGACTGCGACGCGGACCGCTGCCGGTCGCGGGCGGCGTGGTCGGCGCTGTGGGCGTCGGCACGATCGACGACCGCCGCGACGTCGCCTGGTGGCTGCGCGTGCGTCGTCGAGCTCGGCCTGGCGGGAGTGCTGTGGGCGGCCGGCCTCGGCTGGGACCTCGGCCTCGGCGGCGCGGTCGACCTCGCGCTGACGGCGCTGTGGGTGGTCGCCGTCGTCAACGCCTTCAACCTCTTCGACAACATGGACGGCCAGTCGGCCACCATGGGCCTCGTCACCGCCGCGGGCCTCGCGACGCTCGGCATCGCCGACGGCAACAGCTGGCTCGCGGTCGCGGGCGTCGCGCTGGCCGGCGCCTGCTTCGGCTTCCTGCCGCACAACCTGCTGGCCAGCCCGCCCGCATCTTCCTCGGCGACGGCGGCTCGATGCCGCTCGGCTTCGCCGTCGCCGCCGCTGGCGATGATCGGCGCCGGCGACGCGGCGCCCGCCTGGCAGGCCGTCGCGCTCGGCCTGCTGCTCGTCGGCGTGCCCGCTCTGGACACCACGCTCGTCGTGTCTCCCGCCGCCGACGCGGCCTCAGCGTCCTGACCGGCGGGCGCGACCATCTCACGCACCGCGCCCGCCAGCGGCTGCGCACGGCCTTCGCCGTCGCCGTCGCGCTCGGCAGCGTGCAGATCGTCCTCTCGCTGATGGCCGTTGCCGCCGCGCGCGGCTCGACGCCGCTGCTGGCGGCGCCGCCGTGATCTACCTCGTGCTGCTCGGCGTCGCGGTCGCGCTGATCGACACTCGCATCCCGGCGGTGCCGCCCGCCGCCGCCGGCACCCGCCGCCGTGACCGATGCCGCCACTCGCCCGCGCGCGGCTGGCCTGGCTGCCGCGCGAGGCGCCTGCTGCTCGTGCTGCTCGGCGTCGGCGCCGGGCATCTCGCCGCTGGTTCGCCGGCTACTACAGCGCAGCGGTCTGGGCGCCGATCGGGCTCGGCCTGATCGCCTGCCTGCTCGCCGTCGGCATCGCGCGCCCGCCGCGCGCCGGCGTCGAAGCGTGGGTCGGCGCTGGCCGGCCTGGTCGGCCTCGGCCTCTGGGCGCTGCTGTCGGCGCTCTGGGCGGACTCGGTCGAGCAGGCGATCGTGTCGGCGAACCGCACGCTCGCGCTCGGCGCGCTGCTCGGCCTGCTGCTCCTGCTCGTCCGCGACCGGCGCACGGCGCTGTGGGCGCTCGGCTCGTTCGCCGCCGCCGCGGTCGTCGTCGAGCTCGTGGCAGGTCGATCACGCTGCTCGGCCCGGACGCGACCAAGCAGTTCCTCGGCAGCCGCCTCGACCAGCCGCTGGGCTACATCAACGCGCAGGCGACCTTCTCGATCCTCGCGCTGTGGCCGCTGATGGCGCTCGCCGAGCAGCGGCGCTCGGCGATCGCCGCCGGCGCTCGCGCTCTTCGGCGTGGCCCTGTACCGGCGGGCTCGTCGCTGCTGTCGCAGTCGCGCGGCGCGGCGCTCGCGGTCATCGGGTCGGCGCTGCTCGTGCTCGCCATCGCCCCCGGGCGCGCGCCGGCGGGCGTTCGCGCTGGCGGCCGCGCTCGGCGCCGTCGCTCTACGCGGGGGCGAGCCTGCTCGGCGATCGACGACAGCGGCGCCGTCACCGGCGCGCGCGATCCAGACGCGGCATCACCGCCCTGCTCGTCGGCGCGGCGACGGTCGGCGTCATCTGGGGTGCCGCGGTCGCCGCGTCGAACTCGCTTGGCGAATCAGCGCGCACGACGGCCGCGGGCCGTCGCGACCGGCGCGCTTATCGTCGCAGCGCGCTGCGCTGGGCGCGGTCGGCGTCGTCAAGGCGGCCGCGATCGGCGACGAGGTCAGCACGCAGTACGACGCCTTCGTCAACCTGAGCCCGGCCGAGGGCGGCGAGCAGACCGCTTCGCGCCTGCTCTCCGGCGCCGGCAACCGCTACGACTACTGGCGCATCGCCGCGGACACGTGGCGAGGACCACAAGCTGCTCGGCGTCGGCGCCGGCAACTACGACGAGCCCTACTTCCTCGAGCGCAACACGACGGAGGACGTGCGCCAGCCGCACTCGCTCGTGCTGCAGGCGCTGTCCGAGCTCGGCCTCCCGGGCCTGCTGCTGGTCGCTGACCTTCCTGGTCGCGGTCCTCGCCGGGGCGTGGCGCCGGCGCGGCGCGAGCGCTGACCTCGGACGTCGAACGCGGCCTGCTGGTCGCCGCGCTGGGCATGTTCGCCGCCTGGGCGGTGCATACCCAGGTCGACTGGATCCACCTGCTGCCCGGGCATCACCGCCGGCGCGCTGATCGCAGCGGCCGTGCTGCTGCGCCGCGGCGAGCCGCGGCGCCGGCCGCCGCGCCGGCTGATGCGCCCCGGGCCGGCGCGCTGCGTCGCCGCCCTGATCACGCTGCCCGTGGCGGTCGCGGGCGTCTCGCTGTCGCGCCAGGTGCTCAGCCAGCACTACGCCGGCCAGGCGAGCGACCGCTGGCGGCCGGCGACGCGGCGGCCGCGATCGAGGCCGCCGACCGCGCGCTGCGTCTCGACCGCGAGGACGATGAGCGTCTACTACACCAAGGCCGCTGCTTTTGCGCGGCTCGGCGACGCAGACGCGGCCGAGCAGACGCTGCTGGCCGCCACGCGCATCGAGCCGGGCGACTTCCTGCCCTACGCGCTGCTGGGCGACCTGTCGGTTCGCAGACGGCGACTACGCAGCAGGCCTCGGACTACTATCGAGAAGTCTGCCGCCCGCAATCCACGCGAACCCGCGCTGGTGCAGCTGGTCAAGAATCCACGGGCGGCGGCCCCGGAATGATGCGCCGCAAGCTCATCGCTCCTCACCGCCGCCGGGTTCGCCCTCGGCTCCAGCGCCCGGCCGCCGCTCAGGTCGTTCGTCGACCCGGGCTCGCCCAGCGGCAAGGAGTACGCGATCCCGCTGGAGGACGCTCGTCGCGAGGCCGCCCCGGCGAGGCAACGACGCAGCCGCGTCGACCGCAGGGCGAGCGCGCAGCGCGCCGATCTTCGGCGAGGGCGTCGGCGCCGACGAGTCGACGTCCAAGGCCGGTTCCGGCGCCGAGCGCGTCCGGCTGCGATCGCACAGCGGCGAGTCGGACGACGAGGCCTCAGGGCGGCAGCGTCGCCGCCCTCGGCTCCGGCTCGCCAGGTCGTCGCCACCGTGCCCGCAAGGCGGCTTCAGCGACACCCTGACGATCGGCGCGGTCGCGCTTTCGCGTGCTGCTGCTCGGCGGCGTGATCGGCTCGATCGCCCGCCGCCGGACCTCTGACCTCAGCCGCTGCGGAAGGCCTCGTAGGCGGGCTTGCGCTCGCCGCTGCGCGTGAGCAGCCCGCGCTCGACCTGGTCGCCGTCCGCGTTGACCGGGTCGTCGTAGAGGCCGAGGTAGCCGAAGGTGTAGATGCGCTTGTAGATGCGGGTGATCTTCAGCGCCTTCTTGATCCACTTCGCCTGGGTCTTGCGCGAGACGTAGAAGTTGAACTCGAAGTTGGCGTGGTCCGTCGGCAGCGAGTACTCCGACAGGAACAGCTTCATGTGGCGCTGCTGCTTGCGGGGGCCCTTCTTGTAGGCCTTGTCGAGCGCCTTGGCGAGGTTGTCGAGGTCGGAGAAGTCCGCGAAGCCGTTGCCGAGCGGGCTCGCGCTGAGGTTCGGGACGCGGGCGCTGAAGGGGTTGTGGCCCCACATGTCCATGCGGGGTCGGCGACCGTTGGTCATGCGCATCGCGCGAATCCAGCGCAGCGGGGCGACGGTGCCGACGGTGAAGGTGTTGCCGCCGATGACCCGGTTCGCCTTCGCCACGCCCTTCAGGGCGCCGAAGGTCGCGTCGAGCAGGTCGGCGTAGCGATGCGGGCCTTCGAGGTCCTTCGCGCCCCTCAGCGGCTTGCCCTCGTCGGGCTCCAGCGGCTGCCAGTTCTGGGCCTTGGTCGGCTCGGACCAGATCATCCAGTGGCGGACGCCGCGGATAGCGCCGCGACGCGGCGGCGGCGAAGGTGGCGAAGTCGTTCGGGTCATCCGGCGCCCAGCGCCACTCCCGGCCGCCGTTGGCCCAGGTCGGGGCGCCGATCAGCATCAGCGACACCTTGACCCCGCGCTTGCGCGCCTTCTGAGATCGCCTCGTCGACGCTCGGCGGCCACTGATAGGCGGGATCGTTGAAGTTGGACGGGATCGTCCGGCTTGGTGGGGGCGACGTCCGCCCAGTTCAGCGTGTACTGGTAGAGACCCACGCCTAGGTCCTTGTAGATCGGGAACTGTGACTGACCATCGACCGCCACCGGCCCCCACATCGACTTCTTGATCGTCGTCTTCGCGGCTTGCGCGTTGGTCGTCGCAGCGCAGCACAGCGCCGCGACGAGGAGCGGGAGCAGTCGTCGCATCACACCCAGTCAAGCACGCGATCGTCGGCGCGAGTTGCGGGTCGGCGGCCGATCGCGGGCCTGTTCGCGCTCGTGGTCGGGACGGGGGTTGCGACCGCCGTCAACGTCGACGGGACGCGGGGTGACGACAAGCTGTTCGGCAGCCAGGGCAGCGACCGGATCGACGCGGGCTACGGGTCGGACACGGTGGCCGGGCTGGGCGGCTCCGACCGCATCGACGCGGGCGGTGGCGCCGACGTCGTCTACGGCGAGGGCGCCTGTCCGGTCGGGCTACAGCGAGACGCTACTACGTCTACGTCTACTGCTTGGCCGGCGGCGGCCCGGGCAAGGACCTGATCCTCGCCGGCAGCGGTCGTGACCGGGCGTACGGCGGGCCGCGCAACGACCGGTTGTCGGGCGCGAAGGGCAACGACCTGCTCGTTGGCGGCCCCGGCAACGACATCGTCAGCGGTGCGGACGACGCCGACCGCGTGCTCGGCAGCGGAGGCAACGACACGGTCACCGGCGCGACCGGCAACGACCGGCTCGACGGTGGCGCCGGCAATGACCTCCTCGACGCGGGGCCCGGGAACAACAAGGCGATCGGTGGCCCCGGCAACGATCGCGTCAAGGGCGGCTCGAAGTCAGACGTCCTGCTCGGCGGGCCGGGCAAGGACCGGCTTGGCAGGCGGTTCAGGACGCGATCGCCTCGACGGCGGCACGGGGAACGACAGGATCTTCGCCCGCGACCAGGAGCGCGAGAAGCTGCTGCGCTGCGGCAGCGGGCGCGACGTGGTGTTCGCCGACAAGCAGGACCGTCCGCGGCGCGATTGCGAGGTCGTAAACCTCGCCGCGTAAGGCGGAAGAACCGCAAGCGCGGCTGAAGCGTCGCCTGCCTGACGAAAATCGGTGCTGACCGCCGCATCGATCCTGCTCTATCGGGCATTGAGGATCATATGCGAAAGACACTTCTTCGCGGCCGTCAGCGCGGTCGCCCTCCTCAGCACCGCCTCCGTTGCGATCGCGGTGAACACGGTCGGCACCGCCGGCAACGACACCATCTTCGGCTCCGAGAACGGCCGACACCCTCAGCGGCGCCGGCGGCGACGACACGATCGCCGGTCTCGGCGGCAACGACAGCATCGGCGGTGGACTCGGCAACGACACCCTCTTCGGTGACGGTGCCTGCCCGGCGCAGAGCGATTCGTACTACTACTGCATCTCCGGCGCTCCGGGAGACGACTCCGTCCGCGGCGGCGGCGGCAACGACCGCATCGTCGGCGGCGGCGGCAACGACATCCTCAACGGCAACGGTGAGAACGACCGCATCAGCGGTGGTTCGGGCAACGACAAGATCAACGGCGCGACGCTCGATGACGTGCTCTCCGGCGACAGCGGCCGTGACCGCGTCGACGGCGGCACCGGCAAGGACACCGTCAAGGGCGGCGCGGACAACGACACGCGTGCTCGGCGGCGGCGCGGCCGACAAGGTCGTCGGCGGCGGCGGCAACGACAAGGTGCTCGGCGGCCCGGGTCGCGACAAGCTCTTCGGCAACGGCGGCAACGACAAGGTCAGCGCCAACGACGGCAAGCCCGGCGACGTCGTGAGCTGCGGCAAGGGCAAGGACAAGGCCATCGCCGACCGCGGCGACAAGGTCTTCAAGAACTGCGAGACCATCAAGCGCAAGAAGTCCTAGACCGGTAGGAACGGCTCCGTCGGCATACTTGCGCGCCATGCGCGCGCTTGTCACCGGCGGAGCCGGCTTCATCGGCTCCAACCTGGTCGACGCGCTCGCGGCGCGGGGTGACGCGGTCCACGTCCTCGACGACCTGAGCACGGGCCGGCGGGAGAACCTCTCTTCGCCGGCCACGCTGCATCGAGGCGTCGATCGCGGACGCCGCGGCCGTCGGTCACATCATCGACGGCGCGCGGCCCGACGTCGTCTTCCATCTCGCCGCGCAGGTCGACGTGCGCCGCTCGGTCGACGACCCGGCGTTCGACGCCGCCATCAACGTCGGCGGGACGCTCAACGTCTTCGAGGCGGCCCGCGCGCATGGGCGTCGGCCATCTGGTCTTCGCCTCCACCGGCGGGGCGATCTACGGCGAGTCCGACGTCGTGCCGACGCCGGAGGACGCGCCGGAGCGCCCGCTCGCCCCCTACGGGCAGTCCAAGCTCGCCGCCGAGGGCTACCTGCGCCTGCTCGAGCGAGCTGCACGGCGTGCGGGTGACGGTCCTGCGCTTCGCCAACGTCTACGGCCCCCGCCAGGATCCGCTCGGCGAGGGCGGCGTCTGCGCGATCTTCTGCGGCGCCGCCGTGGCCGGCCGCAGCGCGACGATCTTCGGCGACGGCGAGCAGACGCGCGACTTCGTCTACGTCGGCGACGTCGTCGACGCCTGCCTGACCGCCGCCGACGGCGCCGGCTTCGGCCCCTTCAACATCGGCACGGGCCAGGAGACGACCGTCAACGAGCTCGCGCGCGGACTCGGCATCGAGACCACCCACGAGCCCGATCGGCCCGGCGAGGTCCGCCGCTCCTGCCTCGACGCCTCCCGCGCGGCCACCGAGCTCGGCTGGACGCCCGCGACGGACCTGGGCGAAGGCCTCGAGCGCACCCTTTCATGGGCACGTGCAGCGAGTTCGTAACAAGACTGCGACTTCGTCTCCGTCGCGCTCCCCGGGACGTACGATCGGTTGTGTGGCTGAACGGGCGACCTGGACAGACGAGCGCATCGACGACAGAATGGCTTCGATGGACGCACGGTTCGACCGCATCGATGCCGAGCTGCGCGATTTCAAGGACGAGATGCGCGAGTTCCGAGCCGAGATGCGCGAGCGAGTTTCGATCGGCCTCGCCGAGAGGTCGATCCGGCTTCAGGACCGGATGGTCCAGGGCGCCTTCGGCCTTGCCGCAGCGCAGTTCGTCACGCTCGTCACGGTCGATCCTGACGAACTGACGCCGTCGTAGACCGCGCGTAGCTCGCGCGGCGACGGCGGCGGGGCGCAGCGCTCGCGGACGCGGGCGAGGGCGCGGTCGCCTGCTGCGGCGTCCTGCCAGAGGGCGCGGAGGCGGTCGGCGAGGCCGGCGCGGTCGGTGAGGCCCTCCTCGGGGACGATCTCGGTCAGGCCGCCTGAGCGGGTGGCGACGACCGGGAGGCCGGCGGCCATCGCCTCGAGGGCGGCGAGCGGGAGGATCTCCTCGTAGCGGGAGGGGACGATGGCGACGGCGGCGCGGGCCCGCAGCGCGGCAAGCGCGCTCGGGGTCGAGGTGGCCGCGGACGTCGGCGCCGCGGGCGCGGACGGCGTCCAGGGCCGGCCCGTCGCCCGCGATCACCAGCGGGAGGTCGGCGGCGGCGCAGGCGTCGATGGCGTCGAAGACGCCCTTCTCCTCGGCCACGCGGCCGGCGAAGAGGACGAACTCGCCTGCGCCGGCCGTCGAGGCGGCGGCGAACGTGCGCTGGACGGAGGGGATGACGACGGCGTCCTCGACCGGTGCGCCGAGCTCACGCAGGCGGTCGAGGGCGAAGGCGCTGGGGACGACGATCGCGTCGGCGTGGGCGACGAGCCTTGCGCTGCTGCAGCGCGAGCCCCGCGCCGTACACCGCCGCCTCGGCGCGCGAGCCGCCGCGGCAGTTGAGCGCGACGCCCGGTGCCGTCCAGCGGCCGTGGCAGCGCGTGCAGTCCTCGCCGCGCGTGAAACAGATGCCGTTGGCGCAGACGAGGCGGTAGTTGTGCAGGTGCAGGACGGTGCGGGCGCCCGCGGCACGCGCGGCGGCGAGCGCGCGCCAGCCCCATGCCGGGTGCAGGTTGTGGGCGTGGACGACCCGCGCTCCCGTGCGGCGCACGGCCTCCCCCACCGCCTCGGGTCCGGTGCCGCCGCGCAGCAGCGAACGGGCGGCCGCGCCTCGGGCCAGGGCCGCCGAGTCGCGCTCGAGCACCTCGGCCTCCTCGCCGAGCTCGGTCTCGATCAACCAGCGCAGGTCCGCCACCGCCCGCTCCTCGCCGCCGGGCGTCCGGTAACGGTTGTGAAGGAGCAGGATCAGAGCATCCGTACCCTACGTCGGGCATGGATCCGGACTTCGCCTCGGGGGTGTCTGGCACGCTCGGGCGCCGGACCAGCGCCCTCGGCGCGCTGCGTGACCTGGCGACCGACGTCGTCACCGCTCCGCGGCGGCTCGCCCTCCAGCGCGCCGCCCGCTCGGCGTCGCCCCAGCGCGTGCTGGCGGTGTCCGTCGCGCGCCCGGAGCGGGCCGGTTCGGCGGCCGCCGCCGCGCACGAGCTCGAGCGGACGACGGTGCACGAGCTCGCCGTCCGGCTCGCCGCGCCGCGGCCCGGCGCGGGCAAGTGGGAGAACCTCAACGCGCTGCTGGAGAGCCAGACCCTCGGGGACCACGACTGGCTGCTGATCTTCGACGACGACGTGGTGCTGCCGCGCGGCTTCCTGGACTCCTTCCTGTTTCTCTGCGGTCGCTTCGACCTCGTGCTGGCCCAGCCGGCGCACAAGTTCTTCTCGCACGCCGCGTGGGCGGTCACGCGCCGGCGCGCCGCGTCGGTCGCGCGGCGCACGCGCTTCGTGGAGATCGGCCCCGTGACCGCGATCCGCGCGGACGCCTTCCCCACGCTGCTGCCGTTCCCCGAGCTGCACATGGGCTGGGGCCTCGACGCCCACTGGGGCGCCGTCGCCGCCGAGCACGGCTGGCCCGTCGGGATCATCGACGCGACGCCGGTTCGGCACACGCGCCCGGTCGCGGGCGGCTACGACCAGTCGGCCGCGCGTCGAGGAGGCCGTTCGCTTCCTCGCCGACAAGCCGTACGTCCGCCGCGACCAAGCGCAGCAGACGATCGAGAGCTCGTACGCACGCTGGTGAGAGTCTGCCGTCGTCGCCGAGTACTACCCGCGTGCCGCCGAGCCGGAGCTCGGGATCTGGGCCCACCGGCAGGCGCTGGCGGCGCGGGATGCGGGAGCCGAGGTGGAGGTGCTGGTGCTGCACCGGCCCGTGCCGTCGCGGGCGGCGCTGCGGGAACGTGACCCGAAGCAGCTGATCGCGCCGCTGCGCCAGCCGCTGCGCGCCGAGCGCGACGGCCTGAGGGTGACCTACGTGCCGTTTTTGGCCCCGCCGCGGCCGCGCACGTACGCATCGTGGGGGAAGTACGCCGCGCCGTCGCTCGCCGCCGCCCTGCGCCGGCGGCGCTTCGACCTCGTGCACGCGCACTATGCGGCGCCCGGCGCCGATGCCGTGCGGCGCGCACGGCCGCGGACCCCGTACGTCGTCTCCGTGCACGGTGGCGACCTGCTAGCGGTCGCCCGCGACACGCCACGTGGCGCCGCGGCCGTCCGGCACGGCCTGGAAGGCGCGCGACTCGTGATGGCGAACTCCGCGGGCATGGCGGAGCTGGCCACCGGGCTCGGCGCCGGAGACGTCCGCGTGGTGCATCTCGGAACGGACGTGCCGGCAACGCTCGCCGCGCCCGCGGCGAACACACTCGTCACCGTCGCCCACCTCGTGGAGCGCAAGCGCCATGCCGACGTGCTGCGCGCGCTGTGGCTGCTGCGCGACCGCAAGCCGGCGCCGCGCTGGATCGTGGTCGGTGACGGGCCGGAGCGCCCGCGGCTCGAGCAGCTCGCCCAGCAGCTCGGGATCGACGTCGACTTCCGCGGCGCCCTCCCCCACGACGAGGCGGTCGCCGTGGCGCGCGGCGGCGCGCTGTTCGTGCTGCCGAGCGTCGACGAGGCGTTCGGGGTCGCCTACGTCGAGGCGCTGGCCGGGCGGCGTTCCGGCGATCGGCTGCGTGGGCGAGCCCGGGCCGGAGGACATCGCGCACATCACGGAGGGGATGCGGCTCGTCCCGCCGGGTGACCCGGAGGCGCTGGCACGACTCATCGCGGTGCTGCTCGACGACGAGCGCGAGCGCCGGCGGCTCGGCACCGCCGCGCGCGCGGCCGTCGCCGAGCGGCTGAGTTGGGAGGCGTGCGGCCGGGCGACCGTCGCCGCCTACGAAGCCGCACGTGGCATGACCGTCCTGTTCGTGACCAATCACGTGCCGCCGCACCGCGTCGGCGCGTTCGCGGCGCTGCACGAGCGCGAGGACGTGCTGTTCGCGCTGGTCGGCGGGAGGTCCGCCACGGTGGCGGCGGCACCGGCGCAGCCGGGCTCCCCTTCCCGCATCAGCACGTCGCCCAGCGCGACGTGCACGGCCTGGCGCGCGACGGCGGCTTCCGCGCCGTGGTGGCGGGCCTTTCAGGCCGGATCGCCCTCCCCGCCGCGCACCGCGGCGCCCGCCGCGCAGGCGTCCCCTTCGTGCTGTGGGCGACCATCTGGCGTCACCCGCGCACGGCCGCCCACGCGGTCTCCTATCTCCCCCTGCGCCACCTCTATCGCGACGCCGACGCGATCGTCACCTACGGGCCGCACGTGAGCGCCTACGTCCGCACCAAGGGCGCCCTCGGCGCCGGTGCTCGAGGCGCCTCAGGCAGTCGACACCGAGTTCTGGTCGGCAGACGCACCGAATCCGCGGCGTCAGCGTCCTTACCAAGTTTTGTTTGTCGGTCGTCTGGCAGGGGAGAAAGGCCTCGGGGTACTTATCCGAGCCTGGCGCGCCTCAGGTTCTCGAGTCCCCCGCACCGCGCTGGTTCTGGTCGGCGGAGGGCGGTTCCGAGCCCCGTCCTTCGCCACCAGCGCGGTGCTGCCCGAAGGGCCCCAGCCGCCTGAGGTCGTCCGCGACTTCTACGCCGGCTCTGATGTCGTGGTGGTTCCCTCGATCCCCACCCGCGACTTCCTCGAGCCGTGGGGCATGGTCGTCAACGAGGCCTTCCACCAGGGCCGGCCGGTGATCGCCACGGACGCGGTGGGCGCCGTCGCGGGCGGCCTCGTGCAGGACGGGCGCAACGGGCTGGTCGTCCCGGCGGGCGACGCCGATGCGCTGGCCGCAGCGATCGATCGCCTCCACGACGACGTGGCGCTGCGCGAGCGTCTCGGTGCGCAGGCGCGCGAGGACGTTGCCCCGTACACGCAGGCGGCGTGGGCGGAGGGTGTCTCCCGCGGCCTCGCCTCTGTCGGTGCCTCGCGCTCGTTGCCTACCGTTCCCTGACGCATGTTCCGCGTTCTGCTCGTGCTCTGCCTCGCTCCTGGCCGCGGCCGCACCCGCGGCCGCGTCGACGCGCACCGACATCTCCAGGACTGCCTGGACGGTCAGCTGGGTGACGACTACACGCAGGACGAGATCCGCGACGCGATCAAGAACCTGCCGTCGGACCTCGCCGCCTACTCCGACTGCCCGGACGTGCTGCGGCGCTACGAGTTCGGTGACGGGCTGATCGACCAGCCGCCGGACGACCCGACGCCCCCGCAGGACACCGGCGGCACCGGCGGAGCGACGGAGACGCCGGTTCCCACGCCAACGCCGCCCAACGTGCCGGAGACACCGTCCGACCAGGCGGCGATCGATTCGGCGCCGACCGTCGCGCAGCAGCCGGTGACGCTCGGCGACGAGACCGTGCTCGCCGGCGTCTCCCCCTTCCGAGACGGCCGGCCCGGCAACTCGCTGCCGACCGCCCTGGTGATCGCGCTCGTGCTGCTCGGGATCACCGGCACGGCCCTGCTCGCGCGGCCGCTGCAGCGCGTGCTCGGCCGATCGTGAGGGTGCCCGGAGGGACACCGCTCGACACGGAGTGGCCCTCCGGGTGGGCCCCTCCCGTGTTCTCCGCCGACCGCGCCGTCGCCGCGGTGGTGGCGGTCGCCCTCTGCGCCCTCGCGTTCTTCGCCGAGGGCGGCGTCACGCTCGAGCAGAACACGTTCGCCGAGGTGCTGCTGGTGGTCGCCGGGGCAGGTCTCGCCGCCGCCGCTCTGGCGATGCCCCATCGCCACGCCGACATCCAGCCGCTCTACGGCATGGCGACGCTGGTCTGCTTCGCGGCGCTGGTCGTTCTGACCGCACTCTCGATCGCCTGGTCGGTGGACCCGTCGAACTCGTGGTTCGAGGCCAACCGCGCCTTCGCGTACTTCGCTGCCTTCGCCGGCGCCGTCTGCCTCGCCCGCCTGCTGCCCGGCCGCGGGGGCGCGCTGCTGTCGGGCGTCGGCCTCGCCGCCGTCGTCCTCTGCTTCTGCGCACTGATGACGAAGGTCTTCCCGGAGTGGCTGGCCGAGGACGAGTCCGTCGCCCGTCTGCGCTCGCCGTTCGGCTACTGGAACGCGGTCGGCCTGATGGCGGCGCTTGGCGTCCCCCCGATGCTCTGGCTCGCCGCGCGCCGCACCGGCCACGCCGCTCGGAACGCGCTTGCCTACCCCGCGCTCGGCGTGCTGCTGGTCTGCCTGATGCTCACTTACTCGCGCGGCTCGCTGCTGGCGCTCGGCGTCGGCCTGGCCTTCTGGTTCGCCTTCGTGCCGCTGCGACTGCGGGGTGCGGTGGCGTTCATCGCGGCCGCGACGACGACGGCGGGCGTCGTCGGCTGGGCGTTTGCCCAGGACGCGCTGACGGAGGACAACCTGGCCGCGGCGGACCGCGCCGACGCGGGCATCGCACTCGGCGTGCTGCTGCTGTTGCAGGCGGTGCTGCTGCTCGGCGCCGGCCTGGCCGTGGGCTTCCTCGCCGCCCAGCGCCCGCCCTCGGTGCGCGTGCGGCTCGCGGTCGGCCGCGGGCTGATCACCCTCGTCACGGTCGGTCTGACGATCGGCGCGGCCGCACTGTTCTCGGGAGACGCGATCGATCGCCTGACCGACCCCAATGCGAGCACGCCGGCGAACTCCCCCAACCGGCTCACGGCGACCTCCTCGGTTCGCGCCCGCTACTGGGACGAGGCCTTCCAGGTCCACGCCGTCGTGCCCTGGCTCGGCGCCGGCGCGGGCGCGTTCGGCCTCGCCCGCCAGCGGGTGCGCACGCAGACGATCGACGTCGCCCACGCCCACGGCTACGTCCCGCAGACGCTCGCCGACCTCGGCTGGGTCGGGTTGATCATCTCGGCGGCCGCGGCGCTGGCGTGGCTCGCCGCCGCCCTACGAGCCATCGGCGGCCTGCCCCATCTTCGGGCCGGCCCGGCGCCAGCCGGGGAAGCCGGCCACGTCACTCGAACGTGGGACGCGGAGCGTGTCGCCGCGGCGACGCTCGTCGAGCGTGGTGGTCGTCTTCGGCGCCCACTCGCTGGTCGACTGGACGTGGTTCATCCCCGCCGACGCCGTCGCGGCCCTGCTGTGCGCGGGCTTCGTGGCCGGACGTCCGCCGCTGGCCGTGCGGCTGCGGACCGAGGGCCCGACCGGCGTCGTCGCGGCCGCCGAGCACCGCGGCCTGCTGCCGCAGCGACGCCGCTTCAACGCGAACGAGCGACTTGCCGGCTGGAACCCGAGCCCGTACCGCGTCGCGCTCGCCGCCTGCGTGTTGGGACTGGGGATGGCGCTGAGCTGGAGCATCGTGCAACCGCTGCGGGCCGAGAACGCCTACGACGCGGTCGCTCAATCGGACCGCAGTGGGCGAGTACGCGGCGGCGGCGCAGATCGCCCAGATCGCCCGCCACCGCAATCCGCTGTCCGTGGAGCCCTACTCGGCACTGGCGATCGCCCGTGCCGCCCAGGGCGACACCGCGGGGGCGCTGAGCGCGCTGCAGGGCGCCGTTCGCACCCAGCCGGCAAACGCCGAGGCGTGGCGGCGGCTGGGCATCTACCAGCTGCGCACGATCAACGATCCCGACGCCGCTTTAGGTTCGCTACAGGCGGCCTACTACCTTGATCCGCAAGCGGCGGGGCGACAGTCCGAGCTGCTCGAAGCTGCCCGAGCTGCGGAGGCCACACCATGAGACGACGACTGCTGCCCATCCTTCTCCTGATGCTGCTCGCGATGCCCGCGAGTGCATCCGCATCGAAGTCCCAGGAATCGATGTTCCAGGACGACGACAGGTTCATCTACACGACGATCAAGAAGCGCAAGAAGGCGCTCGACGAGGCCAAGGCGCTCGGCGTCGACCGTCTCCGCGTGACGGTCCTATGGCGCGCGATCGCGCCGAAGCCGACGAAGAAGAAGAAGCCCAAGCGCTTCAACGCGGCCGATCCCGGCGCCTATCCGCCCGGCATCTGGACCAACTACGACCTGCTGGCCAAGGAAGCCGCCAAGCGCGGGATCGAGCTCAACTTCAACATCACCGGCCCGTCGCCCACCTGGGCCAACGGCAAGGCTCCGCGCAAGGACATCCAGGACAACTTCGAGCCCGACCCCAAGGAGTTCAAGAAGTTCGTGATGGCGGTCGGCAAGCGCTACTCCGGCAAGAGCGTCGACGGCCCCTATGGCTACGACCTGCCGCGCGTGAACTACTTCTCGATCTGGAACGAGCCCAACCACTCCGGCTGGCTGACCCCGACGTGGGACAAGATCAAGGGCAAGTTCGTGCAGCGCTCGGCGTCCCTGTACCGCGAGCTGCTCGACGCCGCGTGGGACGGCCTGCGCGCGACCGGGCACGGCAACGACACGATCCTGATCGGCGAGACGGCTCCGGCCGGCAACGACTCGATGGACGTCAAGCGCTTCATGACGCCGATGACCTTCATCCAGGCCCTCTACTGCGTCAACGACAAGCTCAAGCGTCTGAAGGGCAAGGACGCCAAGCGACTCGACTGCGACGGCTCCAAGAGCAAGTTCCGCAACCAGAACCCGGCGCTGTTCAAGGCCTCGGGCTTCGCGCATCACCCGTACCAGCTGCTGAGCGCGCCGGACGTCGCGCCCGAGGACGAGCGCATCATCACCATCTCGGTGCTCGACCGGCTCAAGAAGGTGCTCGACACCTCCCTGCGCCGCTGGGGCAAGTCGCGCAAGCTCCCGATCTACCTGACGGAGTTCGGCTACCAGACCCCGCCGGACCCGGCCGGCGTCTCGTTCGCCAAGCAGGCCGAGTACATCAACGAGGCGGAGTACATCGCTTCACGCGAGAACCGCATCCGCTCGATGTCGCAGTTCCTGCTCGTCGACGGCGGCGCGCCGATCGGCCTCACCTTCCAGAGCGGCCTCAAGAACCGCAAGGGCAAGGAGAAGCCGGCCTACGCCGCCTACCAGCTGCCCGTCTGGGTCACGCCCAAGGGCAAGCTCTGGGGCCTCGTCCGGCCCGCGAAGCCCGGCCAGCGCGTCAAGGCGCTGGTCCAGTTCCGCGCCAAGGGCGGCAAGTGGGACACGATCAAGACGCTGAAGACCAAGGGTCCGAGCAACCTGCTCTCGACCCGGGTCCCGGTGCGCGAAGGCAAGCTGCGCGTCAAGGCGCTCGGCCTCGAGTCGCGCTCGGTCAAGCTCGGCTAGTCGGCGGCGGTTGAGCGGTGCGTGAGGTCGCCGCCTGCCCGTGCTGCGAGTCCGATCGTCTGAGGACGATCGCCGTCTCGGAGTACGGGCTCCAGCCACCGCCGCCCACCGGCCACGCCGGCCGCGACTGGACCAACCGGACGCAGCGCGTTTTCGTATTCGAGTACTGGCACCGGGACGCCGATCGCTTCGATCTGCGCGAGCTGCTGTGCGAGACGTGCGGCTTCGTCTGTTACTCGCCGCGGCCGACGGCGCAGGACATCGAGCGCAAGTACGAAGTGCTGCGCGACGCGGGTGAGGCGCTCGGCCACGCCGATCCGCCAGGAGCGGCGGACGCGATCCGGTCGATGCAGTTGCGCGACCGGCTGGCGCGGACCGTCCCCCTCGCGGGCGCGAACGTGCTCGACATCGGCGGCGGGGACGGCCGCCTGATGACCGCGCTGATGGACGCCGGGGCGTCGTGCTCCGTCGTCGATTACGCGCTCGAGCCCGTGCCCGGCGTCACCCGGCGGGCGGACACGATCGCCGACCTGGAGCCGGAGGCGCACTTCGACGTGGCCGTGCTCAGCCACGTGCTCGAGCACGTCGCCGATCCCGGCGGTTTGCTGCGCGAGGTCGCCGCGATCGCCGAGCACGCCTATGTGGAGGTGCCCGCCGAGCTCTGGCGCGGCACGCCGATCGCCCTCGACCCGGTCTCCCACGTCAACTACTTCACCGAGACGTCCCTGCGCAGCACGGCGCAGCTCGCCGGCTGGGAGCTCCTGCGCTCCGGGACGACCTTCTCGACCTACCGCGGCGTGCCGATCGAGATCGTCTGGATCGTCGCCCGGCACGGAGGCGCTGGAGCGCCGGAGTTCGATCCGCGCGAGAGCATGCGCCGGCTCGAGCCCAGCCTGCCGCGCCGCGTCAGGCGGCGTCTACCAGCTCGGGCGGCAGGCGCCCGGGCCGGTGGGCCGCGCGGACGGACTCGAGCAGACGCTCGTACTCGTCCGTGACGACGTCCCAGTCGTACATGCGGGCGCGCTCGACGGCGCGCACGCGCAGGTCCTCCACCGTGTCGGGCTCGTCGAGCAGGCGGCCGAGCTGCTCGGCCAGCGACGTGACCGGGTCGGCGCCGGAGAAGAAGACGCCGGCGTCGCCGACGGTCTCCACGTTCGGCGGGTGGTCGTTGACGAGCACGGCGTTGCCGGCCGCGAGCGCCTCGAGGATGACCGGGTGGGTGCCGCCGACCTCGGTCGGGGCGACGAACACGTAGGCGTTGCGCTGCAGCTCCCAGTAGCCGCGGCCGAAGACGTAGCCCGGGAAGACCACGCGCGGGTCCCCCTCGCGCATCACGCGGCGGATGTACTCGTCGGCGTACGGCGCGCCGCCGACGACGACGAGCTTCATGCCGCGGGTCTGCGAGCCCGGGAGCCGCGCCCACGCCTCGACCAGCGCGTGCGGGTTGTTCTCCGGCTCGAGGCGGCCGACGAAGAGGACGTAGCGGCGCGGCTCGAGGCCGAGGTCGGTCAGCGTCTGCGTGCCGCTCCAGCCGGGGTCGGTGACGCCGTAGGGGACGACGCCGATGCGCTGGCGGTAGCGCTGCTCGTAGATCTCCGCGACGGCGTGCGAGTCGGTGATGGCGCGGTCGGCCCAGCGCGGCGAGTTGCGCTCGGCGAAGCGCAGGTAGCGCTTGGCGGGGGCCGGCCACTTGCGGCGGTCGGAGTCGAGGCCGTCGACGTTGATCAGGGTCGGGATGCCGGCGAGGCGGGTGACCAGGCACAGCGGCGCGTTGCCGGCGATGAAGAACAGCGCGACGTCGGGCTTCTCGGTGCGGGCGGAGTGCAGCGCGCTCAGCAGCGTGTGCGCGAACGTGTCCAGGTACTTGTTGCGGACGGTCGGCAGGTGCACGAGCCGCGCGCCCTTGTACGTGCGGATGCGCGAGTCGACGACGTGCGGGCGGCAGTAGACGACGACCTCGTGGCCGCGCTGCGTCAGGCGCTCGGCGAGCTGCTCCGCGGCCGTCTCGAAGCCGGAGTAGGAGGCGGGGATGCCTCTGGTTCCGAGGATGGCGATCTTCATGAGGCGGGCGCGAGCCTAACGACGTCCTCGTACGCAGCGAGGTAGTCGCGCGCGCACTGCTCCCAGCTGAAGGCCTGCGCGCGCGCCGTCCCGCGGCGGCGCAGCTCCTCGCGCAGCGGGGGGACCGTCCCCACCTCGGTCAGCGCCTTGGCGATCGAGTCGACGTCGTAGGGGTCGCAGTAGCGGGCGGCGTCGGCGCAGACCTCGCGCAGGGCGGGGATGTCGGCGGCGATCACCGGCGTGCCCGCGTGCATCGCCTCGACGGCCGGGAAGCCGAAGCCCTCGAGCAGCGACGGGAAGACGAGCGCGGCGGCGTGACGATGCAGATCCTCGATGTCGTCCGTGGGCGCTCCCGGCGCTGCCGGCGACGACGAGCTCGAGCGGGCCGCCGTAGCGGGCGTGGGCCTCCCGCAGCCGCGCGAGGTTCTTGCGCGGCTCGTCGTCGCCCACGTAGAGGAAGTACCGCGGCTCCCCGCGGTTCGGCCTCGGGGCCTGGCCGGGGCCGAAGGGCGCGAGACGCGGGGCCAGGCCCCATGTCTCGCGGATGTCGTCCGCGGTCGCCTGCGTCGGGCGTCATCACCGCGGCGGCGCGGCGGGCGGCGAACGGGTGGGCGCGGCGCGCGTAGGCCGCGAACTTCGGGTCGACGCAGTCGGGCAGCTTCTCGAAGACGAGGTCGTGCACCGTGACGACCTGCGGCGTGCGCGTCGGCGTCCACGCCGGGCAGCGGGTGGTGCAGGACGTCGTGGCGACGCGCCTCGCGGGCGAGCTTGAGCTGCCAGCGGGTCTCCTCCACCAGGTTGAGGTGGCGGCCGCGCCGGCCCTCCGCCTCGGTGACCTCGACACCGAGGGCGCGCAGCGCCGGCATCAGGTGGTCGACCACGACCTGCGTCCCGCTCGGGCCGCGCCGCGCGAAGGAGACGTCGAAGACGACCTTCATGCGCGCACCGCCCTGCGCGACCAGCGTCGCGTGCTGCGTGCGGATCGCGCGGTCCTCGAAGTGCGCGGCGGCGAGCGTGTGTGTCGAGCGACCGCCTGGTGAAGAAGCGCAGGTGGCCGCCCATCGGGTCGAAGTGCGCGTCGAAGCGCAGCGCGGCGATCGCGACGCGCCGCAGCCACGGGTGCGCCGGGGTGGTGAGCAGCAGGCGGCCGCCGGCCTTGAGGACGCGGCGCGCCTCGAACAGGAGCGCGAGCGGGTCGGCGACGTGCTCGATCACCTCGCTGCACCAGACCAGGTCGACCGAGCCGTTGGGGACGTCGGCGAGCTCGCCGCCCGGTGAGTCCGGGTCGGGATCGACGCCGATCCCGTTCGGCGCCAGCTCGAGGAAGCGGCCGGAGCCGGTGCCGAGGTCGAGCCAGGCCTCCCCCGGCTGCAGCTCCGCGCGGAGCAGCCCGGAGCGCCACTCCCATCGCCACGGCTCGTGCACCCTGCGAGCCTATGCCGGGTGCCGAGGCCCTCGCGTCGACGTCGTCATCCCGTTCCGGGGGACCGATGAGCAGTTGTCCGCCCTGCGTGGGCGGATGGCCGCGCTGGCGCTGCGCGACGGCGACACGCTGACGGTCGTCGACAACCGCGAGGACGCCATCGCGAGCTCCTACTACGCCCGCAATCGCGGCGCCGCCGCCGGGTCGGGCGAGTGGATCGTCTTCCTCGACGCCGACACCACGCCCGCGGCGCGACCTGCTGGACGCGTACTTCGCGCCCGAGCCGGACGCGCGCACCGGGCTGCTCGCCGGCGGCATCGAGGACGGGCCGGGTGACCGCGCCGCGGAGCGCTACGCGCGGCTGAAGGGCTCGATGAGTCAGGAGACCGTGCTGCACCGCGGCGAGTGGAGCTTCGCCCAGACCGCGAACGCCGCCGTGCGCCGCACCGCCTTCGAGGAGGTCGGCGGTTTCGAGGAGAGCGTCCGCTCGGGCGGCGACGCCGACCTCGCCTTCCGGCTGCGCGCGGCCGGGTGGGGCATGGAGTCGCGGCCGGACGCGACCGTCACCCACCTCAACCGGACGACGCTTCCGGCGCTGCTGCGCAACCGCGGCCGGCACGGCTCCGGCGCCGCCTGGCTGGATCGCCGCCACCCCGGCTCCTTCCCGGCACGCCGGTGGCCCGGGCTCGCTTGGTGGGGCGTGCGGCGCTGGGGTGCGGCGCTCCGCACACGCGATCTCGAGGCCGCGATCGACCCGCTCGCCGTGTGGGCGTACGAGCTCGGCCGGCTCGTCCCGAATCGCGCGAAGCGTCAGCGGTAGGGGTCGCGGCGACCCAGGGCCCTGCGCGCCCCCGGCACCGCGGCCAGCGCGCCCCGCAGCGTCGCGCGACGCCCGACCGGCCCGAGCGCTCGCGCCTCGTCGAGCGCGGCCCGCGCGCCCGCCCAGTCGCCTCGGGCGATCAGGCCGTCCTGCAGCGCGAGCAGGTCGCGCTGCTCGAGGCGCCGCGCCGTCGCCGGGTCGACCAGGTCCGCGTGGCGGCGATGGATCTCGAGCGACGCGCGGGCGAGCCCGGCGACGTCCGCCGTCAGTCCTCCCGCGTGGCGGCGGTAGCGCACGACGGCGTCCTCGGCGACCACGAAGCGCCGCCCGGCACGGGCGAGGCGCAGCCACAGGTCCCAGTCCTCGGCCAGCGGCAGGTCGACGTCGAAGGGCTCCATCACGTCGGCGCGCACGAGGACGGAGGAGGTCAGGATCGGGTTGGACGCGTACAGCCGCTGCGGCCAGCCCGGCCCGGGGTCGAGCGGCGGCCAGCGCTCGCCGGTCGGCGTGCCCGTTCGGCATCGATGATCTCGGCGCGACCGACCACGACGTCTGCCCCGGCCGCGACGGCGAGCTGCGCCGCCAGCTTGTCCGGCGCCCATACGTCGTCGGCGTCGCAGAAGGCGATCCATTCCGTGTCGAGGTCCGCCAGCCCGGCGTTGCGAGCCGCGGACGCTCCGCCGCGCGCTCGCGGCGCAGCACGCGCACGCCGGCCGGTCGACGTGCAGCGGGGGCTGCGAGCCGTCGTCCACGACCACCACGACGTCCGGCGGATGGGTCTGACGCGCCAACCCGTCGAGCGTCTGCCTCCAGGAATGGCGCGGGATGCAGCGCCGGCACGACCACACCGACGGTCATCGGGCGAATCTACTGCGCGGCAGCCGGGGTAGCGCGAACGCATGTCCGTAGATACCGGGCCGGCACCTCCGGCCCAAGCAGACCACTCCGTTTCAGAACTCGTCAAGCAGCTCTCCGACCAGACCACGCACCTGCTGCGCGCAGAGGTCGAGCTGGCCAAGGCCGAGCTGGCCCAGAAGGGCAAGCAGGCCGGGATCGGCGCCGGGATGTTCGGTGGCGCAGGCGTCTTCGCCCTCTACGGCACGGGGGCGCTCGTCGCCGCTGCCATCGCCGGGCTCGCGACGGCCGTCGACACCTGGCTGGCCGCGCTGATCGTCGCCGTCGTCCTCTTCGCCGTCGCCGGCGTCGCCGCGCTGCTCGGCAAGAACCGCGTCCAGTCCGCCACGCCGCTGGCACCCGAGGCCGCCATCGAGACCACCAAGGCCGACGTCGAAACCGCGAAGGCCCGCGTCAAGGAGGCACGCTCATGAGCCGGGATCCCGAAGAGATCCGCAACGAGATCGAGGAGACGCGCGAGGAGCTGGCCGACACGGCCGCCGCGCTCGCCTACAAGACCGACGTCAAGGCCCGTGCGAAGGACCGCGTCAACGACGTCAAGGCGTCGATCAGCGACAAGACGCCGGACTCCGCCAGCGGCGCCGCCTCGTCCGTCTCCGGCACGGTCAAGTCGAACCCGATCCCCACCGCGGCCATCGCCGCAGCGGTCATCGGCTTCGCCCTGGGCTACCTGATCGCCAACCGCGCACTAGGGGCAGTCCGCACCGCCGGGGCTAGGCTCGCGGCGTGCCCTCCGTGCTTGCCGTCGCGCCGGTGGATCACCCCGGCGGCGCGGAGATCGCGCTGCTGCGCCTGCTGCCGCGGATGCGGCACGCCGGCTGGGGTGTGACGCTGACGACACCAGGTGAAGGCGCCGTCTGCGAGTCGGCCCGGCGCCGCGGGCTCGACATCGCGCACATCCCGCTCGGCGGCATCGGCCGCGGGCAGGGCGCGCGGGCCGTCGCCTCGTGGCCGGTCGCCCGCAAGCTCGCCCGGCGCCATGACGTCATCTACCTGAGCGGCGGACCGAGCGGGCGGCTGATCCCGGCGCTGCCGCGCCGCCGCCGGGTCGTCCTGCACGTGCACGACATGGTCGAGCGGGTGCCGCCGATGTGGCGGCGCGCCGACGTGATCCTCGTCGGCACGCCCGCGGTCGCCGCGCGCCTCGGGCCGCTGGCCGCCAAGGCGCACGCGATCGGCTATCCGGTCGAGCCCGCCCCGCGCCGGGTGACGCCGCCGTGGCCGCCCGGCGACGGGCCGGTGGTCGGCTACGTCGGCCGGATCGAGCCGCGCAAGGGGGTGCTCGACCTCGTCCGCGCCGCCGGGCGCCTGAAGGCCGAAGGCGTGCGCGTGGTGCTCGTCGGCGACGACGACTTCGGCGCCGACCCGGCCTACGCGCAGCAGGTGCGGGCGAGCACCGACGTCGAGCACTACCCGTGGACCCCGGGCGCCGCGGGACTGATGGAGTCGCTCGACGTCCTCGTGCTGCCGTCCTATGCCGAGCCGTTCGGGATGGTGCTGGCGGAGGCCATGACCGTCGGCACGCCGGTCGTCGGCACGCGCGTAGACGGCATCCCGGATCTGGTGCAGGACGGGGTCAACGGGCGACTCGTCTCCCCCGGCGCCCCGGACGAGCTCGCCGAGGCGATCCTCGACGTCCTCGCCCGGCGCGAGCCGATGGGCGCCGCCGGCAAGGAGGGCGCGCAGCGCTGGAACGCCGACGCCTACGCCGAGCGCGTGATGAAGTTGATCGCGCCGTGAGGGTCGCCTTCGACAGCCGGCCGGCGTCCGGGCCGAGCGGCATCGCCCGGTACGCGCGCTCGCTGCGCACCGCGCTGACCACCGAGGCCGAGCGCCGCGGCGGCGAGCTGATCGACGCCCACCGCCCCCGCGGCGTCGACGTCTTCCACTCACCCTGGATCGACGGTGCTCTTCTGCGCCCACGCGGGCCGATGGTGGTCACGCTGCACGACCTGATCCCGCTCAAGCGACCCGGCGAGTACCTGCGCTCAGGGCTGCGCTTCCGCATGCGCTACCTCGCCGTGGAGCGCGCCACGCGCGTGATCGTCCCCACCACCGCCGTCGCCGAGGACGCCGTTGCGATGCTCAAGGTCATTCCGTCGCACGTGCACGTCGTGCCGGAGGCGCCCGACCCCGCCTTCTCGCCACGGGACGCCGACACGGTCGCCGCCGTGCGCGCCCGCTACGGGCTGCCCGAGGACTACGTGATGTGGGTCGGTGGCCTGCGGCATCCCGACCCGCGCAAGCGCGTCGCAGCGCTCGCCGCGACGCCGTCGGAGCTGCCGCTCGTGCTCGTCGGCGATGCTGGCGCGTGGGTCCGCGAGCTACCGGACGTGATCGTCACCGGCGCGGTCGACGACGACGACCTGGCCGCGATCTACACCGGCGCCCGCGCCCTCGTCTTCCCTTCCGACGACGAGGGCTTCGGCCTGCCTACGGTCGAGGCACTCGCGTGCGGCACGCCCGTCGTCGTGTGCGACGTCCCCGCCCTGCGCGAGGTCCTCGGCACGCGCGCCACGTTCGTCGGCCCGGACGATCTCGAGGGGCTGATGGTCGCCGCGGCGGCGGTCACCAAGCCGGCTCCCGACCCGCCGGCGTGGACGTGGGACGACGCGGCTCGCGCGACCTGGGACGTCTACGAGCTCGCTCGCGGCTAAAGCAAGTCCCGCCCGCGCTTGCGACGCACGACGGGGGCGAGGCGCCACGCCTCCCGGTAGCCACGGGCGAGGAAGCGCTCGCGCAACACCACGTGGCCGAAGGCGAGGACCTCGTAGAGCGCGATCCACGGCAGGTTGGCGAGCAGGGTGCGCGCCGACTCGTTGCGGGCCATCATCAGGTAGCGGTTGCGGAACTGGATGCGGCGGTGCTCCTCCGACGTCCGCTGCCGCTTCGAGGGCGCGTAGGTGCGGACGTGGCGCGCGGTGGCGGCCGGCTCGTAGACGCTGCGCCAGCCGAGGCGCCGCGCCCGCCAGGCGAGGTCGACGTCGGTGATCCAGAGCGCCATGTCCTCGTCGAAGACCTCCGGCCCGCAGGCGTCCAGCACCTCGCGTCGGTAGAGGGCACAGGCGCCGTCGGCGCCGAAGACGTCGCCGGGCTCGGCGCGCGCGGCGATCGGGTCGCCGTGGCCGAAGAGCCCGTTCTTGCGGCGGCGGTCGACCCACATGCCCGCCGCGTCGATCGCGTCCGGTTCCGCCTCCGGCCCCGCGACTCGCAGCAGCTTGAAGGCGACGCTGCCGACGCCCTCCTCTTCGAGACGCTGCAGCGCGGGCGCGAGGCAGCCGGGCTCGAGGAAACAGTCGGCGTTGAGGAGCAGGACCGCGCGGGCGGGCCCGAGCGCCGCGAGGCCCGCGTTCATCGCTGCGGCGTAGGAGCGCCGTTCAGCCAGCGCGACGACGCGCGCGCCGTGCTCGCGCGCGATGTCCGCTGTGGCATCGGTGCAGGCGTTGTCGATCACCACCAGCTCGACGTCCTCCTGCGCGGCCGCGGCCGGCAGGCAGTGGCGCAGCATGCCCGCCTCGTCGACGGACAGCACGAGGACGGCGGTGCTCATGTGGCCGCGGCTCGCCGGTAGACATCCGCCGTCTCTGCAGCAACATCCATCCAGGTGCGGCCCGTGGGCCGCGGCGCGGGACCGGCCAGCGCCGCTTCGACGGCGGCGCCGATGGCGTCGACGTCGAACGGATCGAAGTAGACGGCCTGGTCGCCTCCCGCCGCGGGGAGAGAGGTGTTGTCGGCGGCAGCGACACGCGTGCCGCGCTCGATCGCCTCGGCGACGACCAGTCCCCAGCCTTCGTAGAGCGAGGGGTGCACGAGGCAGGCCGCGCCGCGCATCAGCGCGTCGAGGCGCTGGTCGTCGACGTAGCCGGTGATCTCGACGCCGAGCGCACGCAGCTCGGGTGCCTCGCCGTGCCCGGCGATCACGAGCCGGTACCCCTGCTCGCGCAGACCTGCCCGCCACGCTTGCGCCAGCCGTAGCCAGTTCTTCTTGCCGCGCAGATCGCCCACCCCGAGCAGATACGGGTCGCCGCCAGGGACGGGCGCGTCGCCGACCGCCAGCGACGGCGCGTAGCCGACGATGTCGATCTTCGCCGGATCGATGCCGTAGCGCTCGCAGATGTCGTCACGCGTGAACGCGCTGCCGCACATCACGCGCTGTGCCGAGCGCGCGGCCCGAGGCGCGATCCAGCGGAACTTGGCCCGCGTGCGGGGAATGAAGTCCTCCGGGTACTCCTCGAAGGCGAGGTCGTGGATGGTCACCACTCCAGGGCAGGGCCGGCGCAATGGGAGGAAGACGTTGGGGGCGTGCAGCACGGCGGCGCCCCGCGCGGCGGCCGGGAAGCCGACCTGCTCCCACAGCGCCTCCGGCCCGGGCCAGCCGGTCCCCGGCAGTTCGCGCAGGTCGACGTCGGGCAGGTCGCGCACCGCCGCCGCCAGGTCGCGCGCGAACCGTCCCCAGCCGCGGATCTGCGGCCCGGCGGCGTCCCGGGTGTCCATCGCCACTGCGATCACCGCTTTACCATGCCATGCGCGTCATGACCGCCACCGCCGCACCACGCGACAAGTCGCGGATCTTCGACATCCCGATCGACCTCGGGCGGCCCGACGAGCTGCTGCGGATGGTCACGGGCTGGGTCGGTTCGGAGGTGCAGCGCCGCGTGATGTACGTCAACGCGCACGTGCTCAACCAGTCCGCCGAGCGGCCCGAGTTGCGCGACAACCTTCAGCACGCCGACCTCGTCTACTGCGACGGCTACGGCGTGCGGATCGCCGCCAAGGCGCTGGACCTGCCGACGCCGCACCGCATGACCGGCGCGGACTGGATCTGGAGCCTCGCCGCCCTGTGCGAGGAGTCGGGCCACTCGATCTACATGCTCGGCTCCGAGCCGGGCACGACGCGCGAGGCGGCCGAGCGGCTGCGTCGCTGGTACCCGCGCCTCGAGATCGCCGGCACGCACCACGGCTTCTTCGGAATCGGCTCCCCCCACGCCGAGCGCGTCGTTGAGGACATCAACGAGCGCAAGCCCGACATCGTGCTCGTCGGCATGGGGACGCCCAAGCAGGAGGACTGGGTCAACACCTACGCCGAGCGCCTGGACACTGACGTCCTCTGGACCGTCGGCGCGCTGTTCGACTACGTGTCCGGCCGCGTCCCGCGCGCGCCGGGGTGGCTCGCCGACAACGGCCTCGAGTGGATCTTCCGGCTCGGCGTCGAACCCAACCGCATGTGGCGCCGCTACCTGATCGGCAACCCGATGTTCCTCTCGCGGGTGCTCGCCGAGACGCGCGCCCGGCGCTGATGTCTCGCTACCGCTACCTCTTCAGCCAGCTCGTCCGGAGGGAGCTGCGCGCGAAGTACAAGGGCTCCGTCCTGGGCATCGCGTGGTACCTGGTCAACCCGATCATCCTCGTCGTCGTCTACGCCGTGATGTTCCGCTACCTGCTGCGGGCGGTGTCCTACGAGGACTATCCGGTCTTCCTGCTCAGCGGGCTGCTCGTGTGGACGTTCTTCTCGCAGGCGCTGCTCGCGAGTTCGACGGCGCTCGTCGAGCAGGGGTCGCTCGTGCGGACCGTGCGTTTCCCCCGCGAAACCCTGCCCGCCGCCACCGTGACCGTCCAGCTGGTCCCCTACGCGGCGCTGCTGGCGATCGCCGTCGTGGTCGGGATCTTCACGCGCGACGCCCTCGATCCGGCGCTGCTGCTCGTGCTGCCGATCTCCGCCTGCCTGTACGTGTTCGTGCTCGGGCTGTCGCTGCTGGTGAGCGTCGGCCATGCGCACTTCCGCGACGTGCAGCCCGTGCTCAACGCGGCGCTGCTGCCGTGGTTCTTCGTGACGCCGATCTTCTTCGCCGTGCAGGACCTGCCGGGCCTGGACAAGTACCCGGCCGCCGAGGCGATCCTGCGCTGGGGGAACCCCGTGGCGCCGTTCATCGAGTCGCTGCGGGACATCCTCTACGGGGGCGTCTTCCCGAGCGCCGCTGCGCTGCTGTACGTCGTCGGTGTGACGGCGGGCGCCGTCCTGCTGGGGGTCGCGGCCTTCCGGCGTGGCGAGCGTGAACTGGCGGTCGTGCTGTGACCGCGCGACGCGGTGAGGTCGTGCTGGAGGACGCCTGGCGCTCCTTCGACATCCGCGGCGATCGCGGGCGCACGCTCAAGGAGCTCTTCACCCGCCGCTCGGCCGGGGCGCTCGACCGCGTGCAGGCCCTGGCCGGGGTCAACCTCCGGATCGGGCCGGGCGAGACCGTCGGCATCGTCGGGCGCAACGGCGCGGGCAAGACGTCGACACTGCGCGTGCTGGCGGGCATCACCCCGCTGCAGAAGGGCCGCGCGGAGTGCGGCGGGCGCCTGGCGACGCTGATCGAGCTCGGCGCCGGCTTCGGCCGCGACTTCTCCGGCCGCGAGAACATCCTCCTCAGCGGCGCCCTGCATGGGCTCGGCCGCGAGGAGATCGAGTCGAAGCTCGACGACATCATCGCCTTCTCCGAGCTCGGCCACTTCATCGACGCGCCGGTGAAGGCGTACTCGAGCGGCATGCTCGTCCGGCTCGGTTTCGCGACGGCGGCGCACCTCGACGCGGACGTCCTGCTGATCGACGAGGTCCTCGCGGTCGGCGACGAGGCGTTCCAGCGCAAGTGCCTGCGCCGCATCGGCGAGCAGATCGCGAAGGGGACGACGCTCGTGCTGGTTTCCCACGCGCCGTCGTCGATCGAGCGCACGTGCGACCGGGTCGTGGTCTTCGACGCGGGCCGGATCGACTTCGACGGCCCGACCGCCGAGGGGCTGCAGCACTACCACCGCGCGCTCGGCGTCGAGCACGGCGGCGGCGAGACCGACCGCGCCCTGATCGTCGACGACATCGAGCTGTGCGACGGCGAGGGCCGACGGCGAGCCGTCTTCGCCCCGGGCGACGAGCTGCGGGTCGTGGTCGATCTGCGCGCCGCGGCGACCGTGGCGCTCGAGCTCCGCCACGCAGACGGCGAGCGGCTGTTCGCGGCGTCGGAGCGCTTCGATGCCCCTGGCCGCGTCACCTTCACCGTCCCCGCGCTGCACCTGCTCGGCGGCGACTACGACCTGTCGGTCGCCGACCGCATGGTGGGCTTCAGCGTGGCGGACACGCCGGGCGCCGAGGGCATCGTCGACCTGCGCGGCACGTGGTCCGTCGGGCAGCCGGTGGCGCCGTGACGCCCGAAGAGGCACTCGCGCAGGCGCGCGCCGCGGCGAAGCCGTTCGCCGAAGGCCCCGTGTCGCTGAACGCTGCGCCGATCGACACGGTCTCGGCCGGGCGCCTCGTCGAGTGGTCGATCATCGACCCCCAGCTCGACCGCGTGTACTCCGAGCGGCGCGGCGGGCGGGCGCTGACCGGCGCCAAGCAGATGCTGGTCAGGGCGCTGCGGCAGTACTTCGGCGAGATCGTCGCGCAGGAGAACCGCTTCAACGCGATCGCCACCCAGCACATCGTGCACCTCGAGGAGCGCGTCCGCGAGCTCGAGGCCCAGCTCGCCGAGGGACGGAGTCCCGGCACCGGACAGAAACGTCAGGACTGACGTTCGTGTCCGATGCCGAGACTCCATCCCTTTATGTCGACCAGCTCGTTGGTGGGGCGGGCCCCGTGGACGCGGTCACGAGCCAGATGCTGGCGTGGCGGCAGCGCTTCGACGCCTGGGGCTGGGGCGGGAGCGACTTCGCGGAGGTCCTCGCGCCCGGGATGCAGGGCCTGCCGGTGCGGCCGATCTCGGCCTACGACCCGCAGGGCGTCACCGTCGTGCACTACTCCGGCCACGCGCCCGAGATCGAGCGGCGCGTCGCGAGCCCGTTCCTCCTGCTGTCGCACAACGTCACGCCCGCCCGGTTCTTCTGGGAGCTCGAGCCGGCCACCGCGATCGGCTGCGCGCTCGCCGAGCGTCAGCTGCAGAAGCTCGCGGCGCGTGCGGACGCGGTCGCGGGCGTGAGCGGGTTCAACGCCGCCGACCTCGGCCGCGACGACGCGCAGGTGATCCCGATCCTCTTCGACCGGGCCCGGCTCCCGGCGGCCGGCTCGCCGTCCGGAGCGGCCCGCCGACCATCCTGTTCGTCGGGCGGCTCGCGCCGCACAAGCGGCAGGACCTCGTCGTCCGCGCCTTCGCGATCTACCGCGCGCGGCACGCGCCGGACGCGCGCCTCGTGCTCGTCGGCACGCCGATCTCCCCCGACTTCGACGCGCGCCTGCGGCAGCTCGCCGACGAGCTCGCGCCCGGCGCGGTCACCTTCGCCAGCGGCATCACCGCCGCCGAGCTGCACGACCACTACCGGTCGGCGCACGCGTTCCTGTGCCTGTCCGAGCACGAGGGCTTCTGCATCCCGCTGCTCGAGGCGTTCCACTTCGGCGTGCCGGTGATCGCCCGCGCCGCGGCCGGCGTCCCGGACGTGGTGGGCGACGCGGGCGTGCTCGCCGGCTTCGACGACGACCTCCCGGTGATCGCGGAACTGCTGCGCCTGGCGCCCGAGCTCCGCGACACGCTTGCGCCGCGGGCGCAGGCGCGCCTCGACCACTTCGAGGCCGACAAGGTCGCCGCCACGATGCGCGCGGTGCTGGAGGCGCTGTGACCCGGCCGGAGGACGCACTTCGAGTCGCGCGCGAGCGCGCGCGGCCGTACGAACCCGAGGTCGAGGCCGTGCCGCCGCCGTGGACGTGCTCGGCGAGCTGCTCGATCTGGCGGCGATGGAGCCCGACTTCAGCGAGGCGCGCTCGACCCGCGCCCTCGGCGCGCCGGTCACCCTGTTCAAGCAGGGCCTCGTCCGCGGGCTCTGGCAGTACACGGACCAGCTGCTCGGCCGGCGGCGCGCCTACCACGTCGCGCTCGCGCGCAAGCTCGCGGAGCTCGACGAGCGCGTCCGCAAGCTCGAAGCGCCGCGCTGATGCCGGTGGTCCACCAGGTGCTCTCGGGCGCCGGCAACTTCGACGCCGTCACCCGGGAGGCGCTCGATTTCCGCGCCTGCTTCGAGCGCTGGGGCTGGGGTGGGATCGACTTCGCCGCGCGTATCGACGACGACTTCACGGGCGCCGTCACGCCGCTGGACGACCTGCGCCCGGAGCGCGACGACATCGTGCTCATCCACTACTCGGCGTTCGCGCCGCGGGTCGAGCGGGTGCTCTCGCTCGCCGGTCGCAGGCTGCTGCTCTTCCACAACGTCACGCCGTCGCGCTTCCTCTGGGACCACGACCCCGCGGCGGCCGTGCAGTGCTCGCTCGGCCGCGAGCAGCTGCCGCGCTACGTCGCCGCCTGTGACGCCTTCGCCGCCGACTCGGCCTTCAACGCCGAGGAGCTGCGAGCCGCCGGCGCCGCCCGACGTCGACGTCCTGCCGGTGCTCGCCGATCCGGCCCGCCTCGGCGCTCCGGCCGACCCGCCCACCGGACCGCTCTCCTTGCTCTTCGTCGGCCGGCTGATGCCCCACAAGCGCCAGGACGAGCTGATCCGCCTGCTCGCCCTCTACCGCGCCGAGCACGCGCCGGAGGCCACGCTGACGCTCGTCGGCTCGCCGCTCAGCGACGACTACGCGGAGACGCTGCGCGCGCTGGCCGACCGGCTCGCGCCCGGCGCCGTGCGCTTCGAGCGGGGACTGTCCCCCGAGGCGCTCGCCGATCGCTACCGCGCCGCGCATGCCTTCGTCTGCCTCTCCGAACACGAGGGCTTCTGCATCCCGGTGCTCGAGGCGCTGCACTTCGGGGTGCCGGTGATCGCGCGCCCGGCCGGCGCGATACCCGAGACCGCCGGCGACGCCGCCCTGCTGACCGACGACGACCTCGGCGTCGTCACCGAGCTCGTCCAGCTCGCCGTCACCGATGCCGAGCTGCGGTCCGAGTTGCGCCACCGCGGCTTCACCCGCGCCGCCGCGTTCGCCCCGAGCGGACCGAGGCCAAGCTGACGCCTCGCTCGAGGTCTCAGAGGTCGAAGACCAGCGTCTGAGTCGAGATGTCGGTGCCCGGCAGGTCCGGGTCCAGGCGGTAGATCCGGAACGACGTCGTTCTGCAGCAGCGGCTCACCGATCGCGTCGGCCGGTGGCGTCTCGCGCCATAGGTGAGGACGAGGTCGGCCTTCGTCCCGACCGGCGGGTGCGGGAAGAACCCGCCGAGCGGTTCGCTGACGCTGAGCCGGTGGCGTGGCATCAGGTACCAGCTCCACAGCTGATAGCCCGTCGCGGGGACGTCGAGGCGGATCGACTCGTCAACCGGCAGCTCCTCGTCCCACTCGCCCAGCTCGAGCAGGAAGCGCGGCGCCTGCTCGTAGGTGCGAATGACCGTGTCGCGGGCGCCGTCGGCGGCGATGAGAGCGAAGGCGACGAGCGCCGCGACCGCGACGCCGCGGTTGCGCAGGCTCGCCAGCCCCACGACCGCGAGCATGACGGCGAGGGCGCCGGTGAACGAGAGATCCTTGAAGTAGAAGAGCTGGCCCCCGTCGCGGATCAGCAGCCACACGCCGCCCAGCAGCCCGCCGGTGATCAGCACCGCGAGCGCGATCGACCCGTCACTGCGACGGCGGTGCACGCCGTAGATGGCGGCGAGCAGCAGCGCAGCGGTGATGAGCCCGGCCGGGATCGCCGCCATCGACACGCCGAAGAACCAGCCGAACGGATAGAACGGCAGGTACTGCGGATCGGCCGACCACGGATCGAGGTTGCCGCCGGGCGCCAGGGCGATCAGTCCCGGCACCGCCTTCTCCAGCACGCCACGGACGAGCACGAGCCCGACGGGGATCGCCAGCAGCGCGAGCAGCCCGTAACGGACGCCGGCCGACTGCGGCGCGGGCAGGCGCAGCGCGCGCAGCCAGCCGCGCTCGCGGCGCCGTCGCCACGCGATCACCGGCCGAACACGACCGGGAACGGCAGCAGCAGCGGATAGGTGAAGAGCGCCAGCGCGAGGAAGAGACCGGCGATCCCCGCCGCGCGCCGGTCGGGTCGCTGCAGGAAGCGCCACCCGAACAGCAAGGTGAAGGGCAGGGCGAACAGCGCCCACAGCTGGTTGAAGTACGGCCCGTAGACGGTGAACAGCACCATCCGGTCGAGCGCCACGATCGGGATCGTCGCCAGCGCCACGAGCGGCGGCGCACGCAGGCCGTCGAGCACGAAGAGCATGAACCCCAGCGCCGCGAAGGCGAGGACGACGGCCGCCGTCGCCGTGAACGCCTCCACCGGCTCCTGACCCGACAGCCGCGACACCGCGGCGAGCCCGTAGTAGATCGGCAGCTTCGAGCGCCAGAACGGATGGACGCGGTCGAGGCCCAGCTCCGGCTCGATCGTGCCCGGCTTGGCGTGCTGCAGGAAGTCCGCGGTACCGACCGCGATGGCCGCGTCGCCGTTCTGGCCCTGCACCGCCGGGAAGCCCGCGCGGAACGCCGGCAGGCACGCAACCGCGGCGACGAGCAGGCACAGCGCGATCGGGACCGCCAGTTGCACGATCCGATCAGACGGCGCGCGGCACCGGCGGCCCGCGACGGACCGCCACGACGGCGAGCGCCACCGCTGCGACGCCCACGACCACCAGCGCGACGTCGAACGGCACGCCCAGGATCCCCAGCAGGGTCAGCGCCAGCGTCCCGGTCGCCGTGCCGACCGGCCCCGCGTACAGCCACAGCCGCGGCAGCAGCTCGGCGGGCAGCAGCAGCCGGGCCGCCCCGTAGCCGCACAGCACGAAGAACGCGGCGGCGACCGCCCACGTCGTCGCGAGCTCCGGCAGCGCGCCGGGTCCCTCCACGCCGGCCTGGGTCGCCAGCCACACCGCAAGCGCGGCGGTGGCGGCGAGGATGCCGAGCGCGCCTCGCCTCTGGCCGCTGCCGCTCACAGCAGCAGCGTACGAGCGCGCCACGAGCCGCGCGCGAAGGCGACGAGCTCCGCGGCGTCGACCGCGAGGTGAGCCGGCAGCGACCGCACGAGCGACTGCCAGGACGGGTGCTCGCCGCGGTGGGCGAGCAGGTAGGGCAGCGCCGCGGGCGGGAAGCGCGCGGCCAGCGAGCGCCAGCAACAGGCGCTCGTGCGAGGGCTTCCAGAAGACGTGGTGGTGGAAGTGCGCGCGCAGGCCGGGGTGGCGCTTGACGATCCCGACCGCGTCGCCGAAGCGCGGCGCGTCCTTGACGTACCCGCGCCAGCCGACGTCGTGCACCGCGTGCCAGACGAGCGCGTCGGGCGCGAAGCGCACCTGCGCGCCGAGCTCCTGGGCGCGCCAGCCGAGATCGGTGTCGTCGCCGGCCAGCCCGTAGTCGCCGTCGAAGCCGCCGAGGCGCTCGAGCAGCGCACGCGGATAGAGGATGTTCGCCGTCTCAAAGAACGGCCCCGCCCCCTCCACGAACACCGAGCGCGCGAAGGCGTGCAGGCGCTCGCGCTCCGCCGGCAGCGGCGCGACGCGGCCCTGCACGACGACGTCCGGCGCGGCCTGCGCGCGCAGCGCGTCCAGCCACCCGGGCGCGGGCAGGCAGTCGTCGTCGGTGAAGGCGACGTAGTCAGACGACGGCCGCCTGCCAGCCCGCGTTGCGCGCGCCGGCCGGGCCGCGATTGGGCTCGAGGCGGACGACCTCGACGGCCGGGAAGTCGGCGAGCACCGCGTGCACCTCCGCCGTCGCCCCGTTGGCGACGACGATCACGTTCTGCGTCGGCCAGTGCGCCGAGCAGCGCCCGCAGCCGCTCGGGGCGCGCTGACGGCGGGGATGACGACGCGAGACCGCGTCGGCGTCAGTACGCGCCACGACGGGCGAGCACGGCGGGGATCGTCTTGAGCAGGATCGACAGGTCCAGGCCCACCGACCAGCGCTCGAGGTAGAGGAAGTCGAGCCGCACGAGGTCGTCGAAGTCGAGGTCCGAGCGGCCCGAGACCTGCCACAGGCCGGTGATGCCCGGCATGACGAGGTAGCGCTTCTTGTGCCACTCCTCCAGGCGCTCGTAGTCGCGCTCGGGCAGCGGGCGCGGGCCGACGAGCGACATCTGGCCGAGGACGACGTTGAACAGCTGCGGCAGCTCGTCCAGCGAGTAGCGGCGCAGGAAGCGGCCGACGCGCGTCATGCGCGGGTCGTCGCGGATCTTGAAGAGCGCGCCCGAGGCCTCGTTGACGGACTCGAGGTCCGCCTGCATCTGATCGGCCTCCTGCGAGCATCGTGCGGAACTTGAAGCAGCTGAACGAGCGGCCGCCGATGCCGGGGCGCACTGAGCGGTACAGGACGCCGCCGCGCGAGGACGCGGACACGGAGACCGCGATCAGCGCCATCACCGGCGACAGCACGAGCAGCAGCAGGCAGGCACCGAGGAAGTCGAACGTGCGCTTGACGAGGTAGTCGAAGCCCTCGAAGACCGGTGGGCGCAGCTCGAAGAGCGGCACGGTGCCGCCGGGGACGAACTCCGCGCGACCCATCAGGATGTCCATCGTCGACGGGGCGATGCGGACGTGCACGCCGCGGCGGTGGCACTCGTCGACGAGCTCGACGCACAGATCCTCCGGGAAGTCCGAGTCGGCGATGATCACCTCCTGCACCGCGTACTCGCGTGAGCACGCGCGGCAGATCCTCGATCTGCCCGAGCGAGCGCAGGCCGTTGTCGGGCCGCGGCTCCAGCGAGATGAAGCCCATCATCTGGATCGGCAGGCTGACCTCGTCCGACAGGGCGTGCGCGACGCCCTCGATGTGGTGGCCCGTCCCGACCAGCACCGCGCGGCGGCGGTAGCCGGCCTTGCGCAGCAGGAACCCGGTGGCGCGGTTGTAGAGGTGCCGGAGGGTGCCGACGTAGAGGATCCCGAAGCCCAGCGAGCCGTAGAAGATGTAGTAGCTCGAGTACTGCTCGCGGTCCGTCGCGATCAGCGCGTAGACGAGCGCGACGAGCGACGCCTGGAAGAGGCCGGTGACGATCTTCGGCAGGCCGGGGCGCGCGGGCCGGTCGGCATACAGCCCCTCCTTCGCGAACAGCAGGACCACGATCAGGAAGGCGAACGAGACGTACTCGTCCGTCGTCGCCCGCACGACCTCCGTGTCCCAGACGCCGTCGAGCACGACCTGCTTGAGCAGCAGGCCGGTGAAGATCGCCAGCGAGATCGCGACGAGGTCGAGCGTCAGGAGGCTGAGGACGCGCAACGCGCGCCGCAGGGTCTCCATGCGCAACAGGAACGACAGCGCCGGGGGCCGGCGCACGTCGGTCGGAGGCAGGAATGCAGGCGGCGAGGCCTGGCGGCCCGCCGGTCGCTGCGATGTCCTGGTGCTCTCACTCAAAGGTCGCTCCACGGTCCATAACGCAGACCTACCCGCGAAGTACCGGCGTTTCGCCTCACGAGAATGCGCCGACCAGGGTCTCCGTACCCGCCTCGTCGATGGTTCGCTGCAGTCCTTCGCGCAGCGAGACGGTTGGCTCCCAACCCAGAAGCTCGCGAGCCTTGCTGATGTCGGGCTGGCGGACCTGCGGATCATCCGTCGGCAGCGCCTCGAAGACGACCTCGGACCGGCTCCCCGTCACCTCGATCACGGTGTTGGCGAGCTCGAGCAGCGTGAACTCGTTCGGGTTGCCGATGTTGATCGGCTGATGGTGCCCGGACTCCTGCAGCCGGATCATCCCGTCGATCAGGTCCGACACGTAACAGAACGACCGCGTCTGGCTGCCGTCGCCGAAGACGGTGATCGGCCGGTCCAGCAGCGCCTGGCGCAGGAAGGTCGGGATCGCGCGCCCGTCGTGCGGCCGCATCCGCGGGCCCGTACGTGTTGAAGATCCGCATGATCGCCGTGTCCACGCCCTGCTGGCGGTGGTAGGCCATCGTGAGCGCCTCGGCGTAGCGCTTGGCCTCGTCGTAGACGCCGCGCGGGCCGATCGGGTTGACGTGGCCCCAGTAGGTCTCGGGCTGCGGGTGGACCTTCGGGTCGCCGTAGACCTCGGAGGTCGAGGCGATGATGA
>CAVXBH010000003.1:0-42064 GCA_963759945.1 uncultured Solirubrobacteraceae bacterium | reverse complement strand
CTCAGGCATGATGTTCGCACCGTACCCCTCGGCGATCACCTTGTTGGGATCGGTGATCGATTCGGAGATCTCGGCCTCGCTGAGGTCGGGCAGCACCTCGTCCAGCACCGGACCGGTCTGACCCGTCGAGCCTGCCGCCGCGAGCGTGTGGCACCCGCCACAGCCGTTGGCGGTGAAGACCGCCTCTCCGTCGGCGGCGGACTCCCCCTCACCGTCGGTGGTCTGCTCGCCGGCGTCCTCGCCCTCCTGGTTCTCGGCGGCGGTCGTCCCGGCCTTGCCCTGCTCGTCCATCCAGGCCGTGAAGTCGTCGTCGGACATCACCGTGGCCGTCTGGCGCATGGTGGCGTGGCCCAGGCCACAGAGCTCGGCACAGACGACCGGGTAGCGGCCGATCCGGTTGGGCGTGACCCGGTACGAGGTCGTGATCCCCGGCACCGCGTCGATCTTCCAGCGGAAGGCGGGCACCCAGAAGTCGTGCAGCACGTCCTTGGTCTGGACGGAGAAGTTCACCGAACGGTCGATCGGCAGGTAGAGCTGGCTCGACGGGACCTCCTCGCCGCCGTCCTCGCCCTCGTAGAAGAAGGTCCAGGTGAACTGCTCGCCGACGACACGGACGTTGAGCTCAGGCGGCTCGTTGGCCGCGGGCGCCTCCTCGGCCTGGCCGAGCAGGATCGCGGCGTAGACGCAGAGCCCGAGCATCATCGCCGCGGGGATCAGTGTCCAGATGACCTCCAGGCGGGTGTTGCCGTGGATCGGCGGACCGTCCATCTCCTCCTCGCCCGGCAGCATCTTGAAGCGATAGACGCTGTAGAGGACGATCGACGTGACGCCCACGAAGACCGGCACCGACGCGATGATCAGGATGTCGTAGAAGTGGTCGACCTGGTCGACCTGCGTCGAAGCCCCGACCGGGAACCAGTCGATAAGCAACCCAAGGGCGATGCCCAGCGCTGAGGCGATCAACCCGATGCCGACCAGCGGCAGGACGGGCGCCCTGTGGTCGGCGATGCGCAGCCGCTCGGACGCGGGCGCCTTGGTCTCTTCTTCCGTGCCTTCCTCCATCGAGCCCGGAATCCTATTCAAGGCGCGCGACGGAGGATGCGCCGCCGCGCGCCAGGCTGCTCCAGACCGCTATGCGGCTTGTGCGGTCGGGCGCCCGAGAACCTCGAAGCGACCCGTGGTGTTGTGCGTCCGATAGTCGGACGGAGCGACGCCGATGTGGCGCCGGAAGGCCTTGGCGAACTGCGCCGGCTGGCGGTATCCGACACGGCGGGCGACTTCGCGGACCGTGAGGCCGCGATCGCTGAGAAGGCCCGCTGCGCGCTCCATCCGCACCCGGGTGAGGTGCTCGCGGAAGGTGGTGTCGCCGATCTCGGCGTAGGCACGTTGCAGCTGGCGGCGCGACGACGCAACCCGGCGGGCGATGTCGTCGAGGGAGAGCTCCGTGGCGTATTCGGACTCGACGATGTCGACCGCGTCCTCGAACAGCGCCGTCCGGTGCGTGATGGTGGAGGGACGGTGAGTTGGCACGAAGGAGTTACGTCTGGAGGGGAGGATTTGGATGAGTCAGCACACGAACCGCTCCGAAGCTGGCGCAGGGATAGGATTGAGACGATCGTTGCAAGGCGCGAGGACGGACACGAGTCCAGGGGGTAAGAAGATTGCACGTCCATGACGGCATGAGCTCAATGGTGTTGACCGTGGGGCCCGGCCACACGCTGCGGCATGTCGCCAAGCTCATGGTCGACCGCCGGGTCGGCGCGGCGGTCGTGCTCGATCCCGAGGCCCAGAGCCCGGCGATCATCACCGAGCGCGACGTGCTCGACGCCATCGGCCGCGGCCAGGACGTGGACTCGGAGACGGTTGCGGACCACCTGACGCACAACGTCATCACCGCGCACAAGGAATGGTCGCTCGAGCAGGCGGCCTCCGAGATGGTGCGGCGCGGCTTCCGCCACCTCGTCGTGGTGGAGGACGGTGACCTCGTCGGCGTGCTGTCGATGCGCGACATCGTCCGCTGCTGGACGCAGGACGGTGCCGTGTCGGAGCTCGACGGCGCCCCCAGCGCCGCCTAGATGGAGAAGTTCGACCCGGCGCGCCGCCGGGCCTACTCGGTCATCAACTTCAGCTCGGCGCCGGTCTGGCTGGCGATGATCCTCGCCCCCCGCGCGCGGGTGACCCGCTGGCTCGTCGCGCGCACGAACGTCCTCCACATCGGCCTCGGGCTCGCCTACGACGGCCTGCTGGTCAGCGGCATCGCTCGCCAGCGCAAGATGATCGACTTCGGCAACCCCGATGCGGTGCGCGGCGCCTTCCAGCAGCCGGACACCTTCCTGGCCGCCTGGAGCCACTACATCACCTTCGATCTGTTCGTCGGTCGCTGGATCTGGCAGGACGCGCTCGAGAAGGGCCGCTCGGCCCGTCTGGCGCTGTTGCTGACGTGGCTGGCAGGCCCCGCGGGCCTCTCGCTGCACCTGTTGCGCCGGTGAGTGCGTCACTGCACCTCGGCCGCTTCCAGCCCCGGACTGCGGGGCGCGCGCTGCGACGCGTGGACGCGCTGCGCCGGACGCCGGGGCTCACCAGCGCCAGGCCGGTCGCCATCGCCCGCTTCGAGACCACCTTCGGAGGCACGATCATGCCGCTGCGCTGGGGCCTGTGGTGCGGCTGGGAGGACGATGCGGCCCGCGACGCCGGCTTCGAGCGCACCAGCCATTTCACCGACGGCGCCGACGAGGCGTGGAGCGTCGCGCTCCAGACCGTCCGCGTCCGTCTGGGCGAGAGTTGGGGTGGCTGGTCGCCCAGAACGGATGCCACGGCCCGGCTCTCAAAGGACGAGCCGGTCGCGGTACTGACCTCCGGCAAGCTCGCGATGCGCCATCTGCCGACCTTCCACGTCCAGAACCGCCGCGTCTACCGCGAGCTCGCCGACGCGCCGGGAATCGGCACGCACATCGGTTTCGCCGACCACCCGCAGATGCGCAGCACCTTCTCCATGTGGCGCGACCAGGGCAGCATGGTCCGTGCCGCTTACGGCCCGGAGACGCTCCACAGCCCCGTGCAGAAGCGCTCACTGGCCGTGCCGTGGGGCACGGAGTGGTTCTTCGCACGCTTTCGCCCCGTCGCGTCCGTCGGGACGTGGGACGGCGTGGATCCGTTAGTGGTGCTCTAGCGGGAGCGCGGCGGTCTCACGCGCCGCCGCGCGGATCCAGACCACCGTGGTGACCAGGAAGACGATCATGAAGGCCGCGAAGAGCAGCCACGACAGCGTGATCATGACGATCGCGCCTGCCAGCGAGGCCGCATTGAGCAGCGGCAACAGGCTCGGCTCCGGCATGTGGATGTGCTCGCCGGCCGGCGTGGCCTCCATCTCGACGGGCGGGCGCTCGCTCATGCCGTATAGACGTACGCGGCCACGAACGTGAGGCCGAAGATGATCACGCAGATGGCGCCGACGATGAGGCCGGTCCGGATGTTGCGCAGTGCGAGCTTGCGGTCCATGGAGCGGCTCAGCCTATCCCAGCCGAGCGTCGACGACCATGGAGACGAACAGCGCCGCCAGGTAAGCGAGTGAATAGAGGTAGGTGCGCAGTGCCGCCTTGCGATCCGCGGCGCGCTGCAGCCGGACGGCCAGCACGATGAACCAGATGCCCAGTGCGGTCGCCACGACGCCGTAGATGGCGCCGAAGAAGCCGAAGACGACGGGCATCAGGGTGAGCCCCACGAGCAGGACGGAGTAGAGCGTGATCTGCCGCCGCGTCTCGTCCTCGCCTCGCACGACGGGCAGCATCGGCACGCCGACCTTCGCGTACTCGTCCTTCATCAGCAGCGAGAGCGCCCAGAAGTGCGGGGGCGTCCAGTAGAAGACGATCGCGAACAGATACAGCGCGGCAGGAGCCACCGAGCCCTCGACCGCGGCCCAGCCGACCAGCGGAGGCACCGCGCCCGCCGCGCCGCCGATGACGATGTTCTGCGGTGTGCGGCGCTTCAGATACATCGTGTAGACCAGCGTGTAGCCGAGGAAGCCCATCAGGGCGAGCACGGCAGCGAGCACGTTGACGGTCGCCGACAGCCACGCGAAGGAGAGCGCCGAGAGGCCGATCCCGTACCAGAGGGCGGCTGCGGGGGCGACCCGGCCCGACGGCACCGGACGGTCTGCGGTGCGGGCCATCTGAGCGTCGATGTCGCGGTCGTAGAAGTGGTTGACCGCGCCTGCGCCGCCGGCGGACAGGTAGCCGCCGATGCACGTCGCCACGACCAGCGCGACGGACGGATCCCCGGCGACGTACATCGTCGTCACGGTGGTGAGCAGCAGCAGGGACTGGACCTTCGGCTTCGTCAGCGCGACGTAGTCGCGCACGACCTGTCCGACCGACGCGGCGGCCTGGACGGGCGCGTAGGTGGTCGGAATGCTCACCCGTGAGCCACTTAGACCTCGGCCATCGCCCGGCTGGGCGCGTGCCGCTGCTGGGTGTGCGTCTCCTGCTCCACCTGCCGGCGGAGATCCTTCATCGGCTCCACGGAGCGGATGCGGGGGATGACGTCGAAGTTGTGCTCGGGCGGCGGGGACGTCGTGTACCACTCGAGCGTGTTGGCCTTCCACGGGTCCGGGCCGGCGATCGGGCCCTTGCGCAGCGAGGTGAGCACGTTGATGAAGGTGATCAGGACGCCGAGGCCCAGCATGAAGGCGCCGATCGTCGAGATCAGGTTGTAGACGCCCCAGCCGGACGCCTCCTCGTACTCGTAGATGCGCCGTGGCATGCCCTCGAGGCCGGCCGCGTGCTGCACGAGGAAGGTGACCTGGAAGCCGACGAAGACCAGCGTGAAGCCGATCTTTCCGACGCGCTCGGAGAGCATCCGGCCCGACATCTTCGGGAACCAGTAGTACAGCGCCGCGAACATGCCGAAGGCGGCGGCGCCGAATGCCGTGTAGTGGAAGTGGGCGACGACGAAGTAGGTGTCCGTCAGCTGCCAGTCGACGGGGAAGACGGCCAGGAAGATCCCGGTGATCCCGCCGAGGAGGAACGTGCTGATGCCCGCCACGCAATACAGCAGCGCGACGCGGTACTCGATCGTCCCTCGCCACAACGTCGCGATCCAGTTGAGGATCTTGACGCCCGTCGGCACGGCGATGACGAACGACGACAGCATGAAGAACGCGAGCACGACGGTCGAGGTCGGCACGGCGAACATGTGGTGCGCCCAGACGAGCAGGCCGAGGAAGGCGATGCCCGCGGTCGCCGCCGCGATCGCCTTGTAGCCGAAGATCGGCTTGCGAGCGAACACGGGGATGATCTCGGAGAACATCCCGAACGCGGGCAACACGAGGATGTAGACCTCGGGGTGCCCGAAGAACCAGAACAGGTGCTGCCACAACAGCGCCGAGCCGCCTTCGGTCGGATCGAAGAACGAGGTGCCGAAGTTGCGGTCCAGCAGCAGCATCGTGACCGTCGCCGCCAGTGACGACAGGGCGATGATGATCAGGTAGGCGTAGATCAGGATCGTCCACACGAACAGCGGCAGACGGCCCCAGCCCATGCCTCGCGCACGCATGTTGTGGATCGTCGCTATGAAGTTGATCGCGCCGATGATCGAAGACAGGCCGGTCAGGTGGATCATGTAGATCCACGCCTCCTGGCCGTTCGAGGACGAGTACTCGCGCGAGGACAGCGGCACGTAGGAGAACCAGCCGGCCTCGGGCGGCGTGAAGAACAGCGAGACGTACAGCGCGAGGCCTCCGAACAGGAACATCCAGTACGACCACGCGTTCAGGCGCGGGAAGGCGACGTCGCGCGCGCCGATCATCAGCGGCAGGAAGTAGTTGGCGAAGCCGGCCCACACCGGGACGATGACCAGGAAGATCATCGTCGTCCCGTGCAGCGTCATCAGCTGGTTGTACTTCTCGGGCGAGAGCAGATTGTTGTCCGGAACGCCGAGCTGGAGGCGCATCAGCAGGGCCTCGACGCCGCCGATCAGGAAGAAGACGGCGACCGTCCAGAGGTACATGATCCCGATCTTCTTGTGATCGGTCGTGGTGATCCACGAGTACCAGCCCTTGGCCTCCGGCTTGACCTCGGTGGCGGTGATCTCGGGGCGGCGCACAGCGCGGCCGGGAAGTTGTTGGGCGACGTCGCTCACTGTTCGGGTCCTGAATTCGAGTATTCGGGGCGCTTCTCGGACTGCTGCTTGCGAGCGTCCTCGATGAGGGCGGTCTGATCTTCGTACCAGGCCTCGTACTCCTCGACGGAGACGACTCTGACCGTGGCGAGCATGTTCGCGTGGTTGCGGCCGCAGAGCTCGGCGCACTGCCCGCGGTAGGTGCCCTCGTTGGTCGCCTGGAACCACGTCTCGTTCGTGTAACCGGGGATCGCGTCGAACTTGCCGCCGAGATCCGGGATCCACCAGGAGTGGTTGACGTCGTCGGCCGTGATCTTCAGCACGACGGTGGTGTCCACGGGGACGACCATCTCCGTGTAGGCGAAGACGCCCTCCTGGCCGGGGTACTGGAAGCGCCAGACGTACTGCTGGCCGTCCACGACGATCTCCAGCGCGTCGCCGCCGGGCGGCGGCGGCTGGTCCGTGGACGCGTACAGCGCGTTGGAGGCGAACTGCAGGCCGTTGGGGCTGTTCGGCGCCGGGTTCTTGATGTCCGGCAGCTTGATGAAGGTGAAGACGACGAGGAAGACGAGGATCGCCGCGGCGCCGACGGTCCAGCCGATCTCCAGGCGCGTGTTGCCGTGGATCTGCGCGGCGACGGCGCCCTTCTTGGCCTTGAAGCGGAAGAACGCCCACAGCAGGGCACCCTCCACGACGACGAAGACGATGATCGCGATGACGCCGATCAGCTTGTAGAGGTTGTCGATCTCCTCCGCGTTGCGTGATCCGGACCCGGACTCCGGGGTCAGGATGTCGGCGAACGCAACCCCGGGGAGGGCGACGAGGCCGAGCAAGGCGAGGGCGAACGACAGCTTCAGGCGCAAGGCGGGCGGGAGTCTATCCACGCCGATGACGGCAGCGCGCCCCACCGAGCTGACCGTTCGTTCATGTACATTCGCGCGCGCCGTGCGTCCCCGCACCCCGATCCGCGCGGCGGCCGGGGCGGCGCTCGCATTGGGCATCGCCGCTCCTCTCGTTCGCCGTCGACTCAAGCTGCCGCCTCCGGTGGTGCTGGGAGCCGCTGCGGCCGCGCCCGTGGCCGTGTGCGTCCTTTTCCCGCGCTCGCGCGCGCGGGACGTCGCGGTGGTCGTCGGACAGATGTGGGCGTACCTCGCGGGGTACGAGATGCCCAACGACGATCCGGACGCACTGCGCCGCCGGGTGCACGTCACCTACCCCGTGGTGGTGGACCGCGCGATCGGTCTCGGCACGATGCCGACCGTCAGGTTGCAACGCGCGTTCTCGACCCCAGGGCGCTTCAGCGCCTTCGAGAAGACGTTGGTCTGGTGTCACTGGGTGTGGTTCCTGGTCCCCCACGGCGCTGTGGGCTACGTGCTCCTGCGCGACCGCGACCGCTTCCCGGCCGCCGCCGTCCGGATGTACGCGACGTTCGACCTCGGGCTGATCGGCTACTGGCACCTTCCGACCGCGCCGCCCTGGTACGCGGCCGAGCGAGACGTCCTCGAGGAAGGCGATGTGCCGCGGGTTCGTCGCATGATGGTGGAGTACGGCGAGGAGTTCTGGAAGTCCGGCTGGGCTCCGCTGTACGGTTTCCTGGCGGGAAACCCGCTGGCCGCGATGCCCTCTCTGCACTTCGCCACGTCCGTTACGGCCGCCCGGTTGCTCGGGGAAACTGGTCGCGTCGCAGGTGCACTGGGCTGGGGGTACGCCGCGACGCTCGGCGTCGCACTCGTCTATCTGGGTGAGCACTATGTCGTCGATCTCGCGGCCGGCTACGCCCTGACGGAGGGCGTGCGCCGCGGTGCTCCGCGGCTCGGACCCGGGGCCGAGCGCCTCTCGCGCCTCGTGCAGGCGCTGGAGGCGCGCGCACGATGAGCACCGAGGCGGAGCCGAAGACCGACCGCCCCGAGTCCCATCACGACGAGCACCTCGGCCTCGAGATCACGCCGCGCAAGCTCGGGCTCTTCATCCTGTTCGCGGCGCTCACCGTGGTCGCGCTCTACCTGCTGCTCCCGCAGCTGGCCGGCCTCGACAAGACCTGGAACCGCATCCAGACCGGCCGCCCCGGCTGGCTGATCCTCGCCGGGGTCCTGACGGTCGGGATGTTCGGCGGCTACGTCCTCGAGTTCCACGCCATCTATGAGACGAAGCTGCGCTGGCAGGAGAGCCTGCAGATCACCATGGCCGCGCTCGCCGCCAGTCGCCTCTTCTCGGCGGGGGGCGCCGGCGGGCTCGTCCTGCAGGCCTGGGCGCTGCGGCGCGCCGGGCTCGACGCGCGCGAGGTCGGCGACCGCACGGTCACCTTCATCGTCATCCAGTACATCGTCTACACGGTCACCGTGGTGATCGTGGGCTTCGGCCTGTACTTCGGCCTGTTCAACGGCCCCGACCCGTTTGCGATCACGTTCCTCCCGGCCGCGCTGGCGCTGGGGGCGACGATCCTCGGGCTGTCGCTCGGCTTCGTCCCGCCCGATCTCCAGGAGCGCCTGGAGAAGGGCCGGATGCGACGCCTGGCGCAACTGCCGGCCAGCGCCTCGGCGGGCATCCGGGCCGCGCTCAAGCGCCTGCGCTCGCCCGACGCCTCGGTCGCCGGCGCGATCGCCTTCTGGGCCTTCCAGATCGCCGTGCTCTGGGCCTGCTTCCACGCCTTCGGCAACGCACCGCCGCTCGGCGTCCTCATCCTCGGCTTCTTCGTGGGCATGCTCGGCAACCTGCTGCCCCTGCCCGGCGGGATCGGCGGGGTGGACGGCGGGATGATCGGCGCCTTCGCCGCGCTCGGCATCCCGTTCGGCCTCGCGACGGTGGCCGTTCTGGCCTATCGCGGCTTCACCTTCTGGCTGCCGACGCTGCCGGGCGTGGTCGCCTTCATCACCCTCCGGAGGACCGTGGACCGCTGGGCGCGCGATGATGCCGCTCCTTCCTATACTTAATGAAGCAATGACTGCCGACCGCATCGAAAACGTCATCATCGTGGGCTCCGGCCCCGCCGGCTACACCGCCGCGCTCTACACCTCCCGCGCCAACCTCGAGCCGCTCGTGATCGAGGGCTGGATGTGGGGCGGCCTCCTTCAGCAGACCACCGACGTCGAGAACTACCCGGGCTTTCCGGGCGGCGGCATCATGGGTCCCGAGCTGATGCAGAAGATGCGCGACCAGGCCGAGGACTTCGGCACGCGCTTCATCACCGACCTCGCGACCAGGATCGAGCCCGGCTTCGACGGCGAGCCGCACAAGGTCTTCGTCGGCGACGACGTCCACCTGACCCGCACCATCGTCCTCTCGATGGGCGCGGAGCACAAGAAGCTCGGCATTCCCGGGGAAGAGGAGCTCGGCGGTCGCGGAGTCTCCTACTGCGCTACCTGCGACGCGGCGTTCTTCAAGGACAAGCCGACGGTGATCATCGGCGGCGGCGACTCCGCGATGGAGGAGGCGATCTTCCTGGCGAAGTTCGCGTCCAAGGTCGTGATCGTCAACCGCCGCGCCGAGTTCCGCGCGTCGAAGATCATGCTCGAGCGCGCCCGCGAGTCGGAGAACATCGAGTTCCTGACGCCATACGTGGTCAAGGAGTTCAAGGCTGACGCCGAGGGCAAGGCCCTCAACCACGCGGTCCTCACGAACATCGAGGACGGCTCGGAGCGCGACCTCGAGATGGACGGCGCCTTCATCGCCATCGGCCATATGCCGCAGTCCGAACTCGTCACCGACCTCGTCGACGTCGACGAGAACGGCTACGTCCAGGTCGAAGGCCGCTCCACGCGCACCAAGGTGCCGGGGATCTTCGCTGCCGGCGACCTCGTCGACCACACGTACCGTCAGGCCGTCACGGCTGCTGGATCGGGCTGCCAGGCGGCGCTCGACGCCGAGTGGTACCTGCGCGACAATCCTTCGGTCCCCACTCCTGAGGCTTTGGAGGGCGTTTCCGACCCCGCCGAGGCCCAGTGGGCTTCGAGCGCGTCATAGGTCCTCAACTGCAGCATTGAGGGAGAAGGTCGGATCGCCTCGACATCCGCGAGGCGGGGCGGCCCCAAAACAAACGAGAGTGCGGAATTGCCCGGTTTCCGGGCAAAATCGCACTCTGTTTCGTTGGCTACTTGATCGACAGCCGGTAGCCGGCGTCGAGGAAGCGGCCGCGGCCGACGGAGATCGCGACGAGTGCCGTTCGCATGCCGCCGGCCGAGTTGCGGACGCGCACCTGGTCGGTCTTGCCGCTGCGGTTGCGTGAGGCGGCGATGAGCCCGCCGCCGGAGCGCAGGGAGCGGGTGCCCGAGCGGAAGACCTCGATGTCGGGATTGCCGAAGGAGGGACGGGTCTGGATGCGGACGCGCTTGCCGGCGGGCACCTTGATGCGGTAGACGTCGGCGGGGTCCTCGAAGCGATCGAGCAGCGCGCGCAAGGCGAAGGGTCGGCCACCCGTCCAGACCGCGCGGGCGGTGTCGCCGAAGCGGCCGTCGGCGAACCCGAGGTCGTCGTTGGGCTCGAGCGGATCGCGGGCGGGCGGCTTCTTCGCGAGGGCGGCGCGCATGTCGAGCTTGCCGTAGCCCGTCTCGGTGTCGTAGCCCTTGCGGAAGATGTCCTTCGAGGAGAGCCGCAGGACCTGCGCGACCTGGTCGACCTTCAGTCGCGGGCGATCGGCGCGGATCCAGAGCGCTGCGGCGGCGACGATCGGCGCGGCGAAGCTGGTGCCGCTGACGAGCTCGTAGCCGTCTCGGTCGCCATCGGCGCGGTCGAAGGCCGGAGGGGTCGGGGCGATGATCCCGACACCGGGCGCGAGGAGGTCCATCGCGGCGGTGGTGTTGGAGAAGGCGGCCGCGCGGTCGTCGGGCGTCAGCGCTCCGACGGTGACCACGTGCGGGAGCGATGCCGGATATTCGAAGGGATTGCCGTCGCGGCGCTCGTTGCCGGCGGCCGCCACGAGCGTGACGCCGCGCCGCGTGGCGTACTGGAGCGCCAGGAACTCCGTCTGGCAGAAGCGCACCGAGCCGTAGCTCATGTTGATCACGGCGGCGCCCGCCTTGACCGCGCGGCGGACGCCGCGCGCGGAGTCCGAGCAGCGGATCCCGTTCGCCGGCAGCCCGACGTTGATCGCCCGGGCTCCGGGATAGGCGCCGACGATGCCGACCCCGTTCTGCGGCGCCACAGCGACGCCCATCGTCTGCGTGCCGTGGGAGATCTGCACCTTGCGGCCCGGCAGCGCGCGGGCGTTGCCATCGGCGAATTCGGGGTGCGTCGCCTGGGCCTGCGCGTCGACGAGGGCCAGGATCGGACTGTCTTGTGTCACGGGCGGCGGCGTGAGCGCGGACGGAATGACGGCTTGGCGCCAGCGGCTGAGCGGGGTCAGCGGGTCCTCGCCGACAGCGTGGAAGCGGCGCGGCCAGTCGCGCTCGGCGAAGGTCAGGCGGTCGCCCAGGCGACGCGCGACGGCACGAGCCTCGGATGCGGGGACCTTGCGGACCCCCGACCGGGTACCGAGCAGCCACGTCTCGGCCGTGGCCGCGGAGGCCCCTGCGGGCGGCAGGTCCATTGGCACCGAGGGAGGCAGAGCGGCGCCGCGGTGGGTGCGATCGCGAGCAAAGCGAGTCCGGTGGCCGCGAGAGTCCGCACGGACCGCAGGTTAGGTTGCCGAACGCATCCAAACTCGGGCATATCGCGAGTTTGGATGCGTTCGGCGGGCCCGGCTAGGGTCGGCGGGTGCGCTGGCTGGCGGTGATCGTGCTTGGCGGTGCGGTGCTGCGGATCGTCGGGCTCGACGGCCAGTCGTTCTGGCGCGACGAGGCGTCGACGGTCATGGCGCTCGATGGTGGGCTGAGCCATCTCTTCGACTGGATCGCAGACCAGGAGGCGCAGCCGCCGCTGCACTTCGTGGTCGCCTGGTTCTGGAGCCGGCCGTTCGGGCTGGGGGAGGTCGGGCTGCGCAGCCTGTCCGTCCTCTGCGGCGTGGCGACGATCCCCGTCGCCTACGCGATCGGGCGCAGGCACGCTCACCGGACCGGCCTGATCGCGGCGGCGCTCGTCGCGACGAACCCCTACCTCGTGTGGTTCTCGCAGGAGGCCCGCAGCTACGCCTTGCTCGTCCTCCTCACCAGCATCGCCACGCTTGCACTGCTGCACGACCGGCGGAAGACCTGGGCGGTGACTGCTGCTGCTGCGCTGGCGACCCACTACTTCGCCGCCTTCCTGCTGATCCCGCAGGCCATCGTTCTGCTCCGCCGCCGTGCGCTCGCCCCGCTGATCCCGCCAACCGTCGTCGGCGCGGCCCTCATCCCTCTCCTCGCCAGCCAGGACGACGGCCGTGTCCAGGGCATCGAGAGGGGCGCTCTGGTCGACCGTTTCGGCGACCTCGCGAAGCACTGGGTCGCGGGGCCGTTCGGGACTCCCATCGACGGGCTCGCCGTGGCCGCACTGATCCTCGTGGCGGTCGGTCTGGTGATCGGCAGGTCGAGGCTGCTGTTGCTGGCGGCAGTCGCGATCCTGCTGCCCGCGGTCGTCGCGCCGGACCACTTCTCCGAGCGCTACGTCATCGTCGCCCTCGTCCCGCTGCTCGCGGTGACCGCGGCCGGGCTGACCCGGTCATGGCCCCTCGCATTCGGGCTGATGGCGCTGTTCGCCGGTTTCACGATCAGCATCGCCGCCAACGACCGCCTGCACCGCGAGGACTGGCGCGCGGCGGCGGACGACCTCGGACCAGCGGCGGTGTTCATCACCGCCGACGGCGAGCGCCCGCTGCGCGTCTACGCGCCCGGCACCACGGAGCTCGCGCGCGACACGGCCAGCCGCGTCGTCTTCGTCGCCTCCTGGCGCTTCGGCCGCGACCGACCGGCCGACCCCACCCTGCCGGCGGGTTTCACGCAGACCAGCCGCGAGGAGGGACCGACCACGACGGTCCTCACCTACGACGCGCCGGAGCCGCTGCCGATCGACCCGGCCGGGCTCGCGCTCGCCTGGCGCCTGTACAACCAACCTCCCGTCCTGCTCGACGTCCCGTGATGCGCATCTACGTCCCGGCCGCGATCGTCCTGTCGATCCTGCTGCACCTCTGGCAGGGCGACGCGTACGTCAATTACGCCGAGGGCGTCTACCTCTTCAGCGCGCAGCTCGTCGCGGACGGCGCCACGCCGTACCGGGACTTCGTCGCCGCCCACCCGCCGCTCCTCTACTACCTCGGCGCGCTCACGGTGGGCGAGCCGCGCCTGCTGCTCGCCCTTGCTCCGCTGATGACGGGCGCGTTCGTCGCGATCGCGGTGCGGCGGCTCACCGGCGCTCAGGCACCGTCGGTCGCGGCCGGGCTGGTGACCCTCGTGACGCCGTGGATGCTGCACGAGCACGCGACGCTGATGCCGGAGAGTCTCGGCGCGCCGCTGATCATGGGCGCGGCGCTGCTGGCGGCGCGCGAGCGCACGGCGATCGCGGGCGGCCTGGTGGCCGGGACCGCGATCGGCATCAAGTGGCCGTTCCTGCTCCCGGGCGCGCTGCTCGCCGGCGCAGCGGTCGCGCGAGTCCGGTTCCTGATCGCCTTCCTGGTCACGTTCGGCGTCGGCGTCGCCCTGTCGTTCGCCCGGTTCGGCGACGGTCTGGACGACCAGCTCGTCGGAGCCCAGCAGGAGATCGGCTGGCACTCTCTGCACACGGTCGCGGGGCTGCTCGCCCAGGCGGCCTGGAATCTCGGTCCGCTCGTCGTGCTGGCCGGTCTTGGCCTCGTGCTGCGAGGACGCACCGAGGACCGCGGCCAGCTGCGCGCGCTGATCGCGGTCGCCGCCGGGGCGCTGCTGCTGGTCCTGACGGTCACGAAGACGGGGACCGCGGTGAACGTGACGCAGCTCGCCGAGCCACCGCTCGTGGCGCTGGGCGCCGCCGGCCTCGTCTGGGCCGCCCGCACGCGCTGGCTCGTCCTCGCCGGCGCGGCCACGGCGCTGACGGCCACGCAGAGCGCCGCCTTCGCGCTCGACCCGGCGGACCCCGGCCTGTTCGTGCGGCCCTTCTCGGACCCGGCCTACGCGTGGCCGGCCTCCGACGCCGAGGCGGATCGGATCGTCGATGCGGCGAGGAACTGTCCCTCCGGCGTGGCCTACTCGGGCGAGCCGTACTACGCCTTCCTCGCCGGCCGCCGGATGCCCGGCGACGAGCCGGACGGCTTCCTGCTGTCGTTCACCGAAGTCGGGCAGGAGCGTGCGCCCGCCGTCGAGACCGACCAACCCCGCTGCCCGTGAACCCGATACGACGCCGCCTCGAGATGTTCCGCAACCGCGGCACCGCGGTGTGGTGCCCCGTCTGCGATCAGCGCTTCGAGCGCTTCGGCCCGGCTCCGAACCGTGCCGACGCGATCTGCTGGCGCTGCGGCAGTCAGGAGCGCCACCGCGCCCAGGCACTGCTGTTCGCCGAGCGGCCGGATCTGCTCACCAACGCGAAGGCCCTCCTGCACTTCGCGCCCGAGCACTGCCTGCGGACCCGCCTGGCCGGCAAGGTCGGCCGCTACGTCACTGCCGACCTCGACCCGGAAGGCGTCGACCTACGCCTGGACCTCACCGCGCTCGACCTTCCGGACGCCGCCTTTGACGCGGTGATCTGCTCGCACGTCCTCGAGCACGTCGATGACGACGCGGCCGCAATGCGCGAGCTGCGCCGCGTGACCGCCCCCGGCGGCTGGTGCCTCGTGCTCGTCCCGCTCGACCCGAATCGCGCGACCACATACGAGGACGCCGCGATCACCGATCCCGCCGCCCGCGAGGCCGCCTTCCTCCAGCACGACCACGTCCGCCTCTACGGCCGCGACGCCGCGGACCGGCTGACGGCCGCAGGTTTCGCGGTGGAGACGATCCACCCACGCGACGCCTGGGGCGACGAGCCGGCGCGGATCTCGGGCCTGCTCGACGTCGACTGGCTATTCGTCTGCAGATAGTTTCATCGTCGTGGACGAGAGCCCGCGTGCGCACTTCGAGGCCGGTTGCGCCCGCGAAGTCCTGCTGTACCAGTGGGACCCGGCCGCGGAGCGGGCCGTCTTCTACCCGCGCGTGGGGGAGGGTCTCGAGTGGCGCGAGTCGACGGGTCGCGGCACCGTCTACTCCACGACGACCATCCGGCTCCGTGGCGAGCAGCCGCGCGGCGTCGCCCTGATCGACCTCGACGAGGGCTTCCGGATGATGAGCCGGGTGCGCGCCGAGGTGGTCGAGATCGGCATGCGCGTGCTCGTCGACTTCGAGGAGGGGGTGCCGGTATTCGATCCCGTGCCGTAGCGATAGCCGGCGTCGCCGAGTCCGACCTCGGGGCGGTCCCGCCGGGTACCCGTCCTGAGGACCTGATGGGCCAGGCGGCACAGCGGGCGCTGGCCGAGTGCGGCCTCGAGGTCGCCGACGTGGACGGCCTGTTCGCGGCGGCCACGCAGCTCAACATGCCCACGCTCAGCGCGGGCGAGTACCTCGGCATCCGCCCGCGCTACTCCGACGCAACCCAGATGGGCGGCTCGTCGTTCATCGCGCACCTCAACCACGCGGCGGCAGCGATCGACGCCGGGACTGTGCGAGGTCGCGCTGATCCTCTACGGCTCCACGCAGCGGCTCGTCGGCCGCGCCGGCGCGTCCGTGCAGGAGGTCGATCCCTACGAGGCGCCGTATCGGCCGGCCAACCCGATGACCGCGTACGCGCTGGCCGCGACCCGCCACATGCACGAGTTCGGCACGACGCCCGAGCAGCTCGCCGAGGTCGCGGTCTCCGCACGCAAGTGGGCGCAGCTGAACCCCGCGCCTGGTCGCGCGACGCGCTGACGATCGAGAACGTCCTCGCCGCGCGCGTGTGCGACCCGCTCGGTGTGCGCGACTGCTGCCTCGTGACGGACGGCGGCGCCGCGGTCGGTCGTGGTGTCCGCCGAGCGCGCCGCAGACGCTCGCGAAGCGGCCCGTGACGCTGCTGGGCGCGGCCGAGGCGCACCACCACCGCCACGTCTCGAGATGCCGGACCTCGTCCGCACCGCCGCCGCCGACTCCGGCGCCCGAGCCTTCGCCGCCGCCGGCCTTACCCCGGCCGACGTCGACGTCCTTCAGCTCTACGACGCCTTCACCATCACCCCGATCCTCTTCCTCGAGGACCTCGGCTTCTGCGCGAAGGGCGAGGGCGGGCCGTTCGTCGAGGACGGCCGCATCCGCCCGGCAGGGACCGTCCCCCTGAACACCAACGGCGGCGGCCTCTCCTACTGCCATCCCGGCATGTACGGGCTGCTGGCGATCGTCGAGGCGGTGCGTCAGCTGCGCGGGGAGTGCGGCGAGCGCCAGGTGGACGGCGCCGAGGTCGCCCTCGTGCACGGCAACGGCGGCGTGCTGTCGTCGCAGTGCACGGCGCTACTGGCTGCGGCATGAGACGCCGAGCGCTCCTCGCGGTCATCTGCGTCGCCGTCGCACTCGCTGGGGCGTTCGCGTCGCCGCGCCTGATCGGACCGGCCGTGTACCCAACGGACGTCGCCGACGTGGAGCTGCGTTTCGCGCTGGCGAGCCCGTCCCAGCGTGGCGTCAACGTCTACGTACCGCTGGCGGATTGGGGCCTTCGGGCACAGGTGGTCGACGCGCCGGTGCAGATCTTCGCGGAGCCGCGGCGCATCAATCGCCGCGGCGTGGTTGCGCTGGTCGCCGGAAGCGGCGAGGTGCGCACCCTGCGCCGGCAGATCGACGACGCCATCGGCGATGCCCTGCGTCGCTGGGCTCTGTTCGCGCTGCTGGGCGGCCTGCTCGGCGGGCTCGTGGCGCTGCTGGCCTGGCATGTTCTCGGCGTGCGCGGGCGAGCGCTGGCGCTCGCGCCGGCGGGCGGCCTGGCGACCGCGGTGCTGGCGGTCGGCTTGCTGCTCGCCTGGAGCGCGATCACCTACGACGCTGGGGCTCTGGAGCGTCCGCGCTACTTCGCCTCGGGCGCCGAGCTCGAGCGGATCGTCGACCAGGCCGACGCTCTGCGGGCCAGCGGCGACAAATACTCCGACCGCGTCGACTCCGCCGTGCGCTCGATCGCAGGCCTGCTCGACCGAAAGGGCAAGGGCGTGCTCGAAGAGGCCGACGACCCAGCCACCATCCGGGTCGCGCTCGCCTCCGACCTCCACAACAACCTGCTCACCCTCGGCACCCTGCGCAACTACAGCGAGGGACAGCTCACGGTGCTGGCCGGGGACTTCACGATCAACGGCGGCAGCATGGAGACGCCGCTGGTCAGTGAGATGGCCGCTGTCGGCGACCCGGTGGTCGCCGTCTCGGGCAATCACGACTCGCCCGGCGTCATGCGGACGCTGGAGGAGGGTGGCGTCACCGTCCTGGAACACGAGGACGGCATCCAGGAGATCGGCGGACTGTCCGTGGCGGGCTTCGAGGATCCGCTGGCCTACGCGGCCGGCGAGTTCCCACCCGGGATCCGGGCCGGCATCAGCTTCGGCGACATCGAGAACGGTGACGAGCTCTTCGCGGACGCCGTCGACGAGCGCTGGGAGTGGTGGCAGGACCTGCCGCGCCGCCCGCAGGTCCTCGTCGTCCACCAGTCGGCGATCGGCACGGAGCTGGCCGAGCGCATCGCCGAGGCCGATCCGGACGGCCTGCCGCTGACGATCCTCGTCGGCCACACCCATCGCCAGCGGATCGACCTCTACGGGCCGGTGACGGTCGTGAACGCGGGCTCGATCGGTGCGGGCGGGCTCTTCGGCCTCGGCACCCAGGACGTCGGGCTGGCGCTGCTGGACTTCACCACTGCCGGCCGGCTCGACGCGACCGAGTTGATCTCGAACAACCCGGCGACGTCGGCCGCCCGCGCGCAGCGGGTCGTCACCGAGACACCGGACTGCGACGGCGAGCTCGTCGTCTGCCACGACGTCGAGGGCGCTTCCTAGAATCGGCCGTCGTGGACCTGTTCACGCTGATCGTGTCGGTGACGATGGTGCTGCTGTTCCTGTTCATCCTCGCGCTCGGCGTCTGGCACCCGAAGACGGGCGCCCAGATCCTCGACTGGAAGCCGACCCGTTCCGCGGAGCTCGAGGCCCAGAACGACATCGACGACGTCGAGCAGATGATCGCGGCGCAGAACCGGATGCGCGAGAAGCGCGGCGCCGGCGCCCGGTCCCAGGACGAGGTCGAGGCGCAGGTCCGCGAGGACCAGAAGATGCTCTCCGACTACGCCGACGCCTACTGGGCCGACCAGCGCGAGCAGCGCGTCGCCCAGCTCAACGCGGAGGGCGCCATGACGGTCTACCTGCGCGAGGGCTGCAGCAAGTGCGCACGCGTCGAGCGCATCCTCGGCGAGCGCGGCATCGACTTCAGGCGCATCGAGATCGCCGAGATGGACGGCGCCCTCGTGGCCCCACTGCTCGAGAAGGCGAAGCTGCGGCCGGCCGAGGCACTGCGCGCCGGCAGTGGGCTCGACGGCGCCTCAGACGAGGACATCCTCGCGGCGATCGTCGCGGACCCCGGTCCGCTGCTCCAGCGGCCCTTCGTGGAGCGCGGCGACCGCGCCATCCTCGCGCGCCCGGCCGAGCGCGCGCTCGAGATCCTCTAGGCCTCACACTTCGCGATCGCCTTGTCCATCGCCGCGCCGGGGTCGGTGACCACGCCGCCGTGGCCAGGGGCGAGCGCGTTCGGGTTCAGGGCGCGGAGGGTGCGGGCACTGGCGAGCGTCGTCGCCTTGTCCCACGTCGCGAGGGCGGGCAGCGGGAAGCGCGGGTTCACGCGGGCGGGGACGGCAACGCCGCCGAGCGTCGAGTAGGCGTCGCCGCAGTAGAGGGTCCCGTCGCGCGGGTCGAAGAAGGCGACCTGGCCGGGGGTGTGGCCCGGGGCCGCGTGCACCTCGAGCGAGCCGACGGTGTCGCCGGTGGACAGAAGCCTGTCGAACGCGGTCTTCACCTTCGGCCAGCTGCCCTTGAGCTTGCCCTGCGGCTCGCCGGCGTCGAGTGACTTGTCGCCGCCGACGATTCGCGCGTCGCGCGCCGAGATCGAGACCTCGGCCGCCGGCAGCTTGTCCAGCGTGCCGATGTGGTCGCCATGGCCGTGGGTGAGCGCGATGCGCACGATCGGCTTTCCGGACGCCTCGGCCTCGGCCACGATCTTCTTGTGCCCGCCTGCCATCGTGGTGTCGATCAGCGTCAGCCCATCCTCCTCCTCGACGAGGTAGGCGTTGACGATCCCGAGGACCGTGATCTGACGTAGGGTCGAAGGCATGGCTCGGATCTTGATCGTTGGGTGCGGCGGGCGCGGTCAGGCACTCGCGCGTGCCCTCGTCGCGGAGGGCCACGCCGTGCGCGGGACGACGCGCGATCCGGGTCGCCTCGACGCGATCGCCGCCGCCGGCGCCGAGCCCTACTTGGGCGATCCCGACCGGATCGCGACGCTGATGGATGCGCTGGCGCAGACGACGATCGTGGCCTGGCTGATGGGAACGGCTGCGTCGGAGGAGCTGCACTCCGGCCGTCTGCGGATGCTCACGGAGAAGGTGGTCGACACCGGCGTGCGCGGCCTGATCTACGAGGCCGCCGGCACCGTCGATCCCGCCTGGCTCGAAGCGGGGGAGATGACCGTCCGCGCCGCGCGGGCGACGTGGAACATCCCCTTGCAGGTGCTGCACACCGACCCCGCCGACCACGAGGCCTGGACGCGAGACGCGGTCGAAGCGGTCCGCCGCCTACTCGAAGGCGAATGACACGGCGGCCTCGGCGTGCAGCCGGGTCGTGTCGAATCCGGGCAGGCCGAACAGGGTGAGCTCGGTGCAACCGAGGATCACCGCGTCGTGGCCCTCGCACATGCGGGCGACCGCGTCGCGGGAGGCGTCGACGACGCGTCCCCGGGTCAGCTCCTCGTAGATGATCGCCTGCAGCAGGGCCCGGTTGTCGGCGTCCGGCACGTCGGTCTCGACGCCGTGCTCCGAGCGCAGGTGGTCGCGCAGGAACGGCAGCTCCATCGTGTAGCGCGTGCCGAGCAGGAGCGCCCGGTCGTGGCCGGCGGCGCGCAGCGCCGAGCCGGTGGAGTCCCCGATGTGCAGGACGGGCAGCGCGGTGACGCGGGGTGCCGCGATGTGCATCGTGTTCGCGCAGATCACCGCGCACTCCGCGCCCGCCCGGGCCAGTGCTTCGGACGCCTCGACGACCATCGCCCCCGCGGCGTCCCAGTCACCGGCGCGCTGCAGCTCCTCCATCCGGCCGAACTCGACCGTGACCATTACGGACGGGACGGTCGTGTGGCCTCCCTCGCGCTCGCGCACGGTCGCGTTGATCAGCCGGTAGTACTCGAGGCTCGCCTCCCAGCTCATCCCCCCGATGAGGCCGAGCGTCCTCACTCGCGCTCGGCCGCCACCGCCGCGAGTTCCATGATGTCGCCCTCGGCGCCGGCCACGAAGGCGACCACGGCACCCTCCGCGAGTTTGCGCGTGCCCTGCGGCGTGCGCAGCTCCGGCGTCCCCGAGAGGACGATCAAGAGCTCCTCGTTGCCGTGGTGCATGTGGTAGGGCGCGACCTGCCCGCCGGGCGGCAGTTCGACGACCGATGCGCCGATCTCGCGCGCGCCCGCCACGGCACCGACCTGCGTCCCGCGGGCGCCGCCGAGCTCGTGCTGCCAGTCGTCGGAGAAGACGTTGGGGTCACTCATGACTGCATCTCAGCACGCCGAGGAGGTCGGCGACGATCCGTCCCGTCGCGCCCCAGATCATGTGCTCGCCGACGGTGTACGTGTCCGTGCGGAAGGCGATGCCGCGGCGCACGAGCCGCTGTCGCGAGTAGCCGGCGCGCACGTCGTCGAGGCTCAGCTCGAGGATCGTCTCGACTTCGGTCGGCTGCAGGTTCCACACCTGGCCGGCGGCGATCTTTCCCACGAACGGATAGATCGAGTAGTTGGTGACGAAGGTCGGCGTCGGCGGGAGCGCGCCGAGGATCTCGACGGCAGAGGGTTCGAGCCCGATCTCCTCGTGGGCCTCGCGCAGCGCGGTGGCCAGCAGATCCTCGTCATCGTCGTCGCGACGGCCGCCCGGGAAGGAGATCTCGCCGGCGTGGCGCTTGAGGTCGTCGCGGCGCTTGGTGAAGACGGCGTGCAGGCCGTCCTCGGTCTCGAACAGCGGGACCAGCACGGCGGACTGGGTGCGGCCGTGCGTCCGCATCTCCATCGCCTCGTGCGGGTCTATGAGGTCCAGCTTCAGACCGGCGCCACTCGCTGCACGCGTTCCTCGAAGGCGACCTCGCCCTCGAGGGTGCGGTGGATGGGGCACTTGGCGGCGATCACCCGGAGGCGCTCGACCTGCTCCTCCGTCAGCGACTCCGGCAGGCGCAGGATCAGCTCGAAGTGCGTCGGCCGGCCACGCTCGGAGGGCTGGTAGTCGCAGTCGACCTCGGCGCCGGTCAGGTCCCAGCCCTTGCGCTCGGCGTACATCTGCATGGTGATCGCGGTACACGAGGCGAGCGCCCCGGCGAGCATCTCCTCCGGGCTCGGCCCGAGGTCCTTGCCTCCGGCGTCCTCCGGCTCGTCCGCCGTCCAGCGATGGCCGCGGACGCGTACCTCGTGCTCGAACTTGCCCTTTCCGACGGCGATCGCGCGCATAGGTTCCAAGTTACTCCTCATCCAGGGGGTGGAACACCATGCCGGTCAGGACCTTCGGGAAGAAGTACGTGGACTTCGGCGGCATGACCTCGCCGGCCGCGGCGACGTCGCGGATGTGGCTGACCGGCGTCGCGCCCATGAAGAAGGCGGCCGAGATCTCCTTGCCGGTGATCTTGTCGCGCGCCTCGGCGAACGAGCGCGAGTAGTCCAGGCCGTTGAAGTGCGAGATGTCGTCGTCGCTCATCCCGAGCGGGCCCTTGAGGATCAGCGCTTCGAGCACCGCCGTGTCGAGCGTCCGGTAGGCCTCTGAGGCGTCCGGCAGCGCGTCGTCAGCGGTCGCCTGGTCCTTCAGCGTCAGGCGGAACGCCTGCTGGAAGTGGGCGTCGATGTAGCCGAGGCGGACGGGCTTCGCCGGGTCCGGCTCGAGGTCGTCGATGTCGATCGGCTCGATGTCCCAGTCGCGTTTGAGCGTCTCGGCCAGAGCCTCCTGGCGGGCCGCGTCCGTCAGGTCGGTCAGCAGCCGGTGCGTCGGGAAGACGGTCAGGCCGGGGTCCTCGAGAGAGACGAGGCAGGCCAGGACGTAGCGGTGCGGGCCCTCGCCGCCGATCTCGTCCGCGTAGACGCGGGCCGTCTCGTAGCGGTGGTGGCCGTCGGCGATCAGCAGCTCGCCGACGTCGAACGCCTCCGTGGCCGGCACGCGCCACAGGCGGTGGTGCGTCCCGTCCTCGTCGGTGACCTCGCCGAAGGGTTCCTCGTCGGGGATCGCGATCGGCATCGGCCCGTCGTGCAGGACGAAGATGGGGGAGAGGTTGGCCCTGGTCGCCCGGGTCAGCCGGAGGCGGTCCTCCTTCGGGCCGGGATGGGTGCGCTCGTGTGGCCGGATCCGGCCCGGTCCGTACTCCTCGACGCGCACGCGCGCGAAGAACCCGGAGCGCGTGTAGGTCCTGCCGTCAGGCCCGGTGTAGTCCTGCGTGAGGACCCAGTAGGCCGTCTCGTCGTCGCGTTCCAGGACGCCGTCGGCACGCCACTGCGCGAACACCTCGGCGGCATGCCCGTAGGGGTCGTCGCCCTGCGGAAGGTCGATCTCGACCACGTTGTGCTCCGAGCGCCGCTTGAGCGCGGCGCGCTGCTCGGGGTCGATCACGTCGTAGGGCGGGGCGACCACGTCCGCGATCACGGAGCGGTCGTAGTGGAGGGCCCGGAAGGGGCGGACGTCAGCCATGTGGCGGCGAGCCTATGAGCTACTCGGGACGTGCGGCGGCGCCCAGCTCGCCGTGAGCGGGTGAGCTGACCGCCGACTGCTGCAGCTGCACCCACGCGACGGCCGCCACCACGATCACGATCCCGCCGATCTGCGGCCCCGCCAGCACCTGGTCGTGGACGGGCCAGGCGACGAGGCTCGCGATCACCGGCTCGAAGGTCATGATCACCCCGGTGATCGCCGCGGACACGTGCCGCAGCGCCGTGAAGATCATCACGAACGGGATCAGCGTCCCACCGATGGCGACGCCCAGCGCGAGCAGCACGTGGTCGAGGTCCCCGAAGAACGCCCAGGGGAACGTCCACAGCGGCTGCACGATCAGGAAGAGCAACGAACAGAACCCGATGCCCCAGACGAGCGTCGTCCGCGAGTCCAGATGCCGGCCGGCGCGCTCGGTGCCCGTCAGGTTGATCGCGAAGGTCACGCAGGACGCCACCGCTGCGAGCAGGCCCAGCCCGTCCAGTCCCTGCACGTCGTAGGCCTTCACGACCAGGAACGCCCCGCCCACCGCCAGCGCGACCGCCGCCCACGTCGCGGGCGGCACCCGCCAGCCGAAGAACGTCCGCCCGACGATCAGGATGAGCCCGGGCGCGAGGTACTGGATCGTCAGCGCCACGCCGATGTCCAGCCGCGCGATGGCCGCGAAGTACGTCGACTGCACCGCCGCCAGGCCCAGGATCCCGATGAACGCCAGCAGCGGGATGTCCTGGCGATCCACCCGCAGCAGCGCCCGGTTCGTGAGCAGCAGCCAGGTGCCGAGCAGGAGGAAGGTCACGACGGACCGCACCTCGGTGAGCCGCCAGGCGGTCAGCCCGTCGTCCAGCAGGAAGCGCGCGAGCGATCCGCTGATGCCGAACAGCGCCGCCGCGACGATGGTCAGCGCGTACCCCAGTTTCGGCGACCGCTCGATCACCGAGGCCATTGAAGTGTCCGCGGTGAATGCGAACATACGTTCTATGGCGCATCCGGCCTACATCCGGGAGAAAGCGATCGAGCTCCGTCGGCAGAAGAACCTCTCGATCGATGAGATCGCTGAACGTCTCGCGCTGCCGAAGACGACCGTCTACCACTGGCTCAAGGACATACCCCTTGGCCGCCCGCATCGCTGGAGCGACAGCCAGCGGAAGGGCAACGAGGCTATGTGCCGCAAGTTCGCGGCGCTCCGCGAGGCCGCCTACGAGGAGGGCGCCGCTTCGGCGCCGGCGCTCTTCTGCGATCCGACCTTCCGGGACTTCATCAACCTCTACCTCGCCGAGGGCTTCAAGCGGACGCGACATCAACTGTCGATCGGTAACTCAGATCCCGCGATCGTCGCACTTGCCAACCGCTGGATTGGGCGGCTGACGGATCGCCGGGTCACCTATTCGCTTCAGTACCACGCAGACCAAGACCTCGACGAACTCCGCGACTACTGGGGTAGCTCCCTCCGGATCGACGGCTCGACCATCCGATTTCAGCGAAGTCCAACAGCAATCAACTCACTGGTCGCACTTGGCGGTCGCGCCATGGAGTCCTCACGGTCAGCGTCAACGACACCTACCTGCGGGCGAAGATGCAGGCATGGATGGATCACTTGCGCGAGACCTGGGACCTAGACTTGGCCGCCTGACGGGGTGTAGCGAAGCCTGGTTAACGCGCGACTTTTGGGGAGTCGAGATCCCCGGTTCGAATCCGGGCACCCCGATGTGGATGAGTGCAGGGGGTGTGTGCTGCCGATAGCCCGTTCGGGCGAGGGAGAGCACACACCCCTCACTGCATCGTGTACCACCAGGTGCCTTCGAAGTCGCCGTCGACGGACTTCTGTGGGCGCCCCGATCACCAGCCGAACCGATCCAGACTTACCGCCAGGGTAAGTCTGGGCGGGTTCGGCTACGGAGAGCTGAGGCGCTCGAGGGTCGTGACGAGCTGCTTGAGGTCGGGGGAGACGACATCGATCGAGATCTCGTCGAGCGAGACGTCGATGCCGTCGGCCTGGATCTCGTAGGTGAAGCAGTCGTCGCAGGCGGATGGGCCGGCGTCGGTGTCGCCCTCGGCGGCGGCGAGCTGGTCCTCGAGGGCGCTCAGGTCGGCTTCGGAGAGCTCGAGGTCGGCGACGGACTTGTCCCCGCCGGTCTCCACCGTCAGCGAGGCGGTGCCGTCGTGTTCGACGACGAGGCGCCGCGGCTCGGAGGCGATCCCGCCGCCGTGTTCGTAGACGACGAGCGGGCCGGCGAGGACGGGTTCGGGCGGGCTGCCCAGGCGCTCGAGGGTGGCGACGAGCTCGCCGAGCTCGGGCGTGGCCTCCTCGATCGAGACCTGGTCGAGGTCGACGTCGATGCCGGTGGCGACGACGGAGAACGTGAAGCAGTCCGCGCAGCCTCCCGGCAGGTCCGGCTTGGTGTCCCCCTCGGCGGCGGCGAGCTGGTCCTCGAGGGTGGTCAGGTCGGCGGACTCGAGGTCGAACTCGGTGAGCTCGTTCTTCGGACCGTCGGGGCCGTAGACGGTGTTGGTGAGCGTGGCGCGGCCGTCGCGGTCGACGATGAGCTTCCACGGCGATGCGGCGATGCCGCCGCCGTGCTCGTAGGTCACGAGCGGGCCGGTGGCGGCGACGGGCTCGTCGTCCTCGCCGCAGGCGAACGGGATAAAGGCAAGGGCGAAGGCTGCGAGGAGGGTCCTCATGTCGGCACTACGACATCACGAAGCGTCCCGTCACGGCAGGATGGGCGGGGTGCGCATCGCCTACGTCCTGTATCCGGAGTTCACGGCGCTCGACCTGGTCGGGCCGTACGAGGTCATCAGCCGCTGGCCGGATGCGGAAGCTCACCTTCGTCGCCAGCACGGCCGGACCCGTGAAGGCCGACGTCGGGCTCACGGTCCTCCCGACCCACACGACGCGGGAGGCGCCCGCTCCGGATCTGATCGTCGTCCCCGGCAGCGGCCGCCCGCTGGCCGTCCTCAAGGACGCCGAGCTGATCGGCTGGCTGCGCGACAGCGCGCCGAACTGCCGGTGGACCGCGTCGGTCTGCACCGGCGCCGGCCTCTACGCGAAGGCGGGACTGCTCGAGGACCGGCCGAGCACCACGCACTGGGCCTTCCGCGACAACCTCGCCGCGATGGGCGTCGACGTCCGCACCGAGCGCGTCGTCTGGGCCGGCACGCACGTGAGCGGCGCCGGGGTGAGCGCCGGCATCGACATGGCGCTCTCCCTGACGGACCGGGTGTACGGCCGCGAGCTCGCCGAGGGCCTGCAGCTCGGGATCGAGTACGACCCGCAACCGCCCTTCGCCTCGGGCTCCCCGGACACGGCGAGCGCCAACTCGCTCCGGATAGCGATGCGGATGCTGCTGGGCGACCGTCCGCTGCGAACTGCCGCGGCGTACGGTCGCCACATGCTCGCGTCCCGCCTAGGCCGCTAGGGCCTTCGCGACGTCCTCGAGGGCGTCGTAGGACTCCTGCGCGCCACCCTCCATGCCCGACGCCATGACGCCGTCGCGGTGCTCGGGGAGGCGGTAGACGCACAGCACCGACATGTGCGTCCTGCCATCGCGCTCGGTGAGCGTGATGGTGTTGATCGAGGCGTCCTCGTCGGTGAGGAACGGCGCCTCGAAGATCTCCGTGGAGACGATGCGCTCGTTCTCGACGAGCTCGCGATACTCGCCGTGGAAGCCGACCGTCTCACCGGACGAGCCGGCGGTCATCACGTAGCGCCACTTGCCGCCGACGCGCAGGTCGGCCTCGCAGGTGACGCCGTCGCCGCGCTTGGCGCCCCACCACTGCTCGACGAGCTCGGGCTTGGTGATCGCCTCGTAGACGAGGTGCTTCGGGGCATCGAATTCGCGCTCGATGAGGATCTCGCGGTCGCCCTGGACCGTGAACTTCGCCTTACCGCTGTGGGTCATCGCGGTCACTGTTTCCTTCCCTTCGTTTGAGGTCTTCCAGGACGGCATCGAGTGCGTCGAACCGTTCGTTCCAGGTCTGCTCGAAGGCGATGACCCAGTCGTGGATCGGCTTGAGCGGCTGCCCGTTCAGTCGGTACAGCCGCCGCCGCCCCTCGCTGCGCACCTCGACCAGGCCCACCTCGAGGAGCACCCTGAGGTGCTTCGAGACCTGAGGCTGGGCCAGCTCGAGATGCGCCACGAGGTCGTTCACCGAGAGCTCCCCGTCCGCCAGGGCGTCGAGGATCTGCCGGCGCCGCGGCTCGGCCACGGCGTTGAACGCGTCGGTTGTTGTCGCTGCTCGTGCCACGCCTCGGACCATATATGCCTATAAGGGCATATGTCAAGCCATAGGTTCGCACCATGCGCGCCGCCACCCACGACGGGACCTTCCACGCCGACGAGGTCTTCGCCATTGCGGCACTCGGGATGCTCGACGAGCCGCTCGAGGTCGTCCGCACCCGCAAGGCCGACGAGCTGGCCGCCGCCGACCTCCGGGTCGACGTCGGCTTCAACTACGACCCGGCGGCCGGCGACTTCGACCACCACCAGCGCGAGTTCGCCGAGGTCCGCCCGAACAGCGTCCGCTACGCCTCCTTCGGTCTCATCTGGCGGGAGTACGGCGAGCGCATCTGCGCGGACGACGCGGCGGTCGCGGAGGCGGTCGACGTCACCCTCGTCCAGCCCGTCGACGCCAACGACACCGGCCAGCAGCTGACGCGGCCGATCATCGAGGGGGTGCAGCCCGTCTCCGTCAACGGCGTGATCGGTGCCTTCAACGCGCGCTGGGACGAGGAGCTCACGACGGAGGAGGAGCGCACGCGCTTCGACGCGGCCGTCGCCCTGGCCGCCGGCATCCTCGAGCGCGAGATCGCATCGGCGACCGCGGCCCTGCGGGCCACGGAGATCGTTCGGTCGGCGATCGACGCGGCGGACGATCCGCGGCTCGTCGACCTGCCGATCAACGCGCCCTGGAAGTCGGTGCTGGTTCCCGCCGCGCCCGAGGCGCTCTACGTCATCTACCCGAAGCGCCAGGGCTTCGGGCTGGAAACCGTGCCGCGCAAGCTGGGGTCCTTTGAGAACCGGCAGGACCTGCCGGCCGACTGGGCCGGCCTGGAGGGCGAGGCGCTGCGGTCCGTCACCGGGGTGCCGGATGCGCTGTTCTGCCACGCCAAGCGCTTCCTCGTCGTCGCTGCTTCGCGCGAGGGCATCGAGCGCCTCGCGCAGCTCGCCCTCAGCTGAGCGCGGCGGCGACGTGCTCGGGCGTCTCCCAGATGGGGGAGTGCCCTGCACTGCGGACGCGAACGTTCGTCACGTCCCGGTAGCCGTCCAGCGAGCCGAGCGCGACGCGGCGGTCCAGCTCGCCGAAGATCACCATCACGGGGATCTCCAGCGCCGCGACGCGTTCGTGCAGCGCCTGGTCGGAGACGTATTCGTCGACCGCGCGGGTCGCCGCGGCGAACGTCGCCCACGAGAGCTTGCGCGAGTCCTCCACGAAGACGTCGGGCACTTGCGCACCGAGCGCGACCGCGCTCGCCATGCCCGCCCGCGTGCGCTTCTCGCTCGCGAGCCGCCAGAGCAGCGGGCCGATGAGCGGCAGCGCCAGCGCGCGCTCGGGGCCGCTGTGCGCGGTCAATCTGCTCTCGTACGTCGGCGGCGTATTGACAAGCACCAGCTGCTCCACCAGCGACGGATCCTGCTCGGCCACCGCGGTCGCGACGCAACCACCCATGGAATGGCCGAGGAACACCGCCGGCTCGGTGACCGCGTCCCGCACGGCGCCCGCCATCTCGTCGATCGAGTCGGCGCCGGGGTTCGCTGCGTCCGCGCCGTGGCCGGGCAGGTCGACGGTCTGCACCTCCCACCCGTCCAGCAACGGCACGAGCCGGTCGAAGGTCCGAGCGGACCCGGCGAGGCCGTGGATCAGGACGATGCGCCTCAACTCCCTGAAGGATCGACGCTGTCTCGTTCCCGGATGAGCCCGATCGTGCGCAGACGGCGGATGATCTCCGTGGCCAGCACCCTCGCGCCCGGAATCGCGACGTGGATCCCGTCGTCCTCGCGCACGCGGACGCGGCGCCCGTCGACCTCCATGTCGTCGCGATAGACACCGCCGGGCGTCAGCACCTCGTCGGCGGGCAGCAGGAAGACGTCGGGATTCTCCGCGGCGGCGCGCTCGAGCGCGACGTTGATGGCGTCGAAGACCCGCGTTCGGTCGTCCTGGCGTGCCGCCGGAATGGTCAGCCACGTCACTTCGCCTGCCCCGCCCTGCGCGTAGATGCGCATCACCTCGCTCGCCCGCCGCGCGTATTCGGCGATCCACCCTTCGTCGCAGCATTCGACCTCGCCGCCCCCCGGCGTCTGGAGCGCGTAGTAGTCGTTGACGCCGACCATCAGGACGGTGGCGGCGGGCGAGTAGCGCGCGACCTGCTGGGACGCCAGTTCCGCCCACGAGAACCCCGGCCGCCCGAGCCCCGTGGCGATCTGGATCTCGCTGATGACGCCCGCACGGCCGGCAAGGCGGTCACCGAGCACCGCGTCGACGCTCTGCATCATCGAGTCGCCGGTGACCAGGACAGGGATTCCTGAGCCAGAGAGCTTGTCCGAGTCGCGTACCGGCACGCCGACGGCGATGGCGTGTGCGATCCGCTGGTCCGGGCCGTGGATGGTGACGCGCCAGCGACCGCGACGATCGAGGCGCACGAAGCTGCGGCCAGGGCCCGTCGGACGGCAGCGTTCCCGGCCCGCGGGTGGGCGCACGCAGAGACGCATGCCGACCGCGGCTCCTGCCCATGTGTCGGAGATGTCGAGGCCGACGCGCGCGCCCTGCCGCGCGCGGGCAGGCGCGGTCAGCGCGAAGCGGGTCCGGCAGGAGGGCGTGCGGACGCTGTATGAAGCGCTCTCGCTGACGCCGTCGCTGCCGGTACCGGTGACCGTGAACGCGCGGGCGCGGCGGTCGCAGCGCCACGGGTCGTAATAGAAACCGCCGTTGAGGCCGTCCTCGCGCGGGTCCAGCCGCAGACGCCCGAGCTCGCCCGTCTGCTCGGAGACCGAGACCTCGGCGATGTCCGGAGAAGCGGTGATGTAGAGCACGCTCTGCCCGCGCTCGGCGGTACTGACGAACACGCCGACGTAGGCGCTGGCAGGACTGGCGCTCAGGCCGAGCGCCAGGAGGAACAGGACGGTCAGGCGACGCGTGGTGCTCAGAGATCCCAGCCGAAGTAGACCTCGGAGCGGTGCATGAGGCCATTGTCGTCGATGGTCAGCACTTCGGTGTTGCGGCCCGTGCCGTTCATCTCGTAGGTGACGATCACCTCGTCGCCGTGCTCGACGACCCGGACGAAGTCGAAGACCTGGCCGTCGCCGGCGCCGGGCCAGCAGCGCTCGAAGAAGCCGTCGCGGTCCAGCAGTGGGTCGGGTGGTGCGGAGAAGGTGAAGTCGTCGGCGAGGTGCGACTCGTAGAAGTCGCGGTCGCCGTCGGCGAACGCCTTGTACAGGGCCTGGGCGAGATCGGTGCGTCGGCTCATATGAGCTCCTCGAGTTTGAGGATGGTGTTCCAGTTGCGCGCGGTCCCGCCCTCGAGCTTGGCGAGCGCCCGCACGAGCGGCGATCTCTGGATGCCATTCGGGTGCGAGCAGTAGATCTCGCGGCCGGCGAAGGCGACCTCTTCGTCGCCGATGTCGCCGACGTCGATCTCCTTGATCCGGCCGGCGAAGAAGACGACCTGGAAGCGCTTGCCGTCGGGGATGTCGAGCGGGTTCTTCTCGATCACCCTGCGCCACTGCGCGGCGGTGCGGACGATCACCGGCTGGTCGACGTCGAACCACCCCTTGATCAGCTTGCGCAGCTCGTCGGCGTCCGCCGGCTTCTCGAGCACGAGGTTGCCGCTCTGGACGACGGTCCTCACTTCTCCGTAGCCGGCCTCGCCGAGCCTCTCGCGCAGCTCGGGCATCGGCACCCGGTTGCGTGAGCCGAGGTTGATCCCGCGTAGCAGGGCGATCTGTGGTGGCATAGGTGGATGGACCTCGCCGCGCGGCTGCGCGACTTCATCGACAACGTCGTCATTCCAGCAGAGCCGGAGGGCGACGACGCACTCGATCGCCTGAAGGCCGAGGCCAGGGAGCGCGGATTGTGGGCGCTCGGCCACCCGGAGGAGATCGGCGGCCAGGGCGTGGGCTGGGAGGACTTCGTCCGCCTCAACGAGATCATCGGTCGCTCGCACCTCGGCCAGTTCGCCGTCGGCAGCGTGACGATGCAGGACGCGATCATGCTGCACCGCTTCGGCACTGCTGAGCAGCAGGAGCGCTACCTGCGGCCGATGGTCGCCGGCGACGTCTACCCGAGCGTCGCGCTGACCGAGCCCGACGTGGCGGGGTCTGACCCGACGCTCATCCAAACGAAGGCACGACTGGACGGGGACGATTGGGTGATCGACGGCCACAAGTGGTTCTGCACGGGCGCCGACCGCGCCGCCTACACGACGGTCTTCGCGCGCACCGAGCCCGACGATGCGCCGCGCCACGCGCGCATGACGATGATCATCGTCCCGGCCGGCACGCCGGGCTTCGAGATCGTCCGCCGCATCCCGACCATGGGCGGCACGCATGGATCCCACTGCGAGCTGCGCTTCACCGAGTGTCGGGTCCCGGCGTCTGCCACGCTCGGCCCGCGCGGCGCCGCGTTCGCCATCGCCCAGGCCCGCCTCGGGCCCGGCCGCATCTTCCATGCAATGCGCTGGCTCGGCCAGGCCCAGCGTGCCTACGAGCTGATGCTCGCGCGCGCCAACGAGCGCTTCGCGCACGGGTCGCTGCTCGCGGAGAAGGGCGAGATCCGCCGCTACGTCGCGGAGTCCGCCATCGACATCCAGGCGGCACGGCTGCTGACGCTCGATGCCGCCCGGGTGCTGGGAGAGGGCGGCGACGCCCGCATCCAGATCGCACTCGTGAAGGTCCGTGGTGCACAGATGCTCCACGACGTGATCGACCGCGCGATCCAGGTCCATGGCGCGCTCGGGCTGACCGCCGATCTGCCGCTCGAGCGTATGTACCGCGAGGCCCGCTACGCGCGCATCTACGACGGGCCGGACGAGGTCCACCGGGACTCCGTCGCCCGGCAGATCCTGCGCGATCCCTCAGCCGTCCCCTGGAGCTAGCCGCGCGTCGATCGTGAGGCGCACGTAGTCCATCACCGGCTCGGCGAGGCGCTGATGCACGGCGTCGACGACCGGCTCGTCGTAGGCGCCGAGGACGACGGTTCGCAGGTACTCGCGCAGCCGCTCCGGCGGGATCGGCGCCGGCCGGGGGACCAGATCGACGTGCGCGTCGACGAAGCCGCTGGCGGCCAACCGCTCGAGCGTGTCCTCGACGCCCTTGAACTGCCAGCGCTTCGTCTGGATCCCGAGCTCGTCGAGGATGACGTTGACGGACTCGATGTTGCCCTTGCCACCGCACTCGGCCGCGAGCACGGCGCCCGGCTTCATGACCGCGGCGAGCTGAGCGAAGAGCGCATCGTGGTCGTCGACCCAGTGGAAGGTCGAGGTGGAGATGAGGGCGTCGACCGGCTCGTCGATCGGAAGCGGCTTCTCGAGGTCGGCGTGCAGGTAGGTGACGCGCTCGTCGCCCAGCCGCTCGCGGGCGACCTCGAGCATCTGCTCGGAGCCGTCGAGCGCGATCACGCAGCCGCCGGGCAGCCGCTCGAGGAGCCGCTTGGTGACGTGGCCCGTCCCGCAGCCGGCGTCGAGGACGGTCTCCGTTCCTGTCAGCGGCAGCCGCTCGACGAGCTCGATCCCGCGCTGGGTCATCGGCGTCGCGATCACGTCGTAGCTCTCCGCGTTCCACTCGCGCGGCGGCGTCACAGCAGCACCCAGCCTGCGTTGGCGACGAAGTGGCAGACCGCCGCGGCGATCACGAACGCATGGAAGATCTCGTGGAAGCCGAAGGTCAGCGGCCACGGATCCGGACGCTGGCGCGCGTAGACGATCGCGCCGGTGGTGTAGAGGACGCCGCCGACGATGATCAGCACGAGCGGCGCGATGGGCAGTGCGTCGGCGAGATCGGGCCCGGCGATCACCGCCACCCAGCCGAGCGCCACGTACAGCGTCGCCTGCAGCCAGCGCGGGGCGTCGATCCAGGCCAGGGAGAATGCGACGCCGATCAGCGCGCCGAGCCAGACGCCGACGAGCAGCCACGTCCAGTCGAGCACGACAAGGCCGACGGGCGTGTAGCTCGCCGCGATGAAGACGAAGATCGTCGAGTGGTCGACGCGGCGCAGGAGCGGCCGCCAGCGTGGATCCCAGCGCCAGCGGTGGTAGAGAGCTGAGCCGCCGAAGAGCGCGATGAGACCGAGGCCGTAGATCGCCGCCGCCACGCGCGCCTCGGCGCTCTGGGCAAGCACGACGAGGCAGATCGCACCCGCGGCGGCGAACCACACCGTCCAGAAGTGGGATACGCCACGGAGCGACGGGACATCGTTCACTGCACTCGAGATTACGATGCAACGAGTGGAACTCACCATCGACGAGCTCGCCCGCGAGAGCGGCATGACCGTGCGCAACATCCGCTCGCATGCCTCGCGCGGGTTGCTGCCGCCGCCCGAGGTGCGCGCGCGGACCGGCTACTACAGCGCCGAGCACGTCGCCCGCCTGCGCCTGATCCTCGAGTTGCAGGCCGCCGGGCACTCGCTGGCCGGCATCAAGCACCTGCTGTCGCGGACGGACGGGTCGAGCGCCGAGGACGTGCTCGGCTTCGCGCGCACCCTGCTCGCGCCCTACGAGTCCGAGACCCCCGAGGTCATCGACGCCCAGGAACTCGCCGAGCGCTTCGGGGCGGTCTCGGAAAAGCTCCAGGCCAAGGCCGTCAAGCTGGGCGTCATCGTCCCGCTCGGAGGCGACCGCTACGAGGTCCCCTCGCCCGCGCTGCTGCGCGCCGGCGACGTGTTGACCGAGATGGGCGTCCCGCTGGACCGCGTGCTCGGGCTGCTCGAGCACATCTCGCGCTCGACGGATTCGGTTGCCGAGCAGTTCGTCCGCCTGTTCATGCAGCAGTTCTGGTCAGGCCCGGAGGCGGACTACGCCGAGGTCAGCGACGCGGTCGAGCGTCTACGGCCGATCGCCACGGACGCCGTCGTCGCCCTGTTCCACCAGCGCATGAGCCGCCGCACGGAGAAGGCGTTCTCCCGCGCGATCGAGCGGAAGTAGTGCGCGCGGAGAACACGGCCGGCTACGAGGCGCCGATCGGCCTGACCGCCGATCCCGTTGTCTTCACGCTCACTCCGTCCGGGTTGTCCGTGCTGCTCGCGCGGAGGCTCGAGCCGCCGCAGAGCGGCTTGTTCGCCCTGCCCGGCGGGTTCGTCGGCGCGGGGGAGGACCCCGCCGCCACCGCCGAGCGCAAACTGCGCGAGAAGACGGGCGTCGCCTCCGTCCACCTCGAGCAGCTGCGCACCTACGCCGACCCGGCGCGCGACCCGCGCGGCTGGCTGCCGACCGTCGCCTACGTGGCGCTGGTGCCGCCCGAGGCGCTGGGGGAGGGGCCGCCGGAGCGTGAGGCGTCGTGGAACCCGGTTGACGCGCTCCCAGAGCTTGCGCTCGACCACGCCCGCATCGTCGACGACGGCCTCTGGCGGCTGCGGGCGCGGGTCGCCGACAAGGCCTGGTTCGTGCGCGTCGGCGGCGGTCTGCTGCCCGAGCGCTTCACCCTCGCGGACGCCCAGCGCCTGTACGAGGCGCTGCGTGGAGAGCCGATCGATGCGGCCAACTTCCGCCGCGACGTCCGCGCCACGGGGCTGCTCAAGCCAACGGGGGAGATGGAGCGGACGGGGCCCGGCCGCCCGGCCTCGGTGTACGTGAGGGAACTCTGAGAAGCGGGTGGGACCCCGGTCAGCAGCGGACAAGGTGACGGGCATGACGTTCACCAAGCTGCTCATGACCGCAAGCGCCACCGGCGCCCTCGCCCTCGGCCTGACCGCCAGCGCCGACGCCCGCTGCCCCGACGACGATCCGTGCCCCAACCCGTACGTCGTCAACCACGTCGGCACCGCCAACGTCGGCGCCGGCAACACCCTCGGCGTGCGGCCCGTCCCGCGTCAGAACGCCACGCAGATCCGTCAGATCGCCAACGGCGGCAAGGTCCTGATCACCTGCCAGACCATCGGTTCCAAGGTGTCCGGCACGTACGGCACGACCCGCATCTGGAACAAGCTCAAGCACGGCGGCTACGTCTCCGACGCCTGGGTCTACACGGGCTCCGACGGTAACGTCGCCCCAGCCTGTCCCAAGCGCTAGCCCTAGCCCTCACCTTCGACGACGGACCGCATCCCGAGTGGACGCCGGCGGTCCTGGACGTGCTCGCGCGCTACGGCGTGCGGGCCACGTTCTTCCCGCTCTCAGCACGGGCGCTGACGCACCCTGAGCTGGTCGCCCGCGCCCGGGCCGAGGGTCACGCGGTCGGCCTGCACGGCTGGGGGCACCTGCGTCACACCGAGCACGCGCGGGCCGCGGTCGCGGCCGACACCGACCTGGCGCTGAGCGCCTTCGACGAGCCGGTTCGCTGGTGGCGGCTGCCCTACGGGATGGCCGCGCCGTGGAGCGCGCAGCTCGCCGCCGAGCGCGGCCTCCAGGTGGCCGGCTGGACGCACGACACCCACGACTGGCGCGGCGACTCGGCCGCGTCGATGCGCTTCACCCCCGTCGAGGGCGAGGTGGTGCTGATGCACGATGCGCTCGGGCCGGGCGTGCGCCGCGACGACTGCGCGCAGACCGTCGCGCTGGTGGAGGAGTTGCTGGACGCAGGCCACACGTCGGTGACGCTCGACGAACTCGGCGCGGTGCCGAGCACCCGACCGGGGTAGCGCGGAACGACCATGGCCGTCGCCCTCGATGTCGTTGACCAGATCGCCGCGGGCGCCGCCGAGCGCGATCGTACGAGCGGAACGCCGCCGTTCCCGGACGATGCCTTCGCGCTGCTGCGCGAGTCGGGCATGCTGGACCCGATCGCGCACCTGTCCGATCAGCTCGTCGCCGTCCGCGAGGTCTCGCGCGCCGACGGTTCGGTCGGGCGCATCTTCGACGGCCACGTGAACGCCCAGGAGCGCCTCGGCCTGCAGGGGTACGACGGCCTGCTCGGTGTCTGGGGCGCCGACCCCGCGCCCGGCGAGGGCGAGCCCGCGTACGTCGAGGACGACCGGGTGTATGGCGTCAAGACCTTCTGCTCGGGCGCCGGTGGCCTGGACCGCGCGCTCGTGCTCATCCGTGGTGAGCTCATCCACGTCGACCTCGCCGAAGGCACAGAGGTCGACGAGGACTGGTACCGCTCCGCGGGTCTGCGCGCGTCGGCCTCGCACCGGGTCGTCTTCGACGGCGCTCCCGTCCTCGGCGCGGCCGGTCACATCTCCGAGCAACCGTGGTTCGCCCGTGACGCGGTGCGCACGACGGCGACGTGGGCCGGCCTCGCCGACGCCGCGTTCGCCTCCGCCCTGGAGACGCTGCGGGCCAAGGAGACCAACGACCTCGCCGCCCTCGGCGCGGGCCGGATGCGCACGGCGATGTCGACGATCGACCTGTGGATGGATGAGGCCGCGCGCGTCCAGGCGCCGACCGCGGCCTTCGCGACCCACCTGCGCGACGCGGTTTCCGGCGCCTGCCGAACCCTGCTCGACGAGGGGGTGCGCGCCTGCGGCTCACGGCCGCTCGCCACCGGCGATGCTCTCGACCGGGCCAAGCGCGACCTCGACGTCTTCCTGCTGCAGCACCGCCTCGATCCACTGGTCGCGCGCGCCGGTCACGCGGAGCTCGAGTGAGGAACACCGTCGAGGAGTTCGAGGCGCAGTACCGCGCCAGCGAGGATCCCTGGAACCTGGCCTCGAGTCCCTACGAGCAGGAGAAGTACGACGCCACCATCGCGGCGCTGGGTGACCGCACGTATCCGTTCGGGCTCGAGCTCGGCGCTTCGATCGGCGTGCTCAGCGAGCGCCTGGCGCGGCGGTGCGGCCGGCTGATCACGCTCGAGCCCGCGCCGACCGCGGTCGAGCGGGCGCGTACGCGCCTCGGAGGTCTGCCCAACGTCGACGTCCGCCTCGGCAGCGCGCCGGAAGACCTGCCCGAGTGGAAGTTCGACCTGATCGTCTGCTCGGAGGTCCTCTACTACTTCTCGCGGGACGAGCTGGCCGGCCTGCTCGACGCGCTCGAGGAGCGGATGCCGCGGGCGGGCACGCTGCTGGCCGTCAGCTGGCGCGGCCTCGGCACGCACCAGCTCACGGGCGACGAGGTCCACGAGGAGCTGCGGGCCAGGCCCGCGCTCGTGCGGGTGCACGCGGAGTCGCACCCGGAGTACCGCCTCGACCGCTTCGAGCGCCGGTGAGAGCGGTCGTCATCGTCCCGGCCTTCGACGAGGAGGCGACGATCGGAGCGTGCCTGCAGGGCCTCGCGGCGCAGAAGGGACTGTCCCCCGATGATTTCGCGGTGATCGTGGTGCTCAACCGCTGCACGGACGACACCCGGGGCGCGGCGCTGCGTGCGGCCGGTCCGCTCAACCTCACGCTGCTCGACGGCCCGGGCGGCGGACCGGGGCCGGCAAGGCGTCTCGGCATGGACACGGCCGCCGCGTGGCTACCGCCCGAAGGGCTGATCGCTTCCACCGACGCGGACTCGGTCGTCGCATCGGACTGGCTCTCGCACCAGCTCGAGGCCGTTGCCGCGGGCGCAGATGCGGTCGGTGGCTACGTCGAGCTCGCCGCGAACGACCTGCATCCGTTCGTCCTCGCCCATCGCGAGGCCCGCGCCGCCGAACGGCTCGCGCTCGTGCACGCCCACACCCCGGACGCCGAGCACCACCACTTCGCCGGTGCCTCGATGTCGCTCACGACTGCTGCGTACCTCCGACTCGGCGGCATCGAGCCACTCGCAACGCTGGAGGACGAGGCGCTCGAGCGGGCGTTGCGCGCCCACGGCCTGCGCATCGACAGGCTGCGGTCCGTGCGCGTCCGGACCTCGGCGCGGCTGCAGGGCCGAGCCGCGGCCGGGCTCGCACACGACCTCGCGCAGGCCACCGCCATCGCAGAGCGCGTTTGCGCCAATCCCTGACGGGCAGCACTGATTCATGGGAGGAGCGGTCAAAGCCGCTGTCGAGCAGCGCCTCGAGAGCGCCACCACGGTCGAGGGACCGAACCAGACGCTGATGCGCGCCATCAAGCCGTTCTGGTCCCTCGCCAGCGATCTGTATTTCCGCGCCGAGTTCGAGGGCTGGGAGAAGCTGCCGAAACGGCCGTCACTCCTCGTCAGCGTTCATGCGGGCGCGGCGCTCACGATCGACGCGTGGGTGTTCATCTACGGCTGGTACCGGCGCTTCGGCGAGGAGCGCATCCTGCACGGCACCGCGCACGACGTGCTGATGACCGCGCCGCTGCTCGGTGACTACTTCAAGGCGAGCGGTGTCATCCCGGCGTCCCGCGAGGGCGTGACGAACGCACTCGGGGCCGGCCACGACGTGATCGTGTGGCCCGGGGGCGAGGAGGACTCGATGCGCAACTGGCGCCGTCGCGACGAGGTCGTGCTCGGCGGCCGCCGCGGGTTCGTCAAGCAGGCGATGAACTCCGGCGTCCCGATCGTCCCGGTCGCCACCGTCGGCGGCTCGGACTCCGCCTTCGTGCTCTCCGAGGGCCGCTGGCTGGCCAAGGGTCTCGACAGGGTCGGTGGCATCGCCTCCAAGCTGCGAGCCGCGACGCTGCCGGTCGTCGCCGGCCTGCCGTTCGGCATCACCCTCGAGACGCTGCCCACCCATCTCCCGCTGCCGACCAAGCTGCGCTACGAGATCCTCGACCCGATCGAGGTCGACCACGATCCCAAGCGCCTCAAGGACGACGCCTACGTCGACGGCATCTACGACGAGGTCGAGGCGGCTCTCCAGGACGGGGTGGACCGGCTCGCCGAGCGCCGCCGCCTGCCTCTCTTCGGCTGAACCCCGGGAAGACAGGCTGGAACGCCTCTAGCGTCGGAGGCGATGCTCGCCGTCCTCGCCCTGGCCGCTGCCCTCGCGCAAACCGCGCCCACGATCATCCCCGAGTTCCAGGTGACGCCCGCGCGGGCCGGGACCAAGGCGAAGCCGCGCAACGCGCTCGTCTACACCAAGGGCACGCTCGCGGGCGACGGCGACTACACGCTCTCGCGCCTCGAGTACACGATCCCGCGGGGCATCCGCATCGACGGCACCGGCTTCCCGACCTGCAGCGTCGACTTCATCAACTCCAGCGGTGACGACAGCTGCCCGAAGGGCTCGAAGGTCGGCACCGGCGCAGCCACCGCGATCCTCAGCGGGGCGCGCACGGAGCTCCTCTTCGACGTCGAGGTCTACGCGGCCGGCCCGAAGGCGCTGACGATCTACCTCCAGAACAACACGCTCAATGTCGCCATTCCCGGCGACATCAACGGCCGTGTCGTCGGCTTCGACATCCCCCCGACGGTCCAGCAGCCCGTCCCGGGCCTCTACGCCTACGTGACGAGCGTGACCGCTGCGCTCGGCAAGCAGAAAGGCGTCAGCGGTGCCTTCACCAAGAACGGCAAGAAGCGCTTCTTCGCCTCGACCATCGGCTGCAAGAACGGTCGACATGCCGGCAGCGTCAAGGCCTTTCTCGCCGCGAACCCCGACCCGCCGCCGGTGCCGTTCGTCTCGGTCAGCGCGCGTGATCGATGCAGCGCGAGCTCTCGGGCCGCGCGGCGAGCCGCTTCGGGTTGATCTCCCGCCCGCAGACATCGCAGTAGCCGTAGGTGCCGAGGCGGATCTTCCGCAGGGCGCTCTCGATCTGGGCCTCGGTGACCTCGAGGTTCTCGCCGACGCCGACGTCGGTGAGCCGGCTCACCGCTTCGATGGTGCCGTCGCCTATCCGCTTGCCGAACGAGAGGTTCGCGCCGCGCTCCGGCCGCGCGGACAGCTTCGCCAGCCGGGCCTGCACCTCGGCCAGGCGCTTGCGCAGTTCGTGCTCGGTGGCGTCGAGGTCAACCGTCATCGTGTGTAGGTCTTCCCGGCTTTAGCCTTTCTAGCTCTGCCCCTGTAGCTCAGCTGGATAGAGCGGCGGACTTCTAATCCGCAGGTCCCAGGTTCGAATCCTGGCGGGGGCGCTACCCGGGATTCTCCACCCGTCTAGCTTCTGGCGGGCGGTGGACCCGGTTCTGGAGTCGCTGATCATCGAGAGGCTCGCGGGCTCAGAGCTCGACGCGACGGCGCAGGACCTCGTCCTCGCGGCCTGCGGCGGCGAGGCCGACCTGGCGCTCGCCATCGACGGCTCGGCGCCCGCCCGCCCGCCCGTGGTCGACCAGCTGGGTCTCGAGGCCCGACGATCTCGGGGTCTTCCTGTCCTCCATCGAGGTCGGCGGTTTCCGCGGCATCGGCGCGCCGGTGAAGCTCGAAGTGCCGGCCGGGCCGGGGCTGACGCTGATCGCCGGTCGCAACGGCTCCGGGAAGTCGTCGTTCGCCGAGGGGCTCGAGTTGCTGCTCACGGGCGAGAACTCGCGCTGGCTGGGACGGGCGAAGGTCTGGCTCGAGGGCTGGCGCAATCTGCACGAGGGCGACGCCCCGTTCCTCGAGGCCCGGCTCCAGGTCGAGGGGGAGGCCGGCGCGACCGTGCTGCGGCGCGAGTGGGCCGACGGCAACGACCTCGGGGGCGGCGAGCTGCGCGTGGTCGGCGGCGACGGGCAGCCGACATCGCTCCAGACGCTCGGTTGGACCCGGGCGGTTTCGCGGTACCGGCCGTTTCTGTCCTTCAACGAGCTCGGTCAGATGTTCGACAAGCTCAACACGATGTACGACGCGCTCGCGGCGATCCTCGGCCTGGAGGACGTGGACGCGATCGGCAACCATCTCCGCGACGCGCGGCTCGCGCGCGACAAGCTCGTCAAGCGATCCAAGGAGGCGGCGATCGAGCTCGGCGTCGCGCTCGACGCGATGGACGACCCGCGCGCCGTCGCCGTGCTCACAGCGCTCGACGCCGAAGCCGGTCGACCTGGACGCCATCGAGCTCGAGCTGGAAGGACTCGGCGAGACGGCGGATCCGGACCTCGGCGTGCTTCGCGCGCTGGCGGCGTTCGACGTCCCCACGGTTGCCGAGCTCGACGAGCGGCTCGAAGCACTGCGGGACGCCGCGGCGGCCCTGGACGCGGTCTCGCAGACGGACGCCGGGCGGGCGCGCGGCCTGGCCCAGCTGCTGAGCACCGCGCTCGATCATCAGCATCACCATGCCGGAGGCGACTGCCCGGTCTGCGGGACCGCGGGCGCGATCGACCCGGAATGGACGCGCCGCACCACAGCGGAGGTCATCCGGCTCGGGCAGGAGGCCAAGACCGCGGACACCGCCGCCGCCGCCGAACGGCAGGCGCGTCACGGGGTCGCCGCACTGCTTCCCGAGCGTCCGCCGATGGCGGTCGCGGCGGCGCGTGGATTGGAGCTCGACCCCGGCCCCGTCGAACTCGCCTGGTCGCGCTGGCGCGAGGAGCGCGATCAGCTCGACGATCCGAGCACGCAGGCCCGTTTGCGCGAGACGGTCGGCATGCTCGTGGAGTCCGTTGCGGACCTGCGGGCGGCCGCAACCGCAGAGCTCGACCGGCGCGAAGACGCGTGGCGGCCCGTCGGCCGCCGCGTCGCGGCGTGGCTGCCCGAGGCGCGCCTCGCCGCCGAGGCCGACCTCGCGCGCAAGCCGCTCAAGGCGGCCGAGGAGTGGGTCAAGCTCACGGCGAAGGACCTCCGGCAGGCGCGCCTGGCGCCGATCGCAGACGCCGCGATCGCCAATTGGAACCTGCTGCGCCGCGAGTCCAACGTCACCCTCGAGGGCTTCGTCCTGCGCAAGGCCGGCAACACGCGCGCGGCGGAAGTCGACGTCCGCGTGGACGGCACCGACGCCTCCGCCTTCGGCGTCATGAGCCAGGGCGAACTGAACGCGCTTGCGGTCTCCGTCTTCCTCCCGCGAGCAACGCTGCCCGAGAGCCCGTTCCGCTTCGTGGTCATCGACGACCCGGTGCAGTCGATGGATCCCGCCAAGGTGGATGGCCTGGCGCGGGCGCTGGCGCATGCGGCCCAGCACCGCCAGGTCATCGTCTTCACCCACGACGAGCGCCTGCCCGAGGCCGCGCGCCGGCTCGGGCTGAACGCCACGACGCTCGAGGTGACCCGGCGGCCTCGGTCCCGGGTGGAGGTGCGCGAGGCGCTGACCCCTGTCGAGCGCCACCTCGACGACGCACGTGCGCTCGCCCGCACGGCGGACCTTCCGAG
>CAVXBH010000002.1:0-16077 GCA_963759945.1 uncultured Solirubrobacteraceae bacterium | reverse complement strand
CCTGTTCTACGCCTACCTGACGAGTACGTATTGCAGAAGCGCGTCGAGCACGAGCTCACCGAGTCAGATGCCGTCTTGTCGTGCTGGACGGCAACTCGGTCGGCGGGCCCGGCGATCGCTTCATCGCGCAGGCGCTGGCGGGTGCCGCGACGCCGGTGATCGTGGTGCTCAACAAGATCGACAAGCTCAAGCGCCCGCCGCCGTGGCGGCGCTGGAGGCCGCGGCCGAGCTCGTGCCGGACGCGAGGTCTTCCCTGTGTCAGCGCGGCGTGGCGAAGGCGTCCAGGCACTCGTCGACCACATCGTCAGCCTGCTCCGGAGGGGCCGTTCACTTCCCCGAGGACGAGATCTCCGACCTGCGGGAGGAGGTTTTCCTCGCTGAACTGGTGCGCGAGCAGGTGCTGCGCCGCACGCGCCAGGAGGTCCGCACTCCGTCGAGGTGCAGGTCGAGGAGATCGAGGGGCGCGCCGACGGCCTGCTCACCGTCCGCGCCGCCGTCTGGGTGGAGACGGAGTCCCAGAAGGGGATCCTGATCGGCAAGGGCGGGACGATGATCCGCAACATCGGCATCGCGGCGCGCCGCGAGATCCAGCGCGAAGCCGGTTCCAAGGTGCACCTCGACCTCTCCGTCCGCGTGCGCAAGTCGTGGCGCATGGACGACGCCCTGCTCGACCGCCTCGGCATCACCTAACCGGCCGGCGGTGGAAAGCCGCCCGCGATTCGTAGATGATCCGGTCGTGGACGCACGGGGTACGTCGCGTCGTCGCACGCACGCTGGCTCGACCAGCATCCGGACCGCGCCTGGAGGCGCTCCGAGCCACGCTCGTCTTCGCGGACGTGTCCGGTTTCACCGCCATGTCGGAGCGGCTCGCGCGGCGAGGCAAGATCGGCGCGGAGGAGACCACCATGGTCATCAACCGCTGCTTCGCGGGCCTCGAGCGCGCGACCCGGCTCGGCGCAGGCGAGATCCTGAAGTTCGGCGGCGACGCTGTGCTGGCCTGGTTCGAGGGCTCCGAGCACGCCGTCCGGGGCGCCGCCGCGGCCCTGCAGATGCAGCAGGAGATGCGCGAGCTGCGCCGGCTCAGGACGCAGGCCGGCACGGTGAGCCTGAGGCTGTCGACCGGTGTCGCCTCCGGGACCGCGTACCGCTTCCTCACGAGCGCGGAGCCGCGCGACCTGCTGCTGGCCGGGCCCCTCCCGTCCGAGGTCGTCGCCTGTGAATCGGCGGCCGGGGCGGGCGACGTGGTGGTCTCCGCCGCGACGGCGGCGCGTCTACCGGAGCGCTGCCTCGGCGAGGCGCGCGGGCCCGGACGCCTGTTGCGGACGGTCCCGCCCGTGCCGATGGTCGAGGTCCCGGCGGTTCCCGCTGACGTCGATCTGCGATCGGCTCTGCCGGCGCACCTGCGCGACCACGAGCCGGGGGACGGCGAGCACCGTCTGCGTCGCATCGCTTTCGTGCAGTTCCGCGGGACCGACGCCGTGCTCGCCGCCGACGCCCGCAGGCCCTCGCCGCGCGCTCGACGCCTGCTCTGCGCGGTGCAGCACGCGTGCCGCTCGCATGGCGTGACGTTCGTCTCGACCGACGTGGACCGCGACGCCGGCAAGATCATCCTCGGCCGGGGCGCCGCGGGCCTCCGACCACGACGAGGACCGGATGCTCGCGGTGACCCGCGACATCGTCGCCCAGGATCTCGCGGTGCGCCTGCGCGCGGGGGTCCACCGCGGCCGCGCCTTCGTCGGCGACGTGGGCAACGCCGACCGGCGCGCGTGGACGGTCATGGGCGACGCGACGAACACTCGCGGCGCGGGTGATGGGCAACGCCAACGACGCGCACGCTGCTGGCCACCCGCGCGGTCCTGGACCGCACCGCGCGACGACGTCGACCCGCGGAGCTGCCGCCGTTCTCGGTCAAGGGCAAGTCGATCCGCATCCATGCCTCGGTGGTCGGTGCACCGCAGGGCATGCGCGCTCGGCGGGCGCCCGCAAGCGGGCGCCGCGCTGGTCGGGCGGGAGCGCGAACACGGGGTCCTCGCGAGGCGCTCGCCGGCGCCCGGCGCGGGAGCGGCGGCGATCGAGCTGGTCGGCGAGCCCGGGATCGGCAAGTGCGGCCTGGTCGAGGCCGCCCTGGCCGATGCCGCGGACTTCCGCGTGGTCGCCGTGGGGCGGCCCCTACGCGCGCACTTCGCCCCTACCTCGCCGCTCCGTGCCCCGCTGCGCGAGCTGGTCGGCGCTGCACCCGACGCCGACGACGGTCCGCCCTGCGGACGCGCTGCACGACGCGATCGCCGCGTCGCCCCCGGCTCTCCAACCTGGCTGCCGCTGCTCGGCGTCCCGTTCAGCCTCGAGCTTCCTCCCAACGAGCAGACGGCCTCCTCGCCCCCGAGTTCGCGCGCGCAGCGCCTGCACGCTTTGCTCGGGTGCTCGTCGGCTCGCTGCTGGGTGCGACGCCCAGCCTCCTCGTCGTCGAAGACGCACACTGGCTCGACGAGGCGTCGGGCGACTTCCTGGCCCACGTGGCCCGCCAGGGGCGCGAGGGGGCCGGTCGATCTCGTGCTCTCGACGCGCCGCGACGAGGGCGAGAGCCTGTTCGAGAACGCGACCACCCTTCGCCTGCAGCCGCTGGACCCCGGTACGGCGACGGCGCTGCTGGCCGGCGACGCCGCCGCCGCGCCGCTGCCCCCCGGCGCAGTGGAGACCCTGGTGGAACGCGCGGGCGGCAACCCGCTGCTCCTGCAGGAGCTGCTCGCCGCGGCGCGGTCGGGCCTGCCGCTCGAGGCGCTTCCCGCCTCCGTCGAGGCGCTCGTGATGTCACAGATCGACGCCTTGCCTCAGCGCGATCGGCGCTTTGTGGCGCAGGCGTCAGTGCTCGGCGTGCAGGTCGCGCTCGACCTGCTCGGCGAGGTCCTGTCACTCGATGCCCGCACGATGCGAGCCACACTCGCTCGGCTCTCGGGATTCTTGGTCGCAAGCTGGCGCCGGCCGCGTGCGCTTCCGGCACGCGCTGATCCGCGACGCGGCGTACGGGGCGCTGTCGTTCCGGCGCCGCCGTGAGCTGCACGCGAGGCTCGCCGCCCTGCTGCGACGCCGCGCCGGTGACGACGAGGAGTCCCAGGCCGAGCTGCTCGCGATCCACTACCACGCCGCGGGCGACTGGCTCTCCACCTGGACCTACGCGCGCTGGGCCGCAGACCTGGCGCTGGCGCGCGCCGCGCCGGTGGAGGCGATCGGCTTCCTCGAGCGTGCCCTGGAGGCCGCGCGGATGCTGCGTGGCGTGCCGCCGCAGGAAGTGGCGGCCGTCGCCGAGCGCCAGGGCGACGCCGCCCGACTCGCCGGACGGCCCGAAGAGGCGATTCGCGCCTACCGGCTGGCCCGCCGCTGGGCGAAGGGCGACACCCCGCACTGCGCGAGCCTGTACTTCAAGGAGGGCCGGCAGCTCGAGGGGGCCCGCAGCATCGCGCAGGCGCTGTCGGCCTACACGCGCGCTCTACGCGTGCTCGACGGCGCCGGCGCGGACACCGAGGGGGTACGCGCGCAGCTGGTGCTTGCCCACGGTGCCGCGCGCTTCCGGGCGGGCCGGCTGCGCGAGGCGCTCCCGTTCCTCGACGAGGCGGTGCGGCTGGCTCGCAGAGCTGAGGCGGACGAGTCCCTCGGCCACGCCTACTACGTGCTCGAGGCGGCGCACGCCGATCTCGGGACGGGCGAGGCCATTCGCTACCGCGGACTGGCGTTGCCGATCTTCGAGGCGCGCGGCGATCACGCCGCCTGCGCCCGCGTGCTCAACAACGATGGCGCGACCGCCTACTTCGAAGGGCGCTGGGATGACGCGATCGCCCTCTACGGGCGCAGCGCCGAGGCGGCGCAGCGGATCGGCGACGTGGTCGAAGCGGCGTTCACGCAGGCCAACATCGCCGAGATCCGCTGCGATCAGAACCGGCTCGACGAATCCGACCAGCTCATTCAGCAGGCGCTCGCCACGTGGCGGGCGTCGGGGTTCGGGCTCGGCGTCGGGTATGCGCTGGGGGTCTGGGGTCGCATCGCCGCTCGCCGAGGCGACTTCGCCACCGCACTCGAGCGCTTCGCCGCGGGTCGCGAGCTGCTGGAGGCCGTGGGCGCGGCTTCGCAGGTCCTCGATATCGACGCGCGCATGGCCCAGTGCGAGCTGGCGGCAGGCCACGCCGCGGAGGCGCTCGAGCGCGTCGGGCGCATCCGCGAGCGCGCACGCGACCTCGGCGCGCAGGCGCCCATGCTCTCGGGCCTGCAGCGCCTGGCCGGCGAGGCCAAGCGCCAGCTCGGCGACGATGAAGGCGCGCGCGCTCGCATCGACGAGGCGCTGGCGATCGCCCGGGCGAACGGCCTCCGCTACGAGGAGGGGCTGGCCCTGCTGGCGGTCGGCGACCTCGGCGACCGGGCAGCGGCCGTTCGCGGCCGCGCCCTGCTCGAGGAGCTGGGCGTGCGCGCGGTGACCGCCGTCGGCTAGTTGACGGAGATCGTCGAAGCCGCGACGGGCCCGGTCCGCCCGGACCGATCGGTCGTCAGCGCCTCGACCCGCCAGGAGCCGAGGGGTGGCGGGTCGGCCGTCCATGTGCAGGAGGTGCGGTCGGCGTTGCAGGTCAGCGTGAGGCCGCTGCCCTGCGTGCGGACCTCGGGAGCGCCGGAGCCGTTCGTGCGCCGGTAGGTGACCCGCACGTCCTTGACGCCCGAGATCGCCCGCGGGTCGGTCGCGTCGCCGTCGCCGGCGGTGCCGGAGACCTTCGACAGGAGCACCAGCCCCGACGAGGTCACGGCGGCCGACGGGTCCGAGCGATCGACCCGCAGGTTCGGCAGTGCGGCGCTCGCCTGGTTGTCGGCCTTGTCGGTCGCCGTGCCCGCCGCCGTGGCATCCTGCGCCTCGGCGATCGTGATCGGAGCGGTGCAGGCGGCGATGCCCGAGCGCGCGTCGGCGCAGGTGAAGGAGACCGTCACCGGGTCCCGGTACCAGCCGTCCGCGTTGGGCGCGCGATCGGCCTCGGCGGTGATGGTCGGCACGACCCGGTCGATGTTGATGCCCGCCAGCCCGCCGCTGCCGGTGTGGCCGGCACGGTCGGTCGCGGTACCGGAGACCGCCAGGCCGGTGCCGTCACTCGTCAGCGTCTGGTCGGCCGGGCACGAGGCGACGCCCGAGACGGCATCCGCGCAGGTGAAGCGCACCGTGACGGAACCGCGGTACCAGCCGTTGACGTTGGGCGCCGTGGTGGCGCTCGCGTCCACGGTCGGGCCCTGGGTGTCGACCGCGAAGCGGTTGAGCGCCTGCGAGCCGTCGCCGCCGCGCACGCGGATGACGTGCTCGCCCTCCGTCGGTGCGCTGACAGTGAAGGGCGCCGTGTAGGGCTTCCAGGCACCGGCGTCCACGCTGTACTCGAACGCCGCCCCGCCATGGGTGCCCGTGTCGAGCGACACAGTGGGTGGCGTCGTGTAGTAGCCGTTCGCGGGCGGGGCGGGCGCGAAGACGATCCGCGGGTCGCCGGGAGCGGCCGTGACCGGCTCGAAGCTGTAACCGACGACCTTCGAGTTGGAGAACGCGACGTTGCCGTGCGTGTCGTACACCCACACCATCGCCTCGACGATCCGCGTCGCCCCGCCGGCGAGCGGGCCGCCCGCGCCGAGACGGTCCGCGCCCACCTTGGCGAGCGGGACCGAGTTCCACGCCGGCCCGGCGTCGGTACGGAAGAGCACGCGGCCACCGTCCTCGTCGCCGCCCAGGGTGTCGACCGAGATGGAGTAGGCACCGTTGGCCACGAGGCCGTCGACGCGGGTGATGAGGTTGGGCTCGTAATCCGAGCTGTGCGAGCGGAACACCCGCACGGTCGCCGAGTTGATCAGCCGCTGGACGTCGTCGCGCGCCTGCCCCGCTGCAAGCGTGAGCCGCTCGGTCGGCCCGTTGGCAGTCTGCACGGGAGAGGTCGAGAGCAACTGCGCCGGGAAGAACGCCGCCGGGGTGTCGGGCTCGGGCTCGTGTGCGGCCGAGTCCACGATCGGGCGGCCGATCACGTGGTCTATGCCCGTGAGCTCGCTCGTCGCGAGTGCCTCGAGGATGGCGCCGTGCACCGGCGCGCCGTCGGCCGGGGTCACGTCGCGCGTGACCAGCGGCTGCGTCGCGCGGTTCTGTACGACCAGCGGATCCTCCCCGGCGGTCCAGTAGCTGCCGTCCGCGGTGTCGTGACGGGTGAGCAGCGACGCGGGCGCGAGTGTGTAGCTGGTGCTGGCTCGTACGGCGTCGACAGGGCCGTCGAGGCGGCGCGGAAGCGCTGACGGTGCCTCGGTGCCGGCCGTCCCGATCCGGTACATCGCGATGCCGTAGAACGTCGCGCCCATCAACGACTTGTTCGCGTAGTCGTCGGTGGTGGTGCGCTCGCCCGCATCGGCCTGCTTGGCGAACATCAGCGCCTGGCCGGCGGTGGCAGCGCCCGTCGCCAGTTGCTCGGCGTAGGAGGCCATGAGCTTCTCCGAGTAGGCGACGGCAGCCGTGTCGCCGTAGCCGAAGCCCGTGTTGCCGACGTAGAGGGAGGAAGAGGCGCCGATCTGCTCGGGCCAGTCGCCGAGCCGCGCGGACTCCTCGGCGTCCGGGCCCGACAGCGCGACCGCGAGGTTGAGGCCCGAGTGGCAGCCGACGTTGAACAGCACGCTGCCCGCCGGCGGCACGACATCGCTCGCGGCGAGGAGGGGACCGTCGCTGAGGCCGGGCAGCGCGCGGTAGTTGTCGTAGTGGCCGTTGATCGAGGTGTACGCGGCACCCGGGGCGTTCGCTCCGTCACGCGCCTGCGCGGCCGACCACGAATCGAGCAGCAGGCTGCCGGCGGCGCGCCCCTTGAGCGCGTCGAAGGTCTGCTGCGCGCCGTCGGAGAGGAAGTCGTAGCCCGTCACGAAGCTGCGCGCCGGCGCGACCGCTCCGCCGGCGGCGACGAAGGCGTCGGCCTGGTCGGCGATCTGGTCCGCGCTCTCCACGAGCCGGCCGAGCGCGACGTCGGGCACGTAGAGGTCGGGCGCGGGATCGAAGTCGCCGTAGACGTCGTCCGTGAGCAGATAGCCCTCGCGCTGCGCCCGTGACACGGCGTTGTCGAGACCGCGGAAGGTGGCCGAGTCCGCGTAGTCGGCCTCATTGGAGAGGACCGTCTCGTCGCGCACCCGGGCCTGGGGGATCACGCTGTCGGGTCCGACGAGCTGGATCGAGCGCAGCTGGGGCAGGCCGCCGTTGGTGCGGCGCAGATCGTCGACGACGCCGTTGATCGCCGTCACGACGCCGTTGGCGGCGTCGACGGAGCACGGGTTCGCGTCGAGCGCGGCGTAGGCGGCGGCCGTCTGCGGCACGTCCACTGCGATCACAGCGCCGCCGGAGGCCGTGGCGAGCCGGCCGAGCGACGCCATCGCGCGGTCGGTGTCCGCGTCACCGTCGCGCTCACGCATGCGCTGCTCGTTGACGAGGATCAGGGTGCGCGTCGTGTTCGGAATGGTGCCCGGCAGCGTGTTCGCGCCGCTGGTCGACAGGGCCGGCTGCGCCTGGCACGCCGGCACCGGAGCGGCCGCGGAGACCCGGGCGCGCAGGTCGTAGGGCCGCGGATCGCTGGCGCCGTTGAAAGAGGTCACCGCGACGAGGAAGTCCTTGCCCTGGTCCGCGGTGCTGGCGATCACAGTCGCCGCCTCGTCCGCCGCGCCGCGGTTGATCGAATTGGAACGGAGCGGGTTCGAGCGCAGCGGGTTCGAGCGCAAGGGGATGTCCTGCAGCGTGTCCGCGGGGGTGGTCTGGGCGACCGGTGCGTTGCTCTGATCCGGCACGGGGTTCGAGCGCAGCGGGTTGGAGCGCAGCGGGTTGGAGCGCAGCGGCGCGGTCGGCAGCGACGACGGCGGGCCGAGGATCGACAGGTCGTAGTCAGCCGGCAGATGCGCGAGCGTCACGGTCAGCTTGGAGCCGGGCGCCGGCGCCGGGATCCGGTAGAAGTCGATGTCGGTGGCGGAGGCGATGTGGCCGGTGACGATGTCGTCCACCGGCAGGTCGCGCGGCGTCGTCACCTCGTCACCCGGGTCGAGCGAGTCGTCGACGGTCGTCGCCACCTGTGCGCTGAGCGTCGCGGCGGGGGTGGAGATCGTCACCTTGGCGGCGCCCGGCCCGAGGTCGGACCCGGGCTCGGCCCGGAAGCTGAAGCGCACCGCGGCGTAGCCGTCCTGGCCGGCGCAAGCGGCCGCCAACTCGTAGCTGCCGTTCACCGGGTCCCCGACGGCCTTCGTCTGACCCGCCACCACGGCCGACGCCGAGCCGGGCACCGGGCGCGCGTCGTCGAGCAGGGCCGGTGTCACCTTCAGGCCGCTCGCCTGGCCGCAGTCGACGGTGAACTCGACGGTGTAGGTCTGCACGCGCGTCGTGCGGACGTCGGCCTGCGCGAGCAGGCGCTCGCGCGGGGCTGCCTGGTAGGGGATGTGCTCCGAGGCGACCAGGCCGCGCATCAGTGCCCCGAGCGACACGTCGGGCAGCGCGGGCAGCGGCAGCCGTGCCAGCAGGTCGCCGAGCGTGGCGTTGCTGAAGCCCGACGGGTCGGCGGCCTGTCGCTCGGCGAGCGTTCCCGTGCAGTTGGCGCCACAGGCGAGCAGTGCGCCCACGTCGCGGGCGGGCACCGCGCCGAACGGGGTCAGCGACAGCTCGGTATCACGCAAGAGGATGAAGGCGAGCGGCGCCCGGTTGTCGCCTGTCCCGAGATCCACGCCGGCGAGATTGATCGGGTTCTCGTAGTAGGCGGAGATGTCCTGCGCGAGCTCGAGGTCGACAAGGGTCGTGACGCTCAGGTCCACGCCGCTGGTGCAGTTCAGGGGCTTGGAGGACAGGAACGAGCACCAGCCGCCCGAGGGCGCCGGCAGGGCCGCGAGCGGCCGCAGGCCGAGCAGCAGGGCGGCGGCGGACACCGACCGCAGCGGCGTCAGGCCGAAATCGACGTCGGCCGCGGTCAGACCGGCGACGCCGGGCGCGCCGGACGCGAGTGCGTCGGCGAGCGTGACGGTCTGCAAAGGCCGGTCGATGTAGCCCGCCAGCAGGGTCGACCACTCCTTGTCGACCAGCGGGAACTGAGACAGGACGAGTTTGTCGGCGATGCCGTTCGAACGCAGCGGGTTGGAACGCAGCGGGTTGGAACGCAAGGGGTTCGAACGCAAGGGGTTCGACCGCAGCGGGTTCGAGCGCAGCGGGTTCGAACGCAGCGGTGCCACCTGCAGCGCGGCGACCGAGCCCAGCACCTGCTGCGGGTCGAGCGCCGCGACCCTGATCAGCTGGTGACCTGCCGCCTCGGCGTCGGGAGAGACGGCGAGCGAGGCGCCACCGGTGAAGGTGGGCACGCTGACGAGGCGCATGACCGCGGTGCGCCCGTCGCCGCCGCAGGCACCGCTGATGCGGATCCGGTCTGCGGTGAGGGAGACGCCGGCCGCTCCGTTGCCAGCCGTGTTGGCGCAGGCCGTGTACTGGGTCGTGCCGCCCGGTGCGAAGGCCGTGTCGAAGGCGCCCGCCGCCGTCAGGCGCGAGGCGGTCCACCGGGTGTTCGAGCCTTCCTCCGTCGCGCCGACGACGACGGCGCGGCCTGCGGAGTCCAGCACCACGTCGGCGGGCCGGTAGGTCGAGGCGGCGCCGGCAAACCCTCCGCGCACCACTCCCTGGGTGCCGAAGGCGCCGTCGGCCGCGCCCGTCGAGGTGAAGCGCGCCGTGTAGCCCTTGCCCTGCGCCACGCCCGACACGGTGATCGAGCCGTTTGGGCTTTGAGCGACACCGGTCGCCCAATCGGTCTGCGAAGCGGCGGAGAGGTCGAGGGTCTTCAGGCCGTCACCGTCGAAGGCGGTGTCCAGCACGCCCGTGCCCTTGTAGCGGGCGAGCGCGGTGTCGGCGCTCGCGAGGCCGGGGTAGCTGAGCGATCCGACCACGGTGATGCGGTCCACGCCATCGGTGCCGGGGAGGACGGAGAGGTCCGTCGGACGCGAGTAGCTGCCGATCTTCGTCGTCACGTAGCCCTTGGAGGTGAACGTGGGGTCGAGCCCCCCACCCTTGAACTTGGCGACGCCGAAGCAGTAGGTCCCGGCGCAGTCGAACTTTGCCGCGACGTAGGTGGAGCCGTCGGCTTTCGCAACGGCGGCGACGGGCCAGACGAGCCCTCCCGCGACGGTGGCGCTGACCTTGGCGGTGATGACACCGTCGGCGGTGAAGCGCTCGAGCGTCAGCTTGCCCGTGCTCTCGGAGCCGACCACCACGTGGAAGGCACCGCCGCCGGCGTCCGCGAGCGCGGCGCGACTGAAGGTGGGGGCGAGGTCGGTCACGATCTCGCCGTTGGTCCCGAAACCGGCATCGAGCGCACCTGAGGCGGTGAAGCGCACCAAGACGACCTTTCCGGCCGCGTTCACTCCGGCGACGATCGTCTTGCCCGTCGGCTGCGCGAGTGGAGCGCCGAGCGCGAGCGTCCGGCCGGCCGCGGCCGACGCGACGCCGGCCGACCCGAATCCCGTGTCGGGATCCGCGGGAGCCGCATGAGCGGTTCCGGCTATGAGCAACGACGCCATGGCGACGCCGATGAATCCGAGTCTGCTGCGCATTGTTGTCCGCCTCCGTGGACAAGTGCGCCGGCCCATGCCGGCTCCGCCCCTGCACCGGGAATGTTAAGGGGAAGTTGAGGCGAAAGTCAATGTGGTTTGAATCACACTCCGGTGGGGACCCGGGTCCCTTCCGCCTCAGCAGACTTCCGCGGCAGACGTCGCGAGCTCCTTCCGGGGAGCGGACGGCCCGCCGTGCTCAGCTCGAGGTGCGGGCCTCGACGGCCTCCTCGATCTTGGCCTGCACGCCGGGGAGCTTCTGGATCCGCTTGAAGTCGAACGTCGTCATGGTCAGCAGGCGCATGCCGGAAGTGGCCCGGACCGTGGCCGAGCGCATCTCCTTCGACATGACTCCGACCTCGCCGAAGAAGTCGCCCGCCTCGAGCCGTGCGAAGACCTCGTCGCCGTGGAGCACCTCTGCGGTGCCGTCCTCGATCGCGACGAACTCGTCGGAGAAGTCGCCCTCGCGGACGAGCAGATCACCTTCGCTGACGCTCTTCTCCGTCGCGAATGCGCTCACCACTTCCAGATCGTCGTCGCTCAAGTCCGCGAACAGCGGAAAGTTCCTGAGCCTCGCCTTGTCCATTTCCCTACCTCCAGAGTCGCCGGCCGCGAACCGTACCCGCTAGCCGTCGGCGAGGCGAAACTCGGCCGCGAAGTCGTCGAGGAACGTCGGTCCGGCGGTACCCGTGTAGAGGGCCTCGAAGAAGTCGGCGGTGCGGAGCGCCGGGCGGACTTCCCAGCGCGTCCGCGCGGGCTCGTCGGCGGTCATGGTGTGTGGTGTCCCGGGCGGGACCGCGAAGCTCGAACCCTCGGCGTGCACCGTCTCCTCGCCATCCACGATCGCCCGCACGGTGCCCGACAGCACGGTGAAGCGCTCCTCCTGCGACGGGTGCAGGTGTTTCGGCGGGAGGTCGCCCGTGCCGGGGTAGCCGGCCTCCATCACCAGCAGCTTCTCGTCGAGCGAGACGATCTCCAGGCGGAACCCGTTCGGGTCCTCGAGAACGTCGCCGGAGGCCGCCATCGGCGGAAGCTTAGGAACCGGCGGCGAGGACGCGCGCGTCGGCACCGCGCGGGCCGGTGAGCTGGGTGCCGTCGGGCAGAGCGAGCGCGGGAAGGCCGAGGAGGTCCTGAAGGACGACGTGGGGCGCGGCCAGGTCGCGCGGGTCGACGTTGTCGGCGACGCGGGGCGGGCCGGCGGAGGCGACGGGGGAGCGGACGAGGTCGAACTCGGCGAAGACGGCGTCCATGTGGGCGCGCATGGCGTCGAGCTCCTTGCGGGCCCAGGTGCGCTCCTCGTCGGTGACGGCCTCGGCGAGCTCGAGCCGCTCCCTGACCGCTGGCGTGTACTCGTCGCCGCGCGCGGGCCACAGGCCGGCCTTGCGGTGAGTGGCAAGCGCCTCGGAGAGCATGACCACGCGGTAGACGTCGGCGGCGACGGCACCGTCTGGCAGCGCCTCCGAACCCGCGACGATCGGCTCGCGGCGGTCGTCGGCGGTGGGTGCCGGGCCGCCGAGCACCTCGAAGAGCACGGCGCACTCCGCTGCCGAGCAGGCCATGGGGCCGACGTGGTCGAGCGATGGAGCCAGCGGCCAGACGCCCTCGACCGACAGCACCCCGTGCGTGGGCTTGAAGCCGGCGATGCGACACCAGCCCGCGGGCAGCCGGATCGAGCCGCCGGTGTCCGTTCCGAGCGCCAGTGGCGCGGCTCCGCAGGCGACAGCCGCGGCAGACCCCCCGCTCGAGCCGCCGGTGACCCGCTCGGGATCGCGCGGGTTGCGGGTGAGCGGAACGCCGTCGCCGCCCGCCATAGACATGCCCCAGGCGAACTCGTGGGTGGTGGTCTTGCCGATCATCACGGCGCCGGCGGCCCGGGCGCGACGCACACATTCCGCGTCGGCATCCGGCACGAACGCGGTGAACATCGCCGAGCCGCGCGCGGTGACGACACCCTCGGTGTCGATCAGGTCCTTGACGGCGAACGGCACGCCGCACAGCGCGCCGGTCGGCTCGCCGCGTGCCCAGGCCGCCTCGGCGGCCTCCGCCTCGGCGGTTGCGCGCTCGAGGCACAACGCCTGAAACGCGCCGAGGCGCGGATCGATCCGCGCCACGCACGCCTCCAGCGCCTCGACCGGCGAGAGCTCGCGAGCGGAGAAGCCCGCGAGCAGCTCACCAGTCGACGAGGTCACTACGGCAGGAAGGACAGGGTGCCGCCCGTGAACGGCTCCGTGCCGTTGACGAGCTGGACGCTGCCGACGCCACCGTAGGCGCGGGCGTAGTCGAGTGCCTTGGCCAGGTCGGCGACGCCGTTGGAGGCCGGCAGCGGCGCGATGGCCACGGTCGACAGCGCGCCAAACGCCTTGCCGGTACCGTCGAAGAAGCCAGAGCCCGAGTCACCTGGGATACCGGGCGTCACCGTGTAGACGGTGTGGTTCCAGCCGCCGTTGGAGGTGGCCTGCACCTGGTAGCCGTACTTGGGGCTCAGGAGCGTGACGCCCTGTCGCAGCACCGAGTTGCCGTAGGAGAGGACCTTGGTGCCGGTCGTCATGCCCGCACCGGATCGCAGGCCGGTCGGGCCGCCGAACTCGGGCACCGATGGATTGACCTTGGCCACGTCGGCGGCCGCGAGCTTGACGAGCGCGAAGTCGTTGTACTGGCAGGTGTCCGGGTCCGCCTCGCCGCGCGCCTGCATGGTCGACCAGGAGCTGTAGACGAGCGTGCCCGGCTGCGAGGCGCCGGTGACGGTGACCGGCGTGCCGATGGGCAGCGTGCCGGCGTCGCAGCCGTTGGTGTCGGTCGCGGCGCCGGTGCCGTGGCAGTGCGCGGCGTCGCCGATGAAGACGTCGGTCCCCGACTGGAAGATGAAGTTCGAGGTGCACGAGGCACCCGCGGTCTCTGTGTTGACACCGGGATGGATGGTGGCCGTGGAGGCCGGGGCCCAGGCCTGGGCGGAAGGCGCAAAGAGAAGAGCCCCTGCCAGGGCGCTCAGGATCAGCAGTTTGCGTGAACGCATACGTTTGGTCATACCCGCGAGGTGATTCGCAAACCAAGCGGCGTCAGCTCCGCGCCGCCGAGCTCGTCGGCGAACACGTGGGGGAGGGTGACGACCGGCGCGCGGGCGTCACGACGCAGCCGCCGCAGGTGCGAGCGCTGTTCGCGCGCGCGGCCGTCGAGGGTGACCGCCGCGGCGACGGCAGGGCGTTCGGCCACCGCGGTGAGCGCCTCGCGATCGGCGCCGGAGAGCCGATCCGGCAGCAGGCCGTTGGCCACGATGACGTCGGGGTCGCGCCCGACGGCCTCGACGAGTTTGTCCTGGAACTGGAGCGTCTCCGTGACCGGCATCTCCTCGAGGGTGCTGACGACGACGAACCCCGTTCGCGCGGGGTCGCGCAGCATGCTGCGGACCTTCCCAGCCTGCCGGCGGATCGGCCCGCCCGGTGCGATGTCGCCGAAGGTCTCGGGCGTGCGCAGCATGGCGACGCCGTGCCCCGAGGCGGGCGCGTCCACGATGACGAGGTCGTAGACGTCCTTGGCGCCGGTCCAGCGCTCATCCTGTGCGAGCTCCCAGATCTTCGCGATCGTGATCAGCTCGCGGGCGCCCGGGGCCGCGGCCACGAAGTAACCGAACGCCTGCGAGCGCGACAGCACCTTCAGCGCGGCGCCGCCCACCTGCCCGCCCAGCCACTCGCGCAGAGCCGTGTCGGGGTCGATGGCGATCGACTCGATGCCGTGCTCGGACAGCCACGCGCTGCGGTTCTGCTCGGCGACCTCGCAGACGAGCACCCGCGCGCCGCGCTCGTGGCCGGCCAGCGCCAGCGCGGCGGTGACCGCCGTCTTGCCGACCCCGCCCTTGCCCGTCACGTAGACGAGCCGGCGGTCGAGCAGCGCGGTCAAGGGATGACCGCGAGCTTGACGCCGGGGCCTGCGGCCTGGCGTTCCCACGCCTGCGCAGCATCGGCGAGTGGGACGGTCTCGCAGGCGACGGTCAGCTCGCCGGCCGCGTGGTGGTCCCACATCCGCCGCAGCGCCGCTGCGCGCGCGTCCGGAGGGGTGGCGAAGTTCGTGTGGCCGAGGATCTCGAGCTCCTTGAAGCGGATGTCCGCCGAGGCGAGCGTGGCCTCCCCACCCGCCGACTGGCCCAGCTGGACGAGCCGCCCGCGGAACGCCATCGCCCTGACGGCCGCTTCCGCGGGCGCGCCCCACAGCGGGTCGATCACCACGTCGATGCCGTCGTCGAAGGGGCCGGCGGGGTCCACGTGGCCCTCGCCGCGCCGCGACGCCTCGATCACCCGTCCCGCGCCGCGCAACCGGGCCAGCTGGGCGGCGATCGCCCCGACGGGCCCGCTGGCGCCGAGCACCAACACGGTCTCGCCCTCGGCCAGGCGCGCCTTGTCGAGCGCCAGCCACGCCGCGAGGCCCGCGATCCCGTAGGCCAGCGCCTCCGCGTCGCCGACGCCGTCGGGGATCTCAACGGACTCGTCCGACGGCACGACCGCGCGCTCGGCGAGCGAGCCCGAGCTCGAGCCGAAGTAGACGCGGCGCCCGTCTGCCGTGCGCCCGACGCCCTCGGAGCCGACAACGCTCGGCAGCTCGGGCCGGCGTGCCGCGAGCTCGCCTGATGCGATGCGCAGATCGATCGGGTTCAAGCCCGCCGCGAGCACGTCCACGACGACGACTCCATCGGGGTCCGGGAACTCCTCGACGACCGGCGTCGCTCCGTATTCGTGAAGGACGGCGGCGAGCATCGTCTCGCACATTACGCTCGTCCGCCGTGGAAGAGATCGCTTTCGACGAGCGTGGCCTGGCGCCGTGCGTGATCCAGGACTGGCGCACCGGCGAGGTGCTCACCCTGGCCTACGTCAACGCGGAGTCGCTCGCGCGGACGCGCGAGACCGGCGAGCTGCACCTGTGGAGCCGCAGTCGCGACGAGCTGTGGCACAAGGGCGCCACCTCCGGCAACATCCAGAAGGTCCGGGAGCTGCGCCCCGACTGTGACGGCGACGCGGTGCTCGCCCTGGTCGAGCCCGCCGGGCCGGCCTGCCACACCGGCGCGCGGTCGTGCTTCGGCGACGACATCAACGCCCCGTCGCAGGCCCTCCCCGAACTGGAGCGCACGATCGCGGCGCGCCGCGGGACCGGCTCCTACACGGACAAGCTGCTCGGCGACGTCGCCTTCGTGGCGGCCAAGGTCACCGAGGAGGGCGAAGAGGTCGGCCGCGCCGCCCGCGAGGAGACCGACGAGCGCGTCAGCGAGGAAGCCGCCGACGTGCTCTACCACCTGACCGTGCTCCTGGCCGGTCGCGGTCTGTCGCTCGCCGACGCGCAGAAGGTGCTCCTTGAGCGGCGTAAGTAAGGACATCGCGGCGCTCACCGGCGTCGTCGTGCCGACGCTCGACGAGGTCCGCGTGCTGGCCGGCGGCGGTGGTGACCACCGGCTGATCCCGATCACCCAGACGGTGATCGACGACACGGATACGCCGGTCTCGG
>CAVXBH010000001.1:0-7532 GCA_963759945.1 uncultured Solirubrobacteraceae bacterium | reverse complement strand
ACGCTCTCCAGCCGGACATGATCGGCCTGATCGCCGGTGACGCCTGGCCCGGCCAGGAGCAGCGCGCAGAGGCACTGCGCCGGCCGAACACCCGACTGCTGGGCTTTCGCGACGACGTCCAGAACGTCTACGGCGCGGCGGACGTGGTCGTGGTCCCCTCCACCTCGCCGGACCCGCTGCCCAACGCCGCCCTGGAGGCCCTCGCGGCGGGCTGCTGCGTGATCGCTGCCAACCACGGCGGTCTGCCGGAGATGATCCGCGATGGGGAGACCGGCGTGCTCGTGCCGCCGGGCGATTCAGCGGCCCTGTCCGCCGCCCTCGCAGAGCTACGCGGCGACCCCGAGCGGCGCACGCGCCTCGGCGAGGCCGCCGCCGCGGACGTTCGCGCGCGCTTCCCGCGCGACAACCCGGCGCGGCGCTTCGAGGCGCTCTACTACCGCCTCTAGGCGAACACGACGCTGCCGACGAACGCGAGCCCGCCAACGAGCACGCACACGGCGAGCGGCAACGCGATGCCGCGCCGCACGTTCTGCGCCTGATCCATCAGGAATCCCGCGAGGGCACCGCCGACGAGCCCGCCGACGTGGCCGGCCACTGAGACGTTGGGGATCACGAAGCCGAGCGCGAGGTTGATCAGGATGATCGGGCCGATGCCCGATTGCATCGGATCGATCCCGCGAGCCCGCTGCATGACGAACGTCGCGCCCATCAGCCCGAAGATCGCCCCTGACGCGCCGACGGTGAGGGAATTGGGCTGCAGCAGGATCACCGCGAAGGAGCCCGAGAGCAGCGAGGCGAAATACAGGCCTGCGAAGCGGTACGGACCTAGCGAGGGCTCAAGCAGGTTCCCGAGGAACCAGAGGATGTACATGTTGAAGCCCACGTGGAGCAGGCCAGAATGCAGGAACCCGCTCGTGACCAGCCGCCAGTACTCGTTGAACGGCGCCGCGACCGCCGGCCCCGCCAGGCCGTAGTCCGTGAAGAATGTGCCGCCCCCGCGGCCGAGGCCCGACTGCGAGCTCGTGCCGAAGAAGATCAGCACGTTGATCGCGATCAGCCCGATCGTCACGGCAGGGCGCGCGTCGTATTGCGCCCGAACGTTGCGGACCTGCGTCTTCTGCTTGGAGCACTCCGGGCAGCGCATGCCGACCGGCGTCGGCGTCATGCAGTCCGGACAGATCGGGTTGCCGCAGTTCGAGCACGACACGCCGGTCTCCCGGTTCGGATGTCGGTAGCACGTGGCCATCGCGGCCGAGGAGGGTACGGCCCGTTCCTAAGCGGGACGGGCGAGGATGACCGGCGCGGTCGTCGGTGTCTCGGAGCCGCCCTCGGGCTCCTCGGTCACCAGCACCGCCTCGACGTCCTTGAGTGAGCCGGGCACGTCCACCGAGGCCGTGCCGTCGTTGCTCGTGCCGAACAGCGCGTTGGTCGGCGCGGGCGCCTGACCCTCGTGCTGCAGCCACACCTGGTAGACCCGGCCCGGGCCCGGTGGGTCCAGGTTCTCGACGACCAGCGTGGCGTGACCGCGGTCGCCCTTGTCGATGAGCTGCGCGTCGCCGAGCTGGGCGTTGAGGACGCGTTCGTCGTCGGAGCCGAGGAGCACCGCGCCGGCGCCACCGATCACCACGAGCAGCGTCGCGGCCAGCGCGAGCGCCGGACGCCAGTCCAGACGCCACCGCGCGCGGCGGCGCGGCTCGGGCTTCGGCGCAGAGGCGGACGCAGCGTTGAGCAGCTGCGCCTCGGACTGCACGACCGCCATGATCCGGCCCTTGAGGTCGGCGGGCGGGACGAACTGCTCCGGGCGAGTTGGGCAGCGCGTCGACGGCGACCGCCAGGCGGTCGACCTCGGCACGCAGGAGCTCGTCGTTGTCGAGCTCGCGCTCGAAGGCCTCGTGCTCGTCGGGCTGAAGGGCGCCGAGCAGGTAGGCGCCGACGTCGTCGAAATAGTTGTAACCGCTCATACGGGGAACGCCTCCGGTCCGGTTCCGCGCGCCACCAGCGCGTTGCGCATCTTTTCAAGGCCAAGACGCATGCGGCCCTTGATGGTTCCGATCGGCGCTTCGAGCATCTCCGCGATCTCGGAATGCGAGAACCCGCCGAAGTAGGCGAGTTCGATCACTTGGCACTGCTCTGCGGGAAGGGTGTCCAGCGCGGCACGCACCGTGCGGGCCTCGTCGCGGCGGGCCGCCTCGACGTCCGTGCGCTCGGGCGCCTCGAGGCGCTCGGCGATGTCCTCGTCGCCCGTCCGGCGCTTCTCGTGGACGGTCGAGCGCCGCAGGGAGTCGATGGCGCGGTGGTGCACGATGCCGAGCACCCAGGTGCGCACGCTGCCGCGGGCCCGGTCGTAGCGGGCCCCCGAGCGCCAGAGGTTGAGGAAGGCCTCTTGGACCACGTCCTCGGCCGCGACGCGTTTGCCGACCATCCGGTAGGCGAGCGAGAAGGCGACGCCGGAGTGGCGCTCGTAGACGACCTCGAAGGCTCGGGCATCGCTACGGGCGACGAGGTGCATGAGATCCTCGTCCGCCAGGTCGCGTAGGTCAGCCATCGTGGGAGTCCCTACGCCCTCATCGCCCGGTCGGATCACAAGCGGCGCCTGCCCTCGTCGATGATCTTCGTGGCTTCGCGCGCGAGGTCGCGCACCGTGTTCTCCGCCAGCTCGAGCACGTTGTCCGAAACGGCACGGCGCTTGTGGCGGCGGCGCTGGGTGCGCACGAGGACGAGACCGACGGCGGCGGTGCCTCCCACGGTCGCCGCGGCGATGGTCGGCCCCCAGCGGCGCGGGTCGCGCATCGTCGTGAGCTCCCAGCCCTCGAGCTCCTCGACGGCGGCGTCGACCAGGGTCGTGAGCCGCTCCTCGAGCCGGGCCTCGAGCTCCGCTGGCGGATCGACGGGCGCGAAGGCCTCGCGGAGCAGGGTCTCGAAATCAGCCATCAGGAATGGTCACCGGCCCTTCCGCTTCCTTGACCAGCCCCTCGAGCTGCCGGATGGAGCGGTGCAGGAGCACCTTGGTCGCGCCGTCCGAGCGGCCGAGCGCCCGCGCGATCTCCCGGTTGTCCATGCCGAGGGCGAAGCGCATGATCAGCGCCTCCCGCCGGTCGTCGGGCAGGTCCTGGACGCACTCGAGGATGCGCGCCAGCTCGTCGCGGTGCTCGACGATGGTCTCCGTGGTGTGGGTCTCCGCCAGGACGCCCGCGTCGTCGAGATTGGTCTGCGGCTTGCGCGAGCGGTCGCGGTAGAAGTTCGCCGCGAGGTTGTGCGCGATCCGGATCAGCCACGGCCGCAGCGGCCGGCCGTTGGATTCGCGCTGCGCACGCTCGAAGTGCCGGTAGGCCTGCAGGAACGTCTGCTCCGTCAGATCCTCGGCGTCGTGGTGGTTGCCCACCCGGTAGTACGAGTACGAGTAGACGTCCTTCAGGTGCGTCCGGTACAGGTCGGAGAAGTCCGCGTCGAGCTTGGCCTTGTTGCCGGCGGCGTCCACGCATGCAGGCTACCTCTAGGCAGCGATGCGCTCGACCGTCGCCTCGCGCCCCGCGACGGCGCAGACTTCCCGCAACTGCCGGGCAAGGCCGCGGTCGTCGGTCGCGAACAGCAGGGTGTCGTCGGTGACGGAGCCGACGCGGGCGACACGTCCCTGCGGGACGCTCAGGTCGCCGGAACCGGCCAGCAGCACGCCGGCGCGTTCGGGGATGGCGCTGACGTCGGCCACGGGACCCGTGAGCACGACGAGGTCGGCGTGCGCGACGTCGCGGGACAGCTCGAGGCCCGCGCGTTCGAGGAGCGTGGAGAGCGGCGCCGCGAAGGCGCCGTCACCGATGACGGCGGCACGGCGCAGCGGCGGCATGCCGCCCAGCCACTCCCACTGGAGCATCACGCACGGCCAGATGCGGTCGGTGACGGCCGCGGCGAGCTCGCGCGTCGGGGCTTCCACGCGCGGGAAGGTGAGTGGGGCGCCGATGCGGACGCGGACCTTACGCGGGCGGATGCGCCAGCCCTTGCGCACGTCCTCGGTGCCGATCAGCGCGACGGGGACGATCGGGACACCGGCCTCGAGCGCCAGGCGCCCGACACCGCGGCGCGGCGCGCCCAGGGAGCCCGGGCGGATGCGCGTGCCCTCGGGGAAGATCAGGACGCTGTCTCCGCGGTCCAGGATGGCGCGCGCGGTCTTGAGCATCTCGTTGTCGCCGGCGCCGCGGTCGACCGGGAAGGCGCCCAGCGCGTTGAGGAGCCAGCCCTGCCACTTGCGCTCGAACAGCTCGCGCTTGGCCACGTAATAGAGCGGCCGGCGCGCGATCGTCGCGATGATGAAGGGGTCCAGGAACGAGCGGTGGTTGGCGGCGACGATGTACGGGCCGTCGGCGGGCACGTGCTCGCGGCCGATCCGCGAAAGACGGAAGTACAGGTGGAAGAACGGCTGCAGCAGGGCACGCACGAGCCAATAGACGATCGGCTGAACGCCCTTCTCCCGCGCCCTTGCGTGCAGGTGCTCCATGAAGAGCATTACCTCGTCGTGTGTCCGTCGTTACAGTCCGAACGGTGGAGACCACCCGAGTCATGCGCGGCGCTCTTGCCGGTGCTGTCGCCGCAGGCATCTGGGCAGCGCAGCAGCCGCTCGACAAGCGCGTCTTCGGCGTGGACTACGACGACGCCGAGTTGCTCGGCGCGGGGATCACGCGCCGCCGCGGCACGGTCGCGACGTTCGCGATCGGCCACGCGCTGCATGTCCTCAACGGCGCCGTCTTCGGGGCGGCCTACGCGGCCATCTCCCCGGCCGTCGGCGGTCCGGGCCCGGTCCGCGGCGCGCTCGCGGGCCTGACCGAGCACGCGGCCACCTGGCCGCTCACCCGGTTCCTGGGCACGGTTCACCCCGCCGGCGACCAGTTCCCCCAGCTGTGGGGCGACCGCCGCGCGCTCGCCCAGGCGACCTGGCGTCACCTGCTCTTCGGGACGCTGCTCGGGACCATCGAGGAGCGCTTGAACCCGCCCCCGGGCGAGGCCGCGCCGGCCGACGAGGACCACTCGACGACCAACGGGCACGGCAACGTCGAGCATCTGATCGTCACTCGGGCGTGAAGGCCCTCATCACTGGCGGCACCGGTTTCGCCGGCCGCCACCTCGCCGAGCACCTGTCCGCCGCCGGCGACGAGGTCCTCCCGATGTCCCGGGCGACCGGCACCGACCTGACCGACGCCGAGGCGACGCGCGACGCGGTCGCGGCAGCCGGCCCCGACGTCGTCTACCACCTCGCCGCGCAGGCCCACGTCGGCCGCGCGTGGGAGGACCCCACCGGCACGCTCAGCGGCAACGTCGCGATCGCGGCGAACGTGCTGGAGGCCGTCCGCGCCGCCGCGCCGGGCGCCACGGTGCTGATGGCGTCGTCCGGAGAGGTCTACGGCCGGCCCGAGGCGCTGCCCATGACGGAGACGATGGCGCTGCGCCCGCAGAACCCGTACGCCGTCTCGAAGGCGGCCACCGATCTGATGGGGCGCTTCTACGCCGACGCGTACGGCCTGCGCGTGGTGACCGCACGCGCGTTCAATCACGCAGGGCCCGGCCAGGATCCGATGTACGCCATCGCCAATTTCGCCCGGCAGGCGGCGATCGGCGACACGGTCGTCACCGGCAACCCGGACACGCGCCGTGACTACACCGACGTGCGTGACGTCGTCCGCGCGTACCGGCTGCTCGCCGAGCGCGGCGAGGCCGGCGAGGCGTACAACGTCTGCTCCGGACGGACCGCCTCCGCGCGTGAGCTCGTCGCCGCGCTCGGCGCGACCCATCACGAGATCAACCCGGACCTCGTGCGCGTCAACGAGGTCATGGAGGTCCGCGGCTCGCGCGAGAAGCTGACGGCCGCAACTGGCTGGGAACCCGAGATCGACCTGGAAACCACCCTGCGCGACACGGTGGCCTGGTGGCGGGAGCATCCCGAAGGGCCGTGAGCGTCGCCGACCTCACCGAGCGGCTCATGCGCATCGACTCGGTGAACCCCTCGCTCACCCGCACCACCCACCCCGCGGCCGGTGAGTGCGCGGCGGTGGCGGCCGTTGTCGACTGGGCCGCCGCCGAGGGCCTCGGGACCGAGGTGCTGGAAGCGACACCCGGACGCCCGTCCGTATTGGTTCGCGCGAGCGGGACCCGAGCCGCCCACCCAGGCCGCACGCTGCTGCTCTGCGGTCACCTCGACACGGTCAGCGTCGAGGGCATGGCCGAGCCGTTCGCCGCACGCCGCGAAGGCGACCGGCTGTACGGGCGCGGCGGCTACGACATGAAGGCCGGGGTGGCCGCGGCGCTCGTCGCCGCCCGTGACGCGGCCCGCCTCGGGCTGCGCGGCGACGTCGTCGTCGCCTGCGTGGCCGACGAGGAACACGCCTCGCTCGGCATCCAGGAGGTGCTGCGCGCCGTGACCGCGGACGCCGCGATCGTCACCGAGCCGACGGAGCTCGAAGTCGTCGTCGCCCACAAGGGCTTCGTCTGGGCGGAGATAGTCGTCGAGGGCGTGGCCGCACACGGCTCGCGCCCGGACCTCGGCCGGGACGCGATCACCGCGACCGCGCCGGTGCTCGAGCGCATCCGCTCGCTCGACGAGACGCTGACGACCCGGCCGGAACACCCGCTGCTCGGCCGCGGGTCCGTGCACGCCGGCACCATCACGGGCGGCGTCGAGACCTCGTCCTATCCGGCGCGCTGTGTCGTCACCGTCGAGCGCCGCACGCTGCCGGGCGAGGACGCGGCGACCTTCGCCGCCGAGCTCGAGGGTCTCCCGGCCACCATCGGCCTCGTCCGCGACCCGTTCGCGATCGACCCGGAGCACGAGCTGGTCGGGCTCGTTCGCAACGCCGCCGGCGGCGCCGAGGTCGCCGGCGCGGCCTTCTGGACCGACGCCGCGTTCATCGCGGCGGCCGGCATCCCGACGGTCCTCGACGGCCCGGCCGGAGAGGGCGCCCATGGCGCAAACGAGTGGGTCAGCGTCGCCTCCGCGGAGCGCGTCGCGCAGACGCTGGTCGCAGTGGCGGCCGACTTCTGCGCCTGACGACGCGTCCAGCGCGACCCCGCCGGATCAGCGCCGGACTCGACAGACCGCATCGGATCGGCTTCTTAGTCCGGGTCCGATCTGACGCAGTTCCTGCCGGCCGGGGTCAAACTGACCTGGATGCGTGGCCTCCTCGACCAGCGGCCGGTCCGAACCAGCGTGAAGGAAATCCCATTAGGTGCAACCTGCCGCCGTGCGCCGCGCCCGCTTGCTTACGCTCGCTCGCTGACCGGCGCCAACGATGCTGGCGACCTTGCCGTTCTTGGCAACTTCAATCAGGGGCCCGTCCCTTTTGCGAAGGGCACAGACGCTGGTCGCAGTCGCGCGCGACTTCTGTGCTTGACGCTCAGCGCGACCGTCCGTTCCGGGCTAGAGCGCGCAGATTGGGCAGGTAGGGAGGAGGGACCAAGTCGCGACGGTTGCCCGTTGCTGCGCATCCGCGTCGCAACGGCTCCGGTCTCGGCGAACCGAGTCGGATCGGCTTCGCACTCCGGGTCCGATC